>CAVRVZ010000014.1:0-354342 GCA_963724755.1 uncultured Acidobacteriaceae bacterium
TCGTTTAGTGCCCAACGCCGGTGAGCCGGGACCTCGAGGACCGAAGGCGGCGGAGGGCTCTGATGACCGCAGCGACCGCGTGCCGCAGGTGTGGCACCGAGCCGCGCGAGGGTGCGGTTACGGGAAGAGCTCAGCAAGGTTGACCGCGGTACCTAGGGCCGCAAACGGGGCGGGTTCGGCACCGAGGAAAAGGTCGTTCGTAATCAGTTCCGTGTTGGCGGACATCGGGGTAAGGATCGCGCCCAGGAGGTTACCGGCATCGAGCTGATCCGTGACAATGTTCGCGTCGTACTGAACGGGGTGGTGGCGCCAGGGATGCAGTTACCTGAGATCGAGCCCCCTCACCGCCGGCCCGCCGGCCGCGCCGTTGCCGCCCGCGGTGCCGTTGCTGAAACGGCCGAATTGCTCGATAGCCGTGAACTCCCTGTCGCACTCCGGGCACACGCACATACCGCTTCTGACGATGCTCGTCATGGCTCTTTAGAGCCCACGCCGGAAGTGAAGCATGCACACCGTCCACACCGTCGCGAAACTTCGACGATCTACGGCATCCGCGTCTACGTCAACCCGTTATTTCCGGGTAGGCCGACAGCAGCCCGCCGGTGCCGCCGACGCCGGCCGTGCCGGGGGTCGCGCCAAGCCCGGCGTTGCCGCCGTTGCCGCCGGTGCCGAGCCAGGCCGGCGGGGCCGCCGGGGCCGCCGTTGCCGCCGGTCACTGCGCCGTGCGCCGCCCTCGCCCCCGGCCCCGCCGGTGCCCAAGAGTAGGACGCCGCCGTGGCCGCCGACCCCGCCGGCCCCGCCGTCGCCGGTCGCTGAGCTTCCGCCGGCCCCGCCGGCCCCGCCGGGCCCCTCAAGCAGGCCGGCGCGTTGCCGCCTGTCCGCCGGCTCCGCCGGTGCCCGCTGAGCTATCCGCCGGCTCCGCCGGCACCGCCGCCGTTGCCGATCCGTACCGCATTGCCGCCGGCCCCGCCGTTCCCGCCGGCGGTCGCGCCGAACCCGCCGGCCCCGCCGGCCCCTCCGGCGCCTTGCAGCAGCCCGCATTGCCGCCGGTCCCGCCGGCGCCGCCGGTGCCGGCCGCGCTGGCCCCGCCGTCCCCGCCGTCGCCGCCGTTGCCGGCAGCCCCATTGCCGCCGGCCCCGCCAGCACCCCCGGTGGTCTCGCCGAACCCGCCGGCCCCGCCGGTCCCAGCGGGACCGAAGAGCAGGCCCCATTGCCGCCGGCCCCGCCGGCACCCCCGACGCCAGCATCGCTGAATCCGCCGGCCCCGCCGTTCCCGCCGCTGGCCCGCCGATGCCGGACAGCAGCCCGCCGGTCCCGCCGGCCCCGCCGGCCCCACCGTTGCCGAGAATCGAGCCCCCGCCGGTCCCGCCGGCCCCACCGTGGCTGAACAGCAGGCCCCCATTGCCGCCGTGTCCGCCGGCCCCGCCGACCCCGCCTGGCGCCGTGCTCAATCCACCCGCGCCGCCGGCCCCGCCGTAGCCCGTCAGCGGGTCGCCGGAATTACCGCCTGCCCCGCCGGCCCCGCCGTCGCCGGTCGCTGAGCTTCCGCCGGCCCCGCCGGCGCCGGCGTAGCCCAGCAGCCCAGAATCGCCGCCATTACCGCCGGCCTCGCCGGTGCCAGGCGCGCCGGAGCCGCCGGCGCCGCCGTCGCCGAGCAGCAATCCGCCGTTTCCGCCGTTTCTCCGGTGCCCGGGAGTCCGTTGGCGCCGTTACAAATCAACCCGCAGTAATCGCCCACCATGGCCGGATCAGCCTTTTCCGCCATGGTGTTGATCGCGTTATCGACTTCGGTCCCAAATGGGCTGGTAATCCAGTCCTGTTCAAGCCCTTGGATAAACGTGTTCCAAGAATCGGCGCTCGACGCCGCAGAGCTGGTGTCCGACGCCGCCGAGCCGGTCTCGGAAACCACGCTGGCCACGCTGCTGCTCGCCCCGAACAACGAGTCCAAACTGCTAAAGTCCGCCAGCACGAGGTCCCAGCCGCTGGAAAGTGGTGAAATCCCCCAGCGCAGCAGTCAAATCCGTACCCAGCGTGGGGTCAATGCTCGAAATAGAGTTGATGATCGGATCAACAATCAGCTCAAACTCATCAGCATGCGCCGACGGCGTCATGGCCAACGGGGTCATGCTGAACGCTAAAAACGCGCTCGCACTCGCAATCAAACCGACCACAGCACGACGGAGTGCCTTCGCGTTACGGGGCCGACGATTCCGCTTGCTGAAGCGCTTAGCCATGGCCGGGCCTTTCCTGAGAGAAACCTGAAGACTTCTGCGATGCGAATCGTCAGCCACCGGCCGTGCGACGAGCGCAGTACCGCGCTACTGCAATCTCGCTCCGGTTTCGGCGCGCTACCACTTAGCAGCGACGCCGAGCCAGACGACGCGCCGGTCGCGCTGTACCGATCAACCTCTTCTGCGAAGCGGCTAGTGCCTTATGCTGGTGAACTGGGACCTGGGGGCCGGAGGCGGCGGAGGGTCGGATGACCGCAGCGACCGCGTGCCGCACGTGTGGCACCGAGCCGCGCGAGGGTGCGCGATTCTGTGACGGCTGCGGTGCGCCGGTCGCCGCGCACGACACCCATGCGGAGTACAAGCAGGTGACGGTGCTGTTCGCCGATGTGGTGCACTCGATGGACATCGCCGCGGCGGTGGGTGCGGAGCGGTTGCGCGAGATCATGACCGAGCTGGTCGACCGCTGCGCGGCGGTGGTGCAGCGCTACGGCGGCACGGTCGACAAGTTCACCGGCGACGGCATCATGGCGGTGTTCGGCGCGCCGATGGCGTTGGAGGACCACGCCGTTCGCGCCTGTCTGGCGGCGCTTGGGCATTCAGGAGGAGGCCGACGCGGCTGGCCGTCGAGGTCGACGACCGCGACGGTATCGATCTGCAGTTGCGGGTGGGGCTGAACTCCGGTCAGGTGATCGCCGGTGAGATCGGTTCGGGGCCTTTCGGTTACACCGCCGTCGGTGAGCAGGTCGGGATGGCGCAGCGGATGGAGTCGGTGGCCCCGCCGGGCGGGGTGATGCTCAGCGAGTCGACGGCGCGGCTGGTCGAGGGCGCGGCGAGTCTGGGTGAGCCGGAGTTGGTGCGCATCAAGGGCGCCGACGAGCCGGTGCCCGCCCGTCGGCTGCTGGGCATGGGCGACGCGGCATCGCGCTGATCGGGCGTGCTGAGTCGAATCTGGTCGGTCGGCGCTGGGAGATGGCCGCCGTCGAGGGCATGCTGGACGCGCCGATCGACGGCCACGGCGGGGTGGTCGGCGTGGTGGGACCGCCGGGCATCGGCAAGAGCCGACTGGTGCGCGAGGTCGCGGCGATGGCGGGCGGCCGCGGTGTCGAGGTGTTCACCGCCTTCTGCGAATCGCACGCCAGCCGACATCCCGTTCCATGTGGTGGCGCGGCTGCTGCGCGCGGCCACCGGCGTCGAGCGGTCTGGACGACGCAGGCCGCCCGCGCGCGGGTGCGGGACCGGGTTCCCGACGCCGACCCGGAGGACTTGCTGCTGCTTCGATGACCTGCTGGGCATCGCCGACCCGATGTGGCGCTGCCGAAGATCGATCCGGATGCGCGGCGGCGGCGGTTGACCGCGCTGGTCAACGCCGCGTCGCTGGCCCGCAACGCCCCGGCGGTCTATCGTCGTCGAGGACGTGCACTGGATCGATGAGGTCAGCGAGTCGATGCTGGCCGACGTTCCTGGCGGTGATCCCGCAGACGCCCTCGCTGGTGCTGATCACCTACCGCCCCGAATATCGGGGCGCGTTGAGCCGGGTGCCCGGCGCGCAGACCATCGCCCTTGCGCCGCTGAGCGATTCGGAAACCGCGGCGCTGGTCGCTGAGCTGCTGGGCCCGGACCCCTCGGTCGGCGGGTTGGCCACGATGATCGCCGAGCGGGCCGCCGGTAACCCGTTTTTCGCCGAGGAGATCGTGCGCGAACTGGCCGAGCGCGGCGTGCTGCGCGGCGAGCGCGGCGCCTACGTCTCGCCGGCCGATGTCGCCGAGGTCGAGCGTGCCGGCCACGCTGCAGGCGACCATCGCCGCGCGCATCGACCGGCTGGACCCGACGGCCAAGCGCACGCTTGAGCGCGGCGGCGGTCATCGGCTCGCGGTTCAGCCGCGACCTGCTGGAAACGCTTGGGCATCGATCCTGCCGTCGAGGAGCTGATCGGCGCGCGAGCTCATCGATCAGGTGCAGGTTCACCCGGCAACCCGAGTATGTGTTCCGCCATCCGCTGATCCGCACGGTGGCCTACGAATCACAGCTCAAATCGGATCGCGCCGAGCTGCACCGGCGCTGGCGGCCGCAATCGAATCCCGTGACCCGGCAGCGGCCGAGGAGAACGCTGCGCTGATCGCCGAACATCTGGAGGCCGCCGGTGATCTGCACGCCGCCTACGGCTGGCACATGCGCGCCGCAACGTGGGCGACCAACCGCGACATCGCCGCGGCGCGACTGAGCTGGGAGCGCGCCCAAAAGATCGCCGACGCACTGCCCGCCGATGACCCGAACCGAGCGGCCATGCGCATCGCCCCGCGCACCATGTTGTGCGGGACCGCCTGGCGAGTCCAGTGAACGTTGCCGGCGACCGCTTTGATGAATTGCGGGAGTTGTGCACCGCCGCCGGGGACAAGGCGTCACTGGCCATCGCCATGGCGGGGCTGGTGATGGATCACGCGTATCAGGCCCGGATGCGCGAGGCGTCGCAGCTGGCATCGGAAGCCTGGGCCCTCATCGAGTCGATCGGCGATCCGACCTTGACGGTGGGGCTGTCCTTCGCCGCTGATCTACGCCAAGGGTGAAAGCGCCGAGTGGTCTGACGTGCTGCGCTGGTCACAGCGGGTCATCGACCTGGCCGACGGTGACCCGTCTAAAGGCAACTTCATTTTCGGGTCTCCGTTGGCGCTCGCCTTCGCGACGCGGGCTATTGCCCGGTATTGCCTGGGTCGTCCCGGATGGCGCGACGACCTGCGGCACGGCCTGGCCATGGCCCGCAGCGCCGACCCCATGTCCTACGCCACGGTCGTCGCCTGCGTCTACTTCGCGGGGATACCGTCTGGCGTGCTGACGCCCGACGATCCCGCGGTGCGCGAGATCGAGGATGCCCTACGGATTGCCGAACGATCCGGTGATGACCTCGCGTTGGCCCTCGCCCGGATGACGCTGGGCGTTGCGCTGGTGCACCGCCACACGGCTGCGGAGCGTGACCGCGGACAGCAGCTCCTGGCCGAGGTCAGCGACGTGTTCCTGCGCCGGGGACACAACCTGTGCGATTTACCGCTCGTCGAGGTGTACTTGGCGCGTGAGAGGGCTCGGCGTGGAGATCGCGATGAGGCCATACCGCTCATGCGCGCCGCCGTCGACCATCTGTTCCGCGAGGGACGGCTGCTGGCGTGGGGCGTTCCTGCGACGGGTGTTCTGGTGGAGACACTGCTCGATCGCGGGACCGACGGTGACGTGGCCGAAGCCGAGGCCGCGATCGAGCGGTTAGCGGCCGCGCCAGCCGATGAGGGTCTGGTGATGCGCGACATCTGGCTGCTGCGGCTGCGGGCTCTGCTGGCGCGGGCTCACGGCGATGCCGCGGCTTATGCGCGACTTCCGGGATCGCTACCGCGACATGGCGAAAACGCTTGGCTTCGAGGGGCATATCGCGTGGGCCGAGGCGATGCCATGACGTCTACCGAATTGGCATGTACTGCATGCGGTACCGAGCTGCCGCCGAACTCGAAGTTCTGTAACGAGTGCGGTGCGGCGGTTGCGGCTGCCACGACACCCGGCTGAGTACAAGCAGGTCACGGTGCTGTTCGCCGATGTGGTGCATTCGATGGACATCGCCGCGGCGGTGGGTGCGGAGCGGTTGCGCGAGATCATGGCCGAGCTCGCCGACCGCTGTGCGGCGGTGGTGCAGCGGTACGGCAGCACGGTCGCACAGTGGACCGGCGACGGGATCATGGCGGTGTTCGGCGCGCCAGTGGCGTTGGAGGACCACGCCGTTCGGGCCTGTCTGGCGGCCTTGGGCATTCAGGAGGAGGCGACGCGGCTTGCCGTCGATGTGCGGCGAGCGCGACGGTATCGATCTGCGGTTGCGGGTCGGGCTGAACTCCGGTGAGGTGATCGCCGGTGGGATGGGTTCGGGCCAGTTCGGCTACGCCACCGTGGGTGAGCAGGTCGGGATGGCGCAGCGGATGGAGTCGGTGGCCCCGCCGGGTGGGGTGATGCTCAGCGCGTCGACGGCGCGACTGGTGGAGGGCGCGGCGAGTCTGGGTGAGTTGGAGTTGGTTCGGATCAAGGGTGCCGAGGAACCGGTGCCCGCCCGTCGGCTGCTGGGCATGGCCGACGGGCATCGCGCCGCCGGGCGTGCGGAGTCGAATCTGGTCGGCCGACGCTGGGAGATGGCCGCGGTCGAGGGCTTGTTGGACCGCGCCATCGACGGCCACGGCGCGGTGGTCGGCGTGGTGGGGTCACCGGGCATCGGCAAGAGCCGTCTGGTGCGCGAGGTCACCGCAATGGCAGCAGCCCGGGGTGTGGAGGTGTTCACCGCCTTCTGCGAATCACACGCCAGCGACATCCCGTTTCACGTCGTGGCGCGGTTGCTGCGTGCAGCCATCGGCGTGGGTGATCTGGACGACTCGGCCGCCCGCACGCAGGTGCGGGCTCGGTTCCCTGATGCCGACCCCGAGGACGTGCTGCTGTTGGAGGACTTGCTGGGCATCGCCGACCCTGAGGTGGCGCTGGCCAAGATCGATCCGGATGCCCGGCGGCGGCGGTTGACCGCGCTGGTCAATGCCGCGTCGCTGGCCCGAAAAGCCCCGGCGGTCTATGTCATTGAGGACGCTGCACTGGATCGACGAGGTCAGCGAATCCCTGCTTGCCGACTTTGTGGCGGTGGTCCCGCAGACGCACTCGCTGGTGCTGATCAGCTACCGCCCCGAATATCGGGGCGCGTTGAGCCGGGTGCCCGGTGCGCAGAGCATCGCCCTTGCGCCGCTGAGCGATTCGGAGACCGCAGCGTTGGTCTTGCCGAGCTGCTCGGGCCGGACCGCTCGGTCGGCGGGTTGGCCACCATGATCGCCGAGCGGGCCGCCGGTAACCCGTTTTTCGTCGAGGAGATGGTGCGCGATCTGGCCGAGCGGGGTGTGCTGACCGGAGCCCGTGGTAATTATGTCTGCCAGGTCGATCATGCCGATGCCGCCGTGCCGGCGACCCTGCAGGCCACCATCGCCGCCCGTATCGACCGGCTCGCCCTCGCCGCCAAGCAGACTCTGAATGCCGCCGCGGTGATCGGGTTGCGGTTTGGTGCAGAGCAGTTGGCGTTGCTCGATGGTGAGGCTGAGCTGGGCGAGTTGATCGCTGCCGAACTCGTCGACCAGGTGCGGTTCACCCCGCACGCCGAGTACGCCTTCCACCACCCGCTGATCCGGACCGTGGCCTACGAAACACAGCTGAAGTCCGACCGCGTCGAACTGCATCGGCGTCTGGCAACCGCGATCGAACAACGCCACCCGGATTCGCTGGATGAGAACGCGGCGCTGATCGCCGAGCATTTCGAGGCCGCCGATGACCTGCGCGCCGCTTTCGGCTGGCACATGCGCGCCGGGGCATGGGCGCAATCCCGCGATATCAGGGCCGCGCGCATCAGCTGGGAACGGGCCCGAACGGTCGCCGACCGGTTGCCCACCGATGACCCGGGCCGGGCGTCGATGCGCATCGCCCCGCGGACTCTGCTGTGCATGAACACCGTCCGGGTCGCCGGCAGCATCGCCGACACCGGCTTCGACGAACTGCGTGACCTCTGCAGCGCCGCCGGCGACACAGTGTCGCTGGCGATCGGCATGGGCGGCCTGATGACGGCGCTGGTATTCCATAACCGCTACCGGGAAGCGGCGCGGCTTGCGTCGGACTGCAGCCGGCTGCTCGAGTCGATCGCCGATCCGGCGTTGACGTTGATGTTGATCGTGAGCCCAATCCATGTGGATGGCAGGCCAGGCAGCCGAAGGTCTGCGCTTGGCGCAGCGCGTCATCGACCTGGCCGACGGCGATCCCACCAAGGGCAGTCTGGGCCCCATCGGGTCACCGTTGGCGATGGCGATCCTCATGCGTGGCAGCTGTCGATATTGCCTCGGTGTTCCAGGCTGGAGGGAAGACCTCGACCAGGCGATCGCGATGGCCCGCAGCGTCGACCCGACGTCCCTATCACATCCCCGTGGTGTACAAGTACCGCTTCGCCGCCCATGCCGGGGCGTTGCTGCCCGACGCGGCGGCTGACCGGGACACCGCCGAAGCGATGGAGATGGCCGAGCATTCCGGCGATGACTTCGCGGTGGATGCCGCCCGGGTGAGTCGCGGCCTTGTCCTCATCAATCAGGGCGGTTCGCAACGCGCGGCCGGTTTCGCGCTGCTCGCCCAGTTTCGTGAAGCTAACTTGCGGCATGGGTACGCGAAAAACGTAGTGCGGACTGTCGACACCGAGATCGCGAAGGAGAAAGCCAGAACCGGCGATATCGACGGCGCCATCGAGTTGGCACGCGCGGTCGTCGACTACACGTTCGACGCGGGCGACGCGCTCTCCCTTGGAGAGGCCATCAGGGTCTTGGTGGAATCACTGCTGCAGCGCGGCACGAGCGCCGACCTCAAGGAGGCGCAGGCCGCGATCGACCGGCTGGCAGCGGAGCCGACCGACCCGGGATTCGTCCTGTTCGAGGTTCCGCTGCTGCGGCTGCGGGCTCTGCTGGCGCGGGCTCGCGGCGATGCCGCGACTTATGCGCAGTTCCGGGATCGCTACCGCGACATGGCGAAAACGCTTGGCTTCGAGGGGCATATCGCCTTGGCCGAGGCGATGCCGTGACGGCGCGGTTCATCTAGCGTCAGCGGCGAGGACATGATTTCTAGCCATCCAATCGTCGATGTAGCTCATAGTGACCGGTAGAGCCGCCCCTGAAAACACCATGTGGTCAGAGCGGGGAATCTCAACGGAGGTGCCGTGCTGGTACCGGGCTGCGGTTCGGCGCACGATTCCGGCCGACACGATGCGGTCACACTCGGCCCCAATCACCAGCACGGGGGCAGTGACCGCCGCGAAATCGACAACGGTGGCCTTCGAAAGCCTTGGCACCGCAAGGAGCAGTTCCCAGAGATAGCGCCCGGATTCGCAGACCAAACCGTCATATATCTCCCGGGCGATGTCCTCGGTCTGCGTGTTGGCGATCCAGCGTCGAAATTGCTCGAACGTCGGGGGGCGCCACGGCTTGGTCCAGGAACGTGGCCGTAACAAGTGCGGCAGGGACATGCGCAAGGTTGTGCGGGTCGCACCGAGGATGCCCGCCGCCGGGCCGGGGCATGCTGCCACTAAGCCAGCTTGGCGTGTGCGCGCGGCGACCAGCTGCGCCAGCAGCCCGCCCATCGAGTGACCTATCAGAAGCGGTGGGGAATCCAGCGAATTCACGAATGCCACCAAGTCGTCGGTGTAGTCCCGAAGGCTTAGTGACGCGACTTTCATCGCGCCTTCGTGCATGGGCAATTCGTGATGGCGCAGCGTCGGGGTGTGCGCCGTGTAGCCACGCTCTTCGAATGCGGCGCGGGCCGGAGCCAACTGCTCCCCACGGCTCCAGGAGCCGTGAATCAAGACGACGTGTTTGGCTTCGGCCACGAAACTAAGGATGACAGCCAATGCGCCAGACGGTGCCCCATACCGCGTCAGATTGTTTTGTAGGCGAGAGGCAGGCGGCGACTCTCATCGCTGTGCGCCCGGCGGCGATCGGCTTGAATGACTCCGATCTTGACGTCCTCGACGTCCCGGCCCGCTATGGTGCGCAGTCACCGACGTCGTTGGCGTGGCGCATGGGTATGCGGGCAACGCACTTGATCTCACTTAGGCGAAGCCGGCGATCAACACCCGCCGCACCCCGCACGCCGCGGGTGGCCCACGCCGACCGTAGTGGCCAATTCCGGTCACCATCTGCCACGCTGACAGTGTTCTCCCGCGGGGCCGTCCTGACCAACGGGCATGCGACATGACCAGGAGGAGAAGTTGCCGGCGCAATGGAAGAGGCTGGCAGAGGCCACCCGGGTAGAGCCGGGGGCCAAGGTGGTCCTGGCCAAGGATTTCGATCCCGACCGCTACGACAAACAGCTTCGAGAAGACCACGGCGCGGCGGTGCTCGCTGAGGCGAAGGCGGCGCTGTTGGATCTGCAGGACCGCTTCTTCGCGCAGGCCGACCGGTCGTTGCTGATCATCCTTCAGGCGATCGATGCGGCCGGTAAGGACGGCACGATCAAACACGTCATGAGTGGCCTCAACCCCGAGGGCGTCGACGTGTACAGCTTCAAGACGCCATCGGCGACCGAGCGGGCACATGACTACCTCTGGCGCCACCAACGCTGCCTGCCGGAACTGGGCCGCATCGCGGTTTTCAACCGGTCCCACTACGAGAACGTACTGATCACCCGTGTACACCCTGAGACCTTGTGGCCGCGCACCGCCATGCTTGACGCAGGGGACATCTGGCAGCGACGGTACCGTGACATCAACGCCTGGGAGCGCTACCTCACCGACAACGGGACCGCCATCGTCAAGCTGTTTCTCAACGTCTCCAAAGACGAACAAGCGCGCCGGTTCCTTGAACGCATCGACGAGCCCGAGAAGAACTGGAAATTCTCCGTCGCGGACCTAAACGAGCGCGCGTTCTGGGACGACTACCAGCGAGCCTTTCAAGACATGCTCAGTCACACCAGCACCGTCTGGGCACCCTGGCATGTCATCCCCGCAGATCACAAATGGTTTAGCCACGTGTCGACTTCCGCAGTGCTGCTCGAGACGCTGCGGGGTCTCAACCCGCAATATCCGCAGGTCGACGCCGCCGCCAAAGCGGAGCTGGTAGTGGCAAAGAAGGAGTTGGAGGGCAACGACACAGACGCGGCCGCACAGTCGTCGTGACAAAGTCGCTGCTTCTGCCACGGTATGCGCGGGACAAGCCCTGAGGCTGCCGTGATGGCGGACATACCGCGGATAAACTGGGCGTCCGGCGGATCGAACGGCGCATTCGAGCTGTCAGCAAAGCTGCTTACCAGCAAGCTCTCACAGTGGCCAGGGCCGGGATCGAACCGGCGACCTTCCGCTTTTCAGGCGGACGCTCGTACCGACTGAGCTACCTGGCCGGAAGGCAACGTGTGCCTCGCCGCGTTGGCGACCCTGACGGGACTCGAACCCGCGACCTCCGCCGTGACAGGGCGGCGCGCTAACCAACTGCGCCACAGGGCCTTGCTGTACTGCTCGCTCCGACGTTGCCGCGTTGCGCGTACCCCCAACGGGATTCGAACCCGTGCTACCGCCGTGAAAGGGCGGCGTCCTAGGCCACTAGACGATGGGGGCCAGAACCGAATCACTCCGGGGCACTCGCAACGCAGTTACGTTGGGAGCCACGCAAGCTTAGGTCACCGCGGGCCCAATCCTAAAACGAGCATCGGTTGCCACCCAGTATCCTGAATTTCCGTCGCCCCTATAGCTCAGTTGGTAGAGCTACGGACTTTTAATCCGCAGGTCCCAGGTTCGAGCCCTGGTGGGGGGGCGCTTGCGCAGCACCAGCAAAAGAGCAACGCTACCCAGAGCAACCAGGCCGGCGACTGTCACCCATGTATTTGCGTTGAAGCTGGTCATTCCGGGCGGGACCCCATACGGGACCTCGCGCGGCGAGTCCCTATCCAAGAGCATACCGCAGCCGGAATCGGAGCGTTGCGGAGGCTGGGATGGGAAGCGGCAGCGCTTGACTTTCTTGCTGCGATATACTCGTGAATGCATCTTCTTTGAGTTTTGACATGCCGGATGCTTGATTTTTTGGAGGTTTTTCGTGGATTTGGGCAAGAGTTCCGCAACGGCACCAGATTCCCGGATTCGCTCCACCACGGTGATTTGTGTGCGGCGCAACGGGGACGTGGTGATGGCTGCCGACGGCCAGGTGACCCTGGGCGAGCATGTGCTGAAGCACTCGGCAAAGAAGATCCGGCGGCTTTATCAGGAGAAGATTCTGGCCGGATTTGCCGGCTCGACGGCGGACGCCTTCAGCCTGTTTGCGCGCTTTGAGTCCAAGCTGGAGCAGTACGCGGGAAACTTGAACCGGGCGGCCGTGGAGCTGGCCAAGGACTGGCGCACCGACAAGATGCTGCGCAACCTTGAGGCGCTGCTGCTGGTGGCCGACAAGGGGCAGACGTTTTTGATCTCCGGCTCGGGAGACGTGATCGATCCGGATGAGCCGCTGGCGGCCATCGGCTCAGGCGGCAGCTATGCGACGGCCGCGGCACGGGCGCTGATTGAAAATACCGATCTGAGCGCACGCGAAATTGCAGAAAAGGCCATGAAGATTGCCGGAGAGATCTGCATCTATACCAACGACCACATTACGATTGAGGAGCTGAAGGGCTAGCGAGCCGTGAAGGGCGTGACCAGGGTAAAGCGCGTGTCCTAGGGTGAATGCGCCGACTAATCTTTGTGAGCAAAGTCAGGAGTACTGAAAGATCGTGGACTGATCGAAACACGGGATCACGGAAACATCAGACAATGGAACCGGAGTAATCGGAACCAAGAATGGCCATTTATTTGCCCGCATCCGCCGAAGAACAGGATCTCTCGCTGGACGAGCTGACTCCGCGCGAGATTGTGGCGGAACTCGACAAGCACGTGGTCGGACAGCGCGCCGCCAAGCGTGCGGTTGCGATTGCGCTCAGAAATCGGCAGCGGCGGCAAAAGCTGCCTCCCGATCTGGCCGACGACATCATGCCCAAGAACATCATCATGATTGGGCCTACGGGCGTGGGCAAGACGGAGATTGCGCGCCGGCTGGCCAAGCTGACCAATTCGCCGTTTCTAAAGGTGGAGGCCTCAAAGTTTACCGAGGTGGGCTACGTGGGCCGCGATGTGGAGTCGATGATCCGCGACCTGGTGGAGATCGCCATCGACATGGTGCGCGAAGAACGGCTGGAAGAGGTGGAAGACCGCGCGGAGATGAACGCCGAGGAGCGGCTGCTGGACGTGCTGCTGCCGCCTCCGCCGCCCGCGCCGCCGGCTGCCGAGGGTCAGCTCACATTGCCCGGCACGGAGAGCTACCAGCGCTCGCGCGAGAAGATGCGCCAGCAGTTCCGCGAGGGCAAACTGGACGACCGCCAGGTGGAGCTGGACGTGCGCGAGCGCGGGACGCCGCAATTTGGCATCATCAGCAACCAGAACTTTGAGGACATGGAGATGAGCCTCAAAGATATGCTGCCCAACATCTTCGGCGGCAGCAGCAAGAAGCGAAAGATGAAGGTTGCAGACGCCTTCGACTACCTGGTGCAGGAAGAAGAGGGCCGCCTGATCGACATGGACCAGGTGAACCGCACGGCCGTGGAGCGGGTGGAGTCAAACGGGATTATTTTTCTGGACGAGATCGACAAGATTGCCGGGCGCGAGAGCGGGCACGGGCCCGACGTTTCGCGCGAGGGCGTGCAGCGCGACATTTTGCCCATCGTGGAAGGAACGACGGTGAATACGCGCTACGGCATGGTGCGCACCGACCACATTCTCTTTATCGCCGCCGGCGCGTTTCATGTTTCGAAGCCCAGCGATCTGATTCCCGAGTTGCAGGGACGGTTCCCGATCCGGGTGGAGTTGCAGTCGCTTACCGTGGACGATTTTTTGCGCATTCTTACCGAGCCCAAAGCTTCGCTGACCAAGCAATACTCCGCGCTGCTTGAGACTGAAGGGGTGCGGCTGGAGTTTGCTCCCGAGGCGCTGCGGGAGATGGCGGAGTTTGCCTTCAAGGTAAATGAGCAGACGGAAAATATCGGGGCGCGGCGGCTGCATACGATTATGGAGCGGGTGCTTGAGGATGTGAGCTTTCTGGCTCCCGACGTGGCCCGGCGTGCGCCGGATGAAGAACAGGCCGCAGCGCATTTCAGAGGCCATCAAGGCTGAGTCCTCAACGCCGCTGCCCTATCTGGAGCGCATGACCGCTTCCGGTCCGGAGAAGGTATTTCTCATCGAGCGACGCGTATGTGAAGCAGATGGTGGCGTCGGTGGTGAAAGATCAGGATTTGAGCCGGTACATCCTTTAACAAAAATGCGGACTTATTTCCTACTTGTGTTCAATACTCTTCTGTAATTTGCTTAGGCGTTTCGGATCGGCGAAAGGTGAGGAAGCATGGCTCAGAAAGAGATAACCATAATTAGCCGCCGCGAGTTGACCCGCGGCGCGATGATAGGCGGCGCTTCACTCATGTTCGGCGCTGGAGCTTTGAGTGCACAGCATGCGACCGCAGGCAAAGGATTACTCGATGCCCGCGCCCTGGGTGCGGCAGGGGATGGAAAGACTGACGATACGGCGGCGCTGCAGCGGGCGCTGGACGCCGCGGGAGAAATCAGCGGCGGGGTTTTTCTTTCGCCGGGTGTTTACCTCACGCGGGAACTCCATGTGCGGCCCGGCACGGCGCTGGTCGGCATTCCAGCGTGGAATTACAGCGGCCCGGGTGGAACTGTGCTGCGGCTGGCAAGTGGCGATGCGGCCGGCCTTCTGAATCTCACGGACGCGCGCGGCTCCTCAATCGAAGGGCTGGCGCTGGACGGCCGCGGATTGGGCACGGGCATCCACGGGATCTTTACGAACCGAACGCAATTTGGTAAGCACGAGGACGGGTTCCGCATCGAGCGCTGCCAGGTTGCGCACTTCACAGGCGACGGCGCGCATCTGGATTGCGTGTGGTGCTTCAGCGTGCGCCACTGCCAGCTTGCCTACAACCATGGGGACGGACTGAGCCTGCGCGGCTGGGATGGATTTCTGATTGACAACTGGTTCTCGGGCAACAAGCGGGCGGGCTTCGCGGCGCGCGAAGAGAATGCCTCGGTCACGTTCACCGCCAATCGCATCGAGTGGAATGGCGAGGAGAACATGCTCGTGACGGGCGGCGACGGCTACCAGATCACGGGCAACTTCTTCGATCGCGCTGGAACGTGCGGAATAGCTCTGCGCAAGGGCCGCGTTCCGTGCACGCAGTTCACCATCACCGGAAACTTTTTCAAGCGCAGCGGCAAGCTGGCCGATCCGGAGAGCCACGACTCCGCGCAGATTCTGCATGGACGGATGCGAAGGCGTGACGTGCATGGGCAACAACATTCAGGCAGTACAGAGACGACGGACGACACAGGGATGTTCAGCCCCTCGTACGGCATCGTTTACCAGGGGCTGCGGAACTGCGTAATCCGCGACAATGTATTGCACAACGGCGCATTGCGGCAACTGATGCTGGACCTGGGTGGACATGCTGAAGGCGTCGTAGTGGGGGAAAATCCAGGGCAAATTCTGATAGTGAAGCAGTAAGCGGATCACTTTGCTAACCTCTAGTTTTTGCGAAAAGCGCTTCGAGCTTACGTATAGCCTTGAGCATCTCTTTCAGTGAGGTCTTTCCAACCTCCTGCTCAAACTTCTTCTGCAATTTGTCAAAAGCGCCAATCACTCGCATCGCGCATTTCTTGCCTTGCGGCTTCAATGTAAGCTGGTAGGCACGCGCGTCCTCTGTATCGATCTTTCTCTGCAAGAGTCCCTTGCCCTCTAAAGACGAAACACAATGGCTCACATTGCCCCGCGTGGTTCCAAATGTTGCCGCCAACTGCGACGGTTTCACCGGCAAGGGCGATTCAAAGAACATGGCCGCAAGGACCAGCCCCTCAAGAAAACCGAGGTTGTCTTCCGCAAGAACCTGCGCTGTGAGCGACTCGAACCGCCGAGCCGCGCGGTTGACCGCAAACATGGGACTTTCCTCTAGAAAAGCATCGATACGCATGGCACTATCATAATGGTTTACCTGCTCAATTATTCAGAACAATATCAAATTATCCTTGAATACCGGGCAATGAACAAGGAGGATCGCAGAGAAAGCCAATCTATGCCTACTCCCAAAACGATACGCATTGCAGTCTGCCTTCTGCTGGCAGCCTGCGCGGCCGCAGTCTTGGCCCAGAACTCGTCTGTGCCTCAGTCCGCGCCGCTTCCACATTCCTCTGAGACGGTCGTGGTTCTTGGTTCGCCGGTCCCGACGCCTCTGGCGGAGTCGCCTTCTTCCGTGCTGGTGCTGCCGGTGGAAACGAAGGTTCTCTCGCTTCGAATCGGAGCAGGATTTGCTGCGGCAGGATTCGTCGGTTTTTCTGGAACAGCGCGGCGCGGGCGGCGGGCAGGCGGATATTGTTTTGCGCGGAGGAACTTTTGAGCAGACTCTGGTGCTGCTGAATGGATTTCGCATCAACGACAGCCAGACCTGCGCATCACAATCTTGACCTTCCTGTTCCGCTGGACGCGATGGACTCGATCGAAGTTCTGCACGGGGCTGGCTCCACGCTGCACGGAGTGGATGCGCTGAGCGGCGTGGTTGATTTTTTGACCGCCGCGCCGACCGCAACTACGCTTCGTCTGCGCGCCGGCGGGGGCAGCTTTGGCTCAGAGGAAGAATCGCTGCTGGGAACTCTGGTGCGTAAGCGATGGAGCAGCCGACTGACCGCGGACCGCAACTTTTCCACGGGATTTATGGCAGACGCGGCATACACTGCTTGGCTGCGATCCACAGCAACTGTACCGCGATTGCCAGAATGATCGCGATTACCGCAATGAAGAAGCTTCGCTCAGAAAACTGGGCGAGTTCGCGCCTGGGAGTTTCCGATCTGCTCTTTGCCGCGAGCGACAAATCCTTCGGCGCAAACCAGTTTTATGGGCCCTATAACTCATGGGAGCGGACCAAGGGATGGTTTGCTTCGGCGCGCCAGGAGTTAGGCAGCCGCACGGAGGCGGCATTCGGTTACCGGCGGCATACGGACGAGTTATGTTCTGCTGCGCAACGATCCGTCTGTCTATGAAAACAACCACATCGATGGATCCTGGCAGGCCTCTTTGCGGCGGACCGAGCCAATTGCATCCACATCCGTGCTTCTGTTCGGACTGGAGGAGGACGGCGACAGCATCCGAAGCTACAACTTGTCGAGTGGAGTGCTTTCTTACGCCCTGGGACTCCACGCGCGCAATCGCGGCGCGGGTTATGTTGACCTGGATTTGCGCCCGGCAAAGAAGCGCTGGAATTTGTCTGCCGGATTGCGGGAGGAGATTTTTTCAGGCGGGGCGCAGTCGGTGCTTTCGCCGCATCTGGCGGGGAGTTTGCGGCTGACGGAAAAACTGAAGCTGCGGTCGAGCGGCGGGTATGGATTCAGGATTCCGACGTATACCGACCTTTATTACTCCGATCCGACGACCATCGGCAATCCCAACCTCAAGCCGGAGTCGGCATGGTCAGGCGATGGAGGCGCGGATTGGGCGCCATCCAGCCGATTCTCACTTTCCGCAACAGGGTTTTATTCCCGCGAGCACGACACAATCGATTATGTGCGCTCGTCGCCTACGTCTCAATGGCAGGCGGTGAATCTGAACGGCCTGCATTTTCAGGGAGTGGAGACCTTTGCAACCTGGATGCCGGCAAAGTCGCAGAGAATTCAGGTGGCGTGGACCGGGCTGGCTGGCGGGCAAGGTTCCTTGAACGGGCTGCAGTCGGAGTATGCGCTCAACTATCCGGTGGTGAACATTCATGCAACCTGGACGGCTTCGCTGGGACGCATGGTTACTGTGACCAATTCTGTGCGATTGCAAAGCCTTATCAGCAGCCGGGCATTCCGCCGTGGAATGCTTCACCTTATCCCGTGTGGAATGCCGCGCTGACTCATGAGTCGGGAGGATTCGTCCTTATCTTCGGCTCGCAACCTGAGTAATACCGGGTACCAGGAGATCAATGGCGTTGCGATGCCGGGCTCGTTGGCGGTTTTCCTCTGGCTAGCCGGTAATTTTAAGTTTGCGCTTAAGCTGTGTGATCTCGGAGTCCGCCTTCAGTGAATCAGCGTCTCTACCGCACTTGTCTCTTGAGGGAATGTGGATGGGGGCGCTAGAGCACACCGGGAAGGTGTGCTGCGCCGCTCGAACGCCACGGGCCTTTCCCCACCACACTCAATTCACAAAGGAGAGAAGTTATGAGCATTCACAACACCAAGATCAACTACATCGAACGCATCGGCAAACAAAAGAGTTTTATACGAAGGTTTTCGGCTGGAGTTTTGTGGACTATGGGCCGGACTACGTTAGCTTTAACGCGGCCAGCGCCGGCATCAACGGCGGCTTTGCAAAGAGCGAGGCGCATAAGGGCCGGGGAAATTCGCGCCGTTGATCGTGCTTTACTCCGCTGATTTGAAGGCAACAGAGGCTGCAATTGTGGCTGCGGGCGGGAGCATTGTTGTGCCCACCTTCGAGTTCCCGGGCGGGCGGCGCTTTCACTTCTCTGACGGAGTGGGCAATGTGCTGGCAGTGTGGTCAGAGTACATGGTCAGTGATCGGTAAGGTCGGGTTCCCAGGTCCCAAACGCGGGACTGGGGCACCCGCTTCTTACGCAGTCGCTGTCCGGTGTTAATTCACCTGCGGTGGCGGCATGAGGGATTTGCGGGGCGCGAGTTCTTCGCGGACCAGCGTGAGGCCCAGGATGCAGCGCTCGAAGCGGTCGGAGAGTCGCGCAAAGAGCGGGGCTTCCTGCTCGTATTCGAAGAGGTTGAACTGGCTGACAATGTAGTAGCTTTCCTTGCCGGCGTGGATAAGTTCTTCGAGACTCGGCTGGTGACGGCGGAGGCGGCGGTTGGAACCCATGGCCTCGGGATACATGCCGGCCACGAAGAGCGCATAGTCGCCGATGTGCTTGCGCAAGGCGCGCTCGGCATCGAAGGAGGGCGCTGTGCCGTGGACCGGGTCCGCGGCTGCATCATTTCAGTCAGCTCTTCGATGGGGCGGCCCGCGTCGTCGCGCACTTTGTAGAGATTTTCGGCCTGAGAGAACTCGCAGAGCAGACGCGCCACATAGCCGGTGACGTCAGGATCGTGCAGGCCGAGCTTGCCCTCATAACTGTTGCGGACCGCCTGGTGGAAGAAAGGTTCGAGCGGATGAGCCTGCATACACACCTCCCGTGGGCGATTGTTGCCGCCTTTGTTGTTGGCTGTGGCCGGGTGCTCATTGCGAGAAGCCGGGGACGACCTCCATAGCCTGTTCATTCTGCATTAACAAAGAGCGTACCGCATCTTTGCCGTTTGCCAAGAGGGGGATCAAAGTTAGTTAGCAGAGTGGGGTTTCGATTGCAAATCGGAAGTGTCGGGCCGCAAGACAAAGGGCAGCCGCGGCGGGCTGCCCTTTCATGCGAATCGGTGAGTTTGCAATTAAACGGTTGCGGCGGCGCGGGATTCCAGTTCGGCCAGGCGCTTGGCCAGCAGGGCCTCAAGCTTGACCAGCGCGGCTGAAAAACCTTCAATGCCTTCCTTCAGCTTGTCGGTGGCCATGCGGTCGGCCGCGTGCATGCGATCAAAGGTGGCTTTGTCCATGGGGATTTTTTCGATGGTCATTGCCTTGGCGGCTTCCGGCGAGAGCTTGCGGGGCAGGTCGCCCTCGGTGGATTCGAGCTCTGCCAGAAGTTGAGGCGAGATGGTGAGCAGGTCGCAGCCGGCAAGCTCCTCGATCTCGCCAATGTTGCGAAAACTGGCGCCCATCACCTGGGTCTTATAGCCGAAGTGCTTGTAGTAGTTGTAGACCCTGGTCACGGAGATGACGCCGGGATCTTCGGCGCCGTGGAAGTCTTTGCCCGTGTCCTTCTTGTACCAGTCGAGAATGCGGCCGACGAAAGGCGAGACCAGCGTGACGCCGGCATCGGCTGCGGCGATGGCCTGGTGCAGGCCGAAGAGCAGCGTGAGATTGCAGTGGATGCCCTCTTTCTCAAGAACTTCGGCGGCGCGGATGCCCTCCCAGGTGGAGGCGATCTTGATGAGGATGCGGTTGCGGCCGATGCCCGCATGATCGTATTGGGCAATGATGGCGCGGGCCTGCGCGATGGTGGCCGCGGTATCGTAGGAGAGGCGCGCGTCAACTTCAGTGGAAACGCGGCCGGGAACGATGGCCAGAATCTTTTTCCCGAAGGCGATGGCCAGCCGCTGGAAGGCCAGATTGGCGACGGCTGCATCGGTTGCGTTGCCGCCCAGTTCCTTGCGCGCCTCGACCAGGTCCTCGTCCACGATGGGCTGATACTGCGGCAACTGGGCCGCGGCGGTGATCAGCGAGGGGTTGGTGGTGGCGTCCTGGGGGCGAAACTTCTGCATCGCCTCAATGTCGCCGGTGTCGGCGACGACGACAGTATATTTGCGCAATTGGTCAAGCAAGTTTTTGGGCAGATTCTGCGGCATGATTCCTCCTGGGGATGGGCGCTTCGGACTTCAAGCACGTTCCGGACCAGTGTACCGCTTTATTGGATTCGCCAGATGAATGCGGGTTGCATCGGAGCAATTTAGACCATCAGGGTTGGGGTACCGTCTCCTCAGTTTCAGCGGAGCGGGCGCTCTCATGGCCGCCCTGGTCGATGGCGCTGACGGCATAACTGTAGGTATGTCCGGGTTGGACCTGGGCGTCATGGTAGGCCGGAGGAACAATCGGCTGCGCAGGCGAGATGCGCCGCCAGGCGCCGCCGGACTCGCTGCGATAGACTGCGTAGCCGGCCAGATCGGGGTCCGTGACGGGCTGCCAGCTCAGATCGATCGAGGTCTCCATGCCGGCATCGCCGGCTGTGGCGACGGCGGCCAGGCCGGTGGGGATGGCGGGCGGAAAGATATCCAGAGCCTCGACTGCGAATGGGCGCGGAGAGCTCACCGGCGAGCTCCAGCGTTTGCCCGTCCACGGCGATGCGCGCGACGCGCTGGGCGCGATACTCATAGACCTGGCCGAAGCGAATGCTCTTGTCCAGAGCGCGGCCGGATTGTGTGCCGGAGTCCACCAGCAGGCTCTGTTCGACCGGCTCAGGAGGCGGCGCGAGTGGGCCTTGCGTGGGCTTGGCGGCGGGTGGCGTGAGCAGCTTGCGGTGGAGGCGGATGGCGGTGCGGGCTGGCTCCTGTGCGGCGGATTGGTCAGGGGTCCAGCGCAGGGCTATGCCCGTCTTTGCGTACCTGTGGCCGTCAGGCCGGCCACCGGCCCCGGCGCTTCGCCGGCCAGAACGACGGCGTCATTCGATAGTCCGGCCGAGCGGCCGTTGTGGTTTGTCAGCTCGACAAAGTAGGTGAGCGGGCGGGGTGCGCCGGCGGCCAGAGGTCTGCGGCAGCGTCTCTGTGAAGACGCCGTCAGCTCCCGGAGCCAGTTGCAGACTGCCCGCCGTGGCGCAGGTTCCTGCACCCTGCTTTGCGGCAGACGCGCACCGGGATATTGCCCTTCAGCAGCAGTTTGTCCGTATTCTTTTTGGGCATGGTCCAGGTGAGCGAGACCTGGTTGCCGGTGCGGGTAGCGGAGAGATCCGTCACCTTGGTCAGGCAACTTGAGCGAGGGCGGCAAGGGCGCGCCCGGCGTCCCGCATCCGGCAATTGCCAGTCCCGCAGCCAGCGCAACGGGCAGGGCGGCCCATCCCAATCTATGCACAGGTCTCATTGTGCTACCAGTCTAATGGAGCGGGGTTCGTTCATGGGGACTCGCCTGCAGGTTTAGTGCTCTGCGTCGATCAGCCGGAGTTCGATCAGGCAATAAATTGCTACTCTGGCCAACTGATTTGGTTTTCTTTGCGCCCCCGGCAAGACAGCTTGCTGTGACCGAGTTGCCGGTTCTGGCGGCCGCAACAACCTGAATAATGAATGTGAATCGTTCTAAAATACTATCGGTGCGATCTCAACTTTCCTGGCTTCGGCACACGACGTATAGATGCTCCGGACGAGTTGGAGCGCCCTGAATCCATCCATGCCCGTACACGCAGGAGGTCTGCCTGTCGTGCAGGCTTCTCCAAAGTCAAGCAGTTGCCGTTCGATGGTGAGCAGAGAGATGGCCATGGGATCGGACGCTCCTGTAGCGGCCAGCTTTGCAAGCGGGGCAGCTTCTCCCGAGTCATCCTGAACGTCCCATGCCGTCAGTTGATCGCCGGTGACGATGGCGCTTCCTTTGGTTCCATGAATCTCGACTCTTTCAGGAAATCCAGGCCAATACGACGTTGCGGCCTGAATCACGCCCAGGGCTCCCGACGAATAATGCAGCAGGGCGTTCAGCGAATCTTCCGACTCGATCTTGTGCAAAGCTCCAAGCTGCCATCGCGCGAAGACCTCATCCACCGGGCCAATCAGGTGCAAAAGAATATCAATCTGATGAATGGCCTGGTTGATCAAGGCGCCTCCGCCTTCGCCGGCCCAGCTTCCTTTGATCTTGGGCGCATAATATTCGGCGGAGCGATACCACTTTACGTACGCGTCCGCTTCGAGAATTTTGCCCAGCCGGCCCTCGGCGATGGCCCGCTTCAAAAACATCACCGAGTCGTCAAAGCGATGCTGGCTGACCACACCGAGCTGAATCCCCGCATCCCGCGCGAGAACGATCATCCGCTCGGCAGTCTCCAGTTCGATCGCCATCGGCTTCTGCACCAGCACATGCTTGCCATTCTGCGCGCACAGCTCGACCGCTGGAAGCCGATAATTCGGCAGCGTGCAAACATCGACAAAGTCCACCTCGGGATGGCTGCAGAGTTGCTCGGCCGAGGGGACAAACTCCGCTCCGTAGGTTTTGGCAAACTTGCGCCCGCGTTCGGCCGTGGTATATCGTGCAAGCCGTGACCCGATAGCCAATGTTCTTGTAGGCCTGCGCATGCTTGCGGGCGATCGCGCCCGTTCCAATGATTCCAACTCTCATGGATTGCGTTACTCCTCTAATGATTTATATTGGCCATCCTATCAAAGACTGAAGATCTCTCCGCATTTGTACCGCGTTTTCAACGGCCGCATCCCACCCTCGCCTGCGTTACCCTAAGGAGCTATGGGCCGCATCCGCATTCTTCCCGACCAGGTCGCCAACCAGATCGCCGCCGGCGAGGTGGTGGACCGGCCGGCTTCGGTGGTGAAGGAACTGCTGGAGAATTCGCTGGACGCCGGCGCCAACCGCATTCGCGTCGAGGTGGAGGCGGGCGGGCGGCGGCTGATCCGCATCAGCGACGACGGCCAGGGCATGAGCCGCGACGATGCGCTGCTGGCCTTCGAGCGCCACGCCACCTCAAAGCTGCGCACGGCCAACGACCTGCTCTCCATCGCGACCCTGGGATTCAGAGGCGAGGCGCTGCCGTCGATCGCCTCCGTGGCCCGCGTGACGCTGGAGAACGGCGACGGGCGACGAGGCCAGCGGCACCGAGGTGGAAATTGCAGGCGGCAAGATTCTGCACGTGGACGACGCTGCCTTGCCACGCGGAACCACCCTGGCCGTCGCCGATCTCTTCTTCAATACTCCGGCCCGGCGCAAATTTCTGCGCGCCGAGAGCACCGAACTGGCCCACGTGACGGCGCTGGTGACCCACTATGCCCTGGCCCACCCGGAGAAGCACTTCGAGCTGATCTCCGCTACGCACACCATCGTCTCAGCGCCGCCGGTTGCGCGCACCGCCGAGCGCATTTACCAAATATTTGGCAAGGAGACGCTGGCCCAGTTGCTGCCCGTGGCCGCCGAAACCCCGCTGGCCCACGCCGGACTGCCCGAGCCGCCGCCCTGGAAGAAGGATCCCGACGAGCCGGTGCGCGATCCGGGCGTTTTGCGGCTGAGCGGCTTCTACTCCAAGCCGGAGTTGCAAAAACTCAATCGCAACTCGATTTATATTTTTGTGAACAAGCGCCTCATCCGCGACCGGCTGCTGATGCACGCCATCACCGAGGCCTATCGCAACGTGATTCCTCCCACCAGCTTTCCGGTGGTGCTGCTTTTTCTGGAGATGCCGCCCGAAGAGGTGGACGTGAACGTGCACCCCGCCAAGACCGAGGTGCGCTTCCGCCAGCAGAGCCTGGTGCACGACTTTGTCCGCGACAGTCTGCGGACGGCTCTGATCAAGGCGCGCCCGGCCGCTGGATTCCTGGCCGCACTGGATTCAGCGCCAGCGGCCAGCCCTTCGCTGATGCCCCCTGCAGCTTCGCCGTTGCCCGGATCGCCGCAGAGTGCCCCACTGCCGGATTCCGATCCCAGCAGCTTTCCAAACGCCAGGCAGACGCCGAATCCTTCCAACTGACTCCACGGGTTCCCACGCCGTTTCCCGGCAGACTGCCCTTTGACGCCCGGGCTTTGCATCCGGGCGGATGGGGGGCGCAGGACCAGCAGGCCTGGGGCGAGGCTGCGGCGGCGCTCTTCCAGCCGGCTGGCTCTGCCCGTCGAGGAGGGTTGCTCCCCAAGTCCCGGCAGCGCACCGGCCGGAGGACCAAGCCCAGCGACGGCGACCGCCCAGGTGGAGGCCGAACAGGCCGCCGCCAACCTGAACCAGCTGGGATCGCTCCGCCCACTGGCGCAGTTGCGGGAATCGTTCATTTTGGCCGCCGGAGACGACGGATTATGGATTATTGACCAGCATGTGGCACACGAGACGGGTTCTTTTTGAAAAAATTTTGCGCGATCGCCAGGTCGAGAAGGTACAGCGCCAGAGGTTACTAATGCCCCTGCTGGTGGAACTCAAACCCTGGCAGATGGTGGTCTTCGCTCGCATCGCCGAAGAGCTTGATCGCAATGGTTTTGAAGTGGAACCCTTTGGCCCTCAAACACTTGCGGTAAAAGCCGCGCCCGTGGGACTGGAGGGAGCGGCTCTGGAGCGGATGCTGGCCGAGGTAATTGAGCAATCGAGCGCCGATTCCGACGAACCCAAGCAGAATGAGGATCTTACGGCTCTCCGCACGCGAATTGCCGCCTCTATCGCCTGCCATTCCGCTATCAAAATAAATACCGCTCTCGACCCGGTTCGGATGGAGTGGTTACTCTTGGAACTGGCAAAAACCAGCCACCCAACCAGTTGCCCGCATGGACGTCCTATCGCTTTGTTGTATTCTTGGAAGGAGATACAGCGGGCCTTCCACCGTATCTAGAAATGCCCGGAAGGTGGCTAACGTCCTCTCAGGAGGGATGGAAGCCCGGCGCCTAGCGCCAGCCTGGAAGTGAGGTTTTTCTTTGACATCAGAGCAATTGGAAGCATCGCGCGCCGAAAGGATGCGCTTGAACGGTCACGGGACACTCGTAATGGAGGATGCCCGGACGTGGATTGAGGAGACCGGCTTATGTCTTTTCCTGCCCCGGCGGCAGTTCTCCTCCTCGATAGCGCCTTCGTTTGTTGAGGCCTTCGCAGGCGAGCGCAACACCTACTCCCAATCAAAAGCTGGTCCAGGTGGCCGAAGAGCTATTGGTGCGCCTGGAGACCGACGGCGTGGCCGTGCGGCTGAACCTGCTGGGCCTGCCGGGCGAACAGCCTGACTTTGTGGTGGCCAGCTGGGTTCTGCCCTACGTGTATGCCCTCAGGGGCGACCGCGACTGGCGTCGCAGCCCGCAACTGACGGGTTCGCGTCAGGTTTCGCAACTGGCCGTCCAGGCTTACAAGCTTCTGGAGGCGGGCGACGCCACCATCCCCGAGCTGAAACGCGCGCTGGGCCGGGAAGTAACCGAAGGCGCTGTTCTGCGCGCCATCACCGAGCTCTGGCAGCAGCTTCGCATTATCCCCGTAGTCTCAGCGCCCGGCCAGCCGGCCAAATGGCAATTGCTCCGCACGCGTTTCCAGAAAGCCATTGCCGAAGGCGCATCCACCTCGCAGGTGACGGCGATCTCGGTGCTTGCCTCCATCTATCTGCAGGCTGTGATCGCGGCCAGCATGGAAGAGGTCGAGCTGTTCCTGGCGCCGCTTACCGCCCGCAGCAAGGTTCGCGAGGTGCTTCGCGGCCTGGTGGCCACCCGCCAGGTGCATACCATCTCTCTGGGCCACGCGCCGCATTTTTACGTTGCCGGCACGCTTCCGGAGTTCGCTGAGCCTCCTACCGTCCTATTCCAGTTCGTCGATGCCGGCCTCCACGAGCTTTCTGCGCTCACGGGACCACGAGATGGACGCATTCGAGTTTGAGGCGCGGACTCCTGCCTCACCAGCCCCGCCGGCTCAATCAAGCCGCGCCCGGCAGCCGAACCGCACGCTTCCAGACCCCCTGCGGCGCGCAAGCCTGCTTCCAGCGCGAAGTCTGCCGCGGCACGGCCCCATTTCAGCCGGCCGACTACCCACTCGCGCGACCGCAAGCCTGCGCCCACATCGATCCCAACGGCAGCCGTCCGGCCCGGCGCGCAAGCCTCCGAATCCCGCACCTCGGGAGCGCGTCGTCCGGCAACCGGCTCACGACCAGCCGCGACAGGCGCACGATGGGGTTCGAAGACTGCCTCAAGCACCAAGCGGAATGGAGCACACAACGGAACAGGCTCAAAGAACGGCTTGCGGCCCAAAGGCAGCGCTACTCGTTCGTCCAACGGCTCATCCGGCACGCGGACCGCAAAGTCTTCCGCTCCGGCGTGGGGACGGCGCAACGGCCATTCCACCGGCGCCAAGGCAACAGCCAAGACCAGCGCAACCTCACGCGCCAGCCGCAAACCGGCTCTGGCAGCCGGCGCAAAGGCGGGGAAGAACAATCGAATTGGCTATACCTCCCGGCCCAAGCAGGGGACGAAGAAGCGCTGATGAATGCGGAAGAAGGTTCCTTGCCCTCGCAGTGAGCCGGTCCGCAACCTGATCGTAGCCATTGACGGTCCAGCGGGCGCGGGAAAGAGCACAGTTGCCCGGTGCCTGGCCCGGCATTTTGGCCTGCTGAACCTGGAAACAGGCGCCATGTACCGCGCCTTCGCCCTGAAGGCGCTGCGCGCGGGACTGCCTTTGGATGAGTGCGTGGGGCTGGAAAGACTTGCCGCCCAAACCACCATCCGTCTGGAGCCCGGCGAGGAGGAGAATCGCGTCCTGCTCGACGGCGAAGACGTAACCGGCCTGATCCGCAATCCAACTGTGACGGACGCAGCCTCGCGGGTAAGCGTATTTCCCGCCATTCGCGCCTGGATGGTCCGCCTGCAACAGCAACTGGGCGCCCAGGGCGGAGTGGTGATGGAGGGCCGCGATATCGGCACCGTGGTCTTTCCCCATGCCCAGGTCAAAATCTTTCTTGACGCCGCTCCAGAGGTGCGGGGTCTGCGCCGCTTCGACCAGCTCGGACCCGCGCCGGCAATCCAACAGGAAGAGGTCATTCGCGACCTGCGCGCCCGCGACGAGCGCGACCGCAACCGCGCCGATTCGCCGCTGAAGCCGGCGCCGGATGCCGTTCTGCTGGATTCGACCCACATGACGCTGGAGGAGACTGTAAAAGCGGCTGAGGCCGTTGTGGCGGCCAAGTTGAAGCAAGCCACGCAGCAGGGGAATGCTATAGGCTCTTAGAAGTATGGAAATCACCTGCACCCGTTGCCACCAGACCATCCAGACAGAAGACTGCTACTGCCCTGCCTGCGGTCTGCCGCAACTGCTGTACACGGCGGAAGGCGTTCCCGGACAGGCCCAGCCGGAGCAGTGGAACGAGGCAGTGCGGGATGCAAGCGAGGTGGAGTGGAAGCCTGCCCTGCGCGCGGCCCTGATACTGGCGGTTCCGGCAGGACTGCTCTCCAGCGATTTCACCGCTGGGCATCTGGGACTGTTCTGGATGGCTGCGGCCGCATCCTGGGCGGTGGTGCTTTATGTGCGCAGTCAGCGGCCGGCATGGATCACCATCGGGGCAGGCGCCCGCATCGGCCTGGTCACCGGCTGTTGGGCGGCTGGCTGGCATTCAGCGCCAGCGGCGGCAGCACTTTTTGTCGAGCGATTTGTCTTCCACCAGTCCAGCCAGATCGACGCCGAATGGAAGACCCGTGTCAGCATGAGCCAGCAGTTGGCCCAGCAATGGACTTCAGCGGATGGGATCGGCGGACGCCGCTCAAGCTGCAGGCCGCTCAAACTCAGATTCAGGCCTTGATGCTCTCTCCTGAAGGTCACGCCGGCATTGAGACCTTCGGCTTTGCTTTCAATTCAGTCTTATTGATTCTCTTTGCTGTCGGCGGCGGCGCTTTGGGGGCGCGGATGCTGGCCCGCGCCCGCAGGCCGGAAGTCTAGCATCTCTTTTTCCCTGTCCCGGAATGCTTTCCGCACTGCGGAATCATCCCATTTTTCACGGCCGTCAAGCCACGCATTTCGATTCACTTCTCCACAACTTGCCCCGGAGCGGCAATCCCTCGTATCATCCTGCGAGAGACAAGCGGCGAGAGAGCCCATGAGCGAAGCCCAAGACAAACCCGGCCTGCGCGTGAAGGGCAGGCTGATGTCCGCCTCGGAGATCGAGCGCACCCTGGTGCGCCTGGCCCACGAGATTGTTGAAAAGAGCAACGGCAGCGACGACCTGGCGCTGGTCGGCATCAAGCGCCGCGGCATTCCGCTGGCCGAGCGGCTGGGCAAGCTGATCTCCGGCATCGAGAAGCGTCCCGTCGATACGGGCATGCTCGACATCCAGTTCTACCGCGACGATCTCTCCACGGCGGGCGTGCGCCCGGTGGTCACCGAAGGGGCGATCGGCTTCGATATCGACGGCCGCGACGTGGTGCTGTGCGACGATGTGCTTTACACCGGCCGCACCATCCGCGCCGCGCTCGATGCGCTCTTTGACCACGGCCGTCCGCGGCGCGTGCAACTGGCCGTGCTCATCGACCGCGGCCATCGCGAACTGCCCATCGAGGCCACCTACGTCGGCAGGCACGTGCCCACCAGCAGCCGCGAGATCATCGAGGTAAAGTTCCGCGAGGTCGACAACGACGAGCAGGTGCTGCTGGTCGAGCGGGTGGATTAAGAAAGCAGCTTCTAGCTTTCAGCTTCTAGCTTTTAGCTGGAGGCTAGAAGCTAGAGGCTAGAAGCTGAGAGACGAATGAACCCAACCGCAACACCAGTCCGCCGCCAGCTACACACTCCGCCAGTGCCTGCCTCGCCGTTCCCCTATCATCCGGGATCGCTGCTTTCGGCATCGGACCTGACTCTGGACGGAGTGAGCCACATCCTCACCCGCGCTACGGAACTGGAAAACATGGACCCGCTGGTTCGGGATCGCATCCTGGCCAAGCGCCGCGTGGCGCTGCTCTTCTACGAGTCCTCCACGCGCACCCGCACCAGCTTTGAGCTGGCCGCCAAGGGCCTGGGCGCCGACACCACGCTGGTTTCAAGCCTTTCGCTCGAGCATTGAAAAGGGCGAGACGCTGAAAGATACCGGCCTGACGCTGCGGGCGCTGGGCGCGGAGGCCATTATCCTGCGCCATAACTCCTCCGGCGCGGCATGGCTGCTGGAGGCCGAGACCCGCCTGCCGGTGCTCAACGCCGGCGACGGCATGCACGAGCATCCCACCCAGGCGCTGCTCGACCTGCGCACGATTCTGACTCACCTGCGGCCGGGCGTTGAGGCTGTTACTGCGGAAACTCTTTCCGGCGTCACCGTAACCATCGTCGGCGATATTCTGCACAGCCGCGTGGCTCGCTCCAATATGCTGCTGCTGCCCCGGCTGGGCGCGCGCGTTGTGCTTTGCGGCCCCAAAGAACTGCTGCCGGAACTTGCGGCGCAGGCGGGGCCGGGCATCACGATCGAGCGGGATTTCGAGGCTGCAATCGCCAGTCGCAGGTGGTGATGATGCTGCGCATCCAGGCCGAGCGGCTGGCCGGCCTGCAACTGGATCTGGAAGAGTACAAGGCCAACTACCAGCTCACCGGCCCGCGGCTGGCCGACGCATGCGCCAACCGCAATCGTGATGCATCCGGGACCGATCATCCGCGGGTTGGAGGTGACGGCCGGCGTGGCCGACGGTCCGCAGTCGGTGATTCTCGAACAGGTGCGGAATGGAGTGGCCATTCGCATGGCGGTGGTGGAGCGGGCTTTGACGGCTACTGAGCAAGGAGGCCGCGCATGACGGCTCTGGTGATTCGCGGCGGCCGGCTCGTCGATCCGGCGGCCGGCGTCGACGCTCTCAAGGACATTCTGCTCAAGGACGGCCGCGTGGCCGAGATTGCCGGTCCGGGCAAGCTGAAGAGCTACGAATGGCGCTGAGGTGCTGGACGCCACCGGGCTCACCGTTGCGCCGGGGCTGATCGATATGCACGTGCACCTGCGCGAGCCGGGGCAGGGCTACAAGGAGACCATCGCCACGGGGACGGCGGCGGCGGCGGCGGGTGGATTTACCGCTGTGGCGGCGATGCCGAATACCATTCCGGTGAACGACTCGGTGGAGACTACCCGCTGGATGCAGGCAGCCGGAACGCGAGCGCGGCGGTTCGCGTCTTCCCCATTGCCGCAGCCACGCGCGGGTCAAAGGGCGAGGCGATCAACGACTATGCGGCGCTGAAGTCCGCCGGAGCTGTCGCCGTGACCGACGACGGGCGGCCCATACTGAAAGACAGCGTGATGCGCGAGGCGCTGGCCGCCGCGGCGCGCGTGGGATTGTGCGTGATTCAGCATGCCGAGGATACGCGGCTGACGGAGCGCGCCAGCATGAACCTGGGACCGATGTCGTTCAAGCTGGGGCTGCGCGGAATGCCGCCGGAGGCTGAGTCGGGCATGGTGGAGCGCGATATTCGCCTGGTGACCGAGCTGCGCGACTCGCACGTTCATCTGCACGTGGCTCACACCTCGACGGCCGCCGCGCTGGCTGCCGTTCGCCAGGCGCGGCGCAGCGGACTGCGCGTGACCTGCGAGGTTGCGCCGCACCACTTCCTGCTTACCGAAGAGCACGTCGGCTTCTACAACACCAACGCCAAGATGAACCCGCCGCTGCGGTCGGCTGCCGATCGCGACGCGATGATCGAGGCGATTCTCGACGGCAGTGGTGGACGCGATTGCCACCGACCACGCGCCTCACGCCGTGCACGAGAAGGAAGTGGAGTTTGAGAACGCGCCCAACGGCATTACCGGCCTGGAGACCGCTCTGGGCCTCAGCCTGCGCTGGCTGCACAAGGAGTGGAAGATGCCGCTGGGCCGCGTTCTGAGCCTGCTGAGCGCGCAGCCCGCGGCGCTGCTGAACCTGAAGGGACGCGGAACGCTCACCGTGGGCAGCTTTGCCGATGTGGTCGATCTTCGATCCCAAGGCTGAGTGGACTTATAACGCGCGGGAAACGAAATCGAAGTCACGCAATACGCCCTTTGACGGGCTGGACGATGCAGGGCAAAGTTCGCTGGACGATCAGCGAAGGGCGCATCGCCTATGCGCATCCGGCGTAGGGTATTTTTCTGCAATGGAAAAGCGAATCCCTGGTCTCAACATCGGGAGGCACGCAGTCTGGATAGAGCGATCAGAGGCCTGGCTTTGCTAGCGGATTTTCTCGTCGATGCGCATATTCGCGATCTCCGAGGTCCGGTGCGCGGCGTGTTCCAGGTTCTGCGCCATCTCCCGCGTGGCCAGGTGCTGCTCTTCAGCGGCTGCGGCCATCTGGTGCGATAGCAGCGACAGATCTTCAGTTTGGCTGGAGATGCGGTCGATAGCCGCCATGCCGGTGTTGATATCGACGCCGATCGCGGCCACCTTGGCCTGAATCTCTGCCGTGGCCGCAGCCGTCTGCTCGGCCAGCTTTCTTACCTCGCTGGCCACCACCGCAAAGCCCTTGCCGTGCACTCCTGCCCTGGCTGCCTCGATGTTGGCGTTCAGCGCCAGCACGCTGGTTTGCGTCGCAATGGAGGCGATCAGCTCCGCTACCTTGGCCACGCCGCTGCTCGAGGCGCGCAGGCTCTCAATGGCCGTCTTGCTCTCCGTGCTTGCGGCGCGCGATTTCTCGGCTGCCTGCGAGACATCCACGGCATTTTTGGCTATCTCCGCAATGCTCGACTCGATCTGGTGCGTGGCCGTGGCAACCATCTGCAGGTTGCCGTTCAGATGCTCGATATCGTCGCGCTGCGACTCCTGCGCCTGCCTGAGCGCGTCGATGGTCTGCTGGGTGCTGATGCCCCAAACGACCACAGCGCCGATATACTCGCCGTGTTCGTCGATCATGGGCTCAATTTCCTGGTCGAGCTTGACCGGGCCCAGCGGGATGGTCATCTTGTGCGGAAGCTGGTGCTTGCCGTGATGCTCTTTGGAGCCCAGAATTTTGTCGACATTCTGTTGTGACTTGTGAAAGATGTGAATCGATTTGCCAACGATCTGGTCTACCGGAACCGGCAAATACTGTTGCAGCGTGCGCAGCGTCTTTATCGAAGACCGGTTGAGGTAGCGCAGAACCAGCTCCCGGTCGCAGAACATCGCATTGCAGGGCAAGGCGTCGAGCGCATACTGAAAGCTGCGATCGACATGGGTTTGGGGCGCCGTTTGCGCAAGCGTCTGGATGCTCATTGGAACGAGTGGCGCTTCCGCACCGCGTGATGTAAACAGGCGTCCAAACATGCCATGAGACATAGCTGGATTTCTCCCTCTCTTTTAGTCCAGTCTCGCTCAATCCTTCGGCCTGCGTGGCGCGCGAAATTTTGATTTTCTGACGAGAACAGGGAATGCGTCCCGGATGGGGACTGGTTCGTTCCGATTTGAAAATTAAGCGACTGCACGAATGCTGAGCTGCGACGCACCACCCCCGGACGCCTTGCCGCAGTGCTCGAGTTGCGCCTTTCGCTCATCCAGCCGAAAATGGTTTGCTATGGGCTTGCGGGAGCGGATGCGGATCGACTGGATGGAGCGGCTTCAGTCCGGATTGCACTGGGTAGCGGCGCGGCGCGGGCGGGCGGCAAGCCTCCCTGCGCACCTGGCCACCGGAGTCGACGGCGAAAACGCGGCCTTCTTTTACCTTCGCCGCAAGGGCTATACGGTCGTGGCGCGGCGCTGGTCGGCGGGCAACGTCTCCGGCGATTTGGACCTGATTGCATGGAACGGGCCGGTGCTGTGCATTGTCGAGGTGAAGACCCGCACCGCCCACGATATTGCGCCCGCCGAGGTGCGTGTCGACTCGCACAAGCGAACAGTGCTGCGCAGGCTGGCCCGGCAATACGTGCGCCAATTGCCCCAGAAAACGGCTCCGCCAGTGCGCTTCGATGTGCTCAGCGTTTACCTTGTGCCGGGGCAGAAGAAGGAATTCCAGCACTTTGAGGGATCATTTGGATGGAGTGAAGGGCGGGATAGGGACGACTGAGATTAGACAAATAACATGACCAAGTTGGTCATGTTATGGTATAGTGGCATTATGCGGACAGCAAAGATCAGCGAATTGAAGGCCAAACTAAGCGCCCACATCAAATTCGTCAAGAATGGCGAGGAAGTGCTGATTCTCGACCGGAATACGCCGGTTGCCCGGCTGGTTTCTGTTGGGCCGATCGAGGAAGAAGACGCGCGAATGCGGCGTCTAATCGCCAAAGGCATCGTCACACCGCCAAAAGTGCCCAGGATAGAGGGAGAAGAATGGCCCGAGCCACCCGGCCCGATGATTTCAAGAGAAGTGATGGAACAGGTTTGGCGTGAGGAACGGGACGGTCGATGAGCCTGCCAGCCGCCTATTGGGATTCCAGCGCGCTCATCCCACTCTGCGTATCGCAGCCACAGTCTGCCAATGCGAAATTGCTTTATGCTCGGTATGGCATCGTTGCCTGGTGGGCAACTCAAGTTGAGATCATGAGTGGATTGACCCGGCTTGAACGGATGGGTCAGATATCTCATGACCGGTTCCTCATCGGCAAACAGTTCGCGCAGCGCATTTTGCAACGCTGGAATTCAGTTGACTCGCCTCCAAGTATCGCTGAGTTTTGCCTGTTCGCTGCTCGAACTTTATCCGCTCCGTGCCGCCGATGCGCTCCAATTAGCGGTGGCTTTGGAAGTGAGTGAGCAAAAACCACAAAGCTACGTATTCATCACTGCCGATCAGCGGCTTGCGGACGCCGCTCGCCGAATCGGATTTTCAGTCGAATTCATCTGAGAGAGCTGCCAAACGACAGATTATCCCTGCGCGTCCTTGAACTCTTCGTGCCAGGCCATCTGAATGGCTTCCAGGCGCGACTCGTTGGATTTGGCGGGGTCGTCGGCGAAGCCTTCCAGTTCGGTCACGTAGCGGTGCAGGTCAGTGAAGCGCACCGTCAGCGGGTCCAGGTCAGGGAATTTCTCCTGCAACTGAATGCCGATCTCTTCGGCGTCGGTCCAGTGAATCTCGCGCGGCATGGAGACTCCTTATTTGTCTCTTCGGCCAGGGTCAGCGGCTTGCCTTCGGAGACGTAGTTGCGGTTCCACTTGGGAATCTCGACTACGTAGTTGCCGGGTTTGGTGATCACGGCCTGGCAGCCCAGGCGCGAGTCCAACTGCTGGTCGGCGGCCATATCCATGCGGTCGAGTTCATCGTCTTCCGCCTCGCTGATGCCCTCTTGGTTCTTGATCCACAGGTGGCAGGTGGTGCAGGCGCAGACGCCTCCGCAGGCGTGATCGAGAAAAACATCTGAAGTTCTCCGCTACGTCGAGAAACGACATCGGCCTGCCATGGTGCTCGTAGGGCAGGGTGCCGAACTCGAACTCCACCGTTCGGCCCTCGGGCATGAAGGTGACGCGGACGAGTTTATCGGCGGGAATGTTTTTCTGGTTTGCTTCGCTCATAGGTCCAAACTCCTCGTGCTGACTTGCTGACCCGCTGACTTGCTGCCTCGCTTCATTTAAACTCCGCCGGCGCCATGGCGTGGGGCGCGGTGACAGCCTCGCCTAACTCCTCGTCGGCTGCGTCCATGGTTTTGCCGCGAATGGCGGTGGTCACCGCGGCTTCCATCATCAGTTCGGCAAAATGGCGCGTGGCCTGGTCGAGAGCCAGCGTTGCTTCGCGAATGGCTGCCAGGTCGGTTCCTTGCTTGATGGCGGCGAGGCGGTCGCGGGCTGCGCCGATGGCCGACTGCTCGTCGCCGGTCAACTGCTTCCACGCCGGGCTCGAGGAGCGCGCTCGACGGCCGAAAGAATCGTTTCAGCTTCGTTGCGCGCCTCGATCAGCAGGCGCTTGGCAAAGTCTTCTTCGGCGTGGTCGAAGGAGTCGAGAATCATGCTCTCGACTTGCTCGTCGGTCAGGCCGTAGGTGGGTTTGACTTCGATTTTTGCGGCCTGCCCGCTGCGCTGCTCACGCGCCGATACCTTCAGAATGCCGTCGGCGTCGATGAGGAAGCGGACCTCGATACGCGGCAACCCGGCAGACATGGGAGGAATGCCTTTGAGGTCGAAGCGGGCCAGCGAGCGGCAGTCGGCGGCCAACTCGCGCTCGCCTTGCACCACGTGAATGGCGACGTTGGTCTGGCCGTCTACGCCGGTGGTGAAGTGCTCAGTGGCCGAGGCGGGGATGGTGGAGTTGCGCTGGATGATGCGCGCCACCGTGCCGCCGAGGGCCTCAATGCCGAGCGAGAGCGGGGTCACGTCGAGCAGCAGCATTTCTTCAGTGGTCTTCGACGCGCCGGCCAGAATATCGGCCTGCACCGCCGCGCCCAGCGCGACCACTTCGTCGGGATTCAACTCGGTGTGCGGCTTTTTGCCGCGCGCAGTCAGATGGAAGAGATCGTCGACCAGTTGACGCACGGCGGGAATGCGCGTGGATCCGCCCACCAGCACTACTTCATCAATCTGCTCCGGCGTGAGGCCGGCGTCGGCGAGGGCCTGCTTGCAGGGGCCGGCGGTGCGTTCGAGCACCGGCTCGATGAGCAGCTCGAAAACCTCGCGGGGAATTTCGCGCTGGTAGCGGTCGCCGTTGGGCAGCTCGATATCGAAGTGCGCCGCGGGCTCGGTGGAGAGCTGGATCTTGGCGTCGATGGCGGCTTTGCGCAAGGCCTGCACAGCGCCCGGATGAGCGCGCAGATCGACCCCGTGCTCGGCGTGGATTTCGTCGAGGGCGATGGCCAGCAGCAGATTGTCAATGTCGTCGCCGCCCAGGTGCGTGTCGCCGTTGGTGGACTGCACCTCGAAGATGCCGTCGCGCAGCTTGAGAATGGAAATATCGAAGGTGCCGCCGCCCAGATCGTAAACGGCGATGGTGCCCACCTTGGCGCGGTCGAGCCCGTAGGCCAGCGCGGCGGCGGTGGGCTCGTTCACCAGGCGGAGGACTTCGAGTCCAGCCATGCGGCCCGCGTCTTTGGTGGCCTGGCGCTGCGCATCGTTGAAGTAAGCGGGCACGGTGATGACGGCCTGCGTGACCGGCGCGCCGAAAAACCGCTCGGCATTGCGCTTGAGCTGGCGCAGAATGTAGGCGGAAATTTCAGGCGGCGTGAACTTCATCTCGCCCAGTTGGATGCGCGGAACTTCGCCCGCCTCGACGTCGTCGGCCAGCCGGAAGGGAAAGAGCTTGAGCTCGCTTTGAATTTCTTCAACGCTGCGGCCCATCAGGCGCTTGACGGAGTAGATGACCCGCTCCGGAGTCTCAATGAGCGCCTTGCGCGCGGTATTGCCCACGGTGACCGTGGGACGGCCGCCGCCGGCGGGAACAGGGTCGAGCGCCACCACAGACGGCACCAGATTAGAGCCGTCCACGCCAGGAATCACCACCGGCGCATCGCCCTGCATATAAGCGACCAGGGAATTGGTGGTTCCCAGGTCGATTCCGACTACGCGGCCTTCCGCCATGCGATTTCGATTTCCCTCAGGGGCTAAAGCCCCATTTTCTTGCCGTTTTCGGCCCGGCTAAAGCCGTGCCCTTTCAAATCATGTGCATGCCCTGACACGATGAATGTTCCGGACCTCGCTTCAAGTTCCAGGGTCTCGGTTACGTCGCGAACCAGATTGCTGAGGTAGCGGCGCCGGTGAAGCAGGGCTACCATGGTTTTCTGCGCCGCGTGCCGGGCGGATAAGTCGCCCTCGTCCCACACTTGCCACTGTGCGCGCAGGTCCTGGTCCACATCATCGAGCAGGCCGTCGAATTTTCTCTTTGCCTGCTCCAGGCTGGCCTGCAACTGCGGGTCTTCTTCGCCCGTTTTGCGGGCCATGCGCATCTCTTCCAGTTGGATGTTCAGGTCGAAGACCTCTTCCAGCAGATCGGCGGGAACCTTTGAAGGATCCTTGCGATCTTTGCCGGCGTGCGCAGGTCTTCGCCGATCTCCGCGCCTTCCAGCTTGAGCAGGTATTCGGTGCGGTGAAGGGAGTCTTTCAGGGTTCGATAGGCATCGTTGAGCAGTGCGGTATCGGCCAGGCTCCACTGCCGCTCGTTTTCATCGGCGCGGGCAAAGCGGTCGGGGTGCACCTTGCGGCTGAGGCGGTGAAACTCGTGCTCCAGCGCGGAGAGGTCGATGGCGAAACGGCGCTCCAAGCCGAAGACCTGGAAAAAATCGCCGCCGGGAGGAGGCTGAATCTTGCTGCAGTGCGGGCAAAAAAGCGTGGAGTCGTTGTGGCCGATGGAACAGGACCAACAGGCGATAGGAACCGCGGTATCGAGAGTCTTCAACATGATTGCACCGAACCCTTTGACGTGCACCAGCTACTACGAGAAGGACGAACCGCAGCCGCAGGAGTGCTTGGAGTTCGGATTGATGAAGTTGAAGCCTTGCCGCATCAGCGTCTCCTCGTAATCCAGCGTCATGCCGTGCAGATAGAGGAACGATTTCGGGTCGACAAATACCCTCACGCCGTCGAACTCGTAAATGCGGTCGCGCTCGCGAGGCCGCGTATCGAACTTGATGGAATAAGAAAGCCCCGAGCATCCGCCGCCCATCACGCCCAGGCGCAGGCCGCCCTCGGTTCGGCGAGACGCCTTCCTTGGCCATGGCCGCGCGAATGCGCTTGATGGCGCGCTCGGTCAATTGCAACCCCTGCAAAGGCGCGGCACCAGACTGCCGGTGCAGGCTTCGGAGTGCCGTCTGCGGTCTGCGCCGCGAAAGCGCCTTCGGCGGGCTTCGATTCGATTGTCACCACGTTCGCCATAGCTTGCCCTGTAGAGCGTATACCGCAGGGGCTAAAGCCCTTCGTCATTTCTCGGCGACTTTGCGGCACGGCTAAAGCCGTGCCCTTTCAAATCGCACAACGCTTACTGCGCTGTTGCCGCGGCGTCAGCCGTTTCCGCCACGCCATTCTTCTTCTTCCAGTCGCCGATGGCCGCGCGGATTGCATCCTCGGCCAGCACCGAGCAGTGAATCTTGACCGGCGGCAGGGAGAGTTCCTTCACAATATCGGTGTTCTTGATGCCCAGGGCATCGTCGACCGTGCGGCCCTTGATCCACTCGGTGGCCAGCGAAGAGCTGGCGATGGCCGAGCCGCAGCCGAAGGTCTTGAACTTGGCTTCTTCGATGACCTGCGTCTCGGGGTTGACGCGGATCTGCAAGCGCATCACGTCTCCGCACTCGGGCGCGCCGACCAGACCCGTGCCCACTTCTGTTGATGCCTTGTCGAGTTGGCCCACATTGCGCGGGTTGTTGTAGTGGTCGATTACCTTATCGCTGTATGCCATGGTTCCAATTCTCCTGCGGGGGAAGCCGCCGTTCTCTTATTGATTCGGCAGGTATGCTTGCCGATGCTTAATCAGGGGCCAAAGCCCGATCATCCAAATTGCTCTTCCGGCACGACTAAAGTCGTGCCCTGATACGGCGCGGTACCTTTGCTGACTTGCCTCTGACAATCCCTGAGTCCCCGGTCTCTTCCTTAATGCGCCGCCCATTCAATCTTGGTCAGGTCGATGCCTTCCTGCACCATCTCGTAGAGCGGTGAAAGCTTGCGCAGATGCTTGACAACGTCAATGACTTTGGCGGCTACGTAGTCCACTTCGGCCTGGGTATTGAAGCGGCCCAGCCCGAAACGGATGGAGCTGTGAGCTACATCGTCGCCGAGCCCCAAGACTTCAGCACGTAAGACGGCTCAAGCGTGGCCGAGGTGCAGGCCGAACCGCTGGAGACCGCTACGTCGTTGATGCCCATCAGCAGCGACTCGCCTTCAACGTAAACAAAACTCATATTCAGGTTGCCGGGCAGACGATGCTCCATTGACCCGTTTACGTGAACGTAGTCCAGCTCGGATTCGAGCTTCGACTTCAGCCGGTCGCGCAATCCGCGCAGATAGGCCGCTTCGGAGTCCATCTCTTCGAGAGCGATCTCGCAGGCCTTGCCGAGGCCGACGATGCCGGGAACGTTCAAGCGTGCCGGACCTCATGCCGCGCTCGTGGCCGCCGCCGTCGATCTGCGCGGCGATCTGCACGCGCGGGTTGCGCCGGCGAACGTAGAGCGCGCCTACGCCCTTGGGGCCGTAAATCTTGTGGCGCGGAGATCGAGAGCACATCGATGTTGTCGGCGATCACGTTGACCGGAACCTTGCCCACCGCCTGCACCGCGTCGGTGTGGAAGATGACGCCCTTCTCATGGCAGAGCTTGCCGATCTCGGCGATTGGCTGCAAGACGCCGATCTCGTTGTTGGCCGCCATGATGGTGACCAGGATGGTTTTGTCATCCATGGCCCGCTTCAGGTCTTCGAGATCGATGATCCCGTCGGCTTTTACCGGCAGATAGGTGACGCGGTAGCCCTGCTTTTCCAGGCGTTTGCAGGTATCGAGCACCGCCTTGTGCTCGGTGACCTGGGTGATGATGTGGTTGCCGCGCTCGCGGTACATTTCGGCAATGCCCTTGATGGCCAGGTTGTTGCTCTCGGTCGCGCCAGAAGTAAAGATGATCTCCTTGGCGGTGGCGCCGATCAGCCTGGCAATCTGCTCGCGCGCTGCTTCCACAGCCTTCTCCGCCTCCCATCCAAAGGAGTGGTTGCGGCTGGCCGCGTTGCCGAACTTGGTGGTGAAATAGGGCAGCATCGCCTCCAGCACCCTGGGATCGAGCGGGCTGGTGGCGTGATTATCCATATAAATCGGCAGGTTTACGCCTGCGGGAACTTCCACTTGGCTGGCAAAGGTGCTCATTTTGGTCTCCATCTTTCGTTTGCGTGTTGCTGCTGCGGCGCAGCGGAGTCAGTAGGTCGGCTAGCGCCGCTAGCAACGCTAGCTCCGGAAACTCCGCTTCGTTACGTCGTCAATGCAACCAATCCGTGCGCTACTTGAGGCTTGCCCTGGCGTGTGTTCGTGCTCCGCCAGATCCTGAATACTGATGCTCTTCAGCACTCCGGCGATGGTGTCGTTTACCCGCGCCAGAGGCTCGCGGATGGTGCAGCTCGGGGTCAGATCGCAGCCCTTCGCTCCCTTGGTGCAGGAGGTAATGAAAAACGGGCCGTCGATGGCCAGAATCACCTCGTAAGCCGAAATGCCGCGCGCATCCCTGGCCAGCGCATAGCCGCCGTTCATGCCGGCTTGCGACCGAAGCAGCCCGGATTTGGTCAACTGCTGCAGAATCTTGGCCAGCAGTTGCGCCGGAATCCCATAAGCGTCGGCCACGTCCTTGGCGCTGAGCGCAGTGGTCTCCGGGTGCTCGGCCAGGTACTTGAGCGCCATCAGCCCGTAATCGGCTTTCTTGGTCAGCTTGAGCATGGATATCCGACTTCTTCGGTCCGCATTCAGTATACGACCAATTATGTCCGCTTTTCAAGTTCCGGCCTGAAATCGGCCCTGCTCGTACTTAAAAAATCGGTACCGGAATGGGAAGATTCAACAAATACCCGTTTTCAATTGCCGCAAAGACCGGCTACAATCTGGCGGAAAGAGTACTTTATTCCACCGACACCAAGAGCGATGGCAACCGCCTGCAGGCATCCAAGAGTACGAATCGTTTCCCGGCACGAAGACACGGAGTTTGTCGAGTGCCTGGATTGTGGCGAGGTCTTTGACTCCGAAGAGTTTCGCGATATGGAGATTGAAGATACCGTCGATACTGAAGAAGAAATTCCGGACGACATTTAAGGCCGGAGAAAAACTGAACGCCTCATTTGGCGCCGGGAGCGTGGTTCGCCGGAGCGCCGAGCCGGCGCGACGCTGCCCATGCGTAATGCAGGCCCGATGCCACGGTCAGGACCATCGTGGCGTCGAGCGCCCATGTGCTCACGACCTTCACCCAATGGGCCATAAAGATCTGATTGAGCAGAACGGCAGCGACTGCGCTGACCTGGGCAACGGTATTGGCCTTGCCGAAGATGCTGGGGCTGAAGTCGCGCCGGCCCACCGCCGCGTAAAGAATGGCTGAGACCACCAGGATTCCCACGTCGCGGCCGAAGACCAGCACCGTAACCCTGGCCGGAATCAGACCCTTATAGGTGAGCACCAGGAAGAGCGTGCTCAGCAGCAGCTTATCGGCCACCGGGTCGAGATATTGGCCCAGCATGGTGCGCTGTTTCAGTACCCGTGCCAGCGTGCCATCGAGCGCATCGGTCAGATCCCGCCACCACAAAAAGGCCGAAGCCCAGTGCGTAGTGGGCTTCAAGTATGGCTGCGACCAGAAACGGCATCAGGCAGATGCGCAGCAGCGTGAGCATATTGGGGGTGGTGCGGAATGGATTTGACCGGATATTCGCTGAATCAGTCATGGCGGCTTTCTTTGAACAGAGCAATCGGAAGCGCCCATCCCCGTTCGGGAGCGATTTTCGAGACGACAGTCATTCCCAAGAGAGATAGGCCATGCCGCCAGAGGAAAACGCCGGAACAAGATTCGCCGGCGGAGGAGAGTTCTTCGTTAGTCAACGATGGTACAGCATGGCCCATGGGCGCGGCAGCCCCTGGAGCTATTCCTGCCGCGCCGATCCTGCTAAACTATCAGATATTGCTTTGCAGGCGCGTAGCTCAGTTGGTTAGAGCGCTTCCTTGACACGGAAGAGGTCGCTGGTTCGAATCCAGTCGTGCCTACCATATTTTCATTAACATACGGTACACCACCTGATTCAATCCGGGTCCAATAAGGTCCGAGTGAGGGAAACCTCATTTCACCCCGCCGATGCCAACGGCGGAGCGGTCTTGGGAAGAATCATTTGGATGCGCGTTCTCACTGGCTACGTTTGTTCCTTGTTAGGGCCTACCCCAGTAGTGTTAACAGGCCCAAATTAGGACCGTAGGTGCGCCAAGCTGATCGATGCTGATGTGCTTCAGATCTAGCTTGCGAATACATAGCGGGATTGGCGACGATTTGCGGCTTTGCGCTGGCGACACCGGCGGCGATGCTCGGCTTCACCGAGCTGCGGATCGGGTTTGTGCCCGCGCTGGTATCGGCTCTTCTCGCCCTTCAGATTGGAGATAAACGCAGCCGGGATCTGCTCTTTTCCGGCCGGCTGTTCGATACGGCAGAGGCTTATCGCCTGGGCCTCGTGAACGAGATTGCAGCGCCGATCAAGCTCAAGCAGCGCATACAGGCACTGGCGCTCATCGCCAATAGTCCCCAATCGCTCAAGACAACCAAGCGGCTATTGGCGGCGCGGCAAAAAGGGTGGCGCGACAGCGCTGTGATTGCAGCACTCGAAGCCAATGCGTTCTCTCAAGGCAAGGCCGATCTCCGCGAAGGGATCACCGCGCTCCTTGAAAAGCGAAAGCCTGTAGGGGGAAAGGGATCTCGCGCTAAACCGCTGCGCCGCTGAAGCGTACGGATGCCCCAGTGCGCAGCACAACTTCCTGGCGCGTAACACCTTCGGCGAGTTCAACAACTTCAAATCCCGAACTCACGATATCGATTACGCACAGGTCGGTGATTACGCGGTGGACGACGCCGGCTCCAGTCAGCGGCAACGAGCAATCCCGCAGAAGCTTGGCGCCGCCGTCCGGCGCAGTGTGCTCCATCAGGACGACAACACGCCGAACGCCGGAAACAATGTCCATGGCGCCCCCCATCCCTTTCACACGCTTGCCCGGAATCATCCAGTTAGCTAAGTCGCCGCGCTCGGAGACTTGCATTCCGCCAAGGATGGCCACGTCGATGTGTCCACCGCGAATCATGGCGAAGGAATCAGCGCTCGAAAAAGTGGACGCCCCCGGCTTGAAAGTCACGGTCTCCTTTCCGGCGTTGATAAGGTCCGCGTCCACCTGGTCCTCGTGCGGAAACGGGCCCAAGCCCAGAAGGCCATTTTCCGAATGCAAAACGACTATGATTCCGTCGGGAATGTAGTTGGCCACCAGCGTGGGGATGCCGATCCCAAGGTTGACGTAGAAGCCGTTCTGCAACTCCTGGGCGGCGCGGGCAGCCATCTGATGACGAGTCCATGCCACTGGTCTATTTCTCCCGTGTGGTTATCTTCTCAATTCGTTTTTCAGGATGAGGATTGTGCACGAGCCGATGAACAAAAATGCCGGATGTGTGAATCTCATCCGGATCGAGTTCACCCGGCTGGACGACGATTTCCGCTTCCGCCACCGTGATTTTTCCGCAGGCCGCTGCGTTGGGGTTGAAGTTGCGCGCAGTGAGGCGATAGCAGAGGTTCCCGTGCAAGTCGGCTTTCCAGGCCTTCACCAGAGCCACATCGGCCCTAATGGCGCGTTCCAGAATGTAGGGGGCACCTTCAAAATCCTTATGCTCTTTGCCTTCTGCCACCAAGGTGCCGATACCGGTTCGCGTATAAAAGCCTGGAATCCCAGCGCCGCCTGCCCGCATACGTTCGGCAAGCGTGCCCTGCGGGCAAAACTCCACCTCCAGTTCGCCGGCCAAAAACTGGCGCTCAAACTCTTGGTTTTCACCGACATAGCTGGAAATCATTTTTTTGATCTGATGTGTTTCGAGCAATAATCCCAATCCCCATCCATCCACGCCTGCGTTATTGCTGGCGATGGTAAGGTTACGCACGCCTGTGTCGCGTAAAGCAAGAATCAAAGCCTCGGGAATCCCGCACAGGCCAAATCCGCCGATCGCCAGCGTCATCCCGTCATGCACGATTCCATCTAGTGCGGAGTGTGCGTTCGGATGCAACTTGTTCATACCCAAAGCGCTCACCTTGATTGACCGTCCTAGGTCACGGTTTCGTTCCATGACCCGAAGCATATTCCATGCTAACTCCAAACGGGCTGTTCCGAACAGCCGCGAAGGCGATGGGCCAGGGAAATCGTAATAACATTCTCTGGTCGGCACAACAGGCTGTAATCTCCGAATAGCCGGTTAAACATGTGTGATCGGCGACGAAGACTATTTGGCGCTATAAGCACCCGCAAATGAATCGTGCTACCTGGAAGATCTCGGAGCAGCACGATCAAGGCACTTCGCATTAGAAAGATTTTTTGAGACCGGGAAAGCCCGGTTCACATCTCCACTGCTGGAAGTCTGAGCATGACGGTCGCCATCAACGCAATTTTCACCCCTCGTCAGCCAAGGAGATAACAGATCATACTGATCCAATACTATTGGACCCATAGATTAGACTCTATTCCAAGCGCGTGGATCACTCCACTAACCATTGGAAAATTCTTGAGACGCACACAGGCTCACAATAAAGGAGCTTGTCGAAAGGCGGAATGGCATGAAAACACTCTTTGTTGCCGCTGTGCTCGGATGTTTCTGCTCTGGCGGGCTGGCGCAAACGGTTTCTCCCTTGTTAGCGCGTGGATATACAGTGATTCCACAACCCCAGAAAGTATCCCTGGAAGCCGGGGACTTTTCATTCGGAAATGGATGGCGACTACGGCTTGACCCCAGTATCTCCGCGAACGATGTGGCCGTGGAAGCATTACGCGAAGGTCTCTCGCAGAGATTTCACGTTAACTTGGACTTGCCTGGAAGCTCCGCGGGGGAGTTATCGTTGCGCATTGCCGCAGGAAGCGTGGCGATCGGGCAGGCACAGGACGGCGACAAGAGAGCGCTTGAGGAACAGGCATACAGGATTGAAATGCATCAAGGGTATATAGTCATTACGGCCAACGCCCCTACTGGACTGTTTTACGGAGTAAATACTTTCATACAGTTATTGCGTCCGGAGAATGGAACTCTGTCGCTACCGGAAGGAAAGATTGAAGATTGGCCCGACCTTCAACTGCGTTATATTTATTGGGACGATACCCATCACCTGGAGAAGATGGATGAACTCAAGCGGGCTATGAAACAAGCCGCTTTTTACAAGGCCAACGGATTTGTCATCAAATTGGAAGGACACTTTCAATATCAAAGCGCTCCCGCGTTAGTTGAGCCTTACGCGCTCAGTCCGAAGCAGTTACAGGAGCTTACCGATTACGGACTGCATCACCACATCGAACTGATTCCTTATCTAGACGGACCGGCTCACATCGCATTTATCCTCAAACATCCTGAATATGCCAAGTTGCGAGAGTTTCAAGACAGCAATTATGAGATGTGCGCCACCAATCCGGACTCCTACAAATTTATGGAAGGGATGTACCAGGATCTGCTGGAAGCCAATCGAGGAGTTAAGCATTTCTTCTTATCCACCGATGAACCGTACTATCTTGGGTTGGCGCATAATTCCCAGTGTAATGAAACCGATATGGAGAAAAGCCTCGGTTCAGTGGGGCAGATCTTCGCTCATTATGTGGATCTGGCCGGAGGGTATCTGCATGATCGTGGGCGGACAGTCATAATCTGGGGGGAGTTTCCCATGAAAGAAAGCGACCTTAAAGCACTGCCGCCCTACGTGGTCAATGGAGAGGTCTATAGGCCGAGCTTCGACCGGGAATTCCATCGCCTCGGAATCCAGCAGATGATCTATACCTCAACCGAGGGTGAAGAAAAGCTGTTCCCGGATTACTTCATGCTGCCGGAGGCCGACCTTCTTCATCCGCTCGTGAAGAATGGTCCCGATCCAGATAACAATGTTTCCAGGGTGAGCAGAGTCATGGATACAATCTCCCATGATTCATCCAGGGTCAATGCAAGCTTGATTGGAGAAATCGATTGCGGCTGGGGAGATATGGGACTTCACCCCGAAACCTTCTGGCTGGGCTATGTTGCCGGGAGCGCGGCGGGCTGGCATCCGGGAACGAGCGCTAATGAGCTGATAAACACGTTTTATCCCTTGTTCTACGGGCCGGGGATCATCAACATGAGTACGGTTTATCGGATGATGAGCTATCAAGCGCAGTTATGGTCGGATTCATGGGATACGGCGCCGTCGAATGCCCGTAAGCCAATTTGGGGAAGCTCGTATGAAATCTATAAGACGCCAGTTCCCGCCAGCGACCAGACGCTCCCACTTCCACCCGTTCCATCCTCAGATCTCAGTTACCATTCAGAATGGTCTGTTCAAAACGCAAAACGGGTTCAACTGGCCATCGATGGATTGCCCAAAAACGAGACTCTCCAGGCGCTCATCGAGGAGAACATGGAGCGGGCTCAGTTCAATCGTTATAACTTGGAAGTTTATCTCTCGATCGCCAATCTATATCAACAAAACCTCGATATGATTTCCGGAATCCACAGCATGGATATCGATCTTGCCGATGCCGATAAGGTTAAGGCTGTTGATCCGAAGGCTGCTCTTGAGGATGTCGATCGCGCGCTTCATACCGCAACCGCCATCTGGAGGGAACGTAACGATGTGCTGCAAAACGCCATTACGACCTGGGGCGTAAGCTGGCTGCCTCGGGTTGCCGAGGCTAACGGCCGCAAGTTCCTGCACGAACTGGATGATGTGAAGGATCACTTGCCCGACCGCACAGTCAATATGAGTTATCTCGTGTATCGCGAAAAATTGCTTCCTTTCGGGAAATGGGTAAACTCGATTGCCGTGGCAAGAAACCAGTTTGCCGCCGCCCATCATCTTGCGGTGCGAAATTATCTATTGGCGTGGGATGATCTGAACGTCACCCCACATACGACGGACGCAACTGAATAAGCTGAATCACTCGCGAAATAGTCATTGGCTTTCCGCTCGGATGACAGATGCAGGGCTCGGAAGCGGAAGACATTACTTACTGGGTATTTTGCGGCACGCGACCCCGACCCAGAGGGTACCCCAGTACCCCGGCCGTGCCCTTTCAGAACTGATTTATCAGATAGCTCTCATCCAGTCGAGCCCGAGAGATAGGCGGTCTGCGTCATTTGCGCTCAGATGCGGTCGGTGGGGAAGCTGCCTACGGTATCTCCCGCGGCTACGGTCTGGCCGGCGAGCACGATGGCGTGGCTGCCGATGCGCGCGCCGGGGCCGATGACGGTGGGCACCAGCGTGACCTGGTCGTAATTTTCAGAGTTGTGCGTGTGGGAGTAGACGCGGGCGAAAGATCCGATGACAGCGCCCTTGCCGATGGTGATGCCGCCGCGGTCGTTGAGCAGGGCGCGCTGGCGGATGGTGACCCCGTCGCCGATAGAAATGTTGTAGCCGTAGGTGAGATCGACGCCGTGGTAGATTTTGACTCCTGAGCCCATGTGGTCAAAGATGTGACGGCCCAGCATGCAACGGAATCGGATGCCCAGCCAGTGGTTGAGGCCGACAGGGGAGCGGTCGAACATCTGCCAGAACCAGAGCAGAGGCTTGCGCGGCTTGTACTTTATTGGGTCGGCGTCAGCAAAGTGCTGGGCCTCGAGGGTGACGTTTTCCGGGTCCAGCGAGAGGCCGACGACGTTGCCGGGCAGCTCGGAGGTGAGGGTGAGGTTGAGCTTGCCTCCGTGCGGACGGCCCAGGTAGAGCTGGCAGAGCTGATCGCGCACGATCTCGGCGCGGCGCTCCGGGGAGCCGTGGCGGATGAACTCATCGTCAAGAAACTGGAGCCAGCGGCGGTAGACCTCTTCCGCCTCGGGCGCGGGATGCGGAACGTTGTTTTCGGGTGCCATACGGATTGGACGATACACCATGAGGGTGGGGCGCTGCGAGTGGGGAAAATAGGGACTAAGGGACTAGGGACTGAGGGACTACCTCGGGTTTGTCACAACTCAGAATCTTCAATCAGCAGATACCCTCTGTAACGACCTCGGCGGCTTCTCTGCGCACTGATAAAGTCCATTCGAGTAAAACAGTCCACGGCTTCTTTGTCCCTCAGTCCCTAGTCCCTTAGTCCCTGCTTTTCTACCGGCGGCCCTTGATGGTTTTTGGGTTGGCTCCTAGTTTTTTAGCGGCGCGTTTGGCGGCGATGGCGTGCATCTCCTTGCCGATGCTGGACTGGTTGATGCCGAGCTGCATGGCCAGGTTGATGACGTTGCTGGTGCCCCAGTAGAGCGCCAGCCCGGAGGCGTAGTGCAACAGCATGAAGCCGAAGAAGAGCGGCATCATGAAGGCCATCATGCGGCGCTGGGTCGGGGTCCATGCCCGGCGAGGGCGTAATGTACTGCGTCAGGAACATGGTGATGATGATCAGGATGGGCAGAATGTATTTGGGGTCCGGCGCGGAGAGGTCGGTGAGCCAGAACCAGTGGGCCTGGCGCAGCTCGACGGCGTTCTGCAGCACGCGGAAGTAGGCGAAGAAGAGCGGCATCTGCGGCAGCATGGGCAGGCAACTGCCGTACATGTTGACGCCCTCGGCCTTGTAGAGCGCCATCATCTCGGTGTTCATCTCGGCCCGCTTGGGGTCGGTTGCATCTTGAGATGGGCGTAACGCTTCTTGATGGCCTCGACCTTGGGCTGAATGCGCATCATCTTCAGCGAGGACTTCATCATCATGAAGCGCGTGGGCAGCATGAGCAGGTTGAAGATGGCGGTGACGATGATGATGGCCCAGCCCCAGTTGTCGGCGCCGGGTCCGAGCATGCTCGTGCAGGAAGCGCAGGGCCAGGTAGAGCGGCTTGGCGATGATCGTCAGCCAGCCGAACTGGATGAGCGGCTCGAGCGACTGGCCCGTTGGGCTTGCCGTCGGCGCCGGTGGCGTGGATGGAGCTCGAGCAGGTCCGTTGCTTTGGGTCCGGCGAAGAGGCGCAGGCGGGTGATGCCGCTGGTGTCGCCCACGGCCAGGCCGAGCACGTCGGCCGGCTTCTTCTGGCTGTTGGGGTCGCTCAGGTCGCTGGGCAGGTCGATGGTGTTGTGCAGCGTGACCACGGTGGCGCGCTCGGGCGCGTCGGGCAGGAACGCCGCGGCAAAGTAGAGATCGGTGATGGCCGCGTAGTCGTAAGGCTGGTCGAGCGTGGCGTCGCCGCTGACCTTCTTGGCAGCCGATCGAGTCCTGCTTTGCCGTCCAGGGACCAGGCGAACTAAGATGCCGTGACACTGGCGAACGTGTCATGGACGTGGCAGGAACTCCTCCATATCGCCAAGCCCGGCGGGCCACTGCCACCAGCGCGCGCACCGGCACGCCGTTGCGCTTGACCTCGGCCTCGACGGTGACCACGTAGCTGGAGTCGAAGCGGAAGGTCTTCACCACGTCGAGGCCGTTGGCGGCGTAGTGGAAGGTGAGCGTAGCCGGGCGCCATGCAGCACGCCGGTGGCCGAAGGCTGCGCGCCCGAGACGGAGACCTGATAGAGCGCCTGATTCAACTGCGTGGTCAGCTCCGGCTCATAGGTGAAGAGCGAGAGCGGCAGGCCGAAGCGCGCCGCGGCCTGGGGCTGCACCAGGTCCAGCGGCTTGCCGGTCGGAGTCGGTGTACTTCTTTCAGAATCCAGTGCTTCACCTGCGCGCCGCGATTGGTGAAGACGATCTTGTAGAGCTCGTTCTCGACCGTGGTCTCGGTCTCGAGCGCGGCGGCGATGGCCGGAGTGGCGGCGGCGAGCCTGCGCCTGCGCCGCGGCCGGCTGCGGCTGCGCCGGCTGGCTGGGCTGCGGCCGGCTGCGCTGGAGGCGCTGGCTGTTGCGGTCTGCGCTCTGGGTCTGCGGGCGGGCTGCGGCGTGGCCGGCTGCTTGGGCTTGAAAAAGTACTGGTAGCCGAGCAGGACGACCAGCATCAGCAAGGCGAAGACCATAGTGGAGCGCATATCGCCGCCGCTGCCGCCGCCGGCGCCCTGCCCTTGAAGATTGGGATTGCGAATTTCTGCCAAAGGATACTTCCTGTCGATTCAGAAAGGGCAGCCGTCAGGCTGCCGCTCTTCCTATGGTAACGGTTCGTGGGGCGAAATGGCTTGTCGAATCGGCACGTTGCCGGGCGGCACCGGATCGAGTCCTCCGCGGCCGAAGGGATTGCAGCGCAGCAGCCTCCAGAACGCCAGGGCCACGCCGCGCAGAGGGCCGTGCGTGGCAATGGCGATGGAGGCATACTCCGAGCAGGTGGGCAGTAACTGCAGCCGCCGGGGTTGAGCGAATGCAGCGCCGGCGAGAGCCAGCGGCGATAGAAGTCGAGAATGGCGAGCAGAAGGCGTGTCATGATGCGGGCTTTGCCGCGGCGCTCGCGCCGGGAGTTGTGCGCCATGCGCGCCGCTTCGGCATTTGCCTGCTGAAGGATACGCACAATCTCCGCCTCAAGTTTCGCGAAATTCGATGGTCAGCACCATGCGGCGGGGATGGAGGATCAGATCGCAGCCCTGCGGCAGCAGGTCCACATGGCGGCGCAGAGCCTCTCGCATGCGGCGCTTGATGCGGTTGCGCTCATGCGCCTTGCCCAGCACCTTGCCTGCGGTGAGGCCGACGCGCGGGCCCGGCGGCGGCTCGGCGCCGGGATAAGCAGGCTGTTGCGGGGCCAGAAACCAGCTCATGGACGCGGACTGGCGCTTGCGGCTGGCCGCATAGGCGCGCTGATAGTCGGCGTGCTTGCGCAGGCGCGCGCCGGTCAAGGATTGGCGCTGGGCAGGCTGGGGAGGAGTGTTCATGGCAATGCCGGAAGGAGTTCTGGCCGAAAGCGGTGTGCAACCCATTCCGGCTCAAGCAGAGCCGGTGCGGCCGGGGCGAGCACGGCCGCGCGAAGGTTAGTCGCGGAAGCCGGCGCTGACGGACACGCGCTTGCGGCCAATGGCGCGGCGGCGGCTGAGGACGGCTGCGCCGGCCTTGGTCTTCATACGCGCGCGGAAACCGTGAGTCTTCACGCGCTTGCGGCGATTGGGTTGAAATGTGCGCTTGGGCATGAAAATGCGCTCCTGTTTCCTAAAGAAAATCTGTGCCTTGACGGCAAGTATTAAGTGTATCGCAGGTTGGGCCAGGAATCCAGCGGCAAGCGCGCCGATGGGCAAATTGTCGCTGCAGCCAAAACCAGGACGCGCATGCGCGCTCGTGCAACAGAGGCGATAGCGCGGATAGACAGATGCTCCAGACAGTCGACGATATCTGCTCTGGCTAAATTTTTTTCATGCGAGTTTCACCACCAATGGTGCAACTCGCAGGCATGACGCAAAGTTATGTGAAAGGGTGATTGCAACGAGGCTGAAATGTGCTACTATCGGGACCGTTCAAGAAAGTTTCCCAGCGTCCCACGGAACGGAATTCATCCACGGCCCCGAGGTCGAATTCAGGGGCAGACCAGCGGCAACCAGGTAGTCGGTAAACAGCATTTTGACGGAAAGCGAGAGCTTCTCGCCAAGAGAGAGTCTGTTTCCAAAATCGTGGATGAACCGAACCGGTAATACAGAGGCGCAGGCAAGGATCGGCACGATGGCATTTGCAACTTCTCCGGCAACAGCACTCAATCCCTGGCTCCAGATTCTCGCGGCCCTCGAAAAGAAGGTCATCCGCCAGTCCTTCGAGACCTGGTTCAAGCCCACGCGCTACAGCCACGTCGCCGGCCGCACGCTCTATGTGCGCGTGCCCTCGCCGGAGTTTCAGCACATCGGCGACAAGTACGGCGACCTGATTCAGGAGGCCATCGACCTGCAGTCGCTGGAGCTCGACGACGTGAGCTTTGTGACCGCCGAGGAGGACCCCTCGATTCCGCCGCAGCGGCGGGATGGCGGCTTCGGCCCGGTTCCGGCGCACGCGCCCACGGCGCCGCCTCCGGCGCCGGCGCGCACGCCGGAGCAGGCGCGCTTCGACTGGTCCACCGCGGCGCAGCTCAACCCGCGCTACACCTTCGATGCCTTCGTCATCGGCAACGGCAACCAGTTTGCCCGCGCCGCCGCGCTGGCCGTGGCCGAGCGCCCCTCCAAGGCCTACAATCCGCTCTTCCTCTACGGCGGCGTGGGCATGGGCAAGACCCACCTGATGCACGCCATCGGCCACGAGGTAAAGCGCCGCCAGCCTTCGTCGCAGCATCTGCTACGTCTCGGCGGAAAAGTTCACCAACGAGATGATCACCTCGCTGCGCAACGACCGCATGACCAGCTTCCGCGATCGCTTCCGCTCCGTGGACGTGCTGCTGATCGACGACATCCAGTTCATCGCCCAAAAGGAGCGCACCCAGGAGGAGTTCTTCCACACCTTCAACGCGCTGCACGAGAGCATGAAGCAGATCGTGATCGCCTCCGACCGTCCGCCCAAGGAGCTGGCGGAGATCGAGGACCGGCTGCGCTCGCGCTTCGAGTGGGGCCTGATCGCCGACATTCAGCCGCCCGATCTGGAAACCAAGGTCGCCATCCTGCAGAAGAAGGCGGAGAGCGAGCAGGTGCAGTTGCCCACCGACGTGGCGCTGTTCGTGGCCTCGAACGTGCGCACCAACGTGCGCGAGCTGGAAGGCGCCATGACGCGGCTGATCGCCTGGTGCCAGATGAACCGCATGGAGATCACGCTGGCCTCGACCCAGCAGTGCCTCAAGCAGTTCATCGACATGCAGGTGCGCAAGATCACCATCGAGGCCATTCAGCGCGCCGTCAGCGAGCAGTTCGGCATGAGGGTCGGCGACCTGAAGCAGAAGAACAACTCGCGCAACGTGGTGGTGCCGCGGCAGATCGCCATGTACCTGGCCAAGCAGATGACCGAGGCCAGCTTGCCTGAGATCGGCCGCCAGTTCGGCAACAAGCACCACACCACGGTGATGCACTCGATCGCCAAGATCGACGAGCAGCGCCGCGCCGACAAGGACCTGCACCGCACGCTCAACAAGCTGCAGGAGCTGTTGAACGCTTAGCCACCTGCGGTGCACCATGTTTGGTGTGAATGAGTGAAAATGAGATTCGTAAATTGGACCGATGCAGAAATCCAGAGATGGTTGTTGTTGCGTGCAATCGAATGGTGTGTTTTCCCTGCTTTTGCCTCCCAGCCATTGGTGCCGATCATGTTTCTCTTATTCCCTTGGTACTGGGTCATAGCCACCGTCGTCGCACTCAATATCGTATGGAGCGGGATTAGGTATTCTTATGTCAATATAACTGCTGCAACGGTGGCATGCATTTTTGTAGTTTGGGCTAAGTGGCCATTCTCGATTGGAAGTGCCATTTATCTCTTTTTCCATCATGAGTTTGTTCCTGGTCTCCTTGCCCTATTTTGGCCTTTACTTGCAGGACTCATTCCCCCGACCGGGAAAATCGGAGTTATTGAACTTGCTATCGCTAAGAAGATCGGATATGTGCCTGGGAACGGAGAATAAGAAAGACTGTGAGTTGGTTCAACAGTTCTAAGAAAAATGAATCTGCGATGTCCAAACTCTCGAAGAAAGTTTTTGAGATGTCTCTTTTGTGCACAGAAACCCTGAAACCGGATTTAGAAAAGAAGTTTGGAAAAGACAGTAAAGAATTCCACTCTAAATATATTCCGGTTTTGTTTGAGTTTATGTACTTTTTTCTTCACTTAACAAATAGATCTGCTTTTGCCCAACTTGGTCATGAAAGGCGAAATGAATTATATGATGAGCTAGTCCCGCTAACTATTGATACTACGATAGAAATTTATTTCGGTCATTGGCCCAAAAATCTGAAAGATGGAATAAAGAACGATTTTTGCGATAATTTGAGCAATTCAGAAATGGAGTATGGAAATTGCAAAGAATTATTGCTAAAACCGGAATACGACACTCCAACACTGGAGAGAATTATGTCTGGCGCGAAGAGCAAGTCGATGATCGGGCAACTTACTGACAATCTTTCGCAGATAATAGAAGGCGAAATAAGTCTTGATCCAATTTTTAGGATGACGATTTGCGGCGTTGTTTTAGAAAGCCTAAAAAAGAAAGAAATTGAGGCTTTGGTTTCTGAAGCCTCTAAAGAAATCAAATAAAATTTATTACCGGTTGCCTGGTGCCTCAGATCTCACTTCTGAAGCCTGGAATTCCACAAAACTCACCCCGCGTTAACGCCGAGGGCGGCCGCGATCCCCAAAACCTCGTCCGCGATCGCCAGAGCTTCGTTCGCGATCTCCAAAGCCGCGCGGCTTGGACGGAGCGGCGACGGGCAGGTTGGTCTTGCCCTCGGGATAGACCGCTAGAAAGCGGTCCTGGCCCTCGCCGGAGCTGGCCGTCTCCACGCCTTCAAGATTCCGCGGAAGGCCATGTGCAGCAGGCGGCGCTCGCGGCTGTTCATGGGCGGGAAGGCGTAAGGGACGCCGGTTCGGAGACTTTGTCGGCAGCGGTTTCGGCCTGAAGGCGCAACTCGGCGGCGCGCATGGCCTTGAAGTTGTCGGCGTCAAAGCTGACCAGGTCGCCCTCGCGCTGGTCGAGACGCAGCATCTGCCCGGCGATGGTTTCCAGAGCGCGCAGCAGCTCGCCGTTGTGCTGCGTGACCAGCGGCACGTCGGGCCCGGCCAGCTCGACGTAGATCTGGCGGCCCTCCAAGCCCTCGGGGTCGCGCGCGCCGTCGCCGGCGGTGATGCGGTACTTGAGGCGCAGTCCACCCAGCTTGTTCAGGGTGGCGAGAAATCCGGCAATTTTCTGGGCAGCTTCCTGCAGATCGGCGATTGGCATAACTGACTAGTATCGCAGAGCGGGGCGGGGGCGGAAACTGAATAATGAAACGGGCAAGAATCGGCTGCCGATGATGATCTGTCGTCCTGCGGACGACAACGCTCAGTCCGCCGCACCTTGGGGCTCAGGTACTCCGGGCCGACGGGGTCGGTCACGGATTCTTCCACGATGCGGTCGATCTCGGCCATCGCGCTTGCGTCCAGCTTCCAGCCCATCACGCCGGCCACGGCATCCAGTTGCTCGGGACTCTTGGCGCCCCACAGGGCTACGGAGACGCCGGGGCGGTCAAGCACCCAGCGGACGGCCAGTTCCGGCAAGCTCTTGCCGTAGTGCTCGCGGGCAAAGACGGTGAGGCGTTCGACGGCCGTCATGTATTGGCTGAAGCGCGGCTCCTGGAACTTGGGGTCGTAGTTGCGAATGTCCTTCGAGTCGAACTTCATGCCGCGATGCGCGCGGCCAGCCAGCAGGCTGCGGCAGAGGGAACTCCAGGTGAGCACGGCAATGCTGTTCTCCTTGCACCACGACAAAATACTTTCGCCGTGCGCATCGCTACACGCATCTCGATCTGGCGCTCGAAGAGGTTATAGGGCGGCTGGTTTGAAGCCAGCGGGGCCACGTGCGCGAAACTCCTCCATCTGCGCCACGCTGAAGTTGCTCACGCCCAGCGCGCGCACCTTGCCCTCGCGCTGGAAGCCGGCCAGCAGGGCGGCGACTTCGGCCACGGGTACGAGCGGGTCAGGCCAGTGCACCTGGTAGAGGTCGATGGTACTCCGTGCCCAGGCGGCGCAGGCTGTCTTCGATCTCTGCCGAATGCGCGATGCGGTCGAGTTCGCGAAGACGCCGCGCTCGTTCCACTCCAGGCCGGCCTTGGTGGCGATAAAAAAATCTTCGCGGCGGCCGTGGGCGCGGATGGCCTTGCCGATGATCTCCTCGGAGCGGCCGTGGCCGTAGATGGGCGCGGTATCGATGAGGTTGATGCCGCGCTCGATGGCGCCAAGGCAGGTGGCGATGGCCACATCCTCCGGCACTGCGCCCCATTCGCGCCCGCCCATGGGCCAGGTGCCCAGGCCGATGCGGGAAACTCGCGCGCCGGCAATCGTTGTTGTTTCCATGCAGACTATCTTAAGCGTTGATGCGCGGCGGAAATGTTACTTTTAAGCCAAGGGAACTGCGATTTATTTGCGACTTTCATTTCGACGGAAAAGGCCGGTCACTTCGAGTCAGCAGGCTCATTCATATTGCTTCTACCGCTCGTGATCACCACGGGCGCGACACTGGCGCATGCGCAGGGCGGGCCGCCGTTTATTACCGACGATCCCGGCACGCCCGGTAACCGGCACTGGGAGATCAACATCGGCTGGATCGCCGACCATAACCCCGGCCTGGCCTACTACCAGATTCCCGACATCGATATGAATTACGGCTGGGGCGACCGCATCCAGCTCAAGTATGAACTGCCTCTGGCCGCGGCGCACGGACCAGAATAACACCACGCGGCGCTGGGCTGGGCGAGTCGTTTCCGGGCATCAAGTGGCGCTTCTACGAGCATCATCGCGCCGGCGAGCCGAAGACCGACGAGAATATGCTCTTCTCGCTGGGCACCTATCCGCAGGCCTCCATCAACAACCCCACCAGCGCGGTGCGGCGCGGCATCGTCGAGAACGGGCCGCAGTACTATCTGCCGGTGGAGTTCACGGCGCAAATGGGGGCCGATTGATTTCAATGGCGAGGTGGGCCGGTGGATCGGCAACAAACACATTCCCAGCCGTTGGGGGCGCGGGCTTGATTGCCGGCCACGAGTTCAGCGAGCGGCTTCGAGCTATACGGGGAACTCTACGACCTGCAGGACGTCAACCGCATCGGCACCAGCCCAAGCAGCGCGAGTTGACGCTGGACGTGGGCGGGCGGCAGACGCTGGACCGCGGCGGGCATCTGCGGCTGCTGTTCATGGGCGGTCGCGGAATTCAGGCTGTGACCCGCGAGAACAGCGAGCCGAGCTGGATTGCTTATGTGGGCTTGCAGGTTCTGCTGGGACCGCAGGAAAAGGAAGTGCCGGGCGTTAAGCCGTGAGGCACTCGGTTAGCGAGTAAGCAGGTCAGCGGGTCGGCGCATTGCTGAGTTGGAAACGACAGTGGCCGAGATCAGGCTAGAAATTGCCGCATTACGCCAGAAGATCGATGATCTCTTTGGGGATTGAGGAAGCAGAATTGTTCGTTGCGCGAGCCGCTGCTGCCTTCAGTTCTCAGGGTGCCGTCCTGCCCGCTGCGGAAAGATCAAAATGCATGCAACCACTAGCCCAACCAGCGTTGCGGAGGCGGAATAACGGCTCAAATTGAGGCCGCCGTGCGCCAGCGGCTTGTCAAGAAAATCGCCTACCACCGCCCCCAGCGGCCGCGTCAGAATAAAGGCCGCCCAGAACAGAAAAGTCTTGGAAATCTTCGTCCAGAAATGCAATGCCGCCACGATGAAAAGAAGCAGAAGAAAGATTGCAATCCCGCCGCTATACCCCAGCCCCGCGCTGTCCGCCGTCCAGTCGCCGAGCGCGGTTCCCAGGGTTTGCGAAAACATGATCGTTACCCAATAGAAGATCTCCACCTTGGGGGTGTTGACGGTATCAACCGATACAGAGCCCAGCGACCAGTACCAAACGCCAAGTGAGGCCATAGCAACACAAACAACGATAGGCTTCCTCCCGCATAGCCAATGCCGAGAGAGCGATCGGCAAAGTCGGCCATGGTGGTTCCTACCGTGGTGGTGGCGATAATCGTTGCCCAATACAGGAACGGATGAAACCGCCTAGCATGAACCTGCGCGGCGACGGCGACAAGAAAAATTGCAGCGAAGATCGCGGTGCCAACCAGATAGCCGAGATTCATCGACATGGTTACCGCATCGCCGCCGGTTTCTCCGAGCGTGGTGCAGAAAATCTTGATGATCCAGAAGACTAAAGTGACTTCAGGAACCTTGCTCAGTCCGGTTTCGCCGACCGATTCGGCATTTTGAGCAGTAAATGGCATTTGAGTCCCTTCACTCCGCGCGCGAGCTGGAGGGCCTGAAATCTTAGATGCGCAGTTTGGTGAATTGTTAGATCAGCTCGTACCCCGCGAACCAGTAGCCGATCTCAAAGGCGGCTGTGTCTTCGGCGTCGGAGCCGTGGATGGCGTTCTCCTGGATCGAGCCGGCGAATTTTTTGCGGATGGTTCCCGCTTCGGCGTTGGCGGGGTTGGTGGCGCCCATCAGCTTGCGCAGGTCGGCGATGGCGTTTTCTTTTTCCAGAACCATCAGGACCAGCGGGCCGGAGGACATGAACTCGCAGAGCCAGTCGAAGAACGGCTTTCCGGCGTGGACGGCATAGAAGCCCTTGGCCTGCTTCTTTGGAGATGGACTGCTTTTTGATGGCTGCGATCTGGAAGCCGGCCTTCTCGATCTCGGCCAGAATGGCCCCGGTAAAGCCCTTGCGGACCGCGTCCGGCTTGATGATGCTGAAGGTGCGCTGCGGCACTTGGATGTGCTCCTTGGAAAGATTTGTCTCTTCGTCTTCTATTGTAATTGCCGTCGATTGCGGCTGCTCCGGCAGGGCATCAAATCTGGTAGAGTTTCGGCATGTTTTGCTTCGCCGTTGCACCCATTCGTTCTTCAATTGCGATCGCTGCTGTTCTGGCCGCCGGATTTAGTCTCCGTTCCGGCGTTCTGCCAGAACGCCGCACCCGCCGCACCGTCCTGCGACGCCGGAGTTGCGCGTCTTCGATCCTTCGCTGATCGACAAGACCGTGGACCCCTGCGAGAATTTTTATCGCTACAGTTGCAACGGCTGGTTCAAGCGCAATCCGCTGCCCGCCGACCAGACTTCCTATGGCCGCTTTACCGAACTGTATGAGCTGAACCGGCTGCACCTGCGCCAGATTCTGGAAGAGGCCGCCGCGCCCTCGGCCACTCGCTCGGCAAACGAGCAGAAGATCGGCGACGAGTACGCAAGCTGCATGGACGACGGCGGCGGTGAACAAGCTGGGCCTCGCGCCGCTCAAGCCGGAGCTGGACCGCATTGCCGCGCTGCAATCTGCAGCGGAGCTGCCCGCGCTGCTGGCGCATCTGCACTCGATCGGCGTGAATGCGTTTTTCGGCATGGGAGCGAACCAGGACTTTGCCGATTCGAGCGCGATGATTTCCTTCTATACCGCGGGCGGGCTGGGTTTGCCGGAGCGCGACTACTACACGCGCACCGACGCGAAATCGTCGAAGCAGCGCCAGCAGTACGTGGCCCACGTGAGCAAGATATTCGCGCTGGCGGGCGAGCCGGAGGCGCAGGCCGCGAAAGATGCGGAGACCGTGCTGGCCATCGAAACCCGGCTGGCCAAGGCTTCGCTCACCATCACCGAGCAGCGCGATCCGCAAAATCTGAACCATCCCACGGATGTGGCCAGCTTTTGAAAAGGAACTGACGCACTTTTCGCTGGCCGATTACGTTGCCGCCGCGCATGCGCCCGCCGCGGGCAAGGTGAACGATTCGGAGCCGAAGTTCTTTGCGGAGTTCAATGCGCTGGTTGCCGATACGCCCATCGAGCAGATCAGGACTTATCTGCGCTGGCACCTGCTGCACGCCTATGCGGGCACCGGCTTGCCGGAGAGCTTCGATCATGAGAGCTGGAATTTCTATTCGCACATTCTGAATGGCGCGGAGAAGCAGCAGGAGCGATGGAAGCGCTGCACCAGCCGCGTGGATAACGAACTGGGCGAGGCGCTGGGGCAGGCGTACGTGGCCAAATACTTTCCGCCCGAGGAGAAGCAGCGCACGCTGGAGATGACGCTGGCAATCGAGCAGGCCATGGACAAGGACATTGACGGGCTGGACTGGATGAGCGCCGCAACCAAGGTGAAGGCCAAGGAAAAACTGCACGCGGTGATGAACAAGATCGGCTATCCCGGATAAATGGCGCGACTACTCAAAGCTCGAAATTGTGCGCGGCGATTCGCTGGGCAACCAGATGCGGGCGCGCGAGTTTGAGACATGCGCGCGATTTGGCCAAGATCGGCAAGCCGGTGGACAAGGGCGAGTGGGAGATGACGCCGCCCACGGTGAACGCCTACTACGATCCGCAGATGAACAACGTGAACTTTCCCGCCGGGTACCTGCAGCCGCCGTTCTTCAGCGGCAAGGAGGACGACGCGGCCAACTACGGCGATATGGGCTCGACCATCGGGCACGAGCTGACGCACGGCTTCGACGACGAGGGCCGGCAGTTCGACAAGGACGGCAACCTGAAGAACTGGTGGACGAAGAAGGACGAGAAGAAGTTCAACGAGCGCGCCGAGTGCATGGTGAAGCAGTACGACGCCATCGAGGCCGTGCCCGGCGTTCACCTGAACGGCAAGCTCACGCTGGGCGAGAACCTGGCCGATCTGGGCGGGTTGTGGCTGGCGTGGCTGGCCTGGCTCGACAAGGCGGAGGCGGCGCACCTCGATATGACCGCGAAGACCGACGGCTACACGCCCGATCAGCGCTTCTGGATTGCCTATGCGCAGCAGTGGTGCACGCAGACGCGGCCCGAGCAGTTGCGGAGCCAGGCGGAGGGCGATCCGCACGCGCCGGATGAGTACCGGACGAATTCGGTGTTGCAGGATTTGCCGGAGTTTGCCAAGAGCTTCAGTTGCAGGAAGCCCGCGGCGATGGTGAGCCCGAAGCCTTGCAGGGTGTGGTGAAAAGACAGCTTCTAGCTGCTAGCTCTTCCTGCTGTCAGCGAATTGCAAGGCGTCACCGCTAAGGCTCGACTCAGGCACTAAAGAGCTAGAGCGCTAGAAGCTAGTAGCTAGATGCTGCTAGCTTTTGCCGATCACCCGCGCCAGCGTCGCGCCGATCTCGGCTGGCGAAACCACCACGTGAATCCCGGCCGCGGTCATGGCCTTCATCTTGTCGGCGGCGGTGCCCTGGCCGCCGCTGATGATGGCGCCGGCGTGGCCCATGCGGCGGCCTGGAGGCGCGGTTTGCCCGGCGATGAAGCCTACTACCGGCTTCTTCACATGCTGCTTGACGAACTCTGCGGCGGCTTCTTCCGCCGAGCCGCCGATTTCGCCGATCAGAATGATGGCTTCGGTTTCCGGGTCGTCGTTGAGCAGCTTGAGCGCGTCGATGTGGGTGGTGCCGATGATGGGGTCGCCGCCGATGCCGATGGCGGTCGACTGGCCGATGCCGCGCTGCGTGAGCTGGTAAACGGCCTCATAGGTGAGCGTGCCGGAGCGGGAGACGATGCCGACGGAGCCCTCTTTGTGAATGTTGCCGGGCATGATGCCGATTTTGGCTTTGCCGGGGGAGATGACGCCGGGGCAGTTGGGGCCGATGAGGCGCGACTTCGAGTTCTTCAGCTTGGCCCAGACCTTGATCATGTCGAGCGTGGGAATGCCCTCGGTGATGGCGACGATGAGCGGAATGCCCGCGTCTTCGGCTTCGAGAATTGCGTCGGCGGCAAAGGGCGGAGGAACGAAGATTACGGTTGCGTTGGCGCCGGTTTTCTCCACGGCGTCGGCCACGGTATTGAAAACCGGCCAGCCTTCGTGGGTGGTTCCGCCTTTGCCGGGAGTTACTCCGCCAACGACCTTGGTGCCGTATTCTTCAGCGCCTTTGGCGTGGAACGTGCCTTCTTTGCCGGTGATTCCTTGAACAATCAGTCGCGTATTTTTATCAACTAATACTGCCATCTTTATGCCCTCACGCTTGCAGCGGCTTTTACCACCAGTTCCGCTGCGTCTTTCATTGTTTCGCCTACCTGGAAATTCAAGCCGGACTCTTTGAGAATCTTTGCGGCCTTCTTCAACATTTGTGCCTTCGAGGCGCAGGACGATGGGCAGGGTTACGTGCAGATTGCGCGCCGCGGCTACTACGCCGGTGGCCAGCCGATCTACGCGCAGGATGCCGCCGAAGATGTTGATGAAGATGGCCTTCACGTTCGCGTCACTGAGCAGAATTTCAAAGGCGTGCTCGATCTGCTCCTGGGTTGCGCCGCCGCCTACGTCGAGAAAGTTGGCCGGGCTGCCGCCGGCGTACTGAATGATGTCCATGGTGGCCATGGCCAGGCCCGCGCCGTTGACCATGCAGGCGATGGAGCCATCGAGCTTGATGTAGTTGAGCGCGTACTTGCTGGCCTCCACTTCAAGCGGGTCTTCTTCGGCGGTGTCGCGCAGAGCCTTGATGTCCGGATGGCGGAAGAGGGCGTTGTCGTCGAAGGTGATCTTGGCGTCGAGGGCGAAGAGCTTGTCGTCCTTGGTGGTGATGAAGGGATTGATCTCAACCAGCGAGGCGTCGGTCTCAATGAATGCGCGGTACAGGCTCTGGAAAAAGGTTACGGCCTGGTTGATCTGCGTTGTCTTGAGCCCGAGGGCAAAGGCCAGTTTGCGCGCCTGCCATGCGCCAAAGCCTACGGCCGGATCGATGGTTTCCTTGAAGATGGCCTCGGGGGTTTTGGCGGCCACTTCTTCAATCTCCATGCCGCCGGCCTGGGAGGCCATGAAGACCAGTCTGCCGGTGGCGCGGTCGAGCACGATGCCCAGATAAAGCTCGCGGTCGATGGCCGCGGTCTCCTCGATGAGCAGCCGCTGCACCTTTTGGCCTTGCGGGCCGGTCTGGTGGGTAACCAGCTTCATGCCGAGAATTTGTTTGGCGTAGAGCTCGGCCTCCTCGCGGGTGCGGGCAACTTTCACGCCGCCGCCCTTGCCGCGGCCTCCGGCGTGAATCTGCGCCTTGACGACGACGCCGGTTGCGCCTTCGGTAAAGAGTTTGCGGGCTACTTCCGTGGCTTCTTCCAGCGTGTTGGCCATTTCGCCTCTGGGCACGGCCACGCCATATTTCGCCAGGATTTCTTTTGCTTGATACTCGTGAATCTTCATATTGGTTGGGACCGCCCGCTTCCGCTTTGGTTGGGGAACTCGGACCGTGCCCGGTGAGTGCCGGGTCAGCGGAACCGTGCCAGCGGTATCCAAATATTATCTTGCGCGGCGAAGGAGCGGCAAACAGGCGCGGGGAATAAGGTCCGGGCCTAAAGGCCCATAATTAAGCTGCTGTATTCAGGGGCCTGAAGGCCCCTGCTCCCTCCTTCATGAAAAACCAAGACCTGAAGGCGACTGACTCACCGTCATTTGGTACCATGAGCGCACGATGGTTTATCGTCTGCCCACGGCGAGAGAGCCTGTCTCACTATCCCCGCTTGAGTTAATGTGATCTTCCTTTTGGGTTATTATCCGCAAACCCGATTCGGCAAGGAGTTAGTTCTCGCAGGAGCATGATTTTATGGCTCAATCTGAAGCTCTGATCCGCGATATCTCGGACACGGCATTTCTGGCTGCGGTCTATCGGGCGAGAGAGACAGAGCGCCCGGACGCTGTCTTTCACGATCCTCTGGCGCGGCGTCTGCTGGGGACGCGCGGCGACCAGATCGCCGAGTCCATCCCATTCAGCAACCGCGCCGCCTGGGCGTGGGTGGTGCGCACATATTTATATGACCAGTTCATTGTTGAGAAGTGCCGGCGGGCACGGATATGGTCATCAATCTGGCAGCGGGGCTGGATACGCGCCCTTATCGCATGGAGCTGCCGCCGGCGCTCAAGTGGATTGAGATTGATCTGCCGGGCATTCTCTCCTACAAAGAAGAGATCCTGGCCGGGGAAAAACCGGTCTGCATTCTCGAACGCGTCCGACTCGATCTTGCAGACGTGACTGCCCGCCGCAAAGTTTTTGCCGATCTGGGAAGCAGGGCGAGCAAATGCCTGATTCTCACGAAGGGCTATTAGATCTATTTCAGCGCCGATCAGGTGCGCGCGTTGGCCGGAGGATCTGGCCGCGCCTGGAGCATTTCAAAATTGGATAGTCGATCTTGCATCGCCAGGACTGCTGCGCATGCTGCAAAAGCATATGGGTCCTTCACTGAAAGAGAGCGGGGCTTCGTTGCAATTTGGTCCGGAGGAGGGTCCGGAGTTCTTCATTCCCAGCGGCTGGAGGCCGGTGGATGTGCGATCTCCGCTGAAAACGGCGGCCGGTTTCAAACGCCTTTCATTCGGAATGTGGCTGATGTCGCTGTTGCCAGAATCAAACGGCCGTCAGGGATCGCGCCCGTGGTCCGGCGTCTGTCTCTTATCAAGGCTATGAGCCTAATCTCCAGGCCTGAACGCTAAATTGGAATCCGGAGCGTCTAGCGCCTGGCTGTTGATCACTCGCACCGCATCGACCACGCGCCGGTATCATGAAAATATATGGCATCTGTGAAGGAACTGCTGAAACCGCTGGCCGAGGACGGCACGGCTCTTACCCGCGAACAGGCGGCGCACGCGCTGGAGGAAATATTGTCGGGCATGTGCCGGAGGTGGAGACGGCGGCGCTGCTCACCGTGATGGCGACGCGCGGCGAACAGGCGCCGGAGCTGGCCGGCTTTGTGGATGTGATGCGCGAGCGCGTCACGCCTCTGCCGTTTACGGATGCGGAGCGGGAGGAACTGGTGGACGTGGTGGGTACCGGCGGCGGAGGGCCGCTGACCTTCAACATCTCCTCCGGCGCGGCGCTGGTGGCGGCGGCGGCAGGAGCAAAAGTGGCCAAGCACGGCAACCGCGCGGTGACCTCGCTATGCGGTGCGGCGGATGTGCTGGAGGCTCTGGGCGTGCCCATCGAGCTCGGAGCCGGAACTGGCCGTCGCGTGCCTGCGCGAGACCGGATTCATGTTTCTCTTTGCGCCGCTTTATCACCCGGCGATGAAGGCACTGGGGCCTCTGCGCCGGGCGCTGGGGTTCAGGACCATCTTCAATCTTTGCGGGCCGCTGACCAATCCGGCCGGGAGCGCGGGTGCAGGTGATTGGCGTGCTGGCGCCCAGCCGCGTGCTGCTGGTGGGACGCACGCTGGCGGCTCTGGGAGCGAAGCGCGCCTTTGTGGTGCATGGGACGGATGGGATCGACGAGCTGACGACGACGGGGGAGTCGATTGTGGCGCGCGTTGAGGAGACGGAGACGGGCGAATCTACGTTGAAGGCATCCCGCGTGACGCCGGAGATGGCCGGGCTGACGCGCACTACGCTCGATCAATTTACGGGCGGCGATGTGAAGACCAATTCGGCGCTGCTCTACGACGTGCTGACCGGGATTGCCGGCGCGCGGCGGGATATTGTGCTGCTGAATGCGGCGGCGGCGCTGGTGGCTGCGGGACTGGCCGGCGATTTGAAGGAAGGCGTCGCGATGGGCGCCGAGGCGATCGATTCAGGGCAGGCCGCGGCGACGCTCGAAAAGCTGCGGCGGTTTCGGGGCGAAGTACGCGGGGAAGAGAGCAACGCGTGTAGGCGCAGAGGTAGCAGCCCGCACTCAGCGTTGGGGAAGAAATTCCAAAAGTTCATTACGGAGTCCGAAGGGACGGCGCAAGACGTTATTAGGCTGACAATCCTTATACGGCATCGGATAAAGCCATGCCCTTATCAAAGGAGACCCACATCCGGAAATCTTCCAGAAAATGGCCTGCAAGTTCCTGTATGCTCTGCGTTCATGGGGTGAAGGAGAACGAAGTATGAGTATAAAACATGCACTTTCAGCGTTGGCACTTCTGGCTTTCAGCGCGGTGCCTATGCGCAGCAGACCAGCCAGGTCCAATTGAAGATCGAGCCCACGAACCGCACCCTCACCGTTAGCGCGGCGGGGCGGGTGACGGTGGACCCGGATGTGGCCATTCTGCACATCGGATTCCAGACCCAGCCCGCGGATGCCAAATCGGCCTATGCGGCGGGCGCGAAGATTTCCAACGATATGATTACCGCGCTCAAGCAGGCCGGGATTCCTGAGACCTCAATTCGCAGCGAGTGGCAGCGGCTGGACAGCGCCAACGGCAAACCGCACAAATTCATTCTGGCGCAACAGTGGACGGTGAAGATTCCGCCGGAGCGGGCCGCGGAGATTCTGGATATTGCCGTGGGGGCGGGCGCCACCGAAAGCGGGCAGATCGACTGGACAGTGCAGGACGAGCGGGCGCTGGAAGACCAGGCATTGGACCAGGCCGCCTCCCGCGCCAGGGCAGACGCCGCGGTGTTGGCCAACGGCATGGGCGTGCACCTGGGCGCGCTGATTTATGTAACCAACCAGATTTCCGACGCCGCAAGTAATGGAGGGCTTACGCCAACAATGGCGCTCCTAAGGGGCCAATGCCGCGCCGCCGATGACGCTGGCCATTGAGCCGCGCAAGGTGAGCCGGGAGGCAACCGTCTACGCGGTATTTCGCCATCGAATAAATAGCCATCCTGTTGCGTCAAAGTTGTTTCGAGGGCATCCGTCGGTGTGCTAGAGTGTTCGAATCAGGCTATGAGAAATCCGAAAAACATAGGGCGATACGAAATCATCGATGAGCTTGGCCACGGCGCTATGGGCGAGCGTCTTCCGCGCGAAAGATCCCGCAATGGATCGCATCGTCGCCCTGAAAACCATCCTCACGGCGAACCTTGACGGCGAGCAAGGCGGGGAGTTCCGCCAGCGCTTTTATCGCGAGGCACGCGCCGCAGGCGCCCTGGCGCATCCCGGAATTGTGCCGGTCTTCGACGTGGGCGAGTACGAGGGCATGCCCTACCTGGTGATGGAATACGTCAATGGCCGGACCCTGGCTGCGGCGATGAAGACGGGGGAACGGTCGTCGCTCGATCGGGTCTGCGAGATCGGACAGCAGATTGCGGACGCCCTGGGATACGCTCACCGCAATGGCGTGATTCACCGCGATATCAAGCCCGCGAATATTCTGATGACTTCGCGGGAGACCTACGGATACGAGCGGCCGAAGATTACGGATTTCGGCGTGGCCAAGCTTACCGCCGGGGAGATCACCACCACCGGCCAGATGCTGGGAACGCCGGCGTTCATGCCGCCGGAGCAGTTTACCGGCGCGACCATCGACGGCCGCACCGATCTGTTTTCGCTGGGCGTGATCCTCTATTGGATGGTCACGGGCGAGCAGCCGTTCCCCGGCGAAACCATGACGGCGGTCTCTTACAAGATTGTCCACACCGAGCCTATTCCGCCGGCAAAGCTGAATCCCGCCATTCCCGCCGCGCTGGATGCGGTGATTCTGAAGTGCCTGGCCAAGAGCCCCGCTGACCGCTTTCAAACCGGCGATGAACTGGCGCAGGCTCTGGCGGAGTTGCGGACCAGCGTAAAGACATCGGGCATGAATTCGGTGGTTCCGCAGGCCATTTCTGCCGGAGGCGATTCAGCTCCCACCAGCCTGCCGCCGAAGGCCGAGCAGGCATCGCTTCACCCGACGGCAGCGCAGCCGCCCAACAGCCAGGCTCCACCGCCAATCCCAGCCAAACCGGCCAAGCCAGGCCAAACCGCCGAACAAGAAACTGGTGCTGATTGCTTGCGCTGGTTTTTCTTGTGGCCGCTGCCGCGGGAGGCGGGTATGTGCTGACGCATCGCAGCCAGCCTGCTCCGCCGCAACCGCAGCCAACGCCTGTTGCAACTGCCGCGCCTCAGGCAGCTGCCCGTCAAGTACCTCCCCCAAAAGCCGGCGCCAACGCAGACGGAGCCGTCAAAGCCTGAGAAGGCAAGGGCTGCCTCGATGGCACAGGCCGCGTGCTGCGAGGGCGCCCAAGCCGAAGCCGGGAAAGAATGTGGCCTCGGCGCCGGCTCCGCAGCCCGCTCCTCAGCCGGTTTCGCAGCCTGCTCCGCAACCGGCTGCACAGCCTGCTCCCGCCCCAGCGCCCAGTTCACAATCGGCAGCGGTGGCATTCGATCCGCATAAAACTTGATCCCAAGCAGAACACTCGTTTGAAAATTGATATGGAGAGCTTGCCGCCCAGCGCCTCGTTCGTGGTGGATATGGATGGGAAGACTTATTTCAAAGGCTCCATACTAACTGCGTCCGACTTATAACAATCTTTATGTTCCTCCCGGCGTGCACGAGTTTCATGTAACGGTCAGCGCCGGAAGCATACAGAAGAAGTCGAAGATTGTGAGCGCGGAGTTCATTGCCAAAAAGCGCATGACTCTGAAGGTGGAACTCAGGACTCAGGCAGTGGGACGGCGCCGGTTCCTCCTGTCCTGGATGCCAATTCCACGGTGGTCGCCACGCTCAAGACGGACCGCTTCTTTTTCTAGCGGGGTCACACTCAGGTTAACTCCGGTAATTCGCTTTCGCCGGAGGGAGCAGGGGTCTTCAGACCCCTGAATAAGTCGGACTTCGAGCGGGGCTTTAGCCACGGAGATGGTTTTCCCAAGTTTTCTCCCCATGGCGCATTTCGGAAGAAGAAAAGAGAGCCCGGGGCTGAAGCCGCTCTGATCGAGCCGTATTTTCATGGGTCTGAAGACCCCTGCTCCCTCCAGAAAGGACTCCGCAAGGAAGTATCCAGAACCTAGCGAAGCTACAGCAGCCCTGACCGTCCGGCCAGACGGCGCGAGAACAGCCACGAAAGCAGCGAAACCCCCAGCGCCAGCGCAACCCAGCCCGTTGCTTCGAGGGGCCGCTCAAGGGCGGCGAAGTGTTGCGGCTGGGATGAGCGAAATCCAGCTCACGGCGGGCAGGCCGTAACGGAAAAGCTCGACTGCGCCCCAGGCAAAAACTCCGCCGGCCAGCAGAATGCCGGGAAGGGCTCGCTTCCACGGAAATGGGATGGGCTGAGGCAGCCTTGCCTCTTCGCGGACGCTCTCCATCACCGAGGCCAGGAAACCCGAGGAGGGAATCAGATCCTCTTCTGTCGCCAGAATGGCTATCGATTCTGCTTTGCTCCATCTCTTCGCGATTTGTTTTGGTCCGGTTCATCTTCAAGCCTCCTTTCCTATCTCTTTAGCAATTTGACTGTTGCAAATTCCATCTCCGCGTTAAACTGGTTTCGAGGTGCGGGAAGCGTCGTCGCAAGAGCGCCCGCGCGCGCGCGAGAGGCGGGCTTTCATGGTTCCCTCGGGCAGGCGCATGGTGGCTGCCGCCCGGCTCAGGTCCATCTCATGAAAATAGTACAAAATTACCGGCTCGCGGTAGCGCAGCGGCAGGGCGAGCACGGAGCGGCGGACCTCTTCGTTGCTTAGCTTTTGAGAGAGAGTGCTGAGCTGAGTAGCGGGGCGTGGAGGGCTCGGCGATCTCGTCCAGGGGCAGGTTGACGGTGGGAAAGCGCTTCAGCTCGGAGCGGTAGACGTTGGCGGCCAGCGCAAAAAGCCAGGTGGAGAAGCTGGACTCGCGCCGCCATTGAGCCAGGCCCTCGCCAGGCGCGGAGAAAGGCCTCCTGGGCCAGATCTTCGGCGCGGCTGCGGTCGCGGCAATAGCGCCAGGCCATATTGATGAGCGGACCCTGCCAGCGGCGGACGATGCCCTCGAAGGCCTGCACGTCGCCGGCCAGCACGCGGGCTACGTCGGCCAGGTCTTCTTCGGCGCTGATCGAGGGATTCATGCTGAGAGGCGCTCCTCTGCAACAGGTAAGACCGTTGCCGGTCCGCGCAGGTTGCATTTTCTCTCAGAGAAAACCTGTCTCCCTGAAATTATGCAACCGGACGCAGAGTTCTGCTGTCCTACCAAGCGCAAGGGGAAATACCCCGGCAAGGAGGAAGAGATGGCAATGATGCGTGTTGGCTTCAGTGGTCGCAGTGCTGATTCCGATTGTGTCCGTTAGTGGCGATGTTCACATTTATCACGTTAGCCATTTGGTTCAAACATCGGAGCAAGGAGCGGGAGGCGTTTTACAAGGCGGAGACTCTGCGGCGGATTACCGAGGCCTCGGGCGAGGGCGCCAAGGCAGCTCTTGAAATGATGCGGGAGGACGACCGGCTCAAGCGGATCAAGGCCCGCGAAGGCATGAAGATCGGCGGCCTGGTCAACATTGGCATCGGCGCTGGCGCTGATTATTTTTCTGCGAGCGCTGGTTCACAGACCAACCCGTCTATCTTTGCGGCTTGATTCCCGGTTTCGTCGGCATGGCCCTGCTGATTTACTCGTCTATTTCCTGGCGCCGCCGCGTGGAGTAGGGCTGGATCGGTCGATTCTCCGGCTGGCGCATCCATCAACTACAGTTTCTTGGATTGATACCAGGGTCTTCTGCGTCCGATGTGCTGGCCCGAGTCGATGAGTATAGCCAGGCAGGCCAAAGAGCATGCAGAGGTCAAGCCGCGCCTCGTGCAGAAAACTCAGCCAGCCGTAATGGGGCAGCTTGACCAGCGCAAACGGTCCCAGCGGCCGTCCCAGCAGGATGGGCAGCTTGGTGGTCACCAAGGCGGTCACAATCACCGCCAGCAACAGGATTGCGGCATCGCCGGCATAGAGATTCAAGAGGACCGCGGCGCCGGCCACGATCTCTGTGCCGCCCACCACCGGGGCCAGCACCTGAGGATAGGGCAGACCGATGCTCGCAAAGCGTCCCCAGCCCAGTTCGTCGGGGCGCACGAACTTGAGAACGCCTTCCGTGAGGAAGACCAGGCCGACAACCACCCGGATCAGGATCATGGGAAGAGCTTGGCGCATCGTTTCCTCCGGCGCTGGGATGTGTGGAAGGGCCCGCCCGGTTTTCAGGTATAGGCCGGCACTTAATCAAAGTATGCAGAAAGCATACCTCAGGGGCCGGGGTCGATGCGGAATGCGGGCGAAATTTGCGGATGCATTCCTGAAATGGTTTTCCCGGTGCAGAGCAGGAAGCGGATAAAGCGCCTAGCTCGCTACCCGCCGTCCAGCAGCTTTTCGATGGGAGCGGCCAGGGACATTGGCTCTCTGCAGGCGCCGAAGCGCCCCACCACGTTCCCTTCCGGTCGACCAGGAATTTGGGTTAAGTTCCACTGAATTCTTTGCACACTGAAGAACCCGAGGATTCCCGGCCCGGCTTGCTTGAGGAAGCGATAGAGAGGATGGGCATGGGGGCCGTTCACGTCGATTTTGGCGAAGATGGGGAAGCTCACGCCAAAATTTTTTTCGCAGAAGGCGCCAATCTCGGCTGCCGTGCCCGGATCCTGCGCGCCAAACTGGTTTGAAGGGAAGCCCAGCACCACGAATCCGCGGTCTTTATAGGCGCGATTAGAGCTCTTTCAAGGCCTGCATATTGTGGGGTAAAGCCATTCGCCGCGGCGAACCGGCAGTATTGACAAAAAGCAGCACCTGGTCCCGGAAATCGGCCAGACTGACTGTTTTCCCATCCAGCAGCGGGGCTGAAAATTCATAAATCATCCCTTGAGAATCCTCATTCACCGGAAAAACCTCCACGCGGAGAGAACGCCTTGTGTGCCCGATCTGCGTCAAAGAGAGATGCAGCGCAGGAACATCCGGGATGCAAACAGGCGAACCAACCCATTTGCTTCCGGTAGACTGTCTTTTGGGCCCCCGGTGACGATTTCTTGTAGCTGGGGTAATTTGGTGGCCGGGGTGGTATAACCGGGGTCTCCAGCGATCGGGGTGGCAGCTATGCCCCGACCTGGAGGGTACCCCGGCGCGCACTCCGCCGCTGGGGTGGTAAAATCAGTCTTTCCTTGAAGCAGGATCAGATTTTCAGCAGTGAGGGTGTGCATATTCTTCCCGTGAAGCCGAACTATGGACCGCACCAGTACGTTTGCTCGCCGCAGGGCTCCAGCCCGGTGAAGACAAAGCGCAATTGCATCCTCCGCGCCTTGCGGAATTCGCAGCCGTCTTGCACGCCCGGCACGCGTCTTGTTGTTGCTGACTCTGGCGCTGCTTGCCGGCGTTGCCCAGGCGCAGCAGCCGCAGACCATCGATTCGATTCGCGTGATCGGCAACCGGCGCATTCCCAAGGAGACCATCCTGGCGCGGCTCTTTACCCATCCCGGCGACACCTACGATCCCATCTCGATCGAGCGCGACTTCAACTCGCTGTGGAACACCGGGTACTTTGAGAATCTGCGCATCGAGCGCGAGGACTCGGAGAAGGGCATCATCCTGGACATCTTCGTCAAGGAGAAGCCCACCATCCGCGAGATCAACTACAAGGGCCTCAATGCCGTCTCCGTCTCCGACGTGCTGGACCGCTTCAAGAAGGAGAAGGTCGGCCTCTCGGTTGAGAGCCAGTACGACCCGGCCAAGGTTTTGCGGGCCACCGCCGTTCTGAAGGACATCCTCTCCGAGCACGGCCACCAGTTCGCCGTCATCAAGCTTGACATCAAGGACATTCCTCCCGCCTCGGTGCAGGTGAACTTCAACATCAAGGAAGGCCCCACGGTAAAGGTGGGCAAAATCAAGTTCACCGGCAACCAGCACATCAGCTCGCTGGTTCTGCGCCGCTCGATGAAGAACCTGAAGCCCATCGGCATCCCTTATTCGATTATTTTTGAAGATCTTTTTCCCCAGACCTTCGACTCCTCCAAGCTGGAGGAAGACACCGAGCGGGTGCGCCAGGCCTACCGCGACAAGGGCTACTACAACGCCGCGATCGAGGAGCCCAAGACGCAGATTCGCGACCAGGGCGGACTGAACTGGTTTACCTTCCGTCCCAACAAAGGCAAGCGCATTGACATCCTGATGCCGATTGAAGAGGGCGCCCGCTACCGGTCTGGGCACCATCACCTTCACCGGCAACAAGGCGGTGACCAACGTCAAGGCCCTGCGCGCCACCTTCGCCGTGAAGGACGGCGACTGGTTCAACGCCACGCTGATCGGCAAGGGCCTGGAGAACCTGAAGAAGGCCTACGGAGCAGTTGGGCTACATCAACTTCGGCGCCATTCCCAAGCCCGTCTTCGACGAACAGAAGAAGACCGTCTCGCTGGTCATCGATATCGACGAGGGCAAGCCGTTTTACGTTTCCCGCATCGAGTTCCAGGGCAACACCACTACGCGCGACAAGGTCATTCGCCGCGAACTGATGCTCGACGAAGGCCAGGTCTACAACTCCCAGCTATGGGAGTACAGCCTGCTGCGGCTCAACCAGTTGGAGTACTTCGAGCCGCTCAAGGTGGATCAGGACTCCGAGGCGCACCAGGATGCCGATGCCGGCACCGTGGACCTGCTGCTGAAGGTGAAGGAAAAGGGCAAGAACTCGATCGGCCTGAACGGCGGCATCAGCGGCCTGTCGGGCGCGTTCCTGGGCGTGAACTACTCGACCAACAACTTTCTCGGCCTGGGCGAAACGCTCAGCCTGCAGGGCAACCTGGGCAACGTGAGCCGCCAGTTCATGTTCGGTTTCACGCAGCCCTACTTCCGCAACCGCCCGTTCAATATCGGCTTCCAGATCTTCAACACCAAGACCGACTACAACGCCGCCAAGAGCTACGGGGCCACCACCGGCCTTTCGGCCAACCTGACCGCGGCGCAGCAGTCGCTGACGCAAAACTACAATCAGGCTTCCAAGGGCCTGACTTTTTCGGTCAGCTATCCGCTGCGGAAGCACGCCTTCCAGCGCGTGGGCGTGACCTACTCGTGGAACAGGTCGTCGATTACCGCCTTCAGCACCGCTTCGCAAACCTTCTTCCAGACCATCAGCTTCCGGTCGGGCATTCAGGGATCCAATGCCCTGGCGGGCATCATCAACAGTTCGGCCTCGTTCAGCTACATGTACAACACCGTCAACAACCCCATGCGCCCGCGCAGCGGCAAGGAGATCACGGCGGTGTTCCAGGTGGCCGGCATCTGGCGGCAACGTGCGCTACATCTCGCCGCTGGTGGCCTACAAGCGCTTCATGCCGATCCACTACCTGCATCTCATCGCCCAACGGACGCAACGTGCTGGGCTTCCGCGCGCAGTTGGGATACGTGCAAGGCTGGGGCGGCGACGTGGCCCCGCCCAACAACCGCTTCTATGCCGGCGGCGAGGGCGATTTGCGCGGATTCGATATCCGCGGAGCCACGCCTTACGGCTACGTTCCGAACCGCGTCAATGTCCAACTGACCAATCCGGACGGCAGTTGCGTTCCGCGCGATCCGACCAATCCGCAGGACAACCAGTGCATCCAGGTGCCCCTGCCGATCTATGGCATTGCCTCCATCGGCGGCGATACCAACCTGGTGACGAATACCGAGTACCGCATTCCCATCGCCGGTCCGGTGACCATCTCGCTCTTTGACGACTTCGGCATTGACTCGGCGCTCAACCACGGGCAGTTGATGCAGAGCCCGGAGGGCTTTGCCTCGCTCACCGCGCCTCTCTATGGCTGCCCGGTCTATAACAACGGCTCCTGCCAGGGCGGCATTCCGGGCTCGCAGGTCGGGTTCCGGCCGGATATCCGTCCCGTTGAAGGCACCAACTTTGTGCCGCGCATGTCCATGGGCGCTGAGCTTTCGGTCATCATGCCGGTGATCAACGCGCCCATGCGCATCTACTATGCATACAACCCTCTGCGGCTGTATGAGATGCCCTACTGCAACACCGTTACCCTGGGGGGCAACAAGGAGAGCTGCTCGTCGCAGCTGATTACCCGCGATCTCTTCCCGCCGGGCGGCGCGGGCGACTACACCTATGCGGAGGCGCAGGCAGGCTACGGAGCGCAATACCTGTTCCGCGAGCCGCGCAAGACCTTCCGCTTTACCGTCTCTACAACGTTCTAAAGGAGTTATTGAATAAAATGAAACGCTTGCTTGCAATCATCGTTCTGTTGGCCTCGGGCTATGTCCTGAGCGCCACCGCACAAACATCGTCCGCGCCCGGCGCCTGCCGGCCCTGCCAAGATTGCCGTCTGCTCTTTTCAGGCGGCTGTAGGTCAAACCAATGAATTCCAGCGCAACATGGCCGACCTCGAAAAGAAATACGAGCCCAGGCGCCAGCAGCTCAAAGCCCTGGCAGACGAGATCGACAATCTGGAGAAGCAGTTAAAGGCACAGGGCGACAAGATCAGCGAAACCGAGCGCGCCCATCGCGCCAAGACCATCGACGAAAAGAAGAAGCAGGGGCAGCGCCTGGCCGAGGATTTACAGAACGACGTCCAGGGAGAGATGCAGGAAGTCTTCGGTAAAGTAGCCGGCAAGGTTTATGACGTTTTGTCAAACTACGCTCAGCAGCAGGGTTACACACTGGTTCTGGACTCGACCATATCCCGCCAACAGGCTCCTCTCATTCTCTTTTCGGATCAAAGTACCGACATCAGCAAGACGGTCCTCGACGCCTATAACCTGAAGTCGGGCGTTCCAGCTCCACCGGCGCAGCCGGCTGCTGCGACACCCCCGCCTCCCACTAATCTCATCTCTGCTCAAACAAGGACAAAGGCTCCGTACGGCGGGGCCTTTGTCCTTGTCAGTGTCGGGTGCGGGCCTGAAAAAAGCATCGCCGCGCGCCACAGACCCTATTCCCGATACCGCGGAATGGATGAATACCGGGTTTGACGCTCCACTTCCGGCCCTCTTATAATCGTTCCTAGTTTCCGCTGACGTATCCGTCCGCGTCTTATTATGTCTCTGCCCTTGCGTGGATAACCGCACAGGAATTCCGAAGGAGTTTCACTCAAATGAAGCGTTCGCTTGTATTAGCCATTATGCTGGCCTCGGGCATCGTCCTGAGCGCAGCCGCCCAAACATCGCCCGCACCTGCCGCACCCGCCGGCCCAGCCAAGATTGCTGTCATCGCTTTCCAGGTGGCCGTGGGCCAAACCAACGAGGGCCAGCGCAATTTTGCAGACCTGCAGAAGAAGTACGCGCCCAGGGAAGAACAACTGAAGAACCTCAACGATGAGATCGAGACCCTGACCAAGCAGTTGCAGACCCAGGGCGACAAGCTCAGCGATGCGGAGCGCGCCAGCCGCGCCAAGACCATCGACGAGAAGAAGAAGAAGCTGGATCGCGACGCCGAGGATGCCCGCAACGACTTCCAGCAGGAGATGCAGGATATGTACAACGGCCTGGCCTCCAAGGTCTATGACGTTCTGGAAAGCTATGCGCAGCAGCAGGGATACACGCTGGTCCTGGACGTGGCCCAGCAGCAGACCCCCGTGCTCTATGCCACCGAGTCGACCAACATCACCAAGGCAATCATCGACGCCTACAACGTGAAGTCGGGTGTGCCTGCTCCTCCGGCGCCTCCGGCCGGCGCGGCTCCCAAGGCAGCACCGCAGTCCGCCAAGCCTCCCGCCACGCGCGCTCCCGCCACGCACTGAGGCTTGGATTTCGAACGCTTCACAAAGGCCCCGCCCAGCGGGGCCTTTGTGTGAACTTTTGCGAGCAATCAAAGGGCGAAGATAAGGTTCACGACAGGGCCGGACAAATCCATCCCTGCCGGTGAATTAATTGTGGAAAAAAATGTGGAAAGCTTTCCCCAATACCCCCAACAAAAACCAATTTCTCCTCTTGTCAACCGCTGCCGGTTTCTGATAGTAAAAATAACTCTTTATTAATCAATAAGAAAGGTTGTGTGCAACTAGCTCTGCGGGAGGCTCATCCGGTGAGCAAATGCAGACACCTGCATATTGCGCGGTTTCCACAGTCCACTCATGAACACACGGTGACTAAAGTATCTATCGGGTTCAGTGTACGGTCGCTACTTCTGCTGCTCTTCGCCTACCCGCAAGATGGCCAGGAACGCCTCCTGCGGAATATCCACCTTGCCGATCCGCTTCATGCGCTTTTTGCCTTCCTTTTGCTTTTCCAGTAATTTGCGCTTGCGGGAAATATCGCCGCCATAGCACTTGGCCAGCACATTCTTGCGCAGCGGGCTCACCGTCTCGCGAGAGATGATCTTGGCGCCGATGGCGGCCTGGATGGCGACCTCGAACTGCTGGCGGGGAATGAGTTCGCGCATCTTGGAGACCAGGGCCTTGCCGCGCTCATAGGCAACGTCGCGGTGGACGATGATGGAAAGCGCATCCACCGGCTCGCCGGAGACCAGGATGTCGAGCTTGACCATGGGCGACTCCCACTCGCCCGCTGAGCTGATAATCCAGCGACGCATAGCCGCGGGAGATGGTCTTGAGGCGATCGTAGAAGTCGAGCACGATCTCGTTCAGCGGCAGCTCGTAGGTAAGCATCACGCGGGTGGGGGTCACGTACTCGAAGTTCAACTGCCTGCCGCGCTTTTCCTCCACCAGTTTGAGGATGCCGCCCACATATTCCTCGTTGGTAAGGATTTTGGCGGTGATCACCGGCTCGCGGATGGATTCGATGTTGGTGGGATCGGGCCAGCGGGAGGGATTGTCCACCTCGACCACGCTGCCGTCGGTGAGCGTGATGTGGTGGCGCACGCCGGGGGCGGTGGTGATCAGATCGAGCTCGTACTCGCGCTCCAGCCGCTCCTGAATGATCTCCATGTGCAGCAGGCCGAGAAAGCCGCAGCGGAAGCCGAAGCCCAGGGCCACCGAGCTCTCCGGCTCGAAGAAGAAGGAGGAGTCGTTGAGGCGAAGCTTTTCCAGGGCATCGCGCAGCAGCGTGTGCTCGTGCGAGTCCACAGTGTAGAGGCCGGCGAAGACCATGGGCTTGATGTCTTCAAAGCCCGGCAACTGGGCGGCCGCGGGTCTGCGCGTCGTCGGTGACGGTGTCGCCGATCTTGGTGTCGCCGACGTTCTTGATGGTGGCCGCGAAAAAGCCCACCTCGCCGGCGCGGAGTTCGCCGATCTCGACCGGCTTGGGCATCAGCACGCCCATCGACTCGACCTCAAAAGATTTGCCATTCGACATGAGGCGAATGCGCTGGCCCTTGCGCATGGTGCCCTGCATCACGCGCACCAGCACGATGACGCCGCGATAGGCATCGAACCAGGAGTCGAAGATCAGCGCCTGCAGCGGGGCATCGGGGTCGCCGGTGGGCGGCGGAAGCCGGTGAACGATGGCTTCCAGCACCTCGTCCACGCCCTGGCCGGTCTTTGCGCTCACCGGGATGGCGTCGGTGGCGTCCAGTCCAACGGCCTTCTCGATGGCCTCCTGGGTGCGCGAGAATATCGGCCGAGGGCAGGTCGATTTTGTTGATGACGGGAATGATTTCCAGGCCGTGATTGATGGCCAGGTAGGCGTTGGCCAGCGTCTGCGCCTCCACGCCCTGGCTGGCGTCCACCACCAGCAGCGCGCCCTCGCAGGAGGCCAGCGAGCGCGAGACCTCGTAGCTGAAGTCCACATGGCCGGGCGTATCGATCAGGTTGAGCTGGTAGGTGTTGCCGTCGTGGGCCTTGTACATCATGCGCACGGCGTGGGCCTTGATGGTGATGCCGCGCTCCCGCTCCAGATCCATATCGTCCAGGATCTGGGCCTGCATCTCGCGGCCGGTCACCGAGCCGGTAAGCTCCAGCAGACGGTCGCTCAGCGTCGACTTGCCGTGGTCGATGTGGGCGATGATAGCGAAGTTGCGAAGGAAACGGGCATCCATGAGGGGCTTGTCGAACGGAGGAATTGCGCCTTAACAGCGCGTCTGCCGCGAAAGCGGGGTCCCCGGCGACAGGTCTCGTCGCTGGGGTGAAAGCGGACCTCCAGGCCATAGCTTATCATCGGCATAGTGTCTTCCGCGGCAGCGTTCAAGCCGGGGCTGCCGCAAATTCTCATGCGCAATATTCGGAAACTGCTATTGTTTGCTTGGATTCGCCCTGCCGGTGCTTCTTCTGGCAGGCTGCGATCCATCTCAGCCTAAGGGCGCTCCCGCCAGCGAGCCGCCGCAGGCCACCGCGCCTGCCCTGCCTAGCCGCCAGCCGCAAGCCCCCGCTCCCGACCAGCCTCCGCCGCTCACCCAGGAGCAGAAACGCGTCCGCCTGCTCATCCAGCAGGTGGACGACGCATACGCCAAAGGCGAGGCCGCCTATCGCAAGGGGAACTTGCCCGATGCCAAGGTGGAGTTTCGATCGCGCCGTGGATCTGATGCTGGCGAGCGGCATCGACATCAAGGGCAATGCCGAGCTGCAGGACGAGTTCAACCGCATTGTGGACGGGGTGAACGCGCTGGAGATGGAGGCGCTGAAGCAGGGCAACGGCTTTGCGCCCAGGGAGGAGCCCACGCCGGCCGATGTGGCCACCGATGTGACCTTCGAGGTGGACCCCAATATCGTGGCCAAGGCCAAGGCCGATCTGGCTACGACCAAGTCCGACCTTCCCCTGGTGGTCAACGATTATGTGGCCGGCTACATCAACTTTTTTGCCAACTCGCAGCGGGGCCACAATACGCTGATGCACTCCTTTGAGCGCGCCGGCCGCTACAAGGCCATGATTCAGCGGGTAATGGCCGAAGAGGGCGTGCCCCAGGACCTGATCTATCTGGCGGTTGCCGAGTCGGGCTTCCAGCCGCGAGGCCGTCAATCGCCGCTCCCGCGCCGGCGGCATGTGGCAGTTCATGCCCCACGGCAACTACGGCCTGGCCCACAACGTATATATGGACGAGCGCTTCGATCCGGAGAAATCCACGCGCGCCTACGCCCGCTATATGAAGTTTCTCTACGACCAGTTGGGCGACTGGTATCTGGCCATGGCCGCCTATGACTGGGGCGCGGGCAATGTGCAGCGCGCGGTGCAGAAGACCGGCTACGCGGACTTCTGGGAGCTCTACAAGCGCCACGAACTTCCCGGCGAGACCCAGAACTACGTGCCGGAGATTCTGGCCGCCATTATCATCGCCAATCACCCCACACAATACGGGTTTGACGACGTAACGCTCGATCCGCCGGTGCTTACCGATACGGTGACCGTGAACTATTCAGTGAATCTGCGGCTGGTTTCGGATTTAGTGGGCGCGCCAGTGGATGAGTTGATGGCCCTGAACCCCAGCCTGCTGCGGTCAGTCACGCCGCCTGACGCACCCTTTGATCTGCATCTTCCCGCCGGCACGGCCACTTTGTTCACAGAGCGCATCGCGGCAATTCCGGAGCCCAAGCGCAACGCCTGGCGCTACCACCGCGTTGCGGCGGAAGACTCGCTGGCTTCAGTGGCGCGGGAGTACCGCGTGACGGTGGAGGAACTGGCCGCGGCCAATCATCTGCGCGGCTAGAGCGAGAGCATCCAGGGAGTGGAGGCGCTGGTGGTGCCGCTGGCCCCGGCCGCCGCGCCGTCTGCACACATGCTCTACACCGTGCGCCGGGGCGATACCCTGGTCACTATCGCCGACCGTTTCGGCGTATCGCTCATCCAGTTGAGGCGCTGGAACAGGATTGCCGGCATACAAGGTTGCGCCGGGCCGCCGCCTGCACGTGGCCGAGCCTGCACATGCGCAGTCCGCCACGCGCAGCCATCGCGGCGCAGCCTCGGCCTGAGAGCGGCTCGAATGCGCATAAAACCATGCCGGCAAAGGGTTTGGCTGCCAATCCAAGAGCTCCAGAGACGCAAAAACATGGGACAGTTGCCGGGAAAAATCAACACTCCGGCAAGACTGCCGGCGCCAGGGGCACAAGGAAGAGCGGGGCGCAGGGCGCGAGAAAATCGCACCCGACAAAGCCCGCCGCGCATCGAAAATCTTCAACACGAAAAGAAAAATAGAGCGGGCACTCATTCCGTGCTTGTGTTTTCATAGTGTTTACGTGCAAGCTATTGTACAAAGGCTGTCGCATGCGGAAGCACACGCTTCCGTGGCGCGAAGAGGCGATCAAATTCAATGCAGCGGCGAGCCGCTGGAGGCAATGTGATGGAAGAAGTGATCAAGTTGCATGCGATGAGTGACGGCGATCCCTTTCGAGAGCCGGAAGAGCTGGACAGCGATTTCGACGAAGGCTTTGATGACGAAGAAGACGAAGAAGTGGAAACCTCCAGCATACTCACCTCCTCGGATGACGATGAGGGAGTGGTCGAAGAGGCTGTAGTTGTGGTTGTGGACGAGCCCGCCGCCAAGCCGGCCCCTAAACCGGCCGTGAAGAAGGCTGCAAAGAAAGCAGCCCCGAAGAAGGCCGTGAAAAAGGTTGCGAAGAAGGCCGTGAAGAAGGCGGCAAAGAAGGCTGCCAAAAAGGCCGCTAAGGAAAGCGCGCCAAAAAGGCCGCCAAGAAAAAGGTTGCGCCCAAAAAGGCTGCCAAGAAATCCGCTGCAAAGGGGAAGAAAGTCGCGGCCAAGAAGGCTGGAAAGCGCGCCGGCAAACCCGCCAAAAAAGGCAAAAAGTCGGCGGTGAAGAAGGCGGGGAAGAAAGCCTCTGCCAAGAAGGTTGCCAAGAAGGCGAAGGCAAAGAAGGCTCAGGGAAGAAATCGAAGAAAAAGGGATCCAGGAAGTAGCGGCACCAGGAAACCAGGAAGACAAAAAAGCCCGGCTGCAGCGCCGGGCTTTTTTGTCCTCTCCTTCCGCATTCTTATCGCGGAGCGGGGTGGCACAACTTTCCTCCGATCCACGGATTGCAGAAAATTACCACCAGTCAGCGCACAATGGAAATGGACAAAGTATGACGAAACCATTCAGCTCTGGAATGTCCGCGTCCCGGTTCAAACTGCCAGGAATCTGCCCGGTCTGTACCCACCTGCCCCCCCACCCTTCGTCCCTTCTAAAGAATAATGCTAAGTTAACAATTCTATTATCTATAGTGCAAAAATCTCCTTTGGTGGACCGTTGCAAAATTCTGTCATATTTGTGCACGGTTGCATCGTATCGTGCGAAAAACCTGCATTCCGGACCATTACAAAACGCGGATTTAGTGTTTGAATCCTTATTTCTTCAGTTGGTCGATCGCGGCCAGCACTTCCTCGGAGTGGTGCTGCACCTGCACCTTGGTCCACACCTTGGCGATATTGCCCTGGGGATCGATGAGAAAGGTATTGCGGTTGGCGATCTTGAAACCGGCAAAGCTGCCCAGCGAGCCGTAGGCGTCGACCACCGTGTGATTGGGGTCGGCCAGCAGGCGGAAGGTCAGCCCTTCCTTGGTGCAGAACTGCTTGTGGCTGTCGGGAGTGTCCACGCTCACGCCCAGGATGACCGCGTTCCTGGCCTCGAACTGGGCCAGGTCGCGCTGGAAGTTGTGGGCCTCGATGGTGCAGCCGGTGGTCATGTCCTTGGGATAGAAGTAGAGCACCACCCACTTGCCGCGGAAGCTCGCAAGCGAGATCTGGGAGCCGTCCTGCGAGGGGAGGGTGAAGGTGGGCGCAGCCTGCCCGACGGCGGGCATGGTTTGCTGATCGTCCGCATGGACGGTGACGTACACAACAGAGCCTACAACCACGACGGCAAGAGCGAAGATGAGCAGTTTAGTCACGGGAGAACCTCCTGAAGAACAGGGTCAGGGTCAGGGATCAGGGACAGCAAACGATCGCGTGAATTCGGGAAGCACGGGAATATGCTCAATCAATAGCCAGGGATCTTCTGGAACGGTCTGACCGCAGATCCTGATCCCTGATCACTGACCACTGATTAGCGCGGCGTGGCCACAATGGCAATGCCTGCCTGTCGGGCGCGTTCGAGCAGGGAGTCGCGCTCGAAGAGGAGGGTGCGGCCGGCTTCGACGGAGAGGCAAGTGGCGCCGGCGCGGATCATCGCCTCGACGGTTGCGATGCCGATGACAGGCACGTCGAAGCGCATATCCTGATTTGGCTTGGCAACTTTGACTACGGTCAGGCGGCGTTCGAGCGTGGAGGCGTCGCCGGCGAGCGAGCGCATCAGCTGGCCGGCGCGCTCGATGGCCGCGTCCGTGCCTTCCATGGCTTCCACGGCTACGCAGGCCTGCGCGGCCACCACCACCGTCTGGCCAATATCGAAGCCGGCCAGGGCGCGGGCTACTGCCAGGCCGTATTCGATGTTCTTGCGCTCCTCTTCGTCCGGGGCGCGGGCGGTGAGCACGCCTTCCTGGGCCAGCAGCGGCTCAAGAAAGGCCGTGGAGCTGATCAGCTCAATGCCCTCGTCGCCCAGCACCTTGGCCACCGCGCCCAGCAGCATGTCGGTCGAGCGGCGTGGCGAAGGTTGAGCAGCAGCTTGGCCAGCCGCCAGTCGGGCCGGATGCTCGAAAAAATCTGCTTGTGCTTCACCTGGCCGGCCATCACGGCCTTTTCGACGCCTTCCTTGTGGAAGAGTCTCGATCAGCCGCGACAGCTCGCCCAGCGAGAGCCAGTGGACGGTGATTCCGTCGTCCGCGGCGGCGCGCCGGTCCATCTCCGGGTCGGTCTCCTCGCGAATGGCCGCCACGACCACGGACAGGCCCTGCGCCCGCGCCGCGTCCAGCAGCAGAAACGGAAAGCGGCCGTTGCCGGCGATGAGGCCGAGTTTCATGGCTACTTGATCACCCCGCGCTCGCTGCGTTCGAGGAACGCCGCCAGCAGCGCCACGTCCTCGCCTTCCAGCTCCTTGATTTTTTCGAGGGCCTGCGTGGTGTTCAGCTTGGCGGCCAGCAGCAGGCGGAAGGCTTTTTGCAGCAGTTGCAGCCGCTCCGGCGAAAAGCCGCGGCGCTGGAGGCCGATTTTGTTGATGCCGAAGGCCTTGTTTTCGCGCTTGGACGAGGTGAGCGAGAAAGGCAGCACATCCTGGGTGACGATGGTGCCGCCGCCGATGAAGGCGTACTTGCCCACGATGCAGTGCTGGTGGACGGGGCAGAATGCGCCCAGCGTGACGTAGTCCTCGATGATGACGTGGCCGGCGAGCGTGGCGGCGTTGGCCAGGATGCAGTGGCTGCCCACCTGGCTGTCGTGGCCGATGTGCGCGCAGGTCATGAGCAGGTTGTTCGAGCCGAGGCGCGTGACGCCGCCGCCGCCCACCGTGCCGCGGCTGATGGTTACGCTCTCGCGAATGGTGTTGTCGTCGCCGATCTCCAGTTCGGTCGGCTCGCCGCCATACTTCAGATCCTGCGGCGGCACGCCGATGGAGCAGAAGGGATAAAAGATGTTGCGCGCGCCGATGCGGGTGCGGCCGTCGAGAACCACGTGGGAGATGAGCGTGCAATTCTCGCCCAGCACCACCTCCGGGCCGATGGTGCAATAGGGGCCGACCGTGCAGGAGTCGGGAACTCGGGCTCCAGGCGCAACGATCGCGCTGGGATGAATGCTCACACTGTCCCCGCTTCCGCCGCCGCCGGCTCCGGCTCACGCACGCGCGGCACGATCGCGCAGGTCAGCGTGGCCTGGCAGGCCACCTTGCCGTCGACAAAGGCCTTGGCCTCCATGCGGCCGACGCGGCTCTTGAACGCCAGCACCTCTACCTCGATGCGCAACTGGTCGCCGGGCGTTACCTGGCGGCGAAACTTGGCCTTCTCGATGCCGGTGAAGACCGCCAGCTTTGTCTCGCGGTCGGGCATCTCGGTCATCATGATGATGGCGCCGGCCTGGGCCATCGCCTCGATCACCAGGACGCCGGGCATGATGGGGATAGCCGGGAAAGTGGCCCTGGAAAAAGGGCTCGTTCATGGTCACGTTTTTGATGGCCACCAGCCGCTTGGCGGGCTCAAACTCAACGACCCGGTCGATCAACAGAAACGGGTAGCGGTGGGGAAGGAAATCCATGATTTCCTGGATATTGAAGGTCATTCTCTGACTCCAGAAAGCGTGTTGATCTCGGTCGCTATGCGCTTCTATGGATTATAAACAAGGCTGAGCCGCAGGATTCCCGCTCCAGGGTACACTGCTACTTTTTGATGCGGCGCTCGGCTGCGTCCACGCTCCAGAAATCAGGGTCCAACGGCTGGTTATATGCGACGTGAAGCAGGTAGTATTGGCGGGTCATATCGTCGTTTTTGTAGCGCGTGATGGTAAACGGCGTTTCGATTCCGTCGATCAAGTGGTAGTCGTCGTACTCCTCGGCATCGGTGTTCATGTCCTTGTAGACCGGATCGCGCCACTCGAAGGTGCGGCGCATCGGCAAGTGGGTATCGACGTCCATCTGGATGGTGACGGTTTCGTTCTCGGCAGAGATCAGCGGTTACCTGGTCGGCAAGGCGGCTTCCGGCCAGGCGCCGGCCGTCGTAAATCAGGATGGTCTTCGGATCGTTGAGCCAGGTCTTGACGACGGTCTCGATGGAGTGGTCGCGGCGGCGGAGCCAGTCGTCCACCTGCTCCTGCGGCAGCGGAGCCTTGCCTTTGTAGGTGACTTCCGTGCCGGTGCGCGCCGAGATAAAACTGCACCACGTCGCGATGCTTGCTGTACTCGATGCGGTCCTGGTCCGGCCAGGCGTGGGTCTCCCAGTATTCGGTGGCGCCGCCTGAGGGCTGGCCGTGAAAAAAAGCGGCCACCTTTCCTTGCCGCATCTGATTCTTCATGGTCAGCCAGGCCTGGCCGCCCAGAGCCTGCACCATGGCGTCCAGAGCCGCGCGCGCCTGGGCGGCGTTCTTTACGCCGGCGGCGTCGGTGGTTTGCGACTGGGATTGTGAGCGGCCAGGCCAGCATCAGCGCCGCCAGCAGGACAAATCTCAAGGTGAGCGCAAATCTCCTCCCTATTCCCTGTTCCCTATTCCCTGTCTTTCTCACACCGCTCTCCCCGCCGCCACTGCGGAAGCCCATGCCCACTGGAAGTTGAATCCTCCCAGTTGCCCGGTCACGTCTACCGCTTCTCCGATGAAGAACAAGCCCGGCACGGCCCGCGCCTCCATCGTACGCGCTTGCAAGGTCACGAGTATCCACGCCGCCGGCGGTCACTTCGGCCTTTTCAAAGCCCTCGGTTCCCGTCGGATGCAGCGCCCAACGGTGCAGCTGCTGCTCGCAAGCCTGCAAAGCCGCGTTCGACCAGCCTTTCGGCGCGCCCGTTTCGGCTAAATAGCTGGCTAAGCGCTGCGGCAACAACCGCGCGCAGAGCCTGCCGCAATGCCGCCGCATCCCGGCGCGCTCCCGGTTCTCGCAAAGCTCCTAGAAGCTCCTCTCCAGCGGCAAGCTCCGGCGCAAAATCGAGCTCAAGCGTCTTTCCCGGCCGCCAATACGAAGACGCCTGCAAAATTGCCGGTCCGCTCAGCCCGCGATGGGTCACCAGCATTTTTTCTCTGAACGTCGCTCCGCCTGCGGACGCCTCTACCGTCGCGGCCACTCCCGCCAGTTCCGTCCAGCTCGCCTCGTCTCCGCCCAGAGTGAGCGGAACAAGCGCCGGCCGGGGAGCAACCACCTTCAATCCGAACTGCCGCGCCAGATCATAGCCCAGCGCCGTGGCTCCCAGCTTGGGAATCGAGAGCCCTCCGGTGGCCACCACCAACGCTTCCGCGCTGAACTCGCCCTGCGAAGCACAGCAACCCTGAATCTCCCCGTGCTCTCGACCGCAATCCCGCGCGCATTCAGCACCACTTCCACGCCGCCCCGCTCGCACTCGGCCAGCAGCATCTCCACAATTGCGCGAGACGAGTGATCGCAGAAGAGTTGCCCCAGCGTCTTCTCGTGCCAGGCGATTCCGTATCGGTCGACCAGTTCGATGAAATGCCGCGGCTGATAAAGCGCCAGCGCCGATTTACAAAAATGCTCATTTTCAGAGAAGAAGTTATTGGGCGCGCAATGCAGATTGGTGAAATTGCAGCGCCCACCTCCGGAAATAAGAATCTTTCGTCCCGGCTGCCCGTTGTGTTCGAGCAGCGCCACGCGCCGGCCTCGCTGACCGGCTACTGCCGCACACATCAGCCCAGCCGCTCCCGCTCCTAAAACAATCACGTCGAATTGGCGCGATGCTGCGGGCATGACTGTATTCAGAATAGCTGCTGATCGCTCCGAGCCTGGCATTATGGTTATGAATCTGGACAGAGCGGGGAGTTAGCTTGGCTCAGTGGCGAAGTACTGGGCCACTTGCTCCCAGTTATCGACGCGGATGAAGCCGGTGGCGGTGAGGTTGTGCGGGGCGGTGTAGAGGATGCCCTGTGCCTTCAAAGCGGAGCAGGTTCCGGGGCAGGTCGTCGATGAGGTAGTCGGCGCGGAGAATGGATTTGTTGCCGCAGAAGACGTAATGCGTGGGCGGGATAAAGGGGAAGTGGCGCTGCAGCCAGCGGTACTTGGGGCCCAGCGAGTTGGGGACGGTCATGGCCTGGGTGGCGATGAAGATTTCAAAGCGGGCGGAGAGATCTTTGAGCACCTGCTGCGCGCCGGGCATGAGGGCCAGATCTTCGAAGAAGTCTTCGGCGTCGAGAAAGGCGCGGAGCTGCTGCTGGCGGTCGAGGGGAGTGATCTCCCACAGGCCTTTGCCGGCCAGGTCTTCCGGCGTCACTTCCTCGTCGAAGGTCTGGTTATAGCGGCGCAGGTGCTCGGCCAGAGTGTCGGCCATGACCTCATCCATGTCCACACAGATGCGCCGCATTGCTAGGCTCCGGCTTGGCTGGATTTGGGGATGCGGGGACGGGCGGCGGGAGTGTGCACGGGTTGCGGCTCTTTGGGGGCGGGAGCCATGGCTGGGTCCCAGTAGAGCAGGCGGCCGCAACTGTCGCAGGTGAGCAGTTCGCCCTCGCGAAGCTGGTTCCAGGTCTGCGGGCGGACGCCCATGCGGCAGCCGGTGCACTGCTGATTTTCAACGCGGGCCAGGCCGGTGCCGCGAGAGGCGGTGAGGCGGTCGAAGCGGACGAGCAAGTCCGGCTCGATGAGCCTGGCGAAGAGTTTCGCGTTCGGCGTTGAGGGTGGCCAGTTGGGCGTTGAACTCCTGCTGGCGGAGGGTGACGCGGGCGCGAATCTTGTCCAGGGCGACGGACTGGACTTCAACCTGGGCGCGGGCTGCGGCGAGCGCGGCCTCCTGGGCTTCAGTGCGCTCCAGGCTGGTGAACTCCTCGTTTTCCAGGCGATCGGCTTCGGCGGATTCAAAGGTGATTTCGTGCTCGATGGCGGCGGCCTGCTCGGGGGTTTTCACTGTATCGAGCTGCGTGCGGAAGCGGGCGGCTTTCTGGCGGTGGCCGGCGATCTCGCGTTCCAGGCGGGTGCGCAGGGTCTCCTCGCGGCTGAGTGCGTCAGAGGCTTCGGCGGCCTGGTGCTGCGCCTTGGCCAATACGGCCTGGGCTTGGGCGATTTCGGCCGGCAGGGCGCGCGCGGCGAGGGTTATGCGGGCGCGCTCCAGATCCACTTCTTGCAGCTTTACGAGATTTTCAATGTGCGCTTGCATCTATGTTATGAAGTCTACGGCATTCAGCCGGCTATTAAGAAAATGAGGGTCAGGCTGAAGTCCTGGCGACAATAGAAAGGTCAGATCGGGAGGCGGGTTTGGTTCGAATCTCAGGCATCTTTCTGGCGCAGGAAGCGGTGGGTCATGTGGGTTGCGGGCGGGTTGCTGGCTGCGGTGGCGGTGGCGGCGGGAATCGTGGCTGTGCTGCTGCACCGGGCCGAGCCGTTCGTGCGCGCCCGCATCCTGGAGGAGTTGCAGAGCCGCTTTCACGCCCGCGTGGAGCTGGACAGCTTTCACATGTCGCTGACGCATGGGCTGTGGGCTGAGGGGAAAGGACTGCGGATCTGGCCGCCGGCAGAGGTTGAAGGGGTTACGGTGCCGGGAACGGCGGGGCAGGATGAGCCGCTGATCCGGCTGGACGAGTTTCGCTTTCATGCGCCGTTGCGCTATGCGCCGGGCAAGCCGTTTCACATTTCGCTGGTGGAGCTGGAGGGGATGGATATTCATATGCCGCCCTTCTCGCACTTTAGCCATGCACTTGCTGGAACTGCGGACGCCGGCCAAGGCAAAGGCGTGTCCATCGGGAGATGAAGCAAGTGGCGGCTCGAAGTCACTGCGCTTCGAGGTGGAAACCATCGATTGCAGCGAGGCGCACCTGGTGCTGGAGTCCAGCAAGCCGGGCAAGTTGCCGCTGGAGTTTGCCATTGCGCACTTCAAGCTGACGAATGTCGCTTCGGGCAACGCGATGGGGTTTGACGCCGAGCTGACCAATCCCAAGCCTGTGGGGACGATCTACTCGACGGGGAGTTTTGGGCCATGGCTGACGGAGGATCCTGGTGAGACTCCGATCACCGGCGACTATCGATTTGAGCACGCCGACCTGGCCACCTTCAAAGGGATTGCCGGGATACTCACTTCAACCGGGCACTACGAGGGTACGCTGCGCCACCTGACGGTGGATGGAGTGGCGAATGTGCCCGACTTCCGGCTCACGCACTTCGGCAGCGCGCTCCCGCTCGATACGCGCTTCCACGCCCGGGTGGACGCGACCAATGGCGATACGTGGCTGGAACCCGTGTATGCGACGCTGGCGCACTCGCACTTTACGGCGCAAGGGCCGATTGTGCGCGTGATCGCCTCGGAGCCCGGCAAGCCGCCGCACAGCGTGGGGCACGATATTGCTCTGACGGTGAACGTGGACCGAGCGCGGATTGAGGATTTTCTTCAGTTGGCCAGTCCGCCGCACAGGACCACGCCACTGCTGACGGGCGCAGTGACGATGAAGACCAGGCTGCATATTCCGCCGGGACCGGTACCGGTGCACTGGCGGATGCAGTTGAAAGGGCAGTTCACGCTGGACCAGGCGCTGTTTACCAGCGAGAAGATTCAAGGCCGAATTCGGCAACTGAGCCTGCGCGGGCAGGGACGGCCCAAGGAGGTGAAGACCACCGATCCGGAGAGCATCGGCTCGACGATGCAAGGGGACTTCAAGATGGCGGGCGGGATGATTACGCTGCCCAACCTGGTTTATACGCGTGCCGGGCGCAACAATCGAATTGAAGGGAACCTATGGCCTGGACGGCGGTACGCTGGACTTTACCGGAAAGGCGAAGATGCAGGCCACGGTATCGCAGATGGTGGGTGGATGGGCGGGAGCGCTGCTCAAGCCAGCCGACCGCTTCTTCAAGAAAGACGGGGCGGGGACGGAGGTTCCGATTCGCATTCAGGGAACGAGCAAGCAGCCGAAGTTCGGGCTTGATTTCGAGCGAAGAAGAACAAAGGAGCTGCGCAGCCGGTAGAGCAGCGGTAAAGCTGAGGGTTCGCAGTCTCTCGTCTTCTTGCCCGATCGCAGTCCTGCGTGATTGACTGGGGTGCGAAGGCGGACGGAGCGGATGGCTTATATACTTGCGCTCGACCAGGGGACGACCAGTTCCCGCGCGATTCTCTTCGACGAGGCGGGCGCGATTGTCGCTGCCGCGCAGCATGAGTTTGAGCAGTTCTATCCTCAGCAGGGATGGGTCGAGCACGATCCCACTGAAATTTTTACCAGCCAACTGGCCTGCGCGGTCGAAGCGCTGGGGCGAGCCGGAGCAAGGCCCAGCGACGTGGCGGCCATCGGCATCACCAACCAGCGCGAAACGACGATTGTGTGGGAACGCGCGACGGGCAAGCCGATTTATCCCGCGATTGTCTGGCAGGACCGGCGAACTGCTGCGCAGTGCAGCGCATTTGGTCGAGAGCGGGGTTGAGGAAGAAATTTCCAACCGCACCGGCCTGGTGCTGGACCCGTATTTTTCCGCAACCAAGATTGGCTGGATTCTGGATCACGTGGAAGGCGCGCGGGCGCGGGCCGAGCGCGGCGAGCTGGCCTTCGGCACCGTGGACAGTTGGCTCATCTGGCAACTGACCAACGGGCAGCGTCACGTGACGGACGTGACCAATGCCTCGCGGACGATGCTCTTCAATATCGTCAAGGGCGAGTGGGACGCGGAACTGCTGCGCATCTTCAATATTCCCCGGAGCCTTTTGCCCGAAGTTGTTTGGTCGAGCGAACGGGTGGGCGAAGTAACCACCACGCTGGGACTGGGCGGCGTGGCCATCGCGGGCATCGCCGGCGACCAGCAGGCGGCGCTCTTCGGGCAAATGTGTTGGGCTGCGGGCGAGGCCAAGAACACCTACGGGACAGGCTGCTTCCTGTTGCAGAATATCGGCACGAAGTTTGTGCGCTCGAAGCACCGGCTCATCACCACGCTGGCGGCCAGCGCCGGCAAGCGCCTGGAATATGCCTTCGAGGGCAGCATCTTTATCGGCGGGGCGGTGGTGCAGTGGCTGCGCGACAACCTCAAGCTGATCGGCTCCTCGGCCGAGGTGGAGGCGCTCGCCGCCAGCGTGCCCGATACCGGCGGCGTGGTTTTTGTGCCGGCATTTGTGGGCCTGGGCGCGCCGCACTGGGATGCGCATGCGGGCGGCCTGCTGATCGGGCTGCGCCGCGACACAAAACCGGGCCACATTGCGCGGGCGGCTCTGGAGAGCATCGCCTTCCAGGTGGCTGACGTGCTGGAGGCCGTCCAGAGCGAGACCACGCCGCTGGCGGCGCTGCGCGTGGACGGCGGGGCGGCGGTGAACAATTTATTGATGCAGTTCCAGGCCGACGTGCTGGGCGTGCCTGTGGTGCGGCCGCAGGTGACGGAGACGACCGCGCTGGGCGCTGCTTATCTGGCCGGACTGGCGACGGGCTTCTGGGCCAATCCGGAAGAGTTGCGTGCCGGGCGAGTCGCCGCAGGGACCGATGTGTACTTTGAACCGAAGATGGATGCGGCGGAACGTGCCAGACGTCGCAGCCGCTGGCAGCGAGCCGTCGAGCGGGCGAAAGGCTGGAGCGAGTGATGCGGGGACGACCCGCGCGCTGGACCGCCGTGGTCCAGGCCTGCCGCGCAAATCAGGCCTGACCTGCCCTTGATAGCCGTCGAGTTGGTGTGAAAGGTCAGTCCCGGGCTGCTGTGCGTGCCTCCACATCTCTGAGGCAGAAAGGGCGGCCGAGGAGAGCTGGTATGGAGGTTCAGCGTTCACATTGAACTGCAATTATTTGCATATACCACTGAAAGTGTCTATATGTAACTATTTTATTTTCAATTAGATACATTTGGAATGCGAATTGCTAGTAACACGGACTGAGGCAGGTGTATGTCTCCGGGCCTTTACCCCAGCCCAATCGAACCGAGAAAGAAGGAGAAATACGATGAAAGCGCGCATGTTGATTGCGGCAGCGGCTATCTTGCTGTGTGCCGGTTACGCAAAAGCAGACCAGGTTCCCTACGGGAGCATCGGGACACCCATCACAACCAACACGGACCTCGTGGTCACCGGACCCGTGACCATTGCCTACTACTACGGGTTCAGCGCAGCCGACACCGATACGCTTTCAATTTGGGATGTCACCACAAGTTCGTGGATTGCACAAGGACTTCTTCGATAACCAAACCACAGCTGTCGGAACGACGGAAACATTGTCCGGCGTCGCCATGGGCGACGTGCTCGAACTCAAATTGTATAACGCGAATACGAATACCTGGCTCACCTCGGATCCGAGCAGCGATCCCGGTGACCCTGGAGTCAGCCACGCTTATGTCACCTGGTATAGCGCCAATCCCCTTGACAGCGATTACATTGCCGGAATACCGGCGGGTGTGTTCGTTGGCATGGAAGATTTAGGCGCGGGCCAAAATTCCGACTACGACTATAACGACGATCAATACGTGGTGACAGGAGTGAGCACCTACACCGGAGCCGGGCAGCCTGTTCCTGTTGGGAACCGGACTTCTGGGTCTGCTGGCTCTGGGACGCCGGACGCTTCTCGCCTAGTCTGCTCCCGAACGCCTCTTTCTACTTCTTGCCCGATGAAGCCCCGAGCCTGGTTATCCAGGTTCGGGGCTTTGTGTTGCCTGCCGGCAGCGGGCCGTCGAGCGGGCGAAAGGCTGGAGCGAGTGACGAGGCGCGGCTGCAGCGGAACCAGAGTAAATGTATCCCGAAACGGCTGCATTCAAGTCGACGCGACCATTAGCGAGCGGCGACCGTGGACAATACTCAAGATGACACAGTAACCCTGGTTCCGCTCAAGAGATGGCGCGAAAGCATGAGGCGTCCGCAATAGATACGGCTGCGCCGTTGCCCGTTGTGGAATGTCCCGGGAAACGCACAGAGAAAAGCCCGACCAGGAGATGAATCCCAGTCGGGCTTTTTAGTTCGCGAGCCTTTAAGTTCGGCGTAAGCGAATTAGGCGGTCAGCGTGCGGCGAACCAGGCCGGCAAGTGCGAGCAGCCCGGTGCCGAGAAGGAAGATGCTTCCGGGTTCCGGGGTCGTTGCGACTGAGGAGATGGCGAAATCGAGCACGGCAGGAGGTCCGTCAACCTCGGCGTATTGCAGATCGAAAGCGTAGTCGCCGGTTACGCCGGTAAAGGTGAAGCTGGTCGTCACAGCGGAGGTGGGTCCGGGGGCATTGATCCATTCGGTCCCGTCAGCGGTGAAGGTCATGCCGTCGTCATGCGCAAATGAGTACATGTGTGCCATTCACCAGCTCGGTCGTGCCGGTGAAGTTGAAGAGGGTGTTGTCCAGGTTGTCAGTTGCTGCTGCGCCGTTCATGTAGGTAACGGCGACTGTGTCACCGCCAGAGACCAAGAAGCCTCCGAGAGTGTAGTCGCCGGCAGCGTTGTTGCTGTTCAGGTTGAAGACACCCGTAGGGCTCGTCAATGTGAAGGTTGCGCTTGCGGATCGATGCGGAGGGTAACGAACGAGGGGATGGTGTCGAAGGTCGGCTACTCCCAAGCAGTACCGCTAACACTGTCTGCATAGGCGATCCCTGCAAGACTCACAGAGGCGGCGAGAACCGCTCCAAGGACAAGAAACTTACTGGATTTCACTTTCATAAAAACCTCCTGGGATTAGGTAACCTTTGGGGGTGGTTGAACGCGCGTCGAACTGGTTGGAGAACCCTCATGGTCTATAGGCAGTTCCCAACCGTCAGGTCCGTCATAGTTCTGATGCACTTGGCATGCCAAACGCTGTTATTTAGAATCAGTCATATATAGAGAATTACGTGGGAAAATGTGAAAAAAAATGCATATATTATGGGAACTTCCATGCCACATTATGTCCCGACGAATGTAACTCTCGGGGACGGCAATACATCCTGTGCATCGTGCACGAGCATCTGTCTTTTGCATCGAAAACTAAGATTTGCAAGCATGGAGGCCGATATGGCGGCAGAGGGATGCAGTCACGTTGCGGAATTCCTGAAGAAGGTGAAACCGCGGACGAAGGGATGCGAGGAGTGCCTCAAGATCGGCGATACGTGGACGCATCTGCGCATGTGCCTGACATGCGGGAAGGTGGGTTGCTGCGACTCTTCAAAGAACCGTCATGCGCGGGCGCATTTCCATGAAGCCGGGCATCCGCTGATTCAATCCGCCGAACGCGGGGAAGACTGGCGGTGGTGCTTCATCGATGAGGTTTATATATAAGGCTCTTAGGCTATCTCCACTTCAATCTTTTTGGTCTCCGGGTCAAGACTGACGATTTTGAAGCTGCGGATCTGGCCTTCGCTCAGCGGCTCGGGTTTTGCTGAGGCGGCTGGGGCATTGCCCTGCCAGCGGGCTTTGAGCATGGACGAGAGGCTCGACAGGTCGGGCTTCGAGTCAGCGCTGGACTTTGGCTTTGACTTGGCCTCGCCGGTCGACGCGGCGAAGGCGTTCAGCAGCCGGGGCATCAGGAGCGAATGCAGGCGCAGTGCGGCAGATGGCGCGAATGCCGTCGCCCAACTCGACGACGGTGAGCGTCGGCGACTGCTCGATTACGCGGCCGGAAACCTGGTCGCCCAATTTGTGCTCGGCGATGTATTCGTCAATATCGTTGGGGATGAGCTGCTTGATGCTCAGCTTGATCTGGCGCTTTTCTGTGTCGATGGCCAGGACTTCGCCTTCACAATTTGGCCGGCGTGCAACACGTCCGCAGGGTGGCCGAGGCGGCGCTCGGCGGTGATCTCGCTGATGTGGACCAGGCCTTCAACGCCGTCGGCCAGTTGAACAAAGGCGCCGAAGTTCATCAGCTTGGTGACCGGGCCGGCGATCTGCGAGCCTTCAGGGAACTTCTTCCGCACTTCGGTCCAGGGGTCGGCGAGGGATTGCTTGAGGCCGAGAGAGATGCGGCGCTCCTCGGGCTTGATGGCCAGAATGACGGCATCCACGCGTTCGCCCTGCTTGAGCAGGTCAGAGGGGTGGCGTACCTTTTTGCCCCAGGACATTTCAGAGATATGAATGAGGCCTTCGACGCCGGGCTCGATTTCGACGAATGCGCCGAAGTCGGCGAGGCGCGTGACCGTGCCGGTGATGCGCTGGCCGGGCTGGAGGCGTTCGGCGGCGGCTACCCAGGGCTCTGCCTGAAGCTGCTTGAGGCCGAGAGAGATTTTTTGGGTCTCCGGATCGATGCTGAGGATTTTTACCTCGAGTTCCTGGCCTACGGTCAGAACGTCTTCAGGCTTGCTGACGCGGGCGTGGGAGATATCGGAAACATGGAGCAGGCCGTCGACGCCGCCCAGGTCGATGAATGCGCCGTAGGGCATAAGGGTGCGCACGGTACCCTTGACCGTATCGCCCTCCTTCATGGCTTCATAGCGGGCCTTGCTGACTCCGCGGGCCTGCTCTTCAAGAACCACGCGGCGATCGACGACTACATTTTCGTCGGTGACGTCGAGCTTGGTGATGCGGCAGGTGATTTCGGTGCCGACCAGCTTTTCCAGCTCTGCTGCGTCTTTGGTTCCGCTGCGGCTGGCGGGCATGAAGGCGCGGACGCCTATATCCACGCTGAGGCCGCCCTTGATGACCTCGGTGACGGTGCCCACCACGGCCACCTTCTCAGCAAAGGCTGCTTCGAGAGCCGACCAGTCGCGAGGCTGCGCCACCTTGAAGAGCGATAGCACATAGTAATGCTCTTCATTGCGGCCGGTGACGGAAACCGGGAAGCTGTCGCCGGGCTTTACTCCTTCGGCATTGTTATCGAAGTCCGAGCGGGCGCAGAACGCCTTCAGCCTTGTAGCCAATATCCAGAAAAACCTGGTCGGCGGAGACGGAGACGACCGTGCCCTGCAACTGCCTTGAACCGGGCTCGCCCTTGTGCGAGTGGCTGCGCTCAAACTCTGAGAGCAGATCGGCAAAGGATTCGGTGGGTTCCTCGGCGACTGGCGCGGGAGCGGAGCGGATTCCGGTTCGGCGATGGGCTCAGGGGCGGCTTCCACGATGGGGTCTGCGATGAGCTCGGGTGTGACTTTCGGGGGTGGGCTAGGGTTTCGGAATGCTGTCGTTGGTCATGATGTGTACTACTCCATTCTCCCATGATTCGACGGAGGGCGTTTCGGAGCAGGGCGCACGGGAGGCGTAGGTACTGGCCTGGCGGTGTTTATTAAGGATTTCCGTAGTGGGCGCGGAGTGCGTCCCAAAACAAGCGCACGGAGTATAACGGAGAGATAGATTTCAAAACAGAGGCCGTTATGATGTCACCGAAATTAGCGTTCTCCGGTCTGGCGATCGTCCTTTTCCAATTAGGGCTGGCTGTTCTTGGATGGGGCGGGTTTTCCGCCTTTTTCTCCCACCCAGCCCTTGTTGCGCTTACGGTTGCGTCGTTAGCGCTGTTTGCCGTTAGCTTGTTCAGGGCAGCGGGGACATCAGTACCGGCGAACAGGAAGACCGTGGGAACCGCTGGGTAATGGTGGCTTTCACCTTCATCATGATCCCGCTGGCCTATTTGCCGGCATACACTGACCGAATCGGTTTCTGGACTTTGGATGGGGATACCACTCGCTGGATTGGCGTGGTTCTTTTGGTTGGCGGCAGCGCGCTGCGGCTGTGGCCGGTTTTTGTTCTTGGCAACCGGTTCAGCGGGCTTGTGGCCATCCAGCATGGACATACGCTGGTCACCACTGGCGTTTACGGCATGATCCGGAATCCCAGCTACCTGGGATTGCTGATCAGCTCATTGGGATGGGCGCTTGCTTTTCGCGCGGGTGTCGGGGTGGTGCTTGTGGCGTGCTTCATTCCACCACTGGTTGCGCGCATTCGCGCGGAAGAACGATTGCTGCGGAGCCACTTTGGCAGCGAATACGATGCCTACTGCGCCCGCACGTCGCGGCTTATCCCCGGAATTTACTGAGAAGCGAGGCTGCCGCCGGTTCCACAGTTGCGGCGGAGCAATCCTGCCGGGATGATTCTGGGTTGGTCTATGGACACCGGTCAGGCTGGCGAGCGAGAATTGCGCTTGCATAAGGAGAGCATTGTGAAACTACCTTCTATGACACGGCGGGAGTTTGTGCGGTTGGGCGCGGGCGCGGTTGTGGCGGGAGCGGCGATGAAATCGACGCTGCTGGAGCCTATGGCGCTGGCTGCCGAGACGGGCCGCAGGATTCGATTTGCGATTGTGGGAACCGGGATTCGCGGCTGCGACCTGCTGCGAGCAGCGCGGAATGTGCCCACCGGAGTTTGCGTGGGCGCGGCGGACCTTTACGTTACGCGGCACCAGGCGGCGAAAGAGGCTTGGGGCGGGGATATTCCCACCACAAGCGACTACCGGACGCTGCTGGACCGCAAGGATGTGGACGCGATTTTTATTGCCACCTCAGACCATCATCATCGGCGCGTGACGCTGGATGCCGTTGCGGCCGGCAAGGACGTCTATTGCGAGAAGCCGATGTCGCACAACGTGGCCGACGGGCTGGCGATGGTGGAGGCTGTCGCAGGCGGGCAAGCGAATCTTCCAGGCCGGCAGCCAGCGGGTCAGCTCGATTCTCTACAAGAAGGCCGCGGAGATTTACGCTTCGGGGCGAGCTGGGCGAGGTGCACTCGATCGATGCGCATCTCAACCGCAATTCGCCGGGCGGCGCATGGATCTATCCCATTGCGCCGGATGCCAGCCCGGAGACGATCGACTGGAATGCTTTTCTGGTGGACGCGCCCCAGCGGCCGTTCGACCCGCTGCGCTTCTTTCGCTGGCGGCTGTTTGCCGACTACGGCTCGGGGCTGGGCGGGGATTTGTTCGTCCACCTGATCTCCGGCATCCATGCGATTACCGGAATGAATACCCCGGCCAGCCGAGCCTATTCGAGCGGCGGGCTTTATCACTACAAGGACGGGCGCGATTTTCCTGACTTTCTTGAGACGGTGTACGACTATCCCGGCATGCAGGTGCATGTGCACTGCAACCAGAACAACAACGACGGGGGCGACACGATCAGCATCTTCGGGTCAAAAGGGACGCTGGTGATTTCAGGGGACTACGTTGACCTTTACGCCCCAGGATACGACGCCGCGCTTTGAGGTCTACGGCTGGCACGGAATGACGGAGGCGCAAACAAAGCTGGGCATGGAGGAGTGGAAAGCGGCGCATACGGCGCCCCCGCCGGAGTTGGGCGAGGCGGAGAGCTTCACGCTGCCGCAGGGTTACGACGACACAGCGGACCACATCGCCAACTTCTTCCGCGCCGTGGAGACGCGGGAGCACGTGGTGGAAGACGAGGTCTTCGGCAACAACGCCGCCATCGGCTGCCACCTGGCCAACTACTCTTACTTTCACCGCACCGTGGCAACGTGGGATGCGGCGACGAAGACGATCAAGGGCTGATCTCAAGCTCTTCAGAAAGGACCGTGGAAGATGAGCATTACTTCTCGCAGAAGTTTTTTGAAGGCCGGCGGCGCGTTGCCGCCGCGGCTTGTGCAGGCGCTGATCGGCTGGCTGCCAAGTCGCTACGGATACCGTGGGGCTGAAGCTGCCTATCGGGCTGCAACTTTACAGCGTGCGCCAACTGCTGGCCAAGGACTTTGACGGCACCTTGCGTAAGATCAAGGCGGCGGGCTATACGGAGGTTGAGGCCGCCGGCTACTACGATCGCACCGCGCCAGAGTTTCGCCAGGCGATGGACAAGGCCGGACTGCGCTGCACCAGCACGCACCATCCGCTGGACGTGCTGCGGGCGCAGCTGGACGAGCTGATCGAGTATGGGCATAAGCTGGGCCTGGACTACATCGTCAGCCCCTCGGCCTCGCACCGCGACCCGGCAGCCAAGGGTCCGATGACCATGGACGACTGGCGCTTCACGCGCGGACGAGCTGAACCGCGTCGGCGAAAAAGTGAAGGCCGCCGGAATGACCTTCGGCTACCACAATCACGACGCGGAGTTTGGCTCCGAGGACGGCGTGGTTTTTTATGACGAACTGCTGAAGCTCACCGACCCCAAACTGGTGGTCTTCGAGATGGATTGCGGCTGGGTGGTCGCGGCCGGCGCGAACCCGGTGGAGTATCTGAGCAAGTCGCCGGAGCGCTTCCCGCTGCTGCACGTGAAAGACATGGTGCAGGGAGCGAATGGCGAACTATCACTCCACGGTGATGGGCAAGGGAGTGGTGGATTACCCGGCGATTCTGCGCGCGGCCAAGGGGCTCAAGCGCTACTACATCGAGCAGGAGGATTTCGATATGGACCCCATCGCGGCCATCCGGCTGGATGCCGAGTACATGCGCAAGCTGAAGCTGTGAGCTAACTGACCCACAGACGAGGCTGCAGAGATTTCGACAGAGTGACCGGTCAATGGTGTTCTAGCTTAAGCTGGCTAGCGTAACCAGCGGCTACGATGTTGCTCTGAACTGCTTCCATGGCCTGGGTGTTGGGCATTCCCCTGGTCATCACGCCCTCAAAGAAGTAGCCGTTGGCCCAATTGCTGTTATCGCCGCCGATGCCGAGGATGATGGCTCCTTCCTGCCGCATGGGCTGATAGCCGTTGGGAAGAGGGACGGTGCCGGTAGTGGTCAGGGCTCCGGACTGGGCGTTGCCCTGGTAGATGGCGTATGTGTGCTGACCGTCGCTGGCGCCCATGTCAGTAACGAAGGTCGTGCCGGGGGGCACCTTGAGGTGGCCGTAGATGCCATCCTCCATGTCCAGCCCTGCATCGGGACTGCATGGGTTGCCGTGACACATGATATTGATAGCGTCCATATGACCGGCTTTGTTGTCGAGATTATTCCTTTCGGCGTTGCCGAAGTCAAAGCAGCACTTGTCGTTGAGATTGAGGGCGGAGGTGACCATGTAGACACCTTCAGGCTGACCGTGGACGGCGGTGCCTGTAGGGGTGTCGTTGCGATAGCCGGTGCCGGGGGAAACGGCGATGCCGTAAACCTTGTGTCCGCCTGCGGTTACCGGGAGAGAGTTGGCCACGGCGGGGAGGTCGTAGCCATTGGAGCCGGGGCCGTGTGCTGCGCCACCGGGAGGCGCGGGCGTAAGGTCGTTGTGGTTGGGTGACTGGTCGTAGAGCTTGGTGATGGTGCAGGAAGTGTTGGCGCAGAAGGTGTCCTGCGTGGCGGCCTTGGCGTAGCCGTCGGGGAGGAGGCCGATGTTGGTGTAGGTCTTGTCTGACTGCCGCATGACCTGATAGAGCGGCCCCGTGTACTCGCTGTACAGCGCGCGGGTGGTGCTGAAGGCAGCAATACAGGGAGTCGTGGATGCATAGAGGTCACACGGTCGAGGTGTGACCGTTTGCGCTGAAGCGACGCTGGCCGCGGTGATCGCGACGGCGAAAAGAATAACGGCGGGCAACAGGAGTTTTCCGAACAATGACAATGATTTGATCAGCATAGTTTGTTCTTGAGTTCCTTTATTTTGTTGGTTTCACTTTACCGCCTGATAGTTGGTCAGCGCAACGGACTTCTCGCATCGAATTCTCCCTCCGTGGCCCCGAGGCCTGCGGGGGAAAACGATGAAACGAGAGATGGAAAATCAAAAGAGTACGCGCCAACAGAAGCCAGGTTTCATGATACTTGCCACTCTATAATCCGGCTTTTGTCTCTCCTGCGCTATCGTATATTGATGGGCTGTGCCGCCCCGAGAGAAATCCCATGAACAGATCGGCTTTTCTGCTAAGCATCGCGAGAATGAGCCTTGTGCTCACCTGTTTATTCGTAAATCTGCCGTCCTGTACACCGCAAACGCGCCAAGCCGATGGAGAGACCATCGTAATGGTGAGGCATGGCGAGAAGCCGCCGGGTGGACTTGGCCAGTTGACCTGCAAGGGGCTGAACCGGTCGCTGGCATTGTCATCCCTGTTGATTGGGCGCTTTGGCAAGCCGGACTTTATTTATGCGCCCAATCCCAGCGCAAAAGTGAACGACGGCAATGTTGTGCCTACATACTCCTATGTCAGGCCGCTGGCAACCATCGAGCCGACTGCAATTAGTCTCGGCATGCCGGTGAATACTCAAATCGGATACCTGCAAATTTCTAAACTTCAACGGGAATTGCTCCAGCCGGCCTATGCCCATTCGTTGATCTTCGTCGCCTGGGAGCACGTGATGCTGCATAAGTTCGCCCAGCATTTACTCAAATCCTACGGGGCCAGTGCAGCGCAGGTGCCTGACTGGCCAAACAGCGATTATGAAACAATCTATGTCTTCCATATCACAAGATCCGGCGCGGACGGCACTCCGCGAGCAACGCTGGAAATCCAAAAGGAAGATCTGGGGAACACGCTGAGCGACACTTGCTCAGGCCCGCAGTAAATTGCGGACGAATGACGGTCAATCTGGATACTGACCGGCGCCTATTTTTCCGGTAGGCTTGTGGTATGAGCGTATTCGACGAAAAGCGGACGGAGCTGGAGCAGCACGAGTTCATGATGGGCGTGGAGCGTGGCAGGCTGGCGGTAGCTCTGGACCTGCTGACGGATTCGCTGATTCTGGTGGGGCAGCATGGGGTCTACTGCGCCTCCAACCGCAACCCGTCCAAGCCTGCGCTTGACCTCCAGGCCGTTCTCGAAGGAATGGAGGGAGCTAAGGCGCTGATTCAGAGTGTGATGGAAGAGTTGCGGGAAGAGCAGGGAATAGGGAACAGGGAAGATAGCTACCTGAGCAGTGAGCGGTGCATGCACACGAAAAATCCCCAGTGCGGTATGCTGGTAGAGCGCGCCCGTAGCTCAGCTGGATAGAGCGAACGCCTCCGGAGCGTTAGGTCGGGAGTTCGAATCTCTCCGGGCGCACCATATTTTTCTTATATGAATCTATAGTTTCTTGACGGTTTCGATTTACTCTCCTTAAGATGTGTCATGATTTCAGCACATCAGACCAAACACTTGAGAAACCTTTCTGCATTTCTCCTGCTCATCATTAGCGCTTTGGGTGCGATGAGTCAGACGCTGGCAGCACGACCTGACCTCGCCGGATCTATGGAAGCCGGAGCGCGCTCCATTCTCCTTCAAGTACGGCGGCAAGGACTCCGCGCAACTGCTGACCAACTGGCAGTTCGCGCACAAAACCGTGGAAGGAAAAGACGGCCAGGTTCAGCTCTACTCCTATACCGATCCGGCTACGCATCTGAAGATTACCGCCGAGGTTCGGCTTTATCCGGATTTTCCCGGCGTTGCCGATTGGGTGCTCAAGCTGCGCAACGACGGCGATTTCGATACGCCGATCATCGAAGATATTCTGCCGCTGCACTGGGCGATTCCGGCCTCGCCCGGCGACTGTATCCTGCGCCATGCGCAGGGCAGCGATGCAGGCGCTGAAGATTTCACGCCTTTGATGGCGCGCTTCGGCGCCGGCAAGAGCGAACATCTTGAAGACCCGTGGGGCAGATCGTCAACCGGCGATACTTTGCCCTTCTTCAATCTGCAAACCGGAGATCATGGGCTCATTGGAGCGATTGGCTGGACGGGAAGCTGGAAGGCCGACTTCGACTATTCCAAGAATGGAAAGACCATCACCATGAGCAGCGGAATGGTGCAGACGCATCTTCGGCTGCATCCCGGCGAGGAGATTCGCACGCCGCGCATCGTGCTGATGAGCTGGACGGGCGGCGACTGGCAGGAGGCGCAGAACCACTGGCGGCGGCTTTTGTTTGCGCACTATACCCCGCAGGAAAACGGCAAGGCGATGCGCGGGCCGATTCTCTTTGGCAGTTGGGGCTCGGAGCCGATTGCCGACAAGCTCGCCTATATCCAGTGGGTTCACGACCATAAAATTCCGGTCGAGCTCTATGCCGTGGATGCCGGTTGGTACGGCGCTTCAGTGGGCCTGGAAAATGACCCGACCAATCCGCATTGGAATCCCTGGTGGAAGAATCGCGGCGATTGGTTTCCCAGCCCGCTCTATTATCCGAACGGCATTCATCCGCTGGGCGCCGCTCTGAAGGCGGACGGTTTTGGCTTTTCGCTCTGGGTTGAGCCGGAGACGGCCATGCCGGACACGAAGATCGTCAAAGATCATCCCGACTGGTTTCTTCACAGGCCATCCGAATCCTCCACTCATCCCACGCTGCTGGCGAACCTGGGAAATCCCGCGGCGCGCCAGGGCCTTACCGATATGGTCTCCGATTTCATTACCGATTTCGGGATGACCTGGTACCGGCAGGACTTCAACCAGGGGCCGGCGGAGTTCTGGAAGGCGGCGGATACGCCGGACCGCATCGGCATGACCGAGATCGGCCACATCGAGGGCCTATACAAGATGTGGGACGATCTGCTGGCGCGCCATCCCGGACTGCGCATCGATAACTGCGCCAGCGGCGGCCGGCGGCTGGATATTGAGATGATGTCGCGCAGCTTCTCGGTCTGGCGCACCGATCTTGGATTTCGGGATACGCTCGCCGAGCAGGCGCAGACGCAGGCTTTGGCCTACTGGGTTCCGGAGAATATGGGCTTCGAGACCTTTTCCAGCACCTCTCCGTGGAAAAAGCCTGGACCGTATTCCACGCCGGAAAGCCTCTATCTGATGCGCCTCGGCTATGACGCTGGTTATGGCATTGGCCCCGGTGCCGCGGGAGTGAACAACGACGCATGGGTTGCCTGGGTCAAGCAGGCTATCGGCGAATACCGCGAGGTGCAGCCTTACTTCTATGGGGATTTTTACCCGCTGCTGCCTTACAGCCGCGATGCGGAGACCTGGACGGCCTGGCAGTGGGATCGGCCGGAGAACAAAGACGGCCTGGTGATGCTCCTGCGCCGGCCCAAGAGCCCCTTCGCGTCCATCGAAGTGCGTCCTCGGCACCTGAATCCGGATGCAACCTACGAGTTGGAAATCCGAACCACATTCGACAAGGCTCCGGTCAAAACGATGAAAGGAAGAGAACTGGCGCACCTCTGATTCAGTTGCCTGATGCGCCCAGCTCCATGCTTATCTTCTACCGGCAGAGATAGGCGATGCGATGTACAGAGCGTACCTGGCCCCGCTCCTTGCCTCTGCCGGCGAATGCACGAACTTTCACATTCTCCCGATCCATTCAGGCGGTGCAGCGTCTTGCGATTTACTGCATGAACTGACTGTCCGCAGGCCGATTGATACAATCATGGGATGTGATCACCCGGCAGAAACTGGAATTATTGTTTCTGGCTGGCGCTGTTGCCGTCAGCCGTTTCGCGTTTCGCAGCCGTTTTCTCTACGATCTCGATTCCGTAAACTTCGCCCTGGGCATCGGGCGCTTCGACCCTCGCATCCATCAGCCCCATCCGCCGGGTTACTTCTTATACGTTTGCCTGGGCCGCCTGATCGATTATTTGGTTCACGATGCCAATCTGGCGCTGGTCCTGATGAGCATTGCCGCCGGCATCGCTTCGGTCATCCTCATCTACCTGCTGGCGCTCGAGTGGTTCGGTGAACGGGCCGCCGTTTTCGCGGGCCTTCTCTTCCTGTTTTCTCCGCTCGCCTGGTTCCACGGCACGGTGGCTCTCACCTACAGCGTGGAGGCCTTCTTCTCGGCTCTGATGGGCTATCTGTGCTGGCGCATCGATCGCGGCAAAGCGAATTTCATTCTTCCCACGGCCATCCTTCTGGGCATCTCGGCCGGCGTGCGGCCGTCTTCCTGCTGTTCCTGGGGCCGCTGTTTCTCTACTCGCTGCGGACATGCGGCGGTAAAGAAGATTCTGCTCGGGTTATCGCGCTTGGCCTCACGCTCGTCGCCTGGTTCCTGCCCATGATCTGGGCCAGCGGTGGATTCGATGCATACTTTGGCGCACTGGTCTCTCTGTGGCGGCTGGTGCCCTCAAGAGATACCGTTTTCAACTCCTCGCCCGCCACTTCCATTGCCCGCGCCTGCGTCATCGTCTTTATCTGGCTTTCTCTGCTTTGGAGCCGCATTGTTGGCTCCGCTGGGCGCGCGCTACAAATCCACTCCGGCCGACCGCGCCAAAAAGCTCTTCACCGCCGTCTGGATGCTTCCCGCCCTTTGCTTCTTCACCTTCATCTTTCTGAAGTTCGTCAATAGCGGCTACCTGCTGCTGCTCGCCCCGCCCGCCTGCATCTGGCTCGGCTCGTGGGCAGCGGAGTGGTATGAGCATTGCGCATGGCGAAGGCCGCTGAAGATTGCGGCCATCGGCATCTGCGCCGCCGCAAATATATTTCATCTTTCTCGCCTTCCCGGCCTACTGTTCTTACCGCTCGGTGCGGCAATTCGAGGCGCAGTTGGACGGAATCCGAACAGCACTGCCTCAGCTTGGCGCCCCGAACGACCTCCTGATCCTGGGTTTCGACTCCCACTTTCTGGGCTATCGCCATGCGGGCTACTATCTGCCCGGCTACCTGACCTTGCAATATCCTGAGGTCAAGCTGAACGAAGGAACGCGCATCTTCGCCATGCAGGGGCAGGATACCCGCCTGCTGGCCAGTTTGCCTGCCGGCCCCTATAAACGCTTTGTTGTCTTTCCTTTACCCGGCACGGACGCCGAGTACCAGCATTATCTCGATACCTTCAAAAAGTTGCTTCCCGCCCAGGACCTCGAGTACGTCAATGTGGGGGGCCGTCAATTTGTGACTGGACCCATTACAGGATCTGCCCCTGCTCTTCCCCAAAGCTGCGCAGGCGACCCGCTAGGGCATATCCGCAGCGCGTGTATACGCCCTGCTTCACTCCGGCAGCCAATTCGTAAACATACGATTACACCGGCCGCGGCGGCCAGATCGTTAACTATATGAATTCATTAGACTTGCTCCTTCGGCAGTTTGGTTGGACAATTGCTTTATATCACAATGTTCCCTGACCGACGAGGGAAAAGGAGCCTGGAATATGCACTCTTTTGCCTGGTGGCCGACGCTCATCGTACTGGCCGTAGCCACCTTCACTGACCTGCGCAACCGCCGCATTCCCAACTGGCTGGTGCTTCCCTTTCTGCTGGTCGGGATCGTCGTCTCTGGTTGGCTGCAAGGCTGGCACGGAGTGGGCCAGAGTTTCGCCGGCATGGGACTTGGCCTGCTGTTCAACGGTTTTGCTTTCTGGATGGGCTGGACGGGAGCTGGAGACGTGAAGCTGTTCGCCGCCATCGGGGCCTGGATTGGACCGGTACAAATGTTCTGGGCCTTATTTTTACCGGCTTGGCCGGAGGGTTCATCGTTCTGTGCTGGGCCGTCTACAGCGGATTGATCAAAGGTCTTTTCAAAGGCACGGGCAAGCCTGTCTTCGGCGGGAAGGAGCAAGCAGCGCAGAGCGATCTCGATGCGGAGCCGGTTTCCGCCAATTTCCTGAAGCGCAAAATGCCCTATGCGCCTGCAATCGCCATCGGAACACTGATTTCATTCTTTGCCCACTAAAGACAGGAGTACTTAAATGATGAACTCGCAGGTGAAATATCAATTTTTGATCGACCCGCAAGAACCATTGGAAACAGTAAGGAGCATAACTGACGTGAATGCGCATTCAGCTTCGTTTGCCGAATCCCAGTATCCTGACACCTTCGGCGCGGGGAATATGTCGATCGTGCTGATCGGCCCGGATGATCAGCGCCGCAGAGCTGCCGCCGACGCTCTTGCCTTGTGCCCGGGAAACGACGTCCGCGAGTTTTCCTCCTATCCTCCCGGCCTGGACGATGTGCCGCGGATGCTGGAGCAGCACCACGACGTCATCATCATCGACCTCGACAGCGATCCCGGAATACGCGCTGGAGCTGGTGGAGAGCATCGGCGCCAACGGCGCGACGACAGTGATGGTCTACTCGGCCAAGGCCGACGCGGAGTTGCTGGTTCGCTGCATGCGCGCCGGCGCCCGCGAGTTTCTCACCCTGCCCTTCAGCCACAGCACCATGGCTGAGGCGCTGGTGCGCGCCTCTGCCCGCCGCCCGGCAGCGAAGGCCGCGAATGCGACGGCTGGCCGGCTGCTGGTATTTACCGGCGCAAAGGGCGGCTCCGGAGTGACCACAATTTCAACCAACTTTGCCGTAGCGCTGGCCCAGGAATCCGGCTGAAAGCACCCTGTTGATCGATCTCGATCTGCCCCTGGGAGACGCGGCGCTGAACCTGGGCATCGTGGCCGAGTACTCGACGGTGAACGCTCTGCAGAATGCCAGCCGGCTGGATTCGGCTTTTCTCTCCAAGCTGCTGGTCAAGCACAGCTCCGGCGTATCCGTGCTGGCGGCTCCGGGAAAATTCCCCCAGATCAATGCTTCCAACGAAGACGTCGACAGGCTGATCGCCGTCGCGCGCCAGGACTTCGATAACGTGGTGGTCGATATTGGCTCGCAGGCACGATTTGACGGGCACCGCCCTGTTCAAGGACGCCCACAGAATCTACTTGATTACCCAGGCCGGCATCCCCGAACTGCGCAACTCCAACCGCCTCATCAGCCAGTTCTATCCCACCGGCGGCCCCAAGCTGGAGATCGTGATCAACCGCTACGAGCCCCGCGCCCTGGGAGTCTCTGAAGAGCACATTACCAAGGCACTTACCCGGCCGGCGCAGTGGAAGATTCCCAACGATTACGGCGCAGTGCGCAAGATGCAGAACACCGCTACGCCGCTGGCGCTGGCAGATTCGCCCATCTCAAGGCTGATCCGGCAGATGGCCAAATCCGTCAGCGGCAAGGCCGCGGCAGCCCCGGTGAAAAAGAAAGGCTTTCAATTTGTTCGGCTGATGGTAAAGAATGTAAGTAACGACTCTCTGCTCAATGGAAGGTTAAAACGTGGAACTGCTGAATCTGGAAAAGTACAAAGCGGAAATTCACAAGACCCTGATCTCCAAGCTGGATCTGGAGAAATTGTCGCGCGTCAACTCCAGCCAGGCGCGCCAGGCTGTTGCCGGCATCGTGAAGGAGATCATCGCCGACCAGCGGGTGCCGCTGAACTACGACGAACAGGAAAAGATCCAGGCCGACCTGCTGGACGAGGTCTTCGGCCTCGGCCCGCTGGAACCACTGCTCAGAGATCCGTCGATCTCAGACATTCTGGTGAACGACAAGGATCATGTATTCATTGAGCGGGGCGGGCTGCTGCAAAGAGTGGATACCACCTTCCGCGACGACCGTCACCTGCTGCAGATTATCGACCGCATCGTATCGCGCGTGGGCCGCAGAGTGGATGAGTCCTCGCCCATGGTCGATGCCCGCCTGCCCGACGGCTCGCGCGTCAACGCCATCATTCCGCCGCTGGCGCTGGACGGGCCTTCGCTGTCCATCCGCCGTTTCGGCACCGGTCCCCTGGCAGCCAACCAGCTGGTAAAGCTGCAGAGCATCTCCGCGGAGATGATGGAAGTGCTCTCCTCCGCCGTCAAAGCCCGCATCAGCATCATCATCTCCGGCGGCACCGGCTCCGGCAAAACCACGCTGCTGAATATTCTGTCGCAGTACATTCCGAAAAACGAGCGCCTGGTCACCATCGAAGACGCGGCCGAACTCCGCCTGGCTCAGGAAAACATCGTGCGCCTGGAAACCCGCCCGCCCAATATTGAAGGGAACGGGCGCAATCCACCAGCGCCAACTGCTCATCAACTGCCTGCGTATGCGTCCCGACCGCATCATCATGGGCGAGACGCGCGGCGAAGAAGCCTTCGATATGCTGCAGGCCATGAACACCGGCCACGAAGGCTCGATGACCACCATCCACGCCAACACGCCCCGCGACGCCATCTCCAGGCTGGAATCCATGGTCGCCATGGGCAATATGAACATGCCGGAAAAATCCGTTCGCCAGCAGATAGCCTCGGCGATTACCATCATCGTTCAAGCCTCACGCATGAGCGACGGTTCGCGTAAAGTGACCAGCATCTCGGAGATCACCGGCATGGAGGAAAATGTAATCAGCATGCAGGAAATCTTCACTTTCAATAAGAAAGGAATCGGCCCTGACGGCAAGGTAATCGGCGCTTTCCAGCCCACCCGCATCCGTCCCCGGTTCCTCGATAAGCTGCGCGTCGCCGGCATCGTTCTGCCGGCAGCCCTGTTCGATACCGAAACGCTGGTCAACTGAGGCGGAAAGGAGACTCTGGAAATGGGATTGATTATCGGTTTGGTATTTCTTGGCGTCTTCTGCGGTCGTTTCCCTGCTGCTGATCGCCGGTGCGAGCGGGACAACACAAGAGGCCAAGCAGGTGATCGCCTCGCTGGATACGGCACTGGCGACTGAAACACCGCAGGTGCGCGACCAGATCGTCAATCTTCGCAAGAGCGAACGGCTCAGCGGAATTCCCTGGCTCAATCGCAAGCTGCTGAAGATCGACCTTGCGCCGCGTCTCCACACCCTGCTCCATCAGGCCGATCTGAAGTGGACCGCGGGTGGCCTGTTGGCCGGCTGCGGGCTCCTCTTTGCCGTTCCCGGCTTATGTGGTCTTTCTGCGCTTCGACAACATATTGCTAGCGCTGCTGGCCGGCCTGGTGCTGGGCCTGGCGCCCTTCGGCTGGGTGCTGTTCAAGCGCAGCAAGCGCTTCCACAAGTTTCTGGAAGGTTTGCCTGAGGCGCTGGATCTGATGGTGAGCGCCCTCCGCGCCGGCCACAGTCTCAACGCCGCCATGGGCCTGGTTTCCCGTGAATGCACCGCCCCCGTGGGCACCGAATTCAGGGTTTGTTTCGAGGAGCAGAACTACGGCCTGGAATTGAAAACCGCCCTGGATAACCTGATCAGCCGCATTCCTCTGCAGGATCTCAGAATTGTCGGAACCGCGATCATGATCCAGAAGGAAAGCGGCGGCAACCTGGCCGAGGTTCTGGAGAAGACCTCCCACGTCATTCGCGAGCGCTTCCGCCTGAAGCGGCAGATCGGGGTACACACGGCGCAGGGCCGCCTTACGGGCTGGATCCTCACCTTTCTCCCCATCGTGCTGGGCATCGCTTTATACACGGTCAATCCTGAAATGATGAGCATCCTGTGGACCACCCCCATCGGCATCAAGCTGCTCTGGGCGGCTGGTATCGGCATCATCATTGGCGGCTTGATCATTCACAAGATTGTCAACATGGACGTTTGAGGAAGAATTATGGGAGTTATCCTTCTTACTTTTGCCGCAGTTTTTCTCCTCATCGCGAGCCTGGGGCTGCTGCTGTTTTATCGCGAGGCCATGATTCAGCGGATCACCGAGGTAATCAACCCGCAAGCCAAGCCGAAGACCCTGATGGGCGCCATTCAGCAGACCGGCGTTTCCATCAGCGAAGTGGTGGTGCAATTCCAGAACGTCCTGCCGAAAAGCCAGGCGGAAGTCTCCGTTGTGCAGCAGCGCCTGATCCGCGCCGGCTATCGCAAGGAATCGGCCATCAAGATCTTCTACGGCTGCAAGGTATTGGTTCCTCTCCTTCTCTGCGTCATTGCTTTGGTCACCGGACTGGGGAATCTGAGCCCGTTTTTCGTTTATGTTTTGTGCCTGGGCCTGGGATATCTCGCGCCGGATTTCTGGCTGGGAAGAGTGATCTCCAAGCGGCAGGCGAAAATCCGCCGCGGACTGCCCGATGTGCTCGATCTGCTCATCATCTGCATTGAGGCGGGACTGAGCCTGGACCAGGCGACGGCGCGCACATCCGAGGAATTGAAGAATGGCCAGCCGGAGCTGTGCGATGAGCTGGGCATTGTGGTGCTGGAGCAGCGCGCCGGCCGGCCTCGCGCCGATGCATGGAAGCACATGGCGGAGCGCACCGACGTGGACGCGTGCGCAATCTGGTTTCCATGCTGGTGCAGTCGGAGCAGTTTGGTACCAGCATCGCCAAGACTTTACGCATTCATTCCGATACCCTCAGAACCCAGCGCGTGCAGGCTGTGGAAGAGGCGGCGGCCAAGACCACCATCAAGCTGATCTTCCCGCTCGTGTTTTTCATCTTTCCATCGCTGTTCCTGGTCGCCCTTGGTCCTGCGGTGATCTCGATGATGGATTCGTTCAAATTGCTCAATGGAGGCCATTGAGGAAAGGAGGAATAAAGATGGACGGTACGACAATTATTCGAATAGTGGCTGGGGCTCTGTTTGTCATCGTGTTGGTTCTGCTTATTCAGCGTCGCCGCACACGGGTCAAGTAATTCAGATCGGGTATGTATTCCGGCGGCGCCGAAGAAACTGCTCGAGTTCCGCTGGCTGGCTCCCAGGTCCTCTATGGACTGAAGGAGCGAATGCAGCACTTTTGGTGGAGAAAGGAAATTTTTATGGACAGTACTACGATTATCCGAATTGTCGCCGGCGTTCTGTTTGTCATCGTGTTGGTTCTGTTGATTCAGCGCCGCCGCACACGGGTCAAGTAGTCGAGGCTTCACCGGTGGCCGGCGGCGCTCTAGACGAGTTCCGCTGACCGACAAGTCTACCGGCCACGGCTGCAAGTCATCGTCGCCGGAGTGGCTTGAACGGAGACAGTGCCGTTTCATGAGTTGCATTGTCTCTGCATCCTGTTCTGTGAACAGGAGTGGTGAGTTGTGCCCTTGGCGTGGCTCCCGTAAAAAGTGACAGGCAAGGCCCGATTGCAGTTCGGGATTCGCAGTGAAGAGGACTTGCTCAGATGAATTCGATTGATGTGTTTGAAGAGCTTGAATTGATATCCGGGTCTCGGGATCAACGACCGGTTGGCGGATATTCGCCGAGGGCGGGAGGTTACATGGAATTACGTAAACATTGCGCTTACAACCGCACTCGGGAATGCTTTCTGGGCCTTGAAGTCGCTGCCGCAGATGTTCCTTATCGCGAGCCTCAAGGATATGATGGCCACGCTTGCCCTCAAATCCGGCGAGGGCCTGTGGATGACGCCGTTCCGGGGAATTCCCGAGACCGGCATGCGCGCCCCGCTCGATCTGCATTTATCTGGACGAGGATTGCCGGGTCATTGACGTGGTTGAGTCGTTCCCCACATTCCGCGTCACCCCTTCCAGTCCGCAGGCCGCCAGCGTCCTGGCATTGCCCACTCACTCAATTTATTCGTCGCAGACCCAGCCGGGAGACCAGTTGATGCTCTGCGAGGCCGAAGAGATGGAGCGCCGCCTGGCGCAGTTCTCCGGTACAAGCGCGCGCTGCCGTTGTGCAAAGCGCCGTTCTTCTGCAGGGAAAAGCCGCTTTGGAGCGGCGGTCCCGGCGTGCTGCAACTGGAGGAGCGCTCCACCGAAGCGCGCCCCGGCGCAGAACAGACTCACGAGATGGGCCTCATCCAGCCGGGAATGAGAGACGTCAGGCCGCCCAAGAATTGGCTGGAGCGCTGGTGGTCGCCCGATCCGAGAAAAGCTCCCCGGGAGCCCGCGCCCGGCCTGGCCGCCTATTACTGGTCCGGCGGCGCTTCCGAGGCGCACAGCGTCAGGGATATCAGCTCGACAGGTTTGTACGTGGTGACCGAAGAGCGCTGGTATCCGGGCACCTTGGTCCTGATGACTCTGCAGGATATCAGAAGGCGGGCAGGAAGCCACCGAGCGCTCTATCCAGGTGCACTCCAGGGCCGTCCGCTGCGGCGGCGATGGCGTCGGCCTGCAGTTCATCCTGTCCAAATCAAAGGATGCAAACGGAAAGAAGCTGGTGGACGGCAGTGGATCAAAAGGAACTGGATCGATTTCTTCAGCGCCTCAGAAAAGGCCAGAGTTAGGTTCAGAAACGCAGTGGTGATGAAGGTCGGTCCACAACAAATAACACTTAAGTAACCCTTAAGTGTCATGGCTTTAGCGGTACTCAAAGTAACTCCAATGTGGGATAGTCAAGCTCGATCAGTCTACTTTACGGTAGACAATGCCAGAAAGTCCATGAAGATGAAAATGCTAAACAAAAATCGTTTGCAACTCATGGCCCTGATACGCAGCCTGGGACATTCCGCGGAATCGTGGGGCAGTTAGCGGCAAACACCGTTTCTTCGGGAAACGGCTACGCCCTCATCTCCGCTGCGGCGAAGAGGGCGGTGCGCTGGTGGAGTTCGTACTTGTAGCGCCATTGATGCTTACGCTGATAACGGGAATGTTTTCAGTAGTAATGGCCTTGATGAACTACCAGGAGCTCGGCAGCGCAACCAACGCCGCCGGGCAGGTGCTTATGACTGCCAGGGGCAACCTTTCCGACCCATGCGCAACAGTGGCGTCGACAGTTTACAGGCGCATTGCCAACCTGGACGTCGACCAAGTTTACTTACACGGTGACGATTACAGATGCGGCCGGCACGCTTCATACTTACGGGCCTACTACTCCAACCGGCGGATCTCCATTCACCTGCACCGCGGGGGCCGCGGGACTGGCAAGCAGGGCGAGCCCGCCACGGTATCCGTCAGCTATCAGTACACCTGGATTCCCGCGTACCTGTTGAAACTGGCCGGAAATCTGGCGGCATCCTCAACGGTATTAGTCTAATGAGAAGAAGGAGTAACCAATGAAATTGCACGGGGCTACATTTCTACGCAGGCTGCTGAAAGAAACCAGCGGCCAGACAATGTACATCGCGGCCGCGGCCTTGTCCGCGATCATCGGACTTTCCGGGATGGCGATTGACTTCAGCCACGGATACTATGCGCTGCAGCAGCTCCAGGCGTCGACGAATGCGACGGCATTGGCGGGAGCATATGCCCTGCCCAACACCATCCACGGCGGCCACCAATATTACAATTACAGCTCAGGGGCGAAAGACGCTTGAACCCAGCTCGCTGCTGAGCAACGTTGTTGCGACGCCAACTTTCCTGTGCCTGAACACCCTGGTGAAGGAGGGACTGGCGTGCGTCACTTCCACCGGCTCGACGAGCCGGGAGTTTCAACGCCGTCCGCGTAGTGCAGACAGCGAACGCTCAAACATGGTTCGGAAGCATGTTCGGCCTGGCCAATTTCAAGTTGACGGCAGTATCCACCGCGGCCTATAACGGCGGCGCCAGCACTCCGTGGAACATTGCCATCGTCCTCGACACCACGGCGTCGATGGGTGACAAGGATAGCGGCAAGCAATGCTCCGGCACGCAAATCTCCTGCGCGCTGGCCGGCGTACAGGATCTGCTTGCGGCTTCTGGATCCCTGCGCCTTGCAAACAACCTGTTCCGAATCAAGCACGCTAAGCCAGAATCCTGTCGACAACGTCGCCCTGTTCGTGTTTCCCGCCATGTCCATCGCCACGGATCAGGCCGACTACGGCAATTACACCACCAAGAGCGGTAAGACGACATTCACGGCCGGATGCCGGTCAAGCACCAGCCCTACTTCAGTGCCGTATACATTCCCCAGCAACACGGGCACTGGCGACCAGGGTTTGATGAACGATTTCTTCAACACTTGGCACCTACCAGGTGATTCCGTTCTTAAGCGATTACCGCGACTCCGACTCGGCTACTACGTTGAATACGCGCCGCGGATATCGTGATCGCTGCCGGAGGAGCCGGTTGCACCGGAATCACAGCCCCCGGCGGCGAGGGAACCTACTACGCGCAGGTGATCTACGCGGCGCAGGCGGCGCTGGTTGCCCAGCAGACGGCAAATCCGGGTTCGCAGAACGCCATGATCATCCTCAGCGACGGCAACGCAACCGCTTCTGCCACTAGCAGTCCAGCTCGCGGATGGCGTCAGGCGGTGGCACACTGAACGGAACCGGAGCCGGAAGCAACAAGAATTCGTATACCTACCCATCCGCGCTGGGCGAGTGCGGACAGGCAGTCCAGGCGGCCTATGATGCCGCTACGAACTCGGATTACAACAACACGGGTTCCTTCACCAGGGTATACACCATCGGCTACGGTTCTCCGACCTCGGGATGCACGACGGATAAGACGTATAGTGCGACGGTAACCGGCGGTGGAGGCAATTGGGCGGCAAGGGGACAGTCCCTGCCAGGCAATTGCGGCCATGGCTTCCGATCCGGGGTATTTCTACTCCGATGACGCCGACGGCTGCGCCTCAAGCAACGGCACAAATTACACCCAGCTGACGCAGATCTTCCAGGCCATCGCGTCGAGCTTCTCCACCCCGCGGCTGGTTCCCAACTCCACCACATAGCCCAAAAAAGAGCACAAGAATTAAGCCCGCATCCAATGGATGCGGGCTTTTTTTATTCCGGTATTTCGGGAATCACCAGCAGCACTTCCACCCTGACATTTTGCCCGCCCTGCGTCGCCGGCCTGAACTCCCACTTGGCCAGCGCGTCCAGAACAAACCTGGCCTGCGCAAACTCCGGCGGGAAGGCGACGGCCAGTTGCTCGAATCGTCCGGCCTGATTCACAAAGCCGTGAATCATGAGAGCGTCGGCATCGATTGAGCCGGGAGCGATGTTGGGCCGCACGATGTTATACGGCCAGGGCGCCTCAATGTGCGTGATGTTGCCCGCCGAGGCTGCATCGTCGGCGCGCGAAAGCGAGTACTGGAGAATCCAGCTATGCGCCAGGCCCACATGCAGATAAACGGTGTAGGACATCCTGCCGCTCCACAGCTCAGCGGTCTCAGGATATTTGTCTTCCAGCGACGAGCCCACCACCACCGCTCCGAACTCGCCGTCTTTGGGCAGCTTGATCACGTGTGTATGAAGGATGGCTGCCCGCGCCGGATGCCGGAGTCTGCGCCTTGCGCAGCCCGGTCTTCGCGGCGTTCTGATTGCCGTTCGCTCCTGAGTCCTTCGTCTTCTCTCCCTTGTCGCCGGCTCCCTGTCCCGCGCCCTGCTCCGTTTCCCTTGGCAGCCGAGTTGCCGCTGCCGTTTTGCGCGGTATCTTTTCCCTGCCCCGGCGCCAGCGCTCCCGGCGAAGATTTCAGACGCCGTCTCATTCACGGGCGGCAGAGTGACGGTTCCATTCGCCATGCGCATATCGGAGAGCGACATGACCGCGGCGGGAGTAGGTTGCGCGGCGGAATCCGATGTGGTTGCCGGAGGCAGTTGCGCGCGATCGGGCCCGTGAACCACGATTGGCGAAGTGGTGCTGGGCAGGATGGGCAGCTTCTGCGACGCCAGCTCCGTGGCTGAGATGCCCAGGTCGGCCAGGTTCACCTCTTCATTGGGCGGATCGAGCGAAGGCTTTACTTCAGAGGCAGTGGGCGGAGCCGGCTTGGGCGGAACAATGGTCTTGACCTCGGTCTTTTCCGGAGACCAGACCATCGCCGTCGGAATGGGAACTTCCATGGCCAGCGTGAGAGGATTTTTAATCTTCGGCTGCACCAGCGTCTGCGCGCCCGGCGCGCCCGGCGCAGTTTGCCGCAGAGCCGCCTGCTCGGTTTGCTTTCCGCCTGGCGCAGGCGTCTTCGCCTTGGGACGCGGACCCGGATATCGAATGCCTGCCGAGGCGCGCGATTGCTGGTCCGGCGCGTGCAGCTCAAGGTGCCGCACGGCAAAACGCTCGGTGATAATCCGGTGATTCTGCGGCCCGTACAAAATTGCCAGCGCCACCACACCGATCACCGCGCCATGCATCAGAATCGAGACCGCAAAGGATGATCCCGAGACGAACGGATCAGGCCGGTCAGAAAAAAGCGTAATGGTGCGGGAAGAGCTCATGACAGAATAAGTTTTCTCCCCCGCGCCGCCCGGTCTTTCTCTACGGTGGTGGCCTCTTGCATGCGCTCTCAGCTAATAAGAATGCTCAAAAAGTGGAGTATAAAATCCCCTGAAAGTGGAGTGCAAACTCCCCTGAAAGAGGAGTGCAGAACACTTCTTCAGAAATCCATTGTATCCTCTTTCAGAATTCGCATAGGCTAAAGGTGGTAGAGGTAGCCAATCTACAAACAAGTTAAGACTTGACTTATGATTTGAAGGGAATAAACTGTACAAACATTTAGTATTCGTCGGCTTGTTTTGTCGTACACGATCACTCTGGTTCGAGGCGGTTCGAAGCTCGTTTCCAAGGCGTTTGCCAATTACCATCGTAGTACAGAAAGACTGAGCTGGCCGGTGTAGCCAGTTCGAACAGGCTTCCAGATGAACCGACGAGTTCTTACAATTCTTCTCATCGCTTTCGTCATTGCTGGCGCTACTGCGCTTTGTGGTTATCGCGCATGCTGGCGACCGCATGAGTCGGCGGCCAGGCCGGTGTTGACCACCAGCGTGGTTGCGGCCAATGCGGATATCAAACTCGGATCTGTTCTCACCGCCTCCAATCTGACCACGATCCAGATTGCCGGCACGCCACCCAAGGGCGCCATCCTCAAGCCTGAGGATGCCATTGGGCGAGGCGTGCTGGCGGACATCTACCAGGGCGAGCCCATTCTCGACAGCCGCCTGGCAGCCGTGGGCTCCGGCGGTGGACTGGCAGCCACCATTCCCCAGGGCATGAGAGCCTGCGCAGTCAAGGTGGACGAAGTGGTGGGCGTGGCCGGATTCGTCACTCCCGGAATGCGCGTGGACGTACTCATCTCCGGCATTCCTCCCGGCGCAGCAGGCCCAGTCCGCTCTCGAAGGCCTTCAGGCCAGAACCATTCTGCAGAACATCCAGGTATTGTCGGCCGGCACTGATATTCAAAAAGACCCTGAAGGCAAAGCCAAGCCGGTGCAGGTGGTCAACCTGCTGGTCACTCCGGAACAGGCTGAGACGCTGAGCCTGGCCAGCAACCAGCAGGTTAAAATCCAGCTGGTTCTGCGCAACCCGCTCGATACCAAGACCGCCCAGGTTCCGGGCACGGCCATGACCAACCTGTTTGCCGATCCCGGCGCCAAAAGGCCGGTGAGCACGGGTCACGTTCGCAAGGCGCCATCCGATACATTCACCATTGAAGTGATCAACGGCGATAAAATCAGGCACGGAAAAATTTCATTCTTCCGAGGGAAAGCAGTGAGAGCAAAGGCTGGCAATACCATCGCATGTTTCTGCGCAATGCTTCTTGTTGTCTGCGCCGCGTCGGGCCTGCGGGCTCAAGCCACGCCGCCTGCGCCGCAACCCGCCCCGGCCACCATCCAGGACTCCGCCAATGACCTCTATGTAGCCGTGGGCAAAACCGTGCTGGTGGATACCGCCAAGCCCATCAAGCGCATCGCCATCGGCTCGGCCGATACCGCTGAAACCCACGCCATCAACCGCACCGAGATCATGGTCAGCGGAAAAGCCGTGGGTGAAACCAGCCTGATTATCTGGGACACGCTCGGCAACCGGCAGTTCTTCAACGTGAAGGTGAGCGCCAGCTCGGCGTCATCGGAAAGCAGCCTGGAGGCCGTCCGCCGCCAGCTCAGGGCGGAGCTGCCCGGACAAAATCTGAAGGTCAGCTTCGACAACAACATGATCTTCCTGCGCGGCACGGTCAATAACCTGAACAGCTCCGACCGCGCCGTCAAGATTGCCTCCACCGCGGGAAAAGTCGTCAACCTGCTGGACGTCAAAGTGCCTCCCGCCGATCCGCAGATTCTGCTCAAGGTGCGCTTCATGAGCGTGGACCGCAACAAGGCCCAGCAGTTGGGCATCAATATGTTCAACAACGGGCTGGGAAACGCGCTCGGCACGATTTCAACCACGCAGGTCATCCCTCCTCCCTTGCTCGCCTCCACGGCGGGAACAATCCATTGCGACCAATCAGAACATCGCGGCATTATTCCCCGGCCTGGGTGGTGTGGGCGCGACCATCACGGCGCTCGAATACCAAAGGCGTCACCGAGGATTCTGGCGGAGCCCAATATCCTGGCGGTGAACGGAAAAGAGGCCAGCTTCCTGGCCGGCGGAGAATATCCCTATCCGGTTGTTCAGGGCGGCGCGGCAGGCACTGCTGCTCAGTTACCATCATGTTCAAGGAGTATGGAATCCGCCTCAACTTCATTCCCGTCATTACTCCCCGCGGAACCATCCGTCTTCAGATTGCCCCGGAAGTCAGCCGCTGGACTTCGCCGATGCCGTGGATATCTCCGGATTTGAGGTGCCCGCCATTACCTCGCGGAAGATGAAGACCGAGGTCGAGCTGGCCGACGGCCAGAGCTTTGTCCTCGCGGGCCTGCTGAACAACTACTGAAACCGAGACCTTCGAGAAGATTCCGTTCATAGGGGACATTCCGATTCTGGGCAAGCTCTTCCAGTCCATGGCGAAGAGCAAAACCAACACCGAGCTGATCGTCCTGGTAACGCCGGAGATCGTGGCTCCCATTCCGGTCGGCGCACCTACTGCCTGAGTTGAAGTTCCCATCCAAGTTCCTGCCGCCCAACTCCGGCATTCCCATGAATACGCCGGATGCCAAGACGGCCGACAACACTCCGGCTCCCGCGCCGACAGTCATACCCGTTGAGAAACTTACTCGACAGCATGAAGCCGGAGCCGCCGCTGCTGATCGAAGGCGCCACGCGAGGCTTTGGCGCCGCGTCGAGCTGCGTCAGTCCAGCAGTGCTGCTGCAGCGCCTTCATCGCCTCAGTAACGCTTTCTGCCGGCCGTCTCCCCAGGCGGCCGGCGGAAGTGGGGAGTGAGCATTCCCTATCCAAGTGCGATTTAAATTCATTGGTTAGCGGAATTCGCGCATTCCCGCGCTTGCAAGTGAAACCGGCGCAAGCGCAGTCCTTATCGGCCGCGGCGCCATGGCCAAAGCGAAAGGCAATCCGATGAATGTGCTCGGCAGAATCTTTGGCAGGCTGCGGGATGGACCTCACTCAGCGCAGACCGCCAACCCCGGAGACCCGCCTGCAGGTCACAAACCTCACCCGCCAAACAGTGCTTGCCACCTGCCTGGAAGTCGCCAACAGCGGTTCCAGGCGCAGCAAGGGCCTGCTGGGGCGCGCGCGGCTGGCTCCCGGAGAGGGTCTGTGGATACTGCCCTGCGAAGCCGTGCACACCTTCTTCATGCAGTTCCCCATCGACCTGGTCTATCTGGACCGCAGGAACCGGATCAGGAAGATCCGCAGCGCAGTGCCTCCGTGGCGCCTGTCGGCATGCCTTACGGCGCACTCCGTGCTGCGAGCTTGTCCCCGGAACCATCCGCGACACGCAGACACAAGCCCGGAGACCAGATCGAATTCTCGCCTGCTCTCCTTGCCCAATGACAGATTCCCCGGGCCCTTCTGCCCACAACTTAGGAGGATCAGGCAGGACTGTAGGATTAATGGTCCGTTCATCCTAGAGGGAACCTCGGTGACCTTTTGCGGCAATCCCCGCCCAATCACCCGGCGCAAAAGATAAAGCTGTACCAATCCAAAAATGGCAAGCAGGATGGTGAGAACCTGAATTCCATGCCTTAGCGCAATCGCATCTGAATCCCATGAAGCCACACATATAAATATCGACATAAAAATCACCCATCGCATGGCCGTGTTCCACTCCATCTCTTTCATAGCTCCCAGGGTCAGAATTACCGCAGAGGTAACCAGAATACGAGTCGTAGACCGGAACATAGACATTCAAGAGCAGAGTCCAGGTAAGAGTCGCCGCCCATGCCAGGGATTGTGCGGGCATGCCGCATCCGGCAGACTTCCACAACAACACCGCGAGCCCGGCCGCGATCCCCCTGTTACAGAGATCAGGAGAATTCTCAGTCACTGGTCCGGCCGCCGCAAACCGTCTGCAAGAAGGAGCTGAAGTCTACATATTTCCAGAGCCGAAGGACCGAATGACCGTCAAAGCCGGCGACCCGTCCAAAATAGTCAGGAAGTGCGCGTACGCCGGCCAGATCTGCATGCCCCCGCACGCCGTCGCCGCCAGTATAAGCATCACCACGCCGATATGAATCCTGACTGCCCTGAATCTGCGCGTCAAAAGCAGCATGGGAATCAGCAGCAGGAGCAGCGTTGGCTTATAGGCCAGAATGGAGAGCGCCATCCCGCTCGAAAACGTCTTGAGCGGCGTTCCTGTGCAATCGCAAACCCAACCGAGCACACTGCCAGAGCGCCAATCTGCCCATTTGCCAAAGTGCTGTAAAGAAACGGTGAAAATGCTAGAGCAAAACAGAAGATCAGCGAGACTTTGAGCCGTTCTCCAGGGAAAGAAGTCTTTCACGGTGGCCGCGATCCCCGTAATATAAAGAGCCAGCGAGACACTCGCCCAAAGGAAAAAAGCCGGCACAAAAGGGATTCGCGCGAAAGGGCTAAACACAGAGCCACAAACGGCGGATACGGGCTTGGTCCATAGGCGCCGTCGTGCAAGGCGTAAATCTCGTTGAATGTCTTCAGTTGCAGGTTGTAGTCATAGAGCCTTGCCAGCGGATACTCATTGGCGATGCGACCAATGCCATAGAAATAGATAAAATCGGCAGGGAGTATGTGAAAAGAACCAACTCCGGTCTTGAACTGAATCCAAAGAGGATAGCAGAACCGCGTCACCAATAACGCGGCAAATACTCCCCAACAAGCCAGATTCATCTCTTTCAGGCCGGGAGTCGGACCCAGCATTCTGCTGGGCCACGGGAAAGGGAACTTTCTTCGGCCATCGAGATAACAGCCCTGTTTTCGCCGTTCATACAATTGCTCCGATCGGTAACAGCCCTGATCTGTCTCCGTCCATGCAAGTGGCCTGAGGGACAGGGCCGATAGCAGACGTTGCCATCCTAATTTGCCTGGAATTCCAACGGACGCTCCCGATCTCCAACCGTGCACCTCGGTTCTCCGCTCCCCGGCTGGGTAACTTGTCCTTCCACTTTCCCGATACTACACTTTCGGGTCATGTATACGAAGCTGGTGTTTCCATACGCATTTGTATACAACCGTTTACACAGCAACGAATCCCCTATGGGTTACTCAATTTGGTAAGTTATTGATTTATAACGATAAAAATATATTTCCTCAAATGGCACGCCAGTTGCTATATTGAGGGTGCCCCAGCTCGAGGTTGGAAAATCAATCTACGGAGAGTCGACAAATGAATACCATGCTTATCAAGCTGTACGTTAAGTTCCAGGACCTGATGAACCGCGAGGAAGGTCAGGATCTGGTCGAGTATGCTCTGGTTGTTGCCCTTATCGCTTTCGGCGCCACTGCGGGCATGAAGGCTCTGGCCGGCGGCCTCAACACTGCATTCAGCAACATCAACACGGTTCTGGGCAGCTACACGGTCTAACCTCCTGCGAAGCAGGGTAGGGCCAATAAAGACCAGCATGATTGCTCCTTCGCGGGAGAGTTACTCGACACCAGACCAGGTGATTAAGATAGCTCTCCCAAACACATGAACCAAACACCTCCAGTTGTATTTGGAGGCCTCCATATGAATTCTGTGCTTCGGAAGCTCATCGAACGATTTCGGACCTTGATGAGGCTTGAAGATGGGCAGGATTTGGTTGAATATGCCATGTAATTGAGTTGAATGGCACACTACTTGCAATATTAAGGGTGCCCCTGCGAAGGCTGGGAAAATCAATCTACGGAGAAACCGCCAATGAATGCCAAGCTTATCAAGCTGTACGTTAAGTTCCAGGACCTGATGAACCGCGAGGAAGGTCAGGATCTGGTCGAGTATGCTCTGGTTGTTGCCCTTATCGCTTTCGGCGCCACTGCGGGCATGCAGTCGCTGGCCGGCGGCCTCAACACTGCATTCAGCAACATCAACACGGTTCTGGGCACCTACACGGTCTAACTCCTGCGAAGCAGGGTAGCCAGGCACAGACCAGCATGTTTGCTCCTTCGCGGGAGAGTTACTTAACACCAGACCAGTTGTTTAAGCTAACTCTCCCCATCATAAGGGCCAGACACCTCCAGTTATTACATAGAGGTATCAGCATGAATTTTCAACTTCGGATGCTCATCGATCGTTTACGCGCCCTGATGAGGCTGGAAGATGGGCAGGACCTGGTCGAGTATGCCATGGTTATTGCGCTGATAGCAACCGGCGCAACCGCAGGTATGCAGGGTCTGGCAGTCGTTATGCTCAACGCCATGATCGACCTGAGCAACACCCTCGGTGCCTATACGGTTTAGGTTTAATTCCCGCATTTCACAACCGTGAATATACACTGTGGCGACATTGTCCTCCTGCCAGAAAGATTGGCGTTGTATGTTAACGTCTGGGCGCAATAATCCAGACGAGATTCCGACTTATTAATTGTAATTTTGAAAGGTTGCGCATGAGACTTGTTATTCAGAAACTTATTTTCCAGGTGTTGTGCCTGGTCGAACAGGAGGATGGTCAGGACCTGGTTGAATATGCCCTGGTTGTTGCGATGATTGCATTCGCCGCGACAGCCGGCATGAAGGCCCTGGCTACAGGCATCAACACTGCATTCACCCACATCAATACGGTCCTCGGAAATTATACGGTTTAATCCCTGGGCCAACCGAAGGCAACGGTTTGATCTACTTCTCGAATTTTTATGCTTTGGCGGGAGAGATTCACTGGCAGATCATTTGCATCGAACTGCAAACTCTCCCCGTAGATTTTTGTGCCGATCGCAGAATGCGGGGAATGATTCCGCCAATCGAAAGACGTGTCCCAGAACGAGGCTCCGAGTTACCGCTTCGGATACGCGGCTACACTCGCCCGGCAGCTTCGCGAGACGTTTCAGCTTCAAAATGCCATATGCTGCTTTTCGAAGGCGGCCTTACCCTGATTGCCATCGCCGGGGCGTTCTGCCTGCCGCGTCTTGGTTCCTCAATCTTCCGCCGCATGGAGCGCGCCTTCGGGCGGCTGGCCAGAAAGCAAGGACTGGCCGTCGCCGTCGTCGGCCTCTCCACGCTGCTTCTGCGCCTCGCCATCCTTCCCTTCTATCCCATCCCTCTGCCCTTTGTTCCCGACGACTTCAGTTTCCTGCTGGCGGCGGATACCTTTCTTCACGGCCGATTGGCCAACCCCACGCCAGCCATGTGGACCCATTTCGAAAGCATCCACATCACCATGCAGCCCACCTATATGTCCATGTACTTTCCCGCGCAGGGACTGCTGCTGGCGGCCGGCAAACTGCTCTTCGGAAACCCCTGGTTCGGCGTTCTGCTATCCAGCGCTCTGATGTGCGCCGCCCTCTGCTGGATGCTGCAGGCGTGGCTGCCGCCCGGCTGGGCGCTGCTGGGAGGAATGCTGGCGGTCCTGCGCCTGGGAGTTTTCAGCTACTGGATCAACACCTACTCCGCTGGCGGCTCCATTGCCGCTCTGGGCGGAGCGCTGCGTGCTGGGCGCCCTGCCGCGGCTGATGAAGACCGCGCGCCACCGCTACGCTCTTCTGATGGCGGCCGGCATTGTGCTGCTGGCGATCTCCCGCCCCTACGAAGGCCTGCTGCTTTGCCTCCCGGTAGCGGTTGTTCTGGGCCGCTGGCTCTTGCGCGGCAAGAATCGCCCTTCTGCCGCCGCGCTTGTTCGACTGGGCGCGCTGCCGCTGGCCCTGATCATCGCCGCCGTCGCGTGGCTGGGATACTACGATTACCGCGCCTTCGGAAGCCCCTTCACTCTGCCCTACACAGTCAATCGCGCTACCTACGCCGTTGCGCCTTATTACATCTGGCAGCAGCAGCGGCCCACGCCCGCCTATCGGCACGAAGAAATGCGCCACTTTTATATGGACAATGAGCTGGGCGGCTACAAAAAAATCCATAATCTCACCGGCTTCTTCACCTGAAACCTCGTTCAAAGCAATCCGATGCTTCGAGTTTTTTGCCGGCTTTGTTTTGCTCCCTCCGCTCATCATGCTGCGCCGCGTCTTTCTTGATCGCCGCATCCGCTTCCTGGTTCTGTGCTCGCTCGTCCTTGCCGCCGGCATGGTCATCGAAATCTTTCTCATCGCTCACTATCTTGCGCCCTTCACCGCCGTCTTCTATGCCATCGGATTGCAGGCCATGCGCCACCTCCGGGTGTGGAGCCCGGGCGGCCAGCCCGTGGGCGCAACCATGGTCCGCCTCCTGGTGGTGATCTGCGTTGCGATGGCCGGACTGCGGCTCTTTACCGTGCCTCTCCACATCGTGATTCCCGAGTGGCCGCCCTCGGAATGGGCCGACAAATGGTATGGTCCGGAGCATTTCGGCGTGCAGCGAGCGCATATCGAGGCCGAGCTGGAACAACTCCCCGGAGATCAGCTCGCGATCGTCCGCTATACTCCAGGCCACAATCCGATCGATGAGTGGGTCTACAACTGGGCTGACATCGATGGGTCCAAAGTAATCTGGGCAAGAGAAATGGACAGCGCGAACAATCTTGAATTGATACACTACTACCATGACCGGAAGGTTTGGCTGGTCGAGCCGGACACTCTGCCGGCAAGCATTTCTCCTTACCCGATGCCGGAGCAGTTGCCCGCAGCCTCGCACTGAATCGGCCGCCGGTTCCGAGCGAGGCAGAATATTTAGGAGTTTAAGCCATGATCAATGGAAAAAAAATCGCGGTTGTGATGCCGGCATACAACGCCGAGAAGACCCTGGAACAGACCGTGCGCGAATTGTCTGACGTGGTGGACATCAAGATTCTTGTCGACGACTCCAGCAAGGACCAGACCGCGGCTCTCTCCCGCAAGCTCGGTCTGCAGACTTTTGTTCACGACGCCAATTACGGCTATGGCCGCAATCAGCAAACCTGCTATCGCGAGGCGTTGGCCGCGGGCGCCGACATCGTGGTCATGGTTCATCCCGATTACCAGTACACGCCGTCACTGGTTCCAGCCATGGCCGGCATGGTTGCCAGCGGGGTCTACGATATGGTTCTGGGCTCGCGGATTCTGGGAGCGGGCGCGCTGAAAGGCGGAATGCCGTTTTATAAATACGTCGCCAACCGCCTGCTGACGGCATTCCAGAACCTGATGCTGGGAGTCAAGCTCTCTGAGTACCATACCGGCTTCCGCGCTTTCTCGCGGGAGCTGCTTGAGACTCTGCCTCTGCTTGAAAACTCCGACGATTTTGTCTTCGATAACCAGATGATCGCCCAGGCCGTGATGTTCGGCTTCAATATTGGGGAGATCTCCTGCCCGACGAAATACTTTGAGGAAGCCTCTTCGATCAACTTCAAGCGCAGCGTGGAATATGGATTGGGAGTGCTGGCCACGACGATTAGTTTTGTCGCGCATAAATGGGGAATCAAGCGCATAGCGAGATTCGACTCCACGGGCCGCAAAGTGCATCAGAAGTACTATTCCGAAGTTCCACTGGGCTCGTAAGACCCTGAATCGTGATGCGCATTGCATTGAACGAGAGGCGAGTCGCTCGCAACCGGCGACAGGAGACTGTCCTATTAGCCAGCAAAGAGTACCGCGGATAGACTCGGAACTCAGCATCATTATGCCCTGCCTGAACGAGGCGGAGACGCTGGCAACCTGTATCCGAAAAGCTCAGAGTTATCTTGACCGGTCGGGCGTGAGCGGTGAGATTATTATCGGCGATAACGGATCGACGGACGGCTCACAGCAGATTGCAACCAGCCTCGGCGCCCGCGTGGTTCATGTCCCCATTCGTGGATACGGCGCGGCTTTGTGTGGAGCAATCACCGCCGCCAAAGGCAAATACTGCATTATGGGCGACTCGGACGACAGTTATGACTTTGAAAACCTCGATGGCTTTGTCCGCAAGCTTCGGGAGGGCTGCGATCTGGTCATGGGCAACCGGTTCAAGGGCGGCATTGAGAGAGGAGCCATGCCGTGGAAGAACCGTTACATCGGGAATCCCACTCTCTCTACCATTGGAAAAGTTTTCTTCCGGGCGGAAGCGGGGGATTTCCATTGCGGTATTCGCGGTTTCTCGAAGAACGCCTTTCAGGCTATGGATCTAAGAACCACGGGGATGGAATTCGCATCTGAGATGGTGATCAAGGCGAAGCTCATGGGGCTGAAAATCAGCGGAAGTGCCCACCAAACTGCGTCCGGATGGTCGCTCCCGCCCCCCGCACTTGCTGCCCTACCACGACGGTTGGCGGCATCTGCGCTTCATGCTGATGTATAGCCCGCGCTGGCTCTTCCTGTATCCCGGAATTCTATTGATCTTTCTTGGGCTGGCCGGATGCTTCTGGCTCCTGCCCGGGCCACGGGTCGCCCATGGAATCGGGCTCGACGTGCATACGCTTTTGTATGCGTTTGTTTCGGTGCTCCTGGGCTTTCAGCTTGTTGCGTTCGCCGTGTTCACCAAGGTGTTCGCCATCTCCGAAGGCCTGCTTCCCGAAGATCCGCGCCTGAACCGCGCCTTCCGCTACATCACGCTCGAAACCGGCCTCGCCGCCGGTGGGTTGCTGATAGCGCTTGGGATGGCTGGATCGATATTTGCCGTGTCCGGCTGGGCAAGAGAGAGTTTCGGCGCTCTGGACACCGAACATATGCTGCGCATCGTCATGCCATCCGTCTTTTCTCTGACCATGGGCGTACAGATTGTCTGCGACAGCTTCTTCCTGAGCATCCTCGGGCTGAGACGGCGCTCGTGACCATGCGTCGCGCTCTCCTGATGATTGCTTCTCTCGCGTTGGCTGTTGCGCTGATCGTTCTGCTCTTAAGGATCGGCAAGGTTGATCTCCTCGTTACTCTGCAACAACTGAAACGTGTCAGCCTGATCGCTTTTGCCAAGATAGCCTTACTTAATGTTTTGCTGGTATTTCTTTCCACTGAAAAGTGGCGGAGCATTGATGCTGCATGGCGCCGCCCCACCGATTCCGTCCAGCCGAGAATTACCTCATATGCGCTGACCAGCATAGGGCTTGCGATGGGGATCATTCTTCCGCTGCAATTGGCTATGGTGGCGGCTCGCACGCTGGGAACTTACTTTCACGGAAGCGCATTGAAGCGTGGTACGGCCGGTACGCTCCTTGAGCAGGGCTTTGACGTCTACACGATAGCCTTTCTGGCTGTCGCATCGGGAATCACCTGGTTCTATCATGGCGGAGCAATGACCTGGGCGCTCTACGCCTTGGCCTCGATTGTGCTCGCGATGCTTGCAGCGGAGCCATCGGTGTCCCTCGTCCGATGGCTTCTTGCCTCCTGCAAGGCCCTGACTGCCGAATCTCACAACCGGATTCTGCGCAGCTTGTGGGCAATCCAGCACTCAGGCATTTTAAACGCCGGTTTGGGACGCCGCCTTGTTGTGCTTTCTGTGCTTCGCACGGGCACAGTTGTGTTGATGTCAATGCAGACTGCGGGGGCGGTTGGCTTGCACATTCCTGCCTGGCAAATGGCGGCGGCGACTCCGTTTGTGAGTGTTGCGGCTATATTTGCTTTGACCCCGGGCGGATTGGGTCTCAATGATCTTGCCGGCGCGGGCGCGCTCGACATCTTCGGGACGCCATTTGCGATAGGTGCGCAGTGGGTCTTGGCCAATCGGGTTCTTCTCACAGTATCCTATCTCTTCCTCGCAGCCTGCGCCGCAATTGTCCTGGGCGCGGGGAAGACCGCACTGCGCAGGGCTGGCGTCGCAATCAAAGAGGGCAACCAATGAATCCTTTGCTATCAGTCATCATGCCTTTGTACAACGGCGAGCGGTTTGTCGCCGCGGCGCTTGATAGCATCCGCAAGCAGTATCGCGAAAGGATCGAGTTAGTGGTTGTCGATGACGGCTCTACGGATCACACTCTCGAAATTGTGCGCGAATATGCTGAAGTTCTTCCCCTTAGGCTCATTAGTCCAGGCAGAATTGGCAACTGGGTGGCAGTTAGTAACATCGGTTTGCGCGAAGCCAGAGGAGATTGGGCCTGCTTTCTTCATCAAGACGACCTATGGCTCCCAGGCAGAATCACCAGGCTTTGGGGTGAGATGGATGCCTCAAAAGGCGCGCTCATCCTACACAATGCAATGTTTATAGGTCCGGATGGACAAAGACTTGGTCCCTGGACATGTCCGCTTTTTCAAGGAGTTGTGCCGCCGGACCAATTCATTGAACGTCTGCTCATTCAAAATTTCATCGCCATCAATTCACCGGTATTCCGACGAAATACGGCTCTTAAATCCGGAGGATTGGATGAGGCGCTCTGGTTTTCGGCCGACTGGGATCTTTGGCTTCGCCTGGGAGCACTTGGTTCGGTTCAGTTCATCGCCGAAACGCTCGGCGCCTTTCGAGTTCACCCAGCCTCACAGACAGCGTCTCGTAAGCTATTGCGGAACGAATGGGAAGCGCAATTAACCACCGTGCTATCCCGCCACTTGAAACACGGGACTTCTACTGGAAAACGCAAAGCATCGTTGGAACGTGCGGCACGGGCATCTATCGCGGTTAACTCTGCTCTTTCGGCCGTCTCTCGCGGTCAGGAAGTTCAAGCCTTCAAGGTTCTGACTGAGTTGCTCGCTTTAGGCCCATCCGGATGGTGCAGGTATCTTAGAGATTCAAGGATTGTGCAGAGGGTGAGTTCGCGGCTAAAGCTTCAGCGGCTTGCACTGCCTAAATCACGGTAGTATATTCTTGCAATACGGCGGCCTGACGAATATGAGCCTCAAGACCTATGACCAGCTATGGGCTGAAAACTGGGGGGATCAGCAACGCTATGGTCCCGTGCATCGCCGGCAGCGCGAAGCACTGATAAAGCTGATTAGAAAACTTGACGTACGCACCGTGCTAGACGTGGGCTGCGGCGCCGGCGATAACCTTGCGGCACTGTCGGACGCCATGCCTCATCTGATCCTCTCCGGTACTGACGTTTCGCGGGAGGCGCTCGCGCTCGCCGCGCGACGTGTGCCCGGAGCCCGTTTCAGCTGCCTTGACGCACAAAGGGAAAAGCTCGACGAAAGGTTCGATTTGATTCTGTGCAATCAGGTCGTCGAGCACCTTGTTGATGACATGGCTGCATTTCGTAACCTGGCGCTAATGGCGAAGAAGTGGGTTATAGTGGCCACCATGCGCGGCCGTATGCGCCCGTCGGAACTGACTATTGGCCATTTTCGCAATTACTCCGACATTGAGTTGCGCGTAAAGGCAGAACACGCGGGCCTTGATGTTGTGGACATATTTGGTTGGGGGTTTCCATTCTATTCACCTCTATACCGTACGGCGATCGAATGGCTTCCAAGCGGCCCTCCGGAGGGGAGGTTTAGCATCATGCAGAAGTCGATCGCGAATTTCCTCTATTACCTGTACGCGCTGAACATCCCGCGCCATGGCGATGTTGTAACCATGCTTGCACGTCTGCGTGAGTCAACACTCTAGGAGAGCATTCGTGGAAGCCATCAGCAATGTTTCGGAAGCTCAAAGCGGAGAAGTTCGGGGGAACAAGCCCCAGCCCGGAAACCAGCGGCCTATTCTGGACCGTGTGTTCTACGCGCTTTACGGCTTGGCTCTCGCCGTATCGATTTCCATCTGGTTCATAGCTGTCCGCACGCCGTTGTGGGAGGATGAGACCGGCTCGTATTGGCAGATCAATGCCGGCTTTTCAGGGATATGGTCTCGCCAGGGGATTTGCCCCCCCGCATATTCCTACATTCTATGGTTTTTTACCAAACTGATTGGAACCAGCGAAATCGCCCTCAGAATTCCCTCCATTCTGGCCATGCTCGCCGCGGCCTATCTACTTTACCTTGCAGCGCTCGAGCTTTTCGAACGCCCTATCGCCATCATCGCTGCCGTAATATTTTGCCTTAATCCCTTTGTTATTTTCGCGTCCATTGACGTCCGGCCCTACGCCTTTGCAGTGTTGGCGGCCAATGCGGCCATTCTCATTGTGCTTCGCTTGCGGCGCAATAACTCGAACTGGCTGGCTGCGCTGTTTGGCCTTTCATTGGCATTCAACGTTTACTTCCATTATTTGTTCGCGGTCATCCTGCCGGCTCTCGCAATTTGTTTTTTCGCCGTAAAGCTTCGCGACCGCAAGACCTTGTGGCGCCAGTTCGGTGTTGCCCTCTCTGTGTTTGCGCTGGCGTTTCTGCCGGTGATTCCCGGATTGCTGTATTTGTTCCACACAAGGCAAACCCACGTCTACGAGAACCCTCCGACACTGTCGGATCTGACCTGGACGCTCGCGCCAGGGTGGCTTCTGCCTGTCATTTGCGGCGCCGGTATTGTTGCCCTTCTTATCGGTGCTTCAACAGGACGGCGTGATCGTCCCCTGAACGGTTCTGAGGGCTGGAAGATTCTAATTTGCGCATCCTTGGCGCTCATCCCGGTTCTGATCCTCTATGGCATTAGCGTGGGAACACCGATGCACCTTTTTGTAGCCCACCATCGTTTGGCCGCAGTCCCGGGAATAACGCTCTGCTGGGCTTTCTTTGTTAGCCGCTTTCATTCGCGCGCCGTACGATTGCTGTTCTGCGTGGCGCTCGTGGCAACTACTGCCTCCTTTTACTACAGCTACCCGCTTTCAAGCCGCCATATGCCATCATGGAAATATGCCCTGGAATTTGCCGAAAAGAATGCCTCTGTCGACGATGCTCCGGTATTGATGTGCAGCGGCTTGGTCGAGTCGAACTACGCTGCGATGCCGCTCGATTCGGCTAAAGACAGCAATCTGTTTCCATGGCTCCTTTACTACAAGCTCAGCGTACCGGTTGTGCCCTTGCCACAGGCGCTCAATGGCGAGGCGATTCGGGTTGGTTCGCGCTTCTTGCAAGAGGCTACACAGAAACGTGAACGCTTTCTGGTCCTTGCGCATATGCCGTCGATCGGAACTATCGAGTGGCTCGCTCACAGCGCTTCAGATGCGTACTCCGTCCGCAAATTGGGAGTATTCGACGGAGTCGAGGTCTGGGAGTTCTTACCGCGCGCCCAGGAGGATGCTTCGCGCTGATACGAATTCCATAACCTATCTCGATCGACCATCCGCGTAGTACTTCAATGCCCGCTCGATACCGGACTTAAAGTCAATCTTGTATTCAAACCCGAGTTGCTTCTGTTTAGATGTATCGCCGCCACGCGCATAAACTCCGGCCGGCTTGTCGGATAAGCCCTTCACCTCGGGGTGGTAACCCGCCAGCCCGGCAGCCAGTTTCGCAAAGTCGATAAAGCTGGTAAGAATTCCGGTGGAGAGATTCACCGCACCGCCGTCGTCAATCTTATCGATCGTAGCCATCACGCCGTCCACGCAATCCTCAATGTGGATGAAGTCGCGCATCTGGGTGCCGTCTCCCCACACGTGCAGCGTTTCCGCTCCGCGTTCCGCCAGCACGCGTTTGCAGATGCTGGGAAATGGATAAGCTGAGTCCTGATCCTCGCCATATCCGGAAAAAGGACGATAGCAAATCGATTTCAGCCCATGCTTCTCATACGCCAGATGAGCCAGGTATTCGCAGGTCAGCTTAGCCCAGCCGTAACTCATATCCGGCATGCCGATATCGGCATCGAAACAGATCATTTCTTCTTTCAAAAGCACATAGCCTTCGCGCCGCTGCAGCTTGATCGGATAAGCCGCGCTCGAACTGAAACATGCCGTCTTCTTCGGCCGAGCCTCTTTGGCCCATCCCCAGTACTCCGCGTCAATAGCCAAATCATCCGCAACCGCCAGCGGGTTATTTTCTATCATCAGCCGCCCGCCAACCATCGCTGCCAGGTGAAATGCGTAGTCGAAATCGCTGTCCTTCACCCGCCTGAACCAGGTGCGGCAATCTTCTTTATAGAAGTGAAAGTGCGAGTATTCCCGCGGATCGAAGAGCGGCCAGCCGTTTGCCGGATCAATGCCTCCAGTAAACTCGGCTACGCAGTCCACTGCATGAACTTCGTCCCCGGCATCCAGCAGGCGCTTCACCATATGCCGCCCGACAAAGCCGGCAGCGCCGGTAACCAGAACCTTACGCATGGTTGAAATGCCTCCGGTAAAGATCAAACGCGCGATTCGACCTCTCTGGCAAGTACGAAACAATCGACTCAGGATCAAGAGCCAGGTCCTGAACCAGCTTCAAGTTGTTCTCATAGCCCGGATATTCCTGTTTCATATCACGAACCAAATCGTGAGGGTTGCGAAGTTGGTAGACAGATGCCTTGGCCCAAACGGCGCAATATCCCTTGGCCTGCAGATAGTAGGAAGCCCATATGTCGTCCATCCTGCCAATATGCGGAAACAGAAAATAGTCTTTCAAACATTTGCCCGCGATAAAAGTGTTTTGCGAGTTGAAAGGGCCCATCTTATTCGCGCACATTGGAAAGAACTTCGCATCAAACACGCACTCCGGCGCATGTTCCATGCGGCACAGTGCGTCAATGTCCGGATCGCCGTTCCAGAAATCCGCCTGCACATCCACATGAACGGTCTTACGCGCCTTCTTCGAGTAATCTCGCTTCGGCAGCAATTGAAGCGGATAGCCGCGATGCCAAAGATGGGGATAGTTAGTTGCGCCTATAGAGTCGAATGCTGGTAACTCGGTCTCATAGCAATCCATTTCCACATCTCTGCCCACCAGCAAATGCTCGCCCCATCCATCGAGCGGAATATTGTCATCGTCTACCACCGCCACGATGTCTGCCTTCATATCGTGAGCCCACAGCAGGCCCATACTCCGCCTCTGAATGCAATTCCATCCGATAGCCTCTGAAAGTTCAGGATCGTACTTCTCCTGCTCTTCGGGCGTGACGTAGATACCACGATCGAGATGATAATCGGCAGGCGTCTTCTTATCGCCGATAACTACCAGCTCCCAGTATTTCATCGCCTGAAACTTGTAAATTGCCTCAGTCGGGTGGTTGATCGTAGTTGTTACTATAACTGACTTCATATCTTACCTCATGATCTTTTCTGCTTGAGTAACTGGTTTGAGAATGGACCGCCTGCTGGCAAAGCGCGTTCGAAGACCCGTACGAAAATATACGAAGTTAAGAAGAAATGTATTCTGTGATTTGCCTTCAGAGCGCGCCTTCCACACGGAAGGGACCTCGATCACCTGAACTCCAAGTCTCAGCGGCTTTACCAGAGTCTCGAATAAAAACGCGTGACGAAGTTCTTCCCACCGAATGTTTTGAACCAGTTTTGCCGGGAAGATTCGGAATGCAAAAGTCATATCTGAAAGCCGTACGCCATACAATGCCGCGAAGAATCTCTGGAAGGCCCAATTGCAGATCAGCTTGATTTTCGAGTAGCCCTGAAACCCATAGCTTGCGCGCCAACGAGAGGCAGTCACGATCGCCGACGGATGAATTTCCGCATTGGCAATCAGAATCTTTACCGTATCTGGATCCGTCTCAAGATCGCTGGCCATCATTACAATGTGGCTGCCGCGGGCAAGATCGAAGGCCTCTCGGATTGCCCCGCCCAGGTACGGCAATGTCTGCATGTGAACCCGCGCCAGGCTGCCCAGGCTCTTGCTCAGTCGGTCGACAGTTGCCATCGCTTCCGCTGTTGTTCGCTCGCAAACTACGATCAAGATTTCATCGAGGCAATCCTTGACGTCGCGGAGAATTATGCGGACAGTCTCTTCTAAAGAGGCAGTCTCATTCATCACCGGAAGTATAATCGTTACCGATTGAAATCGGTCCACCTGCAAGTAATCACTCATTGCATATCTTCCCTTCGATCAGCAATTGACCTCCAGGGGATGTGATGCGGTATCTCTACTTGGCTCATTCTACTCGACCTGAACCACATCCAGCGGAAAATCAGCAATCGGGAAGAGTCAAACTGTACTTGATTCAGAACTACTGTTACCTGATCAAGCACACGTTCGCATATTCAAGCACCGGCTGAACAATGTTCTCAGATAAGATTGGAATGGCATAGTCCAATGATCTCGATAGTAGCGCAATCAACGCAAAATTCGGGCCTTCGTCCATGGCACCATTGCGTGATTTTCATGCTTGCCTGCGCACTCTTGGTCTCGCGCCGGCCGGATGCGATCGTCCATGCGCAATTCTGGGCCGAGGATGGGCACGTCTGGTTTGCAGATGCCTATAACTTCGGAGGTTGGGCTGCGCTGTTCCGCACCCAGGACGGCTACTTCCAGGTTCTTCCGCGGCTGGCTGCATCTCTCGCTCTGCTGGCGCCGTTGCGCCTGGCTCCTCTGGCGCTTAACCTGGTTGCAATCGCCATCGAAGCTCTTCCCGTGAACTTGCTGCTAAGCCTTCGTTCTTCAATGTGGGGCGGCCTGCGCTATCGCGCGCTTCTTGCTTTCGTCTACCTGGCGCTGCCCAATTGCTGGGAGATGGATGCCATCATTACCAGTTCGCAATGGCTGCTGACTCTGTGCGCCATTCTATTGCTGGTGGCGGCCACCCCAAGAGGGATTGCTGGGCGGCTCTTCGATATTTTCATTCTACTGCTTTGCGGACTGACCGGGCCGTTCTGCGCCTTCCTCGCTCCAATCGCATTTTTTCAGGTGTGGAAACGCCGCGAAAACTGGCGGTGGATCGAAGCCGGCATCCTTGCGGCGTGCTGTCTTATTCAAGCCTGTGGGTTGCTGATTGTGGATCCTGCAGGCCGTTCCCACTATGCCGCCTTAGGCGCAACTCCCGCATTGTTTACGCGCCTGCTGGCCGCCCAGGTCTATCTGGCTACATTGGTGGGAGGCAACGGGCTTGCGTACTATTCAAACCCGCTACTTTTCATTTTTCTCCTCATTGTAGCTATTGGTGGAACCGTTCTTGTTGTTCTCTGCTTTATTAAGTCACCCGTGGAGATGAAACTGTTTCTTGCAGTTACCGCTCTGCTATTTGCCGTTTCACTTAGCTCTCCAAATGCCGGTTCATCAAAAGGAGTCACAGGCTGGGAGTTATTAACCAGCGGTGGTGGAATTCGTTATTGGTTCTTCCCCACTCTTGCCTTCGCATGGTCGCTGCTCTGGTGTTTTCATAGCCGCATTCGCTTGCTTAAAATTATTTCGGCTCCACTTATACTTCTGATGTGCCTGGGGATCATTCGCGATTGGCGGCATCCCGCCTTCAAGGATATGCATTTTGCCGAATATGCGGAGCGCTTTGCAGCTGCGCCCGCGGGAACGATTGTTACCATCCCGGAAAACCCGGTAGGCTGGACCGTCCGGCTGGTCAAACGCCCGGTGGGCAGATAGGGGGTTGGCGATTCGATGATGATCCTCGCGTCCGGCTCTGAATCCGGCCCTTCGCTGATGCTGATCGAAGCCGGCCTCACTGCGATTGCTGTCGCAGTGGCGTTCTGCTGGCCCCGGATCGGCTCCCCCTTGTTCTCGTATATCGAACGCGCCTTTGTCCGCCTGGCGCTGAAAAGGAGCCTGGCGGTTGCAATCACCGGTTTGGCCGCTCTGCTCGGTCGCCTTGCGATTCTTCCCTTCTGCCCCATTCCCCTGCCCTTTGTTCACGACGATTTCAGCTTTCTGCTGGCCGCAAACACCTTTGCCTCCGGCCGGCTTGCCAACCCCACTCCTGCTATGTGGAAGCATTTCGAAAGCTTTCAGATCACCATGCAGCCGACGTATATGTCGATGTACTTCCCCGCGCAAGGCCTGGTTCTTGCCGCCGGCAAAGTACTCTTCGGCAACCCCTGGTTTGGCCTTTTATGCGTGACGTCGCTGATGTGCGCTGCAATCTGCTGGATGCTGCAGGCATGGCTGCCGCCCACCTGGGCCTTGTTGGGAGGAATGCTGGCGGTCCTGCGCCTGGGGCTTTTCAGTTATTGGATCAATACCTACTCCGGCGGTGGTTCCGTCGCGGCCCTGGGCGGAGCGCTGGTGCTGGGAGCGCTTCCGCGGCTCATGCGAACAGCGCGCCTGCGCGACGGCCTGCTGCTGGCAACCGGCATCATCGCAGTGGCCCTCAGTCGTCCATTCGAAGGCATGCTTCTTTGCATTCCTGTCGCATTCGTTTTATGCCGTTGGATTTTCTTCGCAAGCGATCGCCCTCCCGCTGCCGAATTGCTGCGCCGCGCCGTTCTGCCTTTGGCGCTCATCGTTGCCGCCATTGCCTGGCTTGGATACTACGACTATCGCGCCTTTGGAGACCCGCTTACCCTGCCTTATACGGTGGACCGCGCTACTTATGCCGTCGCTCCCTATTGGGTTTGGCAAGCGCCGCAACCGGAGCCGTTCTACAGGCACAAAGTCATGCGCGACTTTTATATGGCGTACGAATTGAATTATGTGCGCAGGCTTCACACCTTGCGCGGCTTCGTTTCAGAAGATCTTTTTTTCAAGCCTTTGCGGCAGCTTTTCTTCTATGCTGGCATCGCCTTGCTTCTTCCTCTGATCATGCTGCGCCGCGTCCTGCTCGACCGTCGTATCCGATTCCTGGTGGTGTGCGTGGCCGTGCTGGCCGCCGGAATGCTCTCTGGAACTTTTCTGATCCCCCACTATCTCGCGCCATTTACCGCGGCTTTTTATGCCATCGGCCTGCAGGCCATGCGCCATCTTCGCCTTTGGAATCCCGACTCGCGCCCGGTGGGCAAGAGCCTGGTGCGCATGCTGGTTACTGTGTGCATCGTCCTGGGTGGAATCAGGCTATTTGCTGAGCCGCTCCACCTGCGCCTCGCCGCCTGGCCAGGTTCTCAGTGGTCTTCCAACTGGTATGGTCCCGGTCGATTGGGTTTAGCGCGCGAACAAGTCAAGCGCAAGCTCGAACAACTTCCCGGCAAGCAACTCGCAATCGTCCGCTATTCTCCGCGGCACAGCTCGCTGGACGAGTGGGTCTACAACGCTCCGGATATTGATGGCTCCAAAGTGGTGTGGGCGCGAGAGATGGATGCCGCCGACAATCGCGAAATCATTCACTACTACAGCGACCGGACGGTCTGGCTGGTGCAGCCGGATATGGATCCTGCCAATATTTCAAGGTATCCTGCGCCTGAATAAGGAACTACTGTCCACTTCAGGAAGCGGATTTCTTTGGGATTTGCGTTTTTTCCCCAGGTTGAAACTTGTTCGAAACGTGCGTACAGTCAATCGATACAGTTCGTTATAGAGCCCGCAACGCTCTAGCTGCATCCGCTGGTTGAGCCGCAGCTCATGCAGCGGTAGCAACTGCCGTTGCGCACCATGATTGCGCCGCAGGTGGAGCAACTGGGCGCGTCGCCCATCTCGTACATTTCGCGCATGGCGTCGGAGGCGTGGTAGATGCCGCGGTCTCTCAACTGGGGTACATTCGCAGACGCTGAAGCCTTTGCATCGAATCCAGTGTGTGACCCGTATTCATCGAAACTGGCCTCGGGAGCGCTGCCGCCAATGGAGCCAGGATTGCTGGTCTGCTCGTTTACCTGGTTCAGCCGTTTGGCTACCTCCTCTGCCAAACGAGCCAGGTTATTCTGCGCCGCCAGCGGATCCCCTTCATGATCGTTTTCAGGAATCAGGCTGGGCGAAGCGGGCAATTGCGAAACCCGCTGGCCCATGCCGACAAACAGCGTCAACTGCGTGCCGGAGAGAAAGCGCAGGTTGAGCCAGCGGAAGATGTAGTCCATCAGGCTCTTGGCATAGCCGATCTGCTCGTTGCCGGTCCAGCCCGAAGGCTCAAAGCGGGTGTGGGCAAACTTCTCGCATAGCACCTTGAGCGGAACGCCGTGCTGCAAGGCGAGCGAGATGGAGGTGGCGAAGGCGTCCATAAGGCCGGAGACGGTGGAACCCTCCTTGGCCATCTTGATGAAGATCTCGCCCGGCTGGCCCGTGGGATAGAGGCCAACGGTGATGTAGCCCTCGTGGCCGGCGATGGAGAACTTGTGGGTGATGGAGGCGCGCTCGTCCTGCAATCTGTGGCGCACGGCGCGAGGCGGCCCGTTCAAATCCTGCGCCGCATCTTTCACCGGCTCCTGTGTGCTCTCAAGCGCTGCTGAAGTCGTGAGCACCGGCACGGCGGCGGCCTGGGCAATCTCCTCCAATGCATGCTGGAACGATGCGGCCGCGGCCATTACCTGCTTGGCGCTTACCTCCAGTTTTTCGCCGGGCTTTGCCTCCAGGGCCTTCACGTCGATCTCCGCCGCTTTTTGTCCGGCGGCCAGATGAGCCAGAATGCGCGAGCCGGCGGTGTCCAGTGCCGAAGGCTCTTTCTTTAGGTCGATGCTGGTATTCAGCGGCTGCGTTCCCTTGGAGCCGTCGCGGTAGATGGCCACAGCCTTGATGCCCTGGCGCCAGCTTTCTGCGTAGGCCTCGGCCACATCTTCCACGCTGGCATCCTGCGGCAGGTTCACGGTCTTGGAGATGGCGCCGGAGAGGAACGGCTGCGCCGCCGCCATCATCTTGATGTGACCCATGTAATGGATGGAGCGCGTGCCCTTGGCCGGCTTGAAGCTGCAATCGAAGACCGCCAGGTGCTCCGGCTTGATGCCCGGCGCGCCTTCGATGGTGCCCGTCGCGTCAATGTAGCTGACAATGGCGTTCACATCTTCGTTCGAGTAGCCGAGCTTGAAGAGCGCCGCCGGCACGGTATTATTGACGATCTTTATCATGCCTCCGCCCACCAGCTTCTTGTACTTCACCAGCGCCAGGTCGGGCTCAACGCCGGTGGTGTCGCAGTCCATCATGAAGCCGATCGTTCCCGTGGGCGCCAGCACTGTGGTCTGTGAGTTGCGATAGCCGTAGCGCTCGCCATAAAGCAGCGCCATATCCCAGCACTCGCGGCTGGCGTCGATCAGGGCATCGAGCTGCGGCACGCTGAAGGGATCGCTTGCGCTCAATTTGCCGATGTTGTTCACCTCGGCGCGATGCATGCGGATTACGTCAAGGAAGGGCTCGCGGTTGACGTAAAAACCGGGGCAAGCGCCGCCCTGGCGCTCCACCGATGCGGTGAGCGGCGTGGCCGAGGCCAGCGTGGGGCAGTTGGCAGCAACGATCGCCGATTGCAGGTAAGCCTGGCCGCACAGGATGGCCGTGAGAACGGCGGCAAAGTCGCGCCCGGCTGCGGAATCATAGGGCAGGCCGAATGCCATCAACAGCGCGCCCAAATTGGCATAGCCCAGGCCCAGCGGACGATAGTCGTGGGAGTTGCGGGCGATAGCCTCGGTAGGGTAGCCCGAATTATCCACCAGAATCTCCATGGCCGTGATGACGATGGAGATCGAATAACGATAGGCGGGAATGTCGAAGGCGCCCGCCGGGGTTACGTACTTCATCAGGTTGAAGCTGGCCAGGTTGCAGGCCGAGTTATCCAGGAACATGTACTCCGAGCAGGGATTCGATGCATTGATGCGCGCCGTGTTCTTGCTGGTGTGCCAGCGGTTGACGGTGGTGTCAAACTGCATGCCCGGATCGCCGCACAGCCAGGTGGCTTCGGCAATTTTGTGCATGATCTCCCGCGCCTTGTAAGTCTCCACCGGCTTGTGGCCTTTCACCGTATAAGTCGTGAACTCGCCGTCGCTCTCATAGGCGCGCATGAACTCGTCGTTCACGCGCACGGAGTTGTTGGCGTTCTGGAAGAAGATCGACGAAAAAGCCTCGGAGTCCGGGCCCGAGCCGTCGTAGCCGGCCTTGATCAGCGTGTGAGCCTTGGATTCTTCGCTGGCCTTGCAGTTGATGAAATCAAGAATGTCGGGGTGGTCCACGTCGAGAATCGCCATCTTGGCCGCGCGGCGCGTCTTGCCGCCGGACTTGATGACCCCGGCAAAGGCGTCAAGCCCGCGCATGAAGCTCAACGGACCGCTGGCCGTGCCGCCACCGGAAACTGACTCCTTGCTGGAACGCAAGGAACTGAAGTTGGTGCCCGTGCCGGATCCGAATTTGAACAGCATGGCTTCAGTCCGTGCCAGGTCCATGATGCCGCCCATCGAATCCTCGACGGAGTTGATGAAGCAGGCCGAGCACTGCGGATTCTTGTAGCCGGTGGCGCCGTGAACGACGCTGCCCGTGGCCGGGTTCCAGTGCCAGTTCTGTCCCACCGCATCCGGCTCCAGGCGGTCGCAGCCCACGTTGAACCACACCGGCGAATTGAAGGATACCTTTTGCGCCAGCAGCATATGCGCCAGCTCGTCGTGGAAGACGGCCGCATCTTCGGGGGTGGCAAAGTAGCCGCCGGCCAGGCCCCAGTCGCGGACCGTCTCCACCACGCGCCCCACCAGTTGCCGCACGCTGCTCTCCCGCTCCGGCGTGCCCAGCTTTCCATGCAGGTACTTCGAGGCCACAATATTGGTGGCCGTCATTGACCAGTCGACGGGAACCTCTACATCCTTCTGCTCAAAGATGGTGTTGCCCTTGGTGTCGGTGATGGACGCCGTGCGCTTTTCCCATTGGAAATCGTCGTAAGGGGAGACTCCTTCAGTGGAATACCGGCGTGAAAAAATCAGCCCGTTCTGGGTATAGGAGGGCTGCTGGATGGCGGCAGAATTTTGTAGATGGGTCTCGCTCATGGAATCTCCTCAAATTTGGATGAATATGTCCCCCACCCAGGTGCGCAGAAGCCTGTAGGCTGTTGGGGCTCAATCTTTTGACAAAGAACGGGAAACGGGGGCTAAAAATTACTGCGAATTCTCTTCTCTGGGCGGCTGTCGGCTACTCTTCACGCCGATTTCGTTTCAATCCGATTTCAGCCGCAGATGAAAAAATAGCGCTGTCTGTGGTACATGTCAACAAGAAACCACAATATCTTGTATTCAGCGCACATTCAGGGCATCTGTTTGCTAAACATTGGCAATTGCCTGTGGAAAGCTCAATACAGCCTTTTGCGGCGCGCATTCAAAACCCCACGCTGCCCCAATTTCTGTGCAACCCGAGGTCTGCGCCCCGTGTATTTAAGCCTAGCCCTAGCCGGGGCAGAGAACAAGGCGCAGAAACGGTGCAGTTTGATCGCGCTCCGGTGCGAATTGTGGAGATTCGGGTCAGATTCCTCGTATCCTCACTTGCATGGTCTATGCACATAGGCTGGTAGGCTGGATTTGTGTCCGATACCACTTCATCTCCGCTCCCTTGGAAACCTGTTCCTGCACCCTCTTCCGTGACCCTGCGCGGACGGACCGTCACCCTGGAACCGCTTGATGCTGCAAGCCACGCTGCCGCCCTCTGGCAGGCGGTCGAGGGGCACGATGAGCTGTGGGCCTGGTTGCCCGACAGCCCTTACGCAGCCGAATCCGATCTGCACCGGGCCATCGAGGCGAAACAGTCGACCGCAGGAGCGGTATTTCTGGCCATTGTGCCCACGGCAACAGGAACGGTAGCCGGGTACGCCAGCTATATGCGCATGGAGCCCGCACAGGGGGTGGTCGAGGTGGGCAACATACTACTCGCGCCCAGCCTGCAGCGCACCACGGCCGCCACCGAGGCCATGTATCTGATGGCTGCTCACATCTTTGACCAGTTGGGCTATCGCCGTTACGAGTGGAAGTGCAACGCGAAAAATGAGCCCAGCCGTCGCGCCGCCCTGCGCCTGGGATTCACTTTTGAGGGCATCTTTCGCCAGCACATGGTGGTCAAAGGCGAGAACAGGGATACAGCCTGGTTCTCCATGCTCGACCACGAGTGGCCAGCCCGCAAGCGGGCCTTTGCAGCCTGGCTGCAGCCCGCCAACTTCGACAGTGAGGGCCGGCAGCGGCAGAGACTGACGGAGATTGCCGCCGCGCAGAGATGACTCTTATTGATCCGGCCCATAAATAACTGATACGTGGGTGCCCCATCCATTCAGCGTTTTTGCTGAATGGGTGGGAGACGATAAAACTACTTGAGGGACGGATCAATAGCAAAGCAGGCCTCCATGCGAGGCGACGAAGCGGAAGCATCGCAACTAAGGCCAGATCTGTCCCAATATTGAACAGTAAGAAAAATCGGGAATTTGCGCGCCTTCATTCATCCAGTCCAGGATCTTTCCAGTTGAGGGAATGCCCGGCAGCTTCTAGCTTGCAGGCAGTTGAAATCGCACGGATACCATCCTTGCGATGAGGCAGGCCAGTGATCGTCGATGCCCCGCAGATTCCGTTAAGAGAGAAGAACCGCGGAAAAAAGCTGACCGGCCGCTTGACCGAGGTCGCGGTCGGCTGCCAGCGCATACTGGAGCAGAACCCGTGCAGTCCGGATGCGCTGGTATGCATCAGCCTGGTGGCGCTGGCCAGCCACCAGCACCAGGCAGCGGTGAAGATGGCCGAGGCAGCCGTGGCCGCTGCGCCGCGGATGGGCACGGCCTGGGTGGCGCTGGGCCAGTCGCTGAAGGCCGCCGGCCGCTATGAAGAGGCTGAACAAGCCTTCCGGCACTCGCTCTGCCTGGACGGCATAGACGCACTCGCCCGCATGGGTCTGGGTGAGTTGATGCTGGCCACAGGGCGCCCCCAGCAGGCAATGCAAGAGTTTGAGCTGGCGCTGCGGCAGCAGCCGTCGTTGGCGGCCGCTTACCTGGGTCTGGGAAACGCTCATGCATGCATGGGCCGCAATGAGCAGGCGCTCGATTGCTACAATCGGACGCTGGCTCTGAAGTCACGGCTCCCCGAGGCCGAGTTTGCCGCCGGATTTGTGCTGGCTCGGATGGGAAGGCTGAAAGAGGCTGTAGCCCGCTACCGCCGGGCGCTGACGCGGCGGCCCGATTTTGCCGCGGCATGGATGAATCTAGGTAGTCTGTTACGGGAGCAGGGAAGGGAAGTCTATGCCGTGGCTGCACTGAGACGCGCCGTCGAATTGCGTCCCGATCTGATTGCGGGCTGGGTAAACCTGGCCCTTCTCGATCGCGAACGCCGCCGTCCGGCTGAGGCCGAGGCGCATCTGCTGAAGGCCTTCGCGCTCAACCCTGAACAAGTCGAGACCCATATCGCCTGGTGCCAGTTCCGTGCCGCCGAGCGCGACCAGGCCGGCGCATGGCAGTGGCTGCGCTGGGCTTTGGCGCGCCAGCCGGAGCACGCCGAGGCTCTGAATATGAACGGCATCCTGCTGCACAACGACGGCCGCTTTGCCGAAGCCGTGGAGAAATTCGAGTGCGCCGGGCGGTTGGGCAGCCGGGCCGCAGCCTCCAATCGCGGCAACTCGCTGCTCGATATGGGGCGCATGGACGAGGCCTTGCGCGCGCATGAGTCGGCTGTTGATCGCGATCCCCAGAGCGCAGGAGCGGCGTATAACCTGGCGCTGACCCGTCTGCGGCTGGGCGACTGGCAGCGGGGCTGGCCGCAGTACGAGGCGCGCTGGAAATTTCGCGAGGTGCATCGCGGCCCCAGAATCTTCAAGCAGCCGCGCTGGCAGGGCGAACCGCTCGAAGGCCGCCGCGTGCTGCTCCACGCCGAGCAGGGGCTGGGCGATACTATCCAGTTCTGCCGCTATGCAACCCTTGTCGCGGCCCGCGGCGGTGTGCCGATTCTTCAGGTGCAGGCGGCTGCGGAGCGGCTGATGCGCTCGCTGCCCGTGGTGAGTTGCGGTCAGGCGGAGACGGGTCGCCGCGGCGACCTGGGCGCCAAACCCCCGCAATTCGATCTCGAATGTCCACTGCTGAGCCTGCCCGCCGTCTTCGGCGCCACAATCGAAACAGTTCCCTGGCCGGGCGCTTACCTGGGCGCCGATCAGGAGCTAGTGGTCGAGAAGCGGGTTCAGTTTCCGCACTTGCGGCTGCAGGATTCGCCGTGCGCGCAGCACCGCATTGGCATTGCCTGGGCGGGCAATCCCCGTTACAAGGCGGACCGGCAGCGCTCCATGCATCTCAGAACTCTGCTGCCTTTGCTGCGCACGCTTGGCATCACCTGGATATCGCTTCAAAAAGGCGCGGCCGCGGAGCAGTTAGCCGATTTGCCCACCGACGTTTTTGTCCTGGACGGGGCGCGCCATGACAAAGACCTGGCCGAAACAGCGGCGCTGGTAGCCACTCTTGACCTGGTGGTCACCACCGATACCTGCATCGCTCACTTGGCCGGCGCCATGGGCAAGTCGGTCTGGATTCTGCTGCCTCACTTAAGCGACTGGCGCTGGATGCAGGAGATTGAAACCACCCCCTGGTACCCTACCGCACGCCTCTTCCGCCAATGTGCACCCGGTGATTGGGCTGAAGTGGTGGAGCGGGTTAGCGCCGGGCTTCGCGCGTTTCGCCAGCCTGCAACTCGGCACGCACGCGTTCCATGATCCCTAGATAGTAAGCCAAATTGTGAATCGTGTTCAGCGTCCCCAGAGAGCGCCTCGCCCGCTTGCATCAGGTGGCGCAGATAGGCGCGTGAATACCGCCGGCAAACCATGCAGTCGCAAGCCGGATCAGGCGGTCCCTGGTCTTCCGCATAGTGCTTGCCCTTGATGTTCAACCGCCCCTCGCTGGTGAAGAGCAGTCCGTGGCGCGCGGCGCGGGTGGGCAGCACGCAGTCCATCATGTCCACGCCCATGCGCGCATACTGCTCAATCTCGTCCGGGTAGCCCACGCCCATCACGTAGCGAGGCTTATCGGCGGGCAGCAGCGGCAGCACTTCGGAGATCATCTCCAGCGTCAGCTCGCGCGGTTCGCCCACGCTCAGCCCGCCGATCGCGTAGCCGTCAAAGTCCATCTCCACCAGCCGCTCCGCGCTCTCGCGGCGCAGGTCGGGGTACATTCCGCCCTGCACAATCCCAAACAGGCTCTGCGTGCGCCCGCCCAATTCATCGCGCCACACCACCTCATCGCGATGCGCGCGAAAGTGCTCGAGCGACCGCCGCGCCCAGGCCATGGTCAGCCGCAGGCTCTCCTCCGCGCGGTCTGCGTTCCGCCGGGTATTCAGTGCACTCGTCGAAGGCCATCGCAATGTCCGCGCCCAGCGCGATCTGCACGTCCATCGAATGTTCGGGGGTGAAAAAATGGCTGCTCCCGTCCAGGTGCGAGCGGAAGCGCACGCCCTCGTCGGTCACCTTGCGCAACTGGCTCAGGCTGAAAACCTGAAAGCCGCCGGAGTCGGTAAGCATCGCGCGCGGCCAACTGATGAAGCGGTGCAGCCCGCCCATGCGCCGGATGGCCTCGTGGCCTGGCCGCAGATAAAGATGATAAGTATTGCCGAGAATGATCTCCGCGCCCAGCGATTCCAGCACGTCCTGCGCGACGGCCTTCACCGTTCCCGCCGTGCCCACCGGCATAAAGACCGGCGTCTCCACCGTCCGGTGAGGCAGGCGAAGCTGCCCGCGCCGCCCGCCCGCTGCGGTTTCCGTAATAACTTTGAACTCCGTACTCACTCAACGATTCTAGCTGCAATCGCCGGGTGACCCAGGTCTGGATTTTCAGACCTGGGAGAGCAACGTCTCCTAACGGCTCACCGCACCCAGCCGCACCTGAAACCCAACCCGCGCCTCACGCGGCATGCCCAGCGTAGTCGTGGGCGTCTTGGAATCTTCAATCTGCCGATTGAGCAGATTTTCTCCCGCCGCAAAGAATTCGAATCGCTTGCCGAAGTCGTGCGAGGCGTAGGCGTCCAGCCGGAAGTATCCGTGCAGCAGGTAAGTGTTAGCGTCGTCGTCAAACTGGCGTCCGCTCAGCCGTCCTTGCAGACTCAGTGTTCCCAGCGCCGGCTTGAATGCGCGCACATTCATCGTGGCCAGGTTGCGCGCCACCTCGGGAATCCAGTTGCCCACAAGATCCGTCTCCTGGTTGTTCTTGGTCACCGTGGCGTGTGCATACTGGTAGCCGCCATCGACCGCCAGCCAGCGCAGCGGCGTAAGCTCGTAATCCACTGAGACTCCCCGGCTCTCAATCTGCCCCAGGTTCTCGCGCATCAGCAGAATCGGCGAGGAAGTTGGATTAGTAGTCACCGCGGTGATGGGCCGGTTGACCTGGGTGAGAAAGTAGCTGGTGCGAACGCTGCCCCATCGCCAATCGGTGGCCAGGCCCGTCTCCCAGCCTGTGGCGCGCTCGCTCAGCAGCGATCCGTTGGGATGGGTTAGCTCGTTGCCCACCTGCGTGGAGCGGTAGAGCTCGTTGGGCGTGGGCGAGCGAAAGGCGCGGAAGCCCGAAGCCGAAACCGCCCAATGATCGAAGAGCTTGCGCGAGAGGCCGACGCGGGGATCGAAGATGCGCTGGCCAAATTGCGGAGGCTGGCTTTGGGTCGGCGTCCAGCTTGACCCGTTCCACTGCAGTTCCTGCCCGTCGTAGTTCTGGAACCAGTCCATGCGGCCCGCCGCGGTCAGCGTCCAAGCCTTGCGCACCCACATCGCTTCAGCGTAGCCGGCCGAGTCCCGCTGGTGGTCGTGCAGGTTGGTCAGCGCCGCTGAGCTCCCATAGGTCTGCTCCTGGTCCCATATGCGCACGTCGTGCACGTCGGCTCCGGCCACAATCAGCAGGCCCGCGCCCAGCGGCTGGTTCCAGTGCGCCGCCGCGCCCAGCTCGTTGTCCGGAACGAACGAGAATTTCGTGGGAATCTCGCCGCAGCGATAGGAGCAGGCGGCATCGTCAAAATCCGGCAGATTGGAGATGCTCGAGAAGGTCTGCCGATACCGTTCGTCCGAGCCATAAACCCGCGCGACGAGTGAGCCGTCGCGCGGCCCCTGCCAGTCGCTCCCTGCCGCGTAGCGCCAAAGCCGCGTCCTGTTGGACTGGTAGGGCGTTCCATTATGGCGCGATTCGTCGAAGCCGCTGCCGCGCACAAACAGCCGCAACGGCCCGCGGTCGTGCTCCGCAGTCAGCATTCCATTCTGGCTGTGCACATTGCTGGCCACATCCACCGGCCCGCGCTGCGCTGGAGCCTCTTGAATATACCCATCCGTCCCCAGCGCCCCGCCCGCCGCCATCACGCCCCACGGCCCGCGCTTCATCTCTCCCAGCAAACTATCGTCAAAAGTTTCTTCTCCGCCATAGCTCGACCGCAGCTCGAACAGATCCGCAGCAGGACGCACCGGAATCACGCTCACCACGCCGCCGATAGCGCTCGATCCGTAAAGGTCGCTCGCTCCTCCGCGCATCAATTCAATACTCTGCATAGCCAACTCCGGCTCTTCCTGCCAGTGAATCCATCCGCCCAGTGGATCGTTCAGCGGCACATCGTCTTCGGTAAGCAGAGTGCGGCTGGCCGAGGTGGAACCCAGCCCGCGCAAACTGATTCCCTGCGATGATGGGATTGGCCACCAGCGAACTCGATCGCCGAAACAACTCCACGCCGGGAAGCTGCCGCAGTTGGTCGTCCAGGGTAATTGCGGCCGTAGTTTCGAGAGCTTTTTCAGTCAGCAGCCGCGTGGTCACCGGGCTTTCCAGCGAGCCCAGCGGAGCGCGATAAGCGGTCACCGTTACCTGCTCGTTTGCCGCAGCCGGTCCCAGCCGAATGGTCATATCGGCAGTCAGTTCAAGGTCGCGTTCTGAAAATCCCGTCAGCAGTCACGCGCAGATGGCAGGGAGCGGCGCACGCAACCGTCAGCTTCCCATCTGCGCCCGTGCGTCCCAGCAACTTTCCCTGTGAATCCTCCACCGCCGCTCCGCTCAGCGCGACCCCGCTGCTATCCTCAACCGTCAATGTAGCGGCAGATTGCGCGCCAACGCTAGCCGGGAGGCGCAATATTACCGATAGCGCCAGCGCGCCAACCACCGCTTTCCACCTTGACCACCGCATGAGTTTCGCTTTCAGAATCGGGGAATAAACTCTCAAGCAATTGTGCCACGGTCTTTCCGCTTCGTGGATCCACGGCGTCTGGCGCAATCTCGTTCAGCGGGACCAGCACGAAGGCGCGTTCCGCCAGCCGCGGGTGGGGAATCTCCAGTCCCGGCTCGCTGATTTTCTGGTTGCCGAAGAGCAGAATATCCAGGTCCAGCGTGCGCGGCCCATTCGCAAATCCTGCCGCCCGGTCGCGCCCAAACTCCACCTCGATCGCCAGCAGCCTTTCCAGCAGGTCGCTCGCCTCCAGCTCCGTCTCCAGCTCCACCACGGCATTCATAAATCGAGGCTGATCGGCAAACCCCACCGGCTCGGTCGAGTAAAGCGAAGACCTGCAAACCACGCGCCCCAGCGATTCAATCCACAGCGCGGCAGTAGCCAGAGTAGCCTCCGGCTCGCCGGCCCAACTAGCCTGGTTCCCGCCCATCCCAATGTAAGCCGTGCGCATCTACTTCAGATTATCGCTGAGACGGATCCCGCACAGAAACTCGGCTTAGTGTAGCTGCTGCCTTCGCCAGGGCGGCCACGTTTTCCATGGGGACATTGGGCAAAATCGCCTCGTGGCTGGGACTGACAATCAGGTGCGGTCCCAGCAACGCCTGCACCCGGCGCACGTCGGCGCACACCTCCTCCGGCGTGCCGTTGGTCATCAGTTGTTGCGCATCGATCCCGCCCAGGTAGGCGATCTGGCCCTTGAACGCGCTGGCCAGATGCTCGGCATTCATGTCCCGCGCCAAAGCCTGCAACGGGTGCAGGCAGTCCACGCCAGCCCCTATGATGCGGTCGATTACCTTGTACACCGAACCGCAGGAATGCAACACAACCTGATAGCCGTGCCGGTGTCCCTGCTCCACAAACCGCCGCATCCAGGGAAAGACAAACTCCTCAAGGGCCGATGGACTGCAAATCAGCCCGTTCTGGCTCCCTAGGTCGTTCCCAAAGAAGAACCCGTCCATCAGGCTGCCCGCGGCCACAAAAAAGCGCTCATTGGCTTCGTAGTAGAACTCGCAAACTTTATCCGTAACGGCATGCACCAGCTTCGGGTTGGAGTGCATCTTGACGAAGTACTCTTCCATCCCAAACAGGTCGGCGACATTGTGGTAATAGCAAGTCCAGAAGCCGCTCAGGCGGTAAACGTCCCCGGCCTCGCGCAGGTCTCTCAGGCAGGAATCGAAGTTAAGATAATCAGGTTCAGGCCAGGGAAAACTCTCGATCTCTTCCACACTGGTGCAGTCGGCCAATGGTCCCACGCTGCCGTGCTTCCTGCGATCCAGCCCGGAGTCAAACAGCGCCCGTCCCTGCGGATCCTGATAGGCATCGGCGTAAAACTGCGGGCATATCCAGCGCACATCGTCGCCTAACTTCTTGCGCAACTCCTCCTCGCTTTGCGTTCCAAAATACCGGTGCAGCAGCGGCCACGTATTCTGGTCCGGATTGCCCAGCCAGAAGCCGCATCGCGAAACTTCCTGCCGCGCGATGATAGCGCGTATGGTTTCGCGTCGCGAAGTCAGCCCTTCCATCACAAGTCTCCTCATTCAGAGCCGATTTCGCCCCTACGCCGAAGCGCTCCCATTGTACGTTCATAGGCAGGTTCCGATCGCTATTGATCCGGCCAATAAATACTGATGCGTGGGTGCCCCATCCATTCAGCGTTTTTGCTGAATGGGTGGTAGACGATAAAACTATTTGAGGGCCGGATCAATAAGAGCGAGGAACATCCGGCCCACGAGGCCCGGCGGTAGATGAGACGCTAACCCTCCATCTGCTAGCATCCTCTTTGGAGAAATATCAGCATGGATGCTCTGAACAACGCGGCGCTTGGCGCCACGGCGCAATGAAGATATCGCTCTCGATCTGCTCAAATTCGTGGCCGTCACGGCCGGCGTAGGCCGTCCCGCCGCGCCCTCAACCGGCTTCAGCGGCGCAGCTGCGCCCAAGCCCGAGGAGCATGTGGCCCAATTGCTCGAGCTTTACAGCCGCTGCCTGAAGGCCGTGGAAGGCAAAGGGCGCGAAAAAGGGGCAGCGCAATAGCTAAGGAACCCATATTGCGCGTTGCCGTGGCCGGAAACGGCGCCTTCGGCAAGAACCATCTCCGCGTTTACCGCGAACTGGAAACGGCGGGGCTTGGCGTCGCTCTTGTGGCTGCCGTCGAGCCGGATGCGGCCCGCGCCGCCGACGCAGCGGCCAAATATGCGATCCCCGTCTTTGCCACCGTCGACGAACTGCTGGCCGCCGATCTCCACCTCGATGCGGCCACCGTCGCCGTCCCCACAGTGCATCATCACGCGGTTGCTTCAGCCCTGCTCGATGCGGGCCTCGACCTGCTGGTCGAAAAGCCTCTGGCCGCCAGCCTCGCCGAAGCCGACGATCTGATCGCAACGAGCGGACAAAGGCAAGCGCATCCTGCAAGTCGGCCACCTGGAGCGCTTCAACCCCGCAGTCTTCGCCATCCAGCCGCAACTGCGCCGCCCCATGTTCTTTGAGGCTCACCGCCTCTCCGTCTTCACGCCCCGCTCGCTCGATGTGGACGTGGTGCTCGACCTGATGATTCACGACCTGGATATCGTGCTCACCTTTGCCGCCTCGCCGGTGCGCGAGGTGCGCGCCGTCGGCCTGCCGATTCTCTCGCCCAAAGTGGACATCGCCAACGTCCGCGTCGAGTTCGAGTCCGGCTGCGTGGCCAACTTCACAGCCTCGCGCGTTTCCACCGAGCGCGTCCGCAAGTTGCGTTTCTTCGAGCCCCGCCAGTACGTCTCCATCGACTACGCCCGCCAGGACTTGCTGGTGATTCGTGTGGATAGCGGTGCGGCCAACTCTTCTCCAGCCGAACTCCTTGCTTCGCTGCCCCCGCAGGTTGCCGCCCTGCTGCCGCCGGGGATCGCAGAGGGAATCGCGTCCGGAAAAATCGACCTCAGCAAAATCGACCCGGCAATGATTGCGCAGTTTGCCGCCATGGCAAAGATCGATCCGTCAGTGATCGCGCAATTCACCAGCCCCGCGGAATCGAAGTCAGGCTTGAGTTTCTCCAACCCAGTCGTCACGCCCGGCGAGCCATTGCGGCTTGAGATTGAATCCTTCCTCGATGCAGTCCGCACCCGCCGCGAGCCCCATGTCACCGCACGTCAGGGCCGCAATGCGCTGGCCGTTGCCCTGGAGATTCAATCCGCAATGGCCGCCCACGCGCATCGCGCCGGCCTCGACGACTTCTTCCTGCCCGGCGCATAGATAAATCGCAATAAAGCGATTTTTCACCCTGCTTGACAGTCCCTTCCCAGGGGCATTAGCGTTAGCATCCGGAGGGCGGGGTAAATATTTTTAGGCGGCAAAGTAATTTGAGCGATTTCCCCCTGCCTGTGAGGAATGCGATGAAGAAGATTGGATATTGGTTGGTAGCGGCATCGTTGGCCGCGTGCCCAGGTTTGTGGATAGCCGGAGCGCAGGACGCTTCGAAGCCCGCATATTTAAACCCCAGCCTGCCGCCGGAGCAGCGCGCAGCCGACCTGGTAAGCCGCATGAAGCTGGATGAGAAGGTCACGCAACTGGTAAATCAGGCGCGTGCCATTCCCCGGCTTAACGTGCCCGCCTACGACTGGTGGAGCGAGGCGCTGCACGGCGTCATGCGCGACGGAACCACAGAATTTCCTGAGCCCATCGGCCTGGCCGCCACCTTCGACACTCCGGCCATCCACGAGATGGCCACGGCCATCGGCATCGAGGGCCGCATCAAGCATGTGCAGGCGGTGCGAGCAGGCCACAGCAACATCTTTGAAGGTCTCGACTTCTGGGCGCCCAACATCAATATCTTTCGCGATCCCCGCTGGGGCCGCGGCCAGGAGACCTACGGCGAAGACCCGTTTCTGACCGCGCGCATGGGCGTGGCCTTTGTCACCGGCATGCAGGGCGACGATCCGCATTACTACCGCGTCATCTCCACTCCCAAGCACTACGCCGTGCACAGCGGTCCGGAGCCCGAGCGCCACAGGATGGACGTAAAGGTAAGCAAGCACGACGAACTGGATACTTATCTGCCCGCCTTCCGTGCCACAGTCACTGAGGCCAAGGCCGGCTCCGTCATGTGCGCCTACAACAGCATCAACGGTGAACCAGCCTGCGCCAACGAATTTCTGCTCCAGGACCAGTTGCGCGGCAAGTGGGCCTTCCAGGGATACGTGGTCTCCGATTGCGGCGCGGTCATCAACATCTTACAGCGGCCACCACTACGAGCCCACCCAGGCCCAGGCATCGGCCATCAGCCTTCAGCGCGGCATGGACAACGAGTGCATCGACTTCACCACCAAGGTGAAAGACGATCACGACTACAAACCCTATCTCGATGCCGTCAAGCAGGGCTACCTCAAGGAGAGCGATATCGACGTCGCTCTCAAACGCCTCTTCACCGCGCGCATGAAGTTGGGCATGTTCGATCCGCCGCAGATGGTGCCCTATTCCAAAATCGACGAGAGCCAACTCAACAGCCCCGCGCATCGTGCTCTGGCTCGCAAGCTGGCCAACGAATCCATGGTGCTCTTGAAGAACGACGGCGTGCTGCCGCTCAAGACCTCGGGCATCAAGATCGCCGTCGTCGGTCCGCTGGCTGACCAGACGCATGTGCTGCTGGGCAACTACAACGGCATTCCCACGCACACCGTCTCCGTGCTGGAAGGCATGCGCGCGGAGTTTCCCGCCGACACCATTAGTTATGTGCCTGGCACAAACTTCCTTGCCACTGAGGATTCGCCGAAGCCGCGCCCTGAGGGGTGGTCCCAGGCCGACCTCACGCCTCAGCCAGAGGCAATTGAGGCTGCAAAGAATGCCGATGTAGTGGTCGCCGTGGTGGGCATTACCAGCAGGCTCGAAGGCGAAGAGATGAAGGTGGACGAGCCCGGCTTCTTAGGCGGCGACCGCACCAGCCTCGACCTGCCCAAACCCGAAGAGGCGCTGCTCGAAGCAGTAGCCGCAACCGGCAAGCCGCTGGTCGTGGTCCTCACCAACGGCAGCGCCCTGGGCGTGAACTGGGCCAAGGACCACGCCAACGCCATCCTCGATGCCTGGTATCCCGGCGAAGAAGGCGGCGCAGCCGTGGCTGATACTCTCAGCGGCCGCAACAATCCCGCTGGTCGCCTGCCGGTTACCTTCTACAAAGATGTGAGCCAGTTGCCGCCCTTCGTGGATTACTCTATGAAGGGCCGCACCTATCGCTACTTTACGGGAACCCCGCTTTATCCCTTCGGCTACGGTCTCAGTTACACCACCTTCGCCTACAGCGGACTTACCGTTCCCACCGCTCCGGTAACGGCGGGCAACCCGGTGGTAGTTGAAGCGACTGTGACCAACACCGGCAAACGCGCAGGCGACGAAGTGGCCCAGCTCTATCTCAGCTTCCCTGACGTTCCCGGCAGGCCGCTGCGGGCGTTGCGAGGCTTCCAGCGCGTCCATCTTGAACCCGGCGCCTCGCAAAAGCTGCGCTTCGAGCTTCAGCCGCGCGACCTGAGCATGGTCACTGAAGCAGGAGAACCCATCGTCGCCCAAGGCTGGTACGCTGTTTCAGTTGGGGGCAACCAGCCATATGTTGGCGTGCCGGTGCTGACGCGGCCTATCCAGATCAAGGGCACGCTGAATCTGCCGGAATAACAAGAAGCGCGCAATCGCAGAACGGGGCGTCCGCCGCGGCGGACGCCTTTTTTGCGAATCCGATTCAACTCCGGGAACACTTAATCACAACCGGTGTCTACACCAGTACAGTGGTTCCGATTGGGATGAACGGAGTGCCTTGAGGACCCGCTCCCCGCGCCGAGCTGAGCGCTAGAGAGCGGCAAGATCGCTCGCGCCTCAACAAACCCTGTCTCCCAGCCGGCGCGGCTGAATCGATCCTTGAGGGAGGCAGGCCATGTTTGAAGACTCCACCTTCGAAACCAACGGCACAATTCACACTCGCAGCCGCAGTTGGATGCTCGCGGCCTTCGCTTTCAACAGCTCCATCCTGCTGGCGCTGGTTTTGTTCCCGCTCATCTTTCCTCAGGCCTTGCCGCGTCCGATGATCACATTCCTGATGGATGCTAATGTGCTGCCGCATGTCCCGCAACAGCCGCATCAACCGGCACAAACCGCCCCTGCAACATCCGTTGCGCTGGTGAATCCGTTCGCGGCGCCGCGCATCATTCCCGATTCCGTACCCATGGACAACGGGCCTGTTCCATTGGCGAATCTTGTGATTCCGGGTCAAGGGTCTGACCCCAGCCTAACCGGCGTCCCCGGCGGCACCGGACGCGCAGTTCCCGGCAATAGCGTGCTTCCCATTGTCCGTCCGGAGCCCGCAGGCCCCATGCGCGTCTCCACATCCGTCGTGGAAGGGTTGATCCTCTTCAAGAACGCTCCTCCATACCCGGTGCTTGCCAGGGCGACACACACCGAAGGCACCGTAGTGCTTGAGGCCACCATCTCCAAAGTCGGCGCTATTGAGAATCTTCGCGCAGTCAGCGGTCCGCCCCTGCTCCGGCAGGCCGCCGTGGATGCCGTCAAGACCTGGCGCTACCGGCCCTATCTCCTCGACGGCCAGCCCATTGAAGTGGAGACCACGGTCAATGTGATCTTCAGCCTGCAGTAGAAAGGAGGACGAAGCGGGCAGACAGCCGGCAGCTACCCACCTGCAAACTGGCTACTTGCGGTCCTCGCTCCGCCAGGCCCGTGACCGCATTCGTCAGTCATTCGATTGGCGCGCTCCAACCCCCATCGGCGACAATCTCATCTGCCATGAAAAATCTTACTCGCAAAAGCTTTCTCGTCTCCGCATCCGCCGCCGCAATTCTGGCCGCCGGTCGCCGCGGCGACCCCTCGCTTGCCGCAACCCGCCGCCAGCGGGTCTTTGTTGCTTCCCTCACGCCGACTGGCATTCTGGCTTATGACTGGGACCCGTGCAACCGGCGAGCTGACTGCAGCCGGAGTCGCCGCCCAGTCTTGCCAGGGTAGCCTGGATCGCCTTCTCCCGCGACCATAAGGTTCTCTTCGCCACCTCAGAGGTGGATTCGTTCGACGGAAAACCAACCGGCGGAGTAGCCAGCTTTCGTGTGCATAACGGTGAACTGTATCCGCTATCCACCCGAAACTCAGCCGGCACGGGAACCTGCCACCTGGCTCTCGACCACACCGGCAAGGTACTCATCTCCGCCGATTACATGGGCGGCAGCGCGGCCAGTTTTCAGGTCGACGATGGCCGCTTGAGCCCCATGGCGTGGTCAGAGCACTATACCGTCCACGGCCCCAACGCCGAACCACCAGAAAACCGCCCACGCCCACTTTGCCTCTTACTCGCCCGATAACCGCTTCGCCTACATCAACGACCTGGGCGGCGACTGCATCCACATCTATACTCTCGACACTGCGACAGCCATGCTGACCTCCGCCGGCACTTATCACTCCAAACCCGGCGCAGGCCCGCGCACGCTCCACTTTCACCCCAATCGCCATACCGCCTACTCCATCAACGAGCTAGACTCAACGGTGGACGTGCTCGAGTGGAACAAGAGAGACGGCAGCCTGACCCGCGTCAATAGCATCGACCTGCTCCCGGCGGATTATCACGGACCCACCGCCGCCTGCGACACAGTGATCTCCCGAGACGGAAAGTCGGTCTACTTCGCCAATCGCATCAACGATTTCATCTATAGCTTTTCCGCCGACCCCAAAACCGGCGCCCTGACGCCCATCGGCCGCGGCAATTGCGGCGGCAAGATCCCGCGCAACTTTACGCTCGACCCCACGGAGCGCTGGATGCTGGTGGCCAACCAGACTTCAAACCTGTTGAGCGTCTTCGCGCGCAACCCCGAAACCGGAGTGCTGGCCGAAGAGTGCAAAAGCTATGCGGCAGCCACGCCCATGTGCATTTTGTTTGTATAAGAGCCAGAGTCTCCCATCCTTCTTGCGAGAAAAAAGTCGCAAGGAAGGGGCGCGGGCAGCTTTCGCTATAGCAGAATTCGAAGCCCGATCAGTTGACAATCACCGTATTGATAAACAGGGCCTTCGAACCCCCATCTTCCGCACGGCATAGATTAGTACCTGATCGCCCTTTTCGGGTTGAAAGTTGAGTCCTGCGACGGCCCCCAATCTCGCTTTCAGCCACTGTAGTCTGAGAGCGATTGAAAAGACTTGATGCGTCCCTGATTGGTCTTTGATTGTGAGCGTGTGCTCTCTCTTATCAAAGTGAACGACTGTTCCGCTGCGTAATGATGAACGGCCCTGGCCCCAGACTCCGCAATGCAACTACCGTGCGCACCTCGCCGGCGCCAAAGTAATAGACGATCACGCGCTCGCCGCTCTTCTTGAATTCGTCTGCGGCGGTTGCATCGGTGCGGATGTTGGGGTCAAATTCGATTGTTCTTTTTGAATTGATCAGGTCTTTAAATACGGCATCGGAGCCGTCGTCGGTTGTGATCGTTATTGTCTTTGCCGCCGAATCAATATACCGCACAGTTCCGACCAGGGCATTAACCACCTCTTGTGCAGTCGCTGCCAGTGAAGCTAACAAAATACATCCGGCCAGAATTGTTATTCTCAAAAACCCTCTCGGCATAATTGCCTCTCCCCTGTCTCAGTCATCATTTCGGTGAAATACTGAATAAAAAAGACAAAATTTTACGCCGAAATTATAGCTCCGGTGCGAGGTGCAGGCAAAATGGGAGTGCAGGCAAACCCGATAGGATTCCAGCAACAAAAAAATCCGGGCCAGGCGCGAGGCCAGGCCCGGAAGTGATTTGCGCATGAGACTAAGCCCGCCTGATTTCCGCCATGGTTCCTCTGCTTCCCATGGCCGGGCTTTAGTTTAGTGGAGGAAGACCTTGATTACATTGCCGCGGAGAAGTCGGGAACCAGGCCGGCTGCGTGAACCTGCAGCAGTTCGGTCATCCGGTCTGACATTTCCACGTACATTGATGCTGCGCGGTACGCATTCACGCAGATGCTCTCATTCAGTTGCCGGAAGGCATACTGTCCAAGGGCGATCAGAACGTAAACCCTGATATGCATGGCGTCGCTGCGCAGGGTCTCAAGAAGTTTGCGATCAACCGAATCGCTGTTCCGCGCCGCATAGTCGGCCATCTCCATCATCACCCGCGCATTCTGGTACATCACGCACAGACCTTTGGGGCCTTCCATGCGCTGCCAGACGGTCTCGGGTGTGGTGCTGATCCCCTCGGCGCCATCGCTCAACTCGCGGGCGCTCCAGTCCAGCCGCAGCTGGGCCATAAGCGACTCCCACGACTGCGCATTCCGGCGGCGTGCGGCGGCCCTCAGGTGGCCAAGATAAAGACGCCACAACTGCAATTGCGGCGATGGGGAGCAAAACGTAAATCATCAATTCTCCTTAAACCGGCAATGGGTAGCCATTTGCGAAGCTTCAAAGCAAACCAGCCGGTTCTAGCAAAACGTACTTCAGAGAGCGGTACCCTAAAAAAGGATACCTAAGTAACTTAAAGTAACCTCAAATTAGGGTCAATGATACTTTTGGGGCAGGAATTGCAGTTTGAGGAGTGCAATAAGGGTGAAATCCCTGTGCGCAATCGAGTCCGCCAGGGCTCGGGTAAGCTTAGCAGTCAACGCGAGATTTATGCGCCCGTAAGGGTAAGATTCGAAAGGGGATCTCACAGGCAGGCTTGCGCGGACAGTTTCATTGGGCGAAACTTGGCAACCGGAACGTGGGCCAGTTCCCAGGCCGAACGGTCTTTGAGCAAGCGGGAGACCAGGGCGGTATGCATGGCGTGGCCGGCGCGCTCGGCCACCACCTGGCCTTCAATCCGCCGCCCAGCCAGGGCCAGGTCGCCGATCAGGTCCAGCACCTTGTGCCGCACATATTCGTCGGCAAAGCGCAGCGGGCCGTTCTCCGGCCCTCCGGCTCCCAGAACGATGGCGTTTTCTGAGACGTGGCGCCGCGGATCAGCCCCATATCGCGCAGCCGCTGTTCGTCGGCCTTGTAGCCAAAGGTGCGAGCCGGCGCAATCTCCGTGCCATAGGTCTCGGCGGCCAGGTCAACGCTGGCGCTCTGGTGGCCGATGGGTGCGGGAAAATCAATGCTATAGCGAATGTTGTAGCCCGTTCCCGGATAGATGCCGATGAACTTGTCGCCCTCGCGCACCTCCACCGGGCGCAGCACGCGCACAGTCTCGCGCCGCCGCCGTTGCAGTGCGGATGCCGGCGCGCCGAAAGGCCTCCACATAAGGCTGGGCGCTGCCGTCCAGAATGGGCAGTTCCAGGTTATCCAGCTCCACAATCACGTTGTCCACGCCCATGCCGATGAGTGCCGAAAGCAGATGCTCGGTGGTCGAGATCAGCACGCCTTGCCGCATCAAGCTGGTGGCATAGCTGACTTTAGCCACATTGCGGCCGATGGCGGGAATCTCAAAATTATCCAGATCCGTCCGCCGAAAGACGATGCCCGACCCGGCCGGAGCAGGCAGCAGCCGCATGGTCACCGGCGCGCCGGAATGGAGTCCAATCCCCGCAAACTCCAGGGGTGCGGCAATCGTCTGTTCCAGATGGGCGGGATCAGCCAATATCTTGTTCTCCAACAGCAAAAAAACCAAGTGCAATGGATAGATTAGATGCGAAGATGCAACTCTGCACTGTGGCATTTTAGCCACACTCTGCGCCAACCAGACCACCCTTTTGATACGAATAGCGCTGAACGGCGTTCAATAACGCAACCGATTACTGGAAAGTCACGAATGTGGTGTGTTACAGGGTCAGAACGGGTTCCAGGCTGGGTTTTGTGAATCAATCGACTGGTTTTGTATCGGGGCACGACCTGTGAAATTTCAATACGTTGCTTCGTCGGGGCGTATTTTTGAAAGGGCACGGCTTTAGACGTGCCGAATGCGGTCTCCAAAAAGGGTTGGGGCTTTAGCCCCTGAGGTATGCTTTTGGGAAATGGCAGGATGCCATGAAGCAATCCCTAAAAAACAAGAAACCGCCAAAGGGATGACCGAAATAAGAGAGGTGGAGGTGATATGGTAACTCCCAAAAAGACGAAGTTCGTGAAAGCTAAGAAAGCCGAAGTTAAGGTGCATCTAGGAAAAAAGAAAGTCGAGTTGGTGATTTCCCTTCCCGAAGCAGTCACGCGAAACTTGGCCCGTCGTCTCAAAAAGCGATTCTCAGATTAAGTGCTATAGCGCATCGGCAAGGATTGCGTAAAGCACTTACTATCCGTTGGGGAATAAGCAGTCACTCCCAAATTCAGGTCCAGAAAATTACCCGTGAAAGGCGAACGGATGCCCTCCCCTCTCGATCTCCCCATCCCCATGCGCGCCCTGCTGGCCGGAGCCAGGCGCAAACAGCGCGACACACTCAACCTGGTCGGGCAACTGGTGAGCCTGGAATCTCCCTCCAGCGATAAAGCCGCTGTGGATGCATGCATCACGCTGGCAGCCGCGCGCGCCCGTGCTTTGGGAGGGCGAGTGAAACTCTACCGTCAGCGCGAACTGGGCAACGTGCTCGAAGCGCGTTTCGGTCCCAAATCCAAAGCCGCAAAGCCGACCCTCCTACTCGGCCATCTGGATACAGTCTGGCCTTCGGCACGCTCAAAACCATGCCCTGCCGCGTGAACGATGGCCGCCTGTGGGGTCCCGGCGCACTGGATATGAAGGCCGGCGTGGCCATGGCCTTCACCGCCATTGAAATGCTCTCCGAGGCCGGTTTGATCGAATCGCGAAATCGTCCTGCTGCTCACCGGCGACGAAGAGGTAGGCAGCCCGGCTTCAAAACCCATCATCGAGCGGCTCGCCGCCGGTTGCGCTGCCGTTTATGTGCTCGAGCCGGCACAGCAACTCGCCTATAAAACCGCCCGCAAGGGAACCGGCAACTGGCGGATCGAAGTGAAAGGAGTAGCAGCTCACGCTGGCGTGGACTTTGAAAAAGGAGCGAATGCCATTCGCGAACTGGCCCGCGTCATCGAAACAGTGTCCGGCTGGACCGATCTCCAGCGCGGCCTAACGGTGAGCGTGGGCGTCATCGGCGGCGGGACTAAAAACAATGTGATTCCCGCCCATGCCTGGGCGGAGGTGGACGTGCGTATTGCCCGCATGGCCGACGGTCCGCGCATCGACCGCAAGTTTGCCGCGCTCAAGCCGGTAGATAAAAACTGTACGCTGTCCGTCTCCGGAGGCATCAACCGTCCGCCCATGGTGCGCACCCGCTCCACTGTCCGGCTCTACCGCCAGGCCAGGGCATTGGCTGTGGAACTGGGATTCGTACTCGGCGAAGCCTCCACCGGCGGCGCATCCGACGGCAACTTCACCTCTGCGCTCGGCATTCCCACCCTCGACGGCATGGGCGCTGTAGGCGAGGGCGCGCATGCCCGCCACGAATCGATCGTGCTGGAGCACCTGGCGCCAAGGACGGCCCTGCTGGCTGGAATGTTGCTGCGGTGAAAGGATGCCGGAGCCCCTGTTACACTTGTCTGAACATCTATCCGGAGTCTGAAAACGGAATGAAACACAGCATCCTTACTAGTATTGTTGGCGGCCAGCTCCATAGCCGCAGTCGCCCAGACCCCCGCAAAACCGGCATCCGCGCCGCCAGCGCCCGCAGCCGCAACCGCTCGCACAAGCCAGCTACCCCTGTAAAGCCGAGCCCACATGACCCCTGTCGAGGGTATTCATAAAACCCTCTACACGGTTACCCTGGGCTACCAGGATGTCAAGGTCGGCGCCGGCGCCGAGGCCGAGCCAAAAAAGTACCTTAAGTTCTACTACACCTTATGGTTGGCGGCTGATGGCCGTGAAATCGATTCCTCTGACGACCACCGTGCTCCCGTCCTTGACAAGGACCAGAAGCCGGTGCTGGACGACAACGGCAAGCTCAAAATGGGCGATCCCCGGCCAGCCATCCTGATGATGGGAGCGGGCCGTCCGCTTCCCGGCTGGGACTTGGGATTGAAGGGCATGAAGGTCGGTGGAAAGCGCCGTATCTATATTCCCTGGCAGTTGGGGTTGGGTGATCGGGAGATTCCCGCGCGCGACGCCACCCATGCGGCGATTCCCGCTAAATCCGATCTGGTCGTGGATGTCGAACTGCTCGAGGTGATGGACGCTCCACCGCCGCCCTTGCGTCCCACGATGATGCCTGGCCAGCGCTCGGCTCCCGCCGCATCGCCCAAGCTGGCTGCTCCGGCAACTCAGCCCGCGGCTCCCGCTACGCCACCTGCTGCACAGCCGCAATCCAGGTAGCATGCAACAGTTCGATACCATCCTTGCGGTCCACCACGGCGGATGATTGCGGCAAGCATGGGAAATCTCGAAATCTCATGGATTGAAATTCCCATGCGGGGGCCCAGGGCTATTCAAGAGCTATTTCACGCGCCGCGACAGTGTTCGCGCGGCAGAGCCTGATGCGCTTTCCTATAATTCGCGCTGAAGCTTTACCGGCAATGATGTGTGCATTTTTAATATCGAACCGCATCCTGATTTTTTCCGCGGTTGGTGCGGGTAGCTTTCCCGTGCCGTGCAAAACCGGTTGAGCGTAGACGCGGGACCGAATGAAGTGATAACATCCGCATAAATTAGCAACACAATCTGCATAGGGCCATGTTTATCACCATCACTACGGCATTCCTCCGTGCAACGGACCCTCATTTGCGCGCCGGGAATGGCATGCAGGCAACGAAGCTACCTGAGTACTCAATGCAATCGGTCGACAAGATCCGCTTCAACAGCGGAATAACTGATAGTCGCTTTAGGAGGAAGAGTGAAGAAGTTTTTAACGTTCATGACAATTTGCCTGGCTTATATCGGAGTTGGAACAGCCCAGTACCACCCGGCCCCCGCATATCACCCGCCACCCGCGTATCACCCGGCCCCCGCATATCATGCGCCCGCGTATCACGCGCCCGCATATCACGCTCCGCGGAATAATACGCCACGTTATACGGCGCCAAGGCAATCAACCCCGCGGCAATCCCATACGAACAATCCGAGGCCCAGCAATGCGCAGCGCAATGCCCAGCGCGACCAGCGCAATGCCGATCGTAACCAGCGCAATGCACAGCGTAATGCCGATCGTAACCAGCGCAATGCGCAGCGCAACCAGCGCAACGCCGACAGAAACGAGTCAAGGCTCACAGCAGATCCGTTAAGCAGGAGAACAAGGCGAGGCACGCGCGTAACAAGCAGGCTACTCGCGCTCACTCAGCCGCCCGCGCGGCATTCAGCAATGGCCGATTCAATGGGCGCTTCTACGGAGCGCACTTCGGACGTGGGCATCTCTTCGGTTTCTGTGGCGCCGGAAGATTCTGGCTCGGTTCGCCCTACGCATCGCCCTTCTGGTTCGATGGAGTGGAATTCGGCTTCGCTCCCGGACTGATCTGGCCCGGCGCATGGGGCCGGTGCGATGAATTCTACATTGACTACATCGACGGAGTCGGTTACGCGTTAGTTGACCCGGCCTACGCAGACGTCAATCTGCCTCTCGCCGTCGACATCGATGCCCAACCCATGGATGAACCGGACGAGCAGTAACCTGGGCAAGCAAAGCTCGCCCCGCAACTTCACAATTTCCGATTCGCTCAGGCCACGCTGGCAGGCAACTCCGGCGTGGCCGCTATCAATTGGCGGGTATATTCCTCCCTGGGATGGGCGCACAATTCCACCGCCTCGCCGGTTTCCACCAGCCGTCTCCGCTCCATCACTGCGATACGCGTGCTCAAATAGCGCACCAGCGGCATGGAGTGAGAGATAAACAGATAAGTCAAACGCTGCTCGATTTGCAAGCGCCGCAGCAGATTCACAATCTGCGCTCCCACGCTCACGTCCAGCGATGAGACCGGCTCATCCAGAATCAGCAGCCTCGACCTCAGCGCCAGCGCCCGGGCAATGTTGATGCGCTGCCGCTGCCCGCCAGTGAACTCGTGCGCATGCCGTCCCAGCGCCGACGCGTCCAATCCCACCTCGCCCAGCAGTTCAACCGCCTTCGTGCGCAAGCCGGCGCGGTCCTTCCTGATCCCCATCTCATGCCGATGGATCACGAGCGGCTCGGTAACAATCTCAAGCACCTTCATGCGCTCGCCCTGTCTGCTGCGCCGTTCTCGTTTCAAGAGCCCAAATTGCCCACCGCAGCCCTCAAAGCAGGGGCTCCGCTCTATTAAAAGCCTGTCACATAGTTTCCCCAAAAGTGGAACTTTTTTAGAAATACCATGCAAATAATTGCGCATTGACCTCCTCGATCACCACGTAAATCATTGATATCATTACATATTGATTTGGAGCACAAATTGCAATGACCGTGGTGAATGTAATCGTAGATACGAAGGATTGTTGTCTGTGCTTATCGTGGGCTTTACGTTGCCATTTGTTCTGCCTTTAGCACCTTTTCACCAGACTTGTTGATTGCGCATTGGGGTGTATGTGATTTTGGCGCTTGGGTTTGAACCAGGCGCGCGTAAGTGAAACTTGGATCGGCCGTTACGGCCAAAACGAATATATCGCCCCAAAGGCGATTTCCGGGAGGTAAATGCAATCATGAAGAAACTTCTTTTGGCAGCATTCGCAACCGCAGCTCTGGTTATCGTGCCAGTCGCTAACGCTACTCCGATCACACCCTATGGCACCTTCGGGTACATCCCCTTTGGTGGTAGCGATTCATTCACGGGCGCTAATTTAGGCTCAGCCACAAAAGTGACGTTCTATCACACGGAGCTAGTCAACAATGCGCCATCCACGTGGCTAGGGAATCCGAATATCTTTGGTGGGCTTTTAGACACCGCTATAACGGTTAGCCCTTTAGCCTTGAACGTTTCAAACATCAACGGGAGCGCCGTTACCTACGATATCTCTCATTACCTGAAGTGGGTTTACGACGGCGACACCTATTATTTCAGCCTCACTACAGGAACCTGGACCTCCACCGGCACCGGTAACCTTGAGTTCGAGGGTTTAGGGACGTTCTCTGACAGCCTTGACGACTATATCAGCGGGCCAGCGGAAATTAGTTTCAGCTTCACTAGTGCGGGAGCGGGGGTCATCAACGAGAGCGCCACGTTCGCAGTGCCGCCACCCCCACCTGTGCCGGAGCCCTCGTCGCTGGTGCTGCTTGGCACGGGTCTGCTGGGAGCGGCGTTTATGCTCTTCAAGCGCAGCCGTTCGGCACGCTGGTTCCGTTCTTAAAATGCCTCGGTAAAAGAAGTTTCAGAAAAGTTTCTTCATGATTTAATGCAGAAGGGCGCGTTCACCGTGCCCTTCTGCATTTCTATCACCCGCCAGTTCCCCGCCAGACTCTGACACTCCCTTGTGGATCCCTGGTCTAACGTGTGGTGTAAAAAGCATCATCTGCGGCCAGGGCGACGCCGCCGCTATGCCGTCGATATCTCTCTGCAGCCCACGCTTCCCGTTCCACGTCGGCCCAAATTCCCTCCTGACCCGCATCGTAAAACAAGTTGTGCACATTTCATTCATGTCCAGGGGCGCATACTTTCTGGTTGCCGGATCGATGCCCATTGCGCGCCTTCTCCACATAGTGCTCCTCCCATCGCGCGATTCACCATGCCGGGTACAGGTTCATAATGAATATCGCGCTCTTGAAGTGAATCGTGGCCCAGTCGGCCCGCAGCCAAATCATCGCAACAATGAAACGGAGGGGATTCCTTTGACAAACACGCTTGATCGCCGCACTTTTCTTATTGCCGGCTCGCTCACCGCGCTAGCCTCGTCCCGTGCATTCGGCGCCAACAACACCATTCGCGTCGGAGTCATCGGCGCCGGCGGCCGCATGGGCAGCCTGCTCAACGCCGCCGATCAAGCCGGCCCCTACCAGATCGTCGCCGTCAGCGACGTCTATGCGCCCCGCCGCGATGCCGTCAAGGTGCGCTCCAATGGCCTCGCCACCACACACCTGGATTACCGCGAGGTGCTCGAGAAACAGATCGACGCCGTCCTCATCGCCTCGCCCGACCACTGGCACGTGCGCATGGCCGCCGATGCCCTCGCCGCAGGCAAAGACGTCTACCTCGAAAAGCCCGTCACTCACACCCTTGAAGAAGGCGCCACGCTCACCCGCGCCGTCCGCTCCGGCAAGCAGATTCTGCAGTGCGGCATGCAGCAGCGCAGTTGGGCTCACTTCCGCGATGCCGTCGATCTCATTCAGGGCGGCAGCCTGGGCCGCGTTACCCAGGTCAGAACCTATTGGTGGCAGAACTACGGCATCCGCCCGCCCAAGCCCATCGATACGCAGGCCCTCGATTGGAAGCTATGGCTCGGCGCCGCTCCCGGCCAGCCCTTCACGGAGGAGAAATTCCATCATTGGCGCTGGTTCTGGAACTTCGGCGGCGGCGCAATGACCGACCTCTTCACCCACTGGATCGATGTGGCCCACTGGGCCATGAACTCTGACCAGCCCCGCACCGCGCAGATGCTGGCCGACAAATATGTCTACGACCAATGGGATTGCCCTGATACCATCCAGGCCGCATTTCGTTATCCCGGATTCGATGTCGTCTACGAAGGCATGATGAGCTCCTCCATCGACGACGGCGGCCTCGAATTTCGCGGCACTGAGGCCACGCTGAAGATCAATCGCGGCAGCTTCGGCGTCTATCGCGAAGGCGAGCCGGCTGATCGGAATCCAATCCTCGCGGAAAAGAGTTATCGCGACGGAACCATTAGCCACATGGAGAATTTTTTCGATTGCATCCGAACCCGCCAGGAGCCCAACGCGCCCGTCGAAGCCGGAGTAGCCGCCGCGCGCGCAGGCCAAATCGGCAACCTGGCCTACCTCCATGGCGGCCAGATCGCATGGCCGGCGAAGAGCTGAATGGATCGAGTATTTCCTAATCCCGTTTTGCGTCAGGGCCTGACGGGGGCACTGGGTCCTGGGGTACCGGGGTACCGGGGCACCGGTGTACCCTCTGGGTCGGGGTTGGGGTCGGGGTAGCGTGCCGAACGGAACCAGCCTTGTTTCAAGGCACGAATTCATACGTGCCGAGCCCGCTTTGTATCAGGGCACGACTTCAAAGGCCGCGGAAAAACTCATCCGAGAGGCTTAGTAACAAGGGCACGGCTTTAGCCGGGCTTATAAAGTCAGCAAAATGAGCCGGGTTTTAACCCCTGAGGGAATGCCGGTCTTGAAGAAAAACTAGATCCCGACGCAGACAGAAAGATCGGAGGGAGCAGCGGCGGGGTACCCACAATGTGGGTCGAGGCCCCTAAATTCAGCCAATCAATAGGTGTGCCTTCAGGCACGGGCCTTTTCATCCGCTGCTGCATTTTCAACTTTTCCCTTTTTGCAGAAAATAACACTCATTCAGCGCACAATCAAAATAGAAAGGAAGAGTGGAGAACACATGCTGTGTTTTTCCATCAGCCAAAGAGGCGTCAGATATGTCCCCGGTTCAATCTGTCAGGTATGTGACCGATTCGTACCACAAGGCCCCCCCCTACCCCCCTACCCGCTAGTACATAAGTCGATACTGGACTTTAGTAACGTAATGCTGGGGGCCGGGTACCCCCACAAACCCCCAAAATATCGGCTGTGAAACTGTGAAGCAACTTAACCATAGCAGAATCAATAAGATAATTAGAGAAATAGCGGAGTTTTACAGAATATGTATGCCAGCAAAGCTTCCTAAACTAATCAAAATCAATCACCTGCATAGACAGCCAAAACCGTCCACAGCAGTTTTGTTCCTGTGAAACTGTGGACCTGGCGTGCGGCCTAGATGTCGAGGTTCTTCACGTCTAAAGCGTTATCCTCAATAAACTTTCGTCGTGCCTCAACGTCTTCACCCATCAACGTAGTAAAGATCGCCTCGGTCTCCGCAATATCCTCCAACTTCACTGAGAGCAGCGTGCGCCGCTCGGGATCCATCGTCGTCTCCCAAAGCTGTGGGCTGGTCATCTCGCCCAGTCCCTTGTAGCGCTGCACTGAGTACTCTTTCTTTCCCTGCTCCACGATGTAAGCGAACAGCTCCCGCGCCGTCTGTTTCTCCACCGGCTCTCTCAGGATGCGTGCTGAACGTCGAGCCTGTTTAGCTTCCGCCTTCCCTTCAACGCCTTCCGCCTCCGCTTCCTCGGCGTCTTCCTCGTGCGCCTCAGCCGCCGCGGCTTTGGCGGCATACTCGATCAAAAACGGCGGCTCGAGAAATTCCTTGATCAACGTGTACTTGGCCATCATCTGCCGGAACTCCGGACTCGATGCCAGCGCCCAGTCGATGCAGCGCGTGGCGCCCTGCGCATCGCTATAGCAGACCGACCATGTGTGGTGCTCCTCGTCCTCCACCGGCTTATGCACCTTGAACTGAAACTCATCGGCCAGCTCGATCAGTTGCTCGTGCAACAGAGCCAATTTTTCCGGAACCTTGCTCTCGGTCTTCGAGGCAAAATCGGCGCGGTTCACAAGTTCGGCGCGCGCCAGCATCTCCGTCAGTTTTTCATTGCGGATGCGCTTGTCCACCTTTTCCACGAAGCCCAGGTACTCGTTCAGCGTGCTCATAAAGCGGGTCAGGTCGGTGCCCTCAATGCGGCTGGCCGTCTCGCCGTGGCGCACGATCATCCCCTCCGACGCGCGTTTCACCATCACCTTCACAAACTCGCGGTCGTCCTTGATGTACTGCTCGAAGCGCCCCTTCTTGATCTTGTAAAGCGGCGGCTGCGCAATATAAATGTTGTCGCGCTTGATCAGTTCCGTCATGTGGCGGAAAAAGAATGTCAGCAGCAGCGTGCGGATGTGCGAGCCGTCCACGTCGGCGTCGGTCATCAAAATAATTTTGCCGTAGCGGATCTTGCTGGCGTCGAAATCGTCCTTTCCGATGCCGCAACCCAGCGCCGTAATCATGGCGCGAATCTCCTCGTGCCCCAGCATCTTGTCGTAGCGCGCCTTCTCCACGTTCAGAATCTTGCCCTTCAGCGGCAGTATGGCCTGGAAGCGCCGGTCGCGTCCCTGCTTGGCGGTGCCTCCGGCGCTCTCGCCTTCCACCAGATAAAGCTCGCAGCGCTCTGGGTTGCGCTCGCTGCAATCGGCCAGTTTGCCGGGCAATCCGCCCCCGTCCAGTGCGCCCTTGCGACGAGTCAAATCGCGGGCCTTGCGCGCAGCCTCGCGGGCGCGAGCGGCCTCGATGGCCTTGTTGATAATGCGTTTGGCGATAGGTGGGTTCTGCTCCAGGAATCCGCCCAGCCGCTCGTTCACAAAAGCCTGCACCGTGCCGGCAATGTCGGAGTTGAGCTTGCCCTTGGTCTGCCCTTCGAACTGCGGCTGCGACAGCTTCACACTGACCACTGCAACCAGACCCTCGCGTACGTCGTCCCCGCTCAGGTTTTCCTTCATATCCTTGAACAGCCCCAACTGCTGCCCGATGGCGTTGATGGTGCGGGTGAGCGCGGTTCTGAATCCCGATAAATGCGAGCCGCCGTCCACCGTGTTGATGTTGTTGGCAAAGCTGAAGACGGTCTCGGAGTAGCTGTCGTTATACTGCAGCGCGATCTCGATCTCGACGTTGTCGCGCGTGGCCTCCATCATGATCGGCCTGTCGTGCAGCACGCTCTTGCCGCGGTTCAGGTGCTTGACGAATTCGGAAATGCCGCCCGCGTACTTGAACTCCGCCCGCCGCGCCTCGCCGGTCTTGGCGTCGGCCGTGCGCTCGTCGGTGAGCGTAATCTCCAGCCCCTTGTTCAGGAAGGCCATCTCGCGCAGCCGTTGAGCTAAGGTATCGTAGTTGAACTCGGTGGTGGCAAAGATGCTCTTGTCGGGCAAAAAATGCACCTTGGTCCCGCGCCGCTTGCTCGTTCCCGCCTGCCTCAGCTCGCTCGTCGGCAGGCCACAGCTGAAGTCCATCTCCCACGTGTGCCCGTCGCGCCAGATTTCCACGTTGAACTCCTGCGCCAGCGCGTTCACGCAGCTCACGCCCACGCCGTGCAAACCGCCGGAAACCTTGTAGGTGGAAGCGTCGAACTTGCCCCCCGCATGGAGCTTGGTAAGAACCACCTGCACGGCCGGCATCATCTGGCCGTTCGACAGCGGCATCATGTCCACCGGAATCCCGCGCCCGTCGTCGGTCACGGTAATCGAGTTGTCCACGTGAATGACGACGTCGATCTTCTTGGCATATCCGGCCAGGGCCTCGTCCACGGAGTTGTCCACCACCTCGTAGACCAGATGGTGTAGCCCCATCTCGCCGGTCGAGCCAATATACATGGCCGGCCTCAGGCGCACCGCCTCCAGACCTTCCAGAACCTTAATGTTTTCTCCGGTATAGCTACCGTTATCTCCATTGTCCTCAGGAGGGGACATCAGGTTTGTTACTTCATTCGCCATAGAATTCCACCAATTGAGTATTGAATTTTAATTCGCTGGACACTGAATTCTGTTCGCTCGATATTCGCTTTGAGGCCCCACCCCATGCACGGCTCATAAAAAGCGATTCCGCGCTGCAATTCCAGGACTAACCGCTTGAAAGACAGGGGCTTTACGCGAATCTGAATGATCTTATTTTAACACGTCGAGTGGTGTGGAAGAAGTGAGTAAAAAAGCGTTGAAATTGGGTACTAGAGTTAGATCACTAATAGGTTGTGTGACGTTAGTAATCATATCTATTATTATTTATTCAAATGCGTGAAATAACTGGACTTATAACTTGTATTTCTATACGATTTATGCGTGCAGGAAATACATATTCTGCAAATTCAAATCTCAAGGGGTTACCAATAATGAAACTCGCCATTCGCATCTTCGCCTTGTTCGTCGTCGCCGCTGGCGCTGCCGCCGCCACCTCCAGCTCATCCAGCATCTTCGTGAGCCATCAGGCTGCTGCAGGCCCAGTGCCAGGCTGCCAGCCACCTCTCTGCCCGGTTACTCCTCCTCCTCCTGGTAACTAGCGGGTCGGGTGAATGACACGAAAGTGTCAGAGATAAAACAGTTTTTTCATTGAGCATCAGGGTCTTCAGAGCTATTCTGGTAAAGTTCTCAGGATGGCGATGGGATTTTTATGCCCATAAATTTTCCAATGATGGCAATGTGTGTGGCGGAGTTTCTGCTCTGGGCCGTGCTCGGCTTCTTATTTTGGAAGAAAGGTTTATATAGCCGTTTCCCTGCCATGGGAAAATATTTGGCTTTGCATGTAGGTTCGCAACCGGCGATACTGGGTCTTCTCTACATTCAATCGCAGCCGTGGGGTCGTAGTTCGACTCCGTCTTATTTTTCGTATTATTGCTTACACTTCTACGTGTACTGGGCGGTATATATTGCCAGCGCTGTACTACTCTTCATGGTCTGCATCGAAGTTTTCCGCTCCGCACTCTCGGCGTTCCCGGGGTTGCTGAAATTCGGCACCGTAATCTTCCGCTGGGCGATGCTGGCTTCGGTCATCGTTAGCTTATCTACTGTTAATTTCGGGCACAGCGGCATTCTTGTCATTCCCGAAACCGCTATTAGATTGATGCGTTCGGTGAGCATTGTTGAGTTGTGCCTGCTGGCTTTCCTATGCCTGAGCATGAACGCTTTGCATCTCTCCGTGCGGGACATAACCTTTGGAATTGCCCTGGGCTTTGGCGTCATGTCCTCCAGCGACTTTATTCTTGCTTCATTTTGGACCCGCAACACTTCGCTTACTGACACAGTACAATTCGTCGGTGAAGCGGTAATTCTGCTCTCGTTGGGCATTTGGGTAACCTATTGCGCCCTACCCGAGCAGGTTCGCAGGCCCGTATTGATGCAAGTGAACTCGACCATCTATCGCTGGAACGAGATCGCCTCGGCGTTGGGGCACTCCGGAACTCAGGTTGCCGTGCCCCAGCCTGCCAACAGTTTCTTCCTCACCGATGTAGAGAATGTGGTGGATAAGGTGCTCAGCAGAAACCTGAAGGGCCGTGCATCGGAGACGTAATCGCACTCAAGAGATCGGATAGTGAAAAGGCCACGGCAACGCCGTGGCCTTTCCTTATTGGTGCGCCCGGTTGGGCGCACCCACATGTGGGTGCAAGTCTCCCCACACCCGGCAAGGGGAAGTGTTTGCTGAATGGCAAGAGTGTATCGCGAGGTGGAATCTGGAAGAAGCTATTCCTGGCGGTCCGCTGTCCCAAACCGTTATCGAATATCCTGCTCGACGATCTGGACCGTGCATTGCAGAGGCGCAGTGCTGAGCTTGTGCCGCTGTTCAGACCACACCACTGGATGACGGGTTACGGTATTTGGCGGGTAAAGGTCAGGCTGGCGGAGTTGATGCAATAGCGCAGGCCGGTGGGGGCCGGGCCGTCGGGAAAGAGGTGGCCCAGGTGGCCGCCACAACGGGAGCAGGTGACCTCGACGCGCCGCATTCCGAAGGATTTGTCCTCGTGCTCTTCGATGGCTTTGGAGTCGGCGGGCAGCATAAAGCTGGGCCAGCCGCAGCCGGAGTCGAACTTGGCGCCGCTCAGGAACAGAAGCGCTCCGCAGCCGGCGCAGTGATAGTTGCCGGTTTCGTGGTTCTCGGTGAGGGTGCCGGTGAAGGGCCGCTCGGTATCCTTTTCGCGCAGGATTCGATATTGCTCGGGGGTGAGCTGCGCGCGCCACTCCGCATCCGTGCGCACGATATTTTCGGGCGTTTCGCTCATGGTGACCTCCATGTGAACGGGGACTAGATTAGTTTTGTGAATTCCCAGGTCTTAAAAGTGAGACCTGGGGCGACCGCTGTTTGTGGAGACCAGGATCCCGGCGTCAGACCTCCGCGATGAGTTCGATTTCAACCAAAACATCTTTGGGCAGTCGGGAGACTTCGACGGTGGAGCGCGCCGGGGGCGCAACGCCGTCCGCTGCGAGGTATGCGCCGTAGACGGCGTTCATGGCCGTGAAATCGTTAAAGTTCTTGAGAAAGACGGTAGTCTTTACCACGCTGGCAAGGTTACTGCCGGCTGATTCAAGGATTGCTTTCAGGTTTTCGAGCACTCTGGTGGTCTGTTCAGCGATGCTGCCGGCTACCACCTGCTGGGTTACGGGGTCCAGCGCGATCTGGCCGGCCGTGAAGACAAGGTTGCCTACGCGGACACCTTGCGAGTAGGGTCCGATCGCGGCGGGGGCTTTGTCGGTTGCGACGACTTCTTTGCTCATGAAGCTATTGTAATGGGCAGTCTCTGACGCAATTTAGCGCCAAACGGCCAACACCACGCCGCTGACGGCCAGCGCGACAAACCAGTAGCCGGCGTTGATGGCGAAGAGCTTGAAGGGGCGCTTCTCATAGAGGTGCTGCGCGAAGAGCGGCGCGGCGATGAAGCCCAGCCAGCAGATGACGCCGACAACGGCTCCCCGATGCCAGGTCCACGCGCCGGCCCATACGATCACATGTGCCATGACATACGCGAGAACCAGGCCGCCGATAAACGACGAGGTCATGGCGACAGCGGCGCCCTTGGGTTTTCCTTCGGATTTGCGGCCGACCAATTCCATCCACGGCTTGCGAAAGAGCAGCGCGTACCAGAGCGCGCCCAGAACCCACTGAATGAGGGCTACAATCAGCACTGCCCATAGGTTGAAAAGATAAAAATTGAAGTGGCGCATGGAGAATCCTCCGCTCGAAATCGATCTCCGGCTCCCAGGGACAAATGATCCAGGAAATGGTAAGAACCGCGGCAGGTCTTCAAGGAGTCGCGTCCATCACTCTGCGGCAGTCGGGAAAGCGCTGTCAAGAAGAATCGCCGTTCGTGGTTTCAGCGGTGGTTCAGGACTTTAAGGATGGGCGACCATGTGTTTGCCATATAGTTAATATGTGATTACTTTAGATAGTTACCACTGGATAGGGGGGTAGGGGGGGTGCCATTCAGGGGTTTGGGTGCGTCCACCCTTCCACGGCGGGCAGGTATGGCAGTGATTGCTCTGGTGGAGGTTGACTTGCATTGATTATGCGCTGGATGGGTGAATTATTCTGCAATGGTGGATTACCCAACTAACGATTCAGCTGCATGCCCAAAATGACTTGAAGGAGAACCATCATGCTCAAGTTTCTTCTCGGATTCGCGATAGCCGTTGTTCTAGTCCTCACGGCCGGCTTCTGCTATGTGCGCTTTGGCTACGTTGACCCGCGCGCGGACCTGCCCGTGGACTGGCTGGAAAGCAGGATCGCGATGCCTGCCCTGGACGCCTCCGTCGACCGGCGCGCCCCGGAAGCGCGCAACCCGATCGAGCCGACGGATGCCAACCTGATGGCCGGAATGAAGATCTATCAAGCGAATTGCGCGGGCTGCCATGGGGATATTCAGCACCACCATGCCGCTCTGGGCGACGGATTCTATCCACGCGCGCCTCAATTCGTGGAGGATCGGCCGGACATGCCGGAAAACCAGAATTTCTATATCATCCTGCACGGAGTGCGCCTGAGCGGAATGCCCGCGTGGAAGGGAGCCTTGAGCGAGCAGGAGATGTGGCAGGTGACCACATTTCTGAGTCACATGGATAACCTGCCGCCGCAGGTTACGGCGGAATGGAAGACGGCAGCCGCTGCTGCGGACTCGAATTCTTCGCCGGAGGCGTCGAAGGCGGAGTCGAAGGATAAGAAGAACATGAGTATGCGGATGCGGTGACAAGAAGAGGATAAATTGCTATCGGGTTTATGCGATCCCACCCATCGCAAAGTGCGCGATGGATGGGGCACCCGGCGAATGCGCTGAGCGTTACTCCGGCAACAATCGTTGACGAAAAGAGGCTGAATTTCGGTTGAGTGTGTGCTTTCCCACCCTTCGCAAAATTCGCGAAGGATGGGGCACCCGGCTTCGATTAGGATCTCTGCAGTCAGTGTGCGCTATCCGAACCCTAGTGATCGCGAAATTGCATTCGCATCCGAGCAGAGCTTGTACACTGCCGGATGGTCGAAGATGGTGGTGTTGATGAGAGCAGAGACGGCGGCACGGGCATCCAAGAGCTCCTGGACGCGAGTCTCCGGCCCTCCGCTCCAGACGCGCTCGATGTCTTCCGCTACGAATTTTTCGATGTCCTTTGGGTGCATGGCGCCCAGTTCCTCCCGCAAATAGGCAGTGATTGCCTCGAATTCTCCCTTATCGAGCCAGACTCCGTGACATTGCGGGCACCAATCGACAATGACGGAGGACTTGCCGAAGATGACGGAGACCATTTTGGTGGTCTTGCATTTCACGCATGTGCGGTTGGTCACACGCGCGCTCGTCTTCTCCATGTCATCGATCTCGTCGTTCAGCCAGCGCATGGAACCTTGGTTCACCTTGTTCTTCAGTTTTCGCAGCTCGTCTTTAATCAGCCAGATTCCCTTGCACTTTGGGCAGCCTTCAAAGTCCATGGAGAAGATGGAATACACAAACAGATTTTGCCCGCATACAGGACAAATGTCGGCGGTATTCTCCTTTTGGACCGCGTCCTTGATCGGAGGAACGTCCACGGTGAAGTCCGTTTCAGAGCTTCGCTTTTTGATTCGCTTGTACCAGTACGGAACGTGGACGTTATTCACGAAGTCGGAGAAGCCGTGACCCTGGATCGGTCCGTCTTCGGCGAGTACTTTATCGATCAGTTTCAGCTCGCCGCCGTCGAGCCAGAAGCCGCCGCAGTTTCTGCAGAGGTGTAGATCAATATCGTCGGACTCCAGGAATTTCACTTTGCTCAGATTGAAGTCGTCACAGCGGGGACACTTCTTTGGCTTCTTCTCGGGTTCGTCGGTCCCGATCTCTTCGCAGTATTCGATGCTTCCGGTAACTTTGAAGGCCATTTTGTCGAGATCGCCGGCATCCAGCCAGAGGCTGCCGCATTTATCGCACATGTCATAGGAGATGCTGTCCTTCTTGGTGACGACCTGGTTGGTGGTCATCTCGGTACCGCAGTTCAGGCATTTCATTGGAGGACTCCGGTTACGTCTTTGGGGCGGACATCGGTGGCGAGGGATGGAACAATAGTCCGCGTTGTCGAGTCAAGGTGATGCCTAATGGACAAGGTTGCTACAGCTTCCGATTCTAGCAGGCAGCAGGTGGCCAATCCTCGTCTTACCCATGCTTTTGAAACACAAGAGTGGGATGTGATCGGCTGGTGCGAGTGTTTGAACGCGGCTTCGCCGCGTACACGATCATGGGATTTTTATGGATGGGTTTGTGCCGGGGTTGAAACCCCGGCCTACCTCCGGAATAACAGTTGGCAGTGGCTAAAGCCCTCCTTTATTTTGCGGCGCTTGCGGCACGACTGAAGTCGTGCCCTTTCAAAACTGGATTTTTACCGCGGGATGTTAAGTGATGATGGTGTTGTCGATTAGGCGGGTTTGGCCTACGTAGGCGGCTATGGCGAAGAGGGTTCCGGGGGCGGCGATTTCTACGGGTTCCAGGGTGGACCAGTCTACTAGTTCTATGTAGTCGATGCGGAGGTCGGGTTCTGCGGGCAACAGCCCGTGGTGAATGTCCAATTCGCCAATAACACTTCCCTCAGGGGCTAAAGCCCGCGATGATTTTTTTGCGGCATTTGCGGCACGACTGAAGTCGTGCCCTTTCAAATCTTGACTTTCACCACTGGCTGCTAAGGTTTGGCGGGCGGCTTCTATCAGCTTGATGGCGCGGCGCTCGCCTGATGCGGCGAGGGATTCGACCTTGCGGATGGCTCGGCTTAGGGCGAGGGCCTGGGTGCGCTGGGCGGGGGTGAGGTAGAGGTTGCGGGAGCTTAGGGCCAGGCCGTCGGGGCCGCGGACGATGGGACAGACTACGATTTCAGTGGCGAAGCGGAGGTCGGCTACCATGCGGCGGAGGATGGCGACCTGGGCGGCGTCTTTTTGGCCGAAGTAGGCGCGGTGGGGCTCGGCGGCGATGAGGAGCTTGGTGACTACGGTGGTTACACCGCGAAAGTGCCCGGGGCGGGACTTGCCGTCCAGGCGTTGGCTTAGGCCTTCGACTTCAACGAATGTGGACGCGCCGGGGGGGTAGAGCTCTTCGACTGTGGGGGCGAAGATGATGTGGGCGCCTTCGGCCTGGGCGAGGGCGCAATCGGCGTCGAAGGTGCGAGGGTAGCGGGAGAAATCCTCGTTGGGAGCGAACTGGGTGGGGTTGACGAAGATGCTGACGGCAACGCGGGTGCAGGAGGCGGCGGCGGCGCGGATGAGGGATGCGTGGCCGGCGTGGAGCGCACCCATGGTGGGGACGAGGGCGATGGTTTGGGCGGCGGCGTGCTGCTGGCGTGACCATTGGCGGAGTTCGGCGGCGGTGCGGAGGATTTGCATTGGAACCTGTCTTAGCGGCTTTCCTCAGAGGCTAAAGCCCCAACTCATTTTCTGATTCATATCGGCACGCGACCCACCCACTGGGTGGGTTCCCCGATCGTGCCCTGATACAAAGCGTGACTATTTCCCGACGGTGAATGACCAGTCACTTCAGTCTTTCGTGCGTTCCAATTTTGAGGTTCGCTGCCACTATCGATTCAGGCTTTACGGAGCGTGCCTAGCTTGCGGTTTGCGGCTTCTCTCGATTCGAGGGCGCGTTGGGCTGACTCGGGGAGGTGATAGCTTTCTTCGTCTGTTGGGAAAGCGCGGTGTTCTACGTCGGTGCGATAGTGTTCGATGGCGGAGCGGATGAGGGCGGCGGCATCGGCGTAGCGGCGGACAAACTTGGGCGCGGGAGCGAAGGTCAGGTTGACGAGGTCGTGGAAGACGAGGATTTGGCCGTCGCAGTCGGGGCCGGCGCCGATGCCGATGGTGGGAATGGATAGCTCGGCGGTGATGGCGGCGGCGACTTCGCGAGGCACGCCTTCGAGTACGATTGCGCCGGCTCCGGCGTCGGCGAGGGAGTGGGCGTCGGCTTTGAGCTGGAGGACGGTTTCGGCGGTGCGGGCCTGAACGCGGTAACCGCCCATGCGGTGAAGGCTCTGCGGTGTGAGGCCGATGTGGGCAACGACGGGAATTTCGGCTTCAGTGAGAGCGCGGACGAGGTCGATGCGCGGGCCTTCGACTTTGACGGCTTCGGCGCCGGCTTCCTTGATGAAGCGGATAGCGTTGGCCAGGCCCTCGGCTACCGTGCCGTGATAGCTGCCGAAGGGCATATCGGCTACGAGCAGGGCGCGGCGAACGGCGCGGCGGACGGCGCGGGTGTGGTGGAGCATCTCTTCGACGGTGACGGCGAGGGTGTTTTCGTGGCCGAGGACGACCATGGCGAGCGAGTCGCCGACCAGGATCAAGTCGATTCCGGCTTCGTCGGCGAGGCGGGAGGTGGGGTAGTCGTAGGCGGTGAGGGAGGTGATGGGCTTGGCGCTGCGCTTCATCTCAGCGAGCGCGGGCATGGTGACTTTTGTGAGGGGGACGCCGGTTGAGGAAGGGGTTGTGCCGGCGGGGAATTTGGCGATGCTCAATGTGGTCTCCAGTGCCGCTCCGTTTGCTCAGGATGCGACCCGTACAAGGGGAGTATACGCCTGAGGGCGGGGATGGCGGCAATGGTGGCTGTTTTGTTGACGGGTTTGCGGAGTGGTTGGGCGATTGCATTTGCCGTTAGCAGGCTTTGCACCGCACACTGGTAGGGAGAATGTACTCACCGATCACTCAAGGGATTTATGCGGGGCTGGGCGCGGCGACCGGGATGGGGCTGGCGGCGGGAGGGTGCGCGTATGCGGCGTACTGGCCGGGGTCGCGAATCTTTGGCCGGGCGCTGATTGCGCCGCGGCGGCCGGGCGAGCTGGCGCTTACCTTTGACGACGGGCCGAATCCGGCATTTACGCCGAGGCTGCTGGATGTGCTGGCTAACCACGATGTGCGGGCGACGTTTTTTATGTTGGGCAGCCATGCCGAGGCGGAGCCGGAGTTGGTGAGGAGAATCGTTGCGGCGGGGCACTTGCTTGGGAACCATTCGTGGGGCCATCCGAACCTGGCGATTGCCTCGCCGCAGAGGGTGCAGGATGAGCTGGCCCGGACGAATGAGACGCTGGAGCAGATTGCGGGAGTGCGGGTGAGGTTTTTTCGGCCGCCTTTTGGAGCGCGACGGCCTGGGGTGATGAGGACGGCGCGGCGGCTGGGGCTGGTTCCGGTGCTTTGGAACGCGATGACTTCGGACTGGAGTGAGCCTTCAGCGGATGCGATTGCGAAACGGCTGATGCACACGATCGATCGGCTGGAGCGGTGGGGATGGGCTGCAAACATTGTGCTGCACGACGGCTGTCATCTGGATCAAAGCGCGTTTCGTGGGTCTTCTGTTGCGGCGGCTGGGCAGTTGGTTTCGCGGTATAAGGGTACGCATCGGTTTGTGACGCTGGATGCGTGGGGGTAGTGGGCTGGTTGGGCTTTGTGGTTTCCCACCCTTTTCGCAATTGGTCCCTGTATGAATAATTTCCTTGCGCCGTCCCTACGGGACTCCTATACGAAACGTATGGAATTTCTATTCCCCACGCTAAAGCGCGGGGCTAACATACACTGCGCCTCCGACGCGCTTGTGCGGTAATTCCTTATTTAGTCCTCAAAAAAACGCGGGGCTAACTAACGTTGCGCCTCCGGCGCGTTTAAGTACTCAATGAGGTTCCGGTTTATAGCGCGTTTGAGCGGACATTCTGTATGCAGTCCTCAAGAGAAGTTGCGGGAAGGTTAAGGAACCGAAGTTAATTTGGCCAGCTTGTTAGGCTGCGACGGATTTGAAAGCCTGGCGCGCGGCGGCGATGGTGGCGGCTACTTCCTTTTGGCCGTGGGCGGTGCTTAGAAATGCAGCTTCAAACTGGGAGGGTGGGAGCCAGATGCCTTGATCGAGCATGGCTCGGTGGAAGCGACCGAAGGCGGCTGTATCGGATTGGGCGGCTTGAGCGTAGTTGGTGACGGGGCCGGCGGTGAAGAACCAGGTACCCATGGAGCCTACGCGGTTGAGGGTGAGAGGAACTCCAGCTTGGGCGGCTTCGGCGGCTACGCCTTCGAAGACGGCTTTGGCTGTGGATTCGAGTTGAGGGTAGACCTGGGCGGAGTTGGCTTGCAGATAGCTGATCGTCGCGATTCCGGCGGCCATGGCCAGGGGATTGCCGCTTAGGGTTCCGGCTTGATAGACGGGGCCTAGCGGGGCGAGTTGGTCCATCAGCGCGCGCTTGCCACCGAAGACGCCAACGGGAAGACCGCCACCCACAATTTTGCCCAGCGTGATCAGATCGGCGTCGATGCCATAGAGCTCGAGCGCTCCGCCGAGCGCTACGCGGAAGCCGGTCATGACTTCGTCGACTATGAGCAGGGACCCTGCGCGGGTGGCGAGCGCCTTTAAGCCGGAGAGGTAACCGTCAACCGGCGGGATGCAGCCGGCGTTGCCGACGACGGGCTCGATGATTATGGCGGCAATTTGGCCGGGATGAGCGGCGAAGGCTGCTTCTACCGCGGCGAGATCGTTATAGGGCAGGGCGAGGGTGAGATGGGCAATCTCCTCCGGAACTCCGGCTGAGCCGGGAATGCCTAAGGTGGCTACGCCGGAGCCGGCTTTGACTAACAGTCCGTCAGAGTGGCCGTGGTAGCAGCCCTCGAATTTGACGATGATCTTGCGGCCGGTGGCGGCGCGGGCGAGACGAATGGCCGACATGGTGGCTTCAGTACCGGAGCTGACAAAGCGCATTTTCTCAATGGCCGGGTAGCAGGCGGTGATGCGCTCGGCAAGGTCGGCTTCCGCGGCTGTGGAGGCGCCGAAGCTGGCGGAGTTGCGGGCGGCGCGCTCGATGGCCTCTACGGCTGGCGGGAAGGCGTGGCCGAGAATCATCGGACCCCAGGAGCCGAAGTAGTCGATATAGCGGTTGCCGTCGGCGTCGGTGAGCCAGGCTCCCTGGGCGCGCTCGATGAATGGCGGCGAGCCGCCTACGGCGCAAAAGGCGCGCACGGGAGAATTGACTCCGCCGGGGAAGAAATGCTCCGCGCGCTGCTGGAGTGCTTGGGTATTACTGCGGGCTGCGGGCTTGGTGCTCATGTGGGACCAGTATAGTTGGTGGCGCGCGCCGGTATTCTTGATAGCTCATATCCAGCAGATGCAATGAACAGGTTTTATATTATTTGTACCTACGTAATTCCTGTCATTGCGCCGTCCCTACGGGACTCCTTAACCAATTTTTTGTGAAATCCCTTTTCCCCACGCTAAAGCGCGGGGCTAACAAACTCTGCGCCTCCGGCGCAATTTGCCCTACGCCTCCGGTGCGTTTTGCGGTCATTATTTATGAATATCGGCAATGAATTCGACGCCTACGCGCGGGTTTCTGTCATCCTAACCGTAGATGACGGATGGACTCAGGATGGGCGGCCGGCTGCTGGTGGTTTTTGACGGGCAGTGCGGGTTTTGTAACCGGGCGGTGCGGTGGTTTCTGCGGCGCGACCGGATGGACCGGCTGCGCTTTGCGGCATCGGATTCGGCGAAGGTTGCGGGGTTGCTTAAGCGGCATGGGATCGAGACGGCTGATTCTGGATCGGGACCGGGTTCGATTCTGGTGGTTGAGGACGCGGATGGGCCGGCGGAGAAGTTGCTGGTGCGCTCGGATGCCGTGGGGGCAATGCTGCGCCAACTGCCACAGCCCTGGCCAGCGGTTGGCATGGGACTGAGGTGGGTTCCCAGGCAGGTGCGCGATTTGGTTTACCGGCTCGTTGCTCGCTGGCGGTACCGGATTTGGGGGCGGCTGGAGAGCTGCCCTTTGCCTACGGCCGGGGAGCGGGGTCGGTTTTTATAGTGTTTTTGCACCTGTTTGCCGCGGCAGTGGCGTTGATGACCAAACCGGCAATTTCAAGAGTGATGCCGAAGCCGTAAACAAATCCGCGCAAAAAGTCGTTCCAGTTTGGCCATAAGTGGGCAAAAAAGGGCAGTCTTGGCCAGAGGCAGCCGAGGGCGATCGACATCAAGCCGACGGAGATCATCATCGTTCCGAAGCGCAACATTTTCTGGGGCGATTCTTTCAGTTTTTTCAGTAGCATGGTTGGGCCTCCTGGCCTGGTCAACAAAACCACAGTTGAATGGAAAAAGGTGAGCGAATAAGGAATCAGACCTGGTTTTCGCGGTTGCGGCGGGCGCAGCGAAGCCCGATGAGATTGACGGTGATGGAAAAGCCGAGCAGAAATCCGCAGATTCCATGGAGCCAATTCTTTTCGATTTGGACAGTGGGGTGAACTAAGAGCCACAGCGCCAGGCCGAAGACTAGCGAAAAATTGGCGAGGGCCGTGAGGCGGCGGGTCTTTTTATCGTGCTTTTGATTTGGGATGCACATGGGCGGAACTCCTTTCATGGGTTAGTCAGTGAAGCGGTACCAGGCCATCATGGACAGCTTGATGACCGCGAAGGTGAGCGCGACGGTAAGCACGTCCCAGCTCCAGATGCGGTCGTGGAAGAGGCGGTATTCGAAGATGGCGACGGCAACCAGGCAGGCGACGATTCCGGCCAGGCTGGTGGAGCGGCGGCGGTGCTCCATGAAGCGCTCATCCGTGGTGATGCCGAAGATTTTGCAAACGAAGGCCATATTCATTTTTCATTCTCCAGATGGAAGATTTGGTCGGTGGAGCAGTCGAAGATGCGGGCGAAGATAAGCGCCAACTCGAGGCTGGGAACATAGCGATTGCGCTCAATGGAGTTGATGCTCTGGCGGGAGACCCCTGCCGCTTGAGCCAGGTGCTCCTGAGTCCAGTCGCGGGCGGTGCGCAATTGCTTCACTCGATTGGTAATCCTAGGCATGATGTAAAGCCCGCTTTCCAAATCAGAGTAGCCCGGGGCTGGCTAATTGTCAAGCTGGCTTTCCATTTTTCTGTATTTATTATTGGCCCGGGACGGAGCCGGTTTGATTCAAGGCGGATTGGCCGCACACAATCCTGATAAAATCGATTATTCGGTCATCCTCGCCGGCGTAAACACCTTACGCAGAAAGCCTTTTGCCGTGCCAGACGAAACCCAATCAGTGACTTACGCCGACGCCGGTGTGGACATCAGCAGCGGCGATCGTGCCAAGGAACGCATCAAGTACCTGGCGAAGAAGACCTTTAACCGCAATGTGGTGGGAGGGATCGGCAGCTTTGGCGCGCTCTTCCGGCTGGATTTGCAGCGCTGGAAGAACCCGATTCTGGTGAGCTCGGCGGACGGGGTGGGGACCAAGCTGAAGGTGGCCTTCGAGCTTGGACTGCACCAGACGGTGGGCGCTGACCTGGTGAACCACTGCGTGAACGATATTGCCGTGCAGGGCGCGACGCCGCTGTTTTTTCTGGATTACCTGGCCACGGGAAAACTTGATCCTGTGGTGACTGAGAGCGTGGTGAGCGGGCTGGCCGATGCGTGCAGGGCCAACGGGTGCGTGCTGATTGGTGGGGAGACGGCGCAGATGCCCGGCTTTTACCAGGAAGGCGAATACGATCTGGCGGGATTTATTGTGGGCGCGGTGGACCGCGAGAAGCTGGTGACGGGCGCGGAGATCAAGGCGGGGGACGTGCTGATTGGGCTGCCTTCGACGGGTCTGCATACCAATGGGTACTCGCTGGCGCGCAAGCTGCTGTTTGAGGTGGGCGGCTACAAGCCTACGCAATATGTGACCGCGATCAAGGAGAAGGCGGGCGCGGCGCTGATGAAGACACATCGCAGCTATCTGCACGTGATTCAAAAGCTGGTAGGGGCGGGCGTGACCACCGGCATGGCGCACATTACCGGCGGCGGCATCACGGAGAACCTGCCTCGCATTCTGCCTAAAAACGCGACTGCGCAGATTGAGATTGGATCGTGGCCGGTGCTGCCTATTTTTGAGCATCTGCGTGCGCTGGGCCAGGTTTCGCAAGAAGAGATGATGCGTACCTTCAATATGGGCATAGGACTGATTGCGGCGATTCCCGCGGCCAAGTTCCTGCGCGCGAAAAATCTGCTGGACCGGGCTGAGGAGAAGTTCTTTGTGGTGGGGCGCGTGGTGAAGGGCGAACGCAGGGTGCAATACACATGAGCGCGAGCCGTGAGCCGGTTCGGCTGGGAGTTCTGCTCTCCGGGCGCGGGTCGAATTTTCTGGCGATTGCCGAGTCGATCAGGGCGGGACGGCTTGAGGGCGTTGAGATTGCGGTGGTGATCTCAAACGTGGCGGAGGCCGGAGGATTGGCCAAGGCGCGGGAATTGGGGTTGCCGCATCAGGTCTTTGTTTCAAAGGGGCGGAAGCGCGAGGAGCATGATGCGGATCTGATTGCCTGTCTGAAAACGCACCGCGTGGATCTGGTTTGCCTGGCTGGATATATGCGGATGCTCTCGCCGGAGTTTGTGGCCGCGTTTCCCAATCGAATCTTGAATATTCATCCTTCGCTGCTGCCGGCGTTTCCGGGACTGGAGGCGCAGGAGCAGGCCTTCGTATATGGCGTGAAGGTGGCCGGATGCACGGTGCATTTTGTGGATGAGCACCTGGATCATGGGACGATTGTGGTGCAGCGTGCTATTCCGGTACTGGAGAGCGACGATGCGCATTCATTGGCTGGGCGCATTCTTGTTGAAGAGCATTTGGCTTATACGGAGGCGATTGCGCGGGTGGCGAGCGGGGAATATGAGATTCGCGGACGGCGGTTTGTGAAGCGGAAACCCGGAAAAACTTGAGTTATGATTCGCTGTAAGCCGCGATGCCGCAGACGGAAAGCTCTCGTTTGTATGTTCGCAATATGGTTTGTCAAGTAGCCGATTTCAGATTTCTTTTATATATAGCTGATTCCATATTCTTTATTTTCCTGCCAGTCATTGCAGAGAATATCCGCGGATTGCCTAGTCTTATAGATAGCCAGACAAACGACGGAGATGCGGCGCCAAGGCGAATGAGTTCGCCTTCCTTCTGCTGAGGGTGCGGGACCGCGACTGTCTGCCAGGCATGGACTCTCCACCGGAGGACGAGATCGAAACCACGGCAACTTCCGGGACTGAGAGCAGCCGAAAACCCAGGACCAGAGGCCAGCTCTTGAGACAAGGGCTGGCCGATGGCGGGACTCGACGGTAGGGAAAACACCCAAAATTTGAAAACAACGGCGGCTTCTGCCGCCATTTCCGCTTCTGGAAGGAGCATGCATGAATTTAATTTCGAATATCTGGAACCATCCGAAGACATCAGCTGCGGGGTTGATGATTGCGATCGTCAGTATCAGCGGCGTTCTGTCGCAGCAGGGCATTACGCTGGGCTCGGCGGGGACGGGCACTGTGGTTGCGCTGGCGGGGTCACTGGCCACTGCATTGCTGGGGCTGCTGGCACAGGATCCTGGTCAGTCTCAGAGTTCCACTGGTACTACCGCGAAACTTGGCGTGTGGGCGCTGATTGCGCTCCTTCTGCCGCTGCCATTTGTGAGCGGGTGCTCGGGCAAATCTGTTGCGCAGGATATTGTGAACTGGACGCCGGCATTGCAGAGCGCGGTGGCGACAGTGGACTCGACTGCGGCGATGCTGGCTCCGGCGGATGCGCCGATCTTTGCTGCCGCGACGGTGGGGTTTGACGCAGCTTCTAATCTGCTGGTGGCGCAGGCGAAGGCTTACCTGGCTAATCCGTCGGCGGGCGCGCTGGCGCAGTTGCAGGCGGCTGTGGTTGCGCTGCAACAGAATGTGAGCGCAGCAACCTTATCGGCAGTGAAGATTGTCGACCAGAAAAGCCAGACGATGGCTATGAACGCGATCAATGCGGTGGGCACTATTCTGAATGCACTGCTGGCGCTGGTGATTTCAGTTTCCAGTAAGGTTGCCGTGACTCAGATGGCTGCTCATTCGAGTATCAAATTGGCCCAGGTGCGGACGTATATGGATGAGGGCAAGGCTGCTGAGATTGTAGCCGGGCATTATGGAGAGCCGGTTGAACTGGCGCAGGTTCAGGTGGCGCTTGGGGAGCGGAATGAGACACTGGCGGGCTTCTAAGATTTATTAAATGGAACGGGCCGTTCCAATGCCGGAGCGGTCCGTAATTCCTATAGATCTAATAACTATCAGCTATTGGTTCCTGCATAAAAAATGTCTTTGCGCCGTCCCTATGGGACTCCGTAACGAACTTCGTGGAATCCTTTCCCCACGCTAAAGCGCGGGGCTAACTAACTCTGCGCCTGTGGCGCGTTCGTGTCGACATTCCATATGCAGTTCTCAATAAAACTTTCTTTCCCCACGCTTCCACCCCAAGAAACAAAGACTGTTCATGGGCACACCGGTGAAGCATAAAGCTATCGAACTCTGCGCCTCCGGCGCGTTCGTGTCGACATTATTACTGCAGACCGCAATAAAACTCCCGCCTAGCTGCTTGAATCTTGCGCTTCTCCAAGAATCAATTTGAGGGTGATCTGCCTGCGGCCGCGATAGAAGGTGACGCTGATGGTGTCTCCGGCCTGGTGTTTGTCCATCAGGGCGTTGATGTCCTGGGGATCGCTGACGCTCTGGCCATCGATGGCAACGATGAGGTCGCCGCCGAGCATGATGGGTGTGTTGCCGACATAAGCCTGTTGGTCGCCGCCGTGGAGACCGGCTCGCTCGGCTGCTCCGCCGGGAATCACTTTCTGGATGAGAACGCCGGAGTCGACGGCGAGACCCATCTGCGAGGCGAGATCGGGGCCAATGCCGTAGGAGACGATGCCCAGGGAGGGACGCTTGACGCGGCCGTAGCGGGTTAGATCGGCAAGCACCGCTTTCGCGGTATTGATGGGGATGGCAAAGCCGATGCCTGAGCTTTGGTCGGCACCGTTGGAGGCGATCATGGTGTTGATGCCGATGACCTCGCCGCGGGAGTTGAGCAAGGGACCGCCGGAGTTTCCGGGGTTGATGGCGGCATCGGTTTGAATGGCGTCCTCAATGAGCGCGCCTTCGGCGCCGCGAATGGAGCGGATGGAGCTGATGATGCCGCGGGTCATGGTACCGCTGAGGCCGAAGGGATTGCCGATGGCGTAGACCTTCTGGCCAACCGCCAGGTTGCTGGAATTGGCCAGCGTGACGGGCTGGAGGTTAGGCGCGTCGATCTGCAAAAGGGCAAGGTCGTGCGTCTTATCGGTGCCTACCACTTTTGCAGCGTAGCGGCGCTTGTTGCTGAGCATCACTTCAATGCCGCGATTGGCTCCCTCGACGACGTGGTAGTTGGTGAGTATATGGCCGGCACGGTCGAGGATGAAGCCCGAGCCCTGGCCATGCTGCGGCACAACCCCGTAGAAGAAGTCGAAGACCAGGGTGGTGGAGGTGATGTTGACGACCGAGGGCAGCACGCGCTTGTAGACGGCGATATTGTTCTGCTCCTCAGCGTCGTATGCGGGAGCGGCCTCAGCCTCGGTAAGCTCAAGCGGGGAGCCAGCGCCATGTGTTCCGAAGAACGAGATATTGTTCAGGGAAAAACGGTCAAGACTGGAGGGGAGATGCGAGGTGACGAACCAGAATCCGCCCACCAGCAGAAGGATCAGGAAAAAGCGGCGCAATAGCTTCATGATTTCGTAGACCCGAAAGCCTTTCTTGAAGTGATCAGAGATCAAAGAGCAGGGAACAGGGAACTCGCGAATCTGCCTTGAACCGTTGGTTACGAAAACCGATTACCGACAACTGAGATACGGTTTGCACGCTGCCCGGTTCCAAGGGGCTTGGCGCGGCAGACTCTTCCTATTTTAATGACTCGGGGGGAGAGAATTGTTGTTCTCTGCATTGAGGCGGGGCCAGAGGGCTTCAACCTGGGCCTGGAGGTGGGCGATATTTCCTGAATTTTCAAGTACATAGTCGGCTAAATGGGCTTTTTCGGGGTCGGGGATCTGGTGAGACAGGCGGAGACGGGCATCGGCTTCGACGGCCGGGCGGCCAGCCGGGGATGGGCTGAGACGGGCTGCGTAACGGGCGATTTTCAGCTCGTCGGGGGCGGTGACTACGATGACGCGGTCGATGCGGCGGCGCCAGTCGGCTAATACGGACTCGCTTTCGCCGCGTGCGCGGGCGTCGCGGACTACTTCAAAGATCAAAGCCGACTCGACTACGGCAACGGCGGCTGGGTCGCGGGCGAAGACTTCCTCCATCCATTGCTGCTGGGCGGCGATGACCGCCGGGTGCACGATGGCGTTCAGATCGTTGAGCCTACCGGCCTCGAAGGCCAGCTTGGCGAGGCGGGCGCGGTTCAAGTGGCCATCGGGGTTGACCACCTCGGGGCCGAATGTGCGCACGATTTGGGAATAGACTTGCTGGCCCGGCTCCATCATCTTGCGGCCCAGCTCGTCGGCCTCGATGACCTGGGCGCCGAGGTTGCGCAGGAAGCCGGCGACGGTGCTTTTGCCGCTGCCCAGGCCGCCGGTGAGTCCTACTCTAAGCATTGGCTAAAGCCCACGCCGCATTTTGGCGGCGCGCACGGTGTTGGACATGAGCATGGCGATAGTGAGCGGGCCTATGCCACCGGGGACGGGGGTATAAGCGCCGGAGATCTCGTAGGCCTTGGGGTGGACGTCGCCTACGATGGTGGAACCGCGCTTCAAGAAGGCGGCTTCGCGGCTGGCGTTGCCGGCAAAGTAGCGGTCGAACTCCTCACGAGTGGTTAGGCGGTTGATGCCTACGTCGATGATGGTAGCGCCGGGTTTAACCATCTCCGGGGTGATGAAGCCGGGACGGCCGATGGCGGCTACCAGAATATCGGCCTGGCGGGTGATCTCCGCGAGGTTTTGCGTTTTGGAATGGCAAATTGTCACAGTTGCATTCTGGTGGAGGAGCAGCATGGCGACCGGCTTGCCCACAATATCGCTGCGGCCCAGCACAACGGCGTGACGGCCGCTGATGGGGATGGCGCTGCGCTTGAGAACTTCAATGATTCCTGCCGGGGTGCAAGGGGCCAGCGAGGGACGGGCGGCTTGCAAGCGGCCGGCGTTCACGGGGTTGAATCCGTCAACATCTTTGTCCGGAGTGATTGCATCAAGCAGACTTTTGGTATCGACGTGCGCTGGAAGAGGCAACTGGATGAGGATGCCGTCGATCTCGTCGCGGACGTTGAGTCTGGCTACCAGATCGCGCATCTCCGCGGTGGTGACTGACTCGGGCGGGGAGATGCGGTCGCTGAAGAGGCCGAGATCGGCGCAGGCTTGCACCTTGCTACGGACGTAGATCTCCGAAGCGGCTACGCTGCCCACGAGAACGACCGCCAGCCCTGGCCGGATGCCCTGGCCGGCGAGCTGCTTTACCTCTTCGGCCACTTCCCTCTTGATTTCGGCGGCAACCGCAACGCCATCGAGAATTTTTTGCATTCATTACTCCAGCTATCCATCGTATCGTTTCGCGCCCGAGCTCGTCATGCCTCAATCAGTCCGAGGGAGAATCGTTGAGCGAACGAGTTATATCACGCCTCAATGTGATCTGTCTCACATACAACCCCCCATCACATTCTTGTAGGGTCAATCCTGGGAAGTGTTTTAAATCACATTTGGCAGATACTGGGAGCTCATGGCTGGGGCATTAGGGAGATAGGGCTTGATGAGTGGATTCAAGGACGCAGGACATCTTTTTCGGTTTGCGGGGCTATTCGTTCTCGCCTTTCTGGTGTTTCTGGTGGTACGCCATTACGTCGTGCCCAAGAGCTTTGGAGAGTATGGGCACTATCGCGGGGCGGCCATCGGCGATATTGCGGCGCATCCGGCCAAATTTGCGGGCCACGAAACCTGCGAGAGCTGTCACTCGGACGTTCAAGAGGTAAAGATGAAAGGCAAGCATGCACACGTGAACTGCGAGGCCTGCCACGGCGCGCTGATTGAGCGCCTACCCAAACCTGCGCAGCCTGCGCCGAACATCCACCAGCGTTTCATCGCTTTAGTCGCTCCACCAGTCACAACCGAGAGCCCGTTCATCCGCCATGCCGACGACCCGGCCTCGGTGATCCCTCCACTGCCGGATACGGCCGTGCTGTGCGTTCGATGCCATACGGCCAGCGCCGCCAAGCCCAAGTGGTTTCCGCAGGTTGTGCCGGCAGACCACTACGCGGGAGTAGCCTGCGGGAGCTGCCACAATCCGCACAGCCCGGGCATGGATACGGGAGGCGCGAAATGAATATCACCAGACGTAAAATGCTGATTCTTTTGCCGGCGGCGGCAGTAGCGTGGGAGGCCGTTCTGGCGGGAACGCCGGAGGCCTCGCCGAACTACAAGATGACCGACCATTGGTGGGGAATGTTGATCGACATCTCCAAGTGCATCGGCTGCGGCAACTGCGTGCGCGCCTGCCAGACGGAGAACGATGTGCCGGACGGATTCTTCCGCACCTGGGTGGAGCGCTACCACCGGTCGGACTGGCGCATGACCAATCCCGAGATCGTGACGGCCAACCCTTTGATCAATCCTCAGGTGATTTCGCCCGACGGCGGCAAGGAAGGATTTCCGGTTGACACCGATGAGAGCGGGGAATATTTCTTCGTTCCCAAGATGTGCAACCACTGCACGGATTCGCCCTGCACCCAGGTGTGCCCGGTGGGAGCAACCTTCATCAGCCCGGACGGGGTGGTATTGGTGGACCAGTCTTATTGCCTGGGCTGCGCCTATTGCGTGCAGGCCTGCCCCTATGGCTGCCGCTACATTCATCCGGAGAAGAAAGTCGCGGATAAGTGCACGCTCTGCTATCACCGCATTACCAAGGGGTTGACCACCGCGTGCTGCGAGGCCTGCCCCACGGGGGCGCGCCAACTGGCCGATCTGAAAGACCCCAAAGATCCGATCCACGAGTTTCTGAAGACGCACAGCGTGCAGGTGCTGAAGCCTCAGATGTCCACCGGCGCAAAGGCCTTTTATTACGATTTGGACGGTTCGGTGCGGTGAGTAAAGCAGGGACTAGGGACTAAGGGACCAGGCAGCTAGGAGCTGATGTTATGAGCGGTGTTGAAGGCTATATGTATCCAAACGAAATCACTCTCTACTGGAGCGTGCTGATCGTTTTGTATCCCTACATCACGGGACTGGTGGCGGGCGCGTTTATTCTGGCGTCGCTGGAGCGGGTATTCCGCGTGGAGGCGGTAAAGCCCACTTACCGGCTGGCGCTGCTGACGGCCCTGGCCTTCCTACTGGTTGCGCCCCTGCCGCTAGTCTTGCATCTGGGCCACCCGCTCCGCTCGCCGGAGATGTACTTCACTCCGCACAGCACCTCGGCAATGGCCATGTTCGGGTACGTGTACATGTGGTACCTGATGGCGGTGCTGGTTTTCGAGATATGGCTCGATTACCGGCGCGACATTGTTCTGCTTTCGCAGTCAAGCAAAGGCTTGATGCGCCTGATTTACAAGGTGATGACGCTGGGGTCAAACAACATCAGCGAGCGCTCGCTGGCGATCGATGAGCGGGTGGGCTGGATTGTTACATTGGTCGGCATTCCCTCGGCCTTTCTGCTGCACGGCTACGTCGGCTTCATTTTCGGCTCGCTCAAGTCCAATCCCTGGTGGTCGTCGCCCCTCACGCCGGTGGTCTTCATCTTCTCGGCCATGGTGTCTGGAATTGCCGCGGTGATGCTGCTCTACATGGCGCTGAACAAGCTGCGCGGGGAGGCGATCGACATGCGCTGCGTCGACACCATTGCCATGTATATGTTCTACATTTTCATCATCGACTTCAGCCTGGAGATGCTGGATCTGGTGCACAGAATCTACGAGGCCGATGAATCCTTCCGCAGCCTGGATTTCATGGTGCATAGCAAGCTCTACTTTTCGCAGATCGTGCTCCAGATCATCATCGGCACCATCGTTCCGCTGACTCTCTTGTTCCTCACCCAGGTAGTCAAGCTGCCGGTGATTGTGCGCAAGTACTTCTACTCCATCTCGGGAAGCCTGGCCCTGATAAGCGTTCTTGCCATGCGCTGGAACGTGGTGATCGGCGGGCAGTTGTTCAGCAAGAGTTTTCTCGGCTACACAACCTACAAGATGGCCCTGGTGACGCGCGAAGGCCTGCTGGTGGCGATTGGGTTGACCCTGCTACCGCTGCTATTTTTGTGGGTGCTGTTGAAGCTGCTGCCGCCGTGGTCTGAAAAGAGCGCGCCGCCCAGAAGTTACCCGGCCGTCGCGGCGGACTGAGCGGGTAAACCGCGTTTAATAAGCGGGTGGAAATGATGGACGATCTTCACGAAGCCCTGAAGCGGCTCACGACCCGCATGGAAACAGTGGAGCGGCGGGTCTATGCTCTGGAGCATCCTTCTGCGGCGGCTGTTCCGGCTGCCACGTTCAAATCAGATATTTCGCCGTCGGCGCAGACCGTGGAAACGCGTTCCATTGCGCCGGCGGGGGGAATCTTCTCAGTGCTGGGCAGGGCAATGCTGGGCATGGCCGGGGCTTACCTGCTGCGTGCTGTGGCCGAAGCGAGCTTGCTACCCAGGCCGGTGGTTGCGGCTCTCGCCATCGCGTACGCGATTCTATGGCTGGTTTGGGCGACTCGCGTGCCCGCCGGGGCGTGGTTTGCAAGCATCACCTATGCCTGCACCTCGGCTTTGATCCTGGCTCCCATGCTGTGGGAGCTTACGCTGCGCTTCAAGGTATTGCCGGTTGCGATGACCGCCGGCGTGCTGGGCGTGTTTGTGATTGCCGCTTCCGCCCTGGCGTGGCAGCGCAACGTCGCATCGGTCTTCTGGATAGCCAATCTTACCGCGGCTGCGGTTGCACTCACGCTCTCCATCGCTACGCGAGAACTGATGCCGTTCATTGCCGCTCTGTTGCTGATGGTTATGATTTGCGAGTTTGCGGCGGTGCGGGATCGGGAAACGGGAGTTCGACCCCTGGTGGCGCTGGCTGCCGACCTGGGCGTCTGGGCGCTGATCTATATCTATGCGAGCCCGCCGGAAACGCGGCCGGATTATCCGGTAATCGGTATGGCTGCGCTGCTTGCGCCGGGATTGATTCTGTTTTTGATCGTTGCAACCAGCGTGGTCTTCAAGACGGTAGTGAAGAAGAAAACGATTACGGTCTTCGAGACGGTGGAGGCGATGATTGCGTTTCTGCTGGCGGCCTGCGGCTGGCTTTATTTTGGGCCCGCTGGCGGGGGAACCGGGTTGGGGGTTTTCTGCCTGGCTTTGTCGGCTGCTGGCTATGCGGCGGTTTTTGCGGCCTTCGACAGTGCTTCGGAACGGCGCAATTATGTTGTGTTTGCCTGCTGGAGCGCGGGGCTTTTAGTGGCCGGTGTATGGTTATGCCTGCCGGCGTTGTGGATTGCATTGTGCCTGGGCTTGGCTTCAATCATTTCTACTGTTTTGGGCGTTCGGCTGAAGAAGCTGACTCTTGAGTTTCACGGCATGATTTATCTTGTGACGGCCGCGGCGATCTCCGGACTGCTGGAGTATGTACTTCGCGCGCTTGCAGCGACGTTGCCTGGAGCGCCGGCGTGGAGCATTTGCTTTGTGGCGGCTTGCGCGGCAGTTTGTTATGCAGCCGGTAGAACTGGTCAGGGAGAGTCGTGGCAGCGGCGGATTTTTTCTATCGTCTCCGCATCTGTGGCGATTGGCGCCGCCGCGGCTATGCTGGTGGAGTGCTTGATGGGGCTGGTTGCACTCAACGTGAACCCCGGGCCTCAGCATCTTGCATTTCTTCGCACGCTGACCTTATGCGCGACGGTTCTGACGCTGGCCTTCTGCGGTTCGCATTGGCGGCGGAGGGAATTGACCTGGATGGGGTACGTGCTGCTGGCGCTGGTTGCAGTGAAGCTGGTTTTTGAAGATTTGCGGCACGCGCATCTGGAGTTCATTGCTGCTTCAATATTTTTGTTTGCGGTTACATTGATTGCGGTTCCTCACCTTGCGCGGATGGGACAGAAGACTAAAGACGCGGCTTCGATCTGAGTGGGATCCCAGGTCTCTCCACCGCGGCGGACGAGACCTGGGGCAACCACAATTCTTACTTCAATCAGCGGTATATTTGTGGGTCGTAATAGTGTGGAGGCCGGGGATACTCTGGGTGGCGCGCTTCGGCGTTCCTCAGCTTGAGTTTGCTGATGTGGACGTCGTAATCGGCTCCGGGCAGCAGCGATTCGAGCACAAAGGTTTCAGTGGCACCGGACCTTAGTTCGCGATAACGGTAGACGCCCAGGTCGCCTTCACTGGTTTCAGTGCCGCCGGAGGGCGCGTTGAGAAAGTGCTGCGCATCAGCCGCGGTTGGCGCGGCGTGATCCTCGCCCTCCGTCAGGCTTTCGGCCGCATAGGAACGGACCAGCTTGGTCCAATAGCAGGAGAGCAGGTCGGTATCGGCAAAGAGATCGGCCCAGACGATTTCTCCGCGCACTGCTACTACTACGCCGACGGCGTGCTGCTGGCGAAGCTGGGCGAGGACCTGGTCGCGCGACTTCATGACAGGGGCTGCGGCTTCATCCACCTTCTCGCTGACGGCACTGTCCTGCATGACTTGCGCATAGCTGGTGGTGCCCAATGTGCGGAGGTGAGCCGAGCCTGCCATTCCGTTGCTGTCGAGGCTCATTGACGCCGATGTCATCGGGGCAGCCGCGATCTCCATCTGGGAGATGCTTCCCCTGACCGAGTCCCAGACCTGCTGCTGGTCTTTGGCAACCATGGCCTTCTGGCGGATGGAGGGCTGGACCATAAAACTGTGGGAGGACCTCTTTGCCGATGCGCCAAAGGTGGACGAACTAGCCGTCCAGCGGCCCGGCTCGATGCAAAAGACTCCCAGGTCGATAGGATCGGCGCCGACGGGCACAATGCGATCTTTGGCAATGACGCGATCCTGCTTGCCGCCGGTTACGATTTCGCCGGCCAGCAGCAGGAGGGGTTTATCGGAGTGGTTGACGAGGACCAGGGTGTTAACCTCGTCGCCGCGATCTACGTCATTGTGATTTGGATATTGCGGATAGCCGTCGCCGCGATAAGGCGGGACGCCGACGGTTCCCCTCTGCCGAACGAGGCCGCGCGCTTTTCCGGCTTCGGTTACTTCAACTTCGCCGCTCTTGATGCCCTCATCAAGGGTGATAAAGGGGGTTGCACTGGGGGATCTCCCGCTTGCCCGGACGACGGGAAAGAGCAGCAGATTGCCGCTCTCAATGGGAGCAAGCACACGGTAAGGGCCGTTCTCCGATTCCTGCGGTCCACCGGCCGCTTGCACTCCGCTACCCTGCTCAAACGCCGCAAGAGCCAGCAGCAGTACGCCCGCCAGCCCGAACCTGAATACATTCTTCATCGCTCTCCTCTGCCGGGAAATGATCGCCGGCCTTTGACTCTTGAACGCAGGCCTGCAGGTTTCTTGCAAAGTTTTTTTAGCGTATCTTGAGGTCGTGGGGATAACGCCTACCCAATCCGCTGAAAACACAGCTTTGCCGGGATTTCCAGCCGCGGTAGGGCTCGACGCTCAATTGCTTGCGGAGCTGTGGAGAGAATGCGAGGCGGCGGGCTGGGGGCTGGAGCAAGGCGAGTTCGGCGAGATTCTGGTTCGCATTGGTACGGAGCAGAACTATGGGCTGGCGGCGTTGGAGATTGCTTCACGGCGGCAGCAGGCGGAATATTTCCGCGGGCTCAGGCTGGCCGATCTTGTGCTTGCACGAGCCTGTGCAAACGGCAACGAGCGAGGCTGGGAGCGTTTTTTTGCGCTTTATCGTCAGCCGTTGATGCGGGCCGCGATTGCAATTACGGGCAGTGAGACGCTGGGCAGCGACCTGGCCGATCAGCTTTATGCTGAGCTTTACGGGCTGATGGAGCGAGATGGAAGACGGCGCTGCCCGCTGGAATCCTACCGGGGACGAGGGTCGCTGATGGGCTGGTTGCGGACCACGCTGGCGCAGCGGTTTGTGGATCATCATCGCCGCAGCTATCGGGAGCAGCCGCTGGAGGAGTTTGACGCTGCGGCGCCGATGATGGAGCCGGACAAGCCCGCGGGCGAGATTAGGGCGCTGAGCAAGGCGCTTGAAGAGGCTCTGGGGCGACAGGCTACGGAAGAGCGTTTTCTGCTGGCCGCCTACTATCTTGACGGGCGGACGCTGCTGGAGATTGCGCGGGTGCTGGGCGTGCATGAAGCGACGATCAGCCGCAGGTTAAGGCGCGTGACCGAGGGCTTGAAGAAACAGGTGCTCAGGAATCTCGAAGTTGCGGGCCTGAGCAGGCGCGCCGCCGAGGAGGCTCTGGGAGCCGACCCGCGCGACCTTGATCTGAATCTGAAGAAACTGTTGCAATATTCTCAATCGGAAGCGTTCCAAGAGAAGGCTGCACCATGAATTCAACCACCCAACTCGATTTTCATCCTGATGCGGAGAGCCTGAATGCCTTCGCGGAGCAGGCTCTGCCGGAGCGGGAACGCGGGCAGATTGTGGCCCATCTTGCCGTGTGCAGCCGTTGCCGGCAGGTGATTTTCGTTGCCCAGCAGGCAACTGCGGAGATGGAAATGGCGGCGGTTCCGGTCGCTCATTCCGTTAGGCGTAGCGGCCCCTGGCTCAGCGGCTGGCGGCTGGCATGGATTCCAGCGGCTGCGCTGGCGACGGTGGTGGGGCTGGTTTTCCTCGTTCACGGACGGCATGAAGAGACAGGGACGGAGATGGCCAGGGCTACTCCTACTGCTCCGCTTGTTGAGGGGAATGCTGCGAAACCTGCCGCAACGGCGCGGGTTACTGCGAGAAAATCGTCTGCGCCGGTTTTATCTGAAGCGGTGAAGCCCGCAGAAAGCATAGTTGAATCCGCTCCGGCGGTTGCGGCCTCCCAGCCGATTCCGGCTATGGCTTTGCCACCTCAGGCGGCTGCAAGCGAGTCAATAACAATAGCGCCGCCGATGGCTGAACCACCGGAAACCGAGACGATGGCAGGATCGGCGGGGCACGTCATTGGTTTGAAGGAATATAAGCCGGAGCCGATACCCGAAGCGCTGCAAACGCACAGAGTGGGCGCCTTCTATTCGAGCAATGCTACGGCCGCAAACGCGCCCAGGGCAAAGATGGATGAGATGGAGAAACGCGCCCCGGCCAGCAGCAAGGCGGAGGCACGGTATGCCGGCTCGGGAGGGGGCTTAACTTCGCAGCTTAAAAAGGAAGATTTGCCGCACAGCAATTACGACACCGGTGCACAATTGCCAGTGATCCAGTTTGAGACTGCCCGCGAGGCGAGCGCGGCACCGCTGCCCAGCGGGCTGGCGGCCGTATCCACCGTGACGGCGCGAAATCGCACGCTGGCAATCGACCAGGCCGGAACGCTGTTTCTTAGCAAAGACTCAGGAAGCCACTGGGAATCTGTTGCCAGGCAGTGGACTGGACGGGCTGTGGATGTGAGTCTCCGTCAATTTTTGAACGGCAGTTCAGCCGCTGCCGCTCCATCCGGCAGTGCGGCGGCGGCATCGGCTGCTCCAGCCGAGGTCTTCGAGTTGCGGAACGATAAAAATCAAACCTGGGTGAGTGCGGACGGTATGACCTGGACGGCGCGGTGAATCCATGGAGGATTTCTAATTCCGTCATTCCATTTACGCTAGTATTTCCTCCGAGGCTATTGGTTCCTGCATCAATCATTTCTTTGCGCCGTCCCTACGGGACTCCGTATGTGAACTTGTGAGATTCCTTTTCCCCACGCTAAAGCGCGGGGCTAACATACTCTGCGCCTCCGACGCGGAGAAGCGGGCTAACCAAATTGCCGCGAGGAGCGGGGCAAAACCAACTCTGCGCCTTTGGCGCGTTTGTACGGACATTCCTTGTCGATTCAATGACCGATTCCCGCGCACAAACAACTCCTGCTCATGAAAAGCCGTTCTCCCGCCGAAATACTCAGTACGGGGAATGCCGAAGTGCGTCGCTCGACCTGGTCGATTCCGAAAAGGGAATTCGACGGGGCCGCCGCAATCACAGCAACCGTGCCTGGACCAAAGGAGACTTAGATGGAGCAGATTGAGAGGCAGCGGCCCGAAGTGGAGAGTGTGACCTGGTCTCATCTGCGCCTTCCTCCGTTTCCTCAGGTTGCTATCCGCGTATTGCAGTTGGCGAACAAGGAAAACGTGCAGCTGCACCAGATGAGCAATCTGATCTCCTCTGACATGGCCTTTGCCAGCGAGGTTCTAACCATCGCGAATTCGCTTTTGTATGCTCCGCGATTTCCCGTCAGCAGCATTCTGCAAGCGATCGCGGTTCTGGGCATCAATAATCTGCAGGGAATGTGCCTCACCGTAGCCGCCAGAACCTATATGGGAAAAGCGCTGAATATTCCTGCCATGCAGATCATCTGGCGCCACAATCTGGCCTGTGCCTTGATCGCCGAGCAGATGGCCTCCGCGGGGTTCATGGACAAGGACATTGCGTACACCTCGGGCATGTTGCACGATATTGGCCGATTGGCGCTGGCAACGGTGCGGCCCAAAGAGTACTCCGCGCTATTGCAGGGGCATGAAGGATCTGGCGAGAGCATTCTTGAGCGGGAACGGGATTTGTTTGGCATGGATCATTGCGGAATCGGGCACCAGCTGATTTCGGATTGGAAGCTGCCTCCCGATTTTGAAGCGGTGGTCTTCAAGCATCATTTGCCCAGGCAGACGGCAAGCGACTGGAACCTGGCTGAGTTGATCAAGGTGAGCTGCAGGATGGCCGACGCGGCCGGTTTTCCCTCATTCGAGGGCTGCGCGGCCGCGCCGTATGCGGATCTGCTGGCCGAACTCCCCGCCCGGGAGCGCAGGTTGTTCCCTGCAGAAGTTGAGACCCTGGCCTTGAATGCAGCCAACAAAATACAAGCGATAGGGTCTGTTTGACGTAAAACATCCGGCTTGGCGTTCAGGAGACACTGAGCGAAACCCGATTTGCGTACTCAAAACTATAAAGTGTTGATTTACTTAAGGTATTGAACTCCTTTACAAAGCCGTGATTCTTGCTGTCTGGACAAAGACAAGACGACAATCGTTGCCATAAGTGATTGGCGTCACACAAAGGCAGCCAGGTTTGCAGTACGAATTGTTTACAGCCTGACCCTCGCGACCGATCATGGGTACAGTGGAGACCCCTGATGAACTCAGTGCACAGCAGCAGCCGGCGGGATTTTCTGAAGGGCGCGCTCCTCAGTGCAGCGGCTCTGCGTGCCGGCGGCGGCACAGAACTGCTGGCGGCGGCAGAGCATGGTGGGGCGAAATCCAGGGTTGTGATCGCGCGCGATGCCGAGTTGCGCGGCACGGGTTCAACGGTGGATTCAAAACGGATGCTGGCGCTAGTGGATCGCGCCATGCAGGCTCTCTATGGCCGGGATCGTCCCATCGAGGCCTGGAAAATGCTGGTTCATCCGGGCGAATTGGTGGGACTGAAGGTGAATACGCTGGGAGGACGAGGAATCTCCAGCAACCTGCAACTTGTGGAAGCGATCTGCGAGCGATTGCAGGAAGCCGGAGTCGTGGCCGGGGATATTGTGGTGTGGGACCGGGAGACGGAGGAACTGGAGCGCGCCGGATTCCATATCGCGACGGATGGAAACGGGGTGCAATGCTTCGGTACCGACCGGGTGGATTATGAACAGGATTTGGTTGAGTACGGTAGCGTGGGCAGCCGACTGTCGAAGATTCTGACCCAGCGCTCGAATGTGCTGATCAATCTACCGGTGCTAAAAGACCATGACGGCGCCGGAGTGACCGTCGGCATGAAAAATATGTATGGCGTGATTCATAACCCGAATAAGTACCATCCGAATGGGTGCAATCCATATATTGCGGATTTGAATATGCTGCCGGAGATTAGGACGCGGATGCGATTGACCATTTGTGATGCGACCACTGCGATGTACGATGGCGGGCCGGGATTCAAGCCGGAACACAATTGGCATTACAACGGCTTGCTGGTTTCTCAAGATCCGGTTGCGCTGGATTATACGGGCTGGCAGATTATCGAGCGCAAGCGGGCGGAAAAAGGATTGAAAACGCTGGAAGGCGACAAGCGGGCTCCACTCTATATTGCAACCGCAGCCGACAAAGAACATCGGCTGGGCACGAACGATCCGAAACGCATCTCGACGGTGGAAGTTTAGTTCTTTGGCCGTATGCTTTCGCTCTTTGGGATTCGTGGTTTTTCACCCATTCGCCCGACCACCCCACGGACGAAAATTTGTCCGCGGGGATCCCGGTAAGGCGAATAGATGGGGCACGGAGTTGGTACAAAAACCAGGCGGTCAAAGAACTGGTTGACCGGGAGGTTCGATATGTTTTGTGAAATGGATATGCGGGAAAATGACGGCTCGATTTTTGACGGGAAACAAAACCCGCTGAATCGCCGTTTGTTTTTGAAGTGCGCACTGGCTTCGGGAGCGGTGCTGGGGCTGGGCGAATTTACCGAGCCGGCGGAAGCGATTTCATCCGCGGCGGGCGAGCAGAGGCAGGACGATTCGCAATTTGTTGTGGAAGCCAAATTCTACCAGAAGCTGCAGAATCGCAAGATCAAGTGCAAGCTTTGCCCGCGCGAGTGCGTGGTGGGCGACAAGGAACGCGGATATTGCGGCGTGCGCGAGAATCGCGGAGGAACCTACTACTCGCTGGTGCACTCGCGGGTGTGCGCGGCGCACGTCGATCCCATCGAGAAGAAGCCGCTCTTTCACTATCTGCCGGGAACGGTTGCATTCTCGCTGGCTACGGCGGGCTGCAACGTGAACTGCAAATTCTGCCAGAACTGGGATATTTCGCAGTCGCGCCCTGAGCAGATTCCCGCCAATTACGCGCCGCCGCAGCAAGTTGCCGAGATGGCGAAGAAGTATGACTGCCCCACGATTGCTTACACCTACAGCGAGCCGGTGATCTTCACGGAGTACCTGATGGATACAGCCGACGCCGGGCACGAAGCGGGCGTGCGCAGCATTGTGGTTTCAAACGGCTACATGCAGGAAGAGTCGCTGAAAGCCGCCTACGGAAAGATGGACGCGGTGAAGATCGATCTGAAGGCCTTCAGCGAGAAGTACTACAGGGACGTGGTTACGGGCCAGTTGAAGCCGGTGCTGGAATCGCTGGTTACTCTGAAAAAAATGAACAAGTGGACGGAGATCGTTTACCTTGTGTTGCCGGGGATGAACGACGGCGACCAGGAGCTGCGCGGCCTGGCGCAATGGGTCAAAACGAATTTAGGCACGGATGTGCCGTTACATTTTACTCAGTTTCATCCGCAATACCTGCTGAAGAATCTACCAATTACGCCGGTGGAGACGCTGGAACGGGCCAAGGCGATTGCCGACGCGGAAGGGCTGCATTACGTCTACATTGGGAATGTACCTGGGCATCCCGCGCAGAACACTTATTGCCCGCAGTGCCGCAAGATGCTGGTGGAGCGCGTGGGGTTCACGGCGAGCCTGATGCTGATCCGCAAAAATCGTTGCCCATTCTGCCTGCATCCGATCCCAGGCGTGTGGCACGCATGAGGAGGTTATGCAAATGAAGATCAAGAGGAGTGGCAAAATGTATTGGGTGGCAGCTCAAATCGTCGCGCTCCTGGCGGTTGCTCCGTTGCATCACGTCAAGGCAGCCGACCCGCAGAAGGTGAGACCCGCCGGAGTCGCAGGCAGCTTTTATCCGGCAGATCCCAAAGAACTCACGGCCATGATTGACGATATGCTTGCGAAAGCAGCGCAGCCGCCGATTACGGATACGATTTTGTCGGTGGTGGCGCCTCATGCCGGTTACCAGTACTCCGGCCCGGTAGCTGCCTATACATACGCTGCGCTGAAGGGGCGTAAGTATTCGCGCGTGGTGGTGATTGCACCGTCGCATTACGTGGGCTTCGATTTCACCTCGGTCTACGACGGCGATGCCTACGCCACGCCGCTAGGAAATGTGCAGGTGGACAAGGATTTTGCCGCCAAGCTGGTGAAGATGAGTTCGACTATCCGGTTTTCAGGGCAGGGGCACGACGCTACTTCGGCCGGCGCAGAGCACGCCATTGAGGTGGAATTACCGTGGCTGCAACGGGTGCTGGGCAATTTCGAGCTAGTGCCCATCGTAATGGGAGACCAGAGTTACGAGAGCAGCCGCGCGCTGGGAGTGGCGCTGGCGAAGCTGATCAAGGCTGAGGGCAAAAATGGCGATACGCTGGTGCTGGCCAGTTCCGATCTGTCGCATTACCACCCCTACGCTGAAGCGGAGACGATCGATCACAAGACGCTGAATGCGCTGGAGGAGTGGGACTACTACAGCATGTCGCAGAACTTTCAAACGCGGGTGTGGGAGGCTTGCGGCGGCGCGCCGATTGTGGCGGCGATGATTTATGCCGAGCACATGGGAGCAAACCAAGCCCGGGTGCTGAAGTATGCCAACTCGGGCGATGTGACGGGCGACCGCTCGCGCGTGGTGGGCTACAGCGCCGATATTTTTGTAAAAACGCATCACGTGAAAGCGGCGGAAACGCCGTTCTCGCTTACTGACAAGGAGAAGGCTGAACTGCTGGCCCTGGCGCGGAAGTCAGTGGAGTACGCGGTGGAGGTTGGTGAGCCGTATGCGCCGGACGCAAGCGCGGACGAGGTGCTGAATCAGGAGCGCGGCGCGTTCACCACGCTGAAAGAATCGGGGCAACTGCGGGGGTGCATCGGGTATACCTCGGCGAGGAAGCCTCTCTATATGACGGTGCGCGATACGGCTACGCTGGCCGCGTTGCAGGATCCACGGTTTAGGCCGGTTACGGCGGTGGAGTTGCCGAAGCTGGAATACGAGATCTCAGTGCTCTCGCCCTTGCGGCGCGTGACTGACATCGAAGAGATCAAGGTCGGCCAGGACGGATTGCTGATGAAGAACGGGAGCTACGAGGGGCTGCTGCTTCCGCAGGTGCCGGTGGAACAGGGATGGGACCGGCAGACATTTCTGGAGCAGACCTGCCGCAAGGCGGGCATGGCGACGGGTTGCTGGAAGGATGAGGATACCGACATCTTCATGTTTACGGCGGTTGTGTTCGGGGAGCATAAATCTTGAGAGCACCGTCCCAACGGGACTCAAGATCAATTGTTGGTATTGCTAAGCCCACGCTTCCACCGCGGCGACCACCTACGGCGCGGGCGGCGGGCTACTGACGGCATGGATCGCTTCCACACGGACCCCTTTGAGAGGCCACCGGCAATCAAGCCACCGGTTGTGCCGGAGGATAATTACTACGCTCATCCCCCACTCCCCGCAATCCTTTGGGGTTCATTCCGTTTTTACAAATATCTTTAGCGGCTGAGATCGTGGTTTTGAGCCCCCTTCAGCTTGGCGCAGATCGTTCGCGCGCCTCTCTCAAATATAGCCCGATCAGCCGGTTACCCGATGGCCAGAACCCGGCAGCGGTTAAACAGAAGGGCACGCTACCAAACCATATTTGCGGTGTCTAAACATTTGATCCGCGGAAAGGTTCTAAAATTCTCTTATGACCTCATGGATGCGTATTGTCTTCTTTGTTTTTCTTATATTGCCTGGGATCGTGCTCGCCGACCCTGTGCCGTTCGATCTGGCTGGACCAAAGCTGGAAGTCAAGGTGACCCGAGCGGGAATAACCTTGCCGATTTCCGAAGTCCCGAATCTTGCTGTAGGCGACCGGCTGTGGATTAAAGCGAATCTGCCGCCCAACCAGTCAGCGCATTATCTTTTAGTAGCGGCATTTTTGCAGGGTTCGACAAATCCTCCGCCGGAACACTGGTTCTTCTCTTCGGAGACGTGGAATCGGAAAGCCAGAGAGGGACTGAATATCACAGTGCCGGATGGCGCCCAGCAGGTTATCTTGTTTCTTGCCCCGGAAACCAATGGAGATTTTAAAACCCTTGTTGGCGCGGTTCGCGGAAGGCCGGGCGCTTTTGTGCGCGCGTCGCAGGACTTGAATCAGGTCATTCTCGACCGTGCCCGCTTGAAGGCTTATCTATCGGCAATCAGCAGGATCAGCCAGACCGATTACGAACAACTGCCCATTGCGTCGCCGTTGCTGGCGCGCAGTCTCTCGGTCAAATTCGATCCGAATTGCCTCGAAAAGATTCCCGAGCTGCAAGCTCCTTGCCTGATGCACGGCCAGGATACGCTGGTTCTCGACGACGGGCACAGCGCTTCGATCGTTTCGGAACTTACTACGGGGAACTCCGCCGACCTCATCATGCAATTGGGATATACGCCGCAGGCCGACTATGGCTTCAACAGCCCCTATATCGCATCGGCGATGGATATCGCGCGCATCATGGATTCGTTTCACACGGCGCAATACCGGTACATTCCTGCGCTGGCGACAGAAGAAGGCGATCAACTTTCGCTGGAGCTCAACACTGCGCCTTCGTTCCATAATCCAAAGTCGGTGATTGTGACGGCTCTGCCGGCGGTGGAGGCGCCACAGATGCCTCCGTTGCGTCCTGTCGATCCCAAGGGCGTCTATTGCGCGGAAAAGACGGAGCTGGTTCTGCCGGCCGAAGGCGCTCCGCTGGTTTTCGCCACCGGCTACGCACACGACATGGTTCTTCGCCTGAAAGGGAAAAACGGCAAAATCGTCGATCTGCCGGTGAAGGCGGACGCCGAAAAAGGCGGATTCGTGGCCAATACGCGCGGCCTGAGCCCTTCAAATTACGGCGACGCGCTGGATGGCTCTCTGCATGGATACTGGGGATTTGAGCCCTACGACGGACCGGAGTTCCGCCTGGAAAATGAGCATCCGCAACATTGGGAATTTGCGGACGGCGATCAGGAACTGCTGGTTGCCGGCAAGGATGCGACCGTACACATTGAAACCGAAAATGCCGCGTGCGTGGATAGCATTCTTCTTCAGAAGCCGGCGGGAGGGCCTGTGAAGGCGGACTGGAAGTCAACCGGACCCAACCAGGTTGCGGTTACCGTGCCGCTGAAGAAGGTGAAGCCCGGCGCCATGAAGCTGCTAATCAAGCAATATGGCAGCTCGCAACCCGATACGATTGCCTTCGAGGCTTTCGCCCCGGCCGGTCATCTGGAAAGCTTCGATCTTCATGCGAGCGATAGTTCCGGAGTGCTCAAAGGCAGCCAACTTCGCAATGTAAAGGAACTCACGCTGAACGGAATTCAATTCAAGCCAAGCAAGACGGACACAGCCGGGAACGGCGATGAGCTGCCGTTGACGGCTGAGGACGCCAAAGCCGCCGAAAAGCTCACGGCAGGAGATGAATTGACAGCAAATGTCACCCTTCGGGACGGCCGCGTTCTCAGCCTGGATACAACGATCGGCGCGCCGCGGCCGGTGGTTACGCTGATAGGTACGAGCGTTGAGCCTTCCGCCGCAACAGCCTCAGGCAATCTTCATCTCACGGACCAGGGCGAGGTTCCACAGGGCGCGCTGCTCACGTTTTCACTTCATGCGCAGATTCCGGAGGAATTCTCCGGTGATGAAAAAGTGGAAGTGGCTACCGCACATGGCGCTTATCTTGCCACTCTTACCATGGCTAACGGACTGACGCTTGAGGATTCTCACATTGCTCTGGCTACGCTCGACACCGCGAAAGCCTTTGCGTCTTCCGCGGCGGGCCCGCTACGCTTTCGCATCGTGGAAAAGGGCGACGCGGGAAACTGGCAGCCGCTGGCCACGCTGGTTCGATTGCCTGCGCTTAGCGACCTCAAATGCCCGGCGGATCCAGATCAGCTTTGCAAGCTAACCGGCTCCAAACTGTTTCTAGTGGACTCGATTGCAGACGATGCGCAATTCACTCACCCTATCCCGGTTCCTGAAGGCTTCCCCGGCTATAGCCTGTCTGTCCCGCGGCCTATCGGCGGCGAGCTTTATGTAAAACTTCATGACGACCCGTACGCGGTCAACTCAGTCTCTTTCCCGGCGTTCGTGCCCGCGGTCCCGGCGGAAGCTGCAAAACCGCCCGCGCCGCCCGCGAATCCGCCATCGCCTGCAGTTCCGTTGAGTTCCGGCCCTGCAGAGAGTACTGGCAAGGGCGCGCAAGTTTCGTCCCCAGATATGGACAACTCCACTTCCTCTCCAGCGATCAACACCGGACCAGTGCTGCCAGTTGCTTCGCCGGTCCCACCTCCAAGTTCTGCGCCGTCGCCGGCTTCTCTTCCGACCGTACCTCCCAATACTGCGCCGACGTCACCATCCAGTAGCCAGGCTGCTCCCATTTCTCCCGGGCCAAGCCAAACAACGCAGGCTGCTCCTCAAGGAGCGGCGTCCGGCGCCGGCTCTTCGAACGGATCAAGTGGAACAGGACCGGCAGGCATTCCTTAAGCAGGCCTGCCGCAAGGCTGGCATGGTGACCGACCGCTGGAAGGATGCGGATAGCGGTATTTTTTGTTTACGGCGGTGGTGTTCGGGGAGCACAAGTCTTAAGTTTTCAGTAGTGGGGCGGTTTTCGGTTTGACGACAAGCCTTTAGTAGAGAATGTGTGGTGGGCAATGCAAAACTGTAGAACCCATAGTATTCTTCTTTCCGTGAGAATTTTCTTCGTCACCACACTTCTTCTTTCGATTCCAGTCACCACGCTTGCGCAGAATGCACTCGATGACTCGCAAGCTAATGACAAGCTGTCGCCAGCGGGCGTACTTTCGCGTTTGAAACCGCTTGCTGATAAAGCTCATGCGGAAGGAAATTTCGACGAAGAGATCGCATATCGCCAACAATACTCTCAGAAAGCATGGGCGACCATCGCTCTCGATCCCAAATTACTGGGCAGGCTCAATAGCAATTTCTATCGTTATGATTTCATCTTTTTCAATGATCTACCTCTCGGGTCTCTTCTTGAGGGTACCCATAAATGGTCGGAGGCCGAAGCAATATTCAGGCATAATCAGTCCGAATTGACCGTGAATCGTCTTGCCGGGAATGACATTAAATCTGAAAACCAATTACTACTGGCTCACCTGTTGGCGAGTGAGGGAAAGACCAGGAAGCGACAAATATTTGCTCTCATTGGAAGCATCGGATGAGACATATTGCCGCAGGGCAGGACAGTGCCCATATATATGGCACCCCCCGGGCACCGCTCTACGACACGCCGGAAGTTGAAGTCGCTAAATGGGATCTCGCATGCGGAAAACCAGAGGAGGGGCTCAGGTTAATTACGGAACAGATCGCTGCTCATCCGAAGATGTTGATTTCATTTACCATTCTAAGCAATTACTATTACGCGCAGGGTGATTTTCAAAAGGCACGCAAGGAAGAGTTGGACGGAACATCCGCGCTCACAAGACACTAGAGCGTGTTTCATAAATGACCTCCGCATCCGGGTAGGTAATCCTTCAGGGGTTAAAACCACTTGTTTTTCATGCCCTTTTCGGCCCGACTGAAGTCGTGCCCTTGTTACAAAGCAAGTTTATAAAATACGCTCTAATTATTGGTCCCGGCATAAAATAATCCTTGCGCCGTCCCTACGGGACTCCGGAACAAATTTGTGGAATCCCTTTTCCCCACGCTGAAGCGCGGGGCTAACAAACTCTGCGCCTCCGGCGCGTTTGTGCGGGGATTACTTATGCAGTCTTCAAGAGCCGCATAGCTAAAAGCGCAGGCGCGAGGTTGATGGCTGCGCAGAGCCAGGCGGTTTTCCAGAAGCCGAAGACGGGGATTAAATACGTGCTCAGCAGAAGCGCGCCTGCACATCCGCCTAGAAGATCGAGGGCGTAGAGGGTGCCTAGTCCTGAACGCCCTGCGCGGTCGTGGAGATAGATCTCCGCAGCGATGGGAAACTGATAGCCGCCTAACATTCCTGAGAGTGCCGCTAAGGATGGGAGAACCAATTGGGCTGCCAGCCAGGTGGCTGCGCTGCCGTTGAACTGCTGGAGCAGGCTTACCGCTAAGAGCAGCGCTGGGCAGGACAGGGCTAACAGGAGTTGCGTGGTTGCCATGGTGAGATGCGGCGGGCCGGGGTGCAGGCGAATGCGGCGCAGGGCGAGCCAGCTTCCGAGGGCGATGCCTGCCATGCACAGGCCGATGAGGATGGCGAGCTGGTGGTAGACGTAGCCGTAGATGGATTGGAATGCGAGGAGAAGGAAGATTTCGAGGGCGATGAGCGTGAAGCCGGTTGCGGCCGCGCAGGACGCGGCGGCGGAACGGGGGCGATGGGCACGTTTGGGGACTGTTGATCCGGCAGGAAAACTGGGAGATCGTATTCCCACCCATCTCCGCAAAAAACGCGGAGATGGATGGGGCACAGTGACAGTATTATGGGACACGCTGACAGTGTTTTGTTGCCGGACGAATAAGGACGGCAGCGCGGCGGCGAGGATGAGGAAAACGAGGAGCGCGGCGAGGATGCGGGTGAATGGAATCTCGGCGGCGGCGCGGAACCAGCCGGAATAACCGGACTTGAACTGCGCGCTCCAGAGCACAACGTCGAAGTAATAGGCGATGGGTGCGAAGTCGCGATTGATGGGCGTGGAGGCGAGCGGCTGGAGTTGCTCGTGAACCTGCTCCATGCGGTCGGGCATCATGCGGTAGGGGATGAAGTATTGGCTTACATACTGGGTGCGCAGGTTTCGCTGATGCAAGCGGGCGATGAGGATTTTTGGATCGTTGGTGAGGACGTTGGGCTGCGCGGCGGCGAAGAAGTGGATGGTATCGCCGGGGATGGCGACTACGTAGGGGAAGACCTGGCTGAGGGTGCGCTGGATGCAACGGAGGAATTCGGCCAGGTCGGGGTCGATCGTTTCTTCTGACGAGCGCAGTTTGAAGGCCAGGATGCCGCCGGGGGCGAGGTGAGCGCGGGCGGAACGGAAGAACTCGACGGTGTAGTAGCGATTCAACTGCGCGGTTTGCGGATCGGGGACGTTGAGGAGGATTACGTCGAATGCGGCGGAGGTGGTTTTGAGGTAGTGACGGCCGTCGAAGAAGTGGATGTGCACGCGGGGGTCGGAGTTGGAGGGCTGCGCGGGAAAGAATTGGCGGGCCAGGGCGATGAGAGCGGGGTCGAGCTCGACATAATCGATGCGCTGGACGGAGGGATGGCGGAGTGCCTGGGCTACGCTGCCGTTGACTCCGCCGCCGATGAGGAGAATGTTTTTGGGGGCGGGGTGCTCGAGGAGCGCGTAGTGAACGGCTTCTTCGGCGGCTTGCTCGTCGGGGGCATTGGCGAGGAGGACGCCGTTGGAGTAGATGCTGCGGATGGGGCCAGTCTGAGTGACTGCCAGGTTGCCGTAGATGGAGTCGCGCGTGGCTACCAGGTGGAAGCCTTGCCAGAGTCGCTGTTGCGATTCGAGATTAAGGGGCGGAGCGGCGTAGGCGATGAGAAAGATTGTGAGGAGGGCGGTGCTGGCGGCGAGGGCGGCGATCCGGCCGCGGCGCATGGGGATGAGCAGAACGACGGCCATGAAGAGGTTGAGCATGGAGACGATGGCGGCGATTTGGAAGGAGTCGAGGCAGCGGAGCAGAACCAGGCTGGCCAGAATTCCTCCCAGGCCGGAGCCGGCGGCTTCAAGAAGGTAAGCCGAGCCAGCGGCGATGCGTGGGGAGACGGCTCGCTCGGTTTCGAACATACGGGCGGCGGCTACGAAGAGCGCGCCTGAAAACAAGCAAAAGAGGCTTAGGCAGAGGAGGGATGCGAGCAGCATGGGCGCGGGACCGACCAGCTCGCCGGGAACGGTTTGGAAGATGGACTTGGAGGCGCGGAGGGCCCAGATGGTGGGCGGCAGGGTGACGGCGAGCAGGGATTCGAGGGTGGCGACGGCGCGGCGGGCGGTGGTTTTGTCGAGCTTGAAAAGGCTGCAGAGGCTGCTGCCGGCGGCGGTCCAGAAGAGCCAGGTGGCAAGCAGGATGCCTAACGACATTTCGTTGCCATTGAAGACGACGATCAGCTCGCGCATGAGAACGATTTGGCCGATGACGGCACTGAAACCGATGAGCGCAAGGGCTGTTGCGGGGGACGCGGGGTTGGTCGCGCGGGGAGTGGGGACGGGCTTGATTGGCGCTTCCATTCGAACGGAATTAAAAGCTAGTTGGTGCGGAAAAGCAAGGGAGGCAAAGCGAATATTGATGGATGATTTTGAAAAAGCCACCCCTCAGGGGCTAAAGCCCACATTCATTTAGCTGTCTTTGTGGCACGACTGAAGTCGTGCCCTGATACATAACATTTGAGTTGGGCGACTCATGATTTCTATTCTCTAATCCCTGAACTCTGGAATCAGAGTCGCAGATCTTTTCAACATGATCTCTGCTACTTTGGCAACTGGGTTGTGTCCCAGCTTCCGCCCAGAGAGCGGATGAGGCCAACGCTGGAAACAAATTGCCGGGTGCGCAAGTCGATGGCTGTGCGCTGGTTCTGGATGAGGGTGGTTTCGGCGGTGAGAACTTCAAGGTAGCTAGTGACGCCGCCTTTGTAACGCTGGTTCGATAGATTGAAGGAGTGCTGGGCTGCGGCAACGGCACGGTCTTCTACGGACGACTCCTGCTCGAGAATTCTGAGGCTGGAGAGCTGGTCTTCTACGTCGTTGAAGGCCTGGAAGATGGTGTTTCTGTAGGCGGCGGATTGGGCTTCGTAGGCAAGGCGGGCCTGATCGGTGAGTGCGTGGCGCTGACCGGCATCGAAGAGGAGTTCCGTTGCCTGGCCACCGAGCGACCAGAGCGCGCTGGGGCCTTGAATCCATGTGCCGGGGTTGGTGCTTTGAAATCCGCCTATTGCGCCTAGCGTGATGGTGGGATAGTAGGCGCTGATAGCGATGCCGATTTGGGCGTTGGCGGCGGCGGTGAGGCGTTCGGCGGCGGCTACGTCGGGACGGCGCTCGAGGAGTTGCGAAGGCACGCCGAGGGGGACTTTGGGCAGTGGCTGTGATTCATCGAGTGGCGAGGGGGGAATGCTGAAGCCGGCGAGTTTGCGATTTGCGATGGTGCCGATGGCGTGCTCGTACTGGGCGCGAGCTACGCCTACGTCAATGAGTTGGGCGCGCAAGGTTTCAAGTTGCGTTTGGGCCTGTGCTACGTCCACATCGGTGGCTACTCCGCCAGCAAGACGGCGCTGGGTGAGGTTGAGCTGGCGCTCGAGGTCGGCTACGGTGGCCTTGAGCAGTTTGGTTTCAGAGTCGAGGCCGCGGAGCTGGAAGTAGTCGGAAGCCATCTCGGCGTGAAGGCTAAGGTCCACAACGGCCATCAGCGCAGCAGAGGCCTGAGCGGTTTCGCGGGCGGCTTCGGTGGTGCGGCGGACGCGGCCGAAGAAATCCGGCTCCCAGCTGGCCTGTCCGGTGAGCTCGTAATCGCTGTAGGTGGGGTTTGCGGTTGAATTGAAGAGCGGCTCGTTGGTTGAAACTCTGTTCTGCGAGATCGAAGGCGAGGCGGAGAGCGTGGGATAAAGTGAGGACCGGGCAACCTTGATTTGGTCGCGAGCGGCGAGATAAGTCTCCAGCGCCTGGCGGAGTGCCTGGTTATTAGGCTGGCCGTTGGGGCTGATTTGCTCTTCCAACTGGTTGAGCTGCGGATCGTTGTAGATTTCCCACCATTTGCCGCGCAACATTCCATCAGAGGGGTTGGCCTTTTGCCAGCCGCCTCCGGCGGGGTTGGGAGGAGGGACGATGGCCGCGGTTGCGCCGGTTTCCTTATAGGTCGCGGGAGCTTCAAAGGCGGGGCGATTGTAGTTGGGTCCGACGGGTTTGCAGCCGGTGAGAATGCATGCAGCTGCGAAAACCCACCCTAGCCGCAAAAACAAAGACGCGTCGAGGGTGGGGCACCTGGACGATAGGGTGGGGCACCCGTCATGAGCGGCTGGCATATTACTTGCCTCCCGCATTGGTTTGAGTGCCGGAGTTGACTACGCGAACTTTTTCGCCTTCGATGAGCGAGTCGGGCGGATCCTGGATTACGAGATCGCCGGCGTTGAGGCCGGAGACGATCTGCACGTTGGCTCCGTCGTCCTCGCCGATTACGACTGGAACCAGATGCGCGACGTTTCCGTTGACCACGGCGCCGACGCGCAGGCCTTCTTTGCGGAAGATGAGCGCCGCAGCGGGCACGATGAAGGCGGGGCCGGCGGGCGGGGCCTTGAAGTGGACCTGGGCGAGCGAGCCGGGCAACAACTCGCCGGCGCGATTATTCACGTCTACTTCGACCAGCAGGGTGCGGCTCACCGGATCGATGGCGTCGGCGGTGCGGACCAGGGTTCCCTGGTAGATTTTGCCGGGGTGCTCAGGAAAGGTGAGGTCGATTTTAGAGCCGCGCTTCATATTTTGCGAGTAAATCTGCGGCACGTTGGTGTAGACGCGGAGGATCTGAATGGCCTGCACGTGGAAGAGTTCTCTGCCCGCGCCGGCATCGATCAACTGGCCAATATCGATGTTGCGGGCGGTGACCACGCCGTCAAAGGGCGCGTTGACCTTCTCGAACGATTGCAATTCGGTGAGACGCTGCACGTTGGCCTGCGCGGATTTGACGGCGGCGGCAGTGGAGGCGGCCTGGTTGACGAAGGTATCGGTATCCTGCTGCGAGACGGCGTCGGACTTGACCAGCCCCGAATAGCGATCGGCCTGGATGCGAGCGATGTTGGCGTTGGCCTGCGCGGTATTCAGGTCGGCTCTGGCCTGGTTCAGTTGCTGGTCGAGTTCGGGAGTGGAGATCTCGGCCAGCAGTGCGCCTTTTTTCACACGGGCGCCTATGTCGAAGTACCAATGCGTGAGATAGCCGGAGGTGCGCGCGTAGATGGGTGAATCGGTCCATGCGGTCACGTTGCCGGGCAGCACAAAACTGTCCACCTGCGCGCCTTGCCTTGGGGCTATGGCGATGACCGTGGGAGCTGCCAGTTCCATGGTGCGGGCGGCCAGCGTCTTGTCTGCATGAAAACGGCTGAGTAACCCCAAACCCGCCAGCACAGCGGCCACGACGAGCACTACGGCTATGCCCAAGAGAGCGCGGCGCGGTGAGATCGGCTTCTGCCCGGGCGCGGTGCCGCGATCGTGATCTGCCCGAGAGGCAGCTTGCGGGTACGGATCGAATTCGTTGCTCATAAGAAAGTTACTCCGATAGATCGTCAAACTCGTCGAGAGATCCAGCCCTTGAAGTGCCGTGCGCCGTCTTGCGGCGGCCTTCAAGCCAGCCGTGGACCACAGAGAAAAATGCGGGAACAAAGAAAAGAGTAGCCACGGTGGCCAACAGGAGTCCGCCAATAACGGCGCGGCCCAGCGGGGCATTCTGCTCGCCGCCATCCCCCAGGCCCAGTGCCATTGGCACCATGCCGATGATCATGGCCAGGGCGGTCATCAGGACGGGGCGCAAGCGGACAAAGCCGGCGTTCAGCGCGGACTGGCGCGCGTCGCCCACCAGAATCTCCAACTGCTCCCGGGCAAAGCTTACCACCAGGATGGAGTTGGCCGTAGCCACTCCCATGCACATGATGGCTCCGGTAAGCGCTGGCACGCTGAGCCGGGTATTGGTGAGGAAGAGGAACCAGACGATACCCGCCAGCGCCGCCGGTAAGGCCGAAATGATGATGAATGGATCGAGCCAGGACTGGAAATTGACCACGATGAGCAGGTAGACCAGCAGGATGGAAAACGCCAGCCCGGCAAGCAGCCCGATATAGGACTTTTTCATGGTTTCGCTCTGTCCGCGCAGAATAAAGCGCGAGCCGCGGGGCAGATCTTTCTGGTGGCGAGCGACAATCTTTTCCATCGCGCGGGTCACGGTACCCAGGTCGGTTCCATCCACATTGGCGTATATATCGATGACCGGTGAGATATCGTAATGGCTCACTGTTGCCTCTTCGGTTCCGGGCACGATGTCGGCAAGATTGCCCAGCATCTGAACCGGAGGCGGAATTCCTGGCGCGGCAGTGGCGGCGGCGCTGCCGTACTGCGGCGCCATGGCAGGGCCTGTGACGGGCAGGCTCTCTAATGCGGCCAGGGATTCGAGCCGATATTGAGGAGCCTGGATGGCGACATTGTAGGAGAAGCCGTTTCTGGGGTCCAGATAGAAGTTGGGGCTGGTCTGGAAGCTGCCACTGAGCGCCACCAGCAGGCTCTGGGCCACATCCTGCTGAGTAAAGCCAATCTCCTGGGCGCGGGTGCGATCCACGTCCACTGTCCAATTGGGAAGGTTGAAAGGCTGCTGAATGCGCGCATCGGCGGCTCCGGGAACGTAGCGAATCTCGTCAAGCATGTGCTCGGCCAGAGCGCGGTCGCCTTCCAGGTCAGGTCCGATAATCTGGACATCAATGGGAGCGGAGAGACCGAAGTTGAGAATCTGGGTCACGATATCAACCGGCAGCATATAGAAGGTGACACCGGGATAATCACGGGCCAGCACGCCGCGCAGGCGCTCGACATAAGCCGCAGTGGGGTGGTGATGGGGACTCAATTGGACCTGAATGTCGGCGTCGGCCGTGCCCACGGGAGCTGAGGTTGAGTATGAGAGGTTCAGCGACGAGTTGGGCAGGCCGATGTTATCAAGGATGGTGACCAGCTCTTTGGATGGTATCTGCTCTCGAATGGTGGCGTCGATGTGGTCGCAGAGCGCAGCCGTCTCTTCAATGCGCATGCCCGTGTGCGCGCGCACGTGAATTTTGAACTGGCCGGAGTCCACGGCTGGGAAGAAGTCCTGGCCGAGCCAAGGCGTAAGAAGCCCCACTGTGGCAAGCGTAAAGGCTATAAACAGGATCAGGAAGACAGGGGCATGGTACAGGCACAGCGTAAGCAGGCGCAGGTAGCCGTGGCGCATCTTCTCAAAGTACGACTCGAAGGCCAGTTGAAACTGCACCAGGGGATTGCGGCTGACGCGCTTTTTTGCAGTTTCCGCGTCGTCATGCTCCTTGAGCAGATACTTGGCCATAGTGGGCACCAGCGTGCGGGAGAGCAGATAGCTGGCCAGCATGGCAAAGACCACGGCCTCGGCCATGGGAATGAACAGGTAACGCGCCACACCGTTCAAAAGGAACATGGGCACGAAGACGATGCAGATGGCGAGGGTTGAGACCAGGGCGGGAGTGGCAATCTGCGCCGAGCCGTCCAGAATGGATTGCTCCAGTTCCTTGCCTGCTTCGAGGCTGCGGTTGATGTTTTCAATGGCCACCGTTGCATCATCGACCAGAATGCCAACGGCCAGCGCCATCCCGCCCAGAGTCATGATGTTGATGGTCTGGTGCAGCGCATAAAGCATAGTGAGTGAGCAGAGGATAGAGAGCGGAATGGAAACCGCGATGATGATTGTGGAGCGCCAACTGCCCAGGAAGATGAGGATCATGATGGCGGTGAGGCAGGCGGCAATGATGGCCTCGCGGACTACGCCGTTGATGGCGCCGCGCACAAAGATCGACTGATCGGATACGGGGTTGATCTGCAACTGAGGCGGCAACTGGCCCTTGATGTCCTTGAGTTTCTCTCTCACTCCCTTGATGATGTCCAGCGTGGAGGCCGAGCCGGTCTTCAGGATGTTCATCAGGATGGCGCGCTTTCCGTCAACGCGCACAATGTTGGTCTGCGGAGGATAACCGTCGCGCACATGGGCCACATCGCGGATGTAGATGACGGCGCCTTTCACCGCGCGGATCGGCAGATTGTTCAGATCGTTGATGGTGACGGGTGCGGAATTGGTTTCGACAATATCCTCAAAGCGGTCGATCTTGATGGTGCCGGTTGGCGCGATCAGGTTTTGCGCGTTGATGGCGCTGACCACATCGACTGGCGACAGCCCCTTGGCCTGCAGTGCGTGCAGGTCCAGGTCCACCATGATCTCGCGCACCTTGCCCCCGTAGGGATATGGTGTTTGCGCGCCTTCGATGGTGGCCAACTGGGTGCGAATGTTGTTGGTGGCCAGGTCGTTCAACTGCTGCTCGTTCAGGCCCTTCCCCGAGAGTCCCAACTGCAGCACGGGAACGCTGGCGGCGTTGTACTGGATGATGAACGGCGGCACGGTCCCAGGAGGCAGCGATCGCAGCTCCACCTGGCAGATCGCCGTCACCTGGGCCACGGCCTCGCCGACGTTGGCGTTGGGTTGTAAGAAGACCTTGATGACTCCAACGCCGTTGAGAGACTGCGACTCGATGTGCTCTATATCGTTGACGCTGACGGTCATTCCCCGCTCGGCGTTGGTTACGATGCGGTCGGCCATATCCTGCGCGGGCAGGCCAGTGAAGTTCCACACCACTGTCACTACGGGAATGTCAATATTGGGAAAGATATCCGTAGGCATCGACAGAATGCTGAAGACGCCGAGGATAAGAATCAATAGCGCAAAGACGGCAAAAGTATAAGGCCGCCGCAGCGCAAGCCGGACAATCCACATAAGGCTGGTACTCGCTCCTGAACCGGGGCTCAATTACCGCTTTGCCCGTGACCGGTTACGCCTCAAAAGGAGCGGCAAATCTCCCGGTCCGGTTTGCACCGGCTCACTGGTTCACAGACCGCACGCATCAATTGCCCGGATGCCGGGGCCGAAACCAGAATAGTTGAAAATACTATGGTAGACGAAGTTGCAGTAGAAAGGCGCAGAATCGGACAACAACGGCTTTCCGTATAGGTTTAAGACGTTCCGAGAGGCGAAAAGGACGCAATTCCGAGGGTCCGGCACGGCGCCCTGCGCCAGCCGTCGATCTGGACTGGGGGCAGAGAGTATCAAGGCTGATTCTTCCAAGCCCAGCTCCTCGAATCGCATAGTCTTTGTCCCGTCACTCCGGCGAGGGTTTTGTAGCATGGAAAAGGGGCCAGATTGTTCGATGGGGTGGAATGCTGCCATGAATACTGAGACTCGCTCTTTCAAGTTCAACCATGGAGTCTGCTGCTTCGTTCTTTTTTTCATTGCTGCATCGGCTTCGTTCAACGGGTTCTACACGAAATATCACTTCTACGATTGGGGATCCTGGAGCATACCGCTGCTGCGGATGGACGCGATGCTCGATGGGACCGGTTTCAGGCCCTTTGTCTATCGGCAGATGCTGCCTACCACCGCCAATTGGATCGACGGCGCCACGCCGGAAGCGGTGAAGACCTGGCTCTTCAATGCGCAACTCCGGGACAGCAGGTTGCCCGATGTGATGTTCGATTCGCCGATCGCCCGAAATCGGGTTTATTTCTTCCGCTACCTGATCGTTTATGTCGCCACTTTCCTTTTTGCGCTGCTGGCGGTGTATGCCATGCACCTGGTCTGCCGGACGCTGAACCTGAATCCGATTGCGGCGATTTTTGCCCCGGTTGTCTTCATCCTCCTGATTCCCTATTTTCAGATGCAAGGGCGGCTTCTTCTACGACTATCCCGAACTGGCGTTCATGGCGCTGGCTGTGTGGGCAGCGCTCAAGTTCGACTGGTTTTGGATACTGCCCATTGCCGCGCTGGGCACCTGGAACAAGGAGTCGTTCCTGTTTTTCATACCCGCCCTTTATCCCATCCTCCGCCAGAGGACCTCTCGCAACATCGCGCTCATGGGAACCGGAGCGCTCTGCCTGGTGAGCGCGGCAGTCTACATTCCCATTAATCTCCGATTCGCGCGGAACCCGGGCGGGACAGTGGGATTTGGGCTGACGCAGCAGATCCATTTCCTGCTGCACCCGAACTTGTGGATCTTCGGCGACCCGCCGCTGGATAAGACCTACGGATTGCTGGTGATGCCGGCCTATACCCTGCTGCCGATGGCCCTGCTGATCTGGACGGCATGGCGCGGCTGGCGTTATCTCCCGCCCGTGATGCGGCGCCACGGCAAAATCGCAGCGGCCATCAACCTGCCGCTTTACCTGCTTTTTGGCAACCCCGGCGAGCTGCGCGCCCTGAGCATGCTTTATGTTACGTTCCTGCTTCTGATTGCCGTCAATTTCGCCGAGTGGGTCAGCCGGGAGCAGCAGCAGTGGCGACCGGGGATTGGCTTAGAAGCCCCTGAGCGCCATGCCGCTGGCTCGGCTTCGAAAGCCCGAACGTCGCCCGGTTCGATACAATAGTTGCAACTTGCACCCTCAGGGAATGCAGTGCTCAGCCGCCTGGGAGAGAATTCGCCTTCTGTTTGGCGCCGGTGCGGACGAAACTTCATCTGAGAACTCGAGAGTCCAATGAAACGAAACGGGCGAATTTGTTTTTTGGCCGGCTAGAAGCATTTAAGCCCTCGTGGGCATTAATCACAAGAAATCGACAGGAATTGAAATTATGTCCATAGAAGGCACTCCGGAATCCCATCTGCCCACAAACAGCGCAATCGAACAGCCGGTTTCGCGCAAGGGGTTCTGGATTCGCGTCCTTGTTTACCTGGTGCTGGCGGGCTTATTGGGTCTTGGCGTTTGGCGGATCTACGAGAATCATCAACTGGCAGCGGCAAAAAGCGCCAGCCAGGAGGCGGAGTTGCTGAGCCGGCCGGTTCCGGTGCAGGTGGCGGCGGCGGAGCGGAAGCCCATGCCGATCTATCTGACCGCGCTGGGCACGGTTACGCCTTACATGAGCGTGACGGTGAAGGCGCGGGTGAGCGGCGAGCTGGAGCCGGTGAAGTTCACTGAGGGGCAGCAGGTGAGGCAGGGGCAGACCATCATGGTGATCGACCCCAGGCCCTACAAGGCCGCGCTGGACCAGGCCAAAGGCACGCTGGCCCACGACCAGGCGCTGCTGAAAGACGCGCAGGTGGAGTACAAGCGCTACAAAGCGCTCTACGATGCGGGCGTGGTCTCAAAAGAGACGCTGGACGCCGACGAGGCAGCACAGGGCCAGTACCTGGGCGCAATCGAGGCCGACAAGGGAGCCATTGAGACCGCGCAGTTGCAGCTCGACTGGTGCAGCATCCAGTCGCCCATCAACGGCCGCATCGGCCTGCGCCTGGTGGATCCCGGCAACATCATCACCGCCAACACCACCAACCTGGTGATCATCAACCAGTTTCAGCCCATCGCCGTTTACTTCACCCTGCCCGAGAATGAGCTTCCCCAGGTGCTGCACAAGCTGGCCGCGGACAGGCGCCTGCCCGTGGATGCCTACGACCGCGGCGACGTGCAAAAGCTGGCGGAGGGCCAGTTGCTCACCGCCGATAACCAGATCGACACCACCACCGGAACCGACAAGCTGAAGGCGGTCTTCGACAACAAGGATCAGTCGCTGTTTCCCAACCAGTTCGTCAACATTCACCTGGTGATGGAAGACCGGCCCAATGCGCTGGTGGTGCCGTCGGCGGCGATCCAGACCGGCCTGCAGGGATCGTATGTGTGGACCATCGCTACCGATGCCAAGGGAACCGCGACCGCGCGGATTCAGCCCGTGAAAGTGGCGTTGGCCGAGGGCCAGGTAACCATTCTCGACAGCGGACTGAAAGCGGGAGAGAACGTGGTGGTGGACGGCGCGGACCGGCTGCGGCACGGGCAGATCGTCACGGTGAGCACGGCTCGACCAGAGCGCGAGCCAAAGCTCCAGCAGGGCAGGACTCGGAGCCAGGCCGAGCGGTCCATTCAGTAACCAGGCGAAACGGCAATCAGAAAGAGGACGCAGCAGTGAGCCTGAGTCCTTCCCGGCCATTCATTCTGCGCCCGGTAGCGACTTCGCTGCTGATGGCGGCGATTTTGCTGGCCGGCTTTGTGGGCTACCAGCAGTTGCCGGTCTCCGCTCTGCCTGAGGTCGATTACCCCATCATCCAGGTGCTCACCTTTTATCCCGGCGGCGGACCGGAGGTGATGGCCTCGTCCGTGACCGCGCCGCTGGAGCGCCAGTTCGGCCAGATGCCGGGCCTGAAGCAGATGACCTCGGTCAGCTCCGGCGGCGGCTCGGTGATCACCCTCGAATTCAATCTGGACGAGAACATCGACGTGGCCGAGCAGGAAGTGCAGGCGGCCATCAATGCGGCCAACAGCTTTCTGCCCACCGATCTGCCCAATCCGCCCATCTACAGCAAGGTGAATCCCGCCGACGCGCCCATCATGACGCTGGCGCTCACCTCCGATTCGCTGCCGCTGGACAAGATTGAAGACGCCGCCGACACCAACCTGGCGCAGAAGATCTCGCAGGTCACCGGCGTGGGATTGGTCTCGATTGCCGGCGGGCAAAAGCCGTCCGTGCGCATCCAGGCCAATCCGGCGCAGCTGGCCGCCTACAACCTGAGCCTGGAAGATCTGCGCACCGCCATCGCCGCCGCCAACGTCGACCAGGCCAAGGGGACGCTCAACGGCATCGCGCCAGTCCTACACCATCGGCGCCAACGACCAGCTGCTTTCCAGCGCCGATTACAAGCCGGTGATCGTGGCCTATCGCAACGGCGCCGCCGTTCGCGCCTCCGACGTGGCCACCATCGTCGATGCCGCCGAGAACATCGCAGCAGGCCGCGTGGATGGATCGCCAGCCCGCGGTGATCGTCAATATCCAGCGCCAGCCCGGCGCCAACATCATCGCCGTCGTCGACCGCATCAAGAAGCTGCTGCCGCAGTTGCAGACCAGCATGCCGGCCACCGTGCAGGTGAAGGTGCTCACCGACCGCACCATCACCATTCGCGCCTCGGTCAGGGACGTGGAATTTGAGCTGATGCTCACCATCGCGCTGGTGGTGATGGTGATCTTCCTCTTCCTGCGCAACCTGGCCGCCACCATCATTCCCTCGGTCGCGGTGCCGCTGTCGATTGTGGGCACCTTCGGCGTGATGTACCTGCTGGGCTACTCGCTGAACAACCTCACCCTGATGGCGCTGACCATCTCCACCGGCTTTGTGGTGGACGACGCCATCGTGATGATCGAGAACATCTCGCGCTTCATTGAAGAGGGCGATAGCCCCATGCGCGCCGCGCTCAAGGGCAGCGAACAGATCGGCTTCACCATCATGTCGCTGACGGTTTCGCTCATCGCGGTGCTCATTCCGCTGCTCTTCATGAGCGACGTGGTGGGCCGGCTCTTCCGCGAGTTCGCCATCACGCTGGCCGTCACCATCCTGGTCTCGGCGTTCGTCTCGCTGACGCTGACGCCGATGATGTGCTCGCGCATTCTTCAGGACAAGGCGGTCGCGCGCCAGACCCGCTTCTACTATTGGTCGGAGAAAGTCTTCAACACCGTGATTGCCTGGTATGGGCGCACGTTGCAGGTGGTGCTGCGCTATCGCTTCACCACGCTGATGGTCACCATCTCCACCTTTGTGGCCACCGTTCTGCTCTTCATCGTGGTTCCCAAGGGCTTTTTCCCGGTGCAGGATACGGGCGTGATTCTGGGCATCAGCGAGGCGCCGCAGACGGTCAGCTTCGCCTCCATGGCCCAGCGCCAGCAGAAGCTCGTGGACATTCTGCTCGAGGATCCGGCCGTCGATAACATCTCTTCCTTCATCGGCGTGGACGGAACCAACACCACGCTGAACTCGGGCCGCATTCAGATCAACCTGAAGCCGCTCGACGTGCGCAAGATCTCCGCCACCGAAGTGATCCGCCGCCTGCAGCCAAAGCTGGAAGGCGTTGAAGATGCCGAGGGCATTCAGCTCTTTCTGCAGCCGCTGCAGGACCTGACGGTGGAAGACCGCGTCAGCCGGACCGAGTTTCAGTACTCGCTCGAAGATCCCGATCAGGACGAGCTGGCCACTTATACGCGCAAGATGGTCAACGAGCTGAGCAAGGAAAAAGTGGTCACCGACGTGGCCAGCGACCTGCAGGACCAGGGGCTGGGCGCTCAGCTGGTCATCGATCGCGACACCGCGGCGCGGCTGGGCATCGCCATGGCCGACATCGACAACACGCTCTACGACGCCTTCGGCCAGCGCCAGGTCTCCACCATCTTCACCCAGCTCAACCAGTACCACGTGGTGATGGAGGTGGGGCAGAACTTCCAGACCGATCCCGGCACGCTGAACAATCTCTACGTCAAATCCGGCAACGGGACCGCAGGTGCCGCTCAGCATGCTGGCCCACTGGGAGCAGTCGCGCGCGCAACTGGCCATCGGCCACCAGGGGCAGTTTCCTTCCACCGTGATCAGCTTCAACCTGGCGCCGGGCAAGGCGCTGGGCGACGCCGTCAAGGCCGTCAACCGCATCGAGCAGCGCATCCAGATGCCGGCCGCCATCAATGCCAGCTTCCAGGGAACGGCCGCGGCCTTTCAAACTTCGCTGGCCAACGAGCCGCTGCTGATTCTGGCCGCGCTGGTCACCGTTTACATCGTGCTGGGCGTGCTCTATGAGAGCTACATTCACCCCATCACCATCATCTCCTCGCTGCCCTCGGCCGGCGTGGGCGCGCTGCTTGCCCTGATGATTACGCGCACGGAGTTCAGCGTGATTGCGCTCATCGGCATCATCCTGCTCATCGGCATTGTGCAGAAGAACGCCATCATGATGATCGACTTTGCCCTGCAGGCCGAGCGCAACGAAGGCAAACGGCCGAGGAGGCGATCTTCCAGGCCTGCCAGCTGCGCTTCAGGCCCATTCTGATGACCACCATGGCCGCCATGCTGGGCGGATTGCCGCTGGCCCTGGGCGGAGGCGTGGGCGCGGAGTTGCGCATGCCGCTGGGCATCACCATCGTCGGCGGACTGCTGCTTTCGCAGTTGCTCACGCTCTACACCGTGCCGGTCACCTATCTCTACTTCGACAAGCTGGCGCAGCGGTTGAAGCCGCGGGAGATCCACACCAGCTACGGACAGCAGCCGGCGAGCGCGGACTAGAAAGACAGGGACTGATGGATTAGGGACTGAAAATTGCCGGGGACCAGGTTCGACTTGAGACCTGGGGTTCAAATCTCAACCGCAATTTGTCAGGAAAACGCGAGCAATGCATCTTTCCGCACCATTCATCCAACGCCCGGTCGCCACATCGCTGCTCTCGCTGGCGCTGCTGCTGGCTGGCTCGGTGGCTTACTCGCTGCTGCCCGTCGCCTCGCTGCCCAATGTGGACTTTCCGGTCATCGGCGTCGGCGCGGGCCTGCCCGGCGCCAGTCCTGAGACCATGGCCTCGTCGGTTGCCACGCCGCTGGAGCGCCAGTTCGGCCGCATCGCCGGCGTCAACCAGATGACCTCGGTCAGCTCGCTGGGCGCGGCTTCAGTGGTTCTGCAATTCGACATCAATCGCAACATCGACGCCGCCGCTCGCGACGTGCAGGCGGCCATCAACGCCGCGCGCAGCCAGTTGCCCTCTTACCTGCCTCAGAATCCCGGCTACCGCAAGGCCAACCCCGCCGAATCGCCGATCCTGATTCTTACGCTGACCTCCGATGTGGTGCCCAAGCCGCAGATCTACGATATGGCCGACTCCATCCTGGCGCAGAAGATCTCGCAGATCGATGGCGTGGGCCAGGTGTTTGTCGGCGGCAGCTCCAGCCCCGCGGTGCGCGTGGAGTTGAACCCCATGCAGCTGGGCTCGAACGGCATCGGCCTGGAGGCGGTGCGCACGGCGCTGGCCAATGCCAACGCCAACCGGCCCAAAGGCGGCTTTCAGGACGCGGGCCACCGCTGGCAGATCAACGACAACGATCAGATATTCAAGGCCAGCGACTATGCGCCCATCATCGCCGGCTATAACCGGCAGACCGGCGCGCCGGTGCGCATCTCCGACCTGGGCACCGTTGTCGACAGCGTCGCCGACATTCACACCGCCGGCGTCTCCGGCATCAATCCTGAACAAGGGCCCGCCCGGCAAGCTCAAGAGACGCCGTCCTGCTCATCATCTTCAAGATTCCCGGCGCCAACGTCATTTCGACCGTGGACAACGTGATGGCCGAGATGCCGCGCCTGCAGGCCGCCATTCCGCCCACCATCAAGATTGACGTAGCCGTGGACCGCACCACCACCATCCGCGCCAGCGTTCACGACGTCGAGATCTCGCTCCTGATCAGCGTGGTGCTGGTGGTGCTGGTGGTCTTCCTGTTTCTGCGCGAGGTGTGGGCCACCATCATTCCATCGATCGCCGTGCCGCTCTCGCTGGTGGGCACCTTCGGCGTGATGTACCTGCTCGGCTACACCATCGACAATCTCTCGCTGATGGCGCTGACCATCGCTACGGGATTTGTGGTCGACGACGCCATCGTGGTGATCGAGAACATCACTCGCTATCTCGAAGACGGCATGACGCCCTTCGATGCGGCGATGAAGGGTTCGCGCGAGATCGGCTTTACCGTGCTCTCGATGAGCACGTCGCTGATCGCCGTCTTCATTCCGATTCTGCTCATGGGCGGCATCGTGGGCAAGCTCTTCCGCGAATTCGCCGTCACTCTCAGCGTGGCCATCGCCGTCTCGCTGCTGGTCTCGCTCACCACCACGCCCATGCTGTGCGCGCAGTTTCTGAAGCAGCGCGACGAAAGCCGCCACGGTCCCATCTACCGCTTCAGCGAAGGCGCCTTTCAGCGGCTTCACTACGAATACAACGCCGGCGCTGCGCTGGGTGCTGCGCCACCAGACGACTGATGCTCTTTGTGCCCATCGGAACCTTTGTACTGAACGTCTACCTCTACATGATCGTGCCCAAGGGCTTTTTTCCGCAGCAGGACACAGGCCGGCTGGGCGGCCAAACCATGGCCGCGCAGGACATCAGCTTTCCCGCCATGCGCGACAAGCAGCGCAAACTTGCGCAGATGACGCTCGAAGATCCGGCGGTGCGATCGGTAACGGCCTTTGCGGGCGGCGGCCGCAACAGCAATAACGTGGGCTTCATGTTCGTCGGCCTCAAGCCGCTCGACCAGCGGCCTGGCCGCGTCTCCGCCGACGATGTGGTGAACCGCCTGCGCGCAAAGCTCACCAGCGTGCCCGGCGCCACGCTCTTTCTGCAGGCCTTTCAGGATATCCAGATCGGCGGCCGCAGCAGCGCGGCGCAATACCAGTACACGCTCTCAGACGAAAATCTGAATGAGCTGAACACCTGGGCGCCGCAGCTCGAAGAGCGCGCAAAAGCACTGCCCCAGCTGCGCGACGTCTCCACCGACCAGCAGAACCAGGGCCTGGCCGCCAACCTGGTGATCGATCGCGACACCGCCTCGCGGCTGGGCATCACCGCCGCCGCCATCGACAATGTGCTCTACGACGCCTTCGGCCAGCGCGAAGTCTCCACCATGTACACCGCGCTGAACCAGTACTACGTGGTCATGGAGGTCGATCCCAAATACCAGCTCAGCCCCGACGCGCTCAATGGCATTTACATCAAGGCCAATAATGTTGTGGGCGCTACCACAGCCATGCCAAGGACGATTGCGGCCACAACGTCCGCCGCTCCGGCTACGTCTCTCGCTTCGTCCTCGGCTACGGTTCCCGCGGTCCTATCGCCCACTGCGGCAATCGCAGCCGCAAACGCTGCTCCGGCTACAGCAGGCCCAACTCCATCATCGGGCGGCGCAATGGTTCCGCTCTCCACCATCGCTCACTTTGAGCGCCAGCGCACTTCACTGGCGGTCAACCACCAGGGCCAGTATCCGGCCGTCACCATCACTTTCAATCTTGCGCCCAACGTGGCTCTGGGCGATGCGGTGACGGCTCTCGAAAAAGCGCAGAGCGAGATGGGCATGCCCAGCGCCATTCACGCCACCTTCCAGGGAACCGCGCAGGCCTTTCAGGACTCGCTCAAGAACGAGCCATGGCTCATCCTGGCCGCGCTGGTCGCCGTCTACATCGTGCTCGGCATTCTCTATGAAAGCCTCATCCATCCGCTGACGATTCTCTCCACGCTGCCCCCGGCCGGCGTGGGCGCGATCCTCGCGCTGCTGCTCACCGGAACCGACCTGAGCATCATTGCGCTGATCGGCATCATCCTGCTCATCGGCATCGTGAAAAAGAACGCCATCATGATGATCGATTTTGCCCTGCAGGCCGAGCGCGAACAGGGGCTGCCGCCCGTGGAAGCGATTTATCAGGCGTGCTTGTTGCGCTTCCGCCCCATCATGATGACCACCATGGCCGCGCTCTTCGGCGGATTGCCGCTGGCCATCGGCATGGGCGTGGGCTCGGAGCTGCGCAAGCCGCTGGGCATCACCATCGTCGGCGGGCTCATCGTTTCGCAGATGCTGACGCTCTTCACGACGCCGGTGGTCTACCTCTTCTTCGACCGCCTGCAATGGAAGTTCATGAAGCTGCGACGCATCGGCGCCGAGCTGGAGGAAGCGCCAGGTGACTGAGCAGCTGCCAGCAGCTGAAGGCTGTTCTTCGCCTCACTTCGCAATGGCCTCTTCCTCGACCTTCGCCTGCTCGATCAGCTTCACCGGATAGTATGCGTTGCGTGCGTACTGATTCATCATGCGGTTGGTGTTGAAGTAGGATCCGTTGAAGGCCAGTGTCGAGCGCATCAGCCGCGCCCACTTCTCCGGCGCTTCCAGGTAGAGCGGAACCACGGCCGTCTCAAGTTTTTTATAGAGCGAGGCCGCTTCCTCCTGATCGTTGGCGCCGTTCTCGATGGCCCAGCCGGTGAAACCCTCAATGCAGCCCTCGATCCACCAGCCGTCCAGAATCGAGAGGCTGGGAACGCCGTTGAGCGCGGCCTTCATGCCGCTGGTGCCGGAGGCTTCATAGGGGCGCCGCGGCGTATTCACCCAAACATCCACGCCGGCGGTCATCAGCGCGCCCAGGTTCCAGGCGTAGTTTTCGAGATAAACGATGCGCAGCACATCGTTGGAATATTTAGCCGCATCCTCGACGACTTCCTGGATCAAGCTTCTTGCCGGGTTCGTCCTGCGGATGGGCCTTGCCGGCGAAAATAATCTGCAACCCGCCCGCTTGCGCGGCGATCTCCGCCAGCCGCTTGGGATCGTTGAACAGCAGCGTGGCGCGTTTGTAGGTGGCCGCGCGGCGGGCAAACCCCAGCGTCAGCACTTTTGGATTCAGCACCAGCCCGGTGCTCGAAACAACCTCAGTGAGCAGCGCCTCTTTGTTGCGGGCGTGCGCCGCGAGAATATCCTTCTCCGGCAGATCGATGGCGTTGCGCAGATAAAGATTGTCGCGCCGCCACGAGGAGAAGTTCGCATCCAGCAACTGCTGGATCGGTTCCGAAGCCCAGGTGGGCGCGTGAACGCCGTTGGTGATGGAGTCGATAGTAAACTCCGGGAACATCTGCCGTGACACTTTTGCATGCTGTATGGCCACGCCGTTGGCATAGCGCGAAAAGTTGAGCGCCAGGAGCGTCATGTTCAGCAGGCCATCGCGAAAACAACCCAGCTTTTCCAAGCGCGCAGTCCGGTCGCCTCCCAGAATGCGAATCGTCTGCTCCAGAGAAAAGCGATCGTGGCCTGCCGGAACCGGTGTGTGCGTGGTGAAGACGCACCTACGGCGCACCGAGGCAAGATCAGCTTCAGTGGCCGCGCTCAGCGGCCCTCCGCCCAGCTCTCTCTCCAGCAGCGCCAGCGTAAGCAACGCCGCGTGGCCCTCGTTCATGTGATACACATTCACCCGGTGGCCCAGCGCGTGGGCCATGCGCGCGCCACCCATGCCCAGCACAATTTCCTGCTGCAAGCGGTAGTTGCTATCGCCGCCGTAAAGGTGATCGGTCAAGCCTCGATCCCATCCTGAATTTACCTCCAGATCGGTATCGAGCAGATAGATCGGCACCACGTGCCCATAACGGCCCACCATTTCATAACGCCAGGCACGCACCGTCACAATGCGGTCTTCCACTGAAACCGTTACCCGCGCCGGCTCTTCGATGCAGAAGTCCGCCGGATTCCACGACTGAACGTCCTCACTCTGCACGCCCTTGCCGTCAAGGTGCTGCTGGAAGAACCCCTTGCGGTGCAGCAGTGTGAAGGCCACCAGCGGAACACCCAGGTCGGCCGAGGAACGCATCGAATCGCCGGCCAGAATGCCCAGGCCGCCGGAGTAGGTGGGCATGGCCGGATTGATGGCGATCTCCATTGAGAAGTACGCCACCAGACCTTCACCGGGGAAATTTTCGTAGGAAAAAGGTTTTGACTTTGGTTGCTTGCATCGTCTTATTTATTTCTCCGCGACGCTTCCAGACGGCGAAGCGACGATCAAGAAAAGAAATCCGGGAAAGTCTGCCAGGCAAAAAATCCTGCCGGTCTTCAGCGGATCAAACCTCGTTCGATTTTAGCAAGGAACGCCAGAAATGCACGCAGTCGTGGCTTCGCCACCCTGTCGGGTGAATTCATTTTCTTGCCTGTGCACTCTATCTGTGCTGCGTGCGGGCGTTTAAGTTGGGGTTTGCGCCGTCGCGATTTCTTTGGCACGATTGCCAACCCCCGGTCATTCTAACGGCGCGGATGATTTGCTGTTGGACGGGTCTGCCTTGAATCTCAAAGTATTGAACTTCACAATTAGTTCGGCGCGACTACAGATAAACCCCACAAAATGAGCATCAGCATATTGAACAAACCCCTAAATAGCCGTTCTTTTTGTTTCGCAAGTATACTTAGAACGCATAGGACAAGAGACCCGAATATAAACAATAACGGGATAGAAACTGCGAATGCAGCAGTAATGCCGGAAAAGTTAATCCAGTCACGGTACGCTTGTGAATCGTCCACAATCGACATAAAAAATATTGCCGCAAACCAAAGCAGATACGCGCATAGATTTGCGCAACATGCATAATAGAGCGTCCGGCAATCCAGTCCCTCCTTCCTCCAAAACCACAGAATTACGGCAGCCGGGACTCCAAGCGAAGCGAACTTCACGAGTGCTGCAATACACCATCCATACTTTTCCCAGTTCATGCACATCACCCATTGCAATTCAAAATTATTCTTTTGGTAAAAGACGGTGATCGCTTCTGTCTGGTGAACGGATCGTAATTGGGGTCCGATTACTTGCGTGCAAAAACTCGACGACAGATCTGATGCGGCTGCATAGTTGCTATTCAGTAAATTGGGTAATATCCCTCAGGGGCTAAAGCCCGCGATTTTTTGGGTTTCCAGTGGCACGGTTGAAACCGTGCCCTTTCAAAACCCAGCTTTTGCAACATGTTCTACTCCAGCCGGTGAGCTCCTCCCGATGCATGGCAGATGTGAATCTGCGGCACGATGGCGAATTGCGCGGTATAGCGCTTGCCCAGCGCCTCGGCAAAGGCCGTTGCCTGGGTTTGCTCCACTACGTTGACGGTGCAGCCGCCAAAGCCTCCGCCGGTGAGCCGCGCGCCGATCAGGCCGGGCAGATCCTGCGCCAGCGCGACCATCGCGTCGGCCTCTTCGCAACTGCCTTCAAAATCCTTGCTATAGCTGGTGTGCGCCTCGGCCATCAGACGGCCCAACTCGGCCAGATCGCCCTTCAGCAGGGCATCGGCGGCGGCCACCGTGCGCAGGTTTTCGCTGATCACGTGGCGGGCGCGCATCAGCGATTTGGGCGCCATCTCGGAGCCCCATTGATCAAGATCCTCAAGCGTGGCGTCGCGCAGGAAGGGAACACCGGGCCGGTGGCTGGCGATGACCGCGCAGGCTGCCTCGGATTCGGCGCGGCGGGTGGGATAGTCGCCGCCGGCGACAGAGTGCTTAACCATGGTGTTGGCGATGACCAGCGCCACGTGAGAGGGAATCGGCGCGAGCTTGAAGCTCAAATCGCGGCAGTCGAGCAACAGAGCGTGATCCTTTTTGCCGTTGGCGCTGATGAACTGGTCCATGATGCCGCAACTAGCGCCTACATATTCGTTCTCCGCACGCTGGCAGAGACGGGCAAGTACGGGGCCTGGGTAACTGGCGCCGACGAGCGAAAGCACGGCCAGTGCAGTAACTACCTCGAGGGCAGCCGAACTGGACAACCCCGAACCCAAAGGAACGTCGCCCCAAAGGGTCAGGCTGAAACCCGGAATCTTATGGCCTTCGCCGGTGAGGATTGAAACTACTCCGATGGGGTAGTCGGTCCAGTGCTGGGTCGCCTTTGGGGGCAGCGCCGCCGCATCAAAATACCGCTCCTGCCCGTAGTTTTCAGAGTAGAGGACGATCTTGCCGTCAGAGCGCGGCGAGATGGCTGCCAGCGTGGCAAAGTCAATGGCCACGGGCATCACAAAGCCCTCGGCATAATCGGTGTGCTCGCCGATCAGGTTGACGCGGCCCGGCGCCACAAAGATTGCCGGCTCCGCATGGAAACGGGCAATGTGCATGGAACGAAAAACGGCAGGATCGTGCATGGCGGTTCACTCCTCGATAGGTTTCAATCACAACGACCGGAATTAATCTCCCCGGACTTCAGCGCATGCAGCGATCCATCTCTCCCATATTCTGTCCAGCCACGCCTCATGCTCGGGCTTCATCAAAACCGAACGCAGACAGGTCACCAATCCGGATGCAGGCTCATTTACCCCAGTGCCTGCAAGCTGGAACCAGGCCACCGGCAATTGTACAAGGGCCAAGTGCAAATCGCGGGCGGCGCAGGCCACAAAGGCTTTTTGCGCCAGCTCGGAGGACTGCTCGATGGAGTTCGCGTTCAGCTTCCAGACCACAATATCCAGCTCGGGCGCGCCGGCGGCGAGCGGCTGAAAGCGCGTGTCTTGACGCAACCGCCGGTCCAGTTCCAGAGCCGCTGCACGGCCCTTCGCCAGGCCGCTCGCAAACGTGCTACCCGGCTTCAGCGGCAAAAGCTTTTGCGTGGCCCACAAAGCAACGGCCGAGGCCCCGGCACGCGAACACTCCAGGCTGATCTCGCCCAGGTGCAACTGTTTCGACGTGAAGTAAGTGTAAGGCGAATCGTGCTTGTAAAAGCGGCCCACGGCGGGATCGCGAAAGAGTACGCATCCGCAGCCATAGGGCTGCAAACCGTGCTTGTGGGGATCGATGACGATGGAGTCGGCCTCGGATGCAGCCGCGTAAGCCAGCCGCGCAGGCTCGTCCAGCGCTTCGGGAATCAAGCGGAAGTAGCCGCCGTAGGCTGCATCCACATGCACGCGGAATCCGTATCGCTTGCGAAGCTCTAGGATTTGATGCAGCGGGTCTACCGATCCTGTGGCCGTAGTGCCCAGCGTCACCACCACCGTGCCCACATCGCCCTTGTGCAGTTCGGTTTCGAGAGCTTCCAGGCTCATGCGGCCGCAGTTGTCGGCGGGGATTTCAGCATACGCGATCTTCAGCACCGCGGAGATGCGCCGGTGAGTATAGTGGGCCTGCTCGGAGCCAACAATCCGCCGTCCAGGCGCCAACTGCCCGGCCACCCACAGCGCTTCCAGGTTGGCCAGTGTGCCGCTTGAAGTCAGGTGACCCAGATACTCCGTCCAGTCGAAGATGCCCGCAATCTCGCGGACGGCCTCAATCTCCATCTCCGAACTGGCCCGCCCGCCGTCGCGCGCATGGTTGTTGGGGTTCAGGTTCATGGCCAGCGCATAGGCCGCCCGCGCCAGCGGATGCGGCGGCTTGAGCATTTGCCCTGCATAAAGAGGATGGAAGTAGGGGTAGTTGTCCCCCAGCCGGTGCGCCGTGTCCTGCAAAATTCGGGCCATTGCGGCGGGCTCATGGACGGCCTGAAAGGAGGGCAAAGCGGCAAACTCCGCTTCAAGCAGTTCTGTAGCGCGAGAGAGCAGGCTGGGCACTAAATCTGTAGGCATGGCGACCTATCACACTATCACAGCCGGGCGGGCGCCCGATCATTCGCGCTGGGAGGAAGAGGTTCACCGCGTCCCTATGGGACGCGAAAAACGGTATTCGGGTGTACCCCGGACTCCGTCCGGGGCTATTTTCGTTTCTTCCCTCCGGGAAGAAGGCTGTTGCTCCTCTTTTTCAGCGAGGGATGAAACCATATAGAGCAACAAGAATCATTCATGCAACTGCCCTGGTGATCGTTGAGCGGAGGGGCGCACATCGGCGATTCAGGGTAGAGCTTTATTCTTCGATGCGGTAAGTGAATTCTTCAATTACCGGGTTGGTGAGCACCTCGCGGGCGATGCGCTCCACCTGAGCCTTCGCCGCCTCCGCGCTCAGCCCATCGGTGAGCGTAAGTGCGAAATACTTGCCCTGGCGGACCGCGATTACCTCTGCAAATCCAATTTTGCGCAGGGCGTTCTGGATGGTCTGGCCCTGAGGATCCAGGACCGAGGTCTTCAGCGTGACATAGACATGCGCCTTCATTATCCCTGATTATAGTAGTTCCGGGGTCTGGCCGGAGTGACGAATGCAGTTCCCCGTAGTTCCTGTTCGATCACCTGGCCAATTCATCTTCCCATCCCCGAAGGAGAAGCAAAACGCAATGGTTAATTATCTGGAACTGCCCATCGGCGACCGTTCGCCTGAGATCTTTCGTGTTGTCATTGAAATACCGCTGGACGGCACGCAAAAGTTCGAATATGACAAACAGTTGCACGTCTTCAAGCTGGACCGCAACCTGCATTCGCCGGTCCACTACCCCGGAGATTACGGCTTTATTCCCTCCACGCTGAGCGACGACGGCGACCCACTGGATGTGCTGGTACTGGTGCCGGGGCCGAGCTTTCCCGGCTGTGTGCAGGAGGTGCGCCCTATCGGCCTGCTAGAGATGCTGGACCAGGGCACGCTGGACGAAAAGGTGCTGGCGGTGGGGAAAAACAATCCCCGCTATAACAATGTGTGGAACTACACCGATATTTATCCGCACATGCTCAAGGAGATTACCCATTTCTTTTCGATATACAAAGATCTGGAGGGCAAGCGGGTTGAGATCAAGGGCTGGCGCGATGCTGCCTATGCGCGCGACCAGGTGGTGCACTCCGCCAAGCAGTTTCTTGAGAATAAGGCGAAAAACGCTACGGAAAAATAGAGGTCGGGTAAGTAACTCTAATCCGCAGCCGGGCCGGCCTTCAAACGCCTTCGCAGCAGTGGAGCGGACGTGAACCAGTAGGATAACGGCCCCAGCACTCCCACTGCGGACGCAAACAGCAGTGCGGAAGTCGAGCCGAAGAGCTTTTCGTTGCGCGAGGCATAGAGCGCGTAAGCGATCAGCACGGCTGGACCCACTCCCAGCAGGCAGGCAAAGGCCAGGTTACCGGCCTTGAATGGCCGCCGAAGATTGGGCTCGCGGATGCGCAACACGACCAGTGCCACAAACTCCAGCAGCAGGCTCGAACCGTAAAGGATCAGGTCAATGGAGATGAGACGCTCGAAGGGCAGCTTGAGCGCCAGTGCCCAGGCCAGCCCGCACAAGAGCACTGAAACCCAGGGAACGCCGAGGCTGTTGCGACGAGCCAGCACTCGGGGCAGCATGCCCACCTCGGCCATGGCCATGGGCAGGCGGGTGTAGCTCATCATGAGCGCGTTAAACATGCCAATGCCGCATAAGATACCGCCGGCGATAACGGCCGTGGCCAGGATGGGTCCGCCGATTGCGCCGGCCGCAGTGGCCCATGAACCGGTAGAAAAGTCTTGAGACGAAAGCCCAGCCACCGCCATAGCCGAAAGCGGAAGAACGTAGGTGAAGGCCGTTAGGATAACGGCGCCGATCATGGCGCGGGGGTAGTTGCGCTGGGGATTTTCGACCTCGCGCGCGATAGTGGAGGCATTGTCCCAGCCCATGTAGTTCCAGAGAGCGACGAGGATTGCTGTCGAGAGGCCCGCTGCGTCGCCCTGAGAATCGGCGGGACGTCCCCAATGAACGGCTGGGTGCAATGTGAGGCCGTGCCAAAAGCCCAGGACAACGAACACCGCGAAAGGAGTGAGAAGCAGGACGGACATCCAGACCGAGTCTTCGCCGATGCGGGGCGCGCCGAGGAGATTCCAAAGACAGCAAAGGACGACGATAGCCAAGGACCAGAGGTAACCGCGCCAATCCGCCGTGAGCGAGGAGCTGAATTTGCCGAGGTAGAGAACGAAGATGGAGGGGTAGAGCGCCATGTCGAAGACGCTGGCGGTAAGCGAGAGCCAGCTTTCCTGATAGCCCCAGAAATGGCCGAGAGCGCGGCGCACCCAGACATAGAAGCCACCTTCGGCAGGTATGGCGGCGGCCAGTTCGCCAATCATCAGCGCTGTGGGCAGGCACCAGATCACCGGCAGGATCAGCAGAATGAGGATGGCTTTTAGAAATCCTGCGCCGCCGAGAATGTCCTCAATGCCGTACGGGCCGCCGGAGACCATAAAGTAGGTGGCGGCAACCAGCGGCACAAGAAGCATCTTCCTCCGGTCAGAATGGAATGGAAAGGGCATACCAAGCGAATGTAGCAACCCCAGCCCAGTGCAGAAAGCGAAAAATGACTCACCCCCACGCAGACTTCCATTCGTCTGCATGCCGAATGCTCGATTCCGGTATAATCCACATCAGACACGGAGAGATGGCCGAGCGGCTGAAGGCGGCGGTTTGCTAAACCGTTATAGGGTCAAAAGCTCTATCGGGGGTTCGAATCCCCCTCTCTCCGCCAGGTTTCTCGTTAACCTGCTGATTCTATTCAAAAAGCAATTAAATTCATTAGTTTAAGTTCAATTCCACATTGTCCATTTTGTCCACTTTGTCATGCCAATTACGCCCTGTCGGATCGTTTTGCATGACAAAATCAATACCGCATGACAAAGATGCCGCTTTCTAGTTGGTTGCGGCCGCGTACACCTGCTGTGGATTACCTCGTCGTTGTCTTTATCTATGCTCGCTCCATACCTCCCCAAGAGCAACTTCATAGGTGTACCTGTCCTTCCAGTACCGCAACGGCCGGCAATGCAAGTTCCTGAAGTCGGACCTGAAGACTTCCTGCCCACGTAGCTTCACTTCTAATCCTCAGACAAGGTGATCGAACTGGTCGAACGCGCCGCCGGATCCCCGGACCTCGAGGGTAGGTGGCTTTGGGTCGACAAATACCCCTTATAAGCCTTTTGGAACACTTTGCCTTCGGTTCTACGGCTTGGATGCAGCTCTGCCCCGCTTCTGCCTGCCTGACGGTTTCCTGGGCAGCGCCTTGGCCATTGCGAGCGCTGCGGCCGATTCCCCCTTCATCAGAGTTTCTGACGAGGCCGAACGCAGCCTCCGGTACCAAAGGGCAAGCGGCGGAAGCGATGATGACTCGGCGGGTTCTTCGAGTTTAACGGCGGACTCTAGTCTGTGGGCCGACGTCAGCCGGAGAAAATCTTTAGCTAGCCCGCGATCGCCTCCCACAAAGAGCGCCAACAACGCCACACGCAAGTCCGCGTCGAGATTGCCGCTCGGACCGTCTTTAAGGAGTTCTTTCCAAGCACTTTTCAGGTAGCGTCGCCCTGCCGCAGTAATTCTGTAGTCTGCGCGGCCGCGGTGGCCAGGCTTGCCCTGAAGGACGAAACCCGCTTCCAGGAGTCGTGCCAGTGCTGGGATGGTCGCCCCGGGAGACAGGCCAGCCGCCGTTTGCAATGCATACGGCGTTGAGACCCCGCATTCGATCAGCGCGAGCACGAAGAGTTCAAGGTCTTTGCGGCGGCGTTTGTCATTGCTTGCTGACATGTAAACAAGTATACAAATCGACTACGGAGCCAGAAGAAAAGCCGGGCGCCGCAGATTGCAGCGCCCGTTTTCGAGTGTACTGTGTCCGGCTTTATTGCCGGCGCCTCTTCCCAGGCGATAGTCGCGGCTCGATCCGGCTCCGCTCATGCGGGATGCACTTGCTGAGTTCGGTCACCAGGAGCGTGGACATACGTGGCCAGTCCCGCAGGTCTGCAGGAGAGAGTCGCTCGGCGTTCCAGATACTCTCCAGATCGGCGTAAATCTTGGCCGCTGTATGAGGCCAGTTACAGTGGTATTGCCACGCTGACATGGACTGGATGTAAAACAGCACCTTAGCTTCGATGGGAAGCTGGGCAAACGATACGTGAGTGTTCGATGTAGTTATTCAACCTTCAGATCGGCGGTTTTCTGTCTGGTCTGTTCGTTCTCTTTGCCCAGTTCCTTTGCGCTGCGGTCGGCAGCGCTCACCTGGTTGCGGACTCTCGATGCATACTTCTGGTACTCCCTGCTGTAGGGAGCTATATCGCCCAGGATGCGCATCTTGGCAATGTCGGGGTAGTCTTCGGGGTTAAGTCCTTCCAGTTCCGGATGGAGAGCTTCGTAGCCTTTGCCCGGCAGGCGGGCGTATCCCTCGTCGACCTCGATGTAGGGATCTCCCTTCTGGAAGTTGATCAGGTAGTCCTGACCTGGCATCCAGGAGGGCATGGTGTTGGGTATTTCGTTGACCTGGGGTGTATATCCTTCTGGTTGTATGAAACGTCGTAGTGGTTCTGTATATCCCTGGAAGCCATGTTCTGGCTCGGGAGAGAGGGTATCGTCGACAGCCTTACATATCTCAGATATGTGTGTTATCATTAGAACCTGCCATGAAGCGCGCCGCCCTTTACCTGAGAGTAAGCACCGTCGACCAGCATCCCGAAACCCAGCTCTACGATCTGCGTCAGATGGCCAGCCAGCGCGGCTACCAGATCGTGCAGGAGTACACAGACCGGATCAGCGGTGCGAAGGCCCGCCGGCCTGGATGACATGATACGCGATGCCCGCCGCGGCCGCTTCGATGTCGTCCTGGTCTGGGCCTCGGACCGAATCGCCCGCTCGACACGACACTTCCTCGAAGTGCTCGATGAGCTCAACCGGCTTAACATCGAGTTCGTCAGCTTCCGTGAGCAGATCGATACCGGCGGCCCGCTGGGCCGCGCCATCGTCGTGATCATCGGCGCTATTGCTGAACTGGAGCGCAGCCTGATCGTCGAACGGGTCCGTGCCGGCATGCGGCGCGCCCGGCTCGAAGGCCGGCATATCGGGCGCCCATCCCTGGATCTAGATCGCGTGACTATCTTCCAAGACCGCCGGCAGGGCATGAGCCTTGGTCAGATCGCTCGCACTCACCGCGCCTCCAGAGCCACGATCCACCGCATCATTCAAGCAGAGATGCCCGACAATCAGCCCGTCTCAAAAGGGTAGTGAAAACCACCCTGCCAACCTGCACAAAACAAACGGCCAGATCCCACCGATTCGGCCGTTCCATAAGGTGTGGGTTATGAAACAACCCACTGCCAGTCCACACAATCACCCTCACGCTCGGAAGCGCTGCGCAACTGTTTCACCGAAGCTCATGAAGAGGTATTCGGCACTGCCGGCAGAGGTTCTCCCGCCAACCGCTTCCTGACAAGGCCGGCCAAGAAATCTGCGATCGGACCAATGTCCTCACCAACGCTGGCGCTTTCGAGGGCTTCCACATATGTCTTGCGGTCTCCCACAGGCACGACAGTCCACGGATATCCGCCCGACGCTAGCATTAGGTTCATCAGAAAGCGGCCCATGCGGCCGTTGCCGTCCATATACGGATGGATATAGACAAAGATGAAATGTCCCAGCACTGCTCTTATTCCGGGGTCAGCTTCCTCTTCCAGCAAATCAAACATCGCGGGCATGGCGTCCCGCACTGCGTCGCAGTTGAGCGGCACGTGCATGGACCGGCGGATATAAACCTGGCCGTTCCGGTAGCCGGAAAGGTCGGCAGGCTTGAGTAGACCTGCCGTCACGCTCGGGGCGAACATCTCCCGGTACCATGTTCCATGATCCTCATCCGCGGCCAGGCCAGGATTCTTGCCGTCAAGAACCTGCCTGATGCTTCGCTGGACCGCTTGAAAGGCCTGCAAATATCCGCGTGCCGCCTTAGCGTTTGCCTGTTCACGGTCCTTTTCATTCGCTTCAGGATTCCACTTTCTACTGCGGATGCGTTCGATTAGATCGGCGGTTACGCGATATCCCTCGATCGACAGGGAATGATAGGCATCGGTGACGAAGGCGTCATCGACGCTTTTCATGTACGCGCCTATTACGCGCGGCATACCCGGCGCTTGCGGGAAGCTGACGCTGATCGGCTCACGCATTTTCTGCCACAGCAACCTAATGCGGTTCACGTATGGCGAGGTTTCGCGAGACGACAATGCGAGGGTCGGTTTGTCTGTGAATGGGTCGTTATCGCGCACTTGGTAGCCCGCAGAGATCATCGTTTTTGTAATATCGTCCGCGACGCGGTCGCGACCACTATTACGGAACACACCGGCTAGGCGACCCGCAACCGTGCTTTGACCCGCTTCCAGCATTCGTGCCAGAAGACCTGAGGCATTTCGGATAATTGGCAGTACGGCGCGGACATCAGTTGCATTGCGGGCGAAGAATTGGGGTGAGCACGCGATCAGGGCCGATTCGAGCGAAAAAATGCGTAGTCCTTCCTTTTTCTCGCGATCGCCTGCCACAGGCAGAGCGGCGCGAAGGTCCAGCAGAGATGTTCCATGGGGGAGGGCGGTGATTTTGTTGCGGGCTCTGGGGGAACGGACAACGAGCTGGCGGGGAATTGTCCAGTTACCAGCATGCAAACGCAGCGACTGCTCGGGTGACATGCACCAATCCTTGCCGAAACGCTGTTCCAGGTAGGCAGCGCAAAATTGCCAGAAAGACGCATACCAGGCTGTGCTCTCACCGCGGACTTCGTCCGGGCGGCTCGGGATGAACCAGCCCTTTATGACCTCCTGGAGAAAGCCATTCTTAATAAGGCGCTCCCGGTGCGTGCGTGTTAAATCCCTTGATCGGATGGCGGCGCCGGTGGCATTCTGGAGTTTACTCAGAATCTCCAGTGAATGCGCGAGCTTTTCTGACGGGGTGTGCATGGAGGCGTCCTCGGGTTTGCTTGTCGTTTTGCACGAATATTAGCTTTTTATGTCGTATTCTTTTTAGCTTATCGTGTCAATTGAAATTTAGCCTATTGTGCTGTGTCCTATTTAGCCTATTCTGCCTAATTCCGCTTTATGGATAGACACGTCTCGTTATTACGCTTCTTTACACTCTGACTTGTAATTGGATCTTGTGTCACTGAGCCGGAGGGAAAAAACTCTCAACTAAGCTGGTTCATTGAGGTCCAGACTAACTTTATATGTTAATTAGAGAGTAACTGACGGGTTGGCGACAAGCCGAGCGGCAAGCCCAGAAGGAAGCATTTCATCAGACCGAATGGGGGTAAACTTGTGGTCACCCTTTCTGTGCGATGATGCGACATTCCAGATGCAAATTGACGATTCCGCCCATGAACCACTCTTTCGGCACCTTACCGGTTACCCACTCGTAGTCGCGACGATTCTCATCTCGTGTCGCGCATCGCCGCGATTTCTCACGCGTCGATATGGCTGCGGAAGAATTCCTCCATCGCCGCCTTTTGCTCGTGGGCAATCGAGCCCGATATCCGGCGCATCTCGACTTCAGGCAGTGGCGAAAAGTTCCATGCCAGTGCGGCGTTCTGTTCCACATGCTCGCGTTTTGGCATTCCAATGACCGCCGCGCTTACCGGGAGTGACATGGAGTAATAGATAAGCTTCTCAACCGGAGCTTTACCCTGCAGCCAGTCCTGCCCGAAGACCTTCATGGCAATCACGCCGAGCCTCTTGCGGTTGGCCACAGGCAACGCCACCGTTTCGAAGCTGCCTTGCGGCATCGGAATCGCTTTCTGCACCCCGAACACTATACGCGTCAAACCCGCATTCAAGGCCATCTGAGTGCAATCGAAGTCGTGCCGCTCAAGCGCCACGGCCAATGTGTGCGGATCGGTATGGCTGGTTACACCCACGAAGCGCGTCATCTTCTGGTCGCGCGCCCAGTAGAGCGCTTTCAACGCACCATCCGGGGCTTCAATCGCAGCAAGGTCGTCAGCGCTTCCCAGCCCATGAATGTGAAGTACATCCACGTGGTCAGTCTGCAACCGTTGAAGGCTGACCTCGATCATCCGCTTGACCTCGTCGGCTTTGCGGCTGCTGATTTTCGTTGCCAGCAGTACCTCCTTGCGTCGCGTCTTCATCACCTCGCCAATCCGCATTTCGCTCTCGCCATGTTCGCCATACTCGTGGGCTGTATCGATATAGGTTATGCCGAGATCGATAGCGTGGTTCAGCACTGCAATTGCCTCGTCTGCATCCTGATACATCAGGTAGCGGCTGCCCCCGCCGAAGGCGAGGATGGGGATCTTTTCACCGGTCTTACCAAACGCGCGCATCGGCATCTTTTTGGTTTCAGCGAAAGACGGGCCAGAGAGCAATGCCGCCGCGCAGCCCAATGCGGATTCCTCCACGAACCGACGACGCGAGATCTTCATGATTCCCTCCAACGCATCTATCTTCGCACAATTGACGAGGCGTCGGGCTGAGTCCTGTCGCTCGGGCTTCTCGGACGAACACTTGTCAAAGGTGCGAATTGGCGACTACATGCGCAGAGCCCGGAAATCCAGCTAAGGTTCTCAGGCATACCGCACTATTCCAGGAGTTTCGACACTACGTAGAACTGTACGCCAGTCATTGAACATTCCTCCATGGAAGCATCGTGAACCACGACCGTCTGAATCTCGTCGCCGGATCGCTTGAAGAAAGTTACGAAGTAAACTTGATGCCACAAGTCTTTACCGATATTTTCGGAAGCCAGACAGGTTGTTTTTGACTTGGTGAAGCCTATCTCCATTTAGCAACCGGGCGTTATTCAAGGAGGCCTATGCCATGTTTGTGGGCCAACTGCCGCTGCAATCAGGTCCATGGGTTTTTGAAGACTGAGCAGTGGCATGCACGGTGACCGCCAGCAAGAGAGCAATCAGGAGCCTAACCATTCTGAACCTCAAATCTCAAGATTTCGTCAACCCGGCATACTCCATTTGCCCGAGATGATTATGTTCGGAGCGGATAAACGGCCGTTCGCCGTGGCGCGAATCGAGCGCAGCAGCGGCAACTGGCGGTATACTGTCGCCGCTGGGAAAGCAAAATGGAAGTTCCGGGCTCCAGGTCTCTGGCCGTGTGAAAGGGTATTTGTAGAGCGACACACGGGTGCGGGTGCCCCAGGTCTCGTTTCTGAGACCTGGAAATTCTCGGACCCACATAAAAATCGCGCGGTCAGAGAGCTAGCAAATTAAATGACCGGTTTCGTGGCCGGTGAAAATTCCTTCAGGTGGACGTTTCAAATGATAAAGACCAGAAAGACACCGTATACGATCGACTCCTTCGCCTGCTGCATTCTGGCCGGGATTCTTTTCACTTCTCGCGCATTCGCAACCGACCTGCGGCTGGGCATTATCGGCACTGATACTTCCCATGTGGTGGAATTCACCAAGCTCCTGAACGACGCTTCCAACCCGGATCATGTGCCCGGCGCTCGCGTAGTCGCAGCCTTCAAAGGCGGCAGCCCGGACATACCCAGTAGCCGGGATCGGGTCGAAGGATTTAGCGCAGAACTCAAAGACCAATGGCACGTCCAGCTCGTCAGCCAGATTCGCGATCTCTGTCCGCTGGTTGATGGAATTCTGCTTGAGAGCGTGGATGGCCGAGTTCACCTCGACCAGTTCCGGCAAGCCGCGGCCTGCGGAAAACCTGTATTCATCGATAAACCGCTCGCCTCCACGTTCGCCGACGCACAGGAAATCGCCCAAATTGCGGAAGCCCAAAAAGTTCCGTGGTTCAGCGCCTCGTCCTTTCGCTTTGGAGCGGTCCCGGCAATGCGCACTCCAGATATCTCCGGAGCCTCTGTTTGGGGACCAGGGCCACTTGAAGAACATCAGCAGCTCGATCTTTCCTGGTACGCAATTCATCCCATCGAGATGCTCTTCACCATCATGGGACCCGGTGTAGAGCAGGTAACGCGCACCTCTACCCCCGATGCCGATGTGGTGACCGGAGTCTGGAAGGATGGCCGCATCGGAACAGTCCGCGCCATACGGCCTTACAGCACATTTGGCGCAGTCGTTTTCCACCACAATGGGCCGCCAACCGTCTACAACGATGTGTCCAACAACTATTCTTCATTGGTAAGGCAAATTGTGAAGTTCTTCCAAACGGGAGTTCCACCCGTCCCCAACCAGGAGACATTGGAGATTTTTGCTTTTATGAAAGCAGCCCAGCAAAGTCTCAATAACGGCGGGATTGCGGTGAATATTGCGAAGTGATGGTTGCAGAAATCTACTTTGCGATGCAGGAAGGTGGGCATAAGACTGGGCACAGTTACCCCTTGGAATACTCGACACCATATCGATGCCCCCCAACTGCCGACCGTGGAAAATCCCCATAACTCCATGATACTGTTTACTGAAAGATAACTGACGAGTTGGCGACGATACAGATAGAACTCAGAAAAATGACGGCGCAGCTCGCTGAGTTCATTATTTTAGCAACAATTGAAAACCATCCCCGGCGTTTTGACCGCCAGTTTGAAGCAACTAATGTCGTAATCCTTCCTTGGGAAACGACGAGTACAATCTAATCGAAATGGCTCTGGAGGGAGAAAACTACAATGATTCGGAATCGTGTCGTTCTGCTGGCATCGTTCTTCCTCCCGCTTCTGATGCAGTCACAAACACCAAAGCCCCTTTGGAAGATCGATTTATCAAAATTCGACTATCAAGGCAGACCACCGGCTACCCTCGCGCATTTGCCGCCTTCCCTCGGGCCCATGGTGGACTGGGCGTATCAACAAGGCGTTGTCTTCACAGGTCCGAACGTAGTCGTTGTCTATTTTGTTGTCCACGATGAGCCGCCCGGCACTAAAGAACCGCGCGAACCCGCACTATCGGATCCTTTCCGCCTGATAGCGGTATTTCTGAATGCGAACAATGGAGAATTTATACGAAAGCTCGATTGGCCCCTCCCGGCGAATCCCCAAGCTGTTGCGCCATCGTTCTTCTTTTCCGCAGCCAATGGGCGGTTCGTTGTTGGGCTTGGCAGCACGCTCGATCTTTATTCGTCAGACTTCAAGTTACTCCATCATTTTGATGCCCAATCGGAACTGTCCCCGATCGTGAGCACTTCAGGAGAATCACTTTTGCTCTCCACAGTGTGCTGGGTCGATAGCCAGTGGACAACGCGCTACGACCTGCTTGATACCGGGACCTTGTCCGTAACCAAGTCGTGGAGCGAGGCCGCAACTCGTCCGCCGCATACTATCGAGGCGCTGTGGGGCGACGAAACGGCATGGGCCGTGCGATCCTCACTCTATTTCAGGTCTTCCTCGGTCGCGCCGAAAGAGTTGCTCGCCAATCAGGGAGAATTGTGCGGTAGTTGGGGCTTCATCAATCAACAGGAACTTGCCGGCCCTACCTGTGGCGCCACAAACAGACTTCTAACCGTGTCTACGGATGGAAAAGTATTTTGGGATTTTGATCTGGGGTTCGAACAGCTCGATGGTCCAATCGTTGCATCGCTTAGCGGCCAGCGATTCGCGGTTCCGACCATGCGGTGGGGTACTGCGCAGAATAATGAACCGGACCAGATCACAGCCAGAGTTTTTAGCACCAAGTCTGCAACTCCGCTGATGACGCTGAGCGTACCTCGCAGCTCCGGCTGGGGGCAGGGTTATTTCTACGGGTCTTATGGAGATACGCGCTTCGGATGGGGCGGACTGGCGATCTCGCCGGACGGCGGACTGGTAGGAGTCAAATCTGGAGCGGAGGTCCAGGTATACCGAGTGCACAAATCCGGAAGCACAAGCCAGTGCACCGCCAATTGCAACGACAAAGCAAATCTTGCCAGTCCGCCCCGTGCAATGCCGAAACTGACCGGAGTTTCATCCCCTTCGGCCCAGCTTATGGAGCAAATGCTCAACTGGTTTCCCGCGGATACTGAAACTGTGAGCGCCGTAATGGGTCCCTTTTTGTTGCCGCAGGTGGAGAAGGATTCCAGCGGAGGCCTTAGGACGGCAAAGTCTGCGGACGAGGTGCGGGATCAATTCATGCAGTTTCCCCTTCTGCTTCTCGCAGGTAAGGATGGCCTGCTGGCAAAGAATCTCAAGGACAAGCCCGTCGTCGCAGCAATCGAAGGTTCGCGGAATTTTCAGGCCCCGACAGGCTTAGGCGGAATGAGGTATCAAGGCGGCGTGATCGCTGTATTCGCGGGAAACATTACGGCCAACGCAGATGCATTCCTGAGAGATTCTGCTCCGGGTATTCTGCGAAAGCAGCAAATCGGAGGGCATGAGATAACTGTTTTTCAAGAGAAGTCGGAAGAGGATATATGGACGACCTATATAACATTCCCCAAGCCGAACATTGCCGTCGTAGCGACAAGCGAAGATTATCTCCGCGAAGTTCTTGCCAGAATCAATGGGGAACAAGGCGCAAGAGCATTGCCTGCCAATCTTCCTGAATGGAAACATGTAAACATTCGCGCGGAATTCTGGGCCGTAAGGCACTACCGGAAGACGGGAGCGGAGACGGACCCTTCGTCGCCATTCAATAGCGGGTGGGGAAAAATGCCTGATCCGCAAGCAATTGGCCTGACCTTCACTTTCGATCCGAGCAAATCAAAGACTGCAGCAATCACGTATCTTTCTGGGGACGAGAACAGCCTTCAGCGTATCAAGAGAGAATATTTTGCCGAGCATGACCCAGCTGAGACGCAGATGCACATCCAGTATCGTGAAGTTGAACCTGGCGCACTTGAGGGTACCTACAACATTGAGCAATTAGAAACGGCCGACGCGTTCGTATTTGTCTTGGAAGGCCTGTTGGGCCACGCCATTTACCTTTAGTCGGCAGGTACGCACGATCGGCAAGCAAGCCCCAACTCATCGATTGAAGGACAGAGGAACTGCCAACTTCCGGGTTCCGGGCGTATGACCGCCTATCCAAACAGAACTCGCAAATGGAGGGGTTCTGTCCGAATTGGCGACCACGCGACAGCAAGGCCCTATACACGCCAAATCATATTCCAAAGTGAATTCAGCGCAACAGACCTAAAGGTTAGTAAAGGGCGCTTCAGGGCGCTGGGTATTTGCCGGTGGCGATGTCGTGGGCTGCCTGGTCGATGCTCTCTGGACGGCCGAGATCGCGCCAGTAGGCGTCGCCAGCATGGAAGGCGAGAATGTTTTCACCCTCGCCGGCGAGGCGTAGATAGGCGTCAATGATGGAGAAGGGGCCTTGCTCCGTGAGCTTCTTGAAAATTCGGGTGGAGAGGAAGTGGATGCCGGAGAAAGCTTGCGATTGAGGGTCTGCGGCGTTGCGGACCAGTTGGGTCTCGCCTGAAATTTGACGGCCGCAGAGTTGGCCCGCGCTGTCGAAGAGGAGTTGGCGGGAGGTTGCGCGGGGTTGGACGGCAAGGGTTGCGAGGGCGCCGGTTGCAGTGTGCTGGCGGAGCATTTGGGCGATGTCGATGGTGGAGAGGATGTCGACGTTGTGGACGAGGAAGGCGGCGGGGCCTGGCGGAGTCGAGGAAGAATGGCGCGGCGTTTTTAAGGCCGCCGCCAGTATTGAGGAGGATGGGCTCGGGCGAGAGAGCGATGGACATGCCGAAGTTGCGGTGGGCGCGCAGGTAGTCGGCGATCATTTCGGCGTGGTGGTGCGTGTTGATCATGACCTCAAAAATGTCGAAGGTGCGAAGGCGGGCGAGGGTGAGGTCGAGGAGGGTGCGGCCGGCGACCTCGACGAGGGCTTTGGGGCGGTCGTTGGTGAGGGGGCGCAGGCGGGTGCCGAGACCCGCGGCGAGGATCATGGCTTTCATGGAACAGGCTGCTCCAGAGAGCGCTTTTCGAGCTCGACGTGGCGGATCAGGAGTTCGACGCCAGGGGTGGCACGCAGATGATTGGCGAGTTGCTCGGCGAGAAAAACTGAGCGATGCTGGCCGCCGGTGCAGCCGAAGGAAACCATGAGGTTCTGGAATCCCCGCTGGCGATAGGCGGCGACGGTGGAGTCGACGAGGGTGAGCACCGCAGCCAGGAACTGGTGGACGGATTCCTGCTGGCGGAGGTAGTCGATGACGGGAGCATCCTGGCCGGTGAGCGCCCGGAATTGCTCCTGGCGGCCGGGGTTGGGGAGGCTGCGGGCATCGAAGACAAAGCCGCCGCCGTTGCCGGAGGGGTCGGTGGGCGCTTCGTGGTGGAATGAAAAGCTGAAGATGCGGACGGTGAGGGGCGGCGATGGAGGCCGGGAGGGTCTGGAATTTTGGTGGACGCGATCATGGCCTGGAAGGCCTGGTCGAGAGCAGGAAGATGGATGGGCAGACGGACATTTTCAGCGAGCCAGCGGAGGTTCTTGAGTGCGTATGGGACGGATTGAAGAAAGTGGGGCTTGCGTTCGAAGAATCCGCGGAAGCCGTATGCGCCGAGAGCCTGCATGATTCGGACGTAGACGTAGGCGTAATAGTGCTCCGTGAAGGCGGCGCGGTCGACAGATATGTGGGTGGCGAGCGAGTCGAGATAGTGGTCGAGAAGCTGCTGGCGAAGCGCAGGCGGAAGGTCGGCTTTGCCGTCGTAGAGGAGCGAGGCGATGTCGTATTGGAGCGCGCCTTTGCGGCCGCCCTGGTAGTCGAGGAAGAAGGGCTTGCCGTCGCGAATCATGATGTTGCGGGATTGGAAGTCGCGGTAGAGAAAGTAGTCGCGGGGGGCGGTGAGAAGGAAACGGGTAAGGCGGCCGAAGTCGTCTTCGAGGGCCTGTTCGTTGAAGGGGATGCCGGCGAGACGGAGGAAGTAGTACTTGAAGTAGTTGAGATCCCACGCAATGGATTGTCGGTCGAAGCTGGAGCGGGGATAGCAGACTTTGTAGTTGAGATCGCGGCCGGCATCGACTTGGAAACGCGGAAGGATGGCGACGGCGCGGCGGTAGGCGTCAATGACCTGCGGGGAGATGGATTCGGCGCGGCGGTTGGCGGAGAGGAACTGATAGAGGGTGGTGTCGCCGAGGTCTTCTTCGAGGTAGGCGCCCTGGGAAAGGTCTTCGGCGTAAATTGCGGGAACCGGAAGGCCATGGTGGCGGAAGTGGCGGGAGAACTCGAGGAAGGCGAGGTTTTCTTCGCGGACGCCGGAGAGGATGCCAATGGCGGTGTGGGCGCCTGCGGAGAGGCGGATAATTGCGCGGCCAGATCCGCCGAGTTCGCCCTGGAGGGGCCGCACGGTATCAGGCGGCGCATGGAAGTAATGCTCGAAGAGGTGTTTTAAGACTTCCATGGAGGGCTTCCGGAGTAGTGCGTGCGCTCAGTCCCAACAATAGCGATGGAGGGGTGTGGGGTGCAAGGTGGGGGGATGTTTGATTTGATTGCCGATTCATTGGGAACCCGCAATTCGCTTCACGCTAATCGCCTAGGCTTATATCCGGTATTGAGGAGACAATTTTGGGGGTTCCGGTCGAGTCACTGCCAACCTGTCAGTTACTACTTGGGTAACAACTCGGAACGGGCCAGTCTCGTCTGGAAAGATCAGTACCGACATGTCGGCTTCTCGAATCTAAACTACTGGCTTCACAAGGTCAGTACTCCGTAGTTCTCTGTTTCACAACCCACACCTTATGGAACGGCCGAATCGGTGGGATCTGGCCGTTTGTTTTGTGCAGGTTGGCAGGGTGGTTTTCACTACCCTTTTGAGACGGGCTGATTGTCGGGCATCTCTGCTTGAATGATGCGGTGGATCGTGGCTCTGGAGGCGCGGTGAGTGCGAGCGATCTGACCAAGGCTCATGCCCTGCCGGCGGTCTTGGAAGATAGTCACGCGATCTAAATCCAGGGATGGGCGCCCGATATGCCTGCCTTCGAGCCGGGCGCGCCGCATGCCGGCACGGACCCGTTCGACGATCAGGCTGCGCTCCAGTTCAGCAATAGCGCCGATGATCACGACGATGGCGCGTCCCAGCGGGCCGCCGGTATCGATCTGCTCACGGAAGCTGACGAACTCGATGTTAAGCCGGTTGAGCTCATCGAGCACTTCGAGGAAGTGTCGTGTTGAGCGGGCGATTCGGTCCGAGGCCCAGACCAGGACGACATCGAAGCGGCCGCGGCGGGCATCGCGTATCATGTCATCCAGGCCGGCGGGCCTTCGCACCGCTGATCCGGTCTGTGTACTCCTGCACGATCTGGTAGCCGCGCTGGCTGGCCATCTGACGCAGATCGTAGAGCTGGGTTTCGGGATGCTGGTCGACGGTGCTTACTCTCAGGTAAAGGGCGGCGCGCTTCATGGCAGGTTCTAATGATAACACACATATCTGAGATATGTAAGGCTGTCGACGATACCCTCTCTCCCGAGCCAGAACATGGCTTCCAGGGATATACAGAACCACTACGACGTTTCATACAACCAGAAGGATATACACCCCAGGTCAACGAAATACCCAACACCATGCCCTCCTGGATGCCAGGTCAGGACTACCTGATCAACTTCCAGAAGGGAGATCCCTACATCGAGGTCGACGAGGGATACGCCCGCCTGCCAGGGACCACACCCCGGCGGGACAAACCCCGCTCACGCAACTTCTTTACAAAATCTCACTCGTTTAGGATCTTCGGCTTGTAACCCATCAATGGCGACTTGTCCCCCAAGCTCCACCATCCGCGGCGAGTCCAATAGCAGACAGTGTTAGGAATCACACTCCCTTTGCGGCCTTTATCTCAGCATGACTTCTTCGCGCGCACGAAAGCAGGAATTCACCGATCATCGAGATCGCGTGTCCGCAGCACCGGTTATTGGCCGCGCCCACCCACTCAGCTTCTGATCTCCGGCCTTGTCCAGCTCCCACTCCACCGTGTGGGGATTCAGATGACCGAAGGGAGCCTAGGGCGTTTTCCGGGAGTGATCCTCAAAGCGGGGCAATGGCGCAGCAACCAGTTAATTATAAAAATTTGCATGGACGTAGCGGGATATAGAGGGCCACACGGGATAGCAAATACCAGCTGCAAAGTCAGTGGCACTAGCAGCCATATCATCTAGGTAAACGAAATTGTCTACTATGCTAGCTATACCGAAAACCGCTGCGTCTTTTATGCCAATCAAACAATCGCCGTTGGCAATCAAATATTCTTACGCGGCTGCTGGCATGGCCAGCAGGAAACATTCTACGCATCTCGCGGCCTGCGGTTGGCTGTTCATTAGGACACGTGGGAAAGGACCCTTGGCGTAAAGCTCGTGGCACTGATAAAAGAGCCCGGCAGCCAAGTATTCAATCTGGTGGGCCAAGGATGCCGACATGGTATTTGTCAGCTTTTCCTCGGGGAAGGCCGTTGATGAAAGACTTCAGATACGGGTCTGCATCGAGCGTATAACAGGGCTCGATGCAGACTTAGAGCCTCACCATTCGATCATGGCAAGCGAATAGACTTGTACGCTGGGAATCCTGAAGAGTGCCAGCGCCCCGTCCTTGCTGAAATTGATCGTTTGTTCGGCTTTCGAGCCAGGAGTATAGACCGTGATCCTGGACGCCTGCCGATTGACCGGCAGCCGAACGTCGACACTGATGGGCTGTGCGGTTGCAGCTACGGTTTGGGCGTAATTTAGAAGGTGAACGAACGCACGCTGTTTCGACAGCTGACCTGTGTAATTAACAACCATCCCTCGCGGACCATCCAGCTTGATCTGCAGTTGGTCCTGCGTGGCCCATTGCACGAGTTTAACAAGCTCCTTCCAATTCTTTGGGCGCTTCCAGAACTCGCTCCTGATTGCGAAGTATGGTTGATGAGGGGGAAGCACGCCATCGTATTCCACCGTTGGCATGTACCCCACTCTTCCACGGCCCACCGTCTTTCTGGATGACGGCCCCGCCACGCCCACTTGGAACTCCACGTCCTCCTGATAATCCAGAACTGGTTTCTGATCATCGACCATGCCGATCAGGCCGGGCGCGATCCGAACGCGTCTCCACTCATCGTATTGTCCAGCCTGCCCGATCGCAACCAGAGCACCGCCGCGCTCGACATAGCTACGAAGAAGCGCTATCTGTTCATCGGAAAGGCACTCGGAGTTTGGCAGGATCAGCACTTTGTATTTGGAGAGATCGCGCAGCGTTTCATCGAAGACATGATCGAATGGAACGCCCGCCTCGATGAGGGCCTGCTCGACAAGCACCGTGCAAAGCTGCACGGCCGCATTGTTATAGGTCAAGGAAGCATAGGGGCGCAGAACTCCGACATTGGCCAAATCCTCAGCGTCTTCGTACTTATCTCTGTTGCGCCGGTAAAATTCGACATATTCGCGAGTCATTTTTGATAGAGGGTACTCGCCTACAAACCCCGGCGTCTGGTTGAATGCAAGAGATTCCGCGAAGGCCAGCGGAGGGGACTCTATATAGGTCATCAGAATGTTCGAGCAAGCCCTGGCAAGTTTGTAACTCCGAATTCTCGAGACCAACCGGCCATCCGGATGAAGACCGATGACCTCTTCCTCTTCGCTCCACAACGCCTTGGTGTACTTGAGAATTCTGGAGTGATCGATTCCCGCTACCCACGTACGGTTTTCACCGTCGATTCCTTCAGGGTTTGTTTCCAAAGCCACGTCCGGATTCAGCGAAGCCGCATAATCGGACATTTGCTTCGAGGGCGTCGGCCAACGTCTGGCAGCGATAATCGATCCACTCCTGAATGGCGGGATCAAAGATAATCTGCATTTTCTCAGGCCGGTTACTGGAGTTCCATTGTGGCGGGTTCACAAAATCAACGCGCTCGAAGCCAAACCTCTCCCGCAGTTGCACGGCGCTGTACTTGGTCTTGAGGCGCTTTCTGAATCCTGCTTTGCATGCGTCGCAGTGACAGGAATCCGGCTCGGCATTGTAATCAAAGTTGTCGAAGTGGATAAAGTCGGTTTTCGCCTCAACGATGGCATACCGGACTACTTTCTTGAGGTAGTCGAGGTAGTCCTGATTGGAGAAGCAGGGCCGATAGCGAAAGGATTGCTGGTAGCCGTAAGTAAGAAGGATGGGAAGCCCGGCGACGTTGCGCTGAATCCAATTGACAGCCCTGGGCTCCTCGGCAAAGAAGGTTTCGTACATCATGCTGTTCCACTGGATGTAGGTATCTACCTTCATGCCCAGGCGGTGTGCAATCTGGACGGCTTTGCGCGTCTCTTCCATTCCTTCGCGTTCGGCCTCCATGCCGAAGCCCTTGTAGAGATGCGTGTGAAAGACTTCCACTCCGGAATCATGGAGGCCGCGAATCAACTCTTCGCTTTGCTCATAATTGCTGTATTTCCGCGCATCAAGACGCTGACCGCCGCGGCGCACAACGAAGATGTAAGGTTCATGGATACCTCCCGCATCGATCAGTCCCTTCTTCAGCCATCCTTGCGGCCACGGAGGAAGATCAGGACCAGCATCAGGAGCTGCGATTGCCATCTTGCCCGCGAATGGTGAAACGGAGGCCGCGGCAATTGCTCCGCCAATGAAGTAGCGTCGATTTATCGTCATAGGATCATTTCTCCCTTGAAAGGTTTTTCCATCCTTGCGCCAGCCCGTGCGCAAGGATGGATGGATCTGATTTCTGTTGCAGGGCTGCGGTCTTCAATGTCTCTAGGCGGTTCATCGCATTCACCTGCGATCACTGCCGAGGCTGCACGACGGGAGTGGCGATGTCAGCATGACCTTTGGCGCCAGCGGAAGGACCGTGCCATATGCTGCCCCCAAAGGTGCTGATGTAGATCATACTGGGATCCGTCGGGTCGGGCGAGACGCGGTGGCCCCACTTGAAGTTGTAGCCGGGAATGCGTGTCCAGTGTTCACCGCGATCTTTCGAAATCCACGCGGAGGATTGAAAGCCCGAAGCATAGAGAGTATTGGCATTGCTCGGCTCGAAGGTGACGTCATAGACGTGCTGGTCGCGATCGAAGACGGTCTTCCAGTTTTTGCCTCCGTCGGTGGAGAGAAAAATTCCGCCGTCCTCGCCCTCCATCCCAGTCGCGCGGCCCCATGCGGCGAGGTACAGGCGCTGGGGATCTTGCGGATCGATCGCCAGGCCGTTCGGTCCGTTAGTCCCGACGGGAAGATTCACGGGCGTCCATGACTCCGCGCCATCGGTAGATTTATAGAGGGCTCCGTCCCCGCTGTTTCCGATGCTTCCATCATTGCTGCGCCGCGCGATCACCAAATATAACGTTCCGTCGGAGGCGCGAGCCAATCGCCAGGCCAACGGCTGGTTCTGCGCAATGCCCTTGTTCTTCAAGGTCCAAGTAACGCCGTCGTCGGTGCTTTTGTAAACTCCGCGACCCATGGCGGCGACCCAGAGAACTCTCTTTCCCACAGGACTGGAGGGATCAAGCAGGATGTGGGTCGGAGCCGTCTCGGGCATCCCCTGATTCGACTTTTTCCACGTCCGGCCGCCATCCAGGCTAACGCATACGCCGCCGCGATAGGTTGCCGTGTCGGCTGTTCGCCACATCTTTGGCCTGGGCAGGTCATGCACGTCGCTCATGATTCCCCATACTTTGCCGCGAACGGCGGGATCGAACGCCAGCCAATAAGTGGTGTTGGACCACGATTCCGGAACGCCGTCCACCGACCGAGTCCACGAGCGGCCGTCATCCTCGCTGCGAAACAGGCCAATATCCGTTGTGAGGATGAAGCGCCGGCGCGAATCGAAGGGATCGAACAGATAGCCGTACGTTGTGGTCACGTCGAGACCGGTACTGGTCCAACCCCCGCCTGGCGCCTTGTTGGAATAGGTTGCGTACCAGTTTGCTCCGCCGTCCATGGTCTTCATGGTGCGACCGTCCGTGCTGTAGACGAGGTTTGGGTCTTGCACGGCAACGGCCAGCCCATGTGGATTTTCGCACCACTCAGTGCCAAGCGACTCGAGCCATGCTTCATGAATGTTTGGCGCATCAGGGAATATCAAATCCATCCCATACTCGTCCTTCCAGGCCAGAGTCCAGGTGATGCCTCCATCGCTTGTTTTGGCGACCCCCAGCCATGTTCTCCCGTCAAGATGAAGATATTTGTAGGAGACGTAGGCAATCTCAGGATGGTTGAGGCTGGCAGCGATGGAGCGAGTCCGCGCGCCCTTGCCGGGCAGTGAGGCCTCGGTCCAGGTTGCGGCGCCATCGTTGGACACAAACACTCCCGCCTCCGAGGCGGCATAGAACCTGACGCCATGCGGAGAGGAGAAGCCGGCGCTGAAATCGGAGAAGGTAATCTCTGCAGAAGCTGACCGGTACTGCCACTTGCCAAGATGCCGCACCATGACACCGTGCTCGCCAGCGGCATATATGTCGCGGTCACTCGCCGCGGAGTGAGGATCGATCCAGATTTTCTCAAAGAAGCCCGCTGCATTTCTGCCTTGCGGAACCTCCGGCAGAGATGCCGCCTTCTCCCAGTCGCGGCCATCATTCTTCGATATGTAGACCGCAGCCGCATTGTCTTTGACCGCTGCCGCAATCAGGATGCGCGAGTCGGCGGGATCGACGGCCAGCGCCACGATCTCTCCCAGGGGATTGGCATTGGAGAGGATGGTCTCGTCGGCATGGTCCGGGTTCATGCGAACCCCGATCACAGAGGACGGCTTCGGCCAAAAGAGATTCCAGGATTCGCCATCATCGGTACTGCGCCATAAAGCTGATCTGGTCCCTGCATAGATCATGCGCGGCCGCAGAGGATCGAAGGCGAAAAAACGAATTACGTCGCGCAGATTGAAGATGCGCCAGGAGCGGCCGGCATCATGGCTGATATAAGCCCCTGTCATGTCGCAGGAGACCAGCACCTCGCTGGGATCGTGCGGGCTGATGGTGGGGTGGAACATGCCACCGCCGCCGCCGGGGCCGACTACCTTGAATTCGCTCGCGTTAACTGTGTGGTTAGTCAGGTGCTTCGTATTTTGAGCAAGCGCATGGATGCCTGGTAACAGCAGCAGTATGGCCGCGGCCTTCAATATATCTCGACGGTACATGGAATGCTCCTGATAGCTAAGATCAATGGCCAGGCTGCAGGGCGGGCGTGGCAATGTCAGCATGACCTTTGGCGCCGGCAGATGGACCGTGCCACACGCCGCCGCCAAAAGTGGCGATGTAGATCATCTTGGAATCCATAGGGTCGGGGCTGACGCGCTGACCCCACTTGAAGTCGTAGCCGGGGATGCGCGCCCAATGTTCTCCGCGGTCGTCTGAGCGCCACGCGGAGGACTCAAAGCCTACCGCATAGAGTATGTTGGCATCGGTCGGCTCGATGGTGACATCGAAGACGTGCTGGTCGCGATCGAAGACAGTCTTCCAGGTGCTGCCTCCATCGTTGGAGAGATAGATTCCACCGCCCATGCCGTGCATCCCAACCGCGCGGCCCCATGCCGCGAGGTACAGGCGCTGGGGATTCTGCGGATCGATGGCCAGGCCGTTCGGTCCGTTGGTCCCGGCAGGCAAATTCACCGGCGTCCATGACTCTGCGCCGTCGGTGGACTTGTAAATGGCTCCGTCTCCGCTCGTACCGATACTTCCATCCCAGCTGTATCGAGCGACCACCAGGTACAGCGTTCCATCGGCGGCGCGCGCCAATCGCCAGGCCAACGGCTGGTTCTGCGCAATGCCCTTATTCTTCAATGTCCAGGTAACGCCGTCGTCGGTGCTCTTGTAAACTCCGCGACCCATGGCGGCGACCCAAAGAACTCTCTTTCCTACCGGGCTGGAAGAATCGAGCAGTATGTGGGTGGGAGCCGTCTCGGGCATCCCCTGATTCGACTTTTTCCACGTCCGGCCGCCATCCAGGCTAACGCATACGCCGCCGCGATAGGTTGCCGTGTCGGTTGATCGCCACATCTTTGGCCTGGGCAGGTCATGCGTTCCGCTCATTACGCCCCACATCTTGCCGCGAACGCCGGGATCGAACGCCACCCAATAAGTGGTGAGCTGCCAATCCTGAGGAACTCCGGCCACCGATCGTGCCCACGAGCGGCCGTCATCCTCGCTGCGAAACAGGCCAATGTCGGTCGTGGGAATGAAGCGCCGGTGAATATCAATGGGGTCGAAGAGATAGCCATAATTGGTGGTTACGTCGAGACCGGTACTGGTCCAATCTGCGCCCTGCACCTTCCTCGAATAGACTGCGTACCAGTTTGCTCCGCCGTCCGTGGTCTTCATGGTGCGATCATCCGTACTGTAGGCGACATTTGGATCTTGCGCGGATACGGCCAGCCCGCGTGGATTGTCGCCCCACTCAGTTCCAAGCGCCTCGAGCCATGCTTCATGAATGTTCGGCGCATCAGGGAATATCAAATCCATCCCATACTCGTCCTTCCATACCAGAGTCCAGGTGGCGCCGCCATCGCTCGTTTTGGCGACTCCCAGCCACGTTTTCCCTTCAAGTTGAAGATATTTGTAGGAGACGTAGGCGATTTCAGGATGGTTGAGGCTGGCAGCGATGGCGCGAGTCCGCGCGCCCTTGCCGGGCAGTGAGGCCTCGGTCCAGGTTGCGGCGCCATCGTTGGATACAAACACTCCTGCCTCCGAGGCGGCATAGAACCTGACGCCATGCGGGGAGGAGAAGCCGGCGCTGACATCGGCGAAGTCAATGCCGGCTGGAGCAGGCCGATTCTGCCACTTGCCTAGATGCCGCACCATGACGCCGTGCTCTCCGGCGGCGTATATGTCGCGGTCACTCGCCGTGGAGTGAGGATCGATCCAGATCTTCTCCTGGAAGCGTGCTTCATTTCTGCCTTGCGGAACCTCCGGCAGAGCCGCCTCTTTCTCCCAGTTTTGGCCGTCATCATTTGACGTATAGAGTGCGGCCGTCTCGTCTTTCACCGCCGCCACGGTCAGAATGCGCGAGTCGGCTGGATCAATGGCCATCGCCACGATCACTCCAAGAGGATTGGCATCGGAAAGGATAGTCTCGTCAGCATGGTCCTGGTTCATGCGAACCCCGTCCACCGTGGACGGCTTTGGCCAAAAGAGCCCCCAGGATTTGCCATCGTCCGTACTGCGCCACAAAGCCGATCCGGTCCCCGTATAGATCACACGCGGTCGCAAAGCATCGAAGGCAAAAAACCTAACAGCATCGCGCAGATCAAAGATGCGCCAGGAGCGGCCGGCATCATGGGTGATATAGGCACCTGTCATATCGCATCTGACCAGCACCTCGTTGGGATCGTGGGGGCTGATGGCGGGGTTGAACATGGAGCCGCCGCCACCGGGGCCAACAACACTGAATCCGCGCGCACGCGCTGTTTGGCTTGCCACTTGGCTCACCATGCATAGGGCAATCAGGCACGCCGCGAAGATTATCGAATATTTTTTCATTAGATTGCGACCTTCGAATGATTTTGTTGACTACAAACCTTACTGCCTTTGGGAACTATCGTCAACACCACGGCGTTGCGACGACAATATTCGCCGAGCGCCGCGGTTTGCGGCGAAAGACGGGGAGCAGGCACACGCCTCGAGAGGGATGGCCCGGATGCCTGGCGGTAAATCAGCTCGGCATCCTGTTTCCCGATGCAAAGAGTTCTTCGGGGCTAACCGAGGATGCGAATACGGCTGTTTTGGCAGCGGCGCTCAGTTCGTTGCCCATCAATGAGATATGCTCAGAACCCTGGTCGAGCTTGAGGAAATCGCCGGTGCCTTCCTGAGCCCGGCAGTTGTGGATGAAGGCGTTTTTCGTATCCCTCAGCCAGATTGCCGGTGCATCCGATCCCAGCGCCTGCCGCCCAACGAACCCCTCAATCTCAACATCACGAATGTCGCGACAGCGAATTGCGCTGCCCCATTCGGGTTTTTCGGGCGATTCCCATGTCAGTTGCACATTACGCAGCTTCAGGTCGTCAACATAGCGGCAATAGATGTCATAGGGCGCGCGCTGGTGGCCCCAGAGGGGAAAAGGATACGGCGGATTTGCACTCAGCGGCTTTTCTTTTGCGCCTCTCATCCGGATGTGGATGTTGTCCAGGACAATGCCCTCGAGCGGTTTTTCCTCCATTCCTTGCAGAAAGATGCCTCCGTCGGCGCGGGCTGTGATGTTGGAAACCATGACGTCCCGAACCGTAGCCAGCGACTTCTCCGGTACAACCTTATCGCCGGGTTCGAACAGCCGGCTGCGAGGATACGATGTCATGTAGATCGGTGTCCCGCCGCCGGTGAGGGTCATGGAGATGTTGTCCACAGTCCAGCCCTCGATGATGCCGCCATCGCGCATCCACAGTCCGACGCCGCATCCCGCATCCTTCACCGCGCAGTTCGAGAACGCTATATTGCGGAACTCGCCATATGTTTCGGAGCCAATTTTCAGGGCCGTCTCCCTGGTCACCAGCACGCAGTTGGTTACCGCGATGTCACTGCAAGAACGATTGCCGCCGGACCGGTTTGTGACTTTGAGCACAATGCAATCGTCGCCCGACTGAATGTAGCAATCGGAGATGCGGACGCGCGTGCAAGCGTCGGGATCGATGCCATCTGTATTTGGCCCCTGGTTCTCGGGGTCGATCGCGTTAATGATCGAGATTCCGTGGATGGTCAATCGGTCGCAATCCACAGGGTGAACGGTCCACCCCGGGCTGTTGCGCAGCGTGACGCCCTCCAGCAGCAGGTTCTGGCAGCTGATGGCGTTGAGAATGCCGGATGGTTCCCATGGCCCTGTATCCCAGCGGCCGTTCACGCGCTTCCAAAAGGCGGGTCCGTTCCCGTCGATGGCGCCGCGGCCCCGAATTGCGGCATCGGTGGCGTTTTCAGCATACACGAGCGAGTTGTGCAGCACGTTGTAGTCTTTTCTATCCTTGCTGCCATAGATGGTGGCGCCGGCTTCCAGATAGAGTGTGACTCTGTCCTTGAGTTCAATGGTGCCGGTGAGATAGTTACCCGGCGGAAAATACACAACGCCGCCGCCATTCTGGAACGCCGCCAGAACAGCCTGACGAATGCGCTCTGTATTCATAGTGGCGCCGTCCGGGATGACGCCGAAATCGTGGGTGTTAAAGACCGGAAAGCCAGTCGCTCTTATCTGCTGGTTCGCCGCAGCGGTTCTTGTTCCAGCTGCGCCTGCCATCGACAGCCCCGCCGTCTTCAGGAATTGCCTTCTACCCGTTTCCATTCACTCGTCCTCTCTCTCTTCACTGGCTGGCATAGCTATTGCTGGCCCGCATCAGTATACGCACTCACGGAGTTTAACTCCTGTTGCCCATACAAATGAATCAGCGCCGATTGCGGCGCACGCGGCAAACAAGACAAGACGATTTCCAGCAGGCAGGGATGAGCGCGCTTCCGTGAATCGCAAATCTGACGCAGTCGCGTATATCGCTGCAACAGCGAGTATCGCAGGCGTTCGATGATTGCCTCATAGGAACGCGGATAAACCTTGCGATCTTTCGCGACAATTGAAAACTGGTGCGGGCGATCGTGTACTGAACTTCATACCTGAGCATCCTGAAGCCAACTGCATCCCGGCAGAGTTGACCATGCTGGAGTAATGCCTTGGCGCCATTTTTTGCCGTAAAAGAGAAAGTGAGGCTCGATAAAGCACGGACATCGATTTGCTAACCCTTAGTATTCTGCAGGTTACGTCTATATCGTTGTTTCATAAATTCGGCTTGACAGCTTTTACATAAGTGTGATTATATTTTGTCCAATAATCACTTCACGGATTAAAAATCCGCATTCTGGATTTCAGTATGAAACCTGAATTCCAAGAAAAAATACATGATGTTTGGATCAATTAGATCGACAGATGCAAACACCGTTCTTACAAGCTTCAAAAAGGAGAGGCGTGATGAAAAAGGCAAATGTTTTGAAAGAGATGAAAGCAACAGTCATAGTTTTTCTCTTTGCCGTTTTGATCGCAGGCGTCGCCTGGGCTCAGACCGGTAGCGGCAGCGTCAATGGGGTCGTGGTGGACAAGGCCGGCGCTGTGATTGTCAAAGCGGATGTGTCCCTGGTGAACATGGACACGAACGTCGAGCTCAAAAGTGTCACCAATCGTGACGGCCTTTTTGTCTTTCCGGTGGTGACCAACGGCCACTACAGGCTGATCGCGAATTCCCCCGGCATGGCGCAGTACGAGGGCAATCTGACCGTGCAGGTGGCCGTGGCGGCAGCCGTGAGCGTTACCCTCCTTCCGGCCGGAGTCAAGACATCCGTCATGGTCGGCGATGTCACGCCCCTGGTGAACGTCGACAATGCGGAACTGGGCTCGACGCTGGAAGTCAAGCGCATCGAGGAATTGCCCCTGAATGGGCGCAACGTTCTGAGCCTCTTGGCGACGGTTCCGGGCACCACTCCCTCCGACAGTAACGGCAACTTCCGCACCTTTGGCGAGGCTGTCGGCACCCATGATGTCACCATCGACAACGCCCCACTGACGGACATGGGCTACGCCTCGCAGGCGGTTGCCCGGCCACCCGGCCTTGAGAGCATACAGGAGTTCACCGTCGATACCAACGCGACGTCAGCCAAATCTGCACGCCCAACCAATATCATCATGGTGACCAAGAGCGGCACGAACCATTGGCACGGTTCTCTGTTCGAGACCAATCGCGATAACTCCTACGGCTACTCGTGGGGCAGACTGAATGGTTCTCCTGAAGGTTCTAAGCCTCCTAAGCTCATCCGCAATGAGTACGGAGGCTCGGCCGGTGGTCCGGTCGCCATCCCCAAGTTGTACAACGGCAGGGATAAGACATTCTGGTTCTTTAGTTATGAGGCCCTCTCGCTGCGTCAGGGCACCATCCAAGCGTCTAGAGTCCCGGATTCCCATGTGCGCAGCGGGGATTTCTCCGGCGACATTGTCAATGGTGTAGTCCAGCAGCTCTACAATCCGTTCGCTGATTACGCTACCCCCGGAGATCCCACCACGCGCGTGCCGTTCAATAACAATCAAATCTCTACGGCAGTCTGCACTACCGCTCTAGGGGATCCGATAAATGGTTGCATGAGTCCGCTCTACAATTTTTTGCTGTCCGATTTGCCTCAGCCAAGCCTGCCGAACGTAAACCCATTTCTTGGTAATAACTTGTACGCTCCGGCGCCTAACAATCAAAACCAGGCCACCTACACCTTACGCGTGGATCAACGGTTCAGCGACAAGGATCTGGTTTATGTCCGCTTATCGAAGGCGAGTTTTACTTCGACTTGCACATACTAACGGTGCCGCTCCTGTATCGCTGGACGGGAACGCCAACACCGTCGCCTCGACCTATCCGAACAGGAGCTTTTCAGCGGATTGGACCCACACCTTCAGCCCCAAGCTGGTCAATGATTTCACGGTCAGCGCCACCTACTCAGAGGATCTAGAGGGTGGCGGCGGGGACACTACGAAAGACTGGGACGCCGTACTGGGCCTGTCAAACCCTAGCGGCAGCGGTGGATTTCCGGTCATTTATAATATCGGTTTCGGGACATCCCCAGACGCCAACTACATGTCCCCGCACTACAATTATGGCCAATTCTTCGCCTACTTCGTCGTGGACGACAACGGGACGAAGCTGGTAGGCAAGCACGAAATCGAGTTTGGCGTGCACCTGCGGTACGACCAGCTAACATACCTGCCTCAGCAGCAACATGCGGAGGGAGCAGTCGGTTGGTCATCGAGCTCCACGGGGCTTTGTCAGGATCCTGAAATTGAAACACCAACCTGCGATCTAGCAGCCCGGACCGCTGGGGCTTACAACAATACAGGCTCCGTTGGGGGCGGCGCATACTTAGGCTTTGGCAACTACTCCTACAGGTCAGTCAAAGGCAAATACTACATGATCCGTAAAGAGGATGCCGGGTACGTGCAGGATAACTATAAGTATAATCAGCGTTTGATGCTGAACCTCGGCATGCGCTGGGACTTCAATCCCTTCCCGGTAGATAAACAAGGCGCGATCACCGGATTCGACGTAAAAACTAACGCGGTCGTGACAAAAAGTAATCTCAATGATCCGAATAATCCCCTCTTCACCAAGTACCACGACACAACCTATCAGTACATTCAAAATCTGGAGAGTATAGGCGTCAACTTCGAGACCGCAGCCCAGGCTGGTTTGCCTGACAATCTTGTAAATAACAACCTGCACGATATCGGTCCGCACCTGGGCTTTGCCTACCGGGCACTGGACGGCCGCAAGGCCTTCGTGCTCCGCGGCGGTTATTCGCTCAATTTCTACCCCCTGGCGATCTGGGGCTGGAACGACCGCATGAAGAATAACGTCCCGTGGCGGCAAGATCCGAGCAATGTTGATCCTTACGACCTTGCTTCCACTGCGCCGGACGGCCTTCCGAACTATGGCCTCGTCACCAGTCCGGCCACCAACGCTGCTCAATCTCAAACACCATGTCCGCCGCCCGTTCCCGGAGCCGGCCCCTGTGCCTTCACCAACCTCATCTCCGGCCTGAACACTGCTGGCGTGTTTAACGGCGCCGCCTCGGCTACCGACGCTTTGAATAACGGGGACATCAACGATGCCTTCTTCGATCAACACTCGCCCAGCCCGCGCGTAAACACCTGGAACCTGACTCTTGAAAAGGAGCTGAGTGACAAAATGGTGCTGCGCCTCAGCTACATAGGGAACCACACCTCGCACATGGATATGTACCAGGATCTGAATGAGTACATCAACAACAACGGCAATTACACCTGGTACACCAACTTAGGGACGCAGGTTTGCACGGGCGCGGATGGTGGCTTGTATGCCGATCAGTGTCTTCGCCCCCTTGCTGTCTACGGTACCCTTAACACTGGCTTGCCTGGGGCTTACCAAGGCTCCCCCAACCCGTTAAGTCCGTGGTCCGACATTCAGGAGTTTGGCCGGTACGGCTGGGGAAATTCCTGGGGCGGGGTAGCGGAGTTGGAGCGCCACTTCTCAAAAGGCTATGGGTTCCAGGTATTCTATGATTTGACAGATGCCTTCAATGCCGGCGGTTACGGGTGGGAATCGGGCGTCGAACCGGCATCATCCTGGCCGACAGGTCAAGTGCCATTGGATCTGCATCAGCGCATCAAGCAGTTGTATTATGGCCAGGATACTACAATTCCCAAGCAGGAAATTCGCTATAACTTCGACGTGCAGTTGCCGTTCGGAAGGGGCAAGTGGGTGGGCGGTAACGTCCCGAGCGCCGTTGACGCCTTTATCGGCGGGTGGCAGATCACTGCTCTTGGCTCAATGCACAGCAACTCCTTCTATCTGGACAACTACGGCCTTTATCCGACTGGCGCCCCGATACAGTACTACGGCCGCAAAGTGCAGGTTCAGGACTGCCGCTCAGGAACGTGCGAACCTGGCTACCTGTTGTATAACGGATTTATTCCGGCAAGCCAGGTCAACCAACCCGGTGGTGTCAGGGCGTCCCTGCGGGTTACGCTCCCGCTTACGCGCCTTTGAATCTCAATCCGGCCGATGCCGCCAACTATCTTACCAACAATGTTCCAGTGATATTGAGCAACACACCGAGCAGCCCCTCGTGCCCAGGCACGTCAACGAACTGCGTCGTTGAGACCGGCCTGGGAACCTTCAACCCCTTTACCAATCGGGTCATGCAATCGACCTGGCTGTACGATACCGATACCGCGATCTTCAAGGACATTCTTTTACCAGGACATACAAAGGTAAGGATCGAGGCTGATTTCTTCAACGTCTTCAACAATCCCGGTAATGAGTTCGCCAACAACGATCCATCTGGCAGCGGGCTCGATGACGGTTCCGGCGTCGTGTTGAAGACCTACAACATGAATTCACCACGCCAGGTACAGTTCTCCGCGCACTTAAACTTTTAAGTACACCTGAACTTGGCGCGCCCGGCAAATCTTGCTCCAGTTGATATTTAAGAAAATGGAGCAAGATTTGCCGGACGCGCCACAATTTTCGGCGAGTAAAAATAGTCTCTAATATAGTTATCTCAGCCTTTGGGTCTACCCCAATTTGTCACTCCGAGCGCGGACCTTTCAGTTGTACCCTTAATAAAGAAAAGTGGGGGAGTCGTCAGGCACAAACATGAATTCTTGTAAATCGCAATGTCATGGCGGTAAATTGCTCGTAACCACGTCTCCAGAAATGCGCGCATCATGGAAGCGCATCTGCGCTTGGATCGCCGTTGTGGCTCCCACGTGGGTTTGTGCCGCAGTTTTCATTGTGCTTACATGGAGCGGAACGCAAGTTCTGGCTGCTGACAGCGCACAAGTCAGGGTATATCAAAATCTGAATGCCGGTTGGCTCTTTGAGCGTCAAATTCACGGTTCAGGGGAATTAGGATCTTTTGACCGCGATACCGTTGACGCGTCCGTGATCGAACCGAAATTTCGGGATGCCTTCATGTCTGAATACGATGATTCCTGGTGGAATTCCATCAATCTACCCCATACCTGGAACGCGTATGACGTCGCAGACGCGGAACCTGGTTATTGGAGGGTAATCGGATGGTACCGAAAGCACTTCCGAGTCGACTCGCAATACGCTGGAAGAAGATTGGTTTTGGAATTTGAGGGTGTCAATCTGACGGCAAAGATTTGGCTGAACGGAGAATATCTTGGCAGCCACAAAGGAGGCTATACAGGTTTCTCGTTTGAAATATCTCCGAGGTTCAACGCAGATAACGTACTCACAGTCGAGGTAAATAATCTTTACGATGCCACAGTGCCACCAACTGTGAAAACGGACTTCGCGTTTTACGGAGGCATCTATCGAAGCGTTTCACTGCTGATAACAAATACCACCTTTGTATCCGATATGTACTGGACTACGCCCAACGTCACTGCGGCACAGGCCGAGACAATCTTTCACAGCCAAGTTACAAACCAGAATCATAGTGCATTACAACTTACTCTGATACAACAAATTCTCGATCCAAAAGGCATTCTGGTCGACTCCGTCACTACCCCTATGACCATTGCCACTGGAGAGACCAAGGAGATTATTCAAAGTGGCGGTTTGCTGAAAAGCCCCCAACTCTGGTCTCCTGATGCGCCCAATGTTTATCGCATACGCACCATACTGCAGGATGGGACGCATGTTCTGAACATTTGCGAGAACCCTCTGGGGTTCCGCTGGTACCATTTCGATCCACAACAGGGGTTCCTTCTGAACGGGAAACGACTTCAGATACGCGGAACCAACATGCATCAGTCATATCCCGGCATGGGCAACGCTGTGCCGAAGTCTCGGTTGATAAAGGACATGGATATGGCCCACGATATGGGCGTCAATTTTTGGCGTACATCTCACTATCCTCATGATATTGCGACAATGGACGCTTCGGATCGTCTCGGAATGATGGTTTGGGAAGAGTTGCCAATTATGAAAGAAATAGGCAATCCCGACCAATACATTGCAAACGTTTCCAATATGGCTCGAGAGATGATTCAGCGCGACCGAAACCACCCGTCCGTTGTACTTTGGGGAATTGCCGGTGAGATCAATGCCCCGACGAACGTCTCCGCCCGCGTCGTGAGGGCGATCTCCAGCCTCTACCGTGAACTGGACCCAACGCGACCGGTAGCAATGCACTCTCCACGTGGCGAAAAAATTGCTTCCCTGGTCGACGTTGTGGGTGAAGGCGTGAGTCCGGAGACTGACCGAGAGCATTTATCCCACCCCGGACGGGCCTATATGACGGCGGAGTATAGCGTTGCTCTCATTGGACGAGGGCTGTATGGCGGTGGACCGTATTCCGAAGAACAAGGTCTCGAACTTCATGAGAAGTATTTGCGCGAACTGAATCAGCGTACCTGGATGGCAGGAGGCTGCATCTGGAACGAATTCGATAATGAAGGAGAAACTTACGATCCGGTAATTCCGCATATTACCTCATTTGGAATGACGGATATTTGGAGAATCCCGAAAGAGGTTTATTACTTCTATCAAAGCCAATGGACGGAAAAGCCGATGGTGCACATTGTGGGGCACTGGACATGGCCAGGCGAAGAAGGGAAGACACGAACTGTCATGGTGTTCAGCAACCAGGACGAGGTCGAATTGTTTCTGAATGGGAAGTCGCTGGGATCAAAGAAAAACATCTCTGATACCGGATTACGCTATCCGCCTCGCATTTGGAAGGTAACTTATGAGCGAGGAACGTTGAAAGCTGTTGCGAGGAACGGCAACGAAGAAATGAGCGACGAACATAGAACCGCGGGACCTGCCTACAGTATTATGCTGAAATCGGATACTTCAAAGATAGTATCGGGAAATCAGGACAGTCTCGCCTATATCACTGCCTCGGTCGTGGGCCGGTCTGGTGAGATTGTTCCCGACGCGTACCCCGCAGTTACCTTCACCTCAGAAGGGCCAGGTGAACTCCTGAAACAAACGTGGCTTGGACATGGGGCGGGTTTAACCTGGAATGCGATCAATGGTAGGACTCGAGTTGCCTTTCGCTCCACGCCGCATTCTGGAAGAGCAGTGATCTCAGCTTATTCTCCGGGACTCAGGACGGCGCAAATTTCTATCGAGGTAACAGCACCTGGAAAACCCGATGAAATGAACTATATGGACTTGGCCCCCAAGGACGAGCTTCAATAATGAGTTCGCTATTTCGACGTGGCCCACTCTGACCATTTGATTTGGCCCACCTGGGTAGTGATATTGTGCATCATTTCTCTGGGTTTTAGTTTGACGGGTTTTGAGAGATACTCATGCTCGTCGTAGTCGTGGCGGTGCTAATGTGGGAATCGCCCGAGCGATTTCCAAGGGCTGGGGGAAGGGCGGGAAAACAGCTTTATCGTTTTCCCATGCTTTCCACAGGCCGTCATTCCCACGGCCTCTTATACTGCGCAACGCATTTTGCCCTTTCCAGCGGGCGCAGGAAGCGGAAAGACTCCGTTCCGGTCTCGATGATGTGGGCTCGATCCGTAATCCGATCCAACAGTGCCTTACAGAGCCGCGGATTCGGAAACACCGTTGTCCATTCGGAGAACTGCAAGGTGGTTGTGACGATGATGGCCGCTCGCTCGGCCCGTTCCGAGATCACCTGAAAGAGGAACTTCGCGCCGATGTTGGCAAGGGGAACGTATCCGACCTCGTCCAGCGCGATCAGTTCGTACTTCTGCCATCGTGCCATCAGCTTGCGGACCTGGTTGTTCTGCTTGGCTTCAACCAACTCGTTGACCAGCGCCGCCGTCGTGGTGAAGCGAACGCGCCGCTTCTGCCAGCAAGCCGCCAGACACAGGCCCGTGGCCAAGTGGGTTTCTCCAGTGCCGCACTCGCCGATCAGAACGATCGGTTCCTTGCGCTCGATATAGCCGCCGTCTGCCAATTCGCGTATACGGAACCTGGCCGGCTTCGATCTCTACCCACTCGGAAACCGTCAATCCCGCAAACGGTGCGATCTCCTCAAGCTGGCGGCCGTCCGCTACGCGGGCCTTCCGGATCAGCTCGCCAAAGACCTGACCAGATACCTTGCGGCGCAAGGAAGTGGCGTGGGGAGCAGAGGTGGTGGTGGATACAAAATCACTCATAAGCGCGTTACTCCTGAAAGGCAGCCTGGATTTCAGGCCTGCCCGAATTATGTACCGCTATGATTGTTCGCTCATCCAAGCCTCCAGCCAAAGCTACCTCAAGCCTGCGGGTTTCAATGGCCGATTTCTCGTTTAATTTAGGGGCTGTCCTAGATAACTATTTCATGAATGTTTTAACCCATTGATTCAACATGGTTAATTGCATTTTTGGATCTGGGTTATTGAAACGCCACTCACACTCCTTCAAGAAGAGCGGAAAAGCGGCCTTCGAGACTCCGTTGAAACGCCGCATATGTCGCTTCGCCTGGTTCCAGAAATGTTCGATTCCATTGATGTGATTCTTGCGATCTGCGAACAGCTTTGAATGGTTGATCCGGTAGTGCTTGAAATCCGAAACATCGAGCACATTGTAGGAGCGATACGTGTCCGAATAGACAATACTATCGGGCACGATTTTGTTTTCCATGATGGCCTTGAGCGTTGCGCCTTTGGCGTCTGGAATGACCTTCGTATAGACCTTGCCACCACGCTTTAACAGGCCAAAAACGGGTACTTTCCCAGCTGCGCCACGACCGCGCTTACCCTTGCGAATGCCACCAAAATAACTCTCATCCACTTCGATCTCACCAGCCAGTGAAGAGGCATCCTCGGTGGCCTGATAGATGATCATACGCAAGCGTTGACAGTAATAGCTGGCAGTCGTCTTGTTGACCCCTACGAGCGATGCGGCGGTACGCGCAGTAGTACCCACAATGAAGTGTTCTATCAGGCGCGTTTGCTTAGCCGAACTGAGCCGACTCTTCCGCATCAAGACCATCCTAGTTCAGAACCGTTTTCATCGGTTATCTAGGACAGCCCCATAGTTTAAGTAGCTAATGTGGAGAATTAAACTCTCTCCGCCACGCAGTCAACTTATTTATAATCAATAGCGTAGATGTCGAAAATCTCCCCGATTTCCGGGCTAATTCCGCACAATCTTCCACCAGAGAATTTCTCTCGAGTAGCTAATCTCCCTTTGAGCCATCCTTTTCTCTGGTCGACCGGAGAGCAGTGGAGCTTTTGAGCTTGGGCGAGCAACCCGAAAGTTCGGTACTGTACTCAACCCGCTGATGGCCAACTTACTACTGACGCGGCAATTTGGCGTAAAGTGATGAATATTCCATGCGACATGGGCGTTTATGGAGAGTAATTCTGACGATCGCGCGCATCCGACTCTCAATGAGTGCTTTGAGTTGATGGCAAAGGTTGAGATTTCGCGGTAAGACGGACAAGTGCAAACCCAAACTGTTGTGCCTGTGGGAGACCGCAAGACCTAGCCGATGTCTCCAAGACCTCTGCACTGGGGATCAATCAGCCCGCGCCTGTTGCCCAGGAAATCGGAATGATCTAGTCCTAAATCGGTCGAAATTTGGAGCGGATCGTTACTGAGACTCGTGAGAAACAATGTCACATATAATTCAGACCGGTATTCAGACGAAGGCCGAATTTCGCTGGCGTCTCAAACGGGCAGCCAACTTCCCGGCTGAAAACCCTCGGCGCCTATCCCTTGCTCGTGGCCGGCGCCCCAGGAAGATTCAATGCAGGCATTTTAAGATCATAAACATAAGACCTGATTAGCCCACTGTAATCAATGTGCTGCGTAGTAATCAATCACATCTGTTTTCACGCTATGAAAATATTGATAAATAATCTTGACAAATCACATTTGCGCGAGAAAAGAATACTCTCATTACGATGGCAAGATTTTACTCCAGTTGTTGGTCAAATCGAAGCTGAGAGGAGCATCATGACATCCACACAACCGCAGTCCCAACTTTCTCCCGTGGGCGCCTGTTTCTCAATCTGTGCGCTCTCCTTAGTCACCTGTCTAACTCTGTTGTTGCTCACACACTATGCGTCCGCGCAGAAGAATCCGCAATATGGCTCACACCAAGCCTGCGCCAACATGCAAGTCGGTAGTCCCACATATGGACCCAACGGCGGTGATCTGAATGGGTTCGTTCCGTTTCCGGCTACCAATGCCTGGAACACAAACATCGCCAACGCTCCGATTGATCCAAATTCGGCCACGCTCGCTGCGGTATGGGCTGCGGCAGGCGGCCACAAACTGCATCCCGTATTCGGGCAGTCGCCCGCCGACGGCGGCATTCCCTACATTGTCGTGGACTCCCGGCAAACCTGGCCGGTGCCCATCAATGTGATTGACTACGCAACTGAAAGCGATAACGTTGTCGCGCCCTATCCAGGCGGGGACGCCGTCCCCATCGAAGGCGATCAAACCGACTGCTCGGGCTGGCCTGACACTTACATCACCGATGCGCACACTCTGGTGCTCGACCGCGCGACCTGCCGGCTCTACGAAACATTCAACACCAATCACTGCTATGGGTCCTGGAGCGCTTCAAGCGAGACGAGCTGGGACATGACACAGAATGAGGCGCGGCCCTGGGGCTGGACTTCTGCCGATGCCGCCGGACTGTCGATCTTCGCCGGGTTGGTACGCTACGACGAGGCCGCTTCCGGAGTGATCAATCACGCTTTACGCTTTACGATGGATCCTACCGAGGGAGATGCCAATGGCGGGTATTTCGTTTTGCCAGCCACTCATGCCGCGAGTCACAACACGACTCCCCATTTGCTCCCCATGGGGACGCGGCTGCGCTTGAGGGCCAACGTCGATATCTCCGGCTACTCTCCCATCAACCAGGCCATCTTAACCGCGCTGAAGAACTACGGGATGATCCTGGCGGACAATGGCAGCGACTTCTTTCTGGTTGGGGATACCGATCCGCGCTGGAATGACAGTGATTTGGGCAACCTGAAACAAATCACCTCGGCCGACTTCGATGTCGTGCAAATGACTCCCGAATACCCCGGCACGGATTCCGCCTCAGCGCCCTCCGTCTACCCTGGAAACCCGCCAACGATCAACAGCTTTACCGCTTCAAGAACGAACATAGCTCCCGGGTTTCCCGTCACCTTCAATTTCAATGTAACTGGCAGCAGCTATGCTTACATTGACAACATTGGTCCGGTCACGCTCGATTCCGGCCGAGGAAGCGTGACGATTACGCCCTGGGCAACTCAAACCTATACGCTTTACGCCTTGAACGCGTCGTCTTTTAATAACGCGATCCAGAGCGTGCCGATTACAGTTAAGGTGGACGGCTCGACGGTGGCTCCTCCGGTCTTTACCCCGCTCGGCGGAAGTTATGCCTCCGATGCGCCGCTTTCAGTAACTCTGAGCACGAGAAGCGCCAATAATGATACGGCGACTTTCTATTACACGACCGACGGAACGACGCCAACGACTAAGTCGACGATGTATGTAGGAGTGGCGTGCAGTAACGCCGGCCCCGCATGCAACAGTAACCCCGATGGCGGATCGATTACGCCGATCACCATCTACAGTTCGGAAACGCTGAAAGCCATCGCGGTAGTTCCTGGCTATCAGAGGCCCAGCGAGGTGAGCACGGCGCATTACACCATCGGCGCCGTGGATATAACTGATACGCCGGTCTTCAACCTGCCGTCCGGAACCTATTTCGGGCCGCAGATCGTTTACCTCAGCGATTCTACCAATGGCACCGACGGCAACGGCAATACCATCTACTACACCACCGATGGAAGCACGCCAACGACCAGTTCGATGGCGTTTACCAACAACAATGGATGTTACGGGTGTGTTGGAGCAGGACCGATTACTGTTTCCCAGTCCGAAACCATCAAGGCAATCTCGGTAGCGGCAGGCTATGCCGACAGCGCGGTTGCAAGCGTAACATACACGATCCGGAAGTGGCCCTCCCATTGAGCCCTCCCGTTCCAGGAACCACGCTGCCGGACTCAGGAGCGCTTTCACGCGGCCAGTCCTGTAGCGTGGTTCTGAAACTGGAGTTCTGACTGGTCCGCAGACTGGAAAAAATCGAGCAATGCCTACATCGATGGAAGCCCTCGAAAGCGCCAGCGTCGGTGAGGACATTCGTCTGTTCGCAGATTTCTTGGCCGTCCTTGTCAGGAAGCGGTTGGCTGGAGAACCTCTTCCGGCGGTGCCCAAGGCTTCTTCATGAGCTTCGGCGAAACAGTTGCGCTGCGCTTCGGGCGTGAGAGTGATCGTGTGGACTGACAGTAGGAGATATCTCATAAACCGGCTTTGAAAGGGCACGGCGGGGTACCGGGGTACCCTCTGGGTCGGGGTCACCTGCCGCAAAATGCCCAATAAAATTGGGAGCTTTAGCCCCTGAGGGACGCTTTGCGCGAACTGAATGGTGTTTATGAGATGACCTCTACTATTCTCAAGCTGTTATTGCGTTTCCATTGCAAGTCCGGCAATGCCGAGGCCGTCTGCGCCTGCCAGAGATTGGCCCGGGCAATATGACTGAAACCGACCAGGGTTGAGGTTCATCTAACGGATTGTCAATGTCAGGGGAGTAAGAAACGGTTCCCCTTCTTGCGCTTTTTGTAACCCTGCGTAAGGGAAAATCAATGCCAAAACCCGTACTGCTGACGGTTGATGACGACCCTGAAGTATTGCGCGCGGTCGAGCGCGACCTGCGGCGCCGCTATGCTGAGCACTACCGCGTGCTGCGCGCGGACTCCGGCGCAACGGCACTGGAGGCGATTCGCGGACTCAAGCGGCGCGGTGATTCAGTGGCGCTGATTCTGGCCGATCAGCGTATGCCTCAGATGACAGGCGTGGAATTTCTTGGCCAGGCGATGGAGGTTTTCCCGCACGCCAAACGCGTGTTGCTGACCGCCTACGCCGACACCGATGCTGCGATTCGCGCCATAAACGACGCCAGCATCCATCACTACCTGCTGAAGCCATGGGATCCTCCAGAGGAACACCTCTATCCGGTGCTGGATGACCTTTTGGATGATTGGATGGGGTCATATCGGCCTCCCTTCGAGGGGGTTCGCGTTCTTGGGACGCGCTGGTCTCCTCATTCTTATGCGATTCGAGATTTTCTAACGCGCAACCAGACACCTTACCAATGGATCGATGTGGAGACTGCGGGGCAAGTTGCCGAGGTGCACCGCTTGGTGGAAGTGGCGGGAGCCGATGTCGCCAGCCTGCCAAAAGTGCTCTTTCCTGATGGCACATCGTTGTCAGACCCGAGCGTGGGTGAATTGGCCGAAAGGCTTGGGCTGCGCATCCGGCCAGAAGTCGCGTTTTACGATTTGGTGATCGCCGGCGGCGGCCCTGCGGGCTTGGCGGCGGCCGTGTATGGCGCGTCAGAGGGCCTCAGCACGGTGCTGATCGAGATGGAAGCGCCTGGCGGTCAGGCAGGGATGAGTTCCCGCATCGAGAACTATCTTGGCTTTCCGTCCGGATTAAGCGGTGGCGACCTGGCACGGCGCGCAGTGGCCCAGGCACGGCGCTTCGGAGTGGAGATTTTGAGTCCTCAGCAGATGACAGGTCTCATTGTGGAAGGCCCGTCGAAGATCGTTAAACTTGCAGCGGGATCCGATATTGGCTGCAAAGCACTGCTGATCGCGACGGGAGTTTCCTACCGGAAGCTGAACGTGCCTGGCGCTGACCGGCTGCAAGGGAGCGGCGTCTATTATGGCTCGGCTATGACTGAGGCGCAAGAGTGTCAAGGTGAGGACGTCTACATCGTCGGAGGCGCAAACTCTGCTGGTCAGGCCGCAATGTACTTTTCAAAATACGCCCGGCAAGTGGTCATGCTGGTCCGTGGCCCATCCCTTTCCGCAACGATGTCGCAGTACTTGATCGATCAGATCAAGAAGACTCCGAACATCAAGGTTGATACCCACTGCCAGGTCGTGGAAGTTCATGGCGATACACACCTCGAGGCCGTTTCCATTCATTGCACGGAGACCGGTGATACCTCGACCGTACCCACAAACCTGCTGTCGATTTTCATCGGCGCGGAACCCAACACGGATTGGCTCTCCGGCGTGGTGGAGCGGGACGAGCGCGGATTCATCCTGACTGGAGCCGACCTGATACGCGACGGAAAGATGCCAAAGGGATGGCAGTTGGAGCGCAATCCGTATTGGGTGGAATCCAGCGTGCCCGGCGTCTTTGCGGCTGGCGACGTCCGCCACGGTTCTGTGAAAAGGGTTGCGTCAGGCGTAGGCGAAGGCTCGATTGCCGTGCAATTCACTCATCAGTATCTCAGCGAGGTGTAACTTGGCGCAGAATCTTACGAGCGCAGCAGAAAGCCTTTCAATCGATGACCTGCGCAAGATTGAGGTCTTCGCGGACTTGCCCAGCGAACAACTCGACTGGCTGGCGGAGCATCTTCATGCAAGCTCATTTTCAGCCGGGAGAGATCATGGGCCGCGAAGGTGAACCCCTTGACAATCTCACTGTAATTCTCGAGGGAGAAATACGAATACAACGGGGAAGCGGCGCGGATGAAATCATCTTCAGAGGGTTTGCGGGACAGGTTACCGGCCTGCTCCCATACTCGCGGCTGACGCATTACAGCGGCACTGCCCGCGCCGTGCTTCCCACTCGTGTTGCTTACCTCCACAGAAGCCTCTTCCCTGAGATGCTCCAGCGCATGCCCTTGCTCGGCCAGCGACTGGTCTCCATCATGGCAGACCGCATTCGCGAGACCACGCGCATCGAGACACAGCGCGACAAACTGGTGGCGCTTGGCAAGCTCTCCGCGGGTTTGGCGCATGAGCTGAACAACCCCGCCGCTGCCGCCCAGCGAGCAACAGGAAGCCTTCGCGAGGCACTTGAGACTGTGCGCGAGGCAAGTATCCGGCTGGCCCGCCACGCCCTTTCCGCTGAGCAACGAGAGATGATTACACACTTCGAGCGTGAGGCCAGGCACGCCTCCAGCATCTCCACGGATCCCCTGGCCCAGAGCGATCGCGAAGAGCGCATCACCGCATGGCTTGAAGCGCGTCATGTGCCGGAAGCATGGAAGATTGCGCCGGCCATCGCCGACGCCGGCGTGGAGATCCCTAAGCTGGAAAGACTTGCCGGCCAGGTTGGTGACGAGGTATTATCCGATGCCCTGATCCGCATTGCATCCCTACTCACTATCGCCAAGTTGATCGACGAGATTGAAATCAGCACCAAGCGCATTTCGTATCTGGTCCAGGCGATCAAAGAGTACTCGTATATGGATCAGGCTGCGATGAAGGAAGTCGACCTTCATCAGGGGCTTGAGAATACGCTCACGATTCTGAACCACAAATTCAAGTCTGGAATCACGGTGGTTCGCGAGTATGACGAAAGCCTGCCGCGAATCTGCGCCTTCGGCGGCGAGCTCAATCAGATTTGGACGAACCTGATGGTAAACGCCATCGAGGCCATGCACGGGAAGGGCGAGTTGCGGGTGCGTACCGCACGGGAGCTCGACCGCGTGCTTGTAGAGATTGGCGACAACGGACCCGGAATCCCGTCCGAAGTTCTGCCTCATATTTTCGAGCCATTCTTCACCACCAAAGGAGTTGGCGAAGGGACAGGTCTAGGCCTGGATACGGTTGGCCGCATCATCAGGAATCATCATGGCGAGATCCGCGTTACCTCGCACCCGGGCAACACTCGTTTCCAGGTTTTATTACCGTTGACGCAGCCGAGAAGCACAGCCATTGGCACGTCACAAGAGGAGGATGATGCAGGAAACCTGCACACACTTGGACCAGATACAAAACCCATCCCCTAAGACCGATGGTTGCGAGGAGTGCTTGCAGATGGGCGATTCGTGGGTTCATCTGCGCCTCTGCGAAATCTGCGGCCACGTAGGCTGCTGTGATTCCTCGAAGAACAGGCACGCCACCAAGCACTTCAGAAAGACAAAGCACGCCATCATGCGATCTCTTGAACCGGGCGAAGATTGGGGATGGTGTTACGTTGACGAGATCATGATTGAACCGTTTTCGTAAAGGCCTGTGCAAGTTGGAATCGAAAAGGAAGGATGCGCGAAATGAATGCAACGGTAAGCCAAACGGACATTCGGGACCAGCTTTTGCTGCGCCTGGCTGAATCGCGGGCGGTAACTGACGACTTGTTTCGAATTGTGCGTGCGGACGCGCTCTACGACAGGCCAATTACCGAAAGGCACCGAATCATTTTTTACATCGGCCACCTCGAGGCATTCGACTGGAATTTGATCGCAGGCCACGCTCTCGGTCTCGGTTCTGCTCACAAGGAACTAGATCACCTCTTCGCTTTTGGCATCGATCCGGTGGATGGCGGCCTGCCGCAAGACAGACCTTCCGACTGGCCTCGGCTCTCAGAGATCAGTGCTTATAACCAGCGCGTCCGAGAAGGAATCGATGAGATTCTCAAGAGCCATTCGCAGGCTTCGGCAAGCCATTGGCAATACCCCCAGGAACTCATCTTGAACGTGGCGATCGAACATCGATTGATGCACGCAGAGACCCTGGCGTACATGCTGCACCAACTTAGTCTGGATCGGAAGATTGTGCCGCACGGTTATCGCACTGTGGGTTCTCATCGACCCAGGCCGCCAATCGCTGCCCGGATGATCGATATCCCGGCAGGATTTGCCACGCTGGGAATTCCGCGCGGAGGAGATGTGTTTGGCTGGGACAACGAGTTTGAAGAGCATTCCGTCGAAGTGCCGGCCTTCGCGATTAGCGCACACAAGGTCACGAACTGGAGAGTTCCTCCGATTTGTGCGCGAAGGCGGATACGACGATCGGCAATTCTGGAGCGCTGCGGACTGGGCCTGGATCAAGGAACAGAAGTTCACCCATCCGCGTCTGTGGTCCAGGCGCCAGGACCAGTGGTTCTATCGAGCCATGTTTGAAGAGCTGCCGTTGCCACTCGACTGGCCGGTTTACGTCAGCCACGCTGAAGCCGCGGCCTATGCGCGTTTTCGTGGCATGTCTCTTCCCACTGAAGCTCAATTTCATCGCGCCGCTTACGGGACGCATCAAGGCACGGAGCGCGAGTACCCGTGGGGCGATGCGCCTCCCGATGCCAGCCGTGGCAACTTTGACTTCGAGCGTTGGGACCCGGTCGCGGTGGGGAGCTATCCCGATGGACGGAGCGCCTTCGGGTTGGAAGAACCTCTCGGCAACGGCTGGGAATGGACCGCCACGCCCTTTGCGCCTAACCCAGGCTTTGAGCCGTTTCCTTTTTATCGCGGTTATTCTGCTGACTTTTTTGACGGAAAACATTTCGTGATCAAAGGCGCTTCGCCGCGGACTGCGGCGTCGATGTTGCGGCGTTCGTTCCGCAACTGGTTTCAGCCGCATTATCCCTTTGTTTACGCCTCTTTCCGCTGTGTGGAGTGCTGAATGGAGCCGGAATGCTGATTCGTGGTGGGGCGACACTGACCGTAAACTCATTCGCCGAGGACGTGCGGAATGGGCTGGGACAATCCGGGCAAAAGGAGTTGCCGTCAAAGTATCTTTACGACGACGTTGGCTCCGCCTTGTTTGAAGCCATCACCCGGCTTCCCGAGTATGGGCTGACGAGGGCGGAGGAGCGGATTCTACGGCAGCACTCAAACGACATAGCCGAGCATCTCACTGCGCATGGCATGGTGGTTGAACTTGGAAGCGGCAGCGGCCGAAAGACGCGCCAGATACTGGAAGCGCTTGCCCACCATAAGTCGATGACATACTGCCCTATTGAAATATCATCTTCAGCCCTGGTGAGTTGCGAGCGCGAACTTGATGATTTGGCGCACGTCAGCATTCTGGGGTTTGAGACTGAGTACCTTGACGGCTTGAGCAAGGCGGTGGCTCGCCGCAAACCCGGCGATGCCGTAGTGGTGCTGTTTCTGGGCAGTTCGATCGGCAACTTCGATCATGGGCCAGCCGAGGAGTTCCTGCGAAGGATTCGCCACGCCATCGAGCCTGGCGACATGCTGTTGCTCGGCACGGATCTTGAGAAGCCATTGACCCAACTCATTCCCGCCTACGATGACTCGCTCGGTGTGACCGCGGCCTTCAATCGCAACCTGCTAGCCCGCATTAACCGTGAGCTTGGAGGGGACTTCGACATATCCCGATTTCAGCACGTTGCTCTCTACAATGCCCGCGAGCGCCGCATCGAGATGCATCTCCGCTCCATTGAAACCCAGACCGTCACCATTGACGAAACCAAGTTCACGCTACGATGCGATGAGACAATCTGGACTGAAAGTTGTCATAAGTTTGGGAGGAACGAACCCGCAGAAATGGGCAGGCGAACAGGCTTCGAGTGTGTAGCGCAATGGGTGGACAGCGAATGGCCATTTGCCGAAAGCCTGCTCGTCGCCGTATGACTCTGAGGTTTCTTTCGATGGTTTCGATTGGAACACTACTATGGTTTCTTTTCGCACTACCACGCCACTGGCGAAGGCAATCATTGTGTGGAATGACTATCTAAGAGCACATCATGTTAGGCTCGCCTGGATATGAAGATGTATTTCGACCTCTCACGGTAGACTGCGTCGGTGAGTCATTCACGGAAGTTGAAGTTGGTTCTGAAATCCCATAATTTCGCTCGTGAGCAACAATTATTTGATAGAAGTGAAGCGATCGAAACCCGGGGGCCAAGCGCTTGAAGTTGATAGAGAAGCGGTCACCCGCAGGGTAATCCTATTCCCTGATACTGGGGTGTTAATTCCTTGTTTGATATAGCACAGGTATTGACTATTATGATTAGAAACTCATTTATATTCAGTGACATGGAGAACTTTACCGGTCGGACTCTCAAGCCAAATTCGCGAATTACCCTGTATTATTCCTTGTTAGCAGGGAATTTGATGAAGAGAACGGTTCGCACCAAACTCGGCTCACCGCCAGATACTTTTAAGCGATTTATATTGTCTAACTAATATTGAAGAAGCTTTGTATTTTCGAACTATTTCAGCAAGCTTCTCTTCGCCTCTAGTTATGAGCGCCGGTTCCGTACCAGAGATAGACGGAGTTGTCGGCGCTTCCCGAAGCCAGAGTGTGATCCGGGCTCTGACTGTATGCCAAAGACAGGACGGCGGCGGGGCTTTGCAGAGTGATGACCAGCTGCCCGCTGCTCGCATCCCAAATCCTGATGGAGTTGTCAGAGCTTCCCGAGGCGAGAGTGAGGCCGTCGGGATTGTAGGCCACGGCGCGGACGGAGTCGGTGTGGCCTTGCAATGTGCGCGACTCCTTGCCGCCGGCCACATCCCACAACTTGACGGTGTTATCGTCGCTTCCTGAAGCCAGAGTATGCCCGTCGGGCGAGAAGGCTACGGAGTTGATGGGGCGCGCGTGGCCTTCGAACGTGTGCAACTCCTTGCCGCTGGCCACAGCCCACAGTTTGATGGTGTTGTCGGAGCTGCCTGAGGCCAGAGTCCGGCCGTCGGGGCTGAAGGCAACGGCCTGCACATCCCCGGTGTGCCCCTTCAGAGTGGTGATCACTTTGTCGCCGGCCACATCCCACAGCTTGACGGTTTTGTCCCGGCTTCCGGAGGCCAGCATACGTCCATCGGGGCTGAAGGCTATAGCAACCACCTGTTCGGTGTGGCCGTCCATGGTCGCCACCAGCGACCCTGAGGTGACGTCCCACAGCTTGACGGATTTGTCCCATTCTCCCGTGGCCATATAGCGTCCATCGGGCGAGAAGGCAATGGCATCGGCATGGTCGGGGATGGTATTCAACGCCTTGCCGGCGGTCACGTCCCAAAGCTGTATGGTGTTGTCGTGGCTGACCGAGGCCAGTGTGAGTCCATCGGGACTGAAGGCCACGGAGAGGATGGGGCCGGACTGGTTCTGGAGGGTGCGGAACCTGGACTTGGGGACGTAGAACTTTTGCGCTGCGTAGTAGCCAAGACCACCCAGCACGATGAGAATTGCTAGCCAGGACCAAATGGGAACGCCGCGTTTGGCTTTTTCTTCCTCTTGCTGAACGGCAATGCCCCGGGAGGTTCTGCTGTTCATCGTCTGGTGGGCGCCGCTTCTGCGACTGTCCACAGGAATCTGGCGGGACAATCTGCCCTGTGTCTGGAAGTCGCCGGTTCCGCTGCTCTGCGCCGGAGCGCTGCCAGGGGTTCCTCCGTAGGTCTGGTAGCCGGTGGATGGACGCTCAACCGGACCATCCATGGAAGTAACGGCATCCTGCGGATAGACGCCGGTCCCCGGCCTCTGCACTGGAATAGGCAGGGAGGTTTCAGCCTGCTGGCGGCCAACCGCGGGAAACGATTGCGAAGGAGTCATCCCAGGGCTGGGCGGTTTATACATTATGGTTGCAGCGTTGGCGGCGGCCGTTTCCACCAGGGATGGGTCATGGACGACCGCATCCAGCATTTTGATCAGCTCGGCATAGTCTTTGGGGCGGTCGTCGCGGTATTTGGCAAGCAGCCGGAGCACCAGCGCGTCCAAACCCCTCCATTTTTTCAAATCGGGACGCAGGTTGCTGGGTGGCTGCGGGGCATTGTTCAAATGCATCTGGGCCCAACCGTGGTAGTTTTCGGCGTCAAAGACGCACTGCCCGGTGAGCATCTCAAAGAGCACGCCCCCAGGGCATAGAGATCGGAGCGGCCGTCAAGATCGGCGGCGCGGGTTCCCATCCACTGCTCGGGAGCGGCATAGGCCATGGTCAGCAGTGCGCTGCCGGTGCGGGTTTGCTGGCTGGTCTCCTTGGTGGCGACAATGCCGAAGTCGGCGATCTTGGGAATCCATTCTCCGCCGTCCCTGGCCATCAGAATGTTTTCGGGTTTGATATCGCGATGGACCATCCCTTTGTTGTGGGCCGCTCCCAGCCCCTCGGCGATGCCGCGGGTAATGGAGAGGGCCAGGCGCACATCGAAGGGTTTCGGAGCGGTTTTCAGCAGGTCGCGCAGGTTTGGCCCGTCAACAAACTCCATGGAGAAGAAGAGCGATCCGTCCTCAGCGCGTTCGGGATCGCCACAGTCAACTACATTTTTGTTGCGCACTTGGCGGAGAGTGCGTACCTCGCGCAGAAACCGGCTGGTAAAGGCCTCGTCCTCGCTCAACTCCAGGGAGAGAAATTTAAGCGCGCGCGGCTCGTCCATGATGGTCTGCTGGGCCAGGTACACTGAGCCCATTCCACCCTTGCCGAGCTTGTTTTTGATCCGGTAGGTATCGCGGATCAGCATTCCCGGCTTCAGGTCGCGAATCTCACTGAGCAGGCCGCCATGTGTAGGGCAGGTGGTGTGGCTGTCATGGTATCCGGACTCGCATTGCGGGCAGATTTTCATTGGCTTGCCTAGCTTGGATTCAGAGGGTCGTACAGGCGCACTGGAGTAAGAGCATTGTGCCAGTTCGACTTGGCCGCGCGCAACAAAAATCCGGATTAGATCTGCCGGTGAAAGAGAGAAATGCGGTACGGAACTGGAGGATGAAGCGTGATGGCGTATACACTGAGCAAGCTGAGAGCCGCCTAACAACCGGTCATTCCAGTTTATTTACCTCCCGGAGAAGGCCCTTTCACTTCTTCGCGCGTTCCCGGGACGGAAAGAGTGAAAAAATACGGGCGCGGCGGGGGCTTCTCGAGGGTAAATTGGCTAGTAGCCGGGTCCCCAGAAATTCAAATCCGGTCAGAGCGAAAATAAGAACGGAATGACTGGGTACAATCTTCGCCCGGCAAGACGGTAAGGAGCAAAATGGACGTCCCCACTCTTAGCTATACCGATACAGACGGGCAGCACACCGTCAAACTGGAAATCAGCCGCCACTTCGCTTGGCCGGTCCCCCGGCCAGAACATCATTTTGCTGGATCCGTTTGTCTCGCGCCAGCATGCGGTCATCGTCGCGGAAGGCTCGACCTATACGGTCATGGACCGGGGCAGCAGCCACGGGACGTTCCTGAACGGCGAGCGCGTTGAGAAGGCGGTCGCTGAAGTCGGGCGATATGCTGCAACTGGGCTCGCTGGAGGCGCCGCGCCTTCATTTCCTTTTTGACGGGGCAAGCGAACAGCGGCCTGGCCGCGGCCACCAGCATGGTGACCAGCCTGCTTTCCTCTATCACCGAATTTCCGGCTAAAGGCGAAAAACGCCCCACCGCAGCCCGCGAGATGGAGCAGTTGAACTGGCTGCTGAGCGCAGCGCGGCAGTTGAACGCCGGCGGAGCGATCGAAGATATTCTTGACCACCCTGCTGCAACTGACGCTGCAATTGACCAGCGTGGAGCGCGGATTCGTCTTCCTCAGCCAGGGCGGCGAAATGAAGCTTGCGCGTGGGCTGAACTCGGACGGCCAGTTCGTTGAAGAGGACTCGACCATCTCGCACCGCGCCATTCAGAAGGCCATCGAGAGCGATGCGAAGTTCTCCATCAGCGACACCTTGTCCGACTCGAGCGGCGCATCGGCCTGGGCCAGCGTAATGGTGAACAAGATTCGCAGCATCTATTGCATTCCGCTGCGCAAGCGCGACGCCAAGAACCAGAATGCCGAGCTGCTGGGGCTGCTCTATCTCGACAGCCAGATCGGCGCGGGAAAACTGAGCGAGGTGGATCAGCAGTTGCTCGATACCATCGCGACGGAAGCCGCCGCGCTGCTGCAAAACGCCCTGCTGGCCGAGGCGGAGTACAAATCGCGCAGGACGCGCGAGGAACTCGCCATTGCCTCAAAGATTCACAGCGGCCTGATGTCCATCACCCTGCCGGTGATTCCCTACGCCGTTCTGCAGGCCAAAAGCATCTCCTGCTACGAAATCGGCGGCGACTTCTACGACGCGGTGGCGCTGGACGACTGCGTGTGCGCGGCCCTGGCCGACGTTTCCGGCAAAGGCGTTCCGGCAGCCATTGTGGCCGCCATCATGCAGGGCATCATCCACGCGCAGTTGCTCTCCGGGCAAAGCCTGCCGGATATCGCGGCGCAATTGAACCAGTTTCTTTGCACCCGCAACGTGGGCAAGTACGCGACCATGGTGCTGCTCAAGCTCTACCCCGACGGACGCGTTGAATATATGAACTGCGGCCATATTCAGCCGCTTGCTCATCCATAACGGCAAGGTGAGCCGGCTGGAGGAGAGCAACCTGATCGTCGGGCTGCTTCCCGGCGCGACCTATTCCTCAGCGAGCTATACGATGAAGCCGGGAGAACGGATTCTGCTGGCGACGGATGGATTGGTCGAGGCCGAGAACAGCGACGGCGAACCCTTTGGCGACGCGCGATTGAGCGAGTTGGTGGTTAAGAAGGACCTCAACGGCATCCTCGACGATGTGGGGAAGTTCCAGGCCAACAATGAGGCACAGGACGACTGCACGGTGGTCGAGGTCCAATACAGCGGAGGAAGCGGACCATCCGCTCAAAAACGGCCTGATGCTTTCGGGATCTTTATCGCGGATACGATCTTCGCGCATGGGATTGTTCCGGCGTTTCAGCCTCTCAGCTCACCCGCAAGCACCATCCTGAGCGTGGCTCCGGGCGCGGTAACCATTCGCTCGAATGCCTTCTGGCCTTCTTCAAGCGGCATTTCGGCGGTCCACGGGCTCAGGTCGATCTCGCCGTCCACAAGCAACTTAAGCGCGCGTTCAAAATCCGCCGGGGTGTAAGCAAACGACATCACCACGCGATGCTCCTTGCGGATGCTGGCCGCAAAGTCGATCTCGCTGCGCGGCTGCCCCATGCCCAGCAGAACCACCATGCCGCCAGGGCGGCAGAGATTGAAAGCCTCCTGCCGCGCTTCGCTTGTGCCGCAGGCATCGAGCACCAGGTCCAGCCCCTGCCGGCAAACCGGCGGCCTTCCTCGGCGCCGGCGTTCACCGCCAGCGTGGCGCCCATTTGGCGTACAGTCTCCAGCCGCGCTTCGTTCACGTCTTCGACCAATATCTCCCGCGCTCCCATCCGCCTGGCCATCAGCAGCGCCATCGAACCCATGGTTCCTCCGCCCACAATTCCCATGCGAAAACCAGGCGGCGGCGCGGCGATGCGAAAGAGGTGAACAATGTTGGCCAAAGGCTCGGTGAGCACTGCCCGCGAATCAGTAAGATGATCGGGAATCTCGTAGACGTGCGACTCGGGAACGGCGACAAACTCCGCGTGGCAGCCGGAGGTCCGGTCCATGCCCAGCAGGCGAAAATCGGAGCAGAGATTCTGTTCGCCGCTCAGGCAGGCCGCGCAGTGCCCGCAGCCGATCAACGGATTGACCACCACGCGCCGCCCATCCAGCCTGCGCCCCACCAGTTCGTGCCCCATCACCAGCGGCGGAGTGCGGTGACGGCTGCGCCCCAGAAATCCCGAGAGGTCCGAGCCGCAGATGCCCGCGGCGGCAACGGCAATCTCGCATTCTCCGGCAGCCGGTCGAGGGCGAGGGAGTTCCTTGAGCGTTACCTGGCGCGGAGCGGTATAAACCAAGAGCGCGCATGATTCTTCCTTGCAGCATTGGGTGGATTGCGAAGCCGCGGGGACCGACGGAGAGCGCAGCGAAAGGCCGGGTTCTGGCGGCATGCAACATCCTTTGGGAACGGCTAACTTTGGTGGGCCTGCAGGGATTCGAACCCCGAACCAAGGGATTATGAGTCCCCTGCTCTAACCGTTGAGCTACAGGCCCGCCTGTGCCGCATCGAAGCAAAAAATGAGGATGGGCAACATCCCGCTGGACTTCGAAAGCCATTCGCTTCTCAGGCGCGGGGTGCTTTCTCAGTGTGACACAGCCGACTGGAATGTGGAAGATGAGCGGCAGAGTGTTAGGAGGGGCGAAACCGAGGCGTTGTGCACCGGCACAGGTTGCGCCCCGCTTGCCGCCAGTTTGGATTTGCTCGCCAGCCGTCCGGCAGGCGCAAGCTATACTGCCTTTTAGACTATGCGCCGCACGATCGCACTTGCGCTGACGACGATTTTCAGCTGGATGCTGATCGCGCCCGCCTTTGGCCCCGACGCCGACGCGAATCTCCCCCCTTGCTGCCGCAGGAACGGCAAGCATCACTGCATGATGCGCATGGAGTGGATCAACGGCAAGCGGAAGGGCTTTTCAACCGTCACAGAAAAGTGCCCTTGCCTCCCGGCTAGCACCTGTGCGGTTCATTCTCCAATCTTTCATCCGAAGACCAGGCAGAAGTTTGAAGCAGATGTTAGTCGCCAGCCGGTTTGCCCTGCGCAGACCGAGGCCCGCTTCCTGCTTTGCTTTCTCCGCGGGCATCCAAAGCGCGGTCCTCCCTCTCCTCTCGCCTGACAATTTGCCGCGCTTTCGAGATGGGATTGCTGTCGCCGATTCCGTCCAGTTGCTTTGCGCGTTCTCACGCAAGAGGAGAATCCATGAGATGCAAGTTATGCTGGCGTTATTGCCGGCGTCTGCCTGTGCCGGCAGACAAGCCTGGCCTATGCCCAGCTGCATTCCGGCACAAGCGTTGATCGCGCTGCTGAATCTGCACGGGCACGCGAACCGATCCATTCCTTGTGCAAAGGGAAACTCCACCGCGACCGGCCGCATTGCCGGAGTCGTCAAAGATCAGACCGGCGCGGTTGTTCCCGGAGTACGGATTGAAGCCCTGCGCCTCGCCTCAGGCATCAAGCGGTCGCTCGATGACCGATAACCAGGGCCGCTTCGTCTTCGATAGGCTTCCCGTGGGCCGCTACCAGGTCACCGCTATTGCGAGCCGGCTTTGAGATCGTCGTGATTCATGATATTTCCGTTACCGCATGCGGTGAGGCAACGGTCAATATCGTTTTGAAGATCGCCCCGTCCAGAATCGTCGTCGAAGTCAATGCTCCGGAGATCGGCGCAGGCGCGGCAACCTCGCACCTGGTGAACGAAAACGATCGTGCGCGCAGTCGCAATACAGCCGAATTGCTGGGAGACACGCCCGGCGTCAGTTTGCGAGAGAACGGCCAGCTTGCCTCCATTCCATTTCTTCATGGATTGGGAGACGAACGCACCAAACTTGTGGTGGACGGAATGACGCTCTCCTCAGCCTGCCCCAACCATATGAATCCACCGCTCTACTTATATCTCTCCCTCTCAAGCGGCCAAGATTACCGTCATGGCCGGCATTACTCCGGTGAGCCTGGGCGGCGACAGCATCGGAGGAACGGTCTCCGTCGATTCGCGGCCGCCGGTATTTGCTGGTCCGGAAGAACGGATGCACGCTGAGACTGCTTCGTCGGGCTTTTATCGCAGCAATGGCGAATATTATGGAGGCTCATTTGCGGAGTGGGTCGCCGGACGCAACCTTGGGCTGGGCTACAGCGGATCATGGGCCACTAACAGCGACTATACCGACGGCAGCGGCCACAAGATAACTTCAACATATGCTCAAACCACGGACCACACCGTTACCCTGGCGGCTCAGGGCGCGGGCAACCTGCTGGTTCTTGAGGGCGGCCTGCACCACACTCCCTACGAAGGCTTTGTGAACGCGCAGATGGACCTGGTGCGCAACTACGCCGAGTCTCTCAACCTGCATTACCGCCGAAACTTCGACCAGGGCGTGCTCGACGCGCGCGTCTACTGGCAGGGCGCCTGGCACTCGATGAACATCGGCAGGGACAAATCCACCTTTCCCATGCCGATGGTGGATGCCGATGAATACGCACGGAAGAGATCTCGGCTACTCCGTGAAGTATGAGGTTCCGCTCTCCGCGCGCCACACGCTCCGCGCGGGCAACGAATTGCATCGCTTTGTCCTCGACGATATTTGGCCGGCGGTTCCAGGGACGGCGCCGATGATGGGCCCCAATGCATTCGTCAGCATCAACGACGGACGCCGCATCCGGCTGGGGGTTTGCTGAAGTGGCCAGCAAGTGGAATCCGCAATGGACCACGCTCTTCGGCCTGCGCAACGATACCGTCTGGTCCAATACCGGCCCGGTCGCAGGGTTACTCGCCGATGATGTATGCCGCCGATGCCGACGCCTTCAATGCATTGAACCGCGCTCACGCCGACGTTGACCTGGATGCAACCGCACTGGCGCGCTACGAGCCCAGTGCATCGAGCGCCTACGAGTTTGGCTACGCGCGCAAGACTCGCGCGCCCAATTTTTACGAGCGTTATGCATGGTCAACGAATTGGATGGCCAGCGGAATGATCGGCTGGTTTGGCGACGGCAATTACTATGTGGGCAACGTGGCCCTCAAGCCGGAGATTGCGCACACCGTGAGCGGCACGGCAACCTGGCGCGACCGGGCGCGCAAGCAGTGGGAGATGAAGCTCGCGCCTTACCTGACCTACATTCAAAGCTATGTGGATGTGGATACGCTGGCGACCGCAACTTATGGCATGAGCACCTTTGCCCAACTGCGCTTTGCCAATCACAACGCCCGCATCTACGGAGGCGATCTCTCCGGCAACGGTTCGCTCTGGAGCAGCGCCCGCTTCGGGCAGGGCAAGATCAGCGGTGTTGCAGGCTGGCTGCACGGCGAAAGGCTCGATACGCAGACCGGCGCTCTACCAGATGATGCCGCTCAACCTTCGTGTGGCTTTCGACGAGGAACTGAAGGGACTTCGATGCCGGATTCGGCGTTCAGGCGGTGGATCGAAAATCCAACGTCGATCCGCATCGCTTTGAGCAAGTCACGCCGGGATACGCGCTCTTCAATCTGCACGCGAGCTATCAGCGCGGCCATCTGCTGGCGAACGCAGCCGCGGACAATCTGCTGAACAAGGACTATGAGCTTCCGTTGGGAGGCGTTAACTTCGATGACTTCATGGCCAGCGGCTGGATGAGCCAGATCAAGCCGCTTACCGGCCGGGGACGGTCATTTTATGCTGGATTGTCCGTGCGCTTCTGACCGCATTCGAGCGTCGCGCTATAGTCCCGCGCGGCGCTCTGCGAAAATAGAGGCAGATGATCTCACTGCAAAATGCCGGCAAGCGGTTTGGGCCGCGGGTCTTGTTTATGGAAGCCAACTGGCTCATCCGCAGCAAGGAAAAGACCGCGCTGGTGGGCGCCAACGGAACCGGCAAATCCACGCTGATGAAAGTGCTCGCCGGCCTGGAGTCGCTGGACTACGGCGCCATGCAGCAGACGCGAGGTATGAGCATCGGCTACCTGCCGCAGGAAGGTTTGGCGCTGGCCGGCAGAACGGTCTTTGACGAGTGCCTCACGGTCTTCGACGAACTGCATGAGATGGAGCGGGAGATTGAGCGGCTCGGCGGGCAACTGGCCGTGCTGGACCACGCAGGCGCGGAGTACGAGGCTGCGGCTGAGCGCTACTCCATGCTCCAGGAGCGCTTTCACTCGCTCGATGGCTACGCTCTGGATGCGCAGGTCGGCGGCGTGCTTACCGGACTTGGATTCAGCAAGGAAGATTGGTCGCGGCAGACCGATGAGTTCAGCGGCGGCTGGCAGATGCGCATCGCGCTGGCCAAGCTGCTGCTGGCCAAGCCTAACTTGCTGCTTCTCGACGAGCCTACCAACCATCTCGACCTTGAAACCCGGAACTGGCTCGAGGACTATCTCCGGACCTATCCTTTCGGCTACATACTTATCTCCCATGATCGCTACTTTCTCGACGTAACTATCGATCGCACCGTGGAGATATGGAATAAGCGGCTGACTATCTATCAGGGTAACTTCACCAAATATCTAAGCCAGAAAGACGAACGGCGCAATCAACTTATCGCCGCTTACCGCAACCAGCGCGATCCAGATCGAACACCTTGAAGCCTTTATCAATCGCTTCCGCGCCCAGGCAACAAAGGCGAAACAAGTGCAATCGCGCATCAAGGAACTCGAAAAGATCGAGCGCATTGAGATTCCAGAAGAAGAGGCGGTGATTCACTTCCGGTTTCCGCAGCCGCCGCCGTCGGGGCGCATGGTTGCGGAGGCCGATGGGCTCTCGAAGAGTTATGGCGAGAAGCAGGTGCTCGAGCAATGTGCGATTCACCATCGAGCGCGGCGACCGCGTGGCGCTGGTTGGCGTGAATGGCGCGGGTAAATCCACGCTCATCAAACTACTGACCGGCGAGGAAGCGCCCACGGCCGGACAGGTTAAGCTGGGCCATAACGTGGTCAGCGAGTACTTTGCGCAGGACCAGTACAAGGTGCTCGACGGCGAGCGGCGCATGCTCGACGACATCAGCGCCGCCGCGGTCAAGGTTCCCGAGGTTCAGTTGCGGTCGCTGCTGGGCTGCTTTCTCTTCAGCGGCGACGACGTCTTCAAGCCGCTGGGCGTGCTCAGTGGCGGCGAGCGCAACCGCTATGCACTGGCCCGCATTCTGGTTTCGCCGTCGAACTTTCTGCTCCTCGACGAGCCGACCAACCATCTGGATATGCGCGCCAAAGACGTGCTGCTCGATGCGCTGGCGGTCTTCACGCGGCACAGTGATTTTTGTTTCTCACGATCGATATTTCATCGACCGGCTGGCCACGCGCGTGCTTGAAGTGGAAGGCGGAACGGTCACCAGCCACGAAGGCAACTACGAGGATTATTTGCGCTGGAAGAGGCATTGCAGACGGCAGCCTTTTGGTTGAGAGCAGTGCGAATTGTGAGGGCGCAGGAAGCGGCTGCGACAGACGTCAAAGAACAAGTCCGCAGCGCCCGCATTCCGTCGAGCCAGATTCGGCTCCTGAGCGTCCGCGCCGCCTGAATCCCATCAAGCAGAAGCAGATGGAAGAGCGATGCGCGTTTCTCGAAGAAGAGACTCCGCGCATCGAGGCCGCTATTCGCCACACCGAGGAGCAGTTGGGCATCTTCGTCTCCGCCAGCCGAAACCCAACGGCTCAGCGCACTGGCTGAAGACCTGCGCAACCAGCTTGCCTGCGCTCACCGACGAGTGGGAAGAGCTGATGATTCAAATAGATAGCGCTTGATTTGGTTGTGCCTTCGCCTCATTGGAACTTTCGCCTTTTGTTCATGAAAATAATATCTAACATATTTTGTTTCATTGTTTTACTGGAAATAGGGGGAGGGGGTGGGGGGTAGCTTGCATTTCCGGCTGATGAAGCGCTTCGGCCAGGTTTTTCTTCTATCTGACATTGTGCGCCAGCGAAAGGTAATTATCTGCAATCGACTGCATGATTCCCACCCTTTCCGCAAAGAACGTGGAATGGATGGGACTCAGGCAGCATGTGTGGGGGTGAATCATACCGTCCCTACGGGACGGCGTAGATGTGAATGGATGGTTTCCCCGGGTTTCACCCGGGGCTATATTCATTGACTCCCTACGGGAGCGGGGTGGTCGGCTGGATGGGATTCCGTGCGTTCCCACCTTTCCGCAATGAACGCGGAAAGAATGGGGCACCCGGCGCGGGCGGCTTGCCGCACTGACTGCGGAGTGGGAGGAGCTCATGCTCGAATTAGGGGCTTAGTTCGACCCTTCTTTGATTTAGGCGCTTTCAAATCGATGAATCCAAGGCCCCTTGGAGGAACCGGCGGTGGAGAGTTCAAGATATCCAGGTGTTTCTTGACCGATTTTGGGGAAGATAGCTCGCCGATGAACTGATACTCGAATGCCCGTGCTCTGCGAACCGATGCGCCGCTGACCCGGATACTCTTCGATGAAACTCGCCCGGGCCGAGTACCTTTAATTAGGCTTGAACTTCCATCACATTTCTGCATGTGGGATTGAATCTTGAGAGGAGTGATATCACACCCGCATTTTGGACAGACTTCCATATAGATCACCTTTTAAGGTTCGGATCGCAAAAATTGAGTATACGTGACCATGTAGTCTTATTGCCGATTACTCTGAAGCTACGGACGGCGCGTCACGTCGTGCATAATCAAAATACGATGGCTCTTTTGTGGAATCCGGAAAGCTGGGCGCTGCGGCTCAAGGAGCTGGAGGCGCAGGCTGGCGATTTGAAGGAGGCTCCGCTGCGGCGCGATGTGCGGTCGCTGGGGACGCTGCTGGGCGAGGTGCTGCGCGAGCAGGCGGGCGATGAGCTGTTTGCCGAGGTGGAGGCGCTGCGGCAGGGGACCATCCGGCGGCGCGATGCTGAGGCTCGCGGCGACGAGAAAGAGGCTACGCGGCTGGCTATCGGCTCGCTGGAGCTGGTGCACCGGCTGCCGGTGGAGCAGGCTATTCTGCTGACCCGCGCCTTTGCTTTTTATTTTGAGCTGATCAACCTGGCGGAGACCAACCATCGCAAGCGGCGGCGGCTGGCGCTGCAACTGAGCGGGGAGGCTGGGCGGCAGCGCGGGTCGCTGGCTGGTACGCTGAGCGAGATGAGGCGCGTGGGCATCAGCGCGGAAGAAGCTCTGGACTGGCTGCGGCGGGTGCTGGTGGTGCCGGTTTTTACCGCGCATCCGACGGAGGCGGCGCGGCGGACGGTGATGTTCAAGCGGCGGCGGATTGGGGAATTTCTGGCGGCGCTGGACCGCATTCCGGTGCCCGAGCAGGAGATGGCGCGGCTGGAGCAACTGGTGCTGGCGGAGATTACCGGCCTGTGGCAGACCGACGAGGTGCGCTCGCGGCGGCCCAGCGTTTATGACGAGATCAAGATGGGGCTGGACTATTATGACGTCTCGATTTTTGAGACGCTGCCCAGCCTTTATCGCGAGATCTCCGAGGCGCTGCGTGCGGCTTACGGGCTGGAGATTGAGGCGCTGGCGCTGCCGCAGGTGCTCTGCTTTGGATCGTGGATCGGCGGCGACCGCGACGGCAATCCTTTTGTGACGCCGCAGGTGACGCGCGATGCGGTTCAACTGGCGCGGGGGCATCTGCTGCTCTACTACCGGCGGCAGCTGGACTATATTACCGACCTGCTGACCACAAGCGCGCAGCAGACGGCGGTGAGCGATGAGCTGCTGGCGCGGCTGAAGGCTTATGTTGCGCAGGTGCACACGCCGGAGGCGCAGGTGTTTGGCGCGCAGTATGAGTTTGAGTATTATCGGCGGTTCATCATCTGCCTGAAGGCGCGGGTGCAGCGGACGCTTGAATATATGGAGCATCCCAGCCACGCCGGGCGTTGCGCTGCCGATTACTTCTTACACGCTGAGCGCAGGGGCAGGACAAAGCTGGCGCAGGTGCTGCCCGCTTACTGCTCGGTGGAGGAGTTCATTGCCGATCTGGAGACGCTGCGCGCGTCGCTGGCCGCGAATCGCGGACTGCGCATTGCGCGCACGCTGATCGATCCGCTGATTTTGCAGGTGCGGACGTTTGGACTGCATCTGCACACGCTCGATATCCGGCAGCACGCGCGGGTGCATGCGGCGGCTTTGCAGGAGGCGATTGCCGACTCCAGCGGGCCAGCGCTTTATGGAGAGCTCTCCGAAGCAGACGGCCTCGGTGCTGGAGACCTTCCGCGTGGTGGCGGAGGTGAAGAGCGGCTGCTCGCCGGAGGCGATTCGCCAGTACGTGATCAGCGGCGCTTCGTCGGTGGACGATGTGCTGGCGGTGGTGCGGCTGGCGCGGCTGGGCGGCGTGAAGGTGGAGGGATCGGGCAACGGGCCGGGAGAGGATCCGGGGCTGATGCCGGTGCCGCTGTTTGAATCGATTGAAGATTTGCGCCGGGCGCCGGAGATTTGCCGCGAGCTCTGGAGCCGGGCCGACTATCGCAAGCTGATCGCCACCTGGGACGACTGGCAGGAGGTGATGCTGGGCTATTCGGATTCCAATAAAGACGGCGGCATGCTGACCAGCACCTGGGAGATCTTCCGCGCGCATCGCGATCTGCATGTGGCGGCGCGCGAGGCGCGGGTCAAGCTGCGCATCTTTCACGGGCGCGGAGGCACGGTGGGGCGCGGCGGCGGACCGACGCATCGCGCCATCTTTGCCCAGCCGATGGACTCGTTTGACGGCCAGTTGCGCATCACCGAACAGGGCGAGGTGCTCAACTTCAAATATGCCGACGAGGTGCTGGCCGAGCGCAATCTGGAGCTAATGATCGCCGCCTCGCTGGACGCGCTGGCGCGGCCGAATGCGCGCGACCCCGAGGGACACTTTACCGGGATTCTCAAGCCGGAGTGGGAGGCTGCGCTCAATGCGCTTTCGGAGCTTTCCTATGGTTATTACCGCAAGCACATTCTCGACGATCCGGGCGTGGTGACTTACTTTGAGCAGTCCACGCCCGTGGGCGAACTGGAGCACGCCAAGATTGGCTCGCGGCCGGCGCGACGGAATGCGTCGCCTGCGCTCGGCGATCTGCGCGCCATTCCCTGGGTCTTTGGCTGGACGCAGTCGCGGCTGATGGTGCCGGCGTGGTTCGGCGTGGGCTATGCAGTGGACGAATATCTTGCCCAGCCGGGCGCGCTGGAGTTGTTGCAAACCATGGCCCGCGAATTTCCGCTCTTCATTGACCTGGTGCGCAACGTGGAGATGGCGCTGGGCAAGGTGGATCTGGCTACCGCGCGGCTTTACTCTTCGCTGGTTGAGGACACGAAGCTTCGCGAGCGCGTCTACGATTTATTTGAAGCCGAGTTTCATCGCACGGTGCGCGCTGTTCTGGCCGTCACGCGGCAGACTGAGTTGCTGGAGACGAACCAGGTGCTGGCTCACTCCATCAAGCTGCGCAACCCTTACGTCGATCCGATGCACTTGATCCAGGTGGACATGCTGCGCCGCAAGCGGGCGGGCGAGAATACGCCGGAGGTCAATCGGGCGATTGCCGCGACCATCAGCGGGATTTCGGCGGGGCTGCGGAATACTGGCTGAGTCGCTCAGCTATTTCTATATCTTTCACTTGCCATATCCCGCGCCTGCGGGTCTACTCTATTTCCATGCATCGATGTCGCTAACACCGTCCTGGTGACAGCTCCGATGCAGCCGTGCGCCTTGATGACGTGCGTTTTTCCCCTTGTGATTTCGAGCTTCACCATCCCCAACAAGACTTTCAAATGAAGCACCTGGGATCAAATTCCCAGGAAAAAGGAGAACATTATGGCGCGCATAGCCGCGGATGTAACTGAACTGATTGGCAAGACCCCGCTGGTGCGGTTGAATCGCATAGCGGCCGGGCTTGCCCGCTACCGTTGTAGCCAAGCTGGAAAGCCAGAACCCGGTCTCGAGCGTGAAAGACCGCATCGGCTTTGCAATGATCGAGGACGCCGAAAGGAGGGGCAAGATCACGCCCGGCAAGACCGTGCTGATCGAAGCGACCAGCGGCAATACCGGCATTGCACTGGCCTTTGTGGCCGCAGCCAAGGGCTACCGGCTGATCCTCACCATGCCGGAGACCATGAGCCTGGAGCGCCGCGTGGTGCTGCTGGCCTTTGGCGCGGAGATTGTGCTCACCCCCGGCCCCAACGGCATGAAGGGCGCCATCGCCAAGGCCAACGAGATTCTGGCCAAGACGCCCAACGGCTATACTCGTGCAGCAGTTTGACAATCCCGCCAACCCGGCCATCCACTACCATACGACCGGCCCGGAGATTTGGAACGATACCGACGGCAAGGTGGACATTCTCATCAGTGGCGTGGGCACCGGCGGCACCATTACCGGCGTGGCCAAGTACATCAAGGAGCGCAAGCCGGAGTTCAAGGCCATCGCCGTCGAGCCGACCGACAGCGCGGTGCTTTCCGGCGGCAAGCCCGGACCGCACAAGATTCAGGGACTCGGCGCGGGCTTTGTGCCCAGCATTCTCGACACCAAGCTTATCGACGAGGTGGTCCAGGTGACGAACGACGAGTCGATCGCCGCGGCGCGCGAATTGCCGCTGAAGGAAGGGCTGTTCGTCGGCATCAGCTCGGGAGCGGCGGTGGCCGCGGCGCTGAAGGTGGCCGCGCGGCCTGAAAATGCGGGCAAGCTGATCGTGGTGGTGCTGCCCGATTTCGGCGAGCGCTACCTGACCAGCATTCTCTTTGACTCGCTGCGCCAGCAGGCGCTGGCGCTGCCGGTGGAGGCGATTGCGTAAAGGCAGGGACTAAGGGACTAGGGACTAAGGGACTGAAGATGACGTTCTGTTGCGGATCGTTGTTCTGTTTCTTATCTTCTGGTCCCTGGTCGCTCTGCCTTGCAATCTTTACTGTTACATTATGTCTATGTTCGCCCGCATTCGCGAAGACATCAACTCCGTGCTGGAGCGCGATCCGGCCGCGCGCTCGCGGCTGGAGGTTTTGCTCTGCTATCCGGGGCTGTGGGCGGTATGGTTTCACCGCGTCTCGCACATGCTGTGGCGCGCAAAACTGCGCCTGCCGGCGCGCATGCTCTCGCAGTTCGCCCGCTTTTTAACCGGAGTGGATATTCATCCCGGCGCGCTGCTGGGGCGGCGGCTGTTCATCGACCACGCCACGGGAGTGGTGATCGGCGAAACCGCAATTGTGGCCAGCGACGTGACCATGTACCAGGGCGTGACCCTGGGCGGAACCGGCAAGGGCCACGGCAAGCGCCACCCCACGGTCTGCGACGGCGTTTTCATCGGCAACAACGCCAACGTGCTGGGCAACATCACCATCGGCGAGAACTCGCGCATCGGCGCCGGCTCGGTGGTGCTTGACGACGTGCCGCCCAACTCGACGGTCGTCGGCGTTCCGGCTCACATCGTTTATCACAACGGCGAGCGCGTGCTGATCACCGATCCGCACGACATCAAGGACCCGCTCTCCGACGCGCTCATCGCACTTTCGGCGCGCGTGGAAGAGCTGGAAAAGCGCCGCGGCGGCAAGCCGCGGCCCGCAGAACCCTTCGCCGCCGAAGAGGCCGAGCGCTCCGCCTACCGCAAGGAACTCGAGCGGCTGCGGCAGTATGTTTCGATGGGCGAAGGGATTTAGCGCCTCGGACTTCGCTACCTCGCCGCGACGATTCTTATCACTCAAAAAAGGAAGGAGATTCCGCCATGCAAACCGATCGGCAACTGCGGCAACATCTGGTCAAACTACTCAAGGGCGGCGACGCGCATGCCGACTTTGACCGAGCGATTGGGAAGTTCCCGGCGAGCCTGCGCGGCAAGAGGCCCGAACACGCGGAGCATTCTCGCATGGGAGGTGCTGGAACACCTGCGCATCGCCCAATGGGACATCCTTGAGTTCTCGCGAAATCCGCGCCATAAGTCGCCCGAATTTCCAGCCGGCTATTGGCCCCGGACCCAGACGCCTCCGGATGCCGAGGCCTGGGACAAGGGCGCTGAAGCCTTTCGCAAGGATCTGAAGGCGTTCTGCGACCTGGTCAGCGATGAGTCGACGGATCTCTTCGCCAGGATTCCGCACGGCGAAGGGCAAACTGTCTTGAGGGAGGCATTGGTCGCCGCCGACCATAATTCTTATCATTTAGGCGAATTGGTGCTCCTTCGCCGCATCCTCGGCGCATGGAAGTAGCTTCGCGGTTGGAGGCGAGCTGATTGCGTTCGCGATCAATTCAACTGGATTGGTTAGCGGTTGGTCATTTTCTCAAGATTCCGGGATACCGCTCGCCCTCAACCTGAATCTTCGAGTAGGCGGCGTCAATCTCTTGAGGTCGGCGGGGGTTAGTTCGATTGCGACTGCTCCGATGTTTTCTTCCAGACGAGAGAGTTTGGTGGTGCCGGGGATGGGAACGATCCAGGGCTTTTGCGCGAGCAGCCAGGCGAGTGCAATCTGAGCGGGAGTCGCGTTCTTCTTTTTTGCGACGGCGCTGAGCAGATCGACGACCGCCTGGTTTGCCTTCATCGCTTCCGGTGCAAAGCGAGGCAGGTTGCTGCGGAAATCGCCTTTGCCGAGCTTGGTATGCTCGTCCATTTTTCCGGTAAGGAAGCCCCGGCCGAGCGGGCTGTAGGGGGACCAGGCCGATTCCGAGCTCCTCGAGAGTTGGGATCACCTCCGGCTCGAGCTTGCGCCACCAGATGGAGTATTCGCTTTGCAGCGCGGTTACAGGCTGAACGGCGTGGGCGCGGCGAATGGTCTGCGCGCCGGCTTCAGAGAGGCCGAAGTGCTTTACCTTGCCGGCCTGAATCAGATCCTTTACGGCTCCCGCCACGTCTTCAATGGGTACGTCGGGATCGACGCGGTGCTGATAGAAGAGGTCGATCGAGTCAATGTTCAGGCGCTTCAGCGAGGCATCGGCAACCTGCTTGATGTGCTCGGGGCGGCTGTTCAGGCCCTGCCCGCCGGGGCTTCCATCGGGATTGATGTTGAAGCCGAACTTGGTGGCGATGACGACTTTGTCGCGGATGGGCGAGAGCGCTTTGCCCACCAGCACTTCATTGGTGAACGGCCCGTAAACTTCAGCCGTATCGAAAAATGTGACGCCGCGATCCACGGCGGCGTGCATCAGCGAGATCATCTCCCGCTCGTCGTGAACCACACCGTAGGAGAAGTTCATGCCCATGCATCCGAGTCCGAGGGCCGAAACTTCAAGATTGCTTTTTCCTAATTTGCGTTTTTGCATTTGTTTCTCCTCTGCTACTCAAAGAAATTGTTAGTGGACTGAATCCGAGGGTTCAATTCGATGGATGGTCACCTTCAAAGACTTTTTTAGCCACAGCGATTGCCGACATGCGTTCGGCCAGCCGGAGTAGAAGGCCATGTGCGTAATCTCCACAATCTATCTTGCGTCAGGCCATTTTCGATGCCTCTCTTGGGCGGAAAGGAGCTGCTCTGACGCGCGAAGAGCTATCAAAGCGGTGATTGTGGCAAGACTGCGATCGCGTTTGAAAGCGCGCTTCTGGCCCAGATATCTCCAAACAGAACATCGTCTGTCAGGCTGACGCTTGGGAGAGAAACTGCCAATCGCTTTTTCGCAGGTCAAGGATTTGTTTCCCATACGGCTCCTTACTCAGATTTGAGCGAGGCCATGTCGATGGAGAAGCGGTACTTCACATCGGATTTGACCAGGCGCTCGTAGGCTTCGTTGATTTTCTGGATGGGGATGACTTCGACGTCGGAGGTGATGTTGTGCTTGCCGCAGAAGTCGAGCATCTCCTGGGTTTCAGCCAGGCCGCCGATGGGCGAACCGGAGAAGCTGCGGCGTCCGCAAGATGAGGCCGAAGACGGAGACGGGCAGCGGCTTTTCCGGCGCGCCGACCATGGTGAGTTGCCGTCGCGGCGGAGCAGGTTGATGTAGGCGTTGATGTCGTGCTCGGCGGCGACGGCGTCGAGGATAAAGTCGAAGCTGCCGGCGTGTTTGGCCATCTCGTTGGCGTCGGTGGAGAGGACGACTTCATCGGCGCCGAGGCGCAGGGCATCGTCTTTCTTTTTGGGTGAAGTGGTGAAGACGACGGTGTGGGCTCCGAAAGCGTGCGCGAACTTGACGCCCATGTGGCCGAGTCCGCCGAGACCGACGACGCCGACCTTCTTGCCTTTGGTCACGCCCCAGTGGCGCATGGGCGAGTAGGTGGTGATTCCGGCGCACAGCAGAGGCGCGGTTCCGGCAAGGTCGAGGTTCTTGGGAACGCTGAGGACGAAGTGCTCCTTGACGACGATGCTGTCAGAGTAGCCGCCGTAGGTGACGCCGCCTAAGTGCTTGTCAGGGAAGTTGTAGGTGAGGGTGAAGTTGGGGCAGAACTGCTCAAGGCCGGCCTTGCACTCCGGGCAGGTGCCGTCGGAATCGACCAGGCAGCCGACGGCGGCCAGGTCGCCGGGCTTGAACTTCTTGACGCCGGAGCCGACCTTGGTGACGCGGCCGACGATCTCATGGCCGGGGACGCAGGGATAGACGGTGGGCATCACGCCGCTCCACTCATTGCGGGCCTGGTGGAGATCGGAGTGGCAGATGCCGCAGAAGAGGATCTCGATCTGGACGTCGTCCGCGGTGGGATCGCGCCGCTCGATGGTGGTGGAAGCAAACGGCGATGTGGCGCTGGAAACGGAATAGGCTTTTGCTTTGTACATAACGAAACCTCCTCGGCAGATGGCGAAGAACTCGCTCGTTAATACAAGTATAAAAGTGTGCCCTTCGAGCGGTATCCTGATTCTGCGAATCTATTGCCTAATTCTGCCGATGCATGCATTTTTGTGCACAGGATGAAGGCAGAGTCTTCTATCGCGACCAATGGCTTATCTGCCGGTGCTACAGTTGTTTCGATTGCATTTTCCTGCTGGGGGCTTGCTTCTTGCTGGGTATTCGTTCGTTGCTCGTGGCCGTTCTGGCTTTTTCTGCCGCCGCTTATGCCGCCTGCCAGGTTCAGGCTGCGCCGGTGCCGGCGGAGATGCGTTCCACTGCCTACACCGTTACCGTGAACGGCCGGCACGTGGACGTTGCGCATGCGGCGGCGAGTTATGAGTTCGTCAGCTTTGACGCGACCGGGCCCGTGAATGTGGCCATTACCGCGGCCGAGCCGGGCTTTTGGGATCACGGCGTCGATATTCAGCCCTGGCGGCTGGGACTGCGACCGACCCGCCGGGGACAGACCATCCGCTTCCGGCTTCGCATCGCCGGCCAAGCTCTCCATCTCGCGTCCCGGCGACTTTCTGAACCACGCCCACATGCTTTTTGTTTTTGCCGGCTCGCCGCCGCCGCCTCTGCCGCGCGAGGCCGAAGATTCACGTCTGGCAGCCGGGCGTTTACCACGAGAGCCTGAATCCCAAGAGCGGCGAGACCTATTTATCTGGCTCCCGGCTCTTACTTTTTCGGCAGCCTGAACCTGTGGAATGTTGAGAACGTGAAGGTGCTGGGCCGGGGAACCATCGTCTACGACGGACCGCAGGACCCGAACAGCGACGAAGGCTGGATGCAGAAGCCGGACTGGCACTGCATCGGCGCGTTCCAGGCCCATAACGTCGAGATCGACGGCCTCACCTGCATCGTCCGCTCGCGCACCTGGTCCATCCAGATGAAGGATTCCACCGGATTCGTATTCGACGACCTGCGCGTGATCGGCGGCAATCCCGGCAACGCCAACCAGGACGGCATGGACTGGCTGGGCGGCGGCAACACCATCGTCCGCAACGCCTTTATCCGCTCCTCGGACGATGTTTTCGCCTTGCAGGGCAACTGGGACGGCTACACGCAGGACGACATGACCCGCCCCGGCCCCGACGTCGAGAACATCCTCATCGAGCACAGCGAGCTTTCGACCAGCATCTCCAACATTGTGCGCGCCGGGTGGCCGCAAAAAATCTACAACTCCAAAAACTTTACTCTGCGCGACTCCGATATTCTCCACGCCGGCATCGGCGCCTGCGGCCAGGGCTTCAGTCTCTTCAGCTTCTGGGGCGCGGAGAACGCCAAAGGCATCCACTCCGGCTTTACCGTTGAGAATCTCTTCGTCGATAACTGGTATTCCCTGGTGCAGTTGGAGCAGGAGTACCCCGGCCTGAAGGACATCACCTTCCGCAATATATGGGCTCTCGATCAGCCGCCTCTGGGCGAGTCCACGATCACCGGCGACGTGGCCGACGTGACCTTTGACAATGTGAAGTACGGCCAGAGGCGAGTGGACACCGATGCCGATGTGCCGCTGGTGGTCTCCGGCGGGGCACAGCCGCCTCACTTCACTCCCATCCACGATCCCGTTGCCGCGTTTATCGTGAACCCTCCGGTCTTTGCTCCAGGGCAAAGCGTTACTTTCACCGCCGATCCATCTCCCGGCGCGCGCTATACCTGGCTCTTTGGCGACGGAACGCAGGCCAGCGGCACGACGCGTGCGCATCGCTTTCCCGATGCCGAGGGCACTCAACTGGACGGTGCAAACGGTGCCGGACGATTCAGGGTTCTGCTGCACGTGGAAGACAAAAAAGGCAACCAGGATTGGGCCGCGCAGGGAGTGGTGGCCGTTGCCAAATGGCACTTCTCCACGCATCCGATACGTCCCGACTGTTCCCGGGCTTACCTGGCAGATCTACCCTGGAGCGTGGACCGAGCTGCCGAATCTTGCTGCCGAGCACAGCGGTTTTCAGCGGCGAGTCGCCCGAATCTCCAGGCTGACCGCAGGGCTTTACTCGTTACGCTGCCGCCTGGGACGGACTGATCGATATTCCTGCCGACGGCGGCTACACCTTTCACCTGATGGCCCGCGACGGCGCGCGCCTGGTGATCGACGGCGTGGAAGTGGCCAAAACCGGACTCGCCCTTTGCCCAGGTCTGCGGCTCACCCGGCAACGCCATGCGCTACGCCCGCGGCTCGCTGGGACTGCACGCCGGCCTGCACGTTTTTCATCTAGAGGGTCTGCACTCGGCCAGCCAGGGAGCGCCGCGACTGCTGTGGGAAGGCCCCGGCTTGACCCTCAAAGATGTTCCCCTGGCCGCCTATAGCCACCTGCGGCAGGATGGGGTAACGAAATGAGGATGCAACTTTTGTGGGAGCGAGAGAGTAAAGGCAGCAAACTGAAAAAATGCCGCCCGATGGGCGGCATTTTGCGATTTTGATTGTGGTGCGGCTTTAGACGCCTACGCCAAATTCGGATTCGCTGGCGTTCGAGTAGTAATCGTAGGGGGTGCGCTTCTTGAACTTGTAGCGATTGCGCAATTCAGCGCCCACATAAATGCCCACCGCGGCCACGGCCATTCCTACGGAGAACCAAGTGATGACGCGCAGGGCTTTGGATCCGCTCTTCCCGTTTGACTGGGCCTCTTCTTCGGGGGTGAGGGTTTCGTATTCAGTGGACATAGTGCAGCCTCCTACATCACCATGATACCGCAGTTTTCGTCGGCTCCGCTTGAGGATGCAATGGGCTGCACAGGATTTTTATTTACTCAGTAGTGTCGATTCGGGAGATCCACGCGGCTTTTTCCGGCTCGGGAAGAAAGCTGGCGCGGATGGAATTAGCCGCCAACTGGCGCAGTTCCGAGCGGGTAAATCCCTGGATTGTGTGGGCAAGCAGGTATTCGTTGGCCACATCGGAGCCGAAGAAGGCCGGGTCGTCGGAGTTGAGCGTCACCAGCAGGCCGGCATCGAAGTAGCAGCGCAGCGGGTGCCAGGCAAAGGATAGGCAGACTCCGGTGCGGACGTTCGAAGTGGGGTTCAGCTCCAGCGGCACTTCTCGTGCTTTCAGCTCTTGGACGAGAGTTGAGTCCTGAAGAGCGGACAAGTGCATGCCCGATGCGCTCCGAGCCGATGGAGAGCGCCTCCCAAATGGCCTCGGGGCCGGTGGTCTCGCCGGCGTGGTTGGTGAGGCGAAGGCCGGCTTTCGCGGCTTGCGCATAAAGAGTGGCGAAAGGGCGCGGAGCCGGTCTGGCGCTCGTCGCCGCCCAGGCCGATGCCGATGATGGAGGGGTAGAGCGGGCGCAGTTCGGCGGCCTTCAGGAAGACCCGTTCGGCTTCCGCGACGGTAAAGTGGCGCACGGCGTCGAAGATCCAATAGAGCGAGAGGCCCAGTTCGCGCTGGCCGCGTTCGCGGGCACGCTCCAGCGCGGCAAAGATGGGCTCGAAGGCTGCGGGATCGTGATTGCGACCACATATAAATCACGCCTACGAGGCGATAAGACTTCGGCGTGGACCACGCCCTGCTCGGCGAGATGCTCCATCATGCGCCAGGCGGCCAGCTCGTAATCTTCCGGGCTGAGCAGTTGCCGGCAGACGGCCTTGAAGGCATCCAGGAAGCCGGTGAAGTCAGTGAATTGATAGAGGGCTTCAGCCTCGGGCAGCGTGAGCGGGCGCGCATCATGGCGGGCGCTCAGCTCCACCAGCGTGGAGGGAAGGATGGTTCCTTCGAGGTGCAGATGCAACTCGGCTTTGGGGAGGCGGCGGATGAAGCCGGTCAGATCGCTTACGTCGGATTTCATGGTTTACCCTGCGCGGCGGGTTGCGCAGCCGGCGAGTTGCTTTGGATGGTAGTGGCGTGGTTGTTGACGTAGGTGATGGTCCACTGCTTGCCCGTCTGGTCGTAGGTTACGGTGCGGTCGCCCTCGGTTTGGCCGTCCGGTTGCAAGTTGCTGCCGATGGACATGCGGGTTTCAAGTTCGCTCATGCCGGGCTCGACCTGGTGCGCGTCGATGGCGGCCCATACTTCTTTGGGCCAGTTGTCGTAGATGGTGTGCGGATCGTCGTAATAGAAGAGAATATCGCAAAAATAGACTTCATTGTTGCCCTGAATGGCGCCGATGGGCGTGGCATAGAGAGTCGGAATTGCCGGGAAACGCGAAGACGGCGAAGACCTGGCGCGTGCCATGCGCCATGCGGTCATCTTCAGTGGGCGGCACGGCGGACTTGATGATTTTTTTAATATCGAGCCGCTGGGCGGCGGGAATAACGCCGTCGCGATGGAAGACGATCGCGCTGCCGCGCATGGGATAGTAGGGCATGGTGTAGCCGTTCTTCATCCACACGCTGGTGCCATCAAGGCTGAGGGTATCTTCAAAGTGCTGCTGAAACATGGTGCGCACTATGGCCAGATCGTCTTCGCTCAGTTTCTGCTGGTAGGGATTCTGGGCAACTGTGCCGGGATCGCGGCGATGCATCCAGACAAAGAAGAGATAAATGCCGCCGATGGCCAGCGTGATCAGCGTGGGAATAAGAATTTTTTGCCAGGTCTTCATACGTAATCCTGGATGAGGCATCAGCGCGGTTTGGCGAACTCCGACCGGTGGCGGCTATAGAGAAAATAAATCACCAGCCCGATGAGCAGCCAGATGAAGAAAGCGGTACCAGGTGATGATGGGCAAGCCGGCCATGAGCAGGAAGCAGAAGACGACGCTGAGCGCGGGAATGAGCGGCCCGCCCGGAACCCTGAAGCCGCGATGGCGCGTCCGGCTCGCGAAAGCGCAGCACGATCACGCCGATGGAGACCAGGACAAAGGCGAAGAGCGTTCCGATATTGGAGAGATCGGCCAGGGTGCCGATGTCGAACAGGCCGGAGGGAATGGCCACCACAAATCCGGCGACCCAGGTGGAAAAGGCAGGAGTGCGGAAGACGGGATGCACGTTGCTGAAGACCTTGGGCAGCAGGCCGTCCCTGGACATGGAGAACCAGACGCGCGATTGGCCAAGCTGATAGACCAGGATGGAAGAGAGCATGCCCATGATGGCGCCGAAGAGGACCACCAGCCTGATCCAGTGGAGCGAATGCGCGCCGGGCAACAGGGAGAGTTTCTTGAGAGCGTTCACTACCGGCGCGGCGTCGTCCACCATCGATTGCCAGGGCACCAGACCGGTGAGGCAAATGGCCACGGCCACGTAGAGCACGGTGCACACCACCAGCGTGGCGATGATGCCGATGGGAAGGTCGTGCTGCGGGTCGCGGCACTCTTCGGCCGCCGTGGAAACGGAGTCGAAGCCTATATAAGTGAAAAAGATGATCGACCCGCCGGTGAGCACGCCGGACCATCCGTTGGGCATGAAGGGATGCCAGTTGCCGGGATGGATGAAGCCGATGACGGCAAAGACGAAGATCAGAATGGCGACGAGCTTGATGCCACACCATGATGTTGTTGGTGTTGGCCGACTCGCGGATGCCGCGCACCAGAATGACGGTGAGAAACAGGACGATGAGAAAGGCGGGAATGTTGAAGCCGAAGTGCCAGCCGGGGTGGTAAAGCCAGTTGCCGGCCAGATCCTGCAATCCTCCCGGCAGATAGGCGGGCGAGATCCACATGGCCGACGGGTGAAGGCCGAACCAGTCCAGCAGGTCGACCACGTGAGCGGCAAAACCCACGCTGACGGTCATGTTGGAGCCGGCATATTCGAGGATCAGATCCCAGCCGATGATCCAGGCGATCAGCTCGCCCATGGTGGCGTAGGTGTAGGTATAGGCCGAGCCGGCAATGGGAATCATGGACGCGAGTTCGGCATAACAAAGGCCGGTGAGCGCGCAGACGATGGCTACCAGAACCAGCGAAAGAGCGATCGCCGGACCGGCGCCGGGCCGCCCGGCCAGTGGCTGTGTGGGTGAGAGGTAATGGGCCAGCGGGGTATTGGGGATGCTGGGAGCGTCGAACTTTTCCCCGGAGATGGCCGTGCCGATGACGGTGAAGATGCCCGAGCCGATCACCGCCCCGATGCCAAGCGCGGTAAGCGACCACGGCCCGAGGGTCTTTTTCAGCCTGTGCTCGGGCTCTTCCGAATCCCGGATCAGCTTATCGATCGATTTGCGGGCAAGTAGTTGGCTGGGCAGTGCAGTTGTCCTCATCCCGCTGGCTAGCGGGCTTCAGTCAATGCGGGGCACCAACGGGTTCCGGGCAGGCTTGAGCCGCGCCGGAACCCCTATTCGGTGGTTGGAGTTGCCGCTTTACCGCTTGGAGATTCCGCGGGCCATCTTCTTCACTTTCTTCTTGTGTTCGCCGCGCGCTCCGGTCCTCTTGGCCTTGGGAGCTGCCTTCTTGCGGGCCGCGCGTTTCAGCTTTTTGCGTTCCAGTTTGTCTTCAATTTTGGTGGTATCGGCCACGTGGCACCTCTTTCATTCAAATCTGTTCAGATTTCCCGCAAATCGGGCAAAAGTGAAGTATGTGAAGCTCTATGTTAACAGGGATAGAGCGGCGGCGAAAGCGGCAAACGCGCGCGGGGAGCGCATTTAGAGCCGCGCCGCAACGGTTTCCAGCGTACAATGAAGAGAGACCAGAAATCTGACCAGACTGCTCGGCTCCGGCCGTCCTCTAAGCTTCAGACGAGCTTCGCACCCCACGCGACAATCAACCCGCAAGTTGTTGACCGGAGTTCGTTATGCGTTCCAACCAGATTCACCGTGCGCTCTCGCATGGAATGAACCGTTTTGAAGTCTGCCAGCTCGTCTCCAAAGGGGTGAAAGCCACCCACAAGACCGGCTCGCGCTTTGAGGATTCGATCAACGATGTGCTGCAATACCTGGGCACCCACGAAACGCCCCTGGCCAGCCTTCACCCGGCTATCTCGCAGGTGAGCGTGAAGAGCCTCAAGCCGGCGGCGTAGCTTCGCAGGGACTAGGGGATTAGGTACAGTTTGAGCATCCCGGCCCAAAGGCCAAACGCAGAAGAGGGACGGCAGATTCGCCGTCCCTCTTCATTTTGATTCCGAACCGGTCTTTTGGGGTATTCCCTTAGATGACCTGGACGTTCTCAGCCTGCCAGCCCTTGGGGCCCTTGGTCACGTTGAACTGGACCTTCTGGCCTTCCTGCAGCGAACGGAAGCCGTTCGACTGGATGGCGGTGTGATGGACGAAAACATCTTCGCCGTTTTCACGGCTCAAAAATCCAAAACCCTTGGCGTCGTTAAACCACTTGACTGTGCCTGTTTCCAATGTCTTACTCCTTGATACTGAATTACCGTCCGAACGCAATGTGGAAGTGTTGCGAGTAGGCGGTAACCAAAACAGGCAAGAACTTCAGATCGAATTCTACGATTGCATACAGTGTAGCACGGATTGTCAAGCAAATCTGCGCAGATGTACGCGCGGTGTCAAAACGAGAATCCAGGCGGCCGGCAATCGCACACGGGAACTTGTGCGGCGGATCATTTCACGCTGGGATGTAGACGGGCTGGGCGAGAAGAGTAAACTCAATGTCGCCTGATTGCGCTTGAGAGTGAGGTGCCTTGTGGTCAACGATAACAGCCGGGTTCTGGTCATCAATCCCGGTTCAACCTCCACCAAGTTCGGGGTTTACTACCAGGCAGGGCGCGGAGAAGGTGTGGACCATCCGGCATGGGGATGAAGAGCTGGCACGATTCCGCGGGCAGCCGATGGTGGCGCGGCTGGACTATCGCGCGGAGCTGATCGAGAACGCGCTCGAACGAGGCCGGATACAGCGCGACCGGGTTTGCCGCGACGGCCGGGCGGGGCGGGCTGCTGCCGCCGATGGCGAGCGGAACCTACCTGGTGGATGAGGCGATGGTGGAAGAGCTGCGGCTGGCGCGCCGGGGCGAGCATGCTTCAAACCTGGGGGCCTTGCTGGCGCTCCGCTTTGCCACGGCAGCCGGGGTGAACGCCTACATCGTTGATCCGGTGACGGTGGACGAGTGGCAGGAGTGCGCGCGCCTGACCGGTTCGCCGCTGGTCGAGCGTTCTTGCATGGGCCATGCGCTGAATACCAAGGCTGTGGCGCGGCGGTTTGCGCGGGAGCAGAAACGCGCCTATGAGCAACTGCGGCTGGTGGTGGCGCACATGGGCAGCGGCATCACCGTCTCGGCCCACCGGGACGGGCGGATGATCGACAACAATACCATCGGTGAAGGCCCGTTCGGTCCTGACCGGTCAGGATGGCTGCCGGCGCGAGAGTTGGTGAAGGTGTGCTTCAGCGGCAAGTACACGCAGCAGGAGCTTGAGCGCCAGGTCTTCGGCGACGGCGGGCTGTTGGCTTATCTGGGCACGCGCGACCTGAGGGAAGTGGAGCGCCGGATCGACGCGGGCGACGCGCAGGCCGCGCGGGTCTTCGAGGCCATGATCTACCAAATCGCCAAGGAGGCCGGTGCGATGGCGGCGGTGCTTCAGGGCAAGGTGGATGCGGTGCTGCTGACGGGCGGCATGGCTTATTCGGAGAGAGTGGTGAGGCTGTTGCGCGAGTTACCTGGAGTGGATTGCGCCCATCACGGTCTATCCCGGCGAGGATGAGTTGCAGGCGCTGGCCGAAGGAGTCTTTCGCGTGCTGGAAGGCGAGGAGCAGGCGAAGAGGTTGGGAGAATCTAACAAAGTGAGCACTTAAATCTTCTCGAGACTGGCGAACTTTTCCATCAGCTTTTTTATGCCGTGGCGATTGAACATGACGGTGAGTTTGGCGTCTTCGCCGTCGCCTTCACGCTGCAACACCGTTCCCTCGCCGTACTTTGCGTGGCGGACACGCTGGCCTTTTTTCAGGCCGGCTGCGCCATTGTGCTCGGGCAGGTCCATCCCCGGATGAGACGATGCCGGGCGAGCGAGCAAACCCGGTTTTCCGCCGAAGAAGCGGGCAATATTGTCAATGGAATCCGGCTGCGGGGCGCGCGCTTTTTTGGAGGAGTTTGTCGGCTAGGTGAGAATGCTCGCTGGGGCCTCCTGGCTCTCGTCTTCGTAGTTATAGTGCTTATCAGTGAACTCGCTGCTGTGGCCGGAGCGGCGGCCAAACGTATTGGAGTAGCTGGGAGTGGACCACGCCGGACTGCGGCCTACCCAGGTTCTCAATCAACTGGCTGGGAACCTCTTCAAGAAAGCGCGAGGGAATGCTTTGCTCAGGCGCGTCGTTGCCGTAGCGGCGGCGATAGTGCGCGCGGGTGAGAATCAGCGTGTTCATGGCGCGGGTCATGCCCACGTAGCAGAGGCGGCGTTCTTCTTCGAGCTCGTCGGGATTCGAGAGAGTGCGCGAGTGCGGAAACAGACCCTCCTCAAGGCCGGCGAGAAAGACCAGCGGAAATTCCAGGCCCTTGGCGGCGTGCAGGGTCATCAGCGTCACGCGCGCATCGGGATCGAACTGGTCGGTATCGGAGGCCAGGGCCGCGTGATCAAGGAACTCAGCCAGAGTCTCGCCGCGGGCTTCTGCGTCGTGGGCGGCGTTGGCCAGTTCCTTCAGGTTTTCAATGCGGCTGAAGGACTCCGGCGAGCCTTCCGTTTCCAGAGCCTTGATGTAGCCGGTGCGGTCGATGAGAAAGCGGATCAGCTCAGGCAGTGTGGCTGCGTCGCCGGGAGTCCTGAATGCAGGCGCTTCCGCGCTTTCATTTTTTGGTTGAGTTGGTTTCGTTTTGCAGCAGCGCCAAACTCAAATCCCGTATCCCCGGCCTCCGCATTCGGCGGCCACATCGGCGGAGAGCTTGCCGGCAAAGTCGGGATCCATCATGGCCTGCGCGTCGAGAATGAGCTGGCGGAACGACTCGATGGCCACAAGTGCGCGGTTGGGGATGAGGCGGTTGGTAATGGCGGCTGCGTAATAGCGTCCCAGGTTGAAGTGCCGGTTTCCAGAGCCAGCCGCTCCAGAGTCTCCATCGTGGTTTTGCCAATGCCGCGCGCCGGCGTGTTGATCACCCGCTGCAGCGCCATCGAATCGTGGGGATTGTTGACCAGGCGCAGGTAGGCGAGCAGGTCCTTGATCTCCGCCCGCTCGTAAAAGCTGAAGCCGCCCACCATGGTGTAAGAGATGTTGTAGCGGCGCAGCGCCTCCTCCACCAGGCGCGACTGGGAGTTGGTGCGGTAGAGCACGGCGCAGTGCTCCGTCCGGTCTTGGGTCTCGGAGGAGTTTCCTGCGAGAAATTTCTGGATGCGGTCGGCGATGAAGAGGGCCTCGTTTTCGCCGTCGGGAGCTTCGTAGTAGCCGATCAGCGATCCGCCCTGGCGATCGGTCCACAGCTTCTTTCCCTTGCGCTTGAGGTTGTTCTGGACCACCGCGCCCGCGGCTTCCAAAATAATCTGCGTCGACCGGTAGTTCTGCTCCAAGCCGCACGATGCGGGCGTTGGGAAAATCCTTTTCAAACTCCAGAATGTTGCGGATATCGGCCCCGCGCCAGGAATAAATGCTCTGGTCCTCGTCGCCCACGGCGCAAACATTTTTCGCTTCGCCGGCCAGCAGCTTCATCAGCTCATACTGCGGGCGGTTGGTGTCCTGGTACTCGTCGACAAGCAGGTAACGGTAGCGGCGCTGGTAGCGCTCACGGGCTTCCTTTGAGACTTTGAGCAGGCGCACGGCCTCCAGCAGCAGATCGTCGAAGTCCATGGCGTTGCTCTTGGCCAGCTCGGCGCGGTAGCTCTGGTAGATGTGGGCGATGCGCTCGCTGTTCGGATCCTTGCTGGCCAGGTAATACTCCTGCGGATCGATCATGTGGTTCTTGGCCCAGCTGATGCGGCTCAAAACCGCGCGCGGCGTGAGTTGCTTGATGTCCAGGCCCATGCGCCGCATCACCTGCTTCACCAGCGCCTGCTGATCGTTTTCGTCGTAGATGGCAAAGGAGCGGGTGAGGCCCGACGCCGCCAACTTTCAGGTCCTCAATGTCGCGCCTCAGAATGCGCACGCAAAAGGAGTGAAAGGTGGCGATCAGAGGCTTGGCCAGCGACGAGTGGCCCAGCAGCCGGTCAACGCGTTCGGCCATTTCGCTGGCAGCCTTGTTGGTAAAGGTTACGGCCAGGATGGAGTCGGGCGCGATGCCTTTTTCCTGAATCAGCCATGCAATCCGGCTGGTGATGACGCGGGTTTTGCCCGAGCCGGCTCCGGCCAGAATGAGCAGCGGGCCCTCGGTAGCCTCGACGGCGGCGCGTTGTTCAGGATTCAGATTGTCGATCAGAGGCGGCAAGGCAAGTCCAGGCGGGAAGGTTCCTTCTTCCAGTGTATCGTTTGAGGCGGATGGACGGATTTTGCATATAGACAGGCTTCTCAGTCGGCGCGCTATCCTGAAGACACAATGACTTTGCCAGCTAAGCCCATCCGCCGCGTGGCCGTTTACTGCGGCTCGGCCAATGGAACCAACCCTGTATTTCTTGCCGAAGCGCGAGCGCTGGGCGCGGCCATTGCCGCGGCCGGTCTGGGGATGGTTTATGGCGGGGCAAACGTGGGGCTGATGGGCGCGGTGGCCGATGCGGCGCTGGCCGGAGGCGCGGAGGTGATCGGCATTCTGCCCGATCTGCTGGCCGGGAAAGAGATTGCGCACGCCAGGCTGACTTCGCTCGAACTGGTTTCCACCATGCACCAGCGCAAGGCGCGCATGGTGGAGTTGGCCGATGCGTTTCTGGTGCTGCCCGGCGGCTACGGAACGATCGAGGAAGTACTGGAAGCAGTGACCTGGGCGCAACTTCGCCTGCACGCCAAACCCTGCATCCTTATCAATACGGCCGGGTACTGGGATGGGCTGCTGGTCTTTCTGGATACGGCGGTCGCGGCGGGATTTCTGAAGGCGAAGAACCGGGCGCTGCTGCGCGTGGTTGCAACTGCGGAAAAGGCGGTTAGGTTGGTGGTTGGCGACTGAGGCTGAATCGTGGGTCTCAAAGTCGGGACCCATTGTGTCTACAACTCGACGCGCCTACTCCACGGTCAGGTTTTGCATAAAGAAATCGAAATCTTTCATGGCAGGTTCTTCGATCGAGGATGCCGTATCCAGCAGAACAAGATAGTAGAGCTTGCCGGGAATGCGTTGCTGTGTTTGGCTTGGACGGTAATACGTTACTCCTTTTCCGACCTCGGACTTTGGAATTTCCACAGGAGCCTCAAAGATTAGCCCGGGAAACTCGGGCTGGTCCCGCTCAAAAACAACGACTCGGCCATGCCCGTCTCCGTCCTTTTCATACATTCCCGGCTGTACAACTTTCATTGCGATGCACGCGGCGGCGGGGCAGCGAACGGGGACGAAGGGTTCAAAAGTGCCGTCTGTTAGGAATTTCTTTGAGAACTCCTGCAGAGTTTCATTTTCCGCAGGCTGCTTGACGAGCAGAAGTATGCTGGGGCTCAGATCGCGGACCGTGGCCTTATAGGGGCCAGTGCTGAAGTAACCCACGCAGGAGCCTTTCGTCACAGCTAAATGGTTGATGGCCCAGTCACCGTGCGTGCGAAGATGCACACCGCAAGTAGTGCTGGTGAAATCCCAATCCTCACCTTTCGCCGCGCTCGACCACACTTCCTTGGTCTCATATTCCTTCTTCGGGTCGAATGGGACGATGCGGTTGTGGGCGATATCGAGCGCCGAATCAAAGCCAGACGGGTTGGGTGCGCGTAGTTTACCGAGGTAACCGATGGCGCGAAGAGTATGCACAGGCATATTGGCGATCGTGGCGCAGTTGATGTAGTCCTCCCAAAATGCGACGGGAAGCTGATCCCAGGTTTGGCTGGATTCGATGGAGAGAAACTCGTCGGCGCCGGCTTTCAGTTCCATCGTTTGGCATTGCAGTGTGGCGCGAAACCAGGAGGCGCGCAGATCAGCGGGAACCAGATCATGGGCATGGCCCAAATCACGAAGCGCCGTTTCATAACTGCCCGGAAGATCAAAGTTGTAAGCATAGCGCGCTACGAGTCCCGTCAGTAGAAGCAATTCTGCGTTATCGGGATGATTATTCAGCGCAAGAGTGAGAAACCCAGGTCTTTGCCAAGACGCGTGGCCACATCCTCTTTGGCGACAGGATAATTCCAGACGGGTACCCAAGAATGGCTGTACGGCTCAAGTTGCTTTGCGTCGTCTAACGCGGCCAGAACGGCCGTCTCCTGCGGAAGCCGGTCCGCATGTATGGCGGCGATATCGGCATAAGCAGACAAAGCCGGGAAGAATAGAAAAAGCGAGAAAATCAGGACGGCATTCTTGCACATACGAAGCCTCACGATCCGGAACGTTGCGAGCAGTGTAGCCGAATACGTGGAGATGTGCAGTGATGAATTGAAAAATCCAGGTCTAATTCGGCGTGCCGGTAGTTTCCTCGGCGGCGAAGGTGCATTCCCTGCACTGGCAGACGCGGCGCAGATATTCCCAGGAGTAGATTCCGCCGGAGTGGCCGTCGAGCCAGTTGAATTGAATAGCGTAGCGGCCTACGGCGTGGGCGCTGGCCGGCTTGGCGGCGGCGAGTACATAGGCAGCACGGCGGCGGGTTTGGGCTTTGGCTGGCCGGGTTTGCGTCCTTCGAGGTTACGCTCCTCGACGCAGGTGGCGCAGGGGCAGGCTTCGCGCAGCCAGGCAAAGCTCCACGCGCTCTTGTGGCCGTCGGCCCAGTCGATTTCCATGCCTTTGCCCTCGGTGAGCAGCACGCGCACCTTCTCCGGAGTGACGGCGATGCGGGGCAGTTTGTGCTCCGTTTCCGCTTCGCGCGCGGCATGTTCCTTATCGACAAAGCGGATGCCTTCGTGGCTCATGCTTCTATTGTAATAGCGCTCCGTAGGGCATCAGGAACGCGATCGGCCACTGCTCCTGGCCCTGCGATACCAGCGCGGACCAATTCAGAACGGGCGCCGAATCAGTCGCCAGAATCTTCACCTGCGGATCGACTTCCTTGAATCGAACTGCCAGAGTGTGCGCGTCGCCGGTTGCGGCCAGCGTGATCGGTTGCCGCGGCAGATGCGCATCCCGCTTGCGAACAAATAGCTCGGCAATCTTTATATCATCCATCAACTGAAGAAAGTAAGGCCGGCCGGTGAGCAGCGAGTTATAAACATAATCGGCCAAGCACGCTTCCCAGCGGATTGACGTAAGCTTCATCGAAGCTGCCTTGCTCATGCGATCCGTCGTCATACGAATCGACGCGGAAGTTCATGCGCGTCTCGCCCAATCCGCGAAAGTCGAAGGAATATACCTCATAGCCGTCGCTGATTAACTTAGTAATCTCAGGCCAATTCTTCTCTGAGGCTTTGCCTTCCAGGCTGACCCAGAGCAAAGCTCCCTTGGGATGGCTGCCCTCGCCATAAATGTGAAGCAGCGGCATCTCCAGATAAGTATCGTGATGCAGCACATAGCGATCGATATGCACCGCGCCTACTGAGCTGCTGCCCACCTTTTCCCACTGTAGTTCCCCAGCCGGCGCGTATCCGGTATAGCGCCTCACCGTCCATGAGTCGATTTTTGGGTCCTGCTCGCTGCGGTACAGCTCGGCCAGCGTCTTCCGGTTATGCCGCGCAGCTTCAGTTGCATAGGCGGCGATATAGTGCAAAAGCGTGTGACCATCCGGATAGTCGACTGTTACCTGCCCGCTCTTTGTCACCTGGAGCTCGGCATTCGTATATGCGGTCACCGGGGGAAGGCCGTGGCGCACCGGCATCTTATTGAAGCGATCGAGAAAGTTCAGCGCCGCTTCCTGATTCTTCAAGGAGTAACTATGCTTGTTATAACTCTCGGCAAATGCAATCCGGTCGGCATGACCAAAGCGATTGTAGATTGCGCTAACTTCGGAGTAAGTCTTGTGAGAGCCCTGAATGGTGAAAAAGTCGAGAGTAGCGGTAGCTATCATCACCGGGCGCGGATACATCATCAATATCGTGCCCGCGTTATCGACTCCCCTCGATATAAGTCCGTAGGGGTCCTGCTCCGGATCGCTGTCGTAATCGGCAAAGATGCGGTTTTCAACGCGCATGGGCAGCGCCGTAATGTAGCAGGAGGGAATAATCACCTTGATGCGATCATCCAGCGCGCCCAGCAACGCGGTTTGCGTGCCGCCGCCGCTGGTTCCGGTGATGTTGATCCTCTTGCCGTCCACGTCTGGGCGGCTCAACAGATAATCCACGGCGCGCATGCCGTCCCAAACTTCCCACCGGGCCAGGTTCGCTCCGGCAAGATAGGCCAGGTTACCCATGACGGCATGCTCGCCGCAGATCAGGTTATAACGGCTCTTCTTCGCCTTCGCATCCCAGAACTGGCTTCGTTCGCCTTGCCCAACCGGGTCCCAACTAATCACCAGATAGCCGCGCAAAGCCAGCCTCTCGCTGAGTGCCTGGTAGTGATCTTTGCCGTTTGTCGCAGTGACCGGCAGGAACCAGAATGGCGGGATGCACCTTGTCGCCGTTCTCGGGCACATATACCAGTGCCGTCACATAGAAGCCGGGAAGGCTCTGATAGATGAGCTTTTCAATATGGTATCCATTGCCGGCAATTCTGCCGGTAATGGTTGCATGCAGGTCGGTCTTCTCCGTGGGAAGGCCGCCAATCGCATCGAGCAGCGATTTCTTCAGCTCCGCGCGCAAGCGCAGAAGATCGCTCTCGGTTTTTATCTGCGACCAGCGCTCCTGGCGAAGTTGATCCTGATGCCATGCGAGCTGGGTTTGATAAAGCAGATAAGGAGTAATTTGCGGACCGGGAGCGTCAGCCGGAGGCAACACGCGGAAAGCTTCAGCTGGGGGGCGCGCTAGTCGCATCCGGCACTCTGCCCAATAGCCGCGGCGCACATCGCCGCCATCGCAATACCGCAAACCAAACGCACCAAACCGCTCATAGAAACCTCCACGGAGTTGCGGTCCCGATGCGGCAAATCCGCATGTGCTTACTTATCGTTAACCAGAATCAGTTGCCCGAATTTTTCAGGGACATGAAAGGTATTGCTCATGGGAGCCTTCCAGGCGATCTCTTTCCTGTGGTGAGGCGGTCCCTGGCTGCGAAACAGGTTGGCGCGAAAGACTCTGCCGGCAACCGGACGATGGCCGTCGAGAGCTTTGAACGGAATCTTCATGGCGCCATACCAGATTTTCTTGTCGGCATCGATGCGCGCGGCTACCTGGAATCCAGAGTTCCACGTCCATCCCACCGTGTGATCGGGAAGATCGAGATTCACGTCGAGATCGATCCACTCCCGCTGCGGCGAAAGTTCAAACTCCTTATAGCGGCGAATGTTTTGAAAGTCGGTGCCGATAAACAATTCAGCTACATCCCAATTCCATAACTCAAAGGTTTCATCCACAGTATTCGGCGAAGGCTTCAGATATAAGCTCCTCGTAAGGGCACTCGTAGAGAAGATAAAGATACTTCTTTGTCCATCGCGAGCTTACCTTGGTTCGATACGCAGGCTCAGGATGGCCCATAATATCGACTTCCATGTAAACAGAGGTCGCCCCCTGCCAGAAGGCAGATTGCGTATCCGTGTCCAGCGCAACATCATGCGCTGCATAAGCGCTCCTGAACATGCTGTCGTCGGCAGCGCTTGCATGCATTGTGCCGGTTAGAAAAAACAGGCATGAAGCGAAAAATTTGTTCACTGGCAATCTCCTCGGTAAAGCATGGGAATCGGCATCCGCGCTATGCCGCATCTTAGCTTGACAGCCCCAGTTCGCGCATGGCATTCGCGTTGTAAACCTTGCGCAGAATATCGTCCGGAAGGTTGATTCCATAGATGCGCCAGCGGCCCTGCGGCGGAACTTTGGCGGGAGCATAGTCAAAGTACTCGTCGTCCGTCTCCAGGAATCGATAGTAGATGCTATAGAGATCGCCGCTGAAATACTGCTGCGGGTAATTGCGGGCGTGCGGCGTGGCATCGGTTCCGAACACGATCCTATCCTGATATTTCTCAAAGAAGGCGCGCGCCGTTCGCGGCTGCCGTCCCAATTCGCCTACGCGCGCGGCAAGATCGACGAGCATATTCGGGAAGCGATCCATCGCCTGCGGAGACGTTCTCAAGATTCTCAGCGAAGTTGCCCACATGCAAACTACAAAATGCGTGTTGGGATGCTTGGCGATCATCCTGTTTCTCGCTGCGAGTAACTCGAGATTGGATGGAAAGTCGTGATCGTAGAAAGACCAGTCGGGATGATTGTTCAGCTCTTCAAAGCGCTCGTTGAAGCGGTCGGTGGGCAGGAAAGAAGGCTGAAGGGTCGGAGATGTGAATCGCCACCGGCATCTTCAACTGCCCGCACACGTCCCACATGGGATCGAATCTCGGATCGTCGATCTTGATCAGTTTTCCGCGTGGTGACGTTTTCCCTGAGATAGAGGCCGAGCGTCTTCAGAATCTTGAGCCCGCGCGCTCCGTCGCGATGCGCCTGCTCGATTGCCTCGGCCTGTTTGCGTGGATAGTCGGGATCCATGATCTGCGAATACATAGGCTCGGTGAACGTGTAAAAGCGATCGGGAAAGAGCTTATCGTACTTCTTCACGGTTTCAGCCAGGCCGGAGCCGTATCCTCCTGTTAAATTGACCATGGTGCGAAGGTTCTTGCTATCCATCACCTGCAGAAGTTCCTCGGGAGCGGCGTTATACCTGCGCTCGGCAACCATGGGCACGCCCTTTTCTCCCTTGGCGGAAAAAGTGATGTGCGTGTGAAAGTCGATTACCGGATAGCGCGGCTTTTCAACATGAGTCTCACGCACGTGCAGCATGCTTACCGGCTGATAGTCGGGAAGATCGAGCACTTTAGGCTTCGGTTCTTCTTCGATCGGCTCGGATGCACTTTACTCCCGCGTGCGCGGCAACACTTGAAACCAATCCCAAGACCCGTTCCATATAGCAGTTCACGACGATTCATTTCGTTATTCTCCTCGAAAAATTCCGCTCAGGTGGTATAACTTCCTAACTCAATAAGAAATTCATGCAGGCGGCTGATTTGAAAGACCGCCTGCATGCGTCACAATTCTCTACAGATGCGGCGCCCAGCCTTTTTCGTATTCGCGCGACCACATCTTCATCGCCTGCGGGTCGTCCAGAATCTTTCCGTCTTGTCGGGTCGGTCTGCAATGAGCGGTTCAGCTCCCAGGAGATATTGGAGAGTTGAAGCGAGGTAACTACAATGTTGCCCTGCGAGATAGGAGCGTGAAGCTTCTCTCCTTTGGTAATCGCCGCAATGAAGTTGGCGAAGTGGGCATTGGTTGCAACGTCGCCGTCGAACTTGTCATAAAACGGAACTTTGTCGTCGTCCTTGAATTCGCCCGTCTTATTTCCCTTAAGGTCATAGACCTCGTAGCCGGAGCCGCCATCTCCATAAATAAATACCGAGCCCGTGGTGCCCATGACAATCAACCCGGAATCATGGCCGAAGTACTTCATCCCGTTGCACGATCTGCCTTCCCACGAAATCAACTTATCGCCGTAATCGAAGCTGGTATCCAGCGTGTCGTAAAACTGCCAGTCATCCTTGAATTGGTATCTTCCGCCCAGCGAAGTTACACGGCTTGGAAAGTCCACCTGGAGCGCCCAGCGGCATAAGTCGATGCTATGCGTGCCGTTGTTCAAGGCTTCGCCAGTGCCCCAGTGTTTGAACCAGTGCCAGTTATAAGGATGGATGTTATCCTTATACGGCCTGCGCGGCGCGGGTCCCTGCCAGAGATCCCAATCGAGTTGCGGCGGCACGGGTACTTCCTTGCCAATCCCGATCGACTTTCTTGTGTTGCTGTACCATGCCCTGGCAAAGTAAGGCCGGTCAATGATGCCGTTGTGTATCTTGTCGATGGCTTCCATGGTGCGCAGGCACGAACGCTGCTGCGTGCCCTGCTGCACTTGCTTCCGATATTTCTGCTGGGCCTTCACCAGCATCGCGCCCTCGGCGGGATTGTGGCTGCATGGCTTCTCAACATAAACATGCTTGCCTGCTTCGAGCGCGGCAATCGCCAGCGGAGTGTGCCAGTGGTCGGGCGTGGCGATGGTGACGGCGTCAACGTCCTTCTGCTGAAGAACATTGCGAAAGTCCTTGTCGCTCGCGGGAGCATAACCCGCCTCGTGCTCTACGATGCCCGCAAATTTTGCGCGGATATTGTCGTCCACATCGCAAAAATGCGAGATGCGGGCGGTATCTTTATTTGCCAGGAGCGCCGACATATGAGCATAGCCGCGCCAGCGCAGGCCCATGATGGCAAAGTTGAGGCGATCGTTGGAGCCGAGAATCTGACCGTAGCTTTTCGCGGTCGAACCGATAGCCATACCTGCCGCCCCTACCGCGAGCGAATCGAGAAATTCACGACGACTGACCATTTTGTTTCTCCTTTAATTCAACTCAAGCTGCGCTGTTCGATTTTAGTCGAGGTTTTTCAAAACTATGCCGGGAACTGTGCAGTCGACTCAGAATAATACCGGGACCAGAATTTTCTGCATTTCCGTATTACGGCATAAGTGAAATCCCATGCGGCACCAAGTATACACAAAGAGGGGGCTCTCACGACACAGGGAATAACAGACGAAAAGGGAGCAAAAGGACAAGGCTATCGCAAGTTATATTCAGGCAAATGGTCAGATTCGCCGGTACGATCCTTATCCGTAATATCCAACGAAATAGCTCCAGCGTTTGCCGTCCGCATCATTGCGCCAGCCAGTGGATACACTGCAACCAGATCAGCGCTTCATCGTCAGGATGCGAGGGATTTCAAAGGTGCCCACCATGGTTTATGATACAAAGCGTAGTAGTGTTCTGGCGAATGCATGGAAGTCGGGGCGATGGGACAAACCAGAATGCTGCGGACGGCGAAACGTGATGGCGCCGTTTATCGTTACATCTGTCAATATTGCAGCAGGAAGGAAGCAATCTATGGTAAATCGCCGTCAGTTTGTAAAAACAGTTGGATTAGGCGCGCTGGCAGGCGCAGGGTTGAGAGTAGCCGGGGCGCAAACGACAGCCGCACCGCAATCGGATACAAGTGCGGACAAAACCAAAATGGCAAGGCTATTTCCGGGATGCTGCGCCTACTCCTACAATAAAGAACTCCGGCAAGGCTCCATGACGATGGAGGAGTTTATTCTCAAGGCGGTGGAGCTAAAAGTAGTCGGCGTCGATATGACGGTGTATTACCTCAAGTCCACTGAGCCGGAGTATCTCGATAGTCTTCGTCACCTGGCTTACAAGCATGCCATGGCCTTCTCGGGAGCGGCATGCGGAGTCAGCATGGTCCAGGCCGATGCCGCTAAGCGCGCAGAGAGCGTGAGCCAGATTAAAAAGTGGGTCGATGTTACTGACCGGCTCGGGGCTTCTCATCTGAGAATTTTTGCCGGCGTGCTGCCGCAGGGCGCCAGCGTTAAGGAGGCCATCGACTGGGTGGTTGAGGCGATGAAGGAAGCATGCGACTACTCCGGCAAGAAAGGCATCATGCTGGGGGTTGAAGATCACGAAGGCGTGACGGAGAACGCGGACCTGTGCGTTGAGATCATGCAGCGCGTCAATTCGCCCTATGCCGGCATCAACCTCGATATTACAAATTTTGTTGCCACGCCGGCGCAACGATGCCTACGCGCAGATTGCCGCATGCATTCCCTACGCAACCAATATTCACATCCGCGATCACTTTTACGATCACACTCCGGTGGATATGGATCGCGTGTGGAAGATATTTGCGCAAGCCGGGCATCAGGGTTTTGTGTCGGCGGAATATGAACATCAATTCCCCGACAGCCTGCCTTCAGCCACCGGAGTTCCGATACTGATGGAAGAAATCCAGGCGCTGTGCAAGAAATATTCGAGCGTTTAACGGCTTATATTTCCACAGCCTAGAATTCGTCGTACGCGATCTGGTGGGATGGAATCCCGAGGTCCGCGAGCATCCTGGTGCAAGCCTTGATCATCAACGGCGGGCCGCAGAGATAGTATTCCCCCGCCTCGGGGTTTTCGCGATCGCTCAAGTGATATTTCAGCACTACGTCGTGGATCAAGCCCACGTGGCCGGCCCAGTTATCCTCGGGCAGCGGCGAAGATAGAGCCACATGAAAGGTAAAGTTATGGTGCTTGCGCGGCTAACTCCTCGAAATAATCTTCGTAGAATATCTCCTGCTTTGACCGTGCTCCATACCAGAAGCTGATCTTGCGCGCGGTCTTTTCGTTTTCAAGTAAGTGCGCGATGTGGGCGCGCAGAGGAGCCATGCCCGCGCCGCCGCCGATATAAGTCATCTCGCGCTTGGTGGGCTTCACATGGAAGTCCCCAAAGGGACCGATGGCGGAGACCTGGTCGCCAACCTTCAGATTGAAGACATAACTCGATCCGATTCCGGGAGCGCAGTCCTGGCCCGGCGGCGGCGTCGCGATGCGAACGTTAAAGCGCAGCGCGCGCTCCGTCTGCAGGTTACTGGCCAGGGAATAGTTATTGCGGCGGCCGGCCGTGGGATTGGTGGAGACAAGATCGAAGAGATGATGATTGCGCCAGACGGCGGCGAAAGGCTCTGGAATTTCGAAGTCGCGGAAGCGAATCTCTTCGTAGGCCGGAATGTCGAGTTGCAGATAATCGCCCGGAGTGAAGGCGATCTTCTCGCCGTCCAGCGGTTCGAGGATAAGTTCCTTGATAAAGGTAGCAACGCTGCTGTTACTAGCTACGCGGAAGCGGCAGGACTGTTGCGCGCGGGCTCCCACTCCGCCGGCGCGAACAACATTGATGTGGATTCGACCGTCGCGCTCCTCCACGGGATACGTGGCAAGTCCGCGGCAGATGGGCGCGCGCGCCGGCGATCCGTCGCATGAGGTTATAGCGCCCGTTGTGCTTGGAGCACTCAATCATATTGCCAACAATCAGGCCGCTGGAAAGATGAGTGTTGCCATGGGTGCAGACTCCATCAGTGGCGTAGAGCCTGTTTTCACTGTCGCGGTAAATGGCGTAAGTCTTCTGGCCGTGATCGAAGCGAAGAATATCGTCGAGCCTGAGATCGGCAGACGGAGCAAACATCGATCCAGCCCTCCTCGCCCGGCTGCGGCCTGTGAGACGTGGCAGCGTTCCTTGATGCGCGCCCTGGGCTCGGGAAGTTTGCGCTTGATGTAATAGCCGGGGTCCTTGATTTGCCTGCGAACGGCGGGAACGATTTCACGGAAGGCGGCATAGATACTCGGATATGGCGTAGGGCAGTCGTCCTTCACGATTTCATGCAGCTTGCGCAGAGCGTGGTAGGGCACCAGCGGGAACATATGATGCTCCACGTGGTAACCCATGTTCCAGTAAAGATAGCGGTTGATCGGGTTCATATACACCGTCCTGCAATTCAGGCGGTGATCGAGGACATTTTCCGCAAGCCCAGCGTGCTGGGTGAGATAGTAAATAGGCCCCAGCCATGCGCCGAAGAAGCCCGCGAAGCCGACAAACATGAGCGGCAGAATGCTGCGCTCGTAAATCGCGAGCGCGATGACGCATAAGTAAATGGATACATAGATGCGCGCTTCGCGATAAACCTTGTGAAACTCGGATTCGGGGATGTAGGTTTTTTCTTCGGCAGACATGCGTCCCAGAGAATGCAGCACGATCTGCTTGAAATACATTTCATAAGTGCCGATGTTGAAGAACCTCTTGACGAGGTCCTTCCAATCGGGCGGGCGGGGAACGGCAATCTCGCGGTCGCGGCCAACGATGATGGTGTCGCTGTGATGGCGGTTGTGGCTCCATCGCCAGAGCGTGCCTTCGCGCATGAGCATGAACGAGGCAATCTCGTAAAGCGCATTGTTCATCCAGTCGGTCTTGAACGCGGTTCCGTGGCCGGTCTCATGCCAGCGCGAGTCGGAGCTGGAAGCATAAATCGCGCTGTAAATTACGTAGGGAAGGATCGCCCACCAGGTGCCCCACAGGGCATAAGTGGCGTAGCCTGCGCCGAAGATGAGCGCAAACCAGAGGATGGTGTCGCGAATCGCGGGCCCGTCGCGGCGCTCCAGCAGCTTGCGCATGGTTTCGCGCGGCACGGGGCACTGGTACCAATCAGCCTCGGCGAGCCCTTTCTCCACGGCCAGAGTGGCGTTCACTCCGGTCAGACTGTAGTCGAGCTTGATGGGAGGGCTGGGGAAGACTTCCGCGCTGCTGCTCATTCGATTTGGCTCCTCAAAGGAGTTTCTGACTGTAAGAAAAATACCAGGCCACGCAGGCCGCATGGGCGCATACCGGCCCGACCAGCCGGAACGCTGCTTAGTACTCATTGTACTAAAGGTGAAGATTCAGTTGCAGATTGCAATTCAGCGGTTGATGATCCATCCGCCAGAAAGCAGGACGGAAGCTTCAATTCATTGAAGGCGAGTGCTGAAAGGGGCAGGTTTTGTTACTGTTGACCCATGCCGGAATCCGCAATCCAACCCGATCAGAGCGCTCTCGACCTCGAATCGCTGGCAGCCGAAGTCGTCGATCTCGCCATCAAAGCCGGCGCCAGCGATGCCGAAGCCGTGGCGCGCGAGGGCGACGAGTTCAGCGTGAACGTGCGCATGGGCCAGGTGGAGACGCTGCAGGAGTCAGGCTCGCGCGGACTGGGGCTGCGGGTTTTTCTGGGGCTCACGGTCGGCTTCGGCCTCCACCAGCGACCTGACCGCGGACGGCATTCGCCAACTGGTGGAGGGCGCGATGGCGCTGGTCAAAATCACCGAGGAAGACCCCTTTGCCGGCTTGCCGGAAGCGGGAAGAATTCGGCTCGGTACCCGGCGATCTGCACCTTTACTACGAAGACGTTTACTCGCTTCCCGGCGCGGAGCGGATCGAGTGGGCGCGGCGGGCTGAGGCGGCGGCGCTTGAGGCCGATCCGCGCATCGTCAACTCCGACGGCGGCAGCTTTGACGCCGCCACCGGGCGCAAGGTGCTGGCCAACTCGCGCGGCTTTGTGGGCGGCTATCGCTCCAGCTATGCCGGAGTTTCGGCGGTTCCGCTGGCCATGGATGCGAACGGCCAGATGCAGCGCGACTACTGGTGGTCCAGCGCGCGGCGGCTCGCCGACCTCGAGACTCCTGAAGTCGATAGGCAAGGAGGCAGCGCGGCGCACCCTCCGCCGGCTGGGCGCGCGGCGCGTTCCCACGCAGCGGGTTCCCATCGTCTTTGCGCCGGAGGTGGCGCAGTCGCTGATCGGGGCGGTCTTTGAAGCCGCTTCGGGCGACGCGATCTGGCGCGGCGCATCGTTTCTGGCCGGGCGGCTGGGCGAGCCGATTGCCGCGCCGAATCTGACCATCGTCGACGACAACACCATGCTGCTGCCAACAGGCGTGGGCGGATTCGGCAGTTCACCCTTTGACGGCGAAGGCCTGCCCTCGCTGCGCACGGTGGTGGTCGAGAATGGCGTTCTGCGCAACTACCTGCTGAATACCTATACAGCCCGCAAGCTGGACTTGAAGTCCACTCACAATGCGTCAAGAGGATTGGCGGGCACGCCGGGCATCGGCTGCGGCAATCTCTACCTTCAGCCGGGAACTCTGGCCGAAGACGCAAATCATCGCAGAGATTCAGGCCGGACTTTACGTCACCAGCCTGATGGGCTCTGGCGTCAATCTGGTTACCGGCGACTACTCCCGCGGCGCAACCGGCCTGTGGATTGAAAATGGCGTACTGACCCATGCGGTCGAGGAAGTCACCATCGCCGGCAACCTTGCCGAGATGCTGCGCAACGTAACAGCCATCGGCAATGACCTGGTCTTCCGCGGCGCGGTGGCTTCGCCCACTTTGCGCATTGATGGAATGACGATCGCAGGAGCCTGACCGGGGGTGAATGTGCCGAGTGAGCCGCAAATTCTCGCCTTCGACCCGGCTGACCCCAAAGCCGCGCTCTCCCAACTGCCGCAAATCCCGGCGGTATTTGCACTCTACGGCGCCGAGGCCCACGCCGAGCCGTATATCGGCCGCACGCCCAATCTGCAGGGCGCGCCTCGAACGCCTGCTCCAGCCTTCGGTCCGGCATCCCCGCCGTTTGCAGTTGGCCGGCCGCGTGCGCCGCATCGTCTGGCATTCCACCGGCTCGGAGTTCGAATCGCTGCTTAAGCAGTTTTCTCTGTTGGAGGAGAATTACGGCGCAAAGGCGTTGGAGCGCATGCACTTGCGGTCGCCGGCCTTTGTGCGCTTCCTGGGCAGCAACCCTTATCCGCGCATTACCGTTACTCACCGTCCCAGCCAGCGCGAGGCCGATTGGTCTTACGGGCCGTTCCCATCGCGTGCGGCGGCGGAGCGCTATGCCGAGGAGATGCTCAAGCTGTTTTTGCTGCGCCGCTGCACTTTCGAGCTCTCGACCCGACCCGAGCTATCCCGGCTGCGTTTACTCCGAGATGAAGATGTGCCTGGCGCCTTGCTACAAGGGCTGCACGGACGAGCGCTACGGCGAAGAGGCCGCGGCGGTGGAGAGCTTTCTGGCCACGCGCGGCGAGAGCCGGCTGGTAGTGCTGCGTACCCAGCGGGAAGAAGCCTCAGCCAATCTTGAATTCGAGTCCGCCGCCGCGCTGCACGCTCAAGTCCAGCGAGTGGAGAGCGTGCGCGCCCTCGCCGCCGAGTTGGTTCGCCCGCTCAGCAGGCTTCGCGCCGTCATCCTGCAAGCCTCGGCCAACCCGGACCAGGTTGCCGTTTTTCTCTACGAAAACGGCCGTCTCAGCGGCCCGGCTCAATTCTCCACCCTGGGCATGAGAATCCAGAACGAGCAGTCCGGCTCCACATCGCTCTTTGCCCAGCCGATGGCGATCGAACCCATCCCGAAAAGAACAGAGATCGGAGATCAGGGGTCAGAGGAGCAGGGAATAGGGACCAGGGAACAGGGAATAGAAAACAGTGGGAGTGCTGCGACGGAGGCAGAGACCGCGGAACACAAAGCACCTGCCGATGCGCCGCGGAAGCTCACTCGCGGCGTGCTCGAAGCCCGCATGGAAGCAGTGCTGGCCGAGCTTGCAGACCCGAGCCAGCCCCCATCGCCAACCCTCCGCCAGGGCCACCTGGCTCTGCTCAAACGCTGGTACTATCGCCCCGAGGCCCGCCGCACCGGCGAAATCTTCTTTCCCGACGCCGAAGACCGCTGGCCTTTGAAGTCCATCCTGCGCGGGGTGGGACGCGTCGCGGCAAAGACGCTAACGGCCGTGAACGGCGCAGAATAAGAAATAGAGCAACCCAATCAGGCAAGCCTATGGTTACTACTGAATCCATCCATTCCATGCTCACCGCGGGCCGCCAGCGTTTTTCCATCGGCCGAACCGCCGAAGTTGTGAATTTAGTCCGTGCGCACCCCCCCAAAGCGGCTCAACTGATCGAATGTCTTTGGGACGAAGACCCCGGCGTAGCCATGCGCGCGGCCGACGCGCTGGAAAAACTCACGCGTGGCGATGCGTCTTTCCTGCAATCCATGAAAGCACCCTTGCTCGGACTCATGACCGAAGCCACTGAGAACAAGCTGTGCTGGTGTCTGGCGATCACGATTCCGCGTCTTGAACTGACCGCCTCAGAAAGCCATCGCGCGGCAGAAACCCTGCAGTCCTGGCTCGAGGATTCCAGCTCCATCGTCAAGACCTGCGCGCTGCAAGGGCTGGCTGATCTGACCCGCCAGGGCCCATCCCTGCTCCCGGCGGTTGTGGACCTGTTGCGCATACACAGCCGCACCGGAACCGCAGCCATGCGCGCTCGCAGCCGCATCCTGTTGCATCGGCTGGAAAAGGGTTGAATTCGCACCCTATACTACTGATAGAGCAAGAGGACCCTGGAAAACCCCATGGTTGAGCTGTTGCCGGTCTCAAGATGATTGAGCTTTTGCCTTCGATATTATCGGCGGATTTTGCCCATCTGGCGGATGAGGTTGCCGCGGCTGAGCGGGGCGGCGGCACGGTGATCCACGTGGACGTAATGGACGGCCATTTTGTGCCCAACATTACGCTGGGACCGCCGATCGTCAAAAGCCTGCGCAAGGCCACCACTCTGCCGCTCGACTGCCACCTGATGATCGAGAACCCCAACGAGTTCATCCCCGCCTTTGCCGATGCCGGGGCCAATTGGGTGAGCGTGCATTACGAGGCCTGCACCCACCTGCACCGCTCGCTGGAGCTGATCGCCCACCACGGCATGAAGCCGGGGGTGGTGCTCAATCCGGCCACCCGCGTCGATCTGCTCCTGGACATTCTGCCCATGGTCCACCACGTGCTGATCATGAGCGTGAATCCGGGCTTCGGCGGGCAGGAATTCATTCCTTTTTCGCTCCACAAGATCCGCCGGCTGGCTGAGTTGCGCCGGGAACTGGGGCTGGCGTTTAGAATCGAAGTGGATGGCGGCGTGGCTCACGATACGGTGGCCCAGGTCGTCCAAGCTGGTGCGGAGCTGCTGGTGGCCGGTTTTGCCGTCTTCGGCGCCGGTCATGCGGAGCGGGATGCGCGCGCCCTGCTGGCTGCAGCCCGCAAGGCCGCAAGCGAGTAAGCGGGTTAAACGGGTAAAATTTGAGAGATATACGGCAAAATGGCGGATGGCCGGTGCTTGAGAGCACTGCCGCAATGAGGGGTTATGAACAGGTTGACCAAGAAGATTGCCGTGGTGGTTCTGGCTGTTCTGGTCCTGGGATCGGTTTCGGTCCAGGCCAGGGAGAAGCAGCCCAAGAAAAAGAAGCACGTGGACTTGAGCGCCAACCCGCTGGCCGGCGTGAACTCCAAGCAGCCCGACAAGGAGCTCTACGACAAGGCCATGATCGCCATGAAGAAGGGCCGCTTCGACGTGGCCCGGCTTGACCTGCAGACCATGCTCAACACCTATCCCGAGTCAGAGTACCGCATGCGCGCCAAGCTGGCCGTGGGCGATAGCTGGTTCAAGGAGGGCGGCGCCGCGGCCATGACCCAGGCCGAGGCCGAGTACAAGGACTTCATCACCTTCTTCCCCAACGCCCCCGAGGCAGCCGAGGCGCAGATGAAGGTGGCCGACATCTACTACCAGCAGATGGAGAAGCCCGACCGCGACTACAACAATACCCAGCGCGCCGAGCAGGAATACCGGGCCATGATCAACCAGTTCCCTGACTCGACCCTGGTGCCCCGCGCCAAGCAGAAGCTGCGCGATGTGCAGGAGGTTCTGGCCGAGCGCGAGACGCAGATCGGCCTCTTCTATGTGAGCCGCGAGCAATGGGCAGCGTGCCATTGCCCGTCTGGAGACCGTGGTCGATACTTACCCGCTCTACTCCAAGAGCGACCAGGCGCTGCTGGGCATCGGCGATGCCTATCTCGGCGAAGCCCGCGGCATCGAGAATATCCCCCATCTGCCCGCCAAGCATCAAGGAGCGGATGCGCGCGGTTTACCAGGACAAGGCCGCCGCGGCCTTTACCAAAGTGATCACCCGCTATCCCATGGCTCCGCACGTTGAGGATGCCCGCGACCGGCTGGTGGCCATGAACCGCCCCGTTCCCGAGCCCACCCAGGAAGCGCTGGCCGAGAACGACGCTGAAGAGCGCAGCCGCCAGCCCTTGCACTTTACCGGCAAGACTCTCGGCTTCATCAAGCACGGGCCTTCGGTGGTGGAGGCGGTGCACGTAGGCGAGCCCATCGCTCGAAGATCCCAAGCGGACCCTCGCTCCGGACGTCAACAAGGAGAACATGGCGATCTTAGCCGACGCCATCAACGCCGGCCGTCCCGCCGCTCCCACGCCAGGCACCATCCAGCCCACCGGCGCCCAACGAGCCTCCGCGCAGCGACCAGCCGAACTCGGCGCCGTTGCTGACGCCGTCGTCTGAAGGCGGCACCGGCGTGGGCGTTTCAGGTCGTAAGCGCGCCCTCCGGAACTGCCACCACCGATGCCAACCCCGTGCTGAAGCCGGTGGGACCCGCCAGCACCGAGCTGCCCGCCGCTGAAAAGCCCGCCGAGCCTCCGACCCAGGTAAACGACATCAAGTCCGGCAGCGTCAAGGGCCACGCCCGTCAATCGCCAACGGCAAGAAGGTGAAGAAGCCCAAGGCCGATCTGGGCGACGAGTCCTCAAGCAAGAAGAAAAAGAAGAAGGGCCTCGACAAGCTCAATCCGTTCTAAAACAAAATCAGAACTGTCTCGGCGAGGAAATGCAGATGAAGTTTTCCATAAAGACAGGTCTGTGGCTCTGGGTCATTTTGCTCTCGGGCGCGACCTCAGCTCTGATGAGCCAGGGAACTCATCCCTCTGTTTTGCACGCCACTGCATATAACTCGCATTTTCCCCAGGCTGCGGGTTTGGGAGAATCGTACAACGGGATGGGAGTGGCGGATGACGGCGCCGTCTACTATGCGATCGACTCTCCTGCGTATAACCTACCGGGGCAGATATACTCGTTCAATCCCCGCACAAAGCAAATTACTCACATAGCGGACCTGAATACTGCGACTGGCCAAGGGGACATGAAGGCAGTGGCGCAAGGCAAGGTTCACGTTAACTTCATAGAGGATCAGGGGAAGCTCTATTTCTCCACCCATCTTGGCTTTTACAACGTTTCCAGCGGCGTCGAGAGAAATGCTGTTCCCCCCAATGGCTATCTTCCATATCCTGGCGGCCATTTTGTTTCGTACGATCTCCAGACGGGGAAGTTCCAGTCTCTAGCCATGGCGCAGGGCGAAGGAATTATCGCATTCAACATGGATGTGAAGCGGGGCCGGCTCTACGGTTTAACCTGGCCCTCCGGTCACTTTCTGCGCTTCGATCTGAAAACCGGGCAGCTCAAGATCCTCAGGTCCTTTTTCGATGGAGGAGAAACCGGTAACATCGGAAGCACTTATCGTGCTATCTGCCGCCGGATCGTCGTGGACCCGGATGATGGTTCGGCTTACTTCACTTCCGGCGACGGGGCAATCCACGTATATCATTATGACAGCGATACGGTGGAAACCGTGCCGGGCGTAAATCTTCATAAAGACTACTTTGGGCAATACGATCCATCGCAGCACGGCATGGCTTACAACTGGCGGACGGCCTTGTGGAACCCCAATGACCATGCGATTTACGGGGTGAACGGCGCCTCCGGCTACCTGTTTCGTTTTGATCCCAAGGCTCGCACCATTCAAGTTCTGGAGCGGCTCACCTCGAAGCCGTCTAAGGCATCCGGGATGTTCGACAAGGTGGGCTACGGTTATCTCGGGCTGGCAATCGATGTCCGCAGCAACGTCATTTACTATCTGACCGGCTCGCCTCTTCCTCCGGGATCCGGAGAGGACGAAGGGTCGCATCTGATTACATATGACATTGCCAGGAAGATATATGAAGATCATGGACAGATCGTGCTCAATAACGGTGAGCCTGCGAGTGACGAACAGGCTCTGGTACTCGGCCATGATGGAACGATCTACACACTGGCGAAGTTCCGCCGCAATGGAAGGGAAGTGAGGGATCTCATCAGCTTTCATCCTTAACAAGGACTCCGCTGGACCAAAGTTCGACCAGGGCCGCGTCTCCAGCCGGGTGCGGCCTTTTTCATCTCCCTAGAATTCCTTCGTCGATCATGAGGTGATTGATTCGATGAGACGGTACGCCTTCTTTTCCCTTGCATTATTCGCAATTGATTCCAGCGTTCTTGCAGTGCAGGACTCCGAACGCGGGCCCGATTCCTGCGCATCCACTTACGCTTCTGCGTCTTGGCGGCGAAGCGTGCAGATTGCAATCCGCACGCTTCGCCGCGTTGCGCGGTGGTGAACGGGATGCCTGAGCGTGCGATTCGTTCAAACGGCGCTTGGGAGACCCTTCCCCTTTCGCATCTTCATCATCATCAATCCTAGCGACCCTAACCCGGTCAGCATGAGCAGCCATGTGCTCGGCTCGGGTGTGACGCCGCCGACCGGAGTGCCACCAACCTCAACGCCCGCGTAGGCCAGCCCCGAGTCGTACAATTCATCGTTAGAGTTCGAGACCCCAAATTCGAGTACATAGCTGCCCGCCGCTTCACCCGTGAATTCTGATTCTATCCAGCCTGTCAGACCGCAGCCGGCTGCCCAACAATACCGGGAATATGAGCCTAACTCACTCCAAACCGGCCCCCCCGGTCCCCCCGGCCCCATGGTTCCCGTTCCGGCCGTGATTGGTGACGATGGCGGTACCAGTGACGCACCAGGTGCCAGCGGGGGCATCGTAGATCCGGGAACGGTATTCCCAGTCGGCTGCGTTTGCGCCGAAAAGATGAGGTAATCTGCGCCGCCGTCAGTACTCACCAGTGCCGCCCACGCGTAATCTGGGAATCCCGAGCCATCGGACGTAACGTAGTTGAAGTCGAAATTGACCAGTTCTCCAGCGGTCGCCAAAAACGCCGATGTCGTAGATGTCGATCCGTTCGTCGAACCCACGCCCGGTGATCCAAATGCAGCCGGTAACGTACCACCACCGACCGGTCCGCCGGTAGTAGTTACGTAGCTATAGGAACTGAACCCGGGGGGATTCGTCACGTCACCGTTCGCGGTGTCAGTTCCACATGTACCTATGCAGGAATCAGCGTGGGCTATGACGGCGGTCATAGAGACGAACAGGCTGAGACCCAAAATCGCACTACTCAACCGTAGTTTCATATGCGGGCTCCTCTCCGTCGTTCTGTAAAACATTTCCCTTCGTGCACGTATGGGGCCATAGTGTCCCAACTTTGCATAAACTATGAGTTGGAGGCTATACTACTGGCCGTCAATCACTTATTGGCTAAGTTCAGTTCAGCTCGGCCTAGTTCAGCTCAGAGGATTGTGCAAGAGAATGCGCATCCAGTGGAAACTCTTTCCACCAGGTTTGGGAGTGAGGAGCCTCCTGGAGTCCCAAACCGCCGTCGACGGAACGCGGAAGACCACCACCGTCAATCCCGGCATTCTGGGCAACGACCAGCCCCTGGTTTTGACCCGCGAATTCTGGTACTCCGACGAGTTGCAAACCAATCTCTCCGTTACGCGCATCGATCCGCGTATTGGAAAGCAGGTGATTCGGATCAGTAATATCTCTCAGTCTGAGCCCGACTATCACCTTTTTGAGATTCCCGTAGGTTATACCGTCGTTCGTGATATGCGAGCCTCCGCGCAGCGCAGAAAGTAAACGAGCCGCAAACATCGTACGCGCAGTATCTGGAACTCCATCTGCCCCCCATCTGCTAAAGTGAGAAGTGGTCCCCTCGCTCAAAACCCTTTCTGTATAAGGGCACGGCGCACACTCCGGGGGTCGCTCCAGAACCCTCATGCCTCACGACCTGCCCAAAGCCTACGACCCCACCGCCATTGAAGATCACTGGGCCGAATACTGGGTCCGCGAAAAGCTCTTCGCCGTACCAACGCCTGCTCCAGATTCTGCGAAAGCCAACCAAGACCGACGCCCGGCCGGCCAGGCCTTTACCATTCTGCTGCCGCCGCCCAATGTAACCGGCCGCCTGCACATGGGCCACATGCTCAACCAGACGGAGATGGATATTCTCACCCGCTGGCGGCGCATGAGCGGCCGTCTGCGCCCTGTGGCTCCCCGGAACCGATCACGCCGGCATCGCCACGCAGATGATGGTCGAGCGCCAGTTAACTGAAGAGGGACACCAGCCGCCAGAAGCTGGGCCGCGAAGCCTTTGTCGAGCGCGTGTGGGAGTGGCGTCGCCACTACGGCGGCGCAATCCTCGACCAGATGAAGCGCCTCGGCGCATCAGTCGACTGGAGCGCGAATACTTCACCATGGACGAGCGACTTTCCGTTGCCGTCCGCGAAGCCTTCGTCCGCCTCTACGAGCAGGGCCTCATCTATCGCGGCGCGTACATCGTCAACTGGTGCCCCCGCTGCCAAACCGCCATCAGCGATCTCGAAGTCGTCCACGACGAGCACAAGGGCCACTTGTGGGAGATTCGCTATCCGATTCTCGACGCACGGCGGCAAAGAAACCGGCGAGTTTCTAACGGTAGCAACCACACGCCCCGAAACCATGCTCGGCGACGTAGCCGTAGCCATTCATCCTGAAGACGAACGCTACCTCCATCTGCACGGCAAAAAGCTCCGCCTGCCGCTGATGAATCGCGAGATCCCCATCGTTCTCGACGAGTGGGTCAGCCGCGAATTCGGCACCGGCGCGGTGAAAGTAACCCCGGCCCACGATCCCAACGACTTCGCTCTCGGCCAGCGCCACAATCTTCCCTCCATCAACGTGATGGACGATACCGGCCACATCAATGCCGAAGGCGGCGCATACGCCGGCCTCGACCGCTACGTTGCCCGCAAAAAAATCGTCGCCGACCTCGAAGCTCAGGGCCTGCTGGCGGGCATCAAAGACCACATCAACAACGTAGGCCACTGCGACCGCTGCAAGACGGTCGTCGAGCCGCGCCTCTCCACGCAATGGTTCATCAAAATTCAGCCGCTCGCCGATAAAGCCATCGCCGCCGTCAAGCCGGGACCGGACGGCAAAAAGGCGATCAACTTTACCCCCGAGCAATACGAGAAGACCTATCTCAACTGGATGGAGAACATCCACGACTGGTGCATCAGCCGCCAGCTCTGGTGGGGCCATCGGATCCCCGCCTGGCACTGTACAAATTGCCACAAAATCACCGTTGCCCGCACAGAACCTGCTGCCTGTGCCCACTGCGGCTCGGAAAAGATCACGCAGGAGACCGACGTTCTCGACACCTGGTTCTCCTCCGGCCTGTTGCCCGTCTCCGTCTTCGGCTGGCCCAACATCACCAGCCGAAGAACCGCGCCGACTTCGACGCCTTTTATCCCACAGCTTACTGGTCACCGGCTTCGACATTCTCTTTTTCTGGGTAGCCCGCATGATCATGCTGGGCTGCTGGTTCGCCGGAGAGATTCCGCATGCCCGACGGCACGAAGCGCGCACTTGCGGATTCGGTTCCCTTCCGCGAGGTCTACATTCACGCCCTGGTCCGCGACGCCAACCGCGAAAAAATGTCCAAGACCAAGGGCAACGTAATCGACCCCATCGAAATCGTGAAGCAATACGGCACCGATGCTGTCCGCTTCACCCTGGCCAGCATGGCCTCGCCCGGCACCGATATTGCCTTCAACGTAGCCCGCACTGAAGGTTACCGCGCCTTCGCCAACAAAATCTGGAACGCCGCGCGTTTCATCTTCATGAACGTGGACCGCGCTGCAGAGATCGGAATCATTCGTCGATCCGAAGTCTCTGCCGTTGATGCCAATAGTCGGCAATGACGCGCCATTGGAAGATCGCTGGATCGTCGCCGAATTCCAAACGACCGCGAGCAAGGTGAATCAATCGCTCGGAAAGCTACCGCTACGACGAAGCAGCCAATACAATTTATCAGTTTTTCTGGGGAAGCTTCTGCGACTGGTATCTGGAAATCGTCAAGTTCCGGCTGGATATTTCGCGAGTCCGCAGACAAAGACCAAGAGATCAAGGCCGCACTCACTGCGCTTTACTTAGCAGTCTTTGAAGCATCGCTGCGTCTACTCTCACCCTTCATGCCATTCATCACCGAAGAAATATGGCATGCGATCTACGACGGCAATCCACCAGCTAAGTCGATCGCACTTGATGATCTATCCAATGCCCGACGACAGACGGCTTGATGACGGTGCACTGGAAGATATGGGCTATTGCAATGTATCATTGTCGAGGTTCGTGCTTTACGCAAGGAAATCGGAGTCGAAGAAAAGGCCATTACGCCGATTGAGATTCGCACAAACGCAAGAATCCAAGCAGTCGTCGAAGAGAATCAGCGACAATAATCGAGCGCCTTGCTCGCGTAAGTGAAGTTCGCTTCGTCGAACAGATTGCATCTGGGCTGTCGAAGCACTCCACACCGAACTTCGACGTGGCAGTAATCTACGAACGCACCATCGACTTCCCCGCCGAGCGCGAGCGTTTGACAAAAGAGATTAGTGAAGTACGAAAAAGGTAATTGCAGCAATGCCGAGCGCCAATTGGGCAACCCGGGATTTACTGGCCAAGGCACCTCCACACGATCGTCGAGGGCTTGAAGAAGCAGTGGACGAAACCCGGCGTCCTGCTCGAAAAAGAAAAGCAACGCCCTCGAAGCACTGCCGCCGCAATGACTAAACGAGCGAAAAGCAACCGCAGGTCCTTCGACTCCGCTGCGCTTCGCTCAGGATGACAGATTTTAGTGGAGGGGGAATGGCAGCGAAGGTAAGTTGGAAAGTTAAGGCTTTTTGCTATGTTGGCATAAATTTTGGGATTCTGTTCTTTTCCGTAGTGAGGCTCCTTGAGGGAGTTTCGCCGCAAATGATTTTGATCATTTACCTGGCCTCTACGCTATGGATAAACCTCATGCTATGGGCCGGATTCAGGATGAGGGATAAGGGACAGTTGTAGACGGGCGGCTAGGCAAAGGAGTTTAGGAACAGAATCATGGACTGGAAAAGCAGCCGCATCGACGCATTGCTGGAGCAGGCCCTGGTGGAAGACCAGGCCGCCCGCGACTCCACCACCAACCTGACCATCGACCCGGAACTGCGCGCCACGGCCTCCATCATCGCGCGCCAGGAGCTGGTGGTCGCCGGTCTCGGCGCGGTTCCGCGCTTCCTTGAAATCTTTGCCCGTCTCGACCCGCGCCCCCCGGCGCAAACCCGCTTTGAGGTCATCAGCCATCCCGAAATATTCGACGGCGTAAAAGTTCGCGAGGGCCAGGTGCTGGCCGTCATCCGCCACAATGCCCGCGTGCTGCTCAGTTGCGAGCGCGTAATCCTCAACCTGATGCAGCATCTGAGCGGCATCGCCACGCTGACGCGGAAATATGTTGACGCAGTCAATTCCGCGCATGGGGGCACCCACGCCCACGTGCTCGATACGCGCAAGACCGTGCCCGGCCTGCGCATCCTTGAAAAGTACGCCGTGCAGTGCGGCGGAGGAACCAATCACCGCATCGACCTGGCCTCCGGCATCCTCATCAAGAACAACCACATCTCGCTCGGCGGCGGCATTGCCAAAGTCCTCACCCAGGCTCTCGAAAAGCGCCACAAGGGCCAGCGCGTGCAGGTAGAGGTGCGCAACCAGCAGGAACTTGAAGAAGCGCTCCAGTACGGCGCCGAGGCCATCCTGCTCGACAACATGACGCCCAAGGAAGTGAAGCGGTCCGTCGAGCGCATCAAAGAGGTTGCGCCTGGACAGCAGACGCAAGGGCCCGGTCACGAGAACGAGCCGCGCTGGATTCCCACGGAAGCCTCCGGCGGCATCGTGCTTGAGAACATCCGCGCCTATGCCGAAACCGGCGTGGACTTCATCAGCGTAGGCGCGCTGACCCACTCGGCCAAAGCTGCCGACATTTCCATGCGCATTGAAGCGGAGTGAAGCCGGCAATGTTCGATCTCGCCGCTCTCGAATCCGCTCTCGCAAACACCATCTTCGCCGGCCATCTGCATTTTTCTCCGGTCACCGATTCCACCAACACCGATGCGCTGGAAGCAGCGCGCGCCGGCGCGCCGCACGGGTCGGTCTACTTTGCCGACGAGCAATTAGCCGGCCGCGGCCGCGGCGATCACACCTGGCACTCCGCCGCCGGCCAGGGACTTTACGTGAGCGTGCTTCTGCGCCCGCGCATTCCCGCCGCGCGTCTTCCGCTGTTGCCGCTGGCCGCCGGACTCGCCGCCGCCGATGCCATTCGCGCCGTCTCCGGCCTGAGCGTCGGGAACATCGATCTGCGCTGGCCCAACGATCTGCTAATCGGCCCGCGCAAGGCCGGCGGCATCCTGGTGGAGGCCAACTCGGAGGCCAGCGCCAAATCCGGCACGGTCGCATTTGCCGTGGTCGGCATCGGCATCAACGTCCACCAGCGCAGCTTTGCTTCAGATTTATCCACGCCCGCAACTTCACTGGATCTGGAAAGCGGCCGCCGCATCAGCCGCCAGTCTTTGCTCGTCTCCCTGCTAGAATCGCTGCAGCGCGAGGCGCATGGGCTGCTCGATGGTGCGTCGGCCCAGACGATTCCGCGGCGCGTGGAAGAGGCCTCCACCTGGGTGCGCGGGCGAAAGGTTGAAGTCTCCGGCCCGCAAGCCTGCACCGGCAGTTACCGCCGGCCTCGACGAGCACGGATTTCTGCTGGTGCGCACCGCTGACGGCCTGGTGACGGTGCAGACCGGCGGCATTCGCGCCGCAGAGAAGACTAGCTGCTAGCTTCTAGCCATCTAGCTTCTAGCCGTATGCATAACCCGAGCTGCGAGTGTCGTGTCACGGACGAATGGCTTAGAGGCTAGAAGCTGGAAGCTAGGAGCTGTACTTCAATGCTGCTAGCGCTCGATGTCGGCAATACGAATACGGTGCTCGGCCTCTACCGGCTCGATGGCGAAAAGCCCGAACTGGCCGCGCACTGGCGCGTCACCACCCACCGCAGCCAGACCGCGGACGAGTACGGCGTGCTCTTCGTCAATCTCTTCGAGATGAACGGCCTCGCTCCCAGCCAGGTGCAGCACATCATCATCTCCTCGGTGGTGCCGCCGGTCGAGTCCACGTTGCGCGAGGTCTGCGAAAACTACTTCCACGTTCAGCCGCTCTTTGTTGAGCCGGGCATCAAGACCGGCATGCCGGTGCTGGTGGATAATCCCACCGAGCTGGGCGCCGACCGCCTGGTGAACGCCATCGCCGCCTTCGAGCGCTACGGCGGCCCGTGCATCGTGGTGGACTTCGGCACCGCGACCACCTTCGACGTCATCTCCGCCAAGGGCGAGTACCTGGGCGGAGCCATCGCACCCGGCCTGGGCATCAGCGCCGATGCGCTCTTCTCGCACGCTGCCCGCCTCAGCCGCGTGGATATCAAGCGCCCCGCCAAGGTCATCGGCACCAACACGGTCACGCATCTGCAAACCGGCCTTTACTACGGCTACATCGGCCTGGTCGACGGCATCCTGGAGCGCATCATTGCCGAGCTTGGGAGCGCAGCCGCAAATCATCGCCACCGGCGGCCTGGCGCGGCAAATCTCCGAGGACTCGCGCTACATCGCCGAGATCGACGACATGCTCACCCTCGACGGCCTGCTCATCATCTTCGAGCGCAACCGCACCGCCCGGCCCCGCAGCCGCCCGCACTGAGGCGCGCCGTGCTGAACTACTTCAACTACTTCACCGAGATCGAAGAGCGCTTCCAGCAGCGGCGCGGATCGATCCTGCTGCTCTCCACGCTCGACTGGGCGCTGATCGAAACCTGGCGCGACGCCGGCATTCCGCTCGAAGCGGTGCTGCGCGGCATCGATGCGGCCTTCGACAAATACGAAGCCCGGCAGAAGCGCGCCCGCATGCGCCGCATCAACGGCCTGGCCTGGTGCGCGCAGGCGGTGATGGAAGCCGCCGAAGAGTTGCGCGAAGCCGCCGCCGGCACAGCCAACCCGGCAACTGAGCCCCGCGAGTCGGGCTTTGAGCAGGAACGCGTCGCCGCGCATCTTGAAGCCGCCGCAGCCGCATCTGGATGCGGCGACCGTCGCCCCTGAAGCCTGCGCCGCAACCGCAATCCGCCTGCGCGAACTGGCCGCCGAACTCCAGCGCCACTCGGAGCGCGAGAACGCAGCGGCTCAGAGATCTGGAATCGCTGGAGCGCACCCTCACCGTCCTCGAAGAAAAACTTTTTGGCGCTCTCAGAACAGCGGCTCCTGAAGATTTGCTGGTCAAGCTCGATGAGCATGCGGATCGCGAACTTGCGCCCTACCGCAGCCGCATGGGCGCCGTGCAACTGCGCCAGGTGAAACACCAATTCGTGCAGAAGCAATTGCTGGTGCACTACAATCTGCCGCGCCTCAGCCTCTTCTATATGAGCCAGCAATGAAGCAGACGAAGAAACAATCCGGGAAGAGAGGCAGGTTTGAGAGCAAGCGTCGGGAAAAGCGCACCTCCGGGGCTACCAAGCGGATCCCTGCTGATTCCGCTGGCGTTATGCAGGGGTTAAAACCCCTGCCTCCCTCCAAATCGCAGCTTGTCGAAATCGAAAAGCCCATTTATGGCGGCGCATTCCTGGCTCGCGCCGAGGGCAAGGCCGTCTTTGTGCCGCTCACATTGCCCGGCGAGCAGGCCCGCGTGCGCATCACGCAAAGCAAGCGCGGCTACGATACCGCCGATCCGGATGAGATCATCACGCGCCGCGCCGGAGCGCATCGCGCCCGCCTGCCCTCACTTCGGCGCCTGCGGCGGCTGCAATTATCAGCACGCAAACTACGAAGCTCAGCTCGCCTTCAAACAAACCATCCTGCGCGAAACCCTGGAGCGCGGCGGCGTTCAAGCGCCGAATGAGATCTCCGTGCTGGCCGCCGAGCCCTGGCATTATCGCAATCGCATCCGCCTCGCTTTCGACGCGGAAGGAAATCCCGGCTACCGCGCCCGCCGCTCCAATGCAATGTCGTTCCCATCAGCGAGTGCCCCATCGCCGCGCCGTTGCTGATCGACCGCCGCACTGTGCAGCTTGCTGAAGTCGCTCGGCAAATCGCGCCCATCCAATCTGCGCCCCACTGAGATTTCGCTCTTCTGCAACGCCAGCCGAATCTGCACTGCTCGCCACCTTCTTCGCCGCTGATAGCTGCCAGGAAGATTCACTTCGAAGAATCTCGCCCAGGCTCTTCACGAGCGAATCCCCGCACTCAAGGGTGCGGAGCTCGCCATCCGAAGGCCGAGCCAGGCCAGCCGCCGCGCACCGTCGCGCAATGGGGCGCAACCTCTCTCACCTATCGCGCTGCCGGCTTCGACTATCGCGTAGACCACGGCGCATTTTTCCAGGTGAACCGCTGGCTCGTCGATGCTCTCGTCGAAAGCGTCACAGCAGGCCACAGCGGCGCGCTCGCCTGGGATCTCTTCGCCGGCGTGGGCCTCTTCGCCCGCCAACTCACGCAGAGCTTTGCCCGCGTAGTCGCCGTTGAGTTCTCGCCCTCCGCAACCCAGGCCCTCGCCGCCAACCTCAAGGGAACGACCGGAACCCCAGTCCGCGCCTCGACCCTCGATTTTCTTCGCCGCAACCGCAAGCCAGGACTCGACCCCGATCTGATCGTCCTCGACCCTCCGCGCACCGGCCTGGGCGCGAGATCTGCGCGCTGCTCGCGGAGATCGCCGCGCCCGCCTTAGTCTGCGTCTCCTGCGACCCCGCAACCCTGGCCCGCGACCTGCGCGCGCTCATCGCCTCGGGTTACGCAATTCACTCCATCACCCTCGCCGACCTCTTTCCCCAGACCTTCCACCTTGAAACAGTGGTCCAGTTGCGCCGCTCCTGATAGGCTTGACCCCATCAATCCTTTTCAATTTTCAGGCGCATGCAAGCCGAACCGCCCACCTCCGCGCAGACTCTCGACAGTCCCGCCTCCGCCGGCCTGAGCGCCGTCCCGCTCTTTCATGCCGCATGGCTCTTTGCCGCCGGCATTGCAGCCACTCATTGGATCTGGCTGCGGCCCAGCCTGGTGCTCATCGCTCTGGCGTTGGTCGCCGTGCTCTGCGGCCTGGCGGCATTTCGCGCGCAGCGCATCGCCTGGTTGCCACTGGCCGTACTTGTGGTTCTTGCTGGGCGCGTGGTGCGGCTGGATGGAGCCGCATCCGGCTCCCGCACCCGCTCTGGCCGCGCTCTCTGACGGATTGCTGCGCACCGTCGAAGGCACAGTCGTCGATGCCGGCCCGGTCCGCGGCGAGATCGAGCAAAATCTGAACGACCACGATTCCACCGAACCCTCCGTCACCGCACTCACGCCAGAACCCGCGCAACGAATCGATCTCCGCGTCTCCTCGCTTGAAGTCGTCACCGACGCCGTCGATGCGCAGGCTCCCGTCGCGGGCGGCGTGCGCCTCACGGTTCGCTGGCCGCGCAATCACGTCAGCCCAATCCGCAGCCCTTCCATTGCGGCGAGCGCATCCGCGCCGTGGTGCGCCTTTTGCCTCCCGAGGTCTATCACGATCCCGGCGTCTGGAGCCGCGAAGATTTTCTCCTCGATCAGGGCATCACCTCCTCGGCCACCGTGAGCATCGATCGCGTCGACCGCCTCGGTCCCACACCCGGCGCTTTCCTCGCCTGCCGAGTCAGCGGCTGGCAGCACGCCTCGAGCGCCCGCCTGCTGGCCCTGCCCGCCGCCATGCGCCGTCTGCCCGCCCCCTTGCGCCTCAGCCAGGACGACGCCATCATGCTGGCCGCCATGGTCACCGGCGACCGCACCTACCTCACCCACTCCCTGCGCGTAGGCTTTGAGCGCACCGGCTCCTTTCACATGCTGGTGGTCTCCGGCTTTCATCTGGCCATCGTCGCCGGATGCATCTTCTGGTTCGCGCGCCGCCTGCGTCTTCCGCGCGTTCCGGCCACGTTCCTCACCATTTTTGCCTCCTTCGCCTACGCGCTCTTCACCGGATTCGCCACGCCGGTGCAGCGCTCGCTGTGGATGGTCACGCTCTACCTGCTCGGCCGCCTGCTCTATCGCGAACGCAGCCCGCTGAACACCATCGGCTTTGCCGCGCTCTGCCTGCTGGCCGTCAGTCCCCGCAGCCTCTTCGACGCCAGCCTGCAAATGACGCTGCTCGCGGTCATCGCCATCGCCGGCGTCGCCGCGCCGCTGCTTCAGGGCACCATCCACCCTTATCTCACCGCCACGCGCGACCTCGGCCTCACCGCCATCGACGCCAAACTCGCTCCGCAGTTTGCGCAGTTCCGCACAACGATGCGGATGATCGCCGTCGATTTGCAGGCAGCGCTGAACGGCCGCATCGCCTGGCAAGTATTTCCCTTTGCCGTGCGCTTCCTGCTCCGCATCATCGAACTGATGGTCGTCTCCTGCGTGGTGGAGCTGGCCATGACCCTGCCCATGGCCATCTACTTCAATCGCATCACCATCTTTGCCCTGCCGGTGAATCTCTTCATTCTGCCGTTGCTTGTGGTGCTGATGCCGGCCGCGCTTATTACATTCCTGGTTGCTCTGGTCTGGCCCGGCCGCCGCAGTGGCTGCCGGCCATGTTCATCGCCCTGCCGCTTCACTTCGGCATCTGGCTGGTGCATCTCTTCGGTTCGTTGGCCTTCGGCGATTTCCGCATTCCCGCGCCGCTTCTTTGGCAATCGGCCGCCTTCTGCGCGCTGCTTCGGCAGCCATCGTATCGCTCACTAGCCGTTCGTCGCGAACCAGCCCGCTGGCAGCGCCGTGCTTGCCTGGGCAGCTTTATTTCTCGCCGCTCTCTGCGCCGTTGTCCCGCGCCCCATCCAGCATCCTCGCGACGCGCTGCTCATGGAAGCCATCGACGTAGGCCAGGGCGACTCGCTGCTCCTCATCACCCCCGACGGCAAAACCCTGCTCGTCGATGGCGGCGGATTCGGCGGCGGCCCGCACCAGGCCCCGCAGGATTTCGATATCGGCGAGGAGGTCGTCTCCCAGGCGCTCTGGTCGCGCGGCATCCGCCATCTCGACGCGGTCGCCCTCACCCACGCCCACTCCGACCACATGGGCGGCCTGCCCGCCGTTCTGCGCAACTTCCATCCCGCCGAGTTATGGGTGGGCAACAATCCCCGCTTCGGCGCCTACAACGCACTGCTCAACGAAGCCGCCGATCTCCACGTCCGCATTCGCACTCTTCGCGCCGGCGACGCGCTCACCTTCGGCAGCACGCAAATCAGCGTCCTCGCGCCCTTCCGCAACTATCAGCCCGGCCCCGAGCCCACCAACAACGACTCGCTGGTTCTGCACATGAGCTTACGGCGCAACCTCCGTTATGCTTGAAGGCGATGCCGAAGCCCCCGTCGAGCAAGCCATGCTTGCCGAGCCCGGTCTGCAAAGCACTCTGCTCAAAGTTGGCCATCACGGCAGCATCACTTCCACGCGCCCCGAGTTCCTGGCCCGCGTAGCCCCGCAGTGGGCCGTCATCTCCTGCGGACTGCACAACCGCTACGGCCATCCGCGCCAGGAGGTCTTCGAGGAGTTGCAAGCCGCAAAAGTCCGCACCTACAGCACCGATATCAACGGCGCCGCCTGCTTCCGCCTCGACGGAAAAACCGTCGTCCCGGAACCCGCCTGCGGAATGCAGCAAGGCCCTTGAAGACAATCTTGAATTATGGAGTTAGCTGTATAATTCGCATCTAAGTCAACTCCCATCCCCGGAGGGTTCAATGTCCATTCGTCCCGTCAAGCGTCTTATCAAATCCAAGCCAACTCTTGAAGGCGCTGGCGTACATCTGCGCCGCGCATTCGGCTTCGATAACACATCCGAGTTCGATCCGTTCCTTCTGCTCGACGACTTCCGCAACGACGTTCCCGCCGACTATCTGGCCGGCTTCCCCTGGCACCCGCATCGCGGCATCGAAACCGTCACTTACGTCCTGGCCGGAACCGTGGAGCACGGCGACAGCATGGGCAACCAGCGGCGTCATCGGCGCGGGAGACGTGCAGTGGATGACGGCCGGCAGCGGCATCATCCACCAGGAGATGCCCAAGGGCGACCGCGTCGGCCAGATGCACGGCTTCCAGTTGTGGGCCAATCTTCCCGCGTCGCAAAAGATGACCGCGCCTCGTTACCAGGAGGTCAAATCGAACGAAATTCCTGAGGTGAAAGACGACGACGGCACCCAGGTCCGCATCGTCTGCGGAAACTTTTGGGGCAAGACCGGCCCGGTGGACGGAATCGCAACCAACCCGACTTATATCGATGTGACCGTTGCGCCAGGCCGCAGAAAAACGCTGCCGGTGGAAACCTTGCGCCACGCCTTCGCCTACGTCTTCGCCGGCTCGGGCAAATTCTGCAATGCCTCCGCGCCGCTCGCCGTTCCCACCGAGTCGGTGCAATGGCTCGACACGACGCCTCCCATCGTGGCCGATAACCGCTCGCTCATCCTCTTCGACAGCGGCGACGAAGTTACGGTGCAGGCCGGCGACGACGGCATCCGTTTTCTCCTCGTCTCCGGAAGGCCGCTTCAGGAACCGGTAGCCTGGTACGGCCCCATCGTGATGAATACCCAGGAGCAACTGCAGCAGGCCTTCACCGAACTCAAGCAGGGAACGTTTTTGAAAGACCAGTGATTTCGGTTTCAATAAATCTGCCGCGCCGGGTCTAGGCTGTGTGTAACTTCTTCACCTGGATTGCCTTCTGGCCGTCAGGCTTCGGTACAAAGATATCCTGCCAGGCGATGCCGCACTGCTTCACCATCTGGATGGGATATTCCAGGCGGCCAAGATTCGCGTCGGCGTTGTTGGTTCCAAAGGAGAACTTCGCGCCCTTGGCTTTCGCCGCCTTGATAAACGTGGCGCTCGGAATCTTGTAGCGGTTGTTGATCTCGATGGCCACATCGTTCTTCACGGCGGCGTCGATGACCTTCGCCATCCGCTCCGGCGTCCAAAGCGCATCGTACTCCGCCTCAAGCTGCTCCGGCAGGAATGTGGCATTCGCATAAATGTCGATCGGCTCGCGCATCACGCCCTCAATGCGCTTCACATACATTTCCATGAACGCCTGCTTGTCCTTGATTTCGCCAATCTCATCCGCAAGCCAGATTCGCATTCGCTTGCCGTTATCGTCGGTGAAGGTCATCGCATCGGTGAAAACATAGTCGAAGCGGGCTATCGATTCAGGCGAGGCCAGGGTCATCCATTCGCGTCCTTCGCCCTGCATGGCTACGTAGCACGGCTGGCCTTTCATGCTCTCAAGGTAATCGCGCACGCTGTCGTCGCTATGCACGGGAAATCCCAGCCCGCAATTGATTGCGACGCCATAAAAAATGCCCACCCGGCGCGAGTTCGCGAGTGCCTGCTCGATCGTCAGCCCGCCTTTCAGATGCACGTGATAATCGACCGATCGGATAGTTGAAAACAGTCAGGTGCATGATGTCGCGAGTTACCTCGTCGTCCGGTTCTGCATTTGAAGTTTGCGCCAAGTTATCGGCCAGTCGCCGCACGCGAATATTCCTGAAGCAGGTCATGCTCTCAGCGCCACTCCCTTCCAGCGCGAACGCGCCATGATCAGAAGGATGCCCATCCGGTTCCAGCGGTTGTGGCCCGATATAGTCCACCACCAGCATCCCATTTACTCGCACTTGTATCTGCCTGCCGCGCATCAGAAGGTTGATCTGGAACCACTCGTTGTCTTTCACAAGTTGCTTGTAGACATTGCGCAGCGCTAGGAGCGAGCCCGTCTTCGCCTGGTTTGTATACCCAGACTTGTTCGGCCCCGTGCCGCTGTTCGCCACCTGCACTTTGAAGCCTCCCTCCATCAAGTACTGGCGGTTATGTACTGCATGGAAGCATATGCCCGACACCGCTTCCGGCCGCGTCATCGCTTCAACGCTCAACTCAAAGTTTTTGAAATCGGCGTTGTGCGCTGCGCCCTCGTAGAACAGATGCGCCTGTTCGCCGTGAACCACAATCTGTCCATTCACAACCTTGAATGTGTCCTTGTGTTCACCGGCCTTCCATCCATCCAGCGACTTGCCATCGAACAGTGAAACCCACTCTTCGGATTCGTCTCCGAACGCGTAGGCGGCCGCAGGCGCGGCGAGCAATAAGGCAATCAGATCCCGGCGTGTGAGTGTCGGCATAAGTCCTCCCTGGCTGAATGTGAATGAAGCAGTAAGTATAGTCCAGCGCGAACCTCAGGTTCAGTACTTCAGGCCACACCGGTGAACGGCACGGCAGGAAAGGTTGAATGGAGAACTTCGGTCATGCTTTTACGAGTCTACGGTAATCAATCTTCGCTCATCTGCCCGCGCGGAGTATTTTTCAATTCCGGCATTGCGCCTCCCAGCGCCGCCAATCTGCGGCAGCTTTCTCGCTCAATCAAAGACTTCAGAGCCTCCCTTACCAGAGCTGTTTTCTCAACCACGCCCGTAAACTCCTGGGCAGTTCGCACCAGGTCGTCGTCGAGATCCAGAGTTGTCCTCATAGGACCTCTATGAATCAAATATCGTATTCATCGGATGCCGAAATTATATCTAGAGATCAGAATCTCATCCTGACTCCCACCTGTATCTGTCTCTCCCGATAGAAATTGGTCGCGTTCACATTCAGCGGCTGCCTAAAGGCCGTACTGTCGGCCTTCATTCCGGTGAGGATGTTGAGCGTGGGCAGCGATGAAGCAAAAGTGATTCATGGAGTAGCCATATCGGTTTATGTAGACAGTGAATAACTCCTTGCGATAAAAATCAGGGGTAAGCAGCATAACTCGCTATTGAGGCTTTTAATTTTGTAACCGTTTTGGTTCAGACCACCTAGGGTGGGGCAGAAACAAAACGGCTTCAACTCAGAAACTTACCGTCTCAAGACTTTGGGAAAGTAGATCCAAAGGTGTCCGCTGTTGTCGTCCTCGCCGAAGACGATCTCTCCATCGCGTCCGGCAATGGCGGCGCCGAATTGGTACCCGTAGCGACGCTGCTCGATCACCGAAACGGCAACGCCAAGCTTGCTCATGCTGGCCGAATCCGTATCACAGCAGAATAGGTTTGCCATTTCGTTTCCGCAGAATCCGAAAAGCCTGCCGTCGGCGGTCATGGCCATAGGGCCAACCGGTGTAAGGTGAGTTTTGCCAATGAAATGGAAATCCTTCTTTCCGTCAAAGGAGTAAAGTCGCCCATCGGCATCGGCAGTATAAAGCAGGCCGGTATGAGAATCGCGTGTCCACTGGCGCGGACCGGACCAATCTCCCTGCGGAAGCTGGACTGCGGCCCGCTCGAGTTTTCCAGATGCCAGATCGAACCGCCAGAGCCGCGCGCCGTCATCCACGCCAAAGACGCTATCGCGGCCAACAGCGAGAAAAGCAGCTGCGGGAATCTCCGCAACCACGGTCACTTTTCCCGACTTGACATCCATCGTGAACAAATGATGCGTGCTGACGCCGACGATGGTTTCTCGTGAAGGCGCGCGTACCGCGTGCACCATTGCCTCTCCGGAAACGCACTCGCCGAGATCAGTGAGAACCTGCCGCTCAAGGAACCACTCTTGAATAAAGTTCTCGGCAAGATCAATCTTTGGTATGGCTACAGCATGGCCTCGTCCCGATACATTTAAAAATGCAATGGCACGCGAGTCGCCACAACACACGGCTACTGTGCTGGTAGCTCCTGGGATGACCCCAACGTCCAGAACAATCCCGGTAATCCCATGATAGGCGGCTGCAAACAGGTGGCTCTGGCAGCCGCTTGTTCCGCCGTAAATATGTCCTTGGCTATTTACGTCCAATGCAGTGATGTGGCTCTCTTCGCGAGGGATGGGGGTGGTCATGCCCGGCAGGCACATCGGGAATGCGACCATCATGCCTTCGCGAACAAATTGGTGGGCGAGATTGTCGAGATACGCTTTAATCTCCGGCGAGTTTGGATCGAATCTACCCGTTGTTTGCATGGCGATAATCCTCTAACCCCACATCCGAATGGGCAAATGTGCATTTGGTTTCTTGCGATCTGCCGGCATCGAAACCTTAAAGATCCCAGACGGTCGATTCCCTACGTGTCCAAAAAATAAGTCACCATTATGATCCACCGCTCCGCGCGAAACATAGTGCGCGAGACCAGTAGGATGCTTGAGCTCGGAGACTTGCTCTCGTTGGAGGGTCTGCGGATCGAGCCGCCAAACCACGCCTTGATTTTTCCTATCTGCTCCAGGCATCGGATTGAATTTGGGATCTCGCCAACGTGAGGCCACGTAATAGAGCTTGCCATCCCCCGCGAAGGTCAGCCCGCCACAGTGGTCCGTGTCCATGTTGATCGGGAAACTGGTATCGCGCGCCTGTGTCGCCGGCCCAAGATCCTCGACTCGCGGCCATTCGCCTTGGTTCAAAAAGATCCGCATGAGCCGTGGATTTGGGCACCAAGTGGAAGCGTAGACGCACTCCCGATCCGGCGAGGGCGCAACGTCATAGAAAACGCTGTGCCAGCCGGTCTGATAACCGGAATCGTGCGGCAGCAAAACAGGAGAGATCTCCAGACGATCCGTGTCCGGCGTGTACCGCACCAAATGTCCGTAATCGCTGCTGGTCCACACACGATGCCGCTTGTCAAGGAACAGAGCCTGAGGATTGATGGAGCTGATTCTGCCCAAATCGCGCCGTTTGCGCGTGCGCAGATCATAAATGATGAAATGATCACGCGGGTAGCTCATGGCATAGAGTAACCCACGCTCCTCATCATGCAGCAGGCAGCGACAACCTTCCTTTGGGATCAGCGTATCCCACCAGAGAACCTTGTCGTTGTGCGTATCATAAGCCAGCAACGCGGAACCGCGAAAGCAGCGTTTCGAGTCGTGCCACGAATACCATGGCGAGTACACGGGCAGATCAAATGGCGGTGCGGAAAGGTGCGTGGCCATGTAGAGTATCCCGTCATGCATCGATGGCACGAAGCTGTAGTGAATCTTGCATTGTGTTGCCCTACCGGAATCCGGCGGATCCTCGACCTTTTCAGCGAGGTTGAAGAGGTAATCAAGATTGTCGTGCTGCTCGTTATAGCGGACAACCTTCACCACACCTCCAGGCACGCCTTCGGCGCAAGCCGAAGCATAGATCCGCCCATCGGGTCCGACCGAGAGTGACCAACACGAATCCGAGTTGGGGTGTCCGTCAAACGGGTACCACTTGGCAGAATACGGTGCAACGTTGTTGGGAGTAACTTCCGCCTCTGACGCCGGGGCGAGACCTACGGCAAGAGCTCCGCCGCTGATCTTCAAAAAAGTGCGCCGATCAAGTTGATTTTCAAAATACATTGATGTCCTCTGTCCGGGAAGAAAGACCCCATAAATAACGGAATCATAGCAAACTAGTAAGTATTATACTAGCAAGAACGCTTTAGGCGTTCCTGTTAGTGGCATGGAGGTAGCAGCGGTCAGCCTCATTGATCCTCCGTCATAAGCGAATCGGCTGAATCTCCGATCATTTTTCTCCCGCCCACCAGAGCCGCATTCCTAACTCGTCGTCCATCCGATCCGGAAAGCCTATCGGGCGCGGTTGCGGCTGAAACGGGTTGACATAAATGTTGTGTGCTAGAACTTTGCCGTCGGCTGACCATAAATCGAGTTCCACATTGTAGGTCACACCCTCATTCATGGCAAAGGTGAAATCGCGAATCTTCTGTCCGCTGTCAGGACCTATCCGAACCGGTTGCGAGTCTTCAACGACGACTCCGGTCGAAGAAGATGTCACGCGCCAGTGGGCAACGCAGTTCCCCAGGTCAGCCATCGTATCGTTGACCGCATAGAGGGCGAACGGTTTGGTGGTATGCTCCATGAAGATCCCAACAGGTTGGTTGCTTTCCATCATCGCCCGCAATCCTCCGCCAAGTCCCTCCGTTTTCGGGACGCCCCAGTAATCGTAGATACCGTAGAAACTCTGCGGAGAGAAGTCGATCCACATGAACTGGAAGTATCCGGCATTCGGCGAATGCTTATGGATCCGATAATGCTCGATATAGTATTTCAGCAGGCGATACTGGTAATTGTGCAATTCAGCAACACGCGGCAACACATCGCTCAAACGCGCTGCGGCTTCGGGGATAGCATGCAGGCTGGAAATAGCCGGCGGGGCGTCGACGCCGAATTCGGTCACTAACTTCGGTGGGCTTCCATACCCATCTTCTGGGGTTCCGTAGATATCGAAGTACGTGGAATTGCCACCATTAAGTGAGCCGCGGTAATCATGGGTATCCCCACTCGCGAGATCATTCGAAATCCCGGAATCCTCGATGACGGGCCGCGTTGGATCGAGTTGGTGGGCTTCCGCAATCAGTTGCGATCCTATGGCCTTCTCATCACTCTTCTTGTGTTCCTTGATAACTTCGAAGTCCTTCTCGCCCCAGGAGACCTCGTTCATCGCGATCCAGGCAATGACGCTCGGATGATTTCGCAGAAGCTTGACGAGTGTGCCGAAGTGTTGGACAGCCCGCGAGTTAAACTGCGCGTCTGTTGGGAATACCCAATTCAGATCATTATCTTGAATGACAACGATGCCAACGCGATCGCAGATTTCGTAGAAGTCGGGATTCTCGGTGTGCACGTGCACTCGAAACGCATTAATTCCCGCTCGAAGGGCTGCTTGTATGTCGCGCTCGTAACGGGCCCGGTTCATATTTGAAAGGTAGAGATCCGGCCAGTAAGTCGCGCCGCGTAGATACACCGGCTTTCCATTGATGAAGAACCGAGTTTCATCGGCTGTCCGGTGCAGCTCTACGGTTCGCACGCCAAAATTGACTGAAGAACTAAGCTTGATGATACTGGAATGGTAGATCTCAACTTTGGCCTGATAGAGTGGCTGACTGCCATGGTCCCAAGTGGTCCACAACTTCGGCGCGGAGATGACCGCGGTTTGTTCAAGCGTGTTGGCTCCTTCCTGAAGGTGAACCGAACGCGTATTCGTCGCCGCGTCCTTCTCCATGTCGTGCAGCCGGACATGCACAACATAATCGACATCAGTCGGAGGACCATCATTAAAAACTGTCCACGCAACCTTGACCGACGCTTTCTGCTGATCGCTCGAAAGAGATGTTGTGACATTGGGCAAATCGGTTTCACGCAGCTCATCGTGAAACACTAGTTCGACGGGCCGCCAGATTCCGATGGGATTGACATCCCTCTGTACGAACGTATCGGCATGCTCGTAGGAGCCTTTGAGTAAATTGCGGACAATCGAGTAAACAGGTTCTGCGGGATTAGCATACTGGTGGTCCCAAGGCGACGACACTTCGACCACAAGCACATTTGGCCGATCCTTGCGTAGAAGCGGCCCCACTTCAAAGCTGAACGGATCGGCGTAGCCCTCGTGTTCTCCGAGCAAGGTGCCGTTCAACCAGACTTTTGCGAAGTAGTCGACTCCTTCGAATCGTAGGGACGCCAAGCTCGCGGCGTTCGACGTCGAAAACTCCGTGCGATACCACCATGGCGCATCATTGAAATAGCGCAGGTTTCTGCCGAAGTAGGGTTGCGGCGCCAATAACAGCTGAAGATGCACTAGCCGGTCGATTGGCTGCCAATCTGCGGCAAAGTCGGGTTTATACCATTCTTCAGCTTCGCCAAGCTGGCACACATCCTGTGTGACATGCCAGCCGGTAGTGAGGTCTATTTCACGGTTCTGTGCTTCCGCGTTTGCTATCCAGCCCGAGCTGAGTCCGCTGAACACAATTAAAGATAACCACAGTAAGTTAGCGGACCACTTCATTGGATTTCCTTTCCCCCTCGATGCTGAATTGAAGAGCGCCGCCGAACCTCATATTCATGCCGCAAAACCTTTCACGATGTTCCCCGGTGCAATGCACATTCGCCGTTGGGTGGTCACAGACGTGTCCATCCCAACCTCGGTCATGCCACGGAAGGCGGATTGATCCGGAATTTCCATTTTGCCTCTCGGCTGCGAACCAATATACCACCGGTTGCCTCTGCAGGCGATCTTTTTCGCATTCGTTCCAGGGCGAAAGACCTGAGCGGGCCCAGTAGGGCCTTTGCGGTGACAATAAAAGTCTATGCTCATCATTGGATGAAATGACTTATAGCATTACAACTAGTAATAGTCAAATTCTTACTTACCGGTAGTTTCATTCTCCTCATGGTTGATGGTTGTGAGGGCATCTGGGCGGAGAGCGTAACCCGAAGCACATGAATTATGATGCGATGATTCGAGAGGTGATGGCTTGAAATCGACAAGCCATCACTTCCCTGCAATAATGCGTGATAAGTGGAAGTTAGCTCAAGGGCGCTTGGAAACCAGGTCACCAAACGGCGCCAGAAACTGGAACTTGTTATCCCAGGTCGTGTACATGATTCCCATTGCGCCGGGCGTCGAGTCCATGGCATCCATCCATCCCTCGGCATTTTTCTTGGTTTCTTCCAGGGTTTTTGCGTCATAGTATGCAGCCGCAAACGTCTTGAATCCGCGGCTGGAAAAGAAGCTAAGGGACAGGTTCCGCTTTTCGTAAGACCAGCACACGATCCCCATATCCTTGGGCAGGTACTTCCACGTGTTCTCAAGGGAGCCGTCCACAAAGAAGTATTTCTTCACCGAGTTGTGATGGGGGTCGAACATATCCGACCAGACCAGTACCTGGGCCTTGGGGTTGACGGCATGCACCTGGTCGTAAAGCCACTGCGTGTCCTCGCCGAGTATCGCCGCCGCAGCCTTCTTCCGGCGCAGGCAGGATTGATCGCGGTTAAACGCGCGATCCTCGTCGATGCCGAGGAAATAGCGTTTCGGAGCCAGATACTTTTCGATCAGCGGAAATTGCTGCTTCCAGACCTCATGCAATTTGGCCGTCGATGGGCACATGGGGACCTGGTCGATATAGATGGTTACGCCGTGGTAGTAGCTGACGCGCAGCCGCGCGCCGTCATGGATGCGACTGCCTGGCAACAGTTGAATCGACGGCATGGCGTGGGTCCAATGAAAGTCGAGATTGGGGTCGCTGACCGGTTCGTAATCCCTGCCTTCCTTGTACACCGTGCCGGTGGCCTCGTCGCGAACAGTCAGCGGCGCACCGTCGCGGCGGATTACGTTCATCAGGCCCACCTCTTCCACTTCCACGTCGTCCACCCAGACCTTGCCTTTCACGCCCCCGAAGACGCCAAAAGTTAACTCGATACGGTCTGCATACCAACTGTTAAACGATGTGGTCACCTTTCTCCAGCCGGAGGTGGGAGACGGCGCAAGCGGCCAAAATGGGCTGAGGTCGCGGCCGTCGGGCGTAAACGATTTGATATTGAACAGCGTGACCGGGTCGACATCTTCAGTCTTTACCCACGCGCTCACGCGGTAGCAACGGTATGGCTTGACATGAATCACCTGGGATATTTTCGCCACGCCCACCTGCGCCGGGCTTTTTAGTCCCGCAATATCCGGATCGTTGACGTTGGGATCTGTGGGCTTTGCCGGTTCGCCAAAGTTTTCGATGCGCAGCGAAGCTTTGCCGGAGTGAGAGACGGTGGTATCAACAAAAGTCTTCTTTCCCGGCTCGTCCTGCACGGTGAAGCCACTGAACCGGTTGCCCTTGTACTGCTCGAATCCTCCGTTCACCAGTTTCGCCGGCGAGTCCGCGACGAACTGCGCAGTTCCGCCTTTGGCGACGAACAGAGCATCCTTCACCAGCAGGCCTTCGGCGAGATTCTTATCTTGCATCAGGATGGCTGCACCGTAACTTGTGGCGAATCCCGTGGGAATGATCTCGATGTGATTGGCATCGGCAAACTCTTTCACTTTCACCAGGCGTGCAAGCTGTTCCGGTGAGAAAAGGCTGATGCCGTCCATCCCATCCAGGACGATGCCGTTCAGCCCATACTCCGACGCGGTGCGGGCAATATTGCGCATGTCTTCAACGTCTTTGTCGGACTGGAAACTGCACTTGATGAAAACCCAGCGGTCGGGATAGATCTTTTTCGGCTGATCCACGGCGCCAACGCATACTGCGATCGCGACAGCGAGCAGGGCGTAGAGTGCGAGAGATTTTTTCATTGTGTTTCGCCTCTTTGTTTAATTAGCTCAAGGCGGCAGACACGATGCCGGCGGGCACTATACGTTCCTGTGCGAACGAGAACGAGCTTATGTACGACTTTAGCACCACGCGCCAACATTGCGTGGAGTGAAGAACTCATGCATCGCTTGTTATAGGTAGTTGTATAACCCGGAATTTCAATTTTGCCTCTCGGCTGCGAACCAATATACCACCGGTTGCCTCTGCTGGCGATCTTTTTCGCATTCGTTCCAGGGCGAAAGACCTGAGCGGGCCCAGTAGGGCCTTTGCGGTGACAATAAAACCAAGATGTTCCCCATTTCGAAGCGATTTCTCAGACACCCCTCCCTAAACTCCCCTCCTTCGTCCTGATTTGTTTCGCCTGGCTGCCGCACCTATCCGGCCAGCAACGGCAAGGCCTCAATCCGCCGCAGCATGCTTCCGAACAAGCGCCGCGTGAGATGGCTCTCTGCCAACAACGGCCAGTAGTAGCGGGCAAGCTTTGCCAGCCGCCCGCCGGTCTTCATCAGCCGCTGCTGCAGGCTGGTCAAGGATCACTTCTCATTTTCACCCACGGGGTGTCTACTTCCGTGACGTGTTCCGTGTGTCGGAACACGCATCGATAAAGGCGTCGGAAAGCATCGGAAGGTTAGGCTTTGGCTTTTTCAAAATGGAAATCCGGGTTAAAATCTCATCCTGACTCCAACCTGTATCTGCCGCTCCCGGTAAAAATTTGTCGCGTTCACGTTCAGCGGCTGCCCGAAGGCCGTGGAGTTGGCTTTCTCGGTCGCGCCGTATTCGTTGACCATCGGGCCGGTCATAAAGTTCAGCGTGGGGGGCGTGGCCGGAGAGCCCAGTGTGCTCGGAGGCGTTCCGGACTCGATGGTATAGCCGGTCGTCTCAATCTCCGTCACGTTCTGGTGGTTGAAGAGGTTAAAGCTCTCGGCCAGCAACTCAAGCTCCGCATTTGTCCCAGGTCGAATTTCTTGCCAAGCCGCATATCGGCCTTCCAGGTGGGCGGATAGCGGTAGGTGTTGCGGCCTACGCCATAGACGCGATTGTCGCCGCCGGAGCCGTTCATTCCCGGCCCCAATCCCACAATGGCCGAGCCGGAGGTATCGAACTCCTTGGCCAGCGAACCGCTGGTGCGCATGGTATAGGGCAATCCGCTGTGGTACTGGCCGATGCCCGAGACCATCCAGCCGTTCGCCAACGTGTCCGGCCAGACCGCGCAGCTTCCACGGCGCCTCATAGATCACCATGGCGGCGGCCGAGTGGCGCATATCCAGATTGCTGGTGCCATACTCCAGGCCGAAGTTGGCCGGGTCCAGCACATCGCTGCCGGAAACCAGCGTGCTCTCATTGGGGTTCCAGTCCATGGCGTGAGAGTAAGTGTAGTGCGCGTGCAGGCTCAGCCCGCGGCGGCCATAGCGAACCACCTTCAGCATCGCCGCCTCATAAGTCGAGTTGGCGCGGCTCATGATCTGGGTAATCTGCTGGTAGTTCGGATTGGCGCGTCCGCACTGCCCGGCAATATTCAGCAGCGATCCGCTGGGGCAATCCGCTGAAGGCCAGGACGCATAGAAGGGAACCGTGATCTGTTGGGGTCTTGATGGGACCCAGACCCGTGCCGTCCACAACCGCATAAGTGATGGTCCGCGGATTCACCGCCGGATCGAAGTTGGTATCGATGGAGATGGGCAGCCGCCGGCCCAGGCTCACCATCGCGCTGGCGGTCACCTCCACGTGGCCGGGCAAGCTTTCTTCGACGGCAACCACCGCCTGGTGCACCTCGGGATTGCGGAATCGGGGCGCAAACTCCACCACCCCCGGCGCGACCAGGCTGCCCGGCGCGCCGGTCAGCACAGTCAGGAAACGGCGGCGCGCCGCTGGTGCCGGTGGCGGAGTTGTAGCCGTCTGTCGGCCGTATGAAAAAGTTCTGGTCTCCGTTGGCGCTGCCGGTCTGGGTGAGCGCCGTTTCCACCGTGGCGTTCTCCGTGCGGCCGTAATACATTCCGTAGCCCAGCCGCAGCACCGGCCAGTGCGTCTCCCGGTTTCCCACCGCCAAGCTCAGCCGTGGACCCCAGTCGTTGCCCAGGTCAGGCAGCTTTTGAGCGGGCAAAGTACCAGAAGGCGAGTTCGGCGCGACCGGCGGCGGCCACAGCGCGGCCATCGGCGGCGGCAACTGCTCCCGCTCCCAGCGCAACCCGGCGGAGAGAACAAAAATTTTGTTCGGCTGCCACTGCGTGGTGATGAACCCGGCCCAGTCATTGGTGCTCAGTTGCCAGTTGGAGGGTCCGATCATCTGCGAGTAGTAGGAGTAGCAGGGCAGAGCGCCCAGCCCGCGCAGCCCGCCCGCCGAGTCGCGCCACACCTTGCCCGTCTGGTCGCAGTTGTGCTGATTGAAGGGGTTGAGCTCGCCGGAGGTTCCAAAGGCGGCAAAAGCCAGCGCGTCGGAGGCAAAGTTCTCCACGCTGGAGTAGTTATACGTGCCGGTCTGGTTGCGCAGCAGGCTGGTCGCGTCAAAGTTGTGGCTCACCTCGAAGCCGCTCTTCACCAGCAGCTTGCCTTTTACCCAATCCACCGTCTCCTGCGCCTGATAGAGCCGTTCGTCGGGATAGCTGCCCTGCCCGAAGCGCGAGGGATTGCCGATGGTGAAGCCGTAGCGATTAGTCCACACTGATCTGCGGCAACTGCCCCCAAGTGTTTCCCGCCAGCAGCGTCTGCTCGTAGGCTGACGGCGTCTCCGCGTGCGCGCTCATCAGAATGTTGCGCCCCACGCGAACCCTGCGTCACGGCCAGCAGATTGGGAGTCATAAAGGCTTCCCAGCGTCCCAGCAGCAGCTCTTCGCTGGCCTGGCTAGTTCCGAAGCTGTGGTTTCCGTAGGTCTCCGAGACCCGCGTCAGCCCTCCGCCCGGCGAATTCCAATTGGCGCCGATCCCTTCCAGCGTGAAGTGATGCCGTCTCAGCCGCCTGCCAGTCGATGCGGCCAAATCCCACCCACTGCGCCGCCGTGCGCGGAGCCGGGCCAAGCAGCGGCGAACCAGTCGGCCAGCCCGATGGGCAATTTGCACTTTGTTCGCTGCTGTTCCGCCCAATGTATCCAGGATGCAGCAATAGGCCTGTAAGCCCGCCACGACTGGATTATTGCTGGCGCCAAGCCGCGAGCTCAGCACCTGCATCTCGTCGTTCGTGGGCTGCGCAAAAAATCCGGTCGTTTCGGCACATAGGGTGAGTCGGGCGCACATGTGCTCGTGGACTCCACAAGGTAGGGATGCTTCACCATGGCCAGCCCCGGATCGTTGCGGTGATAGCTGTCCAGCGCGGCGAACCAGAACAGTTTGTTGCGCCGGATCTGGCTGCCCAGGCCGACGCCCCATACCGTTTCGTGGTCTGGCGGAGTATAGGACTCCGGCGGGCCGTTTGAACCATTGTCGAAGACCGGAACAGAGGGTGAGTTCGGGCGGATTATAGGTAAGACGGCCGGCGTGGTCTCCTTCATCCACTGGGTAAAGGGATTCTGCGCCCCCCAGGTATTCTGGCGGTCGAAGAAAAATCCCTGCCCGTGCAGCCCGTTTGCGCCGCCCTGGGTCTCAACGTTCACGCGCCCGCCGGCGGTGCGCAATCCTTCAGCCTCCGCGTTGCCGGCCGCCGTCTCCACTTCGCGGATCGCCGCCTCGGCCACCTGGGCCCCGCGCCCGCCTGACCACGCCTGCCCCATGCCGTTCTGTTCTCTCCCGCCCTGCCCATTCGATCCCGGCCCTGAAGAACCCGGACCATAACCGCCCTGGCCGCCAAAGGCCAGCCGGATGCTTGCTCCGTCGATAGAGGATTCCGCCGGCAACTGTCCCGCGCCGCGCAGTGAGGCCTGCGCCCTGCCCCCAGCCGCGGTCGCCGCCGCCGGCGTATCCAGCACAAAATCCTGCCAGCGCCGTCCGCTGGCCGGCAGCGCCTGTAGCTCCGCCCCGCTCACTTTCGTGGTCACCACCGGCGTAACCGGGTCCACTTTCTTATCGGCTGCCTGCATGGGTCTGGGAATGAGCCTGCCTCGACTGCGCGGCCACCTGCATCACCGCGGCTACCGCCTCGTCGATAGCCAAACTCCGATCTCTACCCCAGACTGGGCTAATCTGATTCTGTCCGGGTGCGGCCGGAATCAGAGCGGCGCCTGCCGCCTTTGGCTTGATGCTGCCTGGCTCATGCTAGCCTGACTCGCAGTCGTGCTGCGTGGAGCTCGGGCTCGCAGCCGGCTCGTGGCTTGGCTCGCATTCCGGGATTCTGCACCGGCCTGGGACGTGCGCCTGCAGTCTGGTTCGGGGTCTGGTCGGTCGCGGCGGGATTTAAGCGAAATGCGTAAGAACTCGATCCGGAGGGAGGCGGGGGTTTTAACCCCCGCAGAGAGTCGGCAGAATCAGGGAGGGCTTTAGCCCCGGAGGGACGATTTTCATCGCTTCGCATCTGAAATAGCGGTCTTTCCCGCAGTCTCTTGAGCCGTCTCCGCTTTTGCGGCGGATGTCCAGCAGTCGGCTGCACACGATCCGGCAAGCGGCGCACGCTCTACCCGCAGCGTGTGCAAACAATTCATTGTCAGACGGAGGATCCCCGGGACCACCGGAGCAATCTCGTGTATAACAGCCTGGACGGGTTCCTGCGGCGAAGGCTCAAACTCCATCGCCGTCTGCACGCGCGTTTCGTAGCCGGCGGTAACGAAGATGTGCTCCAGCAGTCCCCGGCCTAGTAGCTCGCTCTCCGCCTCCACGGTATAGGTGCCGGAGTCCAGCCCGGTAAAGCTGTAAATCCCATTCTTCAGGGTAGTGGAGCGCGCTTCCGCGCCGGTGGCCTCATTACGCAGAACCACCACGGCGCCTTCCACAGGCATCGAGTGCAAATCAGTCAGCTTGCCGGCAATGGACCCGGTTGCCCCGCCCGCCGCCTCCTGCGCCACAAGAGACTGAGCCGCTCCCGCGCCCACAATCAGCACGGCCACCGCCAACGGCCAAATCCAACTCCGCCTTGCCCCTGCCATCGAGAACCCTGCTCGCGGCAGACCCTGGGAGAACGTTGCACACGCAAACTAACTTCCCCAGCCCGCTCTAGCGGCGGGTCCGGGTGGGCACAATCAACAGGCAAATCCCTCTGCCTTCAAAAAGACGCGGCTGCAACCAGGGATTGAACCCCGGCAGAATCCGCGTCTGCGGTTGACAGAAGGATTGGCGGGCATCCGCTTCCCGAGAGATTGTTTTCCCGCCGCCCCGATTTCCCAAAATGAAGTTACGAGCGATTCTATGCCTGATAAGGTAATCTGAAAAGACGGCATCTCGGATTTTGCCGATTCAGTAGGCATAGTGGCGCTTATTCCCTGATCCCTAACCCCTAATCCCTGACCCCTGCTTTTCCATGTTCATCGACGAAGCCAAAATTCGCGTAAAAGCCGGCGACGGCGGCAACGGCTGCATGGCCTTCCGCCGCGAGAAGTTCGTCCCCCGCGGTGGACCCTCCGGCGGCGACGGCGGCCGTGGCGGCGACGTGATCATGGAGTCCTCGCAGCGCCACAATACCCTCATCCATTTCCGCTATAACCCCGAGCACAAGGCGCAGCGCGGCCAGCACGGCATGGGCTCCAACTGCACCGGTCTCGACGGCGAATCCATCATCCTGCAAGTTCCTGTGGGCACAGCCCTTTACGACCAGGAAACCGGCGAGCTGATCCACGACTTCAGCGAGCCCGACGAGCGCCTGGTCATCGCCAAAGGCGGTCGAGGCGGCCGCGGCAACCAGCACTTTGCCACTCCCGTCCACCAGGCCCCCCGCGAGCACGAGCTAGGCCGCGCCGGCGAGGAGCGCCCTTATCGCCTCGAACTCAAGCTTCTGGCCGACGTAGGCCTGGTCGGCTATCCCAACGCCGGCAAATCCACACTCATCTCCCGCATCTCCGCCGCCAGGCCCAAAATCGCCGACTACCCCTTCACCACCCTCGAACCCAACCTCGGCGTAGTCACCGTCGGCGAGGAGCCCGACCAGGAGTCCTTCGTCGTCGCCGATATGCCCGGCCTCATTGAAGGCGCCCATCTCGGCTCCGGCCTCGGCACCCAGTTCCTCCGCCACATTGAGCGCACCCGCCTGCTGGTTCACCTGGTCGACGTCTCCGACGCATCCGGCCGCCCCGACCCCGTTGAAGACTTCAAGGTCATCAACGAGGAGCTGGCCAACTTCAGCAATCGCGACGGCGAGCACCCCTTAGCCGGCAAACCCATGATCGTGGTAGCCACCAAAATCGACTCCGCCAACCCCGCGAAGCTCAAGAAGCTAGCCGCCCACGCAAAGCGCCGCAAGCTGGAGTTCCACGCCGTCTCCGCCGTAACCGGCCAGGGGATCGACGAGCTGAAGTGGTCCCTCGCCCGCCACTTGCGGCCTGAGCCAAACGTCGTTGAGTAAATACTCGGCGGCCCACAGGTAGACAACTTCGAGGTTTAGTTTGTTAGCGATATAAGCTTCCATTTTCGCGGTCACCGGCCAGGACAGTGAAGATATAAAGTCGTTCGTTACCCGCCATATGCGCCCCGCTTGAGTTCTGCTTCCATTCGCCCCCGTTAACGTGCTACATTCTTTGTCATGAAAAGGATTCTAACCGCCATCTTATTTTTATTGGTGCTTGCTCTGCCTGCGACTGCCCTGGCGGGACACCATCATCGCGTTCATAATCACAGCAAAAAATACCACCATACCCACCATTACAACCATCACCGTCCTCATCACCACGCCTAGAAACTCGGCTCTCAGCTCCAAGCGACATTACCGCATCATTCACGTGCGGCACTGAAATGGGTGGATACCCGAAATCAATGATTTAAAGAGCAAGGGAGGGCTCAATCCATGACGGAACAAACCGACCTCCGCTATCCCATCGGCCATTTCACCGCTCCGGCTGCGAGCAATCCCGGCATTCGCGCCGAGCAAATTGAAACCCTGCGCCAGCTCCCCGATAGCCTGCGCGAAGTCACCGCCGGCCTCAGCGATGCCCAGCTCGATACGCCCTACCGCGATGGCGGCTGGACCGTGCGCCAGGTGGTGCATCACCTCGCTGACAGCCACGCCAACGCATATATCCGCTACCGGCTGGCCCTCACCGAGGATTGGCCCACCGTCAAGCCCTACGACGAGGCCGCCTGGGCCGAACTGGCCGACAGCCGCAAGCTGCCCATCGATGTTTCCATGGCCATCATCGCGGGAATGCACGCGCGCTGGGTTGCGCTGCTTGAGTCTCTCTCGGAAGAGGACTTCCAGAAAGGCTATAACCATCCCGAGCATGGCAAGCAAGCACTCTCCACGGTGCTGGCCATGTATGCCTGGCACGCCCGCCACCACACCGCCCATATCGCCAGCCTGCGCGCACGGCAGGGCTGGTAAGGCCTCCGCATGCCCGCCGGTGAAGCGGCGCCATCTCCCGGCCAGCTCTCGAAAACACATTGAAGATTACCTCGCGGACCACCCCGCCGCCGCGCTGCTTGAAGATGGCCGCGTCCTCTTCGATATGCGCACCGCCCATTACGCCGTCAGCGAGTCGCACGGCCGCTGCC
>CAVRVZ010000015.1:0-162137 GCA_963724755.1 uncultured Acidobacteriaceae bacterium
ATCATATGCGCGAATCGTCCCATATGCGCACACCGGCGTTATTCCACCAATAGTAGCGATGGCGAAGATCGCTGCGATTGTAAAGCGTTACGCGCTGTTCCAGCAGCGTCGTGCCGGGTTTCAATACCAGCTCCACTCCCCATTGCATGCCGTATACGCGATCGATATTGCCCACCCATACCGACGCACTTCCATCCTTATGGGCCGCGTACGCAAAGTCCACTGGCGACATCGAGACCCAGTTATGCGAGACGGGAAAGTTAAATTCCACGCCGAATTCCGCCCACGATCCGCGATACCCAACCTGCGCCAATTTGATGGAAGGGTTGGCGGAGAACATCGGCTGGCCGCTGATCTTGTCAATGCAGGTATAGAGGCGACCGCCGATATCCGGCAGCACCGTGCACTTCAGATATTCGTTCTCGAGAAAAATCGCGCGCCATGCGTGGTCCGCTTTCACGCCGGTCAAATTCGTTCTCATGGTGTAGGGATAGTTGATGCGGTCGGGTGTATAAATGTCGAACGGCGGGTTCGGATCGGGCTGTCCTTCCTGATATGTCGGCAAGGTAAGTGTTCCTTGCCATACCTTTACCTGAGCTGCAGCAGGCCGACAAATCGCTGAGAGGGTTACCACAAGCCATAGTGCACAGATGGGGCTAATTTTCATAAATCCGGCCTTTCATTCGGAGCGGCGTTAAAAAGAACGAGGCCGCGCCATAGGATTTTTGCGCGCAACCTGACGATTCATTTGCATACACGATCTTGAGCATCCATATATAAATCCATTGAAGAATAGACAGCCGGCATGGGGGACGTCAAGGAGAGCAAGCCTGTAAGGATGTGGGAAAATTGAGAATGGATCAATTCTCTGCCGAAATTTGAAGATCTTGGTTATATACATTCAGGAAAGGGTTACTGCCTGCGAAAACTCAGATACGAAGGTATAATTACGGCCATGTTTTGTGGCATATTGGACCGGGAGGGATGGTGGATGATGTCACCCCGATTAGATACAAGCTCGACGGAACCCAATATGTCGTCATCGGCGTGGATGGCGTGATGTACATGTGGACTTTGACAGGGAGTTTATGAAACGAGGAGATCCAATGGAAAAATTGCGAAACATCCGTATTACAGTCGCACTGTCGGCTGCCTTCTGTCTGTTTGTTTTCTGTTCCGCCGGACCCAACGCGCTAGCACAGTGCGGTCATGCGAACATTTCCATTCGAGATAACTTCAGCATGGGCAACCTCAAGGCCTGGCAGATGCCGTTTACCCAGGACTGGGAGATTCTACAACAGGGCAACCTCCATTACCTCCACATGAAACGCTCGCGGACGCCGGTAGTCCCTCGTCGTCCATTGCAATTTGCGCTGTTAAAAGGCGCCAAAGTTGGCAGCTTTACCCTGGATACGAGTGTGCGCCGTGTTGGTGGCTCCATGATTATCGTTTTCAATTATGTAGACACGCTCCACTTCTACTATGTCCATCTTTCTGTGAATCCAGGCAAGCAGATCTCCGTCCATAATGGCATATTTATCGTGAACGGAAAACCGCGGTACCGGATTGCTGGTTTGGATGCCGCGCCGGCGCTGCCGGATCGTTCCTGGCACCACGTGCGCATCGTGCGCAATGTCCGCACCGGCTCCATCCAGGTGTTTCTGGACGGCGAGAAACAGGCAAGATTTTCTGTGATCGACCACACATTTACATGCGGTCAGTTTGGACTGGGTTCCTTCGACGAGACTGGCGACTTTGCCCAGTTCCGCCTGCGTTCCAACGATGCTCTGGTCACCGCTGCCGCCAAGTGAACAGCGTGGTACGCCACGCCGCTCTATGCGAAGCCGTCCGGCTGATCGAGCTCGCCGATGCATACATGCCCGTCAATAAACAACCGGCCATTCCATCACGGCCGTTGGAGTTTTCGACACAAAAGTTGCCTTGGTTTCGTAATTTGCATCAGGGGCTATATAATTCTCTGGAAACGGCACCAAAAAGACGATTGCGAATAATATCTACGTTAGCCCCCAACGCATACCGGTTGCCTGCAACGCAGGCGTGAGCATCGTTCGCCTGGGGAATTGTACGCTCGCGGTTGCCGGGAGATTCCATTCTTGTTCGCCGGTTTGAGCAGAGGGTCAAGATGTCAGGGGAGCACTCAGCATTGAATACAAATCTCGCAACCATGGAATCGTCTCAAGCGCAGATTTACAGCACACCGTCGCCTTTGCGCCAGCCAGGCAGGTTGCTCTCGCTTGATCTTTTGCGCGGCCTCACCATTGCCTTTATGATTCTGGTCAACAACAACGGCGATTTTGGAGCGGCGTACTGGCCGTTGCTTCACTCCAAGTGGAACGGCTTTACTCCCACCGATCTCGTCTTTCCGACCTTCCTCTTCATCGTCGGAATCACCACGGTTCTTTCGCTGGCGTCGAGGCAATCGCGGGGCCTGGCAAAACGGCGGCTATTTCTTCAGATTCTGAAACGCGCCGTGATCCTGTTTTTGTTAGGCATATTGGTCAACAGCTTTCCCTACTTCAATCTCCATACCATGCGTTTCTATGGCATACTCCCGCGCATTGCAATTTGCTATCTGGCCGTTGCGACGCTGTACCTATTTAGCCCAGGGTGGCGCGATAAAGCGGCGATTACCGTGGGTATCCTCATCGGCTATTGGATGCTGTTGCGCTTTGTTCCGGTGCCTGGCTACGGAGTACCCACGCACGGCGTTCCACTGCTTGATCGTGATGGCAACCTGGCGGCATGGATCGACCGGCAGTTATTCTCCGCATCGCATCTATCCAATGGCACGCGCGATGTGACCGGCCTGCTGGGCGCACTGCCGTCAATCGCCACCACGCTGCTGGGCTCACTGACAGCGCAGTGGCTGCGCACATCCCATACCCTCGCGCAGAAGGTAAAAGGCATCGCCATCGCCGGCATCGGAGGGGTTCTGCTGGGCAGCTTATGGAACTTCACTTTCCCGATTAACAAACAGCTATGGACGAGTTCCTTTGTGCTTTTCTCCGGCGGGCTTAGCCTTCTGCTGCTGGCACTCTCGATAGGCCTTGTCGATATTTGCTGCGCCGCTGAGTCCGTGCCCAAGAGAAGCCACTCATCACGTTTCTTCACACCGCTGCTGGTCTTCGGAACCAACGCCATCGCCGCCTATGTGTTCTCAGAACTGCTGTCGTCAACCTTCAGCAGCATCCATTTTCGTTCGGGAGTCAATCTTGAGCAGATTCTCTACCGCGCAATTCTGCGCGTCGCGCCCCCTGCGGCGTTCGCTTCTCTGCTTTACTCCCTTGGCTTCGTAGCGGTCTGCTGGATTTTTACCTGGCTTCTCTACCGGCGGAGAATCTTTATCAAAATCTGACGGCAGCCTAAATTTCCCTGGTCTTGCAATTTGCATCAGGGGCGATACAATTCACTGTAAACAGTGACTAAAAGGTGATTCCGGGTTATGAAGATAGAATCCAGGTTATATCGTTTTGTCGCGCTCATCGGCGTGCTGCTGTGCGGCGCAACGGCACTCAAAAGTCAATCCTACTTTGACCACACCTACGACTCGAAGGTCTTCGGCGAGGTGCGCCACTACCGGATCATTTTGCCTCCGACATACCAGACCAGCGGGAGCCAGCGCTATCCCGTGATCTATTATTTTCACGGCCACTCCGACCGCTATACGGTCGAGGATTATGACCAGGGCAAGGACACCATTCCCAAGATGGTGGCTTACGCGGCTGCTCACCCGGTAATCATTGTCTGCGTGGATGGCTACGTGGCCTCTGCGTACACGGGGTTCTATGGCGGCGCTCCCTGGGACTTGTATATAGATGGGGGCGATCACGACTTTGGGCCCTACTTTCTGGAACTGGTCAGCCTGATTGACCATTCCTACCGGACGCTGGCGGACCGCCGTCATCGCGCCACGGCGGGGCTGAGCATGGGCGGTTTCATGAGCCTGTACCTGAGCGCCCGGTATCCAGATTTGGTTGGCAGCGCCTCGGCGTTTAATCCCGGCCCGGAGTTCTATGTGGGCGAAAAGGGCCGGCGCATTCTATGGCGGCCCAAGGACTTCGTCGAGCAGCATGCGCAGACGATGATTCGCCTGGTTCGGGCCAGCGGAGATTTCATCAGCCAGTACACCGAAGAGACGCGAGAGGCCTATGCGCGCTCGAGCGATGTGGATTTTGAGTACCGCCAGGATGAGTATCCCAAGCACTGGGCGACATCGATCGCGGAGACCTTCGCTTTCCACCAGCGGGCCTTCGAGAACCTCAAGCTGGACCAGCCTCCCGTGAGCTTCTATTACGCCAGCCCGTATCGGACGTTTGACGTTTGGGGTTATCGTGTCAAGGCAGAAATGCCGGGGGCTGGACTGACGTACCTGGAAGATGTCAACAAGGGAGGCATGCGGGTGCTGACACGCCGCTGGGCGGTTGACGGGCCCAGTATCGCGGAGGCGCGCATCACCATTGACACGGCGCCGCTTTACGCCCCGGGCCTCACGTACGTGCTCACCGATTACGATCTTTCGAGCTGTGCCCGCGACGTTCGCCAGCTCATGGCGACCGCGGACGGCAGATTGCGGTTCAGTGTGAACGGAGACGGCCATCAACTCAGCCTGGAGGGGCCCGGAGTGGAAAGCTCGCCGCCGGTTTTGCTGCCGCTTTCGACCAGCGATGCGATGAGAGTGGAATCGGAGCGCGAAGTCAGCCTCCCGATACGGATATACAATCCGCGCACTACGCCGATCTCCGGCTTGACCATCACGCTCTCATCGCAATACCCGACGGTCAGTATTCTATCCGGCACTGCTGCGGCGCCCATTTTGGCGCCGGGCCAGGTGGTGGATCTGTCGTCGCGCTTACGGCTTCGGTTTACGGCGGGGGCTGGGTACTTCACCCGGACTCGATTGCAATTGAAGCTGGCCTTCGATCCAGGGAAGGACTTAACTAAGAAACTGTACGTGCTGGTCACGCCGGACGCAATCCCCGCTCCGCTCGCTTACGAGATACTGGACGGCCGCACCGTCACACTACTCGTCTTTCGCCAGATAGGGAACAAAGGGGGCGGGGGTGCGGTGCCGCGCACCGTAACAGAGGGTAAAGGGAACGGAAATGGCGTACTGGATCCCGGCGAGGAGGCCACCATCTGGATAAAGTTGGCGCAGGGAATGGATGCGTTCGACAAAGGGAACTGGCATCGCACGCGCATCTATACAGACTCTCCCTGGGTTACCGAGATTGACCGTCTGGAGGAACAGAAAGGAGCGGAATTTACCAGCGGAATGGATCTTACCAGCGTCATACGCCTGTCTTCCAAAGCGCCGCCCGGCACCGAAATTCCGATGATACTGGATAATGAGAGCTGGAGTTTCGCATATACACCCGACGTACGTTATGGGAAGGAGCCTCTCCAAATCGGAATTCAGATGCACCAGCACCATCTCCACCGCCTTGTATTGCGAGTAGCAAAGTGAATTTTTTAATTCGCTCTGGCTTATGGGTGCAAGCGACGAGCATTCTCAAGTCAGGGCCTGTTAACACTACTGGGGTAGGCGGCGTTGCGAGCGAAAATCGGTCCAGACGAGGCGGAGGACGAAGACTTTGGCCATTCCAAGGCGAGGACGACAACGAAGTATGGACCGATTTTCGCCGCAACCCGAAGGGCCGGGACCAATTTCCCCGATTTCGGCGTTGATCGTCGCTAGCAGACACCCGGTATGCGTCGCTCCTCACTCCTTGAACTCGAGAAAATTGGCTCCCGGCACCGCCTGCCCCAGTAGTGTTAACAGGCCCTAGATTTACCGCGAGAATAGACGAGTCCAGAAGCTCTTTGTGACTGTCTTTGGAGCTTCGCCGTCGTTCGGGGTGGGGCTGGGTTTGGCGGATTTGGCGGCGTTGCGGCTGGGGTCGAATTTGAGCGGCACGTCTTCCCACAGGCCCAGAGGCTCGGGCTGCGCGGGCCAGCGTGCGCCTTCGAGGGCTGCGCGGGGATTGGAGACGCAGAGGCGCCGGGCGGTCTCTTCGCCGGCGCGATTGACTATGTAGTCATAGGCCATCTTCATGTTCGGTGGACGCCACTGGGGGTTGTGGGCGTCAGTGGCGATGAAGTGGATCCAGTTGCGGTCAAGAAGCTCGTTGGAGAAGGCCTCTGCCAGCTTGCCGAAACGGCCGTAGAGGGAGCTGGAGGTGACCTGGACCAGGCACCCTTTCTTAATCCAGTCGGCCAGCATGTTGGGGCGCTGGTAGAGCACCGTGTTGCGCTCCGGGTGGGTGACGATGAGGGTATATCCGGCCAACTGCAATTGGTACATGGCGTGCGGGCAACTGGGGAGGGATGATGACTTCAGGGAACTCGATGAGCAGGTAGCCTTTGCCTTCAATGGAGTAACGCAGGGGGTTGGCCAGGGCATCGAGGATGTTGTCGGCGTTGAGGTGGAAGTCGCAGCCCAGGCTCAGCCGGACCTCATCCTTGAGGAGCGCGCGCAACTCGGCGAGGCGCTCCTGACGATGCGCTCGGGCTGATAGGGCCAGGTGTAGTTGGCATGGGGAGTGCAGACGATATCCGTGATTCCCTCGGCGGCGGCTTCACGGGCCATGGCCAGGGAGGTTTCGAGATCGGGTGGGCCGTCGTCGACCCCGTAGATCAGATGGTGATGAATGTCGATCATTGGCTTATCGTGCCCCACCCGATGAAACAAGAATCTCAATGAGCCGCCAGCGCCTCAACCATGGAGGCGAAGATCTTCCAGCCGTCGGCCGAGCCGAGGAGTTTTTCGCTGGAGCGGTCGGGATGGGGCATCATGCCGAGGACGTTTCTCTTGGCGTTCAGAATGCCTGCAATGTTGCTTAAGGAGCCGTTGGGGTTGGCCTCCGGGGTGATTTCTCCTCTGGGAGTGGCGTAGCGGAAGGCGATGCGGTCTTCGGCTTCGAGCTGATGCAGGTCCTCAGGGGTGCAGTAGTAGTTGCCCTCCATGTGGCCGATGGGCATCTGGAGGACTTCGCCTTTGGTGAGGCCGCTGGTAAAGGGGCTGTTGGTGGTTTCAGTGCGGAGATGGACCTGCTTGCAGATGTATTTGAGGCCGGCGTTGCGCATGAGCGCGCCGGGGAGCAGGCCGGATTCGGTGAGGATCTGGAAGCCGTTGCAGATGCCCAGGACCAGGCCGCCGCCGGCGGCAAAGCGCTGGACTGACTGCATCACCGGCGAGAAGCGGGCGATGGCGCCGGTGCGCAGGTAATCGCCGTAGGCAAAGCCGCCGGGAACCAGGACGGCATCGACGCCTTGAAGGTCCTCGGAGTCGTGCCAGAGGAAGGTGACGGGCTGATGAGCCACTTCAGCGATCACGTTGTAAGTGTCGTGGTCGCAGTTGGAGCCGGGAAAGACCAAAACCCCGAATTTCATGGTTCTAGGGTAACAGCTTGACGGCGCAGGTTACAGAGAATCAGTGGTCCGGTGAAGTGCCATTTTTCCCGTCTGCAAGCGGTGATATACTCACAAGGTCAGGCGCGTAGTGCGCCGCTATTGTCTATTGGAACGTTGAGGTTCTCATGTCCGGCCATTCAAAGTGGGCCACAATCAAGCACAAGAAGGGCGCGCTGGACGCCAAGCGCGGCAAGATATTCACTCGTCTCCTGAAGGAAATCGCGGTAGCCGCCAAGGGAGGCGGCAACCCGGACAGCAACGCCCGCCTGCGCACGGCAATTGCCGCGGCCAAGGCGGAGAATATGCCGCAGGAGAACATCAAGCGGGCCATCCAGCGCGGCACCGGCGAACTGGAAGGCGTGAATTATGAAGAGATCAGCTTCGAGGGCTACGGGCCCGGCGGCGTGGCCATCATCGTGGATGTGACGACGGACAACCGCAACCGCGCGGTGAGCGAGATCCGGCACGCATTCTCGAAGAACGGCGGAAACCTGGGCGAGTCCGGCTCGGTGCGGTTCATGTTCCACAAGAAGGGCCTGATCGCGGTGGAGAAGTCCGCGGCGACAGAAGATCAGTTGATGGATATCGTGCTCGAACACGGCGGAGAAGACCTGAACGACGAGGGCGATACCTGGGAGATCACTTACCGATCCGGCCGCTTATGATGGGGTTCTTGCGGCGGTGAAGGCGGCGGGGATTGCAGACGGTGATGAGCGAAGTGACCATGGTTGCGTCGACTTATACCAAGCTGGAAGGCACACGCGGCGAACCAGATGATCCGCTTGCTGGAGGCTCTGGAAGACTGCGACGACACGCAAAACGTTTACTCGAACTTCGATATGGATGCCGAGCAGATGGAACAGGCGGCGGGCTGATCGAATCTGAGGCGAGCAATAGACCAGGCCGCCCGGTTGTGGCGGCCTTTTTATGGGAATTGATCATCATTGTGATTGAAGGAAAGGGAAGAAGTTTGAGACGAACAGCAAGGTTTTTCTTGTTTTTTCTGATGGCTGGGGGTCTGATGGCGGGCGCCGAAGCTGGCCGGAGCTGCACGTCAGGACGGCGCAGCGCATAACGCAGCATAACCGCCGTAGCCCCGGTTCGCCAGGACAACGAGCTGGGAGTACGGGCCGTTTATCAACTATGGGAACGGCTTGGGAGCCGGTCAGATCTTCAAGTTTCTTTCCGGCGGGCTTCCAATTGGGAAAGCAGTTTTTTCCGGTTGCGCATGCCGGCATTTTCAGCGGGCAGTTTGAGTTCGGCGGCAACATCATGCCGTTGTGGCAGGCCTATACGCCTGCGCCATTACACAGTAACTGTCGACGACTGAGAGTTACTCCTTCGGCGGCGGCACCTATCGCGGCGTCAGCATAACGCCGGTGATCTTCCGCTGGAATTTTCTTACCAAGTCAGACCGCTTTCAGCCGTGGTTTCAGGCTGCGGGCGGAGTGATCTATACCACGCACAAGTTTCCGCCGGACCAGTTGGTTGATGCATGGAGAGCCGGGCGGGACGTGCGTGTGGAACTTTTCGCCGCAGGGAGGCGGGGGGATTCACATATTCACGCGGTCGCGGCGGTCGATCGATATCGGCGTGAACGGGGAACACATCTCCTCGGCTTCGCTGGGCGACAAAAATCCCGGCGTGAACTCCAGCATTCAGGTGCAGGTGGGATACACATTTTGGAGATGAAGCCGAGACGATAAGTCGGGTTGTCTTGATAAGGCACGGCTAATGGGGCGCATAAAAACCTTTCGCTGTTTCAGTGCACGACCGGGTTACCCGGTTGTGCACTGAAACTTCGATCTATTCCGAAGACTTAAGGCAATGCTGGAGTCGTACCCTTTCAGAACAACGAAGTTGAAGCACGGCTAAAGCCGTGCCATTCAGTGTTGGGGTGGAGTAAGGATGAGCGGAGCGGTAGTCGAGTGCGTACCCAACTTCTCAGAAGGTACGGATGCCCGGCGGGTCGAGGCGATAGTGGCCGCGATGCGCGTGGAGGGAGTGCGGCTGCTCGACTGGTCAATGGATGCCGACCATAACCGCTCGGTGGTGACGATTGCGGGTGATCCGGCGGCGGTGGTGGAAGCGGCGGTGCGCGGGGCCGGCAAGGCTGCCGAGCTGATCGACCTGACCCGCCAGCAGGGGGTGCATCCACGCATCGGCGCGGCAGACGTGATTCCTTTTGTGCCCATCTCCGGCATCAAGCTGGAGCAATGCGCCCTGCTGGCCCGGCAGGCGGGGTTGGAGATCTGGCGGCGCTACGGCGTTCCGGTTTATTTTTATGAGGCGGCGGCGGCACGGCCGGACCGGGCTAATCTGGAAGATGTGCGGCGGGGGCAGTTCGAGGGCCTGAGGGATGCGGTGAGCAAGGAAGCGGCTCGCCGGCCTGACCTGGGTGGTCCCGGCCTGCATCCCACGGCCGGAGCCTGTGCGGTGGGAGCGCGCAAGTTCCTGGTGGCCTACAACATCTATTTCGATTCCGCGGACGTTGCCATTGCGAGAGCCATTGCCCGGGAGATTCGGGCGGCTTCAGGCGGGCCTGAAGGGCGTGAAAGCGATGGGGGTTCTGGCTCATGGGCGGGCACAGCTCTCAATGAACATCACGGATTTTACGGCGACCCCGCTCTCCCAGGTCTATCGCAGCGGTCTCAAGCCTGGCGCACAAGCACAAGGCTGCGCTGATGGAGGGCGAGGTGATCGGGTTGATTCCGGAGGCGGCCTGCGAGCGGGAGAGCGAGTGGATGCGTCAATTGATTGAGTTCGATCCGCAGACCAAGATATCTGGAGCGCCGTCTCGGGACTCCACTTGCATGGCCGGGAGAGGAATAGCGGTCGAACAGGATCAGGACCGGCATGGGCAAGACGCCCGGCAGTTACAATAACAACGTATGGATTGAGAGCGTTTTTAGTGATTCGCGCGTGGCAACGAGACCATTGTTTCGGGGCATATTTCCACAAGCTGGATGTGAAAAGACGCAGGAATACCGGAGGATGAAAGTGTTGAAGGCTTTTCAGAAAGTTTCGATTGCAACCACGCTGCTGGCGGCAGCTACATTGGCGCCGGGGGCGCAGTTGTCCAGCGATGCCCGCAGGGCTGTTCCGCATGAAGTGCAGCAGTTGGTCGTGATCGACTATCGCGCGATGGAGAATTCGGCCACGGCGATGAATCTGCGCGACCGCGTGATGCCGCCGGAACTCAAGCAATTCGACGAGGCTTTGACCAAGTCGGGACTGAACGATAACCACGATGTCGACCAACTGGCCTTTGCCATGTTCCGGGCCCCGGTGACAAACACAGGTACAAAATCGCCCGCGTCTGGCAAGCAGGTGCCGAGCGACAGAATGGTGACGTTGGGTATCGCCCAGGGCCAGTTCGCCTTGCAGGACATTCTGGCCAACTTCAAGAAGCAGAAGATCAAGCCCCCCTGGTGCGCACCAACAGGCTCTATCCGCTGCCCAAGACCGGCATGGTGCTTTGCTTTGTGGATCCGTCCACGATGGTTTTTGGCGATAGGGACGCGGTCAGGAAGGCTCTCGATGCCCGCGATGGCCTGTCTCCCAGCCTGCTGACCAACGGGTCAATGATGGATGCGATGAAGACCGTGGATGACGAGCCGCTGTGGAGCATTCTGGACCAGAAGGGCACCCAGACCATGATGAAGCAGGTGCTGGGCGAGGCCGGTTCAGTGACCGACTTCGACACCGTGCAGAAACGCCTGGAGGCCTCCTGGTACTCGATGGACTTTCAGCATGGCGTGAAGTTCGATCTGACCATCTCCACCGGCGACACCTTTACCGCGGCCACTATCACTTCGTTGCTGTCGGCGGCGTTGACACTTCGCAAGATGAGCAGTGGGGACGCGGAGAAGCAGGCGTTGAACGGCACTGCAAATCGCCTCCGATGCCGGAAATATGAGCATCCACTTTGCCACCTCCGACAAGACGTTTAACGATCTTGCTGCACTCGCCGCTTTTCCAGGGGCTGGTGCGTTAATAAGAACTGGGTGCTGTAGACTTCCGGGCGGCACATAGCCGCTCGGGATAGCACTGATTTCAAGGATTATGACTGCTCCACCGGGAGATCGGTCAGCCGCAGCCTGACTTCGCGGCTGTTTTGGGCCGGAGCCACGGCTTGGCCTGTGTAGTTGCCCCATTCCAGGCTGGGATAAGACCACTCATTATAGAGACTGAACGAAACCCGGCCATCGGGAAGAACCGATGCGCGAACGGCTACATCTGCGTTGGCTTCAGCGCGAGCGCAAACCCGGCTTCCGGCCAGGGTGCAGGCCGCATACCAGATATTTTCCTTCAGAGAGCGAAAATCGTTTGTGGCATGCGAAGTTGCGCTGTCTTTGCCCCAAAGAAAAGCATCCTCCGTATCCTCTGACCACGGCCATTCCGGGCGGGCTCGATAAGCGAGAGCCGCATGGGCGGCTTTCTTCAGTGCGACTCCTTTGGGGCGGCCGATGTGATCGTCGGGATAGACGGACCATAGGGAATCCCGATGCCAGGAGAGCTTGTCGATTGCGGCCGGGAGCATAAAGGCGACTCCGGAGGTGCTTGTTTCTACAGAGTCGGCGTGGATGCGGTATCGAGTGGTGAGCAGGCCGCTGCCATCGATCTCGATTTCGAAATCCACCGGGATGCCGTCGATGCCTTCGTTTTTCTTGCATTCGCCGGAGGTGAAGATGGTTACCGTATCGCCGACGGCTTCAGCCTGAAAATGACGCAGCAGCCAGGGGGAAGTTAACGGGCCCGTGCCCAGGTCGAGATAGGGTCCGCCGGTGAGAATGACTTGGCCGTTGCAATTGGGCTTCGCGGATGAGGCCGGTGATTTGGCTGACGGTGACGGAAAAGTTTGGTCCGGTGATGAGCAGGTCGTTGCCGCTATGGCTTAATACTGCCGGGGATGGCTTGGGCAGGGCGAGCGATGGGGGAGTGGGATCGATTCTCAGCCGGAATTGATCGATCAATTTGCCGTTTGCAGAAAAGTCGAGTTGCAGCACGTCGTTCGGCCTCCAGTCGCGCGGCGGAATCTCAAGATAGCCGGAACGGTGCGGGGCTAGATCGAGTGGGCGAAAGACGGCCTGAGTCGGAGCCGGCAGCCCAGCGAATCTCAATTTCATTCAGGTTCGTGTGGTCGAATGCATTGGCGATGGGGATGGAGAGGCGCGCTGCCGCTCGCGGGAGCCGGCAGGGGATGGTCTGCAATGCGAATGGGCGAGTAGGCCTTGGCGGTGAGCCAGTACTCCGGCTTTGGACGGCGCCAGCCGTCGATGATGCCCCAGGGGCCGTAACCCTACGGCGCGATCGGGCAAGAGGAAGACTTCGTCGATGCCGGCCCAGATCGATCCGCCCAGGCAGCCATCCGCCGAGAGAAACTTCTCGCCGAATCGGCAGATGCTTCTTCCCCAGAAGTTGCGAACGCCCGGGTCGCGGCGCAGCGTTTCAAGGTTATAGCAGGAGATGTGCGCGAATTCGTCGTTCAAAAGGGGATAAGTGCTGCTGCTCAGGTCGGCGTTCACATCGGCGTAGTGGCGGCTATAGATATCGTAGGCCGAAGTTTCCATGGGCACGTTATCGGGATAGCTGAAGATGACGGGACGGCTGGGATCGTGTTCGGCGGCGAAGCGGCGCTCGGCGGCAAAGTTTGTGTCCCATTGGCTCTCGTTGCCCAGCGACCAGAGGAGAACTGAGGCGTGATCGCGATCGCGCTCGATCATCTCCTCGAACTGGCTGATGAAACGGGAGGTAAATTCGGGATTGGAGGATGGGCCGTTCTCCTCGTTTGACCAGCAGACGGCGGATTCCTCTTCCACGTAGATGCCGTGCCGGTCACATGCCTCGAGAAACTGCTCGGAGGGCGGGTAGTGAGAGGTGCGCACGAAGTTGATGTTGGCGGCGCGAAATAGAGCGGCGTCCATTTCATCGAACTCCGCGGGCACGGCGCGGCCGTGGATGGGGTGAATGCTGTGGCGGCAGACGCCGCGGAGCTTTACCGGACGGCCATTTACCAGGAGACGGTTGCCGTCGCGCTGGATGGTGCGGAAGCCGATCTTGCGTTCAAAAGTTTCTGTGACCTGGCCATCAATGACGAGAGAAATCTGCAGTGTATAGAGGTTGGGGTGCTCCGCGTCCCATGGTTTTGCCGGCTGCACCACGATTTTTTTGGCAGCCTTCGCATCTCCGGGGCCAAATGGAATTGAATTGGGTTCGACGAGGAACGCGGACGCCGGATTCGTCGGTGAGCGCGAGTTGAAGCCGGGCGGGACGTGGATTCTGCTGCGATAACACAGCCGCCAAGATTGAGGATGCCGGATTTGCTTTCGATGTCGAATGAGGCCGATGCATCGCAGCGAGCAGAGGCAGACGGGAGGAACGGCAAAAAGGCGCACGCCGCGCAGAATTCCGGCGATGGAATGCTTGGCGTAGTAGCTGGCTTCAGAGATATCGTCGCTGCGGTCGGTGATGCCGAGGACCAGGTCAGCCTCTTCGCCGGGCTTCACGTGCGGGGTAATCTCGCAATCCCAGGAGGTGAAGCCGCCATTGTGATCGCGGAGATAGACGCCGTTGATCCAGACTCTGGAATAGCCGTAGACGCCGTCAAAGCGGAGAAAGATTCGTTGATTGCGGTAATCGGCGGGAATGCGAATCTTTCTTCTGCATGGATATTCCACGTTGGGCGCGATGGTGAGGCCCAGCTCGGCAAACTCGTTGGGCATTTCGACGGAGTGACCATGCGGAGGTATCCAGATCCGGCTTCCAGAACTCGGAGGGCGGAGCGTCGGTAAACTTCCACTCGCCGGCAAGGCTGAGAACCGGCGTGCGGACGCCGCTGACAGAGGCAGGAACCGGGAGTAGGCGTGGAGTTGCGCCTTGCGCGCAGGATGTTTGGGAGTCTTCGTTATTCAGGGCGCTGGCCCTGCACAAAAGGCCGGAGTGCGCGGCCAGAAACAATGCGCTCAGCGATTCAACAAACCTTCGCCTGTTCACAGGGGAGACTCCTAATTTTTCAGCATTGATTAAAGCACGTGGAGCGGACTTAGCGGTATTTAACAACAGAGACAGAGAATCCCGCATAAGCGAATTCTTACGCCGTCCCTACGGGACTCCGTAACGAACTTGTGGGACTCCTGTTCCCCACGCTGAAGCGCGGGGCTAACCAACTCTGCGCCTCCCGCGCATTTGCAATCTTCAATAAAGCCTACACTTATGGCCCATTTATGCTGACTTCCATGGTTCATCAAGAATGCATTGGAAGCAAATGCAACTACAAGTTCCCTGCGACTAGGTTCAGTGCAGGCATTCGAATTTCGGTCGTCGGGACGACCTGCGCTCAGGATGACAAGTTGATTTGTTCAGGATGAATATTTTGTTGGGATGCCGCGACATCTCATGCTGTTCTGGCGATGGAAAGTTCAGTATGCGCGACGGACGGGGATACGGCTCCGGTTGAGGCCAGCGCATTGCAACTGCATACCTGGTTGCGGCCGTTGCGCTTGGCAGTGTAGAGGGCGTCGTCGGCTAGCTCGATCAGGTTAATCGCGTGCTGCCCCAAACAGGGCACCACGGCGGCGCAACCCACTGAGATGGTCATGAACCCGAGTGGATTGGTGCTGTGCTCCAGCCTGCGGCGGCGCAGGCCGTCGCAGATATCCGTTGGCCACCTGCAAGGCTCCCTCGCTGCCGGTGTTGGGGAGGATGACTGCGAATTCCTCGCCGCCGAAGCGGGCCACCAGGTCACCGGGCCGCGCCACCACATCGAGAGCGGCCTCGGCAATCTGCTTGAGGCAACTGTCGCCGCGCACGTGCCCATAGGTATCGTTGTAGGACTTGAACAAGTCGACGTCGATCAGCAGCATGGCGAGCGGATTGCGGTCGCGCAAGCCGCGTCGCCACTCGGTGGTGAGGCATGGTCGAACTGCCGCCGGTTGGCCAGGCCGGTGAGCGCGTCGGTAATGGCGAGGGTCTCGACGGCCCGGTAGGCGTCCTGAAGTTTTTGTTCGGCCTGTTTGCGCTCGGTGATGTCGCTGACCATATTGAGAATACCGGTGGGCGCGCCGGTGACTGGATTGCGCACCACCCGCAGGCTGGCTTCCACCCACAGATACTCTCCGTTCCGCTTCCTGACGCGGCAGGCGATCATGGCGTCCTCGGCTCCGGAGTAGAGTTGGTGCACAACGGCTGCCGCTTTGGTCAGGTCGTCCGGATGGACCAGTTCGGAACTTTTCTGTTTCATGACTTCCTGCGGGGTCCATCCAACCAATTGCCTGGCGGCGGCAGAGACGAAGCTGCGGTTACCGTTGAAATCGGACAGGATGATCACGTCGCGGGAGTTTTCAGTGACCAGGTTGTGCTGGGCGACGATTTTCTGCAACTGGCGCTCTGTCGTCATCTCCTGCTCAAGAACCACGGAAACACTGTAGAGAACAATCATGCCTGCCAGGACAAAAAATTCAAGCAGCACAATGGGGTCGACCGATTTGAGCACTGCAAACGCCGCAAACGGGCCCCGTCCGGTCATTGTCAGTAAATCGAATGCGACAGCGAAATACAACAACGACAGAGTGGACCATCTCAACCCCAGGCGCAGAAGAATCAGAACCAGCAAGAGGGTAGATCAAGAAGACCAGCGGGAAAGCCGCTTTGTGCGAAGGCGGCGATGGTGACGCCCACGAGGATTGCGAGGATATATCCAATTGTGTTGCCAATCGAGTGGTGTTTTTGGAACGCGATGCAGGAAGAGCGCCACAATTGCGGGTGTGGCGACTAGAGTTCCCATGCCATCCGAGACTACCCAGAGTAAAATTGTATGTGCAGGAGATGCGTGTAGCGAGAAGAAAGCATAGAGTGCGGAAAGCAATCCGGCTGCCAACGGCGCGGCCAGAACCGCATAGCAGAGAAAGCTGAAGCAGGTAACCGCCACTGGGTAAATCGCGGAAGTACGGCCGAGCGGCGACGCAGCAGCAGAGCGCCGATCAGCACCTCGCAAATGTTGAGTCCGTTTCCTACCAGATCCGTCATAAGGAAACGCCCTGCGATCAGTGCGTTACCAGCTAACATGGCTGCAAATCCGACACTTAGATAGGCAGGCCAAAGCCAGCGAGGCGCCAGTAAGCAGGTAGGCAAGCAGTATTCCGTTCGTTATCCAGATCACATTGGTGGTGATTTCATACTCGCTATGGGCGAATGGATTCGCCAAAATAGTTGCCAGCAGTTATGAAGACAAAGCATCCGACCAGGCGCAAGGCAAACCCGTGCCTGCGCAGCCACAGAGATCTGCGGACGGGCGTTCATGGATGCCGTCATCCCGTGCACATTGCTCCTCCTCTCTGATGTATCGGTAGGATTTCGAGGGAGAATAGCTTATGGAGCGGTATTGTTCTTGATTGCAATGACTATTGGAACGGGTTAAGGAGAGGGGATCAGGGTTTCGGAGTCAGCTGGGGGTGAAACTCGGCCTTGCCGCTGGGGAGCAGCACAATCCGGAGTTGGCCCTGCTTGCGGCGCGGCGAGCGTAGGGCCGTCGATTTGCACGGGATGGCCTTCTCCGGCTGTGTATTGCACCTTGATCGGGCCGCTGCCGCGCAACTGGATGCGGTAGTGGAAATCTGCGCCGGCAGCCAGGCTGTTGGCTCCAAAGCTGGCGCTGGGATAGTCGACCTCGAGCAGTTGAATTGCAGCTCCGGTGCGGTTTTCGACTGTGGTTTCTACGTGATGGGAGTGACAGCCGGCGGCCAATCCAAGCGCCGGCAAAAGGATTGCGGCCAGAATGCACTCGTGAATCCTGCTTAGGGATCTCATTCCCGGCCTTCCGTTAAGCTTTGCGCGCTTTCCGGCGAGTCTTGAGCCTGCTGAGCCGCAACCTTCTTTTCCAGGCGATCGAGGCGCTTGAGCAGCTCCGGCAGGCGCTGGAAGATGGCGACTGCACGCAGCCAGACGCGATTATCGAAGCCGGGTGAGCCGGAGATGGTTTTTCCCGGCGGCACATCGTGCGAAACGGCGGATTGCGCGGTGAGGATGACGCCGTCGCCCACGGTGCAGTGGCCGGCGATGCCGACCTGGCCGGCGAGAATGACGTTGTTGCCAATGACCGAGGAGCCGGCAAGACCGGTTTGGGCGCAAAGGAGCGAGTTTTCGCCCACTTTGGAACCGTGGCCCACCTGGACCAGATTATCGACTTTGGTTCCATCGCCGATCTCCGTTGCGCCCACCGTAGCTCGATCGATGCAGGCGTTGGCCTGGACGTCTACCTGGCTGCCCATACGCACCGGCCCGGACTGCGGAATTTTTTCCCAGTGGCCGGCTTCGTTCTTGGCAAAGCCGAAGCCATCGGCGCCGATGATGGCGCCATTCTCCAGGGTTACGTGGTCGCCGAGAATGCAGTTTTCGCGAACTACTGCGTGAGCGTGGGCAAAGAGATGGGCGCCCGCGTGCACTCCGGGGTAGAGGACTACGTGGGGCAGCAAAATGGCGTGCGGGCCCAGCTTGACTCGAGAGCCGACGACGACGTAGGCGCCAATGTGCGCATCTTTGCCGATCTCGGCGGTGGGGTCGATGACTGCCGTGGGGTGAATGCCGGGAGAGTAAACGGGCGGCTGATAAAAGAAAGCCAGAGCGCGGGAGAAGGCCAGGTAAGGGTTATTGATGCGCAGGGTGGCCGCTTCGATCTGCTGAAAATCCGGGTCAACGATCACGGCGGCGGCTTTTGTGGTGCGAGCCAGCCCGGCATAACGGGGATTGGCCACGAAAGTGATCTCCGTGGGACCGGCTTCCTCAAGACCTTTTACGCCAGTGATTTCCAACTCCGCGTCGCCGCAGAGTTTCGCGCCCAGCTTACTTGCCAATTCACCTAGCTTCATCGCAAGAATTGTAGCGGATGAGGACGCATGCCCGTTTCGCACTACCGATGGGGGCTTTGGATTTGCCGCATGGCCTTTCGGCATTACTGGTTGCCAGCTTCGACGGGACTGGCGCATGTGAAACTCGCTGCCTGGTTGCTATCACCGGTTCCGTTGTAGTGGGCGGTCTGTGGGAAGGGACAAACAGGTCTTGTCATAAGGATCTTCCCGTTCTCGTTCTCGCGCCAGGCGATCAACTGTTCCGGCGCAATGCCTTTCTCAATCCAAAGCTCGAGAGAGGATAACGGCTGAATGTTATTCATGCCCGGACCTCCGCCGCAATGCGACATACCGGGAACCATGAAGAGCCTCAAGAAGGTCTGCGTCTCCTGGTCGTCAGAGTGGTGGTGTCTTTCGGCTGCACTAGCCTGGGCATTCGCCACGCTTTTGTAATAGATGATCGACTCCGGTGAAGGGACCAGCCAGTCGGCCCAGCCGTGATACATGATGAGCTTGTGTCCGCGGGCCTTGAATGCGCTCAGGTCGGGACTGGAGGCGTTGAGTGTGGAAGCCAGCCTGGCATCGACGGTTGCCACATCATGATCGAAGTCAAAGGTCCGCCAGTTCCAATCCGCTCCGAAGGTCCATTTGAATAGGGAAGTGTAAGGCGCGTTGCCGGTCTGCGGCATCATCTCAGGCCATCCAAACTCACTGCCCCGCGGCACGCCTGGGTAGATGGACTGATGGGTTCTGGGGTTCACCGGGCCGCTGTAAAGTTTTCTCGCGGTTTCCACCTGTTCGGCGGTGAGGCAGCCGGGAGCGTCGCCGGACTTGCACAACAGGGCATTGGGGTCCCAGTGGCAGTCCTGGGGGCGGGCGAGGAATGCGTCGGAGGCTACCGCTTTTGCCTTGGTACAGGCGTTCAATAAGGCTTCAGTGATCATCGGCAACTTGGCAGGAGGGATATAGCTCGCAGGCGCTCTTTCTCCGGCCGCATAGCTCCAGAGAATGGCCATATGCAGGCGGGTGCGGTTATTGGCCGGCGCCCCGGCAACAATGCCGTCGTAGTCGTCCGGAAAACGCTGGGCTTCCATCAGAGCTTGCTGGCCGCCGGTGGAACAGCCGTTAAAATATGCGTGCTCCGGTTCCCGGCCATAAAAGGCTTCGACGATCTGCTTGGCGGCAACCGTCATCTCGTGCGTGGAGCGCCAGCCCCAATCGGCCCATCTCTCCGGATGCCCAACGAGAAGATCGGCGTTGGCTCCTTTGGGTACCGAAGTCCCCATATCTGTGTTGGCCACGGCATAGCCGCTACGCAGTCCGACAGCCAGGGGTCCATAGCTAATTTTGCCTGCGTATCCGCCGTTGCCTGTTCCCTCATACTTGCCGTTCCAGCCGAGAGTAGGCATCCAGACTTCGATATGGATATTGGAATCGGGAGTGGGGGTCAAAGTGGCCGCAACGCGGCAAAATGCGGGGAGATAGAGCATGGGATGGGAGTCGTCCGTGACAAATGCGTTGGGCGCGACGGAGGTAGCCGAGGTGATGGCGCCGTTGGCCAAAGAAAGATGCGCGAGGCTCTCGCAGGTGGTTGCGAAAACAGGCGCGCAGAGAATCACATTGGTCAGTAAAAGAGCAATTGAACGTGGCATATTCATCCTCCTAATCATATCGAATCAGGACGGGAAGGCCTGCAATGCTCACTCATCCACATTCTGTTCGATGGTAAAGAGGTCAGGCTGGTCCGTCCTTCGTTGGTGCGTTGCGGTGCGCTTGCGGCTAGCTGCGCCGATGAGGCTTACCACCTCCAGCGTTTGAATCGCCTGGCGAGGCACATAAATTCTCTGTGTGTTGGAGCGGGTATCGGGCGGGGTTAGCAAGAGGCCGGCGCCCTCGACCAGGGAACGGTCGTTGGCCGCCAATCCTTCCAGCTCTTCGCCGTCGGTGAGGGTCATGCGCAGCCAGACCCCGGCGGAGCGGGGGCGGATGGCGAAGCGCTTGTGAAGGAGCCTCTCAGGATTGGCTGAGTCGCCTGCAGGCAGGTCGCGTACGTAGCAGACCCACTTGACCTGCTCCCAGGCGATCCTGAGTACCTTGCCGTTCAGGTCAAGGAGCTCCAGTTGCGGCGCATTCAGGCCGAAACCGAGTTCCGCGTAGCCGGCACACCAGTCCCGTGAAAACTTGCGTACAATCACCGCTTTGCGGACTGAAGCCATCGCTCTGGATTGTCGCACGATCAGGGGCACCCGCGCCGGTTGCAGAGGAATTTCAAGCCTGGCGAGTGAGCGAACTGTTGCATGGATGGGACAGAGCAGCGTATCTGGTGCAAAACAGGTCTAGCCAACAGGCTTCGGTTGTGTTAATGTACTGCTTTGTTACGTCTCTGGTTTGTGCTGTAAGGGTAGCGGCATCAGATACTTGACAGAGGCTTGAGACGGCGGAAGCAGGGAATGGAATGCCCGACTACATTTATCTTTTTGAAAACCGCCTGACGGCAGATCAACAGTTTGCATTGCGCCAAATTCGCGAGGTAGCCCGGGATGCGGGAACGCTTTTGTTCCTTACCGGGGATGCGGTTCGCGACCTGACCAACGGCCAAGCCGTCCGCGATCTTGAAGTTACAGTTCATGGAAATGCGCTTAAGCTCAAGAAGACGTTACAGAAGCTAGGTGGGGCGTTGTGGGGCGAGAATGATGAATCCCGCAGCCTTTACCTGTGTTTTCCGGGTACAGTTCGCGTGGACCTTATCAGCGCGCACCGTGTCGAGTATCCCAAGCCGGGAAAGAGAGTGATTCATTCGGCTTCGATTCACGAAGACCTGCGGCGTAGGGATTTCACCGTCAACGCAATGGCGCTCTCGCTAAACGAAGGATCGTTTGGGCTGTTGATGGACCCGTTGAACGGGGCCGCGGATATTGAGGGGCGGACGCTGCGGCTGGTTTCAAATTACGGTTTTCTTGAGGAGCCTGCCAATCTGGTTCGCGCCACGCGGTACCTGACGCGGCTGGGATGGGAGATGGATCCCAAGACGTTGACCCGCTATGAGAATGCCAAGGGCGAAGGAGTGATCGAATACCTGTCGCAGCAGGCTCGCAAGGAGGAACTGGAGCAAATTGGCCACGAGGAAGACGGGCTGAAGTTGCTGCGGGCGCTGGATGCCGAGGGCTGGATGAATGTGCTCTATCCGGCGTGGACTGCGGCCAAGGCGGACGAGGAGAAGCTGACGGCCCTGCACACTCTGGCTGCCGAGTTGCTGGCGGAGGGAGTGCGGGCCGATATCTCAGCGGCGCAGATGCAGTTGCTTACCGCCGAACTCTCGGGGAGGGAAGTGGCATCGCTGAAGAAAGCGATGCTGCGCCCGGGCTTTGCGGAGGAGTGGAGCAGCATGGACGGGCTGGCATCCAAGTTTGCCAAGGCGCTGCTTTCCAAGGCAAACGCAACTCCCTCGGCGTGCTTCAAGCTGTTCAGAAGTTACGATCCCGAGGCGGTTCTGTGGCTTGGATTTACCAGCAAGGATGCGGCTGTGCAGGAGCGCTATAACCTGTTTCTGAAGGTATGGCCCGAGGCTCGCCAGCGCATTCCGCATGCCCTGATGCAGGAGATGCGCATTACGCCAGAGCTGCCGGGTTACTCAGACCTGGTGCAGTCAATCTTTTTGGAATTGATAGACGGACGATTGACCGCTCCGGAGGAGGCTCGCGCTTTCCTGGAGCCGCATTCGCCTCCCGCACCGCCGCCGCAGGTGAGCATCAAGAGACCGCGCGTGAAGCGCGGCGCAGAGCCCAAGGTGAAGGAGCGCTCCTACGACGATGAGGATGAGGCGGAAGAAGTTGCGGAGGAGGACTTGGACGATATCGGCGGCGATGATGAGGAGATTGACCTGGGCCTGAGCATTCCCAAGGCCGATCTGGTACACGACATTGCAGACGTAGACGAATCCGCGGAGGATGAACTGGAGGATGAGGAGCACGAGCCGGTTCGCGCTCGCGTTAGGGCAGAGAAGTCCGCAGCTGCCGCGAAACCTGCAAAGGAAGCGAAACCGGGTGCTGCTGCATCGGCCGACACGACGAGTGTGCCTAAACCTGCAAAGGCTGAGAAGCCACAGCCGGCGCCCAAGGCAAAAGCTGAAGCAAAGCATGCTGCGAAGCCGGCCACTAAGCCCTCTGCTCCACCAGCCAAGAGCAAGCCTCAAGTTGCGCCGGCCAAAGCTAAGGCCGCTGCCGCTGCGAAGAAGGTTGCGACCAAGGCTCAGGTAAAGGCCAAGGCTCCTGCAAAGGCTAGGGCAAAGAAGCCGATGGGCAAATCAAAAACGGCGAAGGGCAAGCCGTCACCCGCGGCTCGGCCCAAGGCGAGTAAGGCAGCCAAGACGAAAAAGCCAGCGGTGAAAAAGGTAGATAAAAAGAAGGCAAAGAAGCGTTAGTCATTGCACACCCAACAATCCTCCGTGATATCTTCAAAGGATTCCGGAGGAATTCCTGATGGTGCGTCTGCTTGCCCGCGCTCTCACTGTTTGCCTGCTCAGCTTTTTATGCATCTTCACGGTTTCCGCTGCAGCCGCAACGGACTCGCCGTCCAATTCCAGCTCTCAAAAAGGCATTCATTCTGGCTACCGCTTTGAAAAGGGCGGCTGGACCTACGTGCATCTTGAGGGCAGTCCCTCCGAGATCGGATTCGAGCACGGGCAGTTGCTTGCGGCCCAGATCGAGGACCTTGTGGGGGTGATCAAGCTGGAAACCCGGCACGATACCAGGCGCAATTGGGATTTCTACCGCAAGGCAGGGCGCAAGATGCTGTGGCCGCATATCGACGCCGAGTATCAGCAGGAGCTGAAGGGCATTGCCAAAGGGGTGCAGTCGAAAGGCGTGAAGCTGGACGTGTGGGATATTGTGGCGCTGAACGGAAGCATTGAACTACCGCAGTACTATGTGCCCTGGCTGAACAAGCGGGAGCACGCAGCCGACGCGCCGCACATATCGCCCCAGGGACGTTGCTCTGCATTTATCGCCACTGGCAGCTATACCGCGGATGGCAAGATTGTGATTGCGCACAACAACTGGACCACGTATGCCGAAGGATCGCGCTGGACGGTGATTTTCGATATTCAGCCGGAGCACGGGCACCGCATGCTGATGGATGGCGCTCCGGGCGTGATTACCAGCCAGGACGATTTTGGCGTTAACGATGCAGGGCTGATGATTACCGAGACCACGATCTCGCAGTTTGAAGGCTGGAACCCCAACGGCAAGCCGGAGTTTGTGCGTTCGCGCAAGGCGCTGCAGTACGGAAGCTCGATCGACGAGTATGTGGCGCTGATCAAGGAAGGCAACAACGGCGGCTACGCCAACGACTGGCTGATCGGTGACCGTAAGACCGGGGAGATTGCTTACCTTGAGCTGGGACTGAAGAATACGCCGCTGTGGCGCACGAAAGACGGATATTTTGTCAGCTCGAACTTCGCGCGCGACCCGGAGTTGATCAAAAACGAGACGGACGGATTCAAGCTGAACGATCTCTCCTACTCGCCCAATGCGAGGCGAGTGACTTGGGAGGAGCGCATGGCGGAGAACAAGGGACGCATCGATATTAAAATGGCGGAGAAGTTTCTCGCCGATCACTACGATAGTTATACCGGCAAGGTGGAAGCGGACGATCGATCGCTGTGCGGGCACGTGGACCGGGCGAAGCTGGGCGTGCCGCAGTGGAACTGGGGGCCGTATTTTCCCGGCGGGTCGGTTACGGGCAAGGTGACGGACTCCGATCTGGCGGGGAAGATGTCGCTGGTTGCGCATGCCGGGCATCCCTGCGGCGAGGATTTTCTCGCCCGCCCGTTTTTGGCTGCGCATCCGGAATACGGCTATTTGAAGCCGGTACTCAAGGATATGATTTCCGGGCCCTGGACGGAGTTTGCGGCGGGGGAGAAGCAATAGCGCGAAGGGATTCTTTCAAATAATGGAGTGAATTTGCATGGAATGGGCTTCAGCCCGGTGAGGGGATACAAAGAGCCGTGGTAATTTCCCTCAGGGACTAAAGCCCTGAAAGTTAGAGGGATACCTGAGGATGCGCCGGTGCATCCGGCTCATGCTTTGAGTCATACATGCGCAGATCTGCCGCAATGCACAGGGACTCCACATCGTGTGCGTCTTCAGGGAAGATCGCAATGCCCACGCTGGCCCCGATTCGTCACTTTGTGTTCTCCCAATTGCAAGGGTTCATCCAAAAGTTTCAGCAGTGAACGGCGCACCAGTTCGGCAGCAGCTGCGGCTGGTAGGCTCCGCCAGAATCACAGAGAACTCATCGCCTCCCGTTCGGGCTACAGTGTCGGAGCGGCGCACCCTTCCGGTAAGAAGCGCAGCAACCTGCTTCAGCGCCAGGTCGCCTACGTGGTGCCCCAGGGAATCATTCACTTGCTTGAAGTAGTCCAGGTCGACCATCAGCAGGGCTACCTGTGTTCCATTGCGGCGGGCGCGTTCCAGAGCGGTGGCCAGCCGGTCAATGGTAAAGCCGGCGGTTGGCCAGTCCGGTCAAATCGTCGTGCAGCGCCAGAGCTCTTGTTGTGCTCAATCTGGTCTTCAAGCAGCAGCAGGATCATGCCCACGGCCACCACGTAATAGCCCAGCTTGGGCAGATTCCACACTTCGCTCTCAATGTGAACCGCGGGCCACAATGCCGTCATCAACGGCACCACCACAAACACCAGCGCCCACGCCAGAAATCCCGCAACGGTGATGAATGCGCCGGCCGTGGCGCGCCGGTAAGAGTACCAGAAATGGATGCAGCAGCCGAAGTAGACGGTAAACAGCAGGGCATTCAAAGCCAGGGCAGTTCCGTTGCCGGGCCGATTCTGGATGATGAGCAGGAAGATCGAGAGCGGACAATACTGGATCACACTCACCCAGCGCAGCGAAGGCTCGAAAGTCGCGCATCGCTGTGAGCGCAACTGCAAGCGGCAACAGGCCAAAGAGAGAGGCGGCAAGGTTCAGAGCCCAATCCGGCGCGGGGCCGGCGATAAGAAGGGGGATATAAATCGCAATGGAGCCAAGCAGCGCCGCCAGCATCCAGCGGCTTGAATTCTTCTGGCGGTCGGGAACTGAGGCCCACATAAACAGCGTTCCGCCCCACGCCAGTGAAACCAAACCCACAACCCCTGCCATGATTCCCCAAATGCCCGGGAACTTTCGTGAACAGGAATGCGGCAAAGTGCACCACAATCATCACCCAGCCGCTCAGCCAGATCCTCGATATATGCGTGTGACTGCGCCGCGATATGGACGCAAAAGCGCCTGCCAACAGGATTACGGCTGCAAGGTCAGGAAGTTCACTCCAATTCAATGGACCCACCTCGATATAAAAGGCTGTTGATATATAAAACAATAATTTGGCAGCTATGTCTTTAGCTCTTTTGTAGCATCTTATGAGACTCACTGGGTAAACCTGCGTATCCTAAGGCCATCATAGCGCACCAGTGATTGATTGTATTCCGACTGTGAATATTTTATGCTTCTCTGACCTATATCTCCACTAGATTCAGAACGATGGCTGCAGCTTATATATCGTCGTAGAGGGCGAGGATCCCGGTTTGAATTGTGAACGGCCATGCCCAGGCCCGCAATGAAGATGCCCTGGAGCGCCTGGCCGAGCGCCTGCATGTGGCCCTGTTGCTTGAGTTTATCCTGCTGATGATAATTCGATGGCCTTGCTGCTGGACTAGGGTGATAAGGCCCTGGTTGGCCTCTGCCCCAGCCGCAGCCTCAATGGTATGATCCGGCGGACGGTCTGCTCACTGTTCGCACACTGATGGTAATTTCTTGAGCTTCCGCCCGCTCCCTGGGCTACGATACCCAGCAGCCCTAACCGAACTGCGCGATATGAGCGCGTTCTGCAAAACCGCGCAGCGCGGCTGCGCTGGCACGTGGCCGTTAGCTGGAGCCGGGTTAACCCGAGATTACCTCTTCCTCTTTAGAGGCGAATACATTTCCCATGCGCCGGATCTGCGCGCCCACGCCGCGCAGCTTCTCCTCGATGCGCTCATAGCCGCGATCCATGTGATAAACGCGGTCCAGGATGGATTCCCCGTCGGCAACCAACGCAGCCAGCACCAGCGATGCCGAAGCCCGCAGGTCAGAACACATCACGGCCGCGGCTGAAAGCCTGGCCGGCCCGCGTACCGTGGCCGTGCTTCCGTCCACCTTGATATTGGCGCCCATCCTCACCAGCTCCTGCACGTGCATGAAGCGGTTCTCGAAGATGTTTTCCGTCACCGTGCTCACTCCCTCGGCCTGCGTGGCCAGCGCCATGTACTGCGCCTGCATATCGGTGGGGAAGCCGGGAAACTCTTCGGTGGAGATATCGGCGGCGCGCAGCCGTCCCTCGGAGCGCACGCGCACTGTATCCGGGCCCAGACACTTCCACACGCGCCCCAGCCTCCTGCAGTTTGGCGATCACGGCGCCCAGGTGAGCCGCGTTGCAGTTGGACACAATCAGGTCGCCGCCGGTAATGGCTCCGGCCACCAGAAATGTCCCTGCCTCAATGCGATCGGGATTGAATGCGGTGGCGCGCCCCATGCAGTTTATCTACGCCTTTTACCCGGATCGTCGATGTGCCGGCTCCAGAGATCTTCGCGCCCATTGCGATCAACAGGGAAGCCAGGTCGGCCACTTCAGGCTCGCGCGCGCAGTTTTCCATCAGCGTCTCGCCGTCGGCCAGAACGGCGGCCATCAGCAGGTCCTCCGTGCCGGTTACGGTAATTCTGTCGAAGACCAGGTGCGCGCCCTTCAATCTGCCGGCTCGCGCCTCCAGGTAACCGTGTTCCTGGGCAATGATGGCGCCCATCTTTTCCAGTCCCCGGATGTGCAGATCGATCGGCCGCCCGCCAATGGCGCATCCGCCGGGCATGGCCACACGCGCCATTCCAGCGCGAGCCACCAGCGGTCCCAGCACCAGCGAGCTGGCCCGCATGGTCTTCACAATCTCGTACTTGGCCTCCGGGTCAGAGAGCGTGCGGCAACTGATGGTGGTGCGATGCTGCGCGCGCCCATAACCCAACTCGACCTCGGCGCCCATCGACGCCAGCAGCCGCCGCTGGGTCTCGATGTCCCGCACCTGGGGAATGTTTTCGAGAGTGACCTCGTCCTCGGTAAGAATCGCCGCGGCCATGCAGGGAAGCGCTGAGTTCTTGGCCCCGGAGACGCGAATTGTTCCCACCAGCGGATTGCCGCCGCGAATGACAAATTTATCCATAAGGAATGAACGGCTCCTGACTCTCCCAGTGTAAATCCGTGGCCGGCAAGGGCAGGGAAGCGCTCGTTCAGCCCAGCTTCCTCCTGAACAACATGAATGCTCCGCTAAACGCCAATATGTGACGCACATCACATACACAGGTATTGTTCCATAATCATTCTTACTCCTAGCTGATGCGCAGCCGGTCAGAAAGACCCGAACCTGCTGAGCGCGAATGAGAGGAAGTTCAATGTCAGACTCAATCGATGGCCGGAGAAGGTTCTTAAAGACAGCCTTGATCTCTGCTGGGGCCTTTGCCGGCGCCCTTGCCGCCAGGACCGTGGCGTATGCGAAACTGTCCCGCGATCCCCTGGTGCGGGAGATGGAAAATCGGACCGGGAATTCATCGGTTGGCTCCCATGACGAGATGGCGGCCTCTCTTTGTCCGAAGGCCTCCTGCAACCCCGGCTGCAGATAGCGGTTGTTCCGGGGGCTGCCAGGCCTCCTGCAAACCCGGCAACAAATAGGGCTGCCGGCCGCCGTGCCGGATGCATGGCGGGACGGGGAGAATTGAGCAGAGATGAACCGCGCCGAGGCACGAAACAGATCGCCGTTTACGCGGAACGAATATCCGCGCCTGCTTTCTCCCTGGCTTCTGCGCGACGACAGCGACAATTTGCTGCTGTATAAATGCACTTACAGCGAGCTCAAGTACCGCGTCTTATCCCCGATGCAGGCATTGATTCTCCCGTTCTTTTCCGGCGAGAGATCGTATGGGGATATTCAAGCCATTTGGCTGCACCTGACCAAACCTCCCGATAAAGCCGCAAGCCTGAGCGAACTCGACGATCTGGTCAGGAACCTGACTGTGCCAGACGGGATTATCGATTCAGCAGGCGCTCCCAGCGAATCGTTCCAAGACAAAACCAAAATTCCGCTGCCGGACTTCAGCAAATACCGCTGGCCGGCGGAACGAACCAGCGTTCCCGTCTCCGTGATGGTTGCTCTCACCAACCGCTGCGTGGCGGAGTGTGTTTATTGCTACGCCGAAAGGAAGCTGGGCGAGGAACTGAGCTGCGCCGAGTGGATCGCGATCTTTGACAAGCTCGCCGCCCAGTCTATTCGCATCGTCGATCTGGCCGGAGCCGATCCGTTTATGCGCGCCGATTTTTTTGATCTGCTGCGCGCCATGGTTGAGCGGGATTTCACTTTTTCGGTCTCCACCAAAAGCCACCTCTCACCGGCCTGGGCGCAAAGGCTGGCGGTGTTGGGGATCGGCCTGGAGCTGCCGGGCGCGACCGAACGCGGCGTCCAGGTGAGCGTCGACAGCGCCAACAATCAGATTGCCTCCCGGCTCACAGGTGTAAATAACTATCTGGACCGCGCCAAATCCACAACCGCCAACCTGATCGCGGCGGGAATCCATCCGCGCATCAAGTGCGTCCTCACGCCGTATAACTGGGAGGACGCCGGGCATATCGTGGAACTTTTTTCCTCGATGGGAGTGCGCCGCTTCCAATTCGTTCAATATGGGCGCAGCATCTATCGGCACAGCGACGATCTATTCCTGAGCAGGGAACAGAAGCTGCGGCTGAGTGAGTCCATGCCGCTGCTGGCATCCAGGTACACCGATTTCGAGATCGTCTTTCAAGACGAAACCGGAGAAGCCAAAACAGCCGATCAACTCCAGGCCGCATGGCCGCAGCGCGCCATCTGCACCGGCGGCCGAGCCGCTCTCTACGTACACCCCAACGGCGATGTTTCCCTGTGCGAACAGCTCCCCCACGCTAAGGAGCATATCGTCGGAAATCTGCTCCGGCAGAGCCTGCAGGAGATATGGAACGGATCCGCTATGGATAGTTTTATTCATCCGGACAGAAGCAAATTCGCGGGAACGGTCTGCCGCGACTGCCCCGAGTTTGATCAATGCCACTGGGGCCGCGGCTACTGTTACAGAGACTCCCTGTCGGCATTCAGCAGCGTATACGACGCTCCTCCCGGCTGCCCGCGGCAAGAGAAAATTCCGTTGCGACTCGTTTAGTGGGGATATTTACAGCGCCATCACATTATCTTCAATAGCCAGCCGCACATTGCCGTCGGATTTAGCCAGCCGCCGCACGGCCTCCGGCTTGTCGACTTTGGCCTTGAGCATCACCAGCGCCACAGGCACGCTGCGCCCGGCGCTCTTGATGGTATGCACCGCGGCTGCGCGGTCGATCTTGCATGCGCACATCAGGATGCGGATGCCGCGCTCCACCAGCTTCGAGTTCTGCATGTGCACGTTGACCATCAGGTTTTCATAGACGTAGCCCAGCCGGGTCATGGCGCCTGTGGTGATCATGTTCAGCACCATCTTCTGGGCGGTGCCGGCCTTCATGCGCGTAGAGCCGGAGATGACCTCGGGACCGACTTCGACAACAACAGCGGTATCGGCGGCCGCAGCCAGAGGCGACTCCTGGTTGCAGGTAACTGCCGCAGTATGCGCGCCGCGAGCCCGTGCATAAGCCACTGCGGCTACTACATAAGGCGTGCGTCCGGAAGCCGAGACCCCCACCACGATGTCCTTGCGCGTAGGTCGGCGGCGGGCCATATCCTGCTGGCCCAGCTCTTCAGAGTCCTCGTTGACTTCAACGGCCGAGGCCAGCGCCTTGGGTCCGCCGGCCATGATGTATTGCACCTGTCCCGGAGCCGTGGAGTAGGTGGGCGGGCACTCGGAGGAGTCCAGTGCGGCAATCCGGCCGCTGGAACCTGCGCCAACGTAAATCAGCCGGCCGCCTTCGCGCAGGCAGCGAGCCACCTGGTCGATTACCTGCGCAACCTCAGGGAGCGCCTTCTTCACCGCTGCCGCCACTTTCGCGTCCTCGTGATTGATGATGCGGGCGATCTCCAGCGCGGATTTTGTATCGAAGCCCTGCGAGGCCTCGTTTTGGCCTTCTGTCGATAGATGTTGAAGCAGTATGGCCTGATCTTTCCTTATTTCGACTGGTTGAGCGCCGGCCGTCTCCTGAATGGTCGAACTTGTTAGCATCGCATGAGTCCCCAAGTTTTTATTGTATCTGGAAAACAGTCAACCAATAAAGAAATCTCTCGCTGAAAGGGTCTGAAATTGTGGGCATGAGTTGAAGGCTATAGGCTTCAAGCCGGACGTTCAATGTCGTCTATCAACAGGGCTTTAGCCCCCGGAGAATGGCTTCATTCAGCCGCAACTGCGATGCACTGACCCGTTGGTGACATAGGAGCAGATGAAGAACTTGTTAAAGCGCCTCGCGAACGGCATCGTGAAAAGCAGGCCGGACCTCGCGAATCAACTGGCTCATTCGGTCAGGCCAAGTGCGGTTGGTGAGCAGCGCAACGGCTACCCGGGCCTCCCGGTCAATCCAAAGCGAGCACCCGCTGTAGCCAAGATGCCCGATGGAGCGCGGCGAAAAGTGGCGGCCGGAGGAAGAATTCTCCGAGGGCGTATCCCAGCCGAGCGCGAATGAGCTGCACTCCGGTCCCTGCCGTTCTGAAAACAGCTCCACCGTAGCCGCGTCGAAAAATCGGCGCTTATCTGTCTCGGCTCCCATACGGTGTCCTGCATTGAGCAGCTCACCGGCCAATCGCAGCAGGTCAGGCACGTTGGAGAAGAGTCCGGCATGGCCGCTGATGCCGTTGAGCACCCACGCATTTTCGTCCTGCACCTCGCCCTGAATGCGACGCCGGCGAAATTCGGTGTCCTCTTCGGTTGGCGGAATGGAATGCCGGGCCTCAGGCGAAGGGCAGAATCCCGTAGCTCCCATTCCCAGTGGTTCAAAGATCTCACGGCAAGCAAAGGTTGCCAGGGACTCGCGCATCGAAACCTCCAACGCTTTGCCCAGCAGAATGAAGCCCGGATCGGAGTACTCGGCGCGAGTCCCCGGCTCGGCTTTGAGCGGCAATTCGAGGCATGCGCGCATCAGCTCGGCCGGCGTTCCGGCGGTGCGAAAGAACTCCACATAGCCCGGCAGGCCGGAGTTGTGGGCCAGCAGGTGCCGCAGCTTGACGTGGCGAGCCTGTTCTACGGCAGCCCGGCCCACAACAAATCCCGGCAGCAGCTCGCCCAGCGGCGTCTCCAGGTCAAGCAAACCTCTCTGGCAGAGCAGCATCGCCGTGGCCGTAGTGGCAGCTACTTTGGTCAGGCTGGCCACGTCGAAGACGGTCTCCGCAATCACTTCAGGCGCATCTTCGTCATAGGTAAACCGCCCCAGAGCATCCTGGAGCACGGCTTTGCCTCCGGCCAGCACGCCAAATGCGCATCCGGGAAAGGCTCGACTGGCAATCGCATCGCTCAGTACGCCGTACGCGGCGGCAAACCGGTCGCGGGGAGTGGCCGTTGGGTTGGATTTAGACTTCATTGTGTCTTCGATCGTAACGCGAATCTACTTTGCCAGCATACATTGCACTGAAAAGGAGGCATGCATGCAGTAATCTATAGGAGATGGAACAAGTTCCCCAGGAAGACTCACTCCCCAAGCCGGCCGCAGACCAAATCGGCAACCTTGACGCGGACGCCGGACGGCAGAGTCTCGGCCCTGCGCGCCGCAAATCAGCGGGGATGGGGCTTTGGCTGCGCGATCTGCTGGTCTCCGCCATAGCCTCCATCCTGATTATCACTTTCCTTTATCAGCCCGTCCGCGTGGAAGGCACCAGCATGCTGCCTCGGCTGGAGGACAGCGACCGCCTCTTCATCAACAAATTCGTCTATCACTTCGAGGCCATCGAGCGCGGCGATGTGGTGGTCTTCCACTATCCCCGCGACCCGGAGAAGAGCTACATCAAGAGGGTCATCGCCCTGCCCGGCGACCGCCTGCGCATCGATCGCGGCCAGGTATGGCTCAATGGAAGGCCGCTGCGCGAGAGATACGTTCCCGAGGAATATCGCGACAACCGCTCCATGGCGGAGATGGTCATTCCCGAGGACACCTACTTCATGATGGGCGACCACCGTTCCATCTCCTCTGACAGCCGTGAGTTCGGCCCTGTCGAGCGTTCGCTCATCTACGGGAAAGCGGTCTTCGTTTACTGGCCGGCGCGCGATGCGGGCGTGGTGCGGTAGGGAAGCCAAATTAAGCCCTGAATTCCACCGTTACAATCCCTTCAAAGACTGTTAGAATCTATTGAATCCACTCTTCGGAGAGGCAATGCAGGCAATTTTAGCGCTCGAAGACGGGCGCATCTTCCGTGGCCACGGCTATGGGCACCCCGGCGAATGCCAGGGCGAAGTTGTTTTCAATACTTCCCTTACCGGTTATCAGGAAATCGCAACTGACCCCTCCTATGCCGGGCAAATCGTCGTTCTCACCAACCCCCAGATCGGCAACTACGGCACCAACCAGGCAGATAACGAGTCGGCCAAGCCCTATATTGAGGGTCTGATCGTCCGTGAGTTCTCTGCCATCAGCTCCAACTGGCGCTCCGAGCAGGTGACAGATGAGTACATGGAGCGCTACTCTGTCCCCGTTCTGGCCGAGATCGATACCCGCGCACTGGTTCGCCACCTGCGCACATTCGGGGTGATGCGCGGCGTCATCTCCACGGAAGCTGTCGATCCCGACGTCCTGGTTCAAAAGGCCAGAAAAATCCGCAAGATGGACGGAACGGACTTGGCGCGCGTGGTCTCTACCAAGGAGGCTTACAAGTTCGATACTTCCGACCTGCGCAACCAGGCCGGCGACCCGCTGCTGCCGTCGAGCTTCCTGCCCAACGAGAACCGCTCCGGGCAGATTCTTCATGTAGCAGCTTATGATTTCGGCATCAAACACAACATTCTACGCATGTTAGCGCGCGAAGGCTGCCGGGTGACGGTGGTTCCCGCCGAGAGCACTGCCGAAGACGTAATGGCGCTGAAACCCGATGGCGTCTTTCTGTCCAACGGCCCGGGCGACCCCGAGCCGGTTGATTACGCCGTCAAAGCCATTCGCGAAATGATGGGCCGCGTCCCCATCTTCGGCATCTGTTTAGGCCACCAGCTTACCGGCCTGGCCTTGGGCGGCAAGACCTACAAGCTCAAGTTCGGCCATCACGGGGGCAACCACCCAGTGCGCAACAACGCGACCGGCAAGGTAGAGATCACGGCCCACAACCACAACTTCGCCGTCGATCCCGACTCCATCAACGCCAATGAGGTGGAACTGACTCACGTAGACCTGAACGACCAGACGCTGGAAGGCCTGCGCCACAAGACGCTGCCGTTATTCAGCGTCCAGTACCACCCCGAAGCGGCGCCGGGTCCGCACGACTCGCACTATCTGTTCCACGATTTTCGCCGCATGATGGAGGAGTGGAAGGGATGATGAAATGGCTCCCAGTACTGATTTTGTTCGTGGGGCTGGGGAGTTCTATTTCCAACACTCAGTCCAAACTAGAAATAAATCCGTTTCAGAGATACCTTGCAGGCCTCAAAGCCAATCGGCCTGAAGCTGCTTTGATACGTTTTGCTAGCGAGTGCGGAGTAGATATCAATCTAGTTTCACCTAAATATGCTCAGAATCCGGCAGGAACCTGGATTCCTCACAAAGATTTGTCGAGAGTTTTCATAGATCAAGAGACCGATTCATATGCAACCGCAGCTGTTTGGCACATAGATGACATCATCATGGTCGAATATTGGGGCATGGTATTAGATACGGGTAATTATTACCGAACGTATTCCTGCCTGCAAAACCGCGTAATCACCTTTGAAGAGGAAACTGATTGGTTAATTCCACCGCTTACTGATGAGAGAGAAAGAGGTTCGTATCCGGCCTGGGGACTTGAGCAGCATCGGCAAATTGGGAAGGATGGGAAATATGAGATTGTTTCACATCACTTTGTTGATGCATACGGGCGACCAATAAAAGCGCCAAAGTTGAACGCAGATGACGAAGAATACCTGAAAGACTTTCAAAGAAAACCAAACAAACTTTTAACATGGACAAATTTGAGCTTGCCACAATCGTTGTTGCAGTGAATCTGGATTTGAAATGGCTTTGAAAGGGCACGACTTCAGTCGTGCCGCAAGGACGGAAATAGAAGCCGGGCTTTAGCCCCTGAGGGAAGGTTTTGAAACCCACACGCGAGCACGCAACCAACAACGCGCAGACCTACTTCGTCACTTCCGACACGTGGGAGCGTCGCGCGCTATTCAATTTGGAATCGTGGGCGAGGCTCTTTTTCAAAACACTGCTTTCGCACCGCAGTGAATCGTATCTGTTGCATGAATTCGTTCTGATGTCCGATCATTTTCATCTGCTGATCACGCCATTGATTGCACTTGAGAGGGCGGTCCAACTCATCAAAGGCGGATTCTCATATCAAGCCAAGAAAGAACTTGGCTCAAACATGGAGATATGGCGTCGCGGCTTTGCGGATCACAGGATTCGGGATACCGAGGACTACGACAAGCACCTGCATTACATTCATCTGAATCCAGTCAAGAAACATCTGTGCGTGAGTCCCACGGAGTACCGGTACTCCTCAGCGTATCCAGGCTGGAAGCTAGACCCCATCCCTCAGGGGCTAAAGCCCTTTAATCTATTGGGATCGGCATGCGGCACGGCTGAAGCCGTGCCCTTTCAAAGCAACATCAACACAGAAATTCAGGAAATCGAACATGCACATGCCATGCAGAAATAACATGTTGGGTACGATGTTGCTCGTTCTGGCGGGGTGGTTGCTTCTATCCTCACAGGTGCATGCGCAAATCACTCCCGAGGGCCCGCTTCATGTTTCACATTTTCAAGGCATCGTCGTGGACGGTCACGGAAAGCCTGTCGCCGGCACGAAAGTTACGCTTGCGCGCGGTGAAGGAGAAGATGTCGAGTTCGAAACCACGACGGACGATTCGGGAAGATTTCGTTTCGATCATGTATCCGGGAAATACCTGCTGCACGTGGAGCGCACGGAAGATGCCGGCGCTTCTCGAGAGGTTGTTGTCGGGGAAGCCCTGATGTTCCTGATGCGCAGAAACACCATTTATGTGATCACAGGGCCGGGCGCCTGCACGGACGACTGTTCCTCGGTCTTCGCAAGCAAGAGTGAGTTCGATCGCATCATCAAACGGAATAACGGACACAACTACTAGGAAGCCGCAGAAGACAATGCCACGCAGAAATGACATACAAAAGATCCTGGTCATCGGCTCCGGTCCGATTGTGATTGGCCAATCGGCGGAGTTCGACTACTCCGGGACACAGGCCTGCAAGGCTCTCAAGCAGGAGGGCTATGAGGTGGTGCTGGTGAACTCCAACCCCGCCACCATCATGACCGATCCCGACCTCGCCGACCGCACCTATATTGAGCCGCTCACCCGCGAATACGTCGAGGAGATCATCCGCATTGAGTCGGAGATGCTGACCTCAAAGCCCCGCTCAGGCAAATTCGCCCTGCTGCCCACCGTAGGAGGCCAAACCGCCCTCAATCTGGCCGTCGATCTTGCCGATGCCGGCATTCTCGACCGCTATAACGTCGAGCTGATCGGCGCCAAGCTGGAAGCCATCAAGAAGGCCGAAGACCGCCTGCTCTTCAAGGACGCAATGCTCCGCATCGGCCTCGAAGTTTCAAAATCTGCGCTGGTGAACAACCTCCGCGACGGCCTCGACTTCGCCGGCAAGCTCGGCTTTCCGGTGCTCATCCGCCCCAGTTTCACCCTGGGCGGCACCGGCGGCGGCATCGCCTACAACCGCGAAGAGCTGATGGAGATTCTCGCCCGAGGCCTGGACCTTTCGCCCGTGCACGAATGCCTGATTGAAGAGAGCGTGCTGGGCTGGAAGGAATTCGAGCTCGAAGTGATGCGCGACCTGGCCGACAACGTCATCATTATTTGTTCAATAGAAAACTTCGATCCCATGGGCGTGCACACCGGCGACTCCATCACCGTAGCGCCGGCGCAGACGCTCACCGACCGCGAGTACCAGAAGATGCGCGACGCGGCCATCGCCATCATGCGTGAGATCGGCGTCGAAACCGGCGGGTCCAATGTTCAATTTGCCATCAACCCGCAAGACGGCCGCATGACGGTCATCGAGATGAATCCGCGCGTCTCCCGCTCTTCAGCGCTGGCCTCAAAGGCCACCGGATTTCCCATCGCCAAGATCGCCGCCAAGCTGGCCGTGGGCTACACGCTCGACGAAATCCCCAACGACATCACGCGCAAAACCCCAGCCTGCTTTGAGCCCACAATCGACTACGTCGTGGTTAAAATTCCCAAGTGGCAGTTTGAGAAGTTTCCCGGCTCTGAAGACACGCTGGGCCCGCAAATGAAGTCGGTGGGCGAAGTGATGGCCATCGGCCGCACCTTCAAGGAAGCGCTGATGAAGGCCTGGCGTGCGCTTGAGACTGGGAAGAAAACCGGCGCCGAGATCCTCGACCCGCGCCGCCTGACGCAGCGCTTGGTCACGCCGCAGCCTGAGCGTCTGGGCTACATTCGTTTTGCATTCGAGCGTGGCATGAGCGTGCGCGAAGTGGCCCGCCTCACCGCCATCGACCCTTGGTTCCTCTACCAGGTTCGCGAAATCACACTCGAGCAGATGGCCATCGCAAAAACCACTCCAGAGAGAATCACAGAGGAGCAGTTGCGGCGTTTGAAGCGCCTCGGCCTCAGCGACGAGCGCATTGCCATGGAGTGGAAGCTCGAAGGCCACGCCGGAATCCAGCAGGTGAGGGAACTGCGCGAAGGCATGGGAATCAGGCCCGTCTTCAAGCTGGTGGATACCTGCGCCGCCGAGTTCGAGTCCATGACGCCCTACCTCTACTCCACCTATGACGAGGAGAACGAGGCGCCGCCGACCAAAACGCACAAGATTATTATCCTTGGCTCCGGGCCCAACCGCATTGGGCAGGGAATCGAGTTCGACTACTGCTGCTGCCACGCTGCCTTTGCGCTTAAAGAAGACGGCTACGAAACCATCATGGTCAACTGCAACCCTGAGACCGTTTCCACCGACTACGACACCAGCGACCGCCTCTACTTTGAGCCCTTGGTGCTTGAAGATGTGCTCGCCGTTTACAATCACGAGGCGCAATCGGGCGCGGAGATCGGCATGATCGTCCAGTTCGGCGGACAGACCCCGCTCAATCTGGCGCAGCGATTGCGCGCCGCCGGCGTTCCCATCATCGGCACCTCGCCCGAGTCCATTGACCTGGCTGAAGACCGCAAGCGCTTCGGCAAGCTGCTCGACGAGTTGAAGATTCCGCAGCCCGCAGGCGGCACGGCTACCAGCGTGGAAGAGGCTTTAGCTGTCGGTGAGCGCATCGGCTATCCAGTACTGGTCCGCCCCAGCTATGTGCTCGGCGGCCGCGCCATGGTTATCGCCTATGACGCCGAAGCCGTCGCACGTTACATGCGCCAGGCGGTCGAGTACTCCCAGGAGCGCCCCGTGCTCGTCGATCACTTCCTTGAGAACGCCATCGAAGTCGACGTCGACGCGCTCTGCGACTCGAAAGACGTAATCATCGCCGGCATCATGCAGCACATTGAGGAAGCCGGCATCCACTCCGGCGACTCCTCCTGCGTGCTTCCCGCCGTCAGCATCCGCAAAGAAACGCTCGAAGTGCTCCGCACCTATACCCGCAAACTCGCACTGGCGCTAAAAGTCGTCGGCCTGGTCAACCTGCAATTCGCCATTCAGCGCGACGCCAATGGCAACGACCACGTCTACGTGATCGAAGTAAATCCCCGCGCCTCGCGCACCGTTCCTTACGTCTCCAAGGCCACCGGCATTCCGCTGGCCAAAATAGCCGCGCGCCTCATGACCGGCCGCAAGCTGCGCGAGCTGCTCCCTGCACAACTCGCATCAGGCGAAGACCTGCCTACCGGCTCACATTATTACGTCAAGTCTCCGGTCTTTCCCTGGAACAAGTTCGCCGGCGTCGATACGGTTCTGGGCCCGGAGATGAAGTCCACAGGCGAGGTGATGGGCGTGGCGGCCAGCTTTGGCGAGGCCTTTGCCAAGGCGCAGCTCTCGGCCGGGCAGGTTTTGCCCACTGGCGGCACTGTCTTCTTCAGCGTCAACGATCACGACAAGCCTGCCGCGGTCGAGCTGGTTCGCCGCTACATTCACCTCGGCTTCCAGATCGTAGCCACAGAGGGCACGGCCAATGTGCTTGAGGCGGCAGGCCTGACGGTGGAGCGGGTGTTCAAAGTCGAGGAAGGCCGGCCGAACGTCGTGGACCTGGTCAAGGGCGACCGCATTCAAATGATCGTGAATACTCCGCGCGGCCAGGACGCAATCTTCGACGAGAAGGCCATCCGCAGGGCAGCGGTGCTCAAGCGCATTCCCACCATCACCACCATCGCCGCCGCGCAGGCTGCCGCCGACGGAATTGCAGCCGTGCAACAGCATCACACTACGGTCTTTGCCTTGCAGCATCTGCATGCGGCCAACGGCTGCTGAGAATCTATTCGGCCACTGGCCGCCGGTGCAGCGCAAGCCGCGCCCCGATCGCGTACCCGATCAGCGCGGCAGCCGGCCACGTGCCCAGGAAAGGTCCATCGTTGTCGATCAGCCCGCTGGGCCTGGGCAGGCTGAAAAACGTGCGCGTCAGTTTTTCCGTAGCGTCGCATTGGAAACACTGGTTGGGCCCGGTGGGCATATCCAGAATCCACAGGCTGACGATGAGTATCCAGATCAGGCCAATCAGCCAGACCAGCGGCGCCAGTTCGTCCTGCCGCAGGCGCGTTACCACGTGGCCCACGACCAAGGGCACAAAGATCGACAAAAGAAGGATCATGATTTGCGGAATCCCGCGTGGATTCAGCGCATAGCCAACCATCATGAGCGCAAGCCACGAACCCAGGGCCAGGGCAATGTGCATGAAGAACACCAGTGCCTGCCCGGGCAGCGTTGCCGGGCTTCTTTCCTCTTCATCCGTTTGCATCAACGACTCCATTCGTGCCGCTCCTCAACTGGATTCGTATTTCGGTCTATCGTTCTTTAACATACACTTCGGCGCGAGAAGAGAACAATTCCAAAACTGTTATGCGGCTGCTTCTGACGTCGCAGCGAGGCTCTACAATTAAACCATGCTGATTGAAGGCGTCTTTGCCGCTGTGCCTACGCCGTTTTACCCCGACGAACGGGTCTATTACCGCAAACTTGAAGCCAACATGGCCCACTACTCGCGCAGCCTGCTGGCGGGAATGTTGCTCCTGGGGTCAACCGGGGAAGCGGTCATGCTGGACGATGCCGAGTCCCGCGAGGTTCTGCGCCTAGCCGCCGAAGCCACAGCGCCGGAGAAAGTGCTCATCGCCGGCGTTGGCAAGCAAAGCGTAAAGGGAACTCTCGAACTCGCTGAAGCTGCGGCCCGGTTCAACTACGATGCGGTTCTGGTCCGCACCCCCACCTACTACGCGGGCGGAATGTCCCCGGCTGCCGTGCTCCATTATTTCCGCAGCGTAGCCGACCGCTCTCCGCTGCCAGTTCTGCTCTACAACATTCCCGTCTGCGTCCCCTACGATATTCCCGTCGAAATTATCGCCGAGCTGGCCCAGCATCCAAACATTATCGGCATCAAGGATTCCAGCGGCAGCATTGAGCGCATTCACTCAACCATTGCCTCCACACAGAGCGCGCCTCACCGCACTGCCACCGTCACCCCAATTTTTGAAGCGGTAACGACGCGCATGCTGGCGCCCAAAGCAGAGGCAGACCGGCTCATTCGTCTCCTCTGGCGACCTCAAGAGCGGTGCAGCCGTGGCATCCGCGCCTCCGGTAGCGCCCATCAAGACGCGAACCAAAGAGGTTGGCTTCCAGGTGCTCACGGGATCGGCTTCAATCCTGCTCGATTCTCTTCAGGCCGGCGCCTCTGGAGCTATCCTGGGCTCTGCCGCTTTCGCCCCGCAGGCCTGCCAGGAGATTTATCTTGCCTGGAAGGATCACGACCTGGAGCTCGCCGCAGAGAAGCAACAGCGCATCGCCTCTCCGGGTCGGCGCATCGTTGGACAATTGGGCATCAGCGGCCTCAAGTACGCCTGCGACTTCAATGGCTACTACGGAGGCCGTCCCCGCTCGCCGCTGCTACCGCTCACTGCGGATGAGAAAACTGAAATTGAGAGCCTGCTGGCCGGAATCCGTAATTAATCGTTCATTCTCGAAGACCAGGCGGGAAGGGAAGTGCGTCGCATCTGCAGCTCCGCGCTTTTTGATGAGATATGGACCGCCCCATGCTAGACTGGCCGATAATCGTCCTGCGGCAAGCCAATCCATTGAATGGGGAGCAAACCATAAATGCCAGAAACACAAATCTGGAAAGGCTCGGCCTTCAGCATCGAGCGCAAGGAAGCCAAAACTCCCGGCACAGTGATACTGCATTTCGCCGGCCCTTTTACTGCGCGCGATATGTACGGCTCGCTCACCCCAGCAACTTTGGAAAGCCTTTTCTCTCCCAAAATATCATCCGGCCAGCCGGTTACTCTTTTGGTCGTCGATCTCTCCGGCGTACCTTATATGGATTCGATGGGACTGGGCATGATCGTCATGCAGTTTGTCCACTGCAAGGGGAAAGGCGTGCGCCTGGTTACCGCCGGATTGACCCCACGCGTGCAACAGCTCTTTGAGCTCACAAAAATCAATGGCGTCATTCCCATGGCCGCTACGGTTGAAGAGGCAATTGGAGGGTGAAAGAACTTGCCTCCAAGCTTCCAGTCAATTTAACCGCTCATCCTCGCATTGGGAACGGCAAAACCAGCGTGGAAGAGAGTGCAGTTCCCTGACTGGTCACACCTGTAATGAACACTTGACAGCGAGTCCGTCCAGGGAATCGCAATGTTTTCATCGGCTGTCTTGGCCACGGTAAAAGTCCTGCCATCTTGTGTTTCAATCATTCCCGCCTGCGCGTCGTAGTCGGCAACGGTGGCATCTCCTTCGATCATGAAGGAGGGTGGCCGCGCAGCAACTAAAGGCGTAGCTGTCTCGCCGGCTTGATCTTTAGGTATGGTTACAGGAGCCTTGCTGAATTCAATTGTCCGGTACCTCGAGGAGTTTTTGAACCTGGCGGAGAACCTCTTTCTAGCTGATGCATTGCGAGCAGAGTGGTGCGTGCGCACGGTAAAAGAAGCATGGGTTAACGATGTCGATAACTGAGCCAGCGATTTGCGAACAACAACCGTCAGCAGGGGAGCGGATGCATTTACTTCTTGTTTGTCCGCCTTACTTTCGAGTGGTAGAGGCTGAGTTGCCTCTGTCGCTGCAGGAGCTTTATATACGGCTGCGCTGAATTGGGCTGTTTCAGCTTGGTACGGCGACAATATGTTGAACGGGGTTCCGTAGTAGACAGCGGCGATGGCCAAACCGAATACAAACCCCAGCACCACAGCCATCACGTAAGCAACAGTGAAGTCCGGTTTCTCGACTCGTACTTGTCTAAATGTAGGGTAACGCCTGATCTCACTCTCACTGCGAAGGGACGTTTCGAATGGCAAAGTTGCGACTGTCATGGGGAATGCTCCTTTTCGGGTGTCGGATTATCTATGCATTGGGGCCCGTTGCGAATTCGTCAAGGACATTGAAACAATCATCGGCGGGATTCACAATGCTACAAACGGGTTATGATTCAGTCGCATGGGAGCACACAAAAGTAATTCTTTTTGTGTTACTTAACGTCGGCGAAAATTGGAACCGCGAACGGACGGGACCCAAGAAGCCGTGAATAAACTTCACCGCGAGACAATGCGCACGATTGACGAGGAGCTTCGAACTGTTCGCGGACAAGCTGCCCCCGTTGCGATCAATGGCAAAAGCCTTTTTCGCTTCAAAGGCTGAACATTCGCTGACAGGAAGATTGCCGTGCAAATTGACAAATTGCGACAATGACATGCGACAGAATGCAGGAATGTGTATGGCCTGTTTCTGCGCATCGTTATCGAGCGAATAATAGAGGCCATTTACCCACTAATCGGCATGTCTGATAACGTATATTCTGTATACTGAAACCGCAGAATAGATAATTTACTGTTGAAACTTGAATCCTGAAGATGAATCCCTTCCCTCAAGGTCGCTTCGTACAGTTTTAGATGTAGTCTCTACATTTTGTAGCGGCCCAGATCCTCGTCGTTCAGTCCCTCAAGCCAGCCGCGCAGTTGTTCGGCTGTGGGACCTTCCGGCGGCCCGGTGGTATTCAGCCTGGCCGTCTGCATCACCTGCTCGGATACATAAATCGGGCAATCGGCACGCAGAGCCAGGGCCACAGCATCGGAGGGCCGGGCATCGATGGAGATCGGCTCGTCACCCTGCCGAAGCCACAGAACGGCAAAGAATGTATCATCTTTAAGTTCTGTAATTACAACGCGTTCCAGCCGAGCATTCAAGTGTCGGATTAGGTTTCGGGTCAAATCGTGGGTCATGGGTCGCGGAGCCGCCATCTTCTCAATCTCGATGGCGATGGCGTTGGCCTCAAAGATCCCCACCCAGATCGGCATCACCGTCTCTGAAGCAACGTCTTTGAGCACCACAATGGGCATATTGGTGGCCGGGTCCATCATCAGCCCTCGAATCCGCACCTCAATATCCATAGAACCCTCTTCCTTCTTCCGCTGATCTCACTTCCATCTTAGACGCTCTCGCCCACCAGACTGTTCGGATGCGCCGCAGTGATTTTCACCTGCGCATAGCTGCCGGGCGCCGGAGCGATGGGCTGCGCACAGGTAAAATTCACCGGTTTGTTCTGGCTGCTGCGCCCCGTAACCTGCCCACGGCCGCATTCTGCCCTTCGACCATTACTTCCATTATCTGCCCTATGTGCTTGGAATAATTGATTCTTTGAATCTCGCGCTGGCGGTCAAGCAATACTTGAAGCCGGTGAGCTTTCTCCGACTCCGGGATGGAATCGATCATCACCAGCGCCGGCGTATTGGGCCGCGCCGAATACTTGAAACCGAAGACACAATCGTACTCAACCTGTGCCAGCAGGTCCATGGTCTGGATAAAGTCCTCCGGAGTCTCCCCTGGGAATCCGACGATAATGTCTGTCGAGATCGAGATGGGCCGGCGCGCCGCCTTGATCCAGGCAATCCGCTCCAGGTACCACTCCGGGCGTATATTCCCGCGCCATCAGCTTGAGCACCCGCTCAGAGCCCGACTGCACCGGCAGATGCACGTGGTCGCAAAGTGTTGGAACTGCATCGATTGCGTCGACGATATCGCGGGTAAAATCGCGCGGATGGCTGGTCATGAAGCGCACGCGGCGGATTCCGCCCACCTGCCCCACCGCCGCCAGCAGTTCGGCGAAGCTCCGCTTCCCTTCCGGGTCCCTGTAGCTGTTCACATTCTGGCCCAGCAGCTGAATTTCGGTATAGCCCAGGTCGGCGATCCGGCGCGCTTCCTCCAGAACCGAGGTCGAAGTCCGGCTGCGCTCCTTGCCGCGCGTATAGGGCACCACGCAGTAGGCGCAGAACTTGTCGCAGCCCTCAATGATGGTGATATAGCCCCGATAGGGGTTCTGGCGGGCGGTAAACTCGGTCTCGAAGGTCTCGTCCGTCTGCCGGTCGTCGAGGCCGGTGATGCGGTTCTCGCCTGCCTCCAGCCGCTGAGCATCTCCGGCAGCTTGCGATAGGAGGCCGATCCCGAGACCAGCGAAACATACGGCGCCCGCTCGAAGATCTTTTCGCCCTCCTGCTGCGCCACGCACCCCAGCACGCCGAAGCGCTTGCCGGCCTTTGACCAGCTTTTTGTAGTCGTTGAGGCGGTTAAAGACCTTTTGCTCGGCTTTGTCGCGGATGGAACAGGTGTTGTAGAGGATCAGCCCGGCGTCTTCTTCTGACTCCACCTGCCGGTAGCCCTCACGCTGCAGTGTGCCAATCACCTTTTCGGAGTCATGGGCATTCATCTGGCAGCCGAAGGTCTCTAAATAAAAGGTTTTTTCGGTTGCCATGGCAATCCCGAGTATACCGCGACTGCGGGTTGAAATTGCGTACTATGCGCCGGGTCCAGCGAGTCTCGTCGATTTCAGCTGCAGCCCGGTATGCAGGTAGGCCAGCAGCGCAGCCATCTGTTCCTCGTTGAAGCGGCCGGCGAAAGCGGGCATCATTCCCTTCCCTGTCAGCACAGTCTGCCGCACAGCCGCATCCGTGGCCGGAGCGCCGCTGGGCAGGGTCTTGCGGTTAAAAACGCCGTGCAGGTCCGGCGGAACTTTCTTGAGACCCAGGTCGTTGTCTTGGTGGCAATGGGCGCAGCGAACCTGGTAAAGGTGCTTTCCTTCCGCCTGTTGCGCAGTGAGCGACGGCGCCGAGTGGCAGCCGGCCAGGCAGAATGCCACTCCGAGGTAAACCACCATCCGGGCGCAAGATGGCGCGTGGCCTGATCTACGTCGCATCTAATGCCGACGCCAGCTCTTCGTGGACCGCGTACCACTCGTCTACATGCGTTTTCCAGGGTGGCCAATAGAGTTTGCCGCGCTGCTGGCAATGCTCTTCAGTTCCGCCGCAGTCGTCCCCAGCCACGGACGCCTCGCCGGACGCCTGGTTAAAGACCTGGTTCTCCCAGTCTTGCGCCACCGTCAGCGCCACCGGAATGAGTTTCCGCATGGCGTTGTCAGCGATGGCGCGTTTGCCTTTCTGCGCGAGTAGCCAGCAATACTCGTAATCCTGGAGACCCCGGCGGTAGGCCTTCATGCGGAGACTGCTCACTGGGCCATCAATCGCCGGGAATCCAATATCCGGCAATCGGGCTCCGGGATAAACCATTACGCCATTACCCCAACGGGTCTCGCGAGGACGGTAAATCGGCTTGGTCATGGGGTCATGCTCGTCATAGTAGTCCAAGGCCCACCAGAAAGAGCCGTTCAGCCCGTAACGCCAGCAGATCGTGCCCCAGGTGCGCAATTCGACTCCGGTGGCATTTACCGCATGCACCCCATTGCAGGGGTGGCCGTGGTGATAGAACCAGACCGTTTCGCCGAGCTTCACGCGCTCTGACAGGAAACGCGGGTCGCAGGCCTCCCCATTGGGAGACCACCAGCGGATAATACCGCGCAGATCGGTCTGAGGATCTTTCGCCAGGATCGCGGGGTCGGTGTGAGAGGTCCATATGAGATTGATCTTCCCGGGGCCTGCTCCTGCATCCAACGCGGTCTGAAGCTTCCGTAAGTTTTCCACGTCGCGAGCGTCCGCGCCAGCCTCGTCGATAATGTAGGCAAAAAATCGCCGGTTCTGCCATCCGCGGGAGGATACGTGCTCCCAGAACTCCCGCGCGGACTGCGTATACTGGCGCAACTGCTCCTCCGTGAAGATGGGGACAACGCCGTTGAACTGGTGCCGGATTGACGCTTCCCAGAAAGGCAGACCCGTGTTTTCACCCGGCCCGACATAGCCTTCGCTGGCGGTAAACAGGCTGCCATCCAGTTCGCGCCCGTAGGTCTTGTCGTAATCGCTCCAATTCGATGCATTCGGGCCCTGTCCCCACGTATCGGTGGCGACAAACCGGTGTTGATGGGCCATCTGGTGATAACGTTTGGCCACCTCCCACCACCGATCCACTCCCGCTGTGGCGTAGGAAGCGTGGTGATATTTATACGCATGACCGAAAAACTGCCCGAATCCGTCCACATGAAATTCGTCTGACAATGTGAAGTCGTGAACCCTGAGGACCAGCGAAGCCAGGCTGCGCACTTCGCCGCCCACCTTCACGCGCACAGGCGCTTCATACGTGCCCGGCTTCGCGGTGCGCGGGATGTAAACGTCGATCCACACGCCCTGGTTGGGGCCGTTTGCGATCTGGATAGGAAATGGCGCGCCAACGGCACGGCGTGCAGCGCTGTAAGGGTCGCGAAATGGAACCAGCACGTCGGGATACCATTTGCGGTCAGGAAGAACCTCGGAGAAGCCTTCCCAGTTGCCGTGCTCCACGAATTGGTAGGCTTGCAGGTAAAGTGTAATGTTTGGATCGGCGGCAATGACGCCCGGACCGCGGAGATCACCGATTTCCACGTCCACGTTTTCTACGTCTCCGGCGGTGGCCGTCAGAATCAATTGCGCGGCCACCACCTCGTTCCGTCCGCCGTCGAGCGAAAGCCGCCGTCGATCCGGATCCCAGAAACACGAGGAAGGGGGAACCAAGCCATCCTTGGTGATTTTTTCGCAGTCGCCCAGTCCGGCGACGACCAAAGGAGCCTCCTGACCTGCGGCTATGCCCGTTCCCGTTACGGCCAGAATGCCTGCTGCCTTAAGAAAGTCTCTGCGATCCATGGGGTCATCTTACCTTACTCGATTGAACCACAATGGATGCGGTCAAAAAGTTTTCATTTGCGGGTCAATACGGGAATCCGATTTTGAACCGTCCGCACGTTGTCGTTTATGTCTTCTGGGCAAACTGTCCGCTCACGTAATCCCAGTTGAGCACCTGGAAGAACTCCTTCACAAGTCGGGATTCATTAAGGCAAGATAAAGCGTGCCAGTTTCGATATGCTGAACGCATGCAACTTCCTTCTTTGTCACAGATTAATGAAGCCCAGGCGGTAGTCTATCGCCACATGCCGCCCACGCCACAGTACAGTTGGCCGTTGATCAACGAGCGTCTATCGGGCGAAGCCTGGATCAAGCACGAGAACCATACCCCGGTGGGCGCCTTCAAGCTGCGCGGAGCGCTGGTCTATTTGGACTGGCTGAAGGAGACGCAGCCTGCCCTCAAGGGCGTGGTTGCGGCCACTCGCGGCAATCACGGCCAGGGAGTGGGCATGGCCGCCCGGCTGCTCGGTTTGAAGGCCGTTATCGTCGTTCCCCACGGCAACAGCAAGGAGAAAAATCGCGCCATGCTGGCCCAGGGAGTGGAACTGGTGGAGCACGGCCAGGACTTTCAGGAGTCGCTGGAGTTTGCCGTCACACTCGCCGCCGACCGCGGCTTCTCCATGGTCGAGTCTTTTCACGAGCTGCTGGTGAAGGGCACGGCAACCTTTGCTCTGGAGTTCTTTCAGGAAGCTCCGTTCCTCGATACGATCTATGTTCCCATTGGCCTGGGCTCCTCCATCTGCGGAGTCTCAGCCGCGCGCAACGCACTGGGGCTGGCAACGGAGATTGTCGGCGTGGTGGCTGCCGGTTCACCTTCTTACGCGCTCAGCTTCAAAGAACATCGCGTTGTGGAGGCCCCTGCACGGAGCGCGGTTGCCGACGGCCTGTCCTGCCGCACTCCGAATCCCCAGGCGCTGGAGATCATCTGGACGAACGTCGCCCGCATCGTCGAAGTCAGCGACGCAGAGATCGCCCAGGCCATGCGCATCTATTTCCAGGACACGCACAACCTGGCCGAGGGCGCCGGAGCCGCCCCGCTGGCCGCCGCGCTCAAAGAAAACGGGAGCCCGCGCGGCAATAGGATAGGCATTGTCCTCTCCGGAAGCAATGTTGATCGGGAAACGTATTTGGCTGCCCTTGCCTGAGAGCTCCAGTTCCTTTGCCAATTTCCGCTGATTGGGGAATTTCGTAGTGCAGGCACGCACAATTCCAGGAGATAGAAATGGTGCGCGTGCAACTGAAACGCTTGATAGAGAGGTTCCTTGCCGTTACGCACGTCAGGAGTAGAAGCGTAACTCCAGCTCTCATTCATTAATAGCAAACTCTATCGCCTGTCGCTTGGCTCCCATGCCCAGGATGGAATTGGCGCGCTGGATGGCGGCCGAGGTGCGCCTCCGGGTGGCGTCGTGGATCGCGCAACACGCTTACGGAGTTGCGAATACGCTTGTTTTACCGCTTCCGGCATCGTTGCTATCTGTGCGTCGGCGTCCTCGGATATTGCCTTGACAATTTCAGGATGGTCTTTCGCCACGTCATAGCTTTCGCCAGGGTCCAATGCCAGGTTATATAACTCCGGGCGCGGCAGCCAATAGCTTAGATTCCCGCTGGTGTAGTCGTTAATGTATATCTCACCGTCAATTTGCGCTAAGCGCAGCTTCCAATCGCCTCTGCGAGCGCAGTGAATATCTGAGTTGTCCGAGGTGAGCGGAGTGATGTATAAAAGCGACTTTCGGGGAATATCCTCCTGTTCTCCACGCAGAATTGCGGATATATCAATACCATCCAGCGGATTTGGAGATGCATCCAGGCCGCAGAGCGCCGTAAGAGTGGGCAGAATATCCAGATTTGTCGCCCAGGCGTTCTGCACGTTCCCTGACTGGACCCCAGCCGGCCAGCGCGCCAGAAGCGGCACGCGAAAGCCGCCTTCAAAGGTAGAGCCTTTTCTCCCGCGTAAGTTGCCTGTATTTCCCTGATACCAGGGGCCATGATCGCTGGTAAACAAGAGCAGCGTATCCTCCAGAATGCCGTTTCTTTCCAGGCAGCGAACGATTTCGCCTACGCTCCAATCGATCTCCTGCACACAGTCGCCAAAATCTCCCATTCCCGATGCGCCTTTAAACCGGACGGAGGCTCGCGCCGGGTCATGCGGGTAAGAGTAGGCGAGATAGAGAAAGAACGGCACGCTCGCGTTTTCTTCCATAAATCGCAGAGCATCTTCTGTATAACGGGGTGTCAGCAGTTCCCGGTTAGTGTCGGCCTCAAGAATCGTAGTATCGCGAATCAACGGCAAGGGCTGCATATCGTCACTATAGGGAACGCCATAGAAGGAATCGAATCCGCGTTTTGTGGGCAGGTATTCAGGGGCGTGGCCTAGATGCCATTTCCCAATGGCGTGGGTTCTATATCCGCGGTTCTGAAAAAGATTTGCAAGCGTAACCTCCTGGAGAGACATTCCTGTCTTGGTGCCGGGAAAGAAGGCTCCGATGGTATGACTGCGCTGCGCATAACGGCCGGTAAGCAGTGCTGCGCGCGAGGCGGAACAAAGAGGATGGGCCGCATTGAAGCGCGTGAAGCGCATGCCTTGCGAAGCGAGCTTGTCGAGGTGCGGGGTTTTCAAGTTCGACCCATAACAACCCATATCGCCGTAACCGAGGTCGTCGCAAATCATCAGAACAACATTCTTGGGGCGCCGTGTCGAGTCTGGTTTTATGTCGCTTTTCTTTATCGCAAGGGCGCATTCTTCCGCGGCTATGGTCTCCCTGGAGAGTCCGGGAACGATTGCTGTTGCAGCTAAGGACTTGATGAATTCTCTTCTACAGTGGTTCAATACATTCTCCTCCTGCTTCACCGCATATGCGGCAACATCATGCCGGTTCGCGCCATCGGTCATTATACAATCGTGATGATCGCCGCGAAGAATGTCTGGCGTGGCGCCCCAAGCAATGATAAAAAAAAACGAAAACCTCACTCCCATGGCCCTCGCGCCCGGCAATCGTTGCTTCGGCTGCGGCCCGGCAAACTCGACCGGCCTACACCTCGAATTTCTGCTCGCCGAGGACAAATCGGTCGTCTGCCTGGTGACGGTTCCTGAAATCTTTGAAGGCCACCCTGGCTACCTGCACGGCGGCATCATCGCCACGCTGCTGGATGAAATCATGAGCAAATCCGTCCGCGCACTCGGTTTCACGTCCATGACCCGCCACATGGAGGTCGACTATCGCCGCCCAGTCCCCTCCTGCGCGCCTATCCGCATGGAGGGCCGCGTCGTTCGCAGCGAAGGCCGCAAACACTGGAGCGAAGCCAGAATCCTTAACGCTCAGGGATCGGCGCTGGCCGAAGGCAAGGGACTCTTTATCGATGTGAGTGCAAAATAATTCGTCGATCGGAGCGCGTGATCATTGAGGTTTGGGACGGCCCGAAGACCGCCCCTGACGCGATTACAGCGGATCTACACTTGCTCTACTCCGAAACCGCTTCCGCCAAGTGGCTTTTTCATCAAAAAAAGCCACCATTCACAGAGCCGGAATAAGCATGTTCATTGTGAAACCGCTCTAATGAACCATATTGATGGTGTCCTGTGTAACAGTGTCAAAGGTGGTGATCGACTTCGCGTTGGCCTCAAAGGCGCGCTGGGCAATGATCAGGTCAGAGAACTCGGCCGAGATATTCACGTTGGATTCTTCCAGCGAAGAGTCTTCAATCGTGCCCAGTCCGTCGGTTCCCGAGGCGCCGATCAATGCCGCTCCGCTGGACTGCGTCGTTGCATAGTTGCCGTTGCCCTGCAACGACAGTCCCTGCAGGTTGGTCACGTTGGCCAGCGCCAGTTGACCGACGGCCTGCGACTGCCCGTTCGAATAGGTGGCCGTGACGGTGCCGTCCGAGCCGATCGTGAATCCCTGGTAGACGCCGGTGGTGTAGCCGTTTGCGGGAGCCGCTGAAAGCGCGGAGGCCGAATCCTCCTGGCTGATGGTGGATGTGCCGTTCGTGCCCAGAATATTCCACGTCATATCCAGATTGGCCGCTCCGTCGGATAAGCCGCTGAACGTAATGCCGCTGATATTCGCTGCCGGGCTCACCAGGTTGCCGCTGGAGTTGAAGGTCAATGTGCCGCTGGCGTTGGCCGAAGCCAGAGCATCCTGTACCACGTTGCCGGAGGTCGATACGTTGGCGCCGGTAATGGAGAGTCCACCGCCGGCCGTGGACGAGACCGTCACTCCGGCGATGCCCGCATTCGAGAGCGCTGTCGAAAGGTCAGCCGCATAAGTTGCCAGCGATTCGCCCGCAACCACTGTGGGCGCGGTGATGGTGGCCGTGCTGCCGCTCGAGGTCAGCCCGGTGATCGTCAGGTTGGTTGCAGGATCGACCGTGGCCACGGTTCCACCGCTCGATGCCAGGGTGAAATTGGTGGTAGTCGCCTGCAAATCCTGGCTCATGCTGTTCGCCGTGGTCATGTTGGCGCCGGTGATGGTTAACTGGCCGCCTGTGGAGGAAACTGTCACGCCCACAATGTTCGCGCCCGCTGGGCCCAGCGCCGCTGTCAGCGCGGCCGCATACTCCGCCACCGTCTCACCGGCCGTGATCGCCGGCGCGGTGATGGTGGCTGTGGCGCCGGTTGCCGTCTGTCCGGTAATCGTAAAGTTCGTCGACGGATCGACTGTAGCGGTCGATCCAAAATCGTAATTGGTCGTGGTCGCCGCCAGATCCTGGCTCACTCCGCCCGTGGTCGCTACGTTGGCTCCGGTGATGGATAGCTGGTTCGTGCCGGGAAGGTACGAGACCGTCGCGTTGGTGATGCCCGCATCTCCCAGCTGCGTGGTCAGAGCACTGGCATAGTCGGATGATCGATTCGCCGGCGCGTGATCGTCGGCGCGGTGATGGTGGCCGAAGCGCCGGTCGCCGTCTGCCCGCTGATCAGCAGATTCGTTGATGTCGGATCCACCGTACCGCCGGTATTGAAATCGAAGTTGCTCGTCGTTCCCGTCAAATCCCCCACCATGGTGCTGGCCGCGGTCATGCCGGCTGCCATGGAGGTTGGCACAGTGATGGTCAGCACGTTGCCAGTCAGACCGGCCGATACGCCAGCAATGTCCCAGCGCATTGACCTGTCCCTGCAACGCAGCACACCGTTTCGCCGGCGCCGGGAATCGCCACCGCTTGCCCGTTAATGCTTAGAGTCGCTGTCGCCATCCACCGTTCCGCCCGTAGCCGAAGTTGTAGCTGAAGGTTGTTGTGCCCGCCACGGAATCCACGCTCGAAGACGGCGTAAGGGTGCTGGTAAATGTTGCCGGAGCCACCGCTTCCGCCTGCGCGGCTATGGTCACGGCAGTCGCAGTTGGCGTGGACGCCGGCACGGCCATGGTCGTTGCCGCAGCAGCCGTGGCTGGAGCCGCCGTCACCGTATCGGGCACCGTAATGTCGTAGGACCAGGTGTTGGTTCCCGTCTTCGTATAGTTCACCGTCGCCTGGTAACTCACTCCCAGCGAATCGTATAGCGTGATCGGCGCGGGAAAGCGTGGTGCCGATGGGCGAGGCTGAATCCAGATTGGCGGTCATGCTGAAGGTGGTGGTCGCCTCCGGCTGCTGCACCTGCCCGCTCAATGGAATATTGATCGCCGTCAACGGCGCATTGGTGTTCACCACGCCGTTCACCGCCGGGTAGCCCATCACCGTCATGCCGTCGGAGGTGATCAGGTTGCCGGTCGAGTCCTGCGTGAAAGTCGCCGTCGCGGGTGTAGAGGTTGCTGCCGCCGTTGCTCACCACAAAAAATCCGCTGCCGTTCAATGCCACGTCGGAGGCTGGTGGTGCCGCTGGTGTCGTAAGACCCTTGCGTAAAGTTGGTTTCATTGGAGGCTACCTGCACCCCCTCGCCCACCTGAATCTCATTGCCCGAGCCGCTCGATCCAACCTGCTGGTAAAACAGATCGGAAAAATTGGTCGTCTGGCCCTTGTAGGCGGTGGTGTTCATGTTGGAAAGATCGTTTGCAATGGTGTTCAACGCCGTCGAATCGGCGTTGAGGCCGGTAAGCGGAATATAGAAACTTGCCATCGTAGTTCTCCTCTTGATGTTTTCAACTGTTTGCGCTGGCCCTTAACAGCCGGCGGATGATCGAGCTTCATTCAACTCAGGACTGCCCGCTCAGCGACTGCGCCACGCGATTCGCAGCGGGGTTGGCCGCCGGTATGCCGAGATTGCCGGGAGCGAAGTTGATTCCCGTGGTGCGTGATGGAGTGGCGCCGGCCGTGGCTGCGGCGGATGCCGCGGACTGGACTGCGGCCGAGGCCTTTCCATGGTGTCCTGCCGCATGCGCTTGTGCGGTTGCGGCGGTCGCGCTCGTGCCGGCCGCATTGGCCGTTGCGCTGCTCGGACTGGCTGTTGGCGGTGGCTCCGCTTGCATCGGCAGACGGGTTGCCCAGATCCGTGCTCAGACGTCTGATTGATGGAGATCAACTGCTCCAGGCTGTTCACCTGCACCAACTGGTTGATGTACTCGTTGGGATCGGTGTCCGCGGTCGGATCCTGGTTCTGCATCTCGGTCACCAGCAGGGTGAGAAAGTCGTTGGCTGAGATGGTGGCCGAAGTCGCTCGTAGAACTGCTCGTGCTGCTGGTCCCGGTCGCCGCGGGCGCTGCCGCAGCCGCGGCGCTGGCCCTGGGCGTCGCGGTCTTCCCTGTCAGTGCCTGCCCCGCCGTCATTTGATTTTGATGATGATTCAAGATTTCCGATAAGACTGACATTTTTCCCTCCCTGCTTGTCTTCTGCCTTGCCTGGTTTTTTCACCACATCTGCTTTCGTGCCTCCGACCATCGCTTTCGTGCCTCAGGCCATCACTGAAATATGTGTGCCCTCGAAACAAACGCCTGTGCCGTTGATTCCGTCCTGCCGGAAATGCCGAGACTTCTCTGCCGGCCGCCGCCGTCAAAACGGGCGCGCTAGCCTGCGTGCTGGATTGCTGGCCCGACGATTGACCCTGCCCCGTCTCCCGTCCTGCCTCCTGATGCGTGCCTTGATGCATGCTCTGCTGAGCGCCCTGCCCCATGCCTGGAATTGGCCGATCGATCCTCCGTTGCGGCTAAAGTCAGCGAATCGACCGGCGTGTGCTGCTCGGCCAGATAGGCGTTCAATCCCGCCAGATGGCCGCCGAGCGTCACCGCCGCCTCCGCCGAGCCCGGAACCAGGGAGGCATGCACTCCGCCGCCGCTCGCATCCGCCCGCACTCCTACCCAACCCAGCGCCGGATCCTGAAAACCGGCCTCCGCGCTTCGCGTTCCCGCATGAACCCAGGTCGTGGTCCCGAGGAACTCTCCGCATCGAGCGCGGCAAAAGTATCGTGCGCCGTCGATTCGCCCTTGCTTGCCGCAGCGGCCGATTCGCTGCCCAGGTTGGCCAGCGTGCGCAGTAGAGAGGTCGCGCGCCAGAGCCGCGTTGTTTGACCCATCCTGAACCGCCTGCAAGCTGTTTTCTGATTTCCATGCACTTCCGCTGCCGTATGCGAAGTCCGCGACCCGGCCTGCAGCGAGAAGTCTTCAAATTGCTGGCCGCGCCAGCCTTATCCGCAATCGGAGTCATATCCGGGGGTGGCGACGGATTGAGAGGCGGCGGCATTGCCGATCGCTGAAGTTTGATGCAAAGCGACGCTGCCCACAGGGGACGCAACTGCATCCACGCTTTGAATCGCGGTCTGTGTCTGCGGCCTTGGCTGGCTATCGGCGAGCGCATGCGGCTTGCTCTCCGCTTGCGGCCGCATCTGTTCCGAGGACGAAGTTTCTACGGCTGCCGCGAAGGGCGCCAATCCATTTGTGGTGGAGGATCCGGCCTCATCTATATTCCTGTTCTGCAGTTCGCCATGCACAGCAATCTGCGAAGTCTTTGCAGGAACCGTCGCGGCTTTGTCCTGCGTTGCCGGGGTAACAGCCGTAATTTCGCCGCTTAGGCTATCGTTTCCGCTTTCAACCTGGCTGCCGTTTGCGCTCTTTGCCGCGGCTGGCATGACAGGAACTTGCGTATGCGAAGATTGCGTGCCATCCGCTATGACTACTCTTTCCATTGCCTGATTCGCGGTTGCAATCGTCTCTTTGGCCCCCACACCTGAGTGATCCGCATGCGGCGCATCCACGGCCTCCGCGCCATCGAACGCACCCGACGCCTTATTCCGAGAGGTGATCGTCCCTATGGTCGCTGTTCCGAGGCCGTCCTGGAACGATGAAGTTTGTTGAATAAAACCCAGAGTGAAGGCGCGAGACAATTGGCTGGATTGATCGGCGAGCGGGGTTTGAGCCGGCGCTTCGGTGGTGCCTGGAGACTGAACTTCGGCAACTGGAGCCGGTATCGCCACTGAAATACTTTGCACCGTTGCAAGATTGGCCGCCGTCCCAGTCGCTATTTCGCCGGATGCGGCTTTAGGCTTTACGCTCTTGACGGCGCCGGCCGAGTGCGCGTTACCCGTGTTTTCTTCCTTGGACGGAGTTCCTGCCGTCGCGCCGCTCTTCGATGCCGGATGGGAGGCGGATTGCCGGAGCGTCTCCCATGCCGTCTGCGAGAGGGAATGTCCAGCTTCTGTGTCGGCCAGGAATAAATTCTTCTCACCTTCCGCCGAAGCGATTTGTTTCGCGCTCACCTGTCCCCATCGCTGCGAGGTGCTGACAGAAGCGTGCGCGACGGTTGCCGCATCGCTACCTGTAGCCTTTAGAGATGGATCTACCGTCGCAGCCAAATTCTCATCCTTCTTTTTCACCGCAGTTTCGTCATTGCCGGAGCATTCCAGGTTGGCATTCAGGGACGCCAGCATGGACTGCCATCTGGAACGGAAACTCGATGCAGCCGGCACGGAAGCGGTAGTCGCACTCAACCCCAACGCACCGTCCCACTCAGCGCGTTGCGCCTTGCCCGCAGCTTTTGCCCCTGGCAAACTCTGGCCCGGCTCTGAATGCCCACCCGGCCCCATTTGTCCCCCCGGCCCAATTTGCCCACCCGCCCCAATCTCGATAGTCGCGGCAACTGTCATGAGGAGAAACAGTGCAGATGCCGTGCCAAAGAGAGTTGAGGAGGGTTAGAGCATTGTCAGGAGTGGGATTATCGTTCCCGTTTCAGGAAAGCAAATCCTCATCCACGTAAATTTTCACTCAAGTTTCATCTCGCGACGAGCTCGGTTCCCCCGCGGTTCAGCGATAGAAGAGGCTGATTCGTCCGGTTCCGCCTCGCGTCCCAGCCTGATGCATCCTGTTGCCGAACCAGTCGTCGAGCGACTGCTGTCCGCGCCGGCCTGCATCGATGGCGTCCCGGGCCTCGGTTTCCTCAATCAGCGTCTCGGCCTGGCGGCGCTCGATTCTGCGAGCCAGATACTCCTGCCGCAGCGCGACCACATCGAGCTCCGCCTCGGCGATTCTCGGCTTGAGCGCCGCGGCATGGCGGCCCGCCGCGCGCGTCTCCTCAAGGCCGGCCAGCCGGTCCGGCAACTCCCCGCTGTGGGCGCTCGCCCCCACCAGCCGCCGTCCGCTGCGTGCCCGCTCGACGGTCGCCTGCCAGCGCATTCTCGAGTTGCCTCAGATCGCCGAGCGCCGACTCGAGCGCCAGCCGGCCCTGTTCTTCTTCGAGATTCCGAATGCGCAGCAGGCGGCGCAGCGCGCGCGAGACGGCCATGGCCTCAAACCTCCGCGGCCAGTGCCGCCAGGCGGCGCACGCAGTCGGCAAAGCGAACCTGCTCGTGCGCATCCTGGGTCATGAAGGCGCGCATCGCGTCCCGGGCGCGCAACGCGCGGTCCAGGTCCGGGTCCGAGCCCGGCTTGTAGGCTCCGATGCGCACCAGATCCTCCGAGCGGGCGTAGACCGCCATCAGCCGGCGCAGCAGCGCCGCCTGCTCGCGATGCTCGGGCTGGGTAACGGCCGGCATCAGCCGGCTGATCGAGTCCAGCACCTCGACGGGCGGATACCAGCCCTCGGCCGCCAGAGTCGCGGGAGAGCACCACGTGGCCGTCGAGCAGCGACCGCACCGCGTCCACCAGCGGGTCCTGCTGATCGTCGCCCTCCATCAGCACCGTATAAAAAGCGGTGATCGAGCCCACGCGGAACTGCCCGGCGCGCTCCACCAGTGCGCGCCAGCCGGGTGAAGACCGAGGGCGTATACCCTTTGGCGGTGGGCGGCTCTCCGGCGGCCAGGCCGATCTCCCGCGCGGCCATGGCAAAGCGGGTCAGCGAATCCAGCACCAGCAGCACATGCTTTCCCTGCGCGGCAAAAAACTCGGCCATCGTGGTGGCGGCCAGCGCCGCCCGCATGCGCATCAGCGGCGACTGGTCGGAGGTCGAAACCACCACCACCGAGCGCGCCCGGCCCTCGTCGCCCAGCGAATCCTCAAGAAACTCGCCCACTTCGCGGCCGCGCTCGCCCACCAGGCCCACCACCGTCACATCGGCCTCGGTGTTGCGGGTCATCATGCCGATCAGCGTGCTCTTGCCCACACCCGAGCCGCCGAAGATGCCCACCCGCTGTCCCCGGCCCACGGTCAGCAGCGCGTCGAGCACGCGGATTCCGGTGCCCAGCGGCGTGCGAATCGGGCGCCCGGTCGAGCGGCGAGCGCACCGCTCCCTCCAGAGGCAGCGTGTGCGTAGACTGCCGGAGCGCCGGCCCTCGTCGATGGGCTCGCCCAGCGCATTCAGCACCCGGCCCATCAGCGCCGCGCCCACCTCGATCTCGGGATGAATGCCCAGCGCCGCCACCGGATCGCCGAAGCGAATCCCCTCCGTGGTCTCGACCGGCATCGACAGCACATTCGAGCCGCGAAATCCGATCACCTCGGCCAGGTGCGGGCTGCCCGAACTGGTCCTTGATCTCGCAGCACTCGCCCACCGAGGCCAGCGGCCCCGCCGACTCGATGGTCTGGCCCACCGACTCGAGCACCTGCCCGCGCCAGCGCCAGGGCTGGCCGCGCTCCAGGCGGCTGAAGTAGCGGTCCAAAAGCTGTGCGTGCGCGGTCATCAAGTGCGCATCTCCCCGGCTGCGCCAGCCGCCTCTTCCGCCTTGACGGCCGGCTCGGCACTGCGTCCGCCGGCGCGGTCGAAGAAGCCGCGCTCAATCTCTCCCAGCTGGGCGCGAATCCCCAGGTCCACCGAGCCCAGCTCGGTCTCGATCACGCAGTCGCCCAGCCGCATCCTTCGCCGGCAACCACTGCGGGCTTCACCGCCAGGTTGGGCAGCAGGGCGATGGCCTCGGTCCACAAATCGAGTTCGGCCGCGGGCACGCGCAGCCGCACCTGGGTCGAGCCGAGAGCTGTCCCAGAGCCACCCGCACCGCGCCGGTCAGCAGCAGCGGGTCCATCTGCGCCTCGCGGCGCAGAATGCGCGCCGCCACAGCCAGCGCCAGCTTCACCACCTCGTGCTCCACCGCGTGCAGATACCGGTCGCGCTCCTGGGCAAGACTCTCGACCAGCTCGGCGGCCTGCTGCACGCGCCGCTCCTCGGCGGCCGCCTGAGCCGCGGCCTGCGCCTCGCGCTCGGCCTGGCGGCCCTCCTGCCGGCCTCGCTCGCGCCCGGCCTCGAAAGCCCTTGCGCTTCTCTTCGGCCAGCCGCGCATCGAACTCGCCGCGCTGCCGGCGCCTCCTGCGCTCGGACCGCAGTTCTCCGAGTGCTCCGTCGTCCGCGTCGGATCCTCGCACGACGCCTCGCCGTGCTCCAGAGCTCCCAGTCCGGCAAAGCAGGCGCATGCGGGGCCGGCCGGGTACTCGAAGACCTCGACCCGCCCCGCCGCGCCGTTCTCGTTTGCCGATCCCGTCTGCTGCAAGGAGTCTCCTTAGATAGTCAGTGATCAGTGATCAGTGATCAGTTACGACTGGACGCTCAGGCTCGATTCATGTAACCTCTCACTGAATTCCAGCTTGATCTTCTGATCACTGCTCCACTGTTCCCTGATCACTGATCACCGTTCACGCCAGCATCTCGTCGCCGGTCTCCAGCTTGAGAACCACCTTGCCCTCGGCCTCCAGCCGCCGGGCCAGGTTGAGAATCTCCTGCTGCGCCTGCGCCACCTCGCGCGAGCGCACCGGGCCCAGCACTTCCATATCTTCCTTCAGCATCTCCACGGCTCGCGAACTCATCGACTTGAAGATCTGGGCGCGCAGCTCTTCGTTGGCGCCGCGCAGGGCCAGCGCCAGTTGCCGCTTGTCCACTCCGGAGACGATCTCGCGGATGGTGGCCGGCGGCACCGTGACCAGATCTTCAAAGGTGAACATCAGGTTGCGAATGCTCAGCGCCAGCTCCGGCTGGCCGTCCTCAATGGTTTCGAGAATCTTCTTCGACTCCTCGGCATTGAGCCGGTTCAGCAGATCGGCCACCGCCTTGAAGCCGGAGTAGCTCTTGCGCGCCGTGTCGCCCACGCTCTCCAGGCGGCGGTGCAGAATGTGGGCCACCTTCTGCGCCATCTCCGGCGAAAACTGGCGCATCTCGGCCAGCCGCTGGATGGAGACCACCTTGTGCTCCTCGCTCAGGTTGTCCAGCACCATCGAGGCCCGCTTGCGGGTCGAGGTGGGCCAGCACCAGCGCGATGGTCTGCGGATGCTCGGTGTCGAGCAGCTTGCCCAACTGCTGCGGGATCGGTGCGCTGCAGCTTGGCCAGATTGCCCTGCGCCGCCTCCTGCGAGCGGCGCACCAGCATCAGCAGATCGTCGGCGCGCTCCTTGCCGAAGGTCTCGACCAGCAGGCGGCTGGCGTAGTCCAGGCCGCCGTGGATCATGAAGTTCTGCGTCTCCAGCAGCTCCCAGAACTCCTCCAGAATCTCCGCCGAGAGCTCCGGCGTGATGCCGCGCAGGTCGGCCAGCTCCTCGGTCAGCCGCTGCACGTCCACCTCCGGCAGAGCGCGCAGAATCTCCTTGGCCAGTTCCTCGCCCACGGCCACCAGCAGCACCGCCGCCTTGCGCACGCCGGAGATGTTGCGCCGACTGGCGGCGCCGCGCTGCCCCGCTCTCGTTTCCCTGCTCGGCCAAGATCCCGTTCCTTTCCCTGATTGCGCTCTACTCGTTGACTGCTCACTGCCGCGTTTGCCTGCCGTACCGCTCGAGCACAGTGCTAGTCGGAGTGAATCCAGCTCTGCAACAGGCGCGAGCTTTGCGTCGGTTCGCGCTTGAGGTGACCGGTGACCTGCTCGAAGATCTCCTGTGCCCTGATCCGCTCCGGGTCAACCTCGGCGGGCTCGGGCGGCTTCAATGCCGCGGGCTGCAGCCGCCGCGCTGGCCTGGCAACTCTCTTGCCGCCTCCCTTGGCTGCACTTGCGGCGCGGACCCGGCGTGACGCAGAGCGGGACGCACGCCGAAGGCCACCACCACCAGCAGGCCGGCCAGCAGAGCTGCATACTTGACCAGCACCGGCGAATTCTCCGCCGTAGCCAGCACCTGGCCCGGCAGCGAGACCGGCGGCTGCGGAGCGGTTCTCGTCGAAGGCCAGATCCTCGAACCGTCAGCAGGTCGCCGCGCGCCGCGTCGAATCCCACCGCCGCCTGGGCCAGCGCGGTCAGGTTGCGCAGCTCCTCGGCCGAGCGCGGCTGCCACATGCGCCGCTTTGCCCTTGCTCGCGGCCTGCGCCAGCCGGTCGTTCACCACAATCGCCGCCGTCATCCGCCGCACCCGGCCGGGATTCTCGATCACGTGGCGCACCGTCTTCGAGGCGCCGTAGGTTCCCGACTCGCGTCTTGGCGCGTCTGGGGCGGCGTGGTCTGCTGCGGATAGACGGGCAGAGCCTGCGAGTTGGGCGCATTCGAGGCCGTGCCGGGAACTCCGGCGGCCACCGGCTGCGCGCCGGAGGTCTGCTCGGTGCGCTGCATCGAAAGGGTCACCGTCTGGTCCGGATCGTAGCTCTCCTGGGTCTCCTCGGTGGCCGCCGGATCGTAGTCCAGGGTCACCGAGGCGCGCACGTTGCCGGCGCCGGTGACCGGCTCCAGCGTCGAAATCAGCTTTTCTTCGAGAGCCTGCTCGGCGCTCAGCTGCATGGCCTCCGGCGGTCTTCGGCCCCAGCGGCAGGTGGCCGGCCGCATCCACCAGCACCACGCGGTCCGGGGTCAGCCCGTCGACGGCCGAGGCCACCAGGTTGCGAATCGCCTCCGGCTCGCCGTCGGCCAGCGAGCGATGGCGCAGCTTGATCACCACCGAGGCCTTGGCCGGGCGCTCCTGCATCGCGAAAGAGCGAGTCGTGCGGCAGCACCAGGTGAACCCGCGCCGACTCAACGTCGGTGAGCGAGCCACCGTGTGCTCCAGCTCGCCTTCGAGAGCCCGCTGGTAGTTCACCTGCTCGTCGAACTCCGAGCCCACCCAGTTGGGCTTGTCGAAGATCTCAAATCCCAGCCGCCCGCTCTTGACGCCGCCCTTGGCGGCGGTCGCCAGCCGCGCCTTGTCCAGTTGCGCGGCCGGAACCCGATGCCCGTCCCGTCGGCGGTGGGCTCGAAAGGGAATCTGCGCCTGGGCCAGAATCTGGCCGGTCTGGCGCGCATCCTCCGGGTCCAGATCCGGCATAGAGAGTGCGCCAGTCGGTGCGCAGCGCCGTACCAGAACAGGCCTCCGATCAGCGCCGCCAGCAGCAGCCGCCGCCACCAGCGCCCAGCCGCGCTGCGCCGGCTGCATCTCCGCCCAGCGAACCCGCGCCCAGTCCCCACAGCCCGGCCAGCCGGTCGGTCAACTGGGGCTGTCCGGGCGTTGCCGGCGCGCTCTTCTCCAACTGTGTTCCGGTGGCCATGGTCTCCGCTCTCAGTGGTTCAGTGATCAGTGGCTCAGTGATTAGTCCACTCGCTCATCGACAGCTGATCACTGACCACTGATCACTGACCACTGCTTTAAAACTGCATTCCCATCACCGACTGGTAGGCCTGACCGCCTTGTTGCGCACCGCCAGCGCCAGTTCAAAGGCCATGCTCGCCTTCTGGGTGGCGATCATCGCCTGATGCACGTCCACGCCGGAGCCGGTCATCAACCCGGTCACGGCGGTGTGCGCCTGGTCCTCCAGCTGGTTCACCTGGCCCACCGCATCGGTCAGCAGATCGGCAAACGGGCTGCGGCCGTGCAGCTGCATCGCCGCGCCAGCGCTGCGACCGGTCTGCGCGCCCAGGCCGTGCCAGTCCCGGCAATGCCTGCGTTCCAGCGGTCATGCGGATTGATTGCGGTGATCATCGTCTCTCCCGGCTCCTTCCAGTCAGCGATTTCAGCTCCTACGCGCCCGCTCCCTGCCGCTGGTCCAAACCGCGGCGCGCCTACGACTTGGCAATCTCCAGGGCCGACGTGATCATGCCCTTCTCGGCCTGCACGGCGGAACTGTTCAGACCATATGCACGCGTTGCCCCCATCAGGTCCACCATCTCTGTGAGGGGATTAATGTCCGGATAGGAGACATATCCGTCCGGTCCCGCATCGGGATGGCCGGGATCGTAGCGCTTGAGCGGAGGCGAAGGATCTTCGACCACCTGCGCAATGTGCACGCCCGGCGCAGCCGCGCCCGAGCCATTCAGGAACCGTGCAGATTGAGCGGGAGCAGCGGAGGCAGAGCCGCCGGGCCAGTGTTCCATGCCGATGCCGAGGTTCCAGACGCCGCAGGCTCCCTGAAGCCGCATCCAGTGCGCTCGAGAAACTCCGGATCGCCCGCATTGGCGGCAAAGACCACATGCTGGCGGCGGTAAGGGCCGCCTGAGGCGGTGCGCGTGGTCTCCGCGTTGGCCATGTTGGCCGCCACCACCTCGGCGCGCATCCGCTCGGCCTGCATGGCGCTGCCCGAGGTTTCCATCATCCCAAAGAGATTCATCCTGTCCCTCCTTTCAGATGAACTCGTGCACGTTGCGGTTCCAGGCTACTTGCTGTCGGAGTGAATGGCGTCCAAGACGCGCTGATACTCCTGGCGAAGCAGGGCCACGCCGGTCTTGAACTTCAGCTGCGCCTCGGCCAGGTTCAGGCCTTCGCGGTCCATGGAGACATTGTTGCCGTCGGGCCGGGCAATCAGCCCGTCGACGGCCTTGACGCGCACCGGCCGCGCCGCCTGGCCCTGATCCACGCCCGCCATCGCCTCCCGCATCTCGGCTTCGAAGTCCATGCCCACGGCCCGGTAGCCGGGGGTATCGATATTGGCCATGTTGGCCGCGGTCAGCTTGGCCTCGCTGGTGGCCAGATCAAGGTAGCGCGCGATCTGGTCGCTGAGCTGGGTTTCAACCTCCATGCCATCGCATCTCCCTGCGATCTGCATCGCCAAATCCTCCTCTCTCCAGCTGGCAGCTCAGCTCAGTTCACCGACAGCCCGAAGTCGATCTCCCGTGCGGTCAGCACCGGCTCCTCGCCGGCCAGAATCGCGCCCCGTTCCAGAACATGCTCGAGTTCGCGCACATTGCCCGGCCAGTCGTGCAGCGGCCAGCCTGGCCAGCGCCTTCTGATCCACGCGCTTGACCGGCGTCTCGCGGCCCAGCCGCTGCATGAAGTGGTCCACCAGCAGGGGCAGATCCTGGGCGTGCTCGGCCAGCGACGGGGTGCGGATGAGAAAGACCGCCAGCCGGTAGTAGAGGTCGGCGCGGAAGCTGCCTGTCTGGGTGTGCTGGGCCAGCGGCCGGTGGGTGGCGGCGACGATGCGCACATCCACCTTGACGGTCTCGTTGTCGCCCACCCGCTGCAACTCTCCGCTCTCCACAAAGCGCAGCAGCTTGGATTGCAGCGCCAGCGGCATCTCGCCGATCTCGTCCAGAAACAACGTGCCTCCGTCGGCGGACTCGATGCGCCCGACGCGCCCCTGCACCGCGCCGGTAAAGGCGCCGCGGGTGTGGCCGAAGAGCTCGGCCTCAAGCAGCGCTTCAGGAATAGCCGCGCAATTGATGGCCACAAACGGCTTGCGGCTGCGCGGCGAGAGCCGGTGCAGGGCCTCGGCCACAAGTTCCTTGCCCGAGCCGGTGGGCCCTTCAATCAGCACCGGGGTCATGCGCGGGGCCACCAGGCGAACGCGGCGGCTGACCTCGAGCATGCAGGGCGCATCGCCGATCAGCTCCGGCAGCCGGCTGCTCGAGCCCGGCTCGATTCCCGGCGCGGGCGCATCTCGATCCGGACGGGTTCCAGCGACTGAAGAGTCGGACTGGTTCTGGGTAGAAGGTCCGTGCGCTGCCTCCATCGGCGTCGCAACAGCAGGGCTGCGGCAGAGGGCGGCCAGGGAGCCACATGCGTGGGATCGGAGGCCGGACCGGGCTGATCGAGCGCGGGCGCCGTGTTCCAGGCCGCCGTATCGGTGTCCTGAATGCGGCGCAGGGCGTAGAGCAGTTCCTGGCGATAGGGTCCGCGCGGGCTCTCCTCGGCGGATGACGCCGCCGGCGGTCACCAGGTCCACCTGGGGAAAGCTGCCCCGGAAGTCCTTGAGAAACTCGGCCAGATCGAGATCGGGCAGCCAGGAGTCGACGATGATCGCCTCCGGAGGCGCGGCCTCGGCTTCGGCCCAGGCCTGGGCGCCGCCCTCGGCCTCGCGCACCTGCCAGCGCAGGCCGGTGAGAATCTCGGTGAGCCGCTGGCGGAAGCTGCGGTCGGCGCTGGCCACCAGCGCGGTGCGCGGCCGCATGCGGGATGGTGGCGGGAGGAAGAACGGAAATGGGAACAGGCTGCATGAATGGTCTCCTCAGAATCGAATGAATTGAAAAACGAGTTACTGCACTTCCATGCAACAGGCTCACTGCCGCGGGGTTGGATCGCGGGCACTGGCAAGCAGCGCCGGGGCAGTGCAAGCGCCAGGTCGTTCTCCGCGGGCACCACGTAGCCCTGCCCGCGCACGGTCCTGATCAGCCTGCCCGGGGGCGGATCCTTGAGCTTGCGGCGCAGGTAGTTCACATAGACATCCACGATGTTGGTGGTCTGCGCCGGCTCCAGGTTCCACACCGACTCCAGCAGCTCCACCCGCGAGACGCACTGGCCGCGGTTGAGCATCAGGTGCTCGAGCAGGGCGAATTCCTTGTTGGTGAGCACGATCGACTGCCCCGCGCGGCGGGCGGTATGGTCCAGCCGGTCCAGTTCCAGGTCGCCGGCGCGCAACAGCAGCCGCGCCTCGCGCTTGCGGCGCAGCAGGGCCCGGCAGCGGGCCCGCAGCTCATGCAGGCTGAAGGGCTTCAGCATCAGATCGTCGGCCCCGAGGTCCAGGCAGCGGACGCGCGTGTCCACCTCCTGCCGCGCGGTCAGCACCAGCACCGGCAGGTCGGCGTCCAGGGCGCGAAACTCCTTGAGCACCTGCTCGCCGTCTTTGACCGGCATGTTCAGATCGAGAATGGTCAGGTCGGGCATCTCCTGGCGAAATGCCTCCACCGCGGCTCCTCCGTCGTAGACCAGGCGAACGCGATGCCCGTCGGCCTCCAGGCCGCGGCTTAAGAAACAATCCCAATGCCCTGTCGTCTTCGGCGATCAATAACCTCATAACAGCCTTTCTGTCGAGCAGCGTCCCTACACTCGCAACGCCTGCCTGTTTCAAAAACATCCCCATCCCAGGCAGCCGGCTTAGCGCTCGCTAACCGGGGCTACTCATTCACCTTCCGGCGTGGTGAAGAGAAACTCAAGATTGGAATAAAAAAGGAATAGGGAGAGATTCCATGATCGGAACAGGCAAAGGAAGTGTCCCAAAATGGTCCAGTGTTCAGGACTTGCCAATGAACGCATGGTTTTCCGCGCCGCTCAAGAAGCGGCTTTGCCTGACGAAATAGCATCTGCGCGCGTGACCGCCTATCGCCGCGAACCCTTCCCCTGGGCGCGAAAGTCCGCCTTGTGCTGGTACATTTCGGCATCGGCCCGGTCGATCAGCGCCTTCATCGTCTCCTCCGGTTGGCGCTCGGCCAAGCCAAACGAAGCGTCCACGCGCAATCTTGATCGGCTCGCCGTTTCCCGCTACCGTGTAGCTGCCGCAGACCCATGCCTGCAGCCGGTCGATCTGCGCATGCGCTTCTGGCCAGTGCGCAATCCAGCAGCAGGATGAACTCGTCGCCGCCCAGCCGTCCAATCACGTCCGTCGAACGGCTCGCCGAGCGCAACTCCGCGGCAAACTGCTTCAGCAGCTCATCGCCGATCAGGTGCCCATACCGGTCATTCACCTGCTTGAACCCGTCAATATCGATGATGGCGACGCAAAACGCCGTTCCGGCTTCGATCCGCCGCTCGATCTGGTGCTCCACGCAAAGCCGGCTGCGCAATCCGGTCAGCGAATCGCTGGATGCAATCTCTTCAGCCTCGTCCAGCTTGGCCTGATAGGTCGAGACCTCCACGCGGAGCTGATCGATGGCGGATCTTGCCTTCGGCGGCCATGCGATCGATGGAGCACTTCAGCTCCGAGGCGCTCTTCACAATCGACGCGCGAATCATGGTCAGGTCGTCCAGCCGGGCAATCTGGTTCAGCCGCGCGGTCACTTCGTTGAGCTGCTGCGCGCAGCGCTGGTCTCGCTCTCCCACCGATTCGGCAGTGCGCGCCAGAACCAGCAGCAGTTCCTTCACCTCGCCGGTCTTCTCGAGGTAATGCCTGGCCGTGCGCTGGCCCCAATCCTGCAACTGCTCCTGAACGCTTCTCTCCGCTCCCTCGACAACCTCGCGCGTCACGTTTCGCGGCGAGGCTGTCATTCAGCTTCTGCAGTCCGCTGTTCAGTCCCTCGCCCAGCGCCGGGCAGGCCTCCAGGCTGTACTTCCCCGTCTCCATCAACGCGGAGCGATATGCGGCAATGGCCACCGCGAGCAACTCCTTCGCGCTGGGCGCAATCAGCACCTCCAGCCTCTTGGCTGCTCCCGCAGGAAGAGTATTGGCGCCGCCCTTATTCAGCTCCGGCGGTTCTTCGTCGACTGCATCCAGGTACCTTTTCAGCGAGATCATTTTTCCCTCTTGGGAACACTCTCCGCGCAGGGCCCGTTCACGGACGGTTCACCTCAGTCCTATCGGCAGCTTGTTTGTTTCTCATTAACTCCGCGGAGGATGGGGCGACTGAGAAAGATCACACGCAGGGGCGATCCTGAACTATCCTGGGAGGAAGGCCCGCTCTGCAGGTCAAAACCCGAGATTTCAAGATGAACGAAGAAGAACGCCAATCGAAGCTGGCCTTGCTTGCCCACTCGAAAGACGGCGCGGAAAAAGCCTACGACGCTATGTATGAGGCGCATTCCTTCCGCGACGCCAACGATTGCTACCGCGACGCCAAGGACTATTTCTACGCCGCTATCGGCCACGCTAACGACCTTGAAATGAATGAGGAAGCCGAGGCTCTGCTCAAGCGCCTGGAGCACGTAAAATCAGTCTTCCGCAGCCAGTTTGTCCAATGACCGAAAAAAAGACGAAAAAAAGCTTGACACGGTTCGCTTTTTATTCGCTATAATGCGCCCATGGCTGTTACTCGTAGACAAAAAGAGATTCTGGACTTCCTTGAGTCGTTTGTGGCCCGCAACGGCTACTCCCCCTCCTTCGAAGAGATTGCGCGCGGCATGGAGCTGAAGAGCCTGGCCACCGTGCACAAGCACATCACTAACCTCGAAAAGAAGGGCATGCTCGACCGCGTGCATAACCGCAGCCGCTCCATCGACGTGCTGCCTCCGGGCGCGCGCACCCGGTCGAGCGAAAAGCTGCCCCTGGCGGGACGTATCGCCGCCGGGCAGCCGGTGGAGGCCTGCGAGACGGCCGAGACCATCTCGCTGCACGACGTGGTGGGCAACCGCGACGTCTTTGCCCTCGAAGTGCGCGGAGACTCCATGCGCGACGAGCACATCATCAGCGGCGATTACGTTCTGGTGGAGCGCGCTCGCACGGCTCGCCAGGGAGAGATCGTCGTAGCCCTGGTGCGCGGCGCCGAGACCACGCTCAAGCGCTTTTATACCGAGGGCAACGTAGTTCGCCTGCAGCCGGCCAACCTGGAGATGGAGCCCATCTATGTCCCGGCCGCGCATGTGGCCATTCAGGGCCGCGTGCTGGGCGTGCTGCGCAAGTACCGTTAATTGTCAGAAGAGGCTGAACTTGCTTCGTAAAATTCAGGCCCGCTCCGTCGAGCGCATCATTGTGCTGTTCTGCCTGTTTCTCCTCGCTGTCACTTGCAGGTCGCTCGTAGCTCAAACCCCGCCCACGCTGGTGCTGATGCACTCGCGCATGGGAATTCGCATCGAGTACGATATCGGCGCCCAGCGCCTGAATCTCTGGATCTCCCCGTCGCCCACAACCTCGATCGATTACCATGACCGTAATTTCTCCAATCGCGACGACCACACCAGTCTTTTCGACAGCATCCGCTTTCCCTCGCTCAAGCTGGAAGAATTCCTGGGCTGCGACTACGATGCCTTCCACTCCGTGCTCCACTTCAAAAACCAGACGCTCCACATTGCCTCGCTCTACGACCGCCCGGTGGTCCTGCTCTGGTTTGAAAAACCCGGGCAGGTAGATATTAAGACGGACAAATCGAGCCATATCCTCGAGCGCTCCCCGCGCGTTTTCAGCATTCAACAAACCGATCGCGGCAAGAATCTGGCCTTCGTAGCCGCCATCGCCCCCGGCTCGGGCACATTCCTGCATCAGCTCGAAATCGATGAAGGCCGCAGCACCTACGCGCGTGCGGATCTTGAAGCCGGCCAGCCGCTCTTCTTTGCCGGAGGATTGGGGGCTGAAAATATTCCCGCCCTGGCGCAGCCGCTCTCTGCTCAGCCTCTGGACCAAATTCTCAAGCACAATGCAGCGCTCGTCGACGAGGCCACCAGCCGCGGCAACATTCGCCTGCGCAACCTGCCTGAGCTGCAGAAGCTCATCGACGTCAACAAGCGCTTCCTGCTCTCCATGCAGGACCCTGAGGGAGCCCAGCGCGATACCTCCAAATCCATCTACTACCTCATCTATGTGCGCAATGGCGGCATAAACTATCCGCCTCTTGCCGCTTCCGGCTGGGTCGACCCGCTGCGCCGCTGGAATCGATTCGAGCTGGCCAACCCCACCGTTATCGAAAATGAGGAGCCCCGCGGACGCATGTTCGGCCAACTGGTCAGCGGAAAAATTAACAAATGGGAAGAAGATGGAAATTTCTATGCCATACTCTCAGCATTTTCCTACTGGACCCAGACCGGAGATAAGTTCTTCCTCAGCGGTGAAAATCTGGCGCTACTGGAGGACGCCATGGACTGGCTGGAACGCCGTTGCTACGATCCTTCCAAAGGGCTATTCGGGCGCTACTACCACTCCGAATCGCCGCTCTATGGTTCGCGCGATTATGGCTGGGACAATGCGGTTGGTTTTCCCGCACAGACCAGGACGCCGGTTTATCACGGCGAAATCATTCGCCGTTCCTACGACCTCTATATCAATCTGCTCTCTTACTCTTCTTACCTGATGCTGAGCGCGGCTGAGCAGGGCGAGAAGGCTGAAGCTTACCGCCGCAAGGCCGAGGCGCTGGCGGCAAAACTTGAGCCCATGCTCGCAGTCAATCAGGAGGGGCTGCCGGGCTTCGGAACCCTCATCTCCAAAGACTATCGCCCCGTTCCTGCAGGCCCTTACGGCCAGATCAATCCCAAAGACACAGCCGATTACAAGTGGGCTTTGTCACTCCCTCCATTTGTGCCGCGGCCGTGGGAGATGGATCGAATTCAGACGGCATTGCTCCATCAAATGCAGGCTAACCCCGGCGGATACTATCTGGCCGCTTACTTCTCCATTCTCACCGCTCTCGATACCGACGTTACCGATGAGCGCGAGATCATGGCCCTGATCGACTATGCGGCCAAACAAAGCTATCCCCCCGGCAAATACCTTCCCATGCCCTACACCATGAAGGAGATGTCAGACGCAATCGACGGCGATCCTTACCATGATATTCGCCCGGAAACCTTCACCTTCGGCCCCTGGTACGGAACCATGGCGGCCTTTGGCGTGCGCAAGCTGCCCTTCGGCATCGCCGTCCGCCCCACGCGGTACCTCGAACGGATCGATAAGTACGAATACCAGGGCGCGCTGATCGATATCAGCTTCAACGGCGAGGGGCCGCTGGAGTCCGTCACCGTGAACGGGCAAATCCTGCGCAATACTCTGCAGATTCCTGAAGACGCGCTGCACCAGGGCGCGAACACTCTGACCGTGCGCATGGGAAAGCCCGCCGCTCCGGAGCCGCTGCTGGTTTCTTCCACCGTTCGCCTGCTAGCGGTCACGCGAAAACGAAAAAAAGTCACCTACAAGCTGGAAACATTCGGCAAAAATCTATTGATCTTCCGCAATCTTTCTTCGTCGCCAAAAATTCTCGGCCCTGACAGCAAGCCGGTGCGCTTAGTCCGGCACGATCAGGATGGCCGCACCTATATTGAATTCGACGGCAGAGGAATCATGCAGGCCATTCTCTGATTTTTGCGTCGAAACAAAAAAAGGCCCGGCTTACCACCGGGCCTTCCTGTTTCCAATCCGCGTCTTCAGCGGAGCTCAATCAAGCCAATACGCGATTGACCTTCTCTTCAATCACATCCTGGGCCACATAGCCCACAATCTGATCGGCTACCTTGCCGCCCTTGAAAAACAGCAGCGCGGGAATGCCGCGAATGCCGTAGCGAGACGGGGTTGCCCCGTTCTGATCCACATTCACCTTGACCACCTTCAGCTTGCCCGCAAATTGCGCGGCTACGGCGTCTACGTTGCCCGCAATCGCCTTGCATGGTCCGCACCACGTGGCCCAAAAATCCACCAGAACCGGCTGCTCGCTCTTGAGCACCTCCTGATCGAAGGTTGCATCGCTCACTTCCGTTACTCCCACTCCAGACATGTTCCTCCTTGCATATTTCCTTACTTTACAAGTTTACGCGTAAGCGTTCTCTCATGAGATGCGGCTCGTAGCTCGAAAGTCGCAATCTGAGCCTGATCTGTAAACAACCCATCGGCCTGTTCTGAGAATCGCGCCCATCCTTCAACTCTGGCGCGTTTCCATAGATTGGCTCGCCCCGTCCGGCAGGAAGCGGCAAACCGCCAACTCCGGTTCCGGCAGGCCTTTGATAGCCTTGCGAATGGCCGCAGAGGCTTCTACCACTCTCCTTTCGCTCTCCACAACCACCAGCACCGAAGGGCCGGCGCCGCTCAATGCCACACCCAGAATTCCGTACGCCCCAGCCAGCGGCAGTAGCGGGGGCAGCAGAGGGCAAATCGCAGCGCGATAGGGTTGATGAATACGGTCTTGCATGGCAATGCGGAGCAGATCGCCCCGTGCCTGCGCAAAGGCCAATCCCAGCATCATTGCGGACTGAATATTGGCGACAGCGTCGGCGCGCGAGTAACGGTCAGGCAGAGCAGAGCGAGCCTGGTTGGTCGACAAAGGCTCCGCCGGCACGACGACAATAGCCCTCCACTCAGCCGGAGGAACCACGCGCGCCACATGCACGGTCCTGCCTTCGCAGTCGGCGGTCACAAACCCGCCCAGCCAGCAGGCCGCAGCATTATCCGGGTGGCCTTCCAGCAAGCTGGCCTCTTCGATGATGCGCTCGCCGCTCCAGCCAAGCCGGCCAAAGTGCACCGCCAGCGCAATGGCCGCCAACCGCCCGGCAGCCGACGATCCGCAGCCTTTTCCCAAAGGAATGCCGTTCTCCATGCGCAGAGCCAGCGGCACAACCGGCCGCCCGTTGCTCACGAGCAGTTCCTTATACGTATCCAGAACGAGATTGTTCTCCATCCGCGAACAGCGTTCTTGGTCCCGTCCCGTAGCCGCAATCGAGAACTCCGCCGCCGCCTCGGCCTCAATCTGCAAATAAAGGTCCAGTGCCACGGCCACGGCGTCGAAGCCAGGCCCAAGATTGGCCGAAGTAGCGGGCAGGCGCAGCCGGAGAATTTGAGCGTTGGAGCTCTTAGCGTCGCTCATCCCGACCCTTCATCGCCGCCAGCACCGCAGCTTGAGTGGCATCCACCTTCACCGCATCCCGCCGCAGGCCGTCGATCTTCGCCTCCAGCCCAGTCTTCTCCTCGTCGTTCAAGAGAGTTCCGCGATGGAATTCAATAGTGTAATCGGCATCCTTGAGCATGTGCCCGGTCAGCACCAGAACCACCGTCTCACTGGCCCCAATCTTTCCCTGCGCGGACAATTTCTTCAGTCCAGCCAGGGTTACGGCGGAGGCCGGCTCACAGCCCAGTCCCTCAGCGCCAATCTCAGCCTTGGCCATCGCAATCTCCGCCTCGGTCACATCCAGGCACCAGCCGCCAGTCTCCTGAATCGCCCGCGCCGCCTTGCGCCATGAAGCCGGATTGCCGATGCGAATCGCTGTAGCCCGTGTGTGCGCCTCCACCGGCTCAATCGAGGCGCCGTTGGTTTCGGCCAGACTCCGCACTAGCGGATTGGCCCCCGCCGCCTGAATCACCGAGATCTTCGGCATCCGCGCCACCAGCCCCAGTTCGACCATCTCGCGGAAGCCCTTGCCCAGCGCCGAGCTGTTGCCCAGGTTTCCGCCGGGAACAATCACGTGGTCGGGCACATTCCAGTCGAAGGCCTCGGCAATCTCAAAGGCCGGAGTCTTTTGCCCCTCCAGCCGGTAAGGATTCACGGAGTTGAGCAGGTAAATCGGCGCTTCCTTCACAATCTGCATCAGCAGTTGCAGACAGCCGTCAAAATCGGCCTTGATCTGGCAGGTCACCGCGCCGTAGTCCATGGCCTGCGAGAGCTTGCCCCAGGCGATCTTGCCATCGGGAATCAGCACCAAACTGCGCAATCCCGCGCGCGCCGCATAAGCCGCCATCGCGGCCGAAGTGTTGCCCGTAGACGCGCAAGCCACCCACTCAAACCCGCGCTCCTTGGCCACGCTCAGCGCCGCCGTCATTCCTGTATCCTTGAACGAGCCGGTCGGATTCATTCCCTGGTGCTTGGCGTAGAGCTGGTCGATTCCCAGCGCTTTCGAGGCGCGAATCAGTCGATAAAGCGGAGTATTCCCCTCGCGCAGGGTCACGGCGTTTCCAAAGCTATCCAGAATCGGCAGCAATTCGCGAAAACGCCACACGCCGGAGTAGTCCAGCTCCTCGGCCGAGCAGCGCCGCTCCCGCCACAGCCACTTCAGTGCGCCCGGATTGGGCCGATCAGGCCCCCGCCGCTCGTTCCAGCCGGTGTATTCCACTTCAAACAGATCCCCGCAGACGGCGCATCGGAAGTCCGGTTGCGCTTCCGCCCCGGAGATCCGCGCCCCGCATCCAAAACAGCGCAACTGATGCAAATTGTCGTTCATGCCTGAAGATAGGTTACCAGCCAGCGCCAGTTTTTGCCGCACGTCTCGCTCCGTCCACCTCCGCGCCAACCCGCCAACGTGCATTCTCCGCGAAGCGGAGCTAACTCACCACGTTTGATCCATCGCCTTCAAGACAATCACGCAGCAGGGAGAGGCGATACCGTTCAAACTCGTTGCCTCCAACTGGAGGCAAGGTCTGAGCTAGGCGATCTCCATTGTGCCAGGCTTCGCGCGCTTCCTTTTTTCGCCCCTCAATCCAGAAGAGAGCGCTCTGAGCCAACCAGTATGGCAGGTTGAATTGGATGGGCTTTTTGCTTTCCATGCGATCCCACCACTTGCGCGTTGCGGCTGAGTCACGACGGAGAAATGCATTGCCAAACACAAGTTCAGGGTACAGTTGAACCGAAATTTCCGGCGCGGATTCCTCCGCGACAGATTCCGCCTCGCAGAAAGGCTTCGCGCGCCTTGGGCATCATGCCTATATCAAGGAAATACTCTGACGCAACGAGCCGCAAGAACAGCGCGGCATCCCCTTTTGTAAATGTTTTCGAGGCCCGCTGAATGGCCTCAATGTCATAGTCCCGTGACCTTAGAGTCGTCACTGTCGATGATCCAGCCAAGGAAGCCGCCCGAAAATAATCGGCCAGCGGACCACCCCTGAGAAGTTGGTAGATTCTCGCCCCATCGGAGTATTGAGCTTCTGGCCGCATGGGAATCAGGTTGGTGGCGAAAACGATCAAACTCAATGAAGAAAAATTTACAAGGAAATCCCAATACTGCTCGTACGGCTGGCCTTTGGCAGTGAACGCAAAACAGGCTGCGATCGCTCCCGTGACCAAATTTGTCAGTGGGCCGGCTGCTCCCATCCAGATTTCGCGCCAGCGGCTATGTCTATTGTCTGCGGGAACCAGGCCCGCAGCTCCTCCAAAGCTAAACAACTTTGCGGGAAGAAATTGGAACACCCATCGGCCATTGCGAATGCGCCATTGAAAAGGTCCAATGATGAAGGCGCGGGGTTTCATTCCCAAAACCATGCCCACTGCGATGTGGCCGCACTCATGTAACGCGATTACCAATATCAATACAACCAGGATCAGGAGATAACTTGAGTATCCGCTGCTCCAGCGCAGTCCGCGTAACTTACCCCATTGCCCCCACAGATGCAAGAGCCAATAGTAACCAGCAATTCCAATCATCCACGCAAGCCCATCGAGCAGACGGCTGGTTCCATCCCCGGCAATACGCGGAGGCTTGGCGGCGATCACTGGCTGCGCCATTGAGTCGCGCCGCGCGAACGCAACTAGACCGGCAATTCCGAGAACGATCATGGCCCCGCAAAGGAGCAACAATGCCACCATGACTCCGACGGGGAAGTATTTCCAAATGTCCTTCATAGGGAGAACGAGAGAGACGCTCGCTATGATAAGCGAGAGACTTGCAGATATTGCCCAGCCTCTGCCCGAAGCCTTCCCATTCTTGACTGCCCACCATGCAATTCCATTGAGAAATGTCACCAACAAGGGAATCGCGATAATGAGGCTGGCGAGAACGGAAATAACGATTGAAATTATCTTTTGAGTGAGCGTAATGCTGGGCAATGCGTTCTCAATGCCGATCCCATGGATGAAGCGCAGTAGGTTAGGTACAGATCCAAAGGAAATTATGAAGAATATCAGTGCGAGATATCCAAAACACCCGCACAAGAACTTTCTGAGTTTGAGCATTGTGTGGCCGTGCCAATTCAAGAACAAATTAGCCGAAGCGTTCAATGATGACTTCTGGCTTGCAGCCAATATATCCCAAGTTGCTTCCCGACGGGACAATCCGTCTCGTCCGCTCAGTGAAATCTCAGCAATTTTCTCTCAGAACCCCACCATCACCGGCTCCATCTCCAGCCGAATGCCAAACCGTGCTTCGACAGCGTTATTGATCTCGGCGGCGAGCGCAAGTATCTCCCCGCTAGTAGCGCCACCAAGATTCACCAGAGCCAGCGTGTGCCGCGACGAAATGCGCGCCGATCCATTCGCATAGCCTTTCCTGAACCCGGCCTGCTCAATCAGCCATGCCGCCGGCACCTTCACCATGCCCTCATTCCCCGCCCCGGCAGGAAAACGCGGCGGCTCTTTCCCGCTGCATTCGGCAATGCGCCGCACGTCGTCCTCGCTCACCACTGGATTCTTGAAGAAGCTGCCCGCGCTGCGGCAATCGGGATCGCCCTCCACCAGCAGCATTCCTTTGGATTGGCGAATGCGCCGCACTGCCGCCGCAACCTCGGCCAGGCTCGCTGTCTCACCCGCCGGAATTGCCCGTTGCAACTCCGCATAAGCCAGCGAAGGTGCGCCGCCTGGCTTGAGCCGGTAGTCCACGCGAGTCACAATAAACCGTCCCCGATCCACCGTATTGAAGCGGCTGCGGCGGTAACTGAATCCGCACTCGGCAGCAGCAAACTCCACAAAAACCTCCTGCTCCAGATCAAAGGCCCGCACCCGCTCAATCGCCGATGCAACCTCCTGCCCGTAAGCGCCCACATTCTGAACCGGTGTCCCGCCGACCGTTCCCGGAATCCCGGCCAGGCACTCGATCCCGGCGCAACCATCCTGCACCGTCCGCTCCACAAACTGGTCCCAATCCTCACCCGCCGCAACCTGATAAATCTTCTCAACCGGGTTCGCGGACTCATCCGTCACTGAAACCCCGCGCAACACCACCCGCAGCACCAATCCATCAAAGCCTGCGTCGGAGACCAGCAAATTGCTCCCACTCCCCAGCACAAACAGCCTCGCGCCGCGTTCCCGCGCCCACGCGACCGCCTCCGCAATCTCCTCTTCGCCAGCCGCTTCAACAAACCAGCGCGCCGGCCCTCCTATGCCGAAGGTCGTGAACGGCGCCAGCAACTTGTTTTCTGTGATGAGCATCGGCTCCAGCCTACACCACCGGTTTGAAGATTGTGCATCCCTCAAATCCAGGGAATGCTCTAAAATGAGTACAGGCAACTTCCCTTGCCGGAGGCGAACATGTATCCAGAATTGATGGTAATTCCCATGCGCGAGGAATTGGTGCGTGCGGGAATCGCTGAGACCCGTACAGCCACAGAAGTAGACCTGGCGATGGCACAGCCGGGCACAACCCTATTGGTCGTCAACTCCATCTGCGGCTGCGCAGCGGGAAAGATGCGCCCGGGCGTGCTCGCGGCGCTCTCCAGCACCACCAACCCGCCCGACCGCAAAATCACCGTCTTTGCCGGGCAGGATCGCGAAGCCACCGAGCGCGCCCGCAGCTACCTCGAAGGCAACCCGCCCAGTTCCCCCGCCGTAGCCATTCTGCGCGACGGCAGCCTCGTCTACCTCATGCAGCGATCCGTCATCGAGCAGGCCACCGCCCAGCAGATTGCCGGCGAGCTGGCGCGTGCCTTCGACGAGTTCTGCGCCAAAGCAACGGCGTAAACGGCTTCACTCATCGTTTGTGGTTAGCCGTCTGATCTCCTCTTAGGTGAGCGCTATCAATTTGACCTTATGCTTGCCATTGACGGAGATTGCGAACCAGGAGCCCGGCTTGAGTCATCGATGAGTTATTCGAGATTGGCCTGAGCTACTTGAATATCGATGAACCGCATGGTTCCTTCCGATCGGATAGAGTTCGCTTCACAACGAGTATCGGCGACAAATTTAATACCATCAACGCGGAACAGCCTCCAGCTTGGGAGGCCGTTCCGCGTTGCATCTTGATTCCGACGAAACCGGTGTCTCAGTCCCCCTCAACAGCATTGATCAACTTCTGCACCTTGCTATGCCTGATCGAATACCCGAAATAAATCACCAGTCCTACGATCAGCCAGCTCCCGAAACCGATCCAGGCCGGCGCATCCAGCGAGAGCATCAGCGCTAAAGACACAATCATGCCGCAGATGGGCACCACGGGAACCCAGGGAGTACGAAAAGGACGCGGCACATCCGGTTGTTTCACGCGCATGATCCATGTACCCAGGCAGACAATGGTAAATGCCAGTAAGGTTCCGAGGCTGACCAGCTCTCCAAGGAACGAGATGGGGAAAAAAGCTGCGAGGGCCGCGGCAAAAATTCCCATCACGATCGAAGTGATGTACGGTGTGCGGAAACGAGGATGAATTTTGCCCACCCACTTCCACAACAGCCCGTCGTGGGACATGGTGTAAAGCACGCGCGATTGCCCCAGCAACATGACCATCATCACCGAGGCCAGCCCAGCAATGGCTCCGAGATCGATGAGAAGGACCCCCCAGCGGACGCCAATTTCCGCCGCGCCATCGGCAACCGGAGCCGCAACATTCAGCGTGGTGTACGATTTGAGGCCGGTCAGTAACCCGGCCACGATGATGTAAAGCACCGTGCAGATGATTAACGACCCCAGAATCCCGAAGGGCATGTCCTTCTGCGGATTCTTGGCCTCCTGCGCCGCCGTAGAGACCGCGTCGAATCCGATGTAGGCGAAGAAAACCACGCCTGCGCCGCGCATGATGCCCGACCAGCCGAACTGACCGAAATGGCCGGTGTTTTTGGGGATGAAGGGATGCCAGTTGGCAACCATGTGCGACCAATGGCCGAAGGCGAATGCCGTGGCCAGGCCGATAAAGATCAACAGCACGGAAAGCTTGATCATCACCGCCCCGCTGTTGAAGTTGGCCGACTCGCGCACCCCCACCACCAGAATCACGGTGATGGCCACGATAGCCATCAGAGCGAAAATGTCCACCCGTCCCGCAATCGTGTGCCCGAAGAGCGCGACTGAAAATGCCGGCGTGGGATTGAACGGAAGCCTGGCGCCGAAGAAGCCCACCAGGCTGCTGACGAAGCCGCTCCATCCCACCGCGACGGTGGCCGCGCCGAATCCATATTCGAGCACCAGCGCCCAGCCGATGATCCATGCCACCAGTTCGCCCATGGTCGCGTAGCCATAGGTGTAAGCGCTGCCGGCGATGGGAATCATGGAAGCGAACTCCGCGTAGCACAGGCCGGCGAAAATGCATCCGACTCCGGCGATGACGAACGAAAGCACGATTGCCGGCCCGGCGAACTGTGCTGCCGCAGTGCCCGTGAGAACAAAAATTCCCGCTCCGATAATCGCGCCAATCCCGAGCGTGATCAGATTCACTGGCCCCAGCGCGCGCTTCAGCGAATGCTCGTGTACCTCGGCGGCCTCCGCCATAATTGTCTTGATTGGTTTCGTGACAAAAAGCCTGCTGGCCATGCACTCCCTTTCCGATTCGATTGTGGGATCGTCCTGTTGCTGACGCCCCCGCCGTGCAACGCCCTCCAGGCGTGTATGAGGTACTCGTCAAAAGTTGGAATTGGCGCCGGAAGCCGCTTGGTCTCCTGCGCGTAGCGACCAGAAGAGATAAACGGGGATGCCCAGCAGCACCAGAACCAGGCCAGGCCATGTGTACTGAGGCTTATAGCGCAATAATACGACACAGATCCAGGATGCCATCAGGATATAAAGTCCCGGCAGCACCGGATAGCCCAGCGCCTTGTAAGGCCGCTCCGTATCCGGCCGCTTGAAGCGCAACACAAACAGACCAACAATGGTCAGAATATAAAAAACCAGCACCGCGAAGATGATGTAATCCAGCAACTGGCTATACGAGCCGGAGACGCAGAGTACGACCGTCCAGACAGCCTGCACCAGCAGCCCCGCCACCGGCGTCTTATAGCGTGGATGCAGCTTGCCGACGGATTTGAAAAACAATCCGTCCTTGCTCATGGCGTAGTAAACACGCGCCCCGGCCAGTGTCATTCCATTGGCGCAGCCGAAGGTGGAAATCAGAATTGCCGCGGCCATCAGGTAAGCCCCGCCGGAGTGAAAAATCTGTTGCAGCACCGCCGTCGCCACGCGATCCTCCGACGCGTGCTGGATGCCGCGCGCCAAGGCCGTTGCCCCGTTCGCATCTCCGTGCATGGGCAAAACCAGCAGGTAGCCAAGCGAAACGAAAAAATACACCGTCAGCACAAACCCCGTGCCCAGCGCCAGCGAAAGCGGAATATTGCGCCGCGGATTCTTCACTTCGCCGGCGGTAAATGTAATGTTGTTCCAGGCGTCGGATGAAAACAGCGAACCCACCTGCACCACGGCCAGAATCACCACCAGGTTCACCAGCACAATGGGTCCGCCCATGCCCACTTCCACCGGATGCAGCGAACTCCACCCCGCATTCTTCCAGAACTGCGGCCCGAAATTCGCCGCCCACGCCGTAGCATTCCGCCCCACGGTAAAGGCCAGCAAAACCAGGCCGCCGAGCGACAGCGCCTTGACCGAGGTAAAGATGTTCTGGATCAGCGCTCCCAGCTGGATGCCAAAGCAATTCACAACGGCCAGCAAAACGGCCACAATAATGGCGGTCAGGTTAGCCGTGTTGACGCCGATCTCCATATTGCCCAACACCATCGGCCCCACCCTGAGCGGCGGCACTTGGGCTATGTGCCACAGCCAGTGAGTGGTAGAAACAGCGGGAAAAAATACCCCCAAAAACTTGGCGAAGGCCACGCAAACAGCGGCCAGAGTCCCGGTCTGGATCACCATGAAGAGCGTCCAGCCGTAGAGAAACCCCCACAGCGGCCCCAGCGACTCGCGCAGGTAGACGTACTGCCCGCCGGCTTTGGGCATCATGGCCGCCAGCTCGCCATAGCTGAGCGCGCAGACCATGGTCAGGACAGCCGCAACCACCCACGCACCCAGGTAAAGCGCCGGCGAGTCAGTCCCCCGCGCAATATCCGCGTCCACGATAAAGATGCCGGACCCGATCATCGATCCGACCACCAACGCTGTAGAGGAGAAAAGACCGAGTGTTTGCACCAACCGGGGAGTGTTGGCCGGGGCGCCGTTTGCGTCAACAGGCTCTGGGATGGGAGTTGCTCCTTGTTTCGTCACTCAAACAAAGTATTATCGGATTTAGCTTAAAATGTCTCTCTAATTCTCAAAATTTATGAGAACAGTACACATTCTACGAATTCAAAACACTCTTACCTTAAAAATCGCTAACCATCCTGCTCCATACTCTCGTGGCAAGTGGAAGAGCGATGGTGGTCAAAAACGTCCTTGACCGGGGGACACAGTTGTGCAGTCTTTGCTTCATTTCCATTACTATTCATCTCCTAAGGCAGTAGCTTGCATGGATAGCGCCAACGAACGGAGCGCCGGCCTTCGTAGTGCTGACTGCGGAACATCAATGGCAGAGGCATACGGAGCCCAGCGTTTCGTTGGAGCGTGAAAACCCAGAGATGGTTACAAAGATCGATAGATTCTTTTGCCCGGCTCGCGGTCTTGGCCGTCTCTTGACGGAACCCCAGCTAAGAAAGACGACCACAAACAACTGCAATGGGTGGAACGTGGCTCTGACCCTTAGTCTGGCATTTATCTCAGGGGCCTCCATCCTCGGCCGAATATCGCAGTGCCCGGTCTTAACAAGCCTTAGGCGATCTGCTTGCCAGCATCTGCTCCCACCGACTGATCGAAAACCGATTCGACGGTGATCTTCACCAGATGCTGCATGGGTGGAAGTTGCTTGGGCGAGGCTTTAAGTTGTTTAGCGGTTTCGTCGAACAGCTGGCCGGAATCGAGTATTTCGGCTGTTCCCTTGATTTGGTAACCCTTACCGGTCGCGGTGTCGACCACTGTGACCGCGACTTTCCTGTTTTCCTCGAGGTTCTTGCGGGTCTTCAGTGAGAAGAGATCGGCGAAGAGGACATGATGTTCATCGAGGAGCTTAAGGGAGCCTTTGGGCGTGGCGTTGGGCATGCCGTCGCGGGAAGCGGTTGCCACCCACGCGAGCTTGCCGGGAATGAACTCCTGAACGTACTTGGGAATGCTGACCATGATGGTATCTCCAGAGAAATGTTGCAGACCTTTCATCGGGTCTGGATCGTTATTGCGATTCTGGCAGGATGTGGTCACTTGGGTTGTAGCGGAGACTACAAAGCGCCATTTTTCTCTCAGCGTGGACCCCTATCCGGCAATGGCCAGATCGCGAATGAAGAGGGATTTGCCTTCGGTGCGGATCTTTCCAAGATCGCGGAGCTTGCCTAGGGTGCGCGTAACGCTGACGCGATGCGCGCCGACGAGAAAGCCAATCTCCTCATGAGTGAGGGGAAAAACGATAGTCCAGCCACCGGCAACGCGCGTGCCGGTTTGGCGCGCCACACTGACCAGCACTTCGTAGAGGCGGTCGTCCAGGTTGGGCTCGGCGAGTGCGCCAACCTTCTCGGAAAGGCGCTGGATACGGCGCGAGAGATTGCGAATGACCGCCAGCCCAACAACAGGGTAATCGAGTACCAGGTTCTCGAAGAGCTTGCGCTCGATCCCGCAGAGGAGGGTGTGCTCCAGGCACGTAGCTCCCACCGGGTACTCGCCTTCCTCGAGCAGGACGTTTTCGCCGAGCCATTCACCGGCGCGACGGATATCGAGGGTGAGGATGCGTCCTTCTTCGGTGATCTTCCAGAGCTTTACCGCGCCCATTTTGATGAGGTACATGCTGTCGGCGCGGTCGCCTTGGCGGAAGATCTCATTGCCGGCCGAGAAACTCTTGCGGACGAAGCGCTTGGCAAGGTCGCCCATAGCATCAAGCGAAACGCCTTCAAAGAGCCAAACCTGGCCGAAGCAATGAGGATGAAGAGCAACGCCCGGACCAGCTAACTCTGCACACACGCACCCATGGTTCATCATTCTTCCTTCCGCTTCAGTTGCAGGGGAGCCTGCATAGGCACGTGCACCTGCGCAGCGCATCCAAGCCTGCGGTGCCTTCAGCATAGACGATCATGGTTCGCCGGCGCTGAGCGGCGCCAGCCTAATCAGCAGACCTGCTGCCGAAGGCATGCGATTTCCACGACCGCAACGCGCTGGCTCTAGTAAAACCAAGAAGTTATGCGAATACTCCCACTCAGGCCTTATCTTTGTTTTTATTGGCATAAGGGTGGGAAACCAGAACACAATTAATCCCGTTAACCCAACTCCGCCATCCACCTGCGAAATTCAGCCGCCGGATCCGCCTGCCGGAAGATTCCACCCGCCACAGCCACCATCGACGCCCCGGCAGCCAGCGCCTCAGCCGCGTGGGCGAGCGTAATTCCGCCCACAGCCACCAGCACCGCTCTCGCTCCAGCTTCTACCCGCAGCCGCCTTATCCCCTCGATCCCAATCGGCGCCTTTGACGTTTGTTTAGTTCGGGTAGGAAAAACCGGACCAATCGAAAAATAGTCCGCCGGCTCATTGAGAATTCCGGGAACAAGCGCCTCGCTCCCGCCAAATGTTCCTACAATGCGCTCCGGCCCCAGCAGCCTCCGAGCCTCAGCCGGCGCAGCGTCGCCCGCATCCACATGCACGCCATCAAAACTAATTTTCTCAATCAGATTGACACGATCATCGAGAATCAACTTTACCTTTCCCGCGGGCAGCGCGGCACGCAGAATCTGAGCATCGGCCAGCAACTCCGCATCCGCGCCCGTCTTGTTGCGGTACTCGAGCAGAGTCACTCCAGCCTCAGCCAGCGACTCGCCCAGTCTCCTCAAAAATTCCGCGCGTCCGGCAGCCGGAACAATTGATGCATCCAGAATCGGGTAAACCTTAGGAAATAAAAACGTCATGGAACAAGGATAGACGATCAAGGATTGGAGATACCAAGGCACCAGATTTGGAACCTATTTTTCTATTCCCTATTCCCTGCACTTCTCACATCTCGTCCGCCGAAGGTCCATACATTCCGGGGATCGGCTTATCGAGCAGGCGCAGATAAACGCCCAACTGCGCCCGGTGATGCACTAGGTGGTTCATCACCATATCGCGAAAGACCTGATAGCGCGGCTGGTCAATCCACTTCTGCCCGCCAAAGATAAACTGCCAGTGCTGCTCCCACTGCTCCGTCGTAACCGCCGCAATCACATCGCGAACACCCACCAGCTCCCGGTCAAATTTCTCCAGCAACGCCTTCTTGCTCGCAGGCACATATTGCTCCCATTTGTGGTCCGCCGGAAATTCCAGCTTGTCCTTGGTCAGCGTGAGCAATGCCCAATCCCCCGTCATATCGGTAATGTGACCTAACAGCCTGCCCAGGGGCATGGATTTGGGGTGGGGTTTCCAGGTGAAATCGGCATCCGCCGGAATCGCCTCAAGCATCTTGCGCGTCTTGGTGGTCTCGCGGTCGTATTCGGCAAGCAATTCCTTTTGAAAGTCCATTCGTGGCAACCTCCTATGTTGTGAAGCCAGCATAAAGCAAGTCTGCCAATGAAAGAGAAGAAAAAGCGATAAATATTTGCCCTAAAAAATTCTACTGCTCCATACCCTTGATTGGCAGACGGCAGATTTCAGTGCGGCAGCGCATAGGCGATATAAGCTCCGCCGGGCGTAGATTTTGGATCCCTGCCACCGCTGGCCGCAATCACCACATACTGCCGGCCGTCGATCATGTAAGTCGAAGGCGTGGCAACCCCGGAGTTGGGCATCTCCGCCTCCCACAGCAGCTTGCCCGTCCGGCTATCGAAGGCGTGGAACTTGCGGTCGTAGACCGTTGCCGCGATAAAGACCACTCCGCCCGCTGTCACAATCGGCCCGCCATAGCTCTCCGAACCGGTATTCTTCATTCCCTGGTGAGCCAGCTCCGGGTACTCGCCCAGTGGAATCTTCCACAGGTACTTGCCGGTCTTTAGATCGATGGCGTTCAGCGTGCCCCACGGCAGCGCAATCGCCGGATAGCCGTCAGGATCGAGAAATTTGTTGTAGCCGGTAAGGACGTATTCGGCCGGTTCGCTTGATGCAGTAGTATTTTGTGGCCCGGCCTGCGATTCCTCCACCCCCAGATAGCGCAGCAGCGCATCCAACTCCTTGCCCTGCACGTCGGGCATTGGCGGCATGGCACCTTTCCCTTTGTGTATTTGCTCCACAGTCTGGGCTTTGGTAAACCGCTTGCCCAGTCCCGTGAGCATGGGGATGGAGGGAGGATTACCTTCCATGTGGTCTCCATGGCAAATGGCGCAATGATCCTGGTAAACTGCTGCACCAGCCTTATCCGCCTCAGGCGCAGCCGCCGCCGGTGCAATCGGCGTCACCAGTCCCGCGATGGGATTGGAATGTTCTTCCCGCGGAGGCTCTGTGCGCAGGTATTCGATGAGCGCGTCCAGCTTCGGCTCGCCGATATTCGGGAACGACGGCATTCTCCCGTTGCCGTTCTTCACGTTGTCCTTGACCTGCCGCACCGAGAGCCGATTCAGAACGTCGATCAGTGACGGAAACGCTGGCGGCGAACCGGCGCGATTGCTGCCGTGGCACATGGCGCACTGGCTCTGATAAACCCGCTCGCCGGGAGTGCCTGTTTGCGATGCCAGAGCCAGCATTCCAGTCGCAGCCATCTCCGACGCATTCACATACAGAATTCCGTTGACCGGATCGACGGCCGGCCCGCCCCACTCCGCTCCGCCGTCAAAGCCGGGAAAGACCACCGTCGGCCGATCCGTACTGAGGGGCACAAACTGCCCGTCGCTTCTAAAACTTCGAAACTGCTTCACCGCCCAGGCGTGCGCCTCGGAAGTTCGGTTCGTAAGCATATCCTCCGTCAGCCGTTGGCGGCCGAACGGCTCGGGCGCATCCGGCACAGGCTGGGTAGGCGAGGCAACCTCACCCGGCACCGTGCTGGGCGGAAACGGATGTTCATGAATAGGGAACAGGGGTTTTCCCGTGACTCGGTCAAAGACGAAGAGGAAGGTCTGTTTGCTGGTCAGGGCCAGAGCCTCCACCGTTTTCCCGTTGCGCTTCAACTGAAACAACGCAGGCGGGGCCGGAAAGTCGCGATCCCACAAATCGTGATGCACTCCCTGAAAATCCCACAGCCGCTTTCCCGTCTCCGCATCGAGCGCCAGCAGCGTATCGGCATAGAGATCGTCGCCGATGCGGTCGTGGCCATAGAAATCTGAGACCGCAGAACCGGTAGGCGCGTATACGATGCCCCGCTTTTCATCCAGCGCCATGCCACCCCAGTTGTTGGCCGCTCCCGCATTCTTCCACGCACCCTCCGGCCAGGTTTCGTAGCCTGCCTCGCCCGGATGAGGAATGGTATGAAAGCTCCAGCGCAGCTTGCCCGTGTGAATGTCGAAAGCGCGAATATCGCCGGGAGGCGCGGGATGATTCTCAGGATTGCGCCCGCCCACAATAATCAAGTCCTTATAAATAATCCCCGGCGAAGTCAAAGCAATCGACTGCAACTGATAATCCCCGCGCAGGTTCTTGCGCAGATCCACGCGTCCGCTCTCGCCAAACGACGCAACCGGCTGCCCTGTATCGGCATCAAGGCAGTAGAGAAAGTGCATCACTCCGGCAAAAATCAGCCTCTGCTTACCATTCGTCCAATAAGCCACTCCGCGCGTGGGCTGCCTGCTGTTGATGCCGGAGTCGAACTTCCACTTCAGCTTTCCCGTAGCCGCATCCAGCGCAACCACCTTCTCTGATTGCGTATAGGCGTAGAGCACGCGGCCCACAATCAGCGGATTGTCTTCGAGCACCCCCGTCTCGCCTGTATCGAAGCTCCATGCGACTATTAGCCGGTGCACGTTGGCGCGGTTGATCTGCTTCAGAGGCGAGTAGTGATCCCCGTCCGGCCCGCCGTTATACACCGTCCAGCCGCTCGTCTGCCCCGCCGCTACCCCGCACGCCAGGCACAGAACAAGGCATCCCAGGAAAAATTTCCTTCCCGCTCGATTCATATCGCTCACACGTTCCTACGCTGTGTACTTGATGATGGTCATGAAGCCGAAGTCCATGTGCAATTGCTGGTGGCAGTGCAGCAGAGTATTGCCGGGATTGTCGGCAACAAAATCCACCGCAACCGTCTCCAGCGGCATCACGTTGATCACGTCCTTGCGCAGCCCGCTCAGTTGCTTGTGACCGATCTGCGCCACTTCAAAGGTGTGCCGGTGCAAGTGAATCGGATGCTGATCGCCGCTGCCGTTGCGCAGCAGCAGCCGGTAGCGCTTGCCCTGCTTCACCTCGATCGGGTCCACGTCCGGCCAGGATTTATTATTGATCGTCCAGGTATCGAACTTCGAGCCTTTCAGCGGCCCGCTGTCGCGGAAGGTCAGCGTAACTGTCTCATCCGGCGTAGCTGCGGGCGCAGCCGAAGCAAACTGCGTATAGTCCCATTTTGCCGGTGCAGGATCGGTCCACACCGGAGTTCCCGTCTTGCCGGCGTACTCCACCACAACGCCCAGCCCCATCTTCCGCGCCTCAGCCAGCGTCGATCCCAGCACCCACACCCCCGGAGCATTCATCTCCACCACTGCGTCCACGCGCTCGGCAACCGCCAGCGAGAGCACCTCAACCGCCGTGGGATGGGGCACCGGGTTCCCATCCATAGCAATCACCTTGAACTTATGCCCTGGTAGTGCAAGAACCACATTCTCAGTAGCGCTGGCGTTCAGCAGCCGCATCAGCACTCGCTGCCCCTGCTTTACGCGGATCGGCTCGCCCGCGCCCAGCATGTGCCGGTTGATGCTGGCGTACTTGTAGCCCACATCGGAGCCTGTTGTCATTGGCTGATTTGCCGATTCAGCCCGCATCGTCTCAACCATGGGCACAAAAGACGGCCCCCAGTGATGAATGGCGAGAAAAATCTCCTGATCGTAATCTCCAGCGTCCTGATTCCCCTCCACCAGTAAAAATCCAAACTGCCCGCTGTACGTGCCATGCGTCAGATTGTCGTATGCCCCCGCGTGAGTGTGATACCAGCGCGTCCCGGAAGGCCTTGGCGTGTAGTGGTAGCGCAGCAGCGCGCCCGGCGCAATCATCGGCGAGCCTTCTTCCATGGCGCCGTCGTTCAGCGAATCGATGGCCAGTCCGTGCCAGTGAACAATCTCCGCGTGGTCGCAGGCATTGGTCACGTCGATGGTGACCGGCACGGCCTCGCGCACCCGCAGCATTGGTCCCGGAACCTGCCCGTTGTAGGCAAAGGTTTTCACCTCCACGCCGGGCGCAAGTTCCAAGCTGCAAGGTTCAATTTTGAGTGTGTAATCCGGCTTGCCTTGAGCCGGAGATGGGCCAGTAGCGGCTACTCTCCGTTCCACCAGCGGAAGCGCCGCTCCCGCAAATCCAGCCCCCAGGGCCAAACTTCCCGCACGCAGGAAGTCCCTGCGATCCATCGCGCCCATCATCGACCTCCCGATGTGAACCTATCGCTGTTACAAAATTAATTCTTACACGCCAGCGCGAGATCAATGCAGCGTACGTGCCGGAACGGACTTTGCAGCCTGTTCAAACACCTGTTTTGTAACAAGTGCACGGCCGGGGTACCGGTGCACCCTCTGGGTTGGGTCGCGGGCCGAAAAAGCAAAAGAAAAACAGGCTGGCTTTAGCCACTGAGGGATTGTCGAATTTCGCAAATCACTCTTTTTTGTCCGTTCGACCCGCCAGAAACCGCTCCATAAACCCGGTATCAAACTCGCCCGCGCGAAAACCGGCATCCGCAAAGATCGCCTGATGCAAAGAAATCGAAGTCTCAATTCCCTGCACCACAAACTGGCTCAGCGCGCGCTCCATCTTCACAATCGCCTCTGCCCGGTCATTCCCGTGAACGATCAGCTTGGCGATCAGCGAATCGTAGTAAGGCGGCACCACTCCCTCGGCATACTGCGCCGTGTCCACGCGCACTCCGTTGCCGCCGGGCACGTTGAACGCTGTTATCTTGCCCGCCGACGGAATAAACGTAGCCGGATGCTCTGCGTTGATGCGGCACTCGATGGCGTGGCCGCGAATTTCCAGCTTCGGCGGTAGAATCGCGTCCAGCCGCTCCCCGGCGGCAATGCGCAACTGCGCCTTCACAATATCCACCCCGGTAACGGCTTCGGTAATGGGGTGCTCCACCTGGACGCGGGTATTCATCTCGATGAAGTAGAGCTGCTGATTCTCGTCCATCAGAAATTCCACCGTGCCCGCGTTCTGGTAGCCGATCTCCGCCAGACAGCGGCAAACCGTCCGTCCCAGCTCCTCGCGCAGCCTGGGCGTCACCTGCAAGCTGGGCGCTTCCTCGATCATCTTTTGATGGCGCCGCTGTATGGAGCACTCGCGCTCAAAGAGCGAAACCACGTTGCCGTGCTCATCGGCCAGCACCTGGAACTCAATGTGGCGCGGGTTCTCGATGTACTTCTCCATGTATAGCTCGCCGTTGCCGAATGCATTGGAAGCCTCGCCCGTAGCGGCGTGAAAGTGACCAGGCAGCTCCTCGGCAGTGCGCACAATCCTCATCCCGCGCCCGCCGCCGCCGGCCTTGGCCTTCAAAATCACCGGAAACCCCACCTTTGCTGCCCAGGCCAGTGCATCCTTGTCCGTAGCGAGCACGCCGTCGGAGCCGGGAAGAATGGGCACCTTGGCCTTCTTCATCGCCTGGCGCGCCTTTTCTTTCTCGCCCATCAGGCGCGTCACCTCAGGCGGCGGCCCGATAAATTTGATATTTGAAGCGCGGCAGACTTCGGCGAAGTTGGCGTTCTCGCTCAGCAGCCCATAGCCAGGATGAATCGCGTCCACATCCGCAATCTCGGCCGCGGAGATCACAGCCGGCACGTTCAGATAGCTCTCCGATAGTCGCGGCGGGCCGATGCAAATGGCCTCGTCGGCAAAGCGTACGTGCAGCGCGTCGCGGTCCGCCTCACTGTAGACGGCAACCGTACGAATGCCGAGTTCCCGGCAGGCGTTGATTATGCGCAGCGCGATTTCACCGCGATTGGCTATCAGTATTTTACGAAACATTCGTTCCCTTTTAGCGGGGTTAGCGGCGTTTGCCGCGCTGCGCGCGTGTTAGCGGTGTTCATATAGGCCAACTCCGCTAGCCCTGCTAACAACGCTAGCTGCCCTGACTTCCTCACCCCAGCCGGACTGAAAAGAGTGACTGCCCAAACTCAATAGGCTGGCCGTTGGAGACAAAGCACTTGACGATCTCGCCGGAGGCGTCGGATTCAATCTCGTTCATCAGCTTCATGGCTTCGACGATGCAGATCACCTGGCCCTTTTCCACGTGATCGCCGGGAGAGACAAAGGCCGCCGCGCCAGGAGAAGGCGAACCGTAAAACGTGCCCACAATCGGCGACTTCACCACATGCAACCCGGCATCGGGATCCGTCTCCTCACCCGCCGCAGACATCGCACCCACCGGATGCGCCGCAGCCGCAGCCGCCTGTGCTACCGCCGGCTGAGCGGCGCCGATCAGCCGCGCCAGCTCGCCCAATCCTGCCGATGATCCACCCGGCTGGTTGAACTTGAGCCGGATCTTCATATCGCCCCGGTCCAGGTCAAACTCGGCAACCTGATGTTCCTTCAGGAAGTCAATCAGCTGTTTCAGATCCGCTAAATCCTGTGCTTTCATTCGTTCCTTAATCTCCCCCAGGCTGGCGGGACGGCTCTAAAGTTCAATCAATGCCTTGGGCGCGGGCGTCAGCACTTGCCCTCCGCTCAAGGTTACAGCCACCATATCCTCAATGCGAATCCCAAAACGGTTGGCCAGATAGATTCCCGGCTCGATGGTCACTACCATGCCGGCTTGCAGCCGGGTCATTTGTCCCGCGCCCAACCGTGGCGGCTCGTGAATCTCCAGGCCCACGCCGTGGCCGGTGGAGTGCGTAAATGCATCCGCCAAACCCGCCTTGCGCAATACGCCGCGGGCAGCTTCGTCCACCTCCCCGCATCGCACGCCCGGAGCAACCGCTGCTACCGCGGCCTCCTGGGCCTCCAGCACCGTCTCATAGGCTTTCCGCTCGTCTACCTTAGGCTTGCCCAGGTAGACGGTGCGGGTCATATCGGAACAGTAGCCTCCGTGGATTATACCGAAGTCGAGGGTAAGAAAGCCTCTTCGCGGCAACTGTGCGGCCGTCGCGCGCCCATGCGGCAGCGCCGAGCGCGTTCCCGAGGCCACAATGGTCTCAAACGACATACCCTCCGCGCCAAGCAGCCGCGCCCGATATTCCAGCTCCGCGGCAATCTCCGTCTCCGCCATCCCCGGCCTCACAAAACCCAGTATGTGCTCGAAGAGCCTGCAACCCATCAGCGCCGCTTCCCGCATCAGCGCCAGCTCATCCTCATCCTTCACCAGGCGCAAATTCTCCACCAGCGGCGCAGCCAGAGCGGTGAGAAACCCTCGCCGCAATCGTGCCGGCAGCGCGGCTCTCCATCGCCCCAGTTCGGCCACAGTGGTCAAGTTCGGATCGAACCCGGCAAACTCCACTCCGTGCTGCGCCGCCAGCCACTGAACGGCAGCAACCGCCGGCGCCCCTGAAACAATCTCCACCTGCGCAGCCTTGACCTCGGCCGCAGCTTGCTCTGCATACCGTCCATCGGTAAACAGCCGCGCAGACCGGCGCGTCACAGCCAGCGCAGCGCTGGAGCCTGTAAATCCTGAAAGGTAGCGAACGTCGGGAAGGTGTGTAACCAGAAGCCCGGAGAGTCCGGAGCGAGTCAAACGGCGGCGCAATAGCCCAATGCGGCGGTTGTGGTCCACATGTTGAGGATAACAGGAGGCAAGGATCGTGATCGGGGAAGGCAGGTCTCGCCCAAGGCATAAAATAAGGCCAAGATGATTCCTGTCGGCTATATGGCGAAGTATGTGTGCGGTAGGCCCGATTGGCTCAAAGCAACGAACGTAGTTGACATCTTTTCCGTGAGCGCCTGTATTTCCGGGTATTTCTTCAACGATTATATTTCACTCTGGAAGCACAACGGCTATTGGTTATTCGATTCGCCTGAAATCATTCGGGCCATCGCATTGGAAAACTCTATTGACCTTCAGGGAATGGCGCTTTTCTACTATGAGGCGCATGAGTTAGAGTTCACAGGCGAACAATGGAGACCATTCTCGTCGGAGCCGTCCATGCCAGTAAGCGTAGTCCCGCCATCACGGAAGAGCCTCGACGGATTTGACGTAGTAACTTTCAGGGCTGGCAACTCGCCTGAATGCTCGCCTCTATCGTGCAACTCATTGGCGGAGAGCATCCAAACGAATTCCCATTGTCTCATTGATTCCTTCAGCGAAGCCGAATCAAATCTCAATACCGGAGAATTATTAAAGGGAGAACACGGGCCTTATCGCATTTTTGCGGTGTACTCAGTAGATTGGCCTTAACCCCCAACCCCTAATCCCTAACCCCTGCCTTTACCACCGGCTTCTTCTGCTCCGGATCAATATCCCCAGCCTGCAAATCCGATTGCCGGTCCATCCACTCGTCGAGCCGCGAGCGCTTGAACCTCCAGCGGTTGCCCAGTTTGAACGCCGGCACAAACCCCTCCGAAGCATATTTATAAAGCGTATCGGGCGAGATGCCCAGATAGTCCGAGGCCTGGCGAATATCCATGACCTCGCGCACCATGGGAACCAGCAGGTTGGATCGTAGGGCGACGTTGCGCATGATTGCCTCCTCGAACGGATGAATGCCTGACAAGCGGGTTCCGGCAAATCTGCCGGTAGTCTTGTATATAACTCGGTTTCACCCGTCAGTTCAAGGATTTTCCGGGAGTTCAAGGAAATTCATCGGCTTTCCGCCTCCTATTCTCCTCGCCCGTATTGAGCCAGTTCCAGTCCGGAACCCATCCGGTTGGGCCTGAGCCGAATCCAGACCCAAGAGATTGGGCTATTACGACGGATGGTGCGGACAGCCCAATTTCTACCGGCGAGAGTCCCTGCCCGATTCCCTTTCCTTCCGGTGCACGTCTAACCACAATTGTTCCCGCCAAGCCTCGTCCCGTTAGACTGTAGTATGAGGTACCTCGTGTTTCGTTCCGCACTTTTCATTCTGCTCATCGCGCCGCTCGCCTCGTTCGCGCAAAATTCCGCTCCGAATCCTGAAGCGAAGCCCGCTGCCGCACCCGTTGCAACTGTGAAAACCCCGTCCGTCCCTGCTCAGGTTCTCAGCGCCGAAGCCTCCATCGCGAAATCCGACTGGAAATTCGCTCAAACCATTCTCGATTCCTGGCTGGCATCCCATCCCGCCGATTACCGTGCCCTCTTCGATGCCGGCTACGTGGCCGACGAGCAGGACCGCATGGACGATGCCGCCGACCTCTACCGCCGCGCCATTGACGTCAATCAACAGTCCTTCGAGGCCCATCTCTCCCTCGGCCTGCTCCTGGTCCGTCAGAACAAACTGGAAGATGCCCGTCCCGAACTGGAGCTGGCCACAACCCTTGATTCCGGCAACGCAGGTTCCGCGCTCAAAGCTCGCGCCTGGCGCGCCCTGGCCCAAATCGACCGCACAACTGATGCCACTGAAGCCTCCAACGACCTATTGGAAGCCCTCAAGCTCACACCGGAAACTCCATCCGATACTCTGCTGGCCGCCAATCTCGCCGACCAGTCCGGCGAATACGCCATAGCCGAGAAGGCCTATCGCCGCGTCCTGGCCACCGACCCAGGTTCCGCAGCCGCCAACTCCGGCCTGGCCCAAATTCTGATCGCCCGCAAACAATACCCGGAAGCCGAAACGCTGCTCCGCGCCGCTCTCGTGAAATCCCCCGACGACCCGGCTCTCACCGCGCAACTGGCCGCCGTGCTGGCCGCGCAGGATAAAGGCCGAAGCGCTCCCGCTGCTCGAAAAGCTCCACGACTCCTATCCTGAGAACGCAGCCATCAACCGCATCCTGGCTGACGTACTTGCTGACGCCGGGGACGCGGTCGGCTCCGATCACTTCTATATAGGCCTGCTCAAGATCACCCCCAACGACCCTGATCTGCTGATCGGCCACGGCCAGAACCTGACCCGCCAGCTCAAGTACAGCGAAGCCTTTGCCGCCTTCGACAAAGCCACGCAAATTGACCCCGACAACCCTGACGGCTGGAGCGGCCTGGCCTTTGCTGCCTCCAAAACCAGTCGGCCTTCCGTTACGCTGCACGCGCTGATCATGCGCTCAAAGTATCTTCCCGAGGGCCCATCCACTTATTTTCTCTGGGCCATCAGCTACGATTCGCTTCACCAGACAAAAGCCGCGGCAACCTACTACCACCATTTTCTCGATTCCGCCGCCGGCAAATTCCCCAACCAAGAGTGGCACGCCCGCCAGCGGCTCAAGGTACTGGAAATGCATTAAATGCAGGGACTAGGGACTAAGGGACTAGGGACTAGGAAATGCGTACAGCAAGTCAGTTAGTTGGCAAGTTCATGGATCATCTTAGGTTTACGGAACCTTTATAAAGAGCCCAATGGTTTCACACTACAGCAGGTCTATTCCTTAGTCTCTAGTCCCTTAGTCCCTTAGTCCCACTTGTGCTACCCTCCATCTTGGTGTCCACAGATATTGTTCCCATCATTCAGGAAGAGTACCGCGCATTGCGCCCCAGGGCGCCGATGCCGCCCATTACGGTCCGCTTCCGCCGCTTCACCTCGCTGAACACCACCATCCGTCTCCGCGAAGGCCAGCTATTTGTCAATCTCTCTGACCTGCTGGAGGGCGCGCCCGACTCAGTCCTCCGCGCCATCGCCCACATTCTGCTGGCCAAGCTCTACAAAAAGCCCATCGACGCGGCGCAGAACCTGCGCTACAAGCGCTTTGCCTCCAGCGCCGCCGTAACCCGCCAGACGGAACTGATTCGCGGCGCGCGCGGCAACAAGCGCTTCTTCGGTCCCGAGGGCCGCTACTACAATCTCGAGGAAGTCTTCGATTCGCTGAACGCGCCGATTCTTCGGCGGCATTCTCGGCCGGCCCCAACTCACCTGGAGCGAGCAGAATGCCAAACGCTCCCTCGGCCATTACGATGCCGCCCACAACATGATCGTCGTCAGCCGCGTCTTCGACCGCCCCTCAAGCCCGCGCTACGCCGTCGAATACCTGCTCTACCACGAAATGCTGCACCTCAAGCACCCGGTCACAAGGCGAGGCCTGCGCCGATGCGTCCACTCCCGCGAGTTCAAAGCCGACGAAGCGCAATTCCCGCAACTGAAAGAAGCGCTTGCCTTTATCAAGCGTCTGTAGGGAGTATCGCTGCGCAATAAGAGATGCGGTTGCAGCGTGGCTGTCACAATTTCACGAGAGCCGCGCAAGCACCATACGCAGCCGCAACGCAACCCACGCCAGCGCGGCCAGTCCCGCGCCCCACGCCGCGAACGCAACATTCACCGCCCACTGCAGGCGCCACGCCGACGCGCCTCAGCAGGAAGGGCAGAAAATTCCACGTATCGATGTGCACGTAGTCCCATGCGTCCTCGTTCATCGCATGGGTGCCCAGACCCCATGCATTCATCTTGCCGCACGCGAACGCAATCACATTCTCAAGCCGCAGAGGAACCACGAAGGTAGGATGGCCAATGATTTCCATCTGGTATAGCTCCAGTGAAAGCCAGAATGCGACCGAGGCAACCTGGACCACCGCGCTCACCGCAATCAGCGCCACTCCCACGCCCCAAACCAGCTTTCCCAGGTCGTTGCGATGACGCAGCAGCAGCGGAACAGCCAGCAGAACCGCCAGTTCCACCGCGGTAGAAACGTAGCGGTCGCCCCAGGCGGAGTCGCCGCTCCACACCGTATATCTCGCATAAAAACTGATGTACGCCAGCAGCAGCAGGAAGCCGGTGAGGACATACGCCTTCACCGCCGGGCTGAACCGTCTCCACGCCACCGCGCACAGCACAATCATCAGGATCAGCAGCGGATCGAAGAGGAAGATCGACTTTTCCGGCGCGAAGAGCGCCCCGAAAAAGCCCACGTGAAAAGGCGTCTCGAAGGGATAATTGGCCGGCAGCGACGGGTTCCGCTGCATCGTCTCGCGCGCGGTCAGCCTCATATAGGTGGTGAAGAACGATCCAAAGCGATAGAACTGATAAACGCGGTCCAGCAACCCGAAGAGGAAATAGACCGGTAGAGCAATCGCCAAATAACTGCGGCAGCGGCTCCAAAGCTCCCGTCCGCGAGCGCCTTCCAACCACAGGACGAGCAGCACAAAAACGCCTCCAGCCAACAGGTCGAGGCCTGTGGTCAGGCGGGTAAGCAGGTTCAGCCCGAAGGCGCCGGAGCCAATCAGCAGCGCGCGCCGGCTGCCGGTTTTCAGCCATTCATATTGATACGAGAACCCAACCAGCGTCAGCAGGCAAATGTAGCTGTTCTCCATCAGGTTCTGCGTGTAATGGAGATGCGTGGTCAGCACCAGCAGCGCCAGCACGCCGGCAACCGCCTGCTTCACGCTGAAGTTCAATTGCCGCAGAAAACGGAAACAAACCAGCGCGGTAAGCACGCAGAGCAAGATATTGGTGCTGTAACTGACGATAATGTTGCGCACCGTGGGATCGTTCCCCTGGTAGCCATCGAATACCGGAAGCCGCTCGACGTAGGTTCCAACCACATCCGCCGGCAGCATCAGCAGCGATTGCCCGATGCCATACCAGCTCTGGATTTTTCCTCCGCGCCCGTGCACGCCAAATTCCGGATACTCATTGGGGAATACCGGCGGTTCCGAAGTCCAGAATGCATGCGTGGATTGCACCCGATGCTGCGTGTCCGCCGTTCCCAGCTCTCCGGATTGCACCGCGAATGCGATCAGGCCCGCTGTCAGGGCCAGCAGGAAAAGCGGGTCGCGGAACCAGTTGCGAATCGGCACGTTCATCCTTTGCATTCGATCCTAACCGGAATTCTACCCGCGCAAAATGAGAACTCCCGTCCGCACGAGCTTCTTCAGTCCAGATGCAGCAAAATAAGAGGGATTCAGCTCAGGTGGGCCGACTATATACCGCGTTCTCCGGCTACTACCGCAGCCTTATCTTCCGGCTCTTTCGCTGGATGCCGTGGCAGCCCAGCCAGATCAGCACAACGCCCACAACCACGGCCGCTGCGCTGGCCAGTTGCGCATTCGATAACCCCCAAAGAACCTTGGGGTTACGCCGCACAAATTCAACCAGAAAGCGAGCAATTCCGCTGAGCACAAAGTACTGGCCCACAATCGCGCCTGTCCCGTGCCGCTTTCCGCCTCTCCACCATAGCCAGCCGCCGATCAGCAACCCCGCGGCCAGCTCATAAAGCGGCGTGGGATGCACCCGCACATAGGTCGGATCAATGCCGTGCGGAAAGCTCATGCCCCAGGGCAAATTCGTCGGGATTCCGTAGCAGCCGTCTCCGGAGAGAAAGCAGCCGATGCGTCCCACACCATAGCCGATGGCAGCGGCCGGCGCTGCCAGATCCAGCGTCCGCAGTAGGCCGATCTTGGCCCACCAGCCCTGAAAGAGCAGCGCCGCGATGCCAAAGAGCACTCCGCCGTACCAGGCAAAACCAGCCGTATCCCACAGCACCCGCCAGCCCATCTGGCGGAATTCAATCGGCGTGTCGATCACGTGCCAAAGCTTGGCTCCCACGATGCCCACCACCACGGCAATGGCCGCCATGCCCACCGCGTCGGCGGTAATTTGCGCGCGGCGAAAGCCGCGATCCATGACAAATGCGGCAGCCACTGCAGCCAGCCACAGCATCAGCCCGAAGGTCGGGAAGATTGTAGTGCCAGAGATGCAGATAAGGAATCATCGCTCTACAAGTATAGACGCGGCGGCCATGATGGGAGACGCGCCTCAGCCCTAACGTCGATTTGCACAGGCGCGCTTCGCATTGAAGCCCGCATTCGGCGATACTGTGTGCATGGATACCGAGACCTTTCAGGGCCTTGAGGTTCTCTATACCCGTCAACAAATCGCCCAGCGCGTCGCCGAGATGGGCGCCGAGATTACCCGCGACATGAACGGTGAAAAGCTGGTCATGGTCGGCGTGCTCAAGGGCGCGGCGTTCTTTCTTGCCGATCTGTCCCGAGCCATACATGCCGACGCCACCTTCGACTTTGTCGCCACCTCCAGCTATGGCAAGGGCAGCGAACCTCCGGCGCGGTCAAGCTCATCAAGGACCTCGACGCGCCCATCGAGGGCAAGAACGTGCTGCTGGTCGAAGATATTCTCGACACCGGCCTCACCCTCGCCTACCTGCGCAAGCTCTTCCTCCAGCAGCATCCCAAAACCCTGCGCATCGCCACGCTGCTCGACAAGCCCTCGCGCCGCCTGGAGAAGATCGAGGCCGACTACGTGGGCTTCTCCATTCCCAACCTCTTCGTCATCGGCTACGGAATGGACTACGCCGAGCGCTACCGCAACCTGCCCGACATCTGCCTGATGACCCCCGACCATCCAGAATAGATTTAGAATGAGCTACTTAAGATACTATCTTCAACCAAAATCCTGCACATAAACTGTCCTGATCCAAAATCGGTTTTCCCCCATTCCCTATTCCCTGTTCCCTATTCCCAGCTTCAAATAGCAGGTGACGACTATCACTGTACCCCCTTATGGCCGGGCCTAACATAATGCGGGCTATAAGGCGTCTGAATAAGGCCGGGAGAGCATCTAAATGAGCGATGCGGTAAAGCGAGACCGGGGCTTGCTGCGGGTGGATGAGGACGAGTGCAAAGGGTGCGGGCTGTGCATTGAGGCCTGCCCGCCCAAGGTTATCCATTTAGGCCAGCGGCTGAATCACTCCGGCTATCGCACGGCGGTTTATGCCGGGGCCGGCTGCACCGGATGCGGAATCTGCTTCATGGCCTGTCCTGAGCCGGGAGCGATCACCGTGCTGCGATCCGTGATTGCTAAGGCCGCGGAGACCCGCGCAATGAATGCCGGCGTCGAAGGAGCGATCTCATGCGCAAGCAACTGATGAAGGGAAACGAAGCCATCGTCAAGAGCGCCATTCTCTCTGGATGCCGCGCATTTTATGGATACCCCATCACCCCGGCCAGCGAGATTGCCGAAGCCGCGGCCAAATATATGTCGCAGACCGGCGGCATCTACCTGCAGGCCGAGAGCGAAGTAGCAGCCATGAACATGATCTACGGCGCTTCGTCGGCGGGCGTGCGGTCGATGACCGCCTCCAGCGGCCCCGGAATCAGCCTGATGCAGGAAGGCATCAGCTATATGGCCGGCGCGGAGCTGCCCTGCGTCATCGCCGACATCACTCGCGGCGGCCCGGGCTTGGGCAACATTGCAGCCGAGCAGGGCGACTATCACCAGGTAGTGAAGGGCGGCGGCCACGGCAACTACCGCACCATCGTGCTCGCGCCCCACTCCGTGCAGGAGATGGCGGATTTAACCGCTTTGGCCTTCGAGCTGGCTGACCGCTATCGCAACCCGGTGGTGCTGCTGGCGGATGGATTTATCGGCCAGATGATGGAGCCGGTGGAGTTTCCGCAGCAGGCCATGGAGCCGAAGATGCCGCAGTGGGCCGTTGCGGGCACCGGGCAAACGCGCTGCAATCTCATCACTTCACTGCATCTGGATTGCGATGAGATGGAGGCGCATCAGCACCATCTGGAGGCAAAGTATCAACTTGCGGAGCGGCTCGAAGTGCGCGCCGAAGAGTGGCAGACAGCCGGCGCGGAGATTGTGCTGGTGGGATACGGAATCATGGGCCGCATTCTGAAGGCAGTCGCCGCGGAAGCTCGCGCCGAAGGCCTCAACGTTGGCGTGCTGCGTCCCATTACGCTCTACCCGTTTCCCAAGCCGCATTTCCAGCGTTTGGCCGAGACTGCGCGTCTATTCATCGTGGTGGAGATGAGCAACGGCCAGTTGATTGAAGACGTGCGCCTGGCGTTCAACGGCGCGCGGCCTGTGGAATTCCTGAGCCGCGTCGGCGGCAATGTGCCGTCGCACGAAGAGGTGCTCAGGTTTGTGCAGGCGCAGGCGATCCGGTACCCGTCCGCAACAAAGCCGGAGGAAAGAGCGGATGACTTATGCCTAACCAGACGATCCCTGAATACACGATCGCGCACTCCAAGGCCAGGGTCTTCTACGATCGCTATGAGCGCAAGACAGAGCAGCAGAATCAAACCCACTTTTGCCCCGGCTGCGGTCACGGCATGGTGCACAAGATGCTGGCGCGGGCCATTGACGAGTTGGGCATCCAGAACAGCACCATCCTGGTCGGCCCGGTAGGCTGCGGCGTATTTACCTACCACTACTTCGACGTGGGCAACATTTCGGCCGCGCACGGCCGTGCGCCGGCGGTGGCTACAGGCGCCAAGCGCAGCCGCCCGGAGAGCATCGTCATCGGCTATCAGGGCGATGGAGATCTGTCGGCCATCGGCTCGGCTGAGATTCTGCATGCGGCCAATCGCGGCGAAAATATCACCATCATCTTCATCAACAATGCCATCTACAGCATGACCGGCGGGCAATCCGCGCCCACCACTCTGCTGGGGCAGAAGACCACCACCACCCCGGACGGACGGCACGCGGCCAGCGAAGGCTATCCGCTGCACATGAGCGAACTGCTGGCCACGCTTGAGGCTCCGGTTTATATCGAGCGCGTGGGGCTGGGTGACAACAAGCAGATCGCGCAGGCCACGCGCGCCATCAAGCGTGCCATCGAAAACCAGGTGCGCGGCCTGGGCTTCTCCATGATCGAAGTGCTGTCGCCCTGCCCTACCATCTGGAAGATGCCGCCGGTCGAGGCACAGCGCTGGGTGCGCGATGTGATGCAGAAGACCTTTCCGCTGGCGGTATTTTGCGATCGCGTCAAACAGGCGCAGCCAGCGCGATTACCCACTGCGGGGCCTGAACTGGAAGAGATTCCGCGGATTCTTGGCGTTGACGAAGAGGGTTTGCCTCAAGGCAACTCGGAAGCAATGGGGCAGACAGCGGAAGATCTGGATATTCGCGTGCGCGCAGCAGGCTTTGGCGGGCAGGGAGTTCTGCTGCTGGGCGAAGTGCTGGCCGAGGCCGGCCTCGATGCGGGCCTTGAAGTTTCCTGGCTGCCCTCCTACGGGCCGGAGATGCGATCAGGCACTTCAAACTGCCATGTTCGCCTGGCTCGGAAGGTCGATCGATTCGCCGCTGGTCACGCAGCCCCATATTCTGGTGGCCATGAATGAGCCCTCGCTCAAAAAGTTCTATGCGAGCGTGCGCCCCGGCGGATGGATTCTCTATAACGGCGAAACATACCCGGCCGATTGCGAGCGCAAAGATGTGCACGTGCTGGCGCGTCCCTTTACGCTCCTGGCCGATGAACTGGGCGACCCGCGCGCGGGCAATATGGTCGCGCTGGGCGCGCTGCTGGAGATCGTCGCGGTTTTGCCGCAGGCCAGCGTTGACGATGCGCTGCGGCGGCTGATCACCAATCAAAAATGGGTTGATATCGACCAGCGCGCTTTGGCGCGCGGACGGGAACTTTTAAGGGAATCGCTGGCGGGAGCGGTAAATGAAGGCTGATGCGATTCCATTTCCGATTGTGGTTTTACCCGGGCGGCATTTGCTTGTGTGTTGAGTGCCCGGCGAACTGAATAGGTCAAAAGGAGAAAAATATGCTCACTATGACAGTTGCAGCCAACGCCTATGACGTTGCGCTGGAGAACTTTGATACTGCCGCTGACGCAATGGGGCTCAGCAACGATGTTCGGGAGATGATCAAGTATCCCGAACGGATTCTGACCGTGACTGTGCCGGTGCGCATGGATGACGGGCACATTCATCGCTTTGAGGCTTATCGCGTTCAGCACAGCTCGGTGCGCGGACCCGCCAAGGGCGGCATCCGCTACCACCCGCAGGTGACTCTCGACGAGGTAAAGGCGCTGGCCACCTGGATGACGTGGAAGTGCGCGGTGGTCAACATTCCCTTCGGCGGCGCCAAGGGCGGAGTAACCTGCGATCCTAAGCACATGTCGCTGGGCGAACTGGAGCGCATGACGCGCCGCTACACCAGCGCAATTCTCCCGTTGATCGGCCCGAAGCAGAGACATTCCCGCGCCGGATGTGTACACCAATTCGCAAACCATGGCGTGGATCATGGACACCTACAGCATGACCAAGGGCTACGCGGTTCCGGGCGTGGTAACCGGCAAGCCGATCAGCCTGGGCGGATCGCTGGGCCGCAACGAGGCCACCGGCCGCGGCGTCTTCTATACCATCCAGAGCGCCTGCGAGCATCTGAAGCGGCCGTTGAAAGGCGCAACCGTTGCCGTGCAGGGCTTTGGCAACGCCGGCTCCATCGCCGCCCAGTTACTGCATGAGGCGGGAGCAAAAGTCATCGCGGTCAGCGATTCCACTGGTTGCGTTTACAACCGCAATGGATTGAATATTCCCGAGCTGATGCTGCTAAAAACCATGACCGGCCACGTGGAAGGATTTCCTGAAAGCGAGGCCATCACTCCTGCCGAGTTGCTGGCACTGGATTGCGACATTCTGGTTCCGGCGGCGCTGGAGAACACCATCCGCGAAGACAATGCATCCGCGGTTCGCGCCGCCATCGTTGCTGAAGCGGCCAACGGGCCTCTCACCCCGGCGGCAGACAGGATTCTGGAGAGCAAGGGCGTCTTCGTGATTCCGGATATTCTCTGCAATGCCGGCGGCGTGACGGTCTCCTACTTTGAGTGGGTGCAGGACGAGCAGCACCTGTTCTGGGATGCGCAGGATGTCTACAACCGCCTGGAACGCGTAATGAAGACCTCCTTCCGCGATGTGCTGAAGATCCACACGGAGCGCAAGGTTCCCATGCGCATCGCCGCCAACATGCTCGGCATAGGCCGCGTAGCGGAGGCTGTACAGATTCGCGGCATCTATCCGTAGCGCGCGGCGAAGACCAAGGCCGAAGCGTTTCCAGGCGGCGGCGTAACGGTGTAGGATTTGTACGATGCGGAAGTGTGACCCATTCGGGATCATCTCCGCGAAAGGACAAATCCTATGCGCTCTCTTACCGCACTGCGTTTCGGCCTGGCTCTTTTCTTACTGCTCTCTTTCATTCCGGCTTTTGCTCAAGCTGTCTCCGCTCCCTACGACGCAGTCGATCCCATCATCGGCACCTCCGGTGGCGGCAAAACCTTCCCCGGCGCATCGCTTCCCTTCGGCATGATGCAATGGAGCCCCGATACCAATCACCAGGCCTACTACATTTACAACGAAAAGCAGATCACCGGATTTTCCATGACTCATCTCAGCGGCGTGGGCTGTCCGATTTACGGCGACTTTGCCGTGTTGCCCACCGTCGCCGCATTGACCACCAGTCCGGGCACCAACTTCGATCCTTACGCGGCCCCGTTTGATCACAGCAATGAGCAAGCGCATCCCGGCTACTATGCAGTCACGCTGGCCAACGGAATTCGCGTTGAAATCACGGTCGCCGAGCGCTCCGGCATCGCCCGCTTCATCTTCCCTGCCGGCGCCGACGCGCGCCTGCTCATCAACGCCGGCATCAGCGCCAACGGGCTGACCCGCCAAGACCGCCACAATGCCTGTACGCAAGTGTCTTTGGCAACAGCATCGAGCTTACATCCGCAAACTCCTATACCGGCTCAGTAGCTGCGGGCAATTTCTGTTCGGAGCGATTCGCACTATAAACTCTACGTTGCGGGCCGCTTCGACAAGCCGTACAAAACTTCCGCATTGTGGCAGGACGATACTATCCTGAGCAATGCAAAATCGGCGCAAGGCAAGCACACCGGCGCGTGGCTCGACTTCGGCAACCAGCATGAAGTCGTGCTCAAGGTCGGCATCTCCTATGTCAGCGAAGCCGGCGCGCTCGACAATCTCAACCACGATATCCCCGGCTGGAACTTCGACAAGGTTCACGCAGAGGCGCGCTCCACCTGGTCGCGATTGCTCAACCGCATCGCCGTCGAAGGCGGAACGGCCGACCAGCGCAAAATTTTCTATACCGCTCTCTATCACTCCTTCCTATGCCCCACCGTTTTCAGCGATCGTGACGGCAACTACATCGGCTTCGACAATAAAGTGCACTCCCTGGCCGCATCGAGGCAGAAAGCACAATACGCCAACTTCTCCGACTGGGACATCTATCGCAACACCGTGCAATTGCACGCCCTCTTCGACCCAGCGCGTGAGAGCGACATGATGCAGTCGCTGGTCAACGACGCGGCGCAGAGCGGCTGGCTTCCGCGCTGGCCCGTAGCCAATGACGTCACCTACGTGATGGGTGGCGACTCGCCCGCCATTCTGCTCTCGTCGTCTTACGCCTTTGGAGCGCACGATTTCGACCTCAAAACCGCACTCAAGTACATGGTGAAGGCCGGAACCGAGCCCGGCATTGGTCCCCACGGCGATTCGGAGCGTCCCTTCCTCGCCAACTACCGCAATCTCGGCTACGTTCCTATCGACAAAATCGATACCGCTGCCTCGATCTCACTCGAATACGCCAACGCCGACTTTGCCGTAGCGCAATTTGCAAAAAATCTCGGCGATCAGGCCGATTATCGTCTGTTCCTCAAGCAATCGCAAAATTGGACTTATCTCTTCGATCCATCCACCGGCTGGATTCGCCCCCGCCTCAGCAACGGAACCTGGTTGCCCGGATTCGACGCAGACCTCTCGCTGCCGAAAACCAAGGTCAGTTGGGATAAACACGATCAGGAGGGCTTCGAGGAAGGCAACACTTATCAGTACACCTTCATGATTCCCTTCGATTATCCCGCGCTCTTCGCCGCCATCGGTGGAGACATCAAGGTTATCCCGCGGCTCGACAAGTTTTTCTCCAAGCTGCGCTGCTGGGGCGAACCGTGCTTCAACATGGAGAACGAACCCGACTTCGTAACCCCCTACTCTTATGTCTTCGCCGGCGCGCCGTGGAAGACCCAGGACGTAGTCACGCGCATCGCCAACGAGACCTTCACTACCAAGCCTGACGGCCTACCCGGCAACGACGATCTGGGCGCGACTTCAGGCGTCTATGTATGGAATGCGCTCGGCTTCTATCCGGCGGTTCCCGGCGTAGGCGGCGTGGTGCTGGGCACGCCAGAGTTTGACAAAGCCACCGTGCGCCTGTCGGGCGGCAGAACGCTGGTCATCAGCCGCCAGGGCAGCGGCTACTACGTGCAGAAAGTCACGCTCGACGGCGCGCCTTACTCGAACTCATGGCTGCCGGTCGGCAAACTGCATCACGGCATAACGCAGCTCCAGTTCATCAACGGCGCGCAGCCAAACAAAGAGCGCGGCAGTGCCATCGCGGATCGCCCACCATCGTTCCGCTAGATTGATACGATATTCGCGAGCGCCACATGGCACAAGTCGTTCCTTGCCATTCGTTGAATGGGGAGTATATTCTTGTGCCTGTAAGTGCAAGATCGATCTCATTCCCCGAGGTTCCTGCATGGCAACATCTCTTGCGCTTCCCACCATGCGATCCTGCGGCCACACGCTCGATGAAGGTGAGGACAAGCTGGGCCTGCTCGCTTCCACGCACAACGTCTTTGCAGATATGGAATCAGCCCGGCGGCGCATGAAGGAAGACAGCTACCTGCTGCTGCGCGGCCTCCTCGACAAAGATGTAGTGATCGCCGCGCGGCGTTGCATTCTGGAGCAACTGTCTGCCGAAGGCCAGCTCGACCCCAGTGCCCCTTTGATGGATGGCGTTCCCTGGCCCGGAGCGCAAATGACCTTCCGTCCGGAGCTGGCGCAGAAGAACAATCCCCCTTTGCAGCATCTGCTCTACAACCCCGAAGGGAGCCTCATGCGCTTCTTCGCTTCCTTTCTTGGGGGTCCGGTCCTGCACTTCGACTTCACCTGGCTGCGCTGCATTTCTCCGGGAAATAACGGCACGCCCAGCCACTGCGACATCGTTTATATGGGCCGCGGCACGCACAATCTCTACACCGCCTGGGTGCCGCTGGGAGAGACAGATCTCACCATGGGAGGCCTGATGATACTCGAAGGCAGCCACAGGAACGAACGCCTTCGCAGCACCTATGGCCAGCGCGACGTCGACCAGTATTGCTCCAACCGGCCTGATGACCAGGCGCGTACGGCCAGCGGATTGAACGGCTGGCTCTGCGACGACCCCAACCACATTCGCAAGCAACTCGGCGGCCGTTGGCTCACCGCGGAATATAACGTCGGCGACGTGGTTGTATTCGGAATGAACATCGTCCACGGTGGCATGGACAACCGCTCCCATCGGCTTCGACTCTCATCCGACTCACGCTATCAGTTGGCAGCGGAACCGGTCGATGAACGATGGATCGGCGAAGATCCTCCAGGTCACAGTTCGGCGGGCAAGCGCGGACGCATTTGCTGAGCCGGGTTTTCTCGGAATGCTGCAGATTCTTATTTCTGAATCGTGGTCTCCGCCTTCGCAGGCTTGGCGGTAACCTGTGCCGGCGTAGGCAACTGCGACCGGTCCCAGCCTCCGCCCAGCGCCTCAATCAGTTGAACCGATGCTGTCATCTCCTCAATTTGCAGATTTGTCAGAGTCTGCTGGTTCGAGAGCAAGGTGATTTGCGCGGTAAGTAAATCGATATAAGGATCGAGGCCTGTATCATAGCGCGCCTGTTCGAGTTTCAAATAAGTCATCGCCGAATCCACGGCCACCTGCTGGCGCAGAATCTGCTGCGACAAAATCCGAACCGCTGCCAGCGCGTCTTCCGTCTGCTGGAATGCGTTCAGCACGGATTGGCGATAGGCGGCCAAGTTTGCATTGTAAGTAGCAATGTATTGGTTGACCGTCGCCCGGCGCAGTCCTCCATCGTAAACAGTTTCAGAAACCGATGGGCCTACAGACCAATAGCGGCTCGACGAATCCATCAAATTCTTGATAGCCGAGCTCTCCACGCCTCCGCTTCCTGAGAGCGTCAGCGCCGGATAATAGGCCGCATACGCAATCCTGATCTGCGCATTCGCTGCAGCCATACTGCGCTCTGCCGCGGCAACGTCCGGACGACGTTCCAGCAGTTGCGACGGCAGCCCGATAGGAATCGGCGGAGGGGCGCTGGTCTTCGGTTCCACGGGAATGGAGAATGTCGAGGCCTGCTTGCCCACCAACGTGGCGATAGCATGCTCATATTGCGCCCGCGCGATTCCCAGGTTGATAGCCGCCGATTGAGCGCTAGCCAATGTCGTCTGTGCTTCAACCAGGGATATCTGGTCGTCCACGCCGGTGTCATAGCGCGCCTGCTCCGATGCAACCGTTTTCTTATCGGCGTCTACAGTGTCGTCGAGGATCTTCTGCAGCGCATCCTGGCCGCGAATCTCAAAGAAGTATTCGGCCAGGCTGGCCTGTTCCGTCAGCCGTTCGCCCTCCAGGTCGGCCGCGGACAATTGAGCGTTATATTGGCTGGCGTGCACGGCATTGCGCACCTTCCCCCACAGATCGGGTTCCCACGAAACCTCTGCCGGAAGCGCGAAGGTCTGCGACTGCCTTCCGCTTACGCTGCTGGCGATCGCCCCGGAGGTCAGGTTGGACGAACTCTGCGAGCGTGTATACGAAGGACCGATGCTCACGGTGGGAAAATACTGCGCACGGGCCTCCCGCACCAGCGCGCGCGCCTCCATGAAGTTCTCAAAATACTGCTGAATATTCTGGTTGTTGATATTGAGCTGTTCTTCGAGAGCATTCAACTCCGGCTCGTTGTAGATCTCCCACCATTTGCCGCGCAGAACCGCGTCCTGGGGCTGTGCAACCATCCATCCATCGGTCTCCTTAAACTGCGCGGGCGACTCTTTGAATGCGGCCGGCGCTGTCTCAGTGGGCGGATGATACCTGGGCCCTACGTTACATCCAGCCAGCACTGCGCAGAGCGCGCTGGCGTATAGAAAGCGCCAGTTTGCGAACGCCGGCCGGAATTGCATCATCGCATTTTTCATCATCATCACTCCATAACCGCCCATCGCTAGGATGCCTCCGCAGTTCCGGGCTGCAGGGTCTCCGGTTGTTTGCCGCCCAGCTTCAGCCGCGCCCAATCAAAAAGGATATAAACAACGGGCGTAGTGTAGAGAGTCAACATCTGGCTCACAATCAGTCCGCCGACGATGGTAATCCCCAGCGGTCGCCTGAGTTCTGACCCCGTGCCGGTGCCGAAGGCCAGCGGCAACGCGCCAAACAGTGCGGCCATCGTCGTCATCATGATCGGCCGGAAGCGCAACTGGCATGCTTCAAAGATAGCTTCGATGGTAGTCTTGCCGTGCTCGCGCTCCGCCACAAGCGCAAAGTCAATCATCATGATCGCGTTCTTCTTCACGATGCCGATGAGCAGGATGATGCCAATGATCGAGATCACATTGAGATCGATCCTGAACAGCATCAGCGCCAGCATCGCCCCCACGCTGGCCGATGGCAAAGTAGAAAGAATGGTGAGAGGATGCACCAGGCTCTCATAAAGAATGCCCAGAACAATGTAGACCGCGAGTATAGCCATGCCAACGAGCATCGGTTCGCTGGCCAGCGACGTTTGATATGCCGCCGCCGTTCCGGCAAAGAATCCGCGCACGGTCTGCGGCATGTTCATCTGCTGCTGCATCTGGCTCACCTCGCGCGTCGCGTCGCTTAACGACACTCCCGGGGCAAGATTGAACGACACCGTGACGGACGGAAACGAGCTGGTGTGATTCACGGTCAGCGGCGTTGTTGTTGACTGGGCCGAGCTGACCGCGGTGAGCGGGATCACGCCCTTGCCCGTGGTATTCAGATAAATATTCTTCAACCCCTCGGGGCTCTGCCAATAAGGCGGCGCTACCTCCATCACCACGTAATACTGGTTCAACTGCGTATAGATGATGGAAACATCCGACTGCCCGAACGCGCCGTAAAGCGAGCTGTCCAAAGACTGCGGAGTTATGCCGAGCCGGGCGGCTGTAGGGCGATCATAAGTGAGCAACTCCTGCAAACCGCTGTTCTGCGCATCTGTATTCACATCCTGAAAGCCGGGCAGTTTCTTCATCCCGGCCAGCAATATCGGACCCCAGTGCCCCAGATCCTGCACATTGTCCGATTGGATGGTGTACTGGTAGAGCGCCGCGCTCGACCGTCCTCCGATGCGCAGGTCCTGCGCCGCCTGAAGGAATGCCGACGCCACCGGGAGCCGGTTGAGCTTAGGCCGCAGGCGATTTATAATCTGCGGCGCCCCTGTCTGGCGTACAGGGCACGTTGCCGACTCCTTGCATTTTCCCCCCAGCGGTTTCAGTGAAACGAAGATGCTGCCTCCGTTCGTCGCGCCTCCGCCGCCGGTAAATGCAATCACGTTATCAACAGCCGGATCGGCTTTGACCACATCCCCCAGTTTCAAAATCGAGTTGTTCATGACAGCAAACGATGCGTCCTGCGGCCCTTGCACGCTGCCGGCAATGAATCCCGTATCCTGCTGGGGGAAGAATCCCTTGGGAATAATTACGATGAGATAAAAGTTGAATGCAATTGTGAGAAGCAGAATAACGAATACCGGCCAGGGATGATTCAGCACCCATCGCAGGGAGCGGGTATATAGAGAGACCATCCAGGCAAATCCCCGCTCGCTTACGCGGTAGATGCTGCCATGCTCGATCTTCGATTCATCCTTCAGCAGGTACGCGCACATCATGGGCGTTGTGGTCAGCGAGATGAGCATCGAGACCAGAATCGCCGTTGACAGTGTGATGGCAAATTCGCGGAACAGGCGGCCTACGATCCCGGCCATTAGAAGAATGGGAATGAACACCGCGATCAGCGACAGGCTGATCGTCAGGATGGTAAATCCTATCTCGCTGGAGCCTTGAAATGCGGCCTGCATAGGCGACATGCCCGATTCGCGAAGCCGGGAGATATTTTCCATCACTACAATGGCGTCGTCCACCACGAACCCCGTCGCAATCGTCAGCGCCATCAGCGAGAGATTGTCGAGACTGAAGCCGCACAGGTACATCACGGCAAAGGTGCCAATCAGCGAAGCGGGTACGGCAACGGTGGGAATCAGGGTGGCCCGCCAGTTGCGCAAAAATACAAAAACAACAAGAACAACCAGGACGACGGAGAGAATCAGCGTGCGCTCCACAGTGCTAACCGATGCGCGGATTGTGGTGGTGCGGTCGTGGCCCACCGTGATCTTGATGCCTTGCGGGATCGATGCTTCAATCGCCGGCAACGCGGCCAGGACGCGATCCACAGTTTCGATAATGTTGGCGCCGGGCTGGCGAAAGACAATAATAGGAATCGCGAGCACGCCATTCAAATAACCTGCGGTGCGGATGTTTTGCGCGGCGTTCTCAACGTCGGCCACGTCGGAGAGCCGCACCGCGACGCCGTTCCGGTAGCCGACGATCAGCGGCCTGTATTGGTCGGCATTGCTCATCTGGTCGTTGACTACTATATCCGCGGTCGTAATTCCGTTGGAAAGCTGGCCAGCCGGCTCGTGGGCATTTTGCAGGCTCAAAATCGACTGCACTTTCTGCAGCGTAAGCCCGTAGCTGTTGAGCAGGGTCGGATTCACTTCCACTCGTACCGAAGGGCTGGTGCCTCCGCCCACTGTAACCTGCCCCACTCCCTGAATCTGCGATAGCTTTTGCGCGATGACCGTCGATGCTTCGTCATAGAGTGTCGGCCTGGAGTACTTGTCTGACGTAAGCGCCAGGATGATAATCGGCGCATCCGCCGGATTTACCTTGCGATAAGTCGGATTTGCGGGCAGGTTTGCCGGCAGATAAGTGCGCGATGCATTGATCGCCGCCTCCACGTCTCGCGCGGCGCCGTCTATGTCCCGGCTTAAATCGAATTGCAACGTGATCGAGGTGCTGCCCAGCGAACTCGACGAGGTCATCTCCGTTACGCCGGCAATGTGGCTGAACTGGCGCTCAAGAGGTGTTGCAATCGAAGACGCCATAATCTCCGGGCTACCGCCGGGCAGGCTTGCCCCAACAGAAATAGTGGGAAAATCCACCTGCGGCAAGGGAGAAACCGGCAGGACCTTAAAGGCGATCGCCCCCACTAGCACGGTGCCCGCCGTCAGCAGCGTAGTGGCTACAGGCCTGCGGATGAAGGGGGCGGAGATATTCATGCGCCCTCCGCCGCTTGCATCCCGCCGCCTTCATTTCCCTTTCCCGGCCCACTGAAGCGATGGCTGATGCGATCGAAGAAGATGTAGATGACCGGCGTGGTATAGAGAGTCAATATCTGGCTCAGCACCAATCCGCCTACCATAGCAATGCCCAGCGGCCGCCGCAGCTCCGATCCCATCCCCGTGCCCACGGCCAGAGGAATGCCCGCCAGCAGCGCCGCCATGGTGGTCATCATGATGGGACGGAATCGCAGCAGGCAGGCATCGTAAATCGCCTCGGTTGAATTCTTTCCCTGCGTCCGCTCGCCTTCCAGGGCGAAATCTACCATCATGATTCCGTTTTTTTTCACAATGCCGATGAGCAGAATGATGCCGATAATAGCCACCACGTTCAGATCTTGATGGAAAAGAATCAGCGCCAGCAGCGCGCCCACGCCGGCCGAGGGCAGCGTGGAAAGAATCGTGATGGGGTGAATGAAGCTCTCATAGAGAACGCCCAGTACGATATAAACCGCGGCCAGCGCGGCAAGAATCAGCAGCCATTCATTGGAGAGCGAGCCCTTAAACGAAGCCGCGGTGCCTTGAAAGCCATATTGAACGCTGGCAGGCATGTTCAGGTCCTCCTGCGCCTTTTCGATGGCCGTGATTGCGCCTCCCAGCGCGGCGTCGGGGGCAAGGTTGAACGATATAGTAACCGCCGGAAACTGACCCTGGTGGTTGATCGAAAGCGGCTCGGCCATTTTCGCAAGATGAGTAAATGCACTCAAGGGCACGGCATTGGCGGGCGCCGAACTGCTGCCCGCATTGGAACTCCCGTTCGAGCCAACGCCGGCGGCCAGTGCATTCACGGGCGGTGTCAGCACCGCCGAGGACGGAGTGTAGGCCACCGTGGTCGTGGTCGCGTTCGAGCCCGCCGACGAAGACCCCGAGGATGCATACGTCGAAGATGCGCCTGGTCCCGAGGCTCCCGAGGATGTGTTGGTCTGAATATACAAATCCTGCAGCTTGGCGGGGTTCTTCTGGAACTTCGGATCGGTTTCCAGAATCACGTGATACTGGTTCAGCTGCGTGTACATGGTGCTGATCTCGCGCTGCCCATAGGCGTCATAGAGCGTGTTATCTACCGTAGAGGGCGCGATGCCCAGGCGCGATGCCGTAAGGCGATCGATCATCAGCGAGACCGCCAACCCCCCGGTTTGCTGATCGGTCGCCACATCCGCAAGCTGCGGCAATTGCTTCATCTTGTCCACCAGCCTGCCGGTCCACAGGTTCAACTCGCTGGCATTGGGATCCTCCAGCGTGTATTGGTACTGCGTACGGCTCACGCGGTCGTCCACCGTAATATCCTGCACCGGGTTCATGTAAAGCTCGATGCCGTCCACCTGCTTCAGACTTTTTTGCAGCCTGCGAATCACGTCCGATGCACCCAGGTCGCGCTGATTCAAAGGCTTGAGGTTGATCTGCAACCGTCCGCTGTTCAGCGTTGTATTGGTCCCGTCCGCGCCGATGAACGACGACAAACTCTCCACCGCCGGATCCTGAAGAATCACCGCCGCCAGTTCCTGCTGCTTCTTTTTCATGGCCTCAAACGAGGTCGTCTCCGGCGCCTGCGAGATGCCCTGAATCACACCCGTATCCTGGGTGGGGAAAAATCCTTTGGGTATTGTGATGTAGAGAACGACGGTCAGAACAAGCGTAGCCACGGCCACCAGCAATGTAATGGTCTGGTATCTCAAAACAAACTTGAGCGTACGGCCGTAAAACGCGATCATGTTCTCGAAAGCGCGTTCCGAGACCTGGAAGAACTTGCTTTGTTCCTTCTTTTCCGGCGTGTGGTGCAGAATCCGCGAGCACATCATGGGCGTCAGCGTCAGCGAAACCACGGCGGAGAGAATAATGGTGACGGCCAGCGTTACCGCGAACTCGCGGAACAGCCGCCCCACCACATCGCCCATGAAGAGCAGCGGAATGAGCACCGCGATCAGCGATACGGTAAGAGAAATAATGGTGAAGCCGATCTGTTCAGCACCCCTGAAGGCCGCCTCCATGGGAGGATCTCCAGCCTCGATGAAGCGGCTGATGTTCTCGATCATCACGATCGCGTCGTCCACCACAAATCCCGTGGAGATGGTCAGCGCCATCAGCGAAAGGTTGTCCAGGCTGTAACCCAGCATGTACATTGCCCCAAACGTACCCACCAGGGAGAGCGGCACGGCTACGCTGGGAATGATGGTGGCGTAGAGGTTGCGCAAAAACAAGAAGATAACCATCACCACCAGGGCAACGGTCAACATCAGCTCAAACTCCACGTCGGCTACTGAAGCATTGATGGAGGTGGTCAGATCGGTCAGCGGCGTCACGCGAATTGAAGCCGGCAGATTCACCTCGAGCTGCGGCAAAATCGCCTTGATGGCTTTCACTACCTTGATGGTGTTGGCGCCCGGCTGACGCTGAATGTTCACGATCACCGCCGGCGTCTCGTTCATCCACGCCGCCTGGTTGTTGTTCTCTACGCCGTCCACTACATTCGCGACGTCTTTCAGCATTACCGGAGCGCCGTTGCGATAGGCGACCACAACCTTGCGATAGTCGTCGCTGGTCTGCAACTGGTCGTTGGCGTTGATCTGATAATCCTGGTGGGGCCCGTCGAAGTTCCCCAGCGCCTGATCGACGCTGGTCTGAGTCAGCGCCGTGCGCAGGTCTTCCATATTGAGCCCGTAAGACGAAAGCGCCGTCGGGTTGGCCTGAATCCTCACCGCCGGCTTCTGCCCGCCGCTGATGCTCACCAGGCCCACCCCGCTCAACTGCGAAAGCTTGGGCGCCAGCCGCGTATCCACCATATCCTCAACCTGCGAGAGCGGCATGGAAGCGGATGTGACGGCCAGCGTCAGCACGGGAGCATCCGCCGGATTGGTCTTGCTGTAGACCGGCGGTGTGGGAAGATTGGACGGCAAAAAGCTCTGCGCGGCGTTGATCGCCGACTGCACTTCTTCCTCTGCAATATCGATGTTCAGGCTGAGCGCGAATTGCAGCACAATCACCGACGAGCCGCCGGAACTGGTCGACGTCATCTGGCTCAACCCCTGCAATTGGCCAAACTGCCGCTCCAGCGGCGCGGTCACCGTGGTGGCCATTACGTCAGGACTGGAGCCGGGATAGAAGGTCAGCACCTGGATGGTGGGGTAATCCACCTGCGGCAAGGCAGAGACCGGCAACTGGGTATACGCGACGATACCCACCAGAAGGATTGCGGCCATCAGCAGCGACGTTGCTACAGGGCGCTGGATGAATGGCCCGGATGGACTCACGGAGCGTTCCCTGCCGGAGCATTGGCCGCTGGCGCATGTTTCGCCACTACGACTTTGCTCCCGTTTTGCAGCTTCTCAAAGCTGCTGGTGGCCACAACCTCGCCGGGATTGATACCCTCCACCTCGGTCATTCCGCCGTCCGCAACCCCCGTGGTCACATTGCGGATGCTCGCGGCGCCGTTTGAAACCGCGTACACAAAAGCCACCTGCCCATTGTGCTGAATTGCGGACGTGGGAACCAGGGTAACGCCGCTGAGCGTATTCACCAGCAGCCGCGCGTTCACAAACTGGTTGGGGAAAAGCGATCCGTCCTTGTTAGCAAACTGGGCGCGTAACTTCACCGTACCAGTTGTGGTGTCGATCTGGTTGTCGATGCTGATCAGCTTGCCCTTTGCGATCTGCGTGGTCTGCGCACGGTCCCACGCCTCCACGGGCAGCGTGTGCATCTTCTTCATCTGCGCCTGCACCTGGCCCAGGCTGTCTTCAGCGATGGTAAAGATCACGGTAATGGGCTGCACCTGGGTAATCACCACCAGCACGGTGGATTGGTCTGACTGAACCACGTTTCCAGGGTCAACCAGACGAAGTCCAACCCGCCCGGATATCGGTGCAGTAATGTGGCAGTAGCCAAGCTCCACCTGGTCGTAATCCACCGTGCCCTGGTCGTTCTTCACCGTGCCCTGGTCCTGCAATACGATCTTTCCCTGATCGTCCAGAAGCTGCTTGTTGATCCCGTTGCGCGCCCAAGCCGTTTGATAGCGTTCCAGGTCCATCTGCGCCTGCGCCAGTAAGTTGGTGTCGCGCTCCAGCGCGCCTTGAGCCTGCTCCAACTGTGCCAGGTAGGGTCGTGGATCGATGTCGATCAGCGCATCACCCTTTTTTACAAATTGGCCTTCGATGTAATGAACCGCGGTCAGCACTCCGCTGGCTTCCGCGGTAATGGACGCGGTATAAACCGGCGTGACCGTGCCGATCGCATCCAGGTACACGCCAATGTCGCCTTTGTAGGCAGTAGCCACCGTGGCCGTTACAGGTCCGCTGAACTGCCCGCGCCTGCCTCCACTTGTCGACGGATTGCTTGCTGAGGCGCCGCTGCCGCGGCTATGCAGTATGAAATAAATACCCGCGCCAGCCGCCATAAGCAAGACAGTCCACAAAAACCATGGGCTGCGATACCAGGGGCGAGGCACTGAATATTCGTTCTCGGCGCTCTTCTGCCGGCTATTCGATTGGTCGAAAATCTCAGGCACGCAGATCTCCCTGCATATTGTTTGAAGGAATCACACCCCGAAGAATCGCAGGTATATCCCTGAATTGCAAGCTCGATTGTGCAACTGCGCCATGGACCCAATGGAATTGGGCGCCCTGGGTTTCTATTCCGTTCAGACGCGCAATGCCTGTGGTAAGTTGCACATCTTCATCCGCGTCCTTCATGACCCTGCAGTCAACAGCCCATCCGCGCCATCTTTTAACGCGCCGGCATCGGAATCTTCCTATTCCATCCCCGATGAACAGCCCGAAGAATAAAATCGCGACAATTTTCCAATGCTGAAATGTATTTGAAAAACTTGCATTTAATTGAGAAACACGCAGTTCTGCCATTCCATCCACGCGCGCCCAGAGCCCCGTTTCGCTGCCGCCTGCAACCATTGCTTCCCGAACTGCGTCCATTCACTTGGCCCCGTGCTCCGGGAGGACTATACTCATCTCCCGTACACTGCCTGGCGTGCCAAACTTTGAGTACGCCATTCTTTTTGGCAAGGAGCAAGACCCATGGCTGCACCCACACCCATCCAGGAACCTGATCTGGAGTTCGACCACGGTAGTTTCGATTCAGCCGCCTTTACCGCGCAGGCTCTCTCCAGTTGGCAATCGCTGGCCGCGGTCATCGACCACACTCTGCTCAAACCCGACGCCTCCCGCGAGCAGATTGAAAACCTCTGCGACGAGGCTATCCGCTACCGCTTTGCCTGCGCCATGGTCAACCCTGTCTGGGTATCAACCGCGGTCAGCGTTCTCTCCGGCACGGGCATTCCCGTAGGCGTCGTCATCGGATTTCCTCTCGGCGCCTCGCTGGTCTCCACGCTGCGCCAGGAATCATCCGCCCTCATCCGCCTGGGAGCACGCGAGCTGGATATGGTTTTGCCCATCGGCCAGCTCAAAAGCAGCAATTACCACGCTGTCCACCACGCCATTCAGGCCGTAGCCGCCGTAGCCCATCATCACGGCACACTTCTCAAGGTCATCCTTGAAACCGCCCTGCTTACCGTGGCAGAAAAACTCCGCGCCGCCGAAATCGCCATCCAGGCCGGCGCCGATTTCATCAAAACCTCCACCGGCTTCTCCACCGGCGGCGCAACCCCCGCCGACGTTGCCCTGCTGCGAGGCGTTGCCGGCGCACGTTCCGGCGTAAAGGCCGCAGGCGGCATCCGCACCCTCTCCGACGTCCGAGCACTGCTTGACGCCGGAGCCAACCGCATTGGCGCCTCCGCCTCAGTAGCAATCGTCCGAGAACTGGGAGCGGAGTAACAAGAGGGACTAGGGACTAAGGGACTAGTCCCTGCTCCATCCGTTATGATTCCATTCTGTACCCATGCCAACCACTCCCCCATCCCCGCCCCATCATCCCGACCTCGAAGGCGACTATCGCCCCGCAGACACCCCGACTCCTGGCGCTCATCTTGATCCCGTCAATCCCCGCGTGGAACCCGCCGACGTAGCCTACCTGACGCAGATGGCCGAAGCTCTCAACACCACGCTCGACCTGCAAACCCTGCTCAACCGCACCGCTGAACTAGTTCAGGCCGTCATTCCTTACCGCATCTTCGCTATTCTTCTGCTCAACGACCGCACCCACGAACTGCGCATGCGCTTCCAGATCGGCCACATCACCGACATTGAACGCATGAAGCATCCCTTTGGGCCAAGGCATGGTCGGCCAGGTGGCCCTTACCCGCCAGCCCATCCTGCTCAACGACGTATCCACCTCGGAGAACTACTTCCCCGTCAATCCCGCCGTCCGCTCCGAGCTGGCTGTCCCGCTCATCGCCAAAAACCGCCTCATCGGCGTCATGGATCTGGAAAGCGAAGAACCCGGCTACTTCCGTCCCGAGCACCTCCACCTGCTCACCCTCACCGCCTCCCGCATCGCCCAGGCCATTGAGAACGCCCGCCTCTACGCCCGCGTCTCCCGCCAGGCGCAGACCCTCGAAGTCCTCAACGAGATCGCCGTCGAGCTGGCCTCCATCCTCGACCTCGACCCGCTCCTCGAGCGCGTCGGCCAGCTCCTCCGCCGCCTCATCGACTACCAGATGTTCACCATCATGCTGCTCGACGAAAAGGGCGAAAATCTCATCACCCGCTACGCCTGGCGCTTCGGCTACACCCACACCCCCACCCGCCGCCTTTCCATCACCGAAGGCCTGGTCGGCGCAGCCGTACGCGAGTGGCGCCCCATCAATGTTCCCGATGTCCGCAAGGACCCCCGCTACATCGCCATGAACCCTGAAACCCGCTCCGAGCTGATCGTCCCTCTCTTTTACAAGGGCCGCATCATCGGCGTGCTCGACCTGGAACATACCCGCACCAACTTCTTCCATGAAGAACAGGAGCGCATCTTGACCACCCTCGCCGCCCAGGTGGCTATCTCCATCGAAAATGCCCGCCTCTACCAGGCCGTCCGCCGCCAGGAGCGCCAGCTGGAGCGCGATATCGCCATGGCTCGCGAGGTTCAGCTTCGCCTGCTGCCACCCGCCGCGCCTTCCCATCCCAACGCCGAAATGGCCGTCCGTTTTCTCCCCGCCCGCACCATCGGCGGCGATCTCTACGACTTCATCGACTACGGACCCAACCGCACCGCCATCGTCCTCGGCGACGTCAGCGGCAAAGCCGCTCCAGCCGCTCTCTTCGCCGCCCTGGTCAGCGGCATCATGCGCTCCGCCGCCATCCAGATGCCCGAACCCGCTCCCATGCTCGCGCTGCTCAACGACGCTCTGCAGGAGCGCAAGCTCGAATCCCAATACGTCTCCCTGCTCTTCGCCCTCTGGGACGACGAAAGCCGCACCCTCCGGGTAGCCAACTCCGGCGCCGTCCAGCCCATCCTTTGCCGCTCCGGCCAGTTCTCCACCATCCAGGCCGAGGGCTTCCCCCTGGGCATGTTCCCCAACGCGACTTATGACGAATTCAATGTAACCACCCAGCCCGGCGACGCCATCGTCTTCGTCTCCGACGGCATTCTCGACGCCGAAAACGCCCAGGGCGAAATGTTCGGCCAGGACCGCCTCTCCGCCCTGCTTTGCTCCCATCGCGACCACTCCGCCCAGCAGATCGCCGACGCCATTCACGCCGACGTAGCCCGCTTCCAGGGCGACCAAGACCGCTTCGACGACGAAACCATCATCGTCCTCCGCGTGCGATAAACAGCAGTATTTTTGCGCTGTTTATTATCATAACGAGCGGAAAGATGTAGATAACTTATTTAATATGTATACTATATGGCGACTATTCCTTGATTATCTCAATACATTATATTTTCAATCATTAACAGATTACCTAGCGGCAGCCGATTCCTCGATTTTGCGCACTTTGTCAAAAACATTTGATATTTGCTGTATGCCTAAATACACTTTTTACCCCTTCTTAATCCAGCCCCCGGTCAATAAAAATGCATCTCCAACGCCTCACTGCATAGCTTTCTTGTGTTGCATCCGTCCCGCGCCTTTAAAAGATCCTGAAGTTGATCTCCACGTTAATCATCACCGGCACTGGAGTCTTGCCATCTTTCATCGCCGGCTTGAATTTGTACTTCATCACCGCCTCAAGGGCCTTCTCATCCAGCCCCATGCCCAGCGGGCGTACTACCCGTGGATTCTGCGGATTGCCGTGCACATCGACAATCAACGCAACCAGGCAGACGCCCTGATATTTGTTTCGCCGTGCCTCGTCGGAGAACTCCGCCTCCACGGTATTCAGAGCCACTGGCGCGGAGATCCCCCCGCCCACGCGATACAGTCCGCCGCCGATATTTCCGCCGGAACCATTGCCGTAGCCGTTTCCATTTCCATTACCCACGCCCATGCCAGAGCCGTTTCCGAGAGAACCCAGCTTGACGTTCGGAGAGTTCGACATGCCGAAGTTCGGCAGGGCCTGGTTGTTGGGAATGAGAATGTCCTTTTGCACATCGATTGTGGGCACCGGCGGCGCAATCACCTGCGGAGCGATATCGAGAGGCTTGGCCCGAGGGGGAATCTTGCCCTTGATTGCTTCCATCTTGTCTGGGCTTCCGCCGCCTCCGCCCGCTGCAACATCTTTCTTGGGGGCCTTGAATTCCGATACATCGACCGGCGTCACCACCAGGTCGTTCTTCTTGACCTGATCGACAACTTTCGCCACGCCGAAGATGATGGCGACAATCAGAATGGTCACGTTAAGAGTGGTGGCGATCCCGATGGCCCAGGGATTGGGCTTCACTGCCAGCCGGTCGGGAACCGGAATCGGCTTCGAGGTCAACTCCAGCGGCGGAAGATGGGGCGGAAAGAATATGTCGCGGATGTTCTCGTAGAGATCGGCCCAGACGGGCTTTTCCTTGAGGGCCATGCCGAAGGTGACGTCGAGTTCGTAGCCGCCCTGGAAGGCGGATTCAACCCGGGATTCCGTCTCTGGATATGTCAGTAAGTCGTTTGCCATGTTTGATGCTGGATCTGTTGCCCTTGGCTTCCCGGTATCGCATCCGGTGAGGAGCCTTCCTTCATCCCGCCACTCGCTCTTGTTTTATTATGCCTGTCCGCACCCGCGCTTGTCTCTGTACCCTTTTGAATACTCTGCAGGAACGGCTAACCCGGATCTCATATTCAAGCCCGAAGATAGCTCCCATGAATAATAGACGGCCCAGGCGCGCAGTTGTTACATAACAGATCTTCCCCCGCCATTTACACTAAAGAATGAACAAGATCGAACCATCCCATGGAGTGAAGATGTCCTCAGTGCCGGAATTGAAGGCGACCCTAACCTTGCCGCAAACCGCCTTTCCGATGAAGGCCAATCTACCCCATAATGAGCCGCTTAGGCTGGCTCGCTGGGCCTCGCTGCGCCTTTATGAAGAGTTGCGCATGGCTGGCCGCGGCCGCCCCGCCTATATCCTTCATGACGGCCCACCCTACGCAAACGGACCCATCCACCTGGGCCACGCACTGAACAAGGGCCTCAAGGACTTTGTCGTCAAATCCAAAACCATGGCCGGCTTTGACGCTCCCTACGTCCCCGGCTACGACTGTCACGGCCTGCCCATCGAAATCAAAGTGGACGAACACCTGGGCCGCAAGAAGCTGGAGATGCCCGTCCCCGAGGTTTTAGCGGCCTGCCGCGCCTACGCCCAAAAATACGTTGACCTGCAAACCTCCCAATTCGAGCGCATCGGCTGCTTCGGGCGCTGGGAGTTGCCCTACAAGACCATGGCGCGCGACTATGAGGCCCGCACCCTCGAAGCCTTCTACGGTTTCCTGGAGAAAGAATTCGTCTACCGCGGACTGAAGCCGGTCTACTGGTGCATCCACGACCGCACCGCCCTGGCCGAAGCTGAGGTGGAGTACGCGATGCACACCAGCCTTTCGGTTTACGTGCGCTACCGTCTCACGAGCGATCCAGCTACCATCGATCCGGTTCTCAAAGGCCGCGAGGTCTCCACCATCATCTGGACCACCACTCCCTGGACCCTCCCCGCGTCCATGGCCGTAGCCTTCCATCCCGACTTTGAATACGTTGCCCTGGCTGCTGGTGAAGGCGCGGACGCACCGGTCTATATCGTTGCCGCCGAACTGGCTTCCTCGGTCGCTACTGCCTGCCAACTCGGCGCGATCACCGAACTTGCCCGCTTCAAAGGCAGCCAGCTCGACCGCATCACCTTTGAGCATCCATTCCTCGACCGCAGAGTACTCGGTGTTTTGGCCACCTACGTCACCTCCGACCAGGGAACCGGCGCGGTCCACACTGCACCCTCCCACGGTGCGGACGACTTCTATACCGGCCAGCGTTACTCACTCGACCTCACCTGCCGCGTGGATGCCGCAGGCCACGTGCACGTGGACCCTGAAGCCTGGAAGCTCGCCGCACCGCCGGCTTTTGAAGGCAAAACCGTCTGGGCCGCCAACCCCATCATCGTCGCCATGCTCGAAGAACGAGGCGCGCTGCTGGCCTCCGGTGATCTTGAGCACTCCTACCCCCACTGCTGGCGCTGCCACAAGCCAGTCATCTACCGCGCCACCGAGCAATGGTTCATTTCGCTCGAAACCCCGATCAAGCGCGACGACGGCTCAGAGATTATGTTCCGCCAACTGGCCATCGAAGAGATTGACAAAGTCGTTTGGGATCCCAGTTGGGGCAAGGAGCGCATCACCAACATGATTGCCACGCGCCCTGACTGGTGTATCAGCCGTCAGCGCATCTGGGGCGTGCCTATTGCCGTCTTCCTATGCGACAAGTGCAATCAGCCCATCATCCATCCCGCGCTCAACCGTAAAATTGTCGAACTTGTCGAGCGCGAAGGCATCGAGGCCTGGCACACCACTCCAGTCGAGGCACTATTGCCAGACAACGCCGTTTGCAAGAATTGCGGAGAAGTCCGCCCGCCCGGCCAGGGCTTTCGCAAGGAGACCGATATTCTCGACGTCTGGTTCGACTCCGGCACAAGCTGGTTTGCCGTTTGCGAGTCCGACCCGGAACTCAAAGTCCCCTACGCAGCCTTCGAAAAAGGAAACGGACCGGAGGTACTTTATCTCGAAGGCGGCGACCAGCATCGCGGCTGGTTCCACTCTTCCCTGCTCACCTCGGTAGCCTTGCGCGGCCACGCTCCTTACTCCCACGTCGCCACCGCCGGCTGGACCCTCGACGAACAGGGCCGCGCCATGAGCAAATCCCTCGGCAACGGCGTCGATCCAGTCGATATTGCCAACCGCATGGGCGGCGAGATCGTTCGCCTCTGGGTCGCATCGGTAGACTTTCGCGAAGATATGGCCGCCAGCGAAAACCTCATGCAGCGCTGTGCTGAAATCTACAAAAAGCTGCGCAACACCTTCCGTTTCCTGCTCGGAAACCTCAACGGCTTCGATCCCGTCCGCGACCGTATTGCTGAATCTGATTTGTTGCCGCTCGACCGCTATATGCTGGCCCGCACCCGCGACCTGACTGAAAAAATTCTTGCGTGGTACGCCGCTTTCGAATTTCACCGCGTCTATCACGCAGTGAACGAGTTCGCCATCGTCGATCTGAGCAGCTTCTATCTCGATGTGCTCAAAGACCGCATGTATACCTTCGCGCCAACAAGCCAGGCGCGCCGCTCCGCGCAAACCGTGCTCTGGCAAATCACCGAAGCGCTGGTCCGCCTCGTCGCCCCCATCCTCAGCTTCACCGCCGACGAAGTCTGGGAGTATTTGCCTAAGGTCGAAGGCCGCGAAGCCGGCGTTCATCTGGCGCAATTTCCCAGGCCGGAAAATATTTACTCTGGAGATACGGCTACGCTGCTCGAAGAGTGGAAACAGATATTCAAGATTCGAGAAGGTGTTCTTGCTGACCTAGAAATAGATCGCCGGGATAAGAAGATCGGAAAAAGCCTCGAAGCAGAGATCGAAATCCGTGCTGAAGGCGAGATACTTGACCTTCTGCGCTCGCACGCAGACGGCCTCAAAGAAATACTCAACGTTTCTAATGTCAATGTAACCGAAGGCCCCAAACAGCGCAGCTCCGAGTCGGTAGTCACTGTCATTGTCTCGCCCGCCACCGGCCACAAATGCGCGCGCTGCTGGAACTTCATGCCCGAAGTCTCCGCCTATGGAATCTGGCAGAATGTCTGCACCCGATGCCAATCGGCCCTGAAAGAGATGGGAATCGCGCCACCACAGTCAACGGAGGGAGCCTCGTGAGCTTTCGCTTACCTCGCCGCCTGCCCTGGCTTCTGCTCATCTCCGCGCTCATCTTCCTGGCCGACCGCTGGACCAAGACCTGGGTCGAGAAGCACATCCGTTTAGGCGGCAACATTCCCATCATCCCCCGCGTCCTGCGCATCACGCACTGGACCAACGAGGGCGCAGCCTTTTCGCTCTTCGCCAACTCCGCCACGCCTCATCTGGTCCACTGGGCGCTGGTCGGCTTTACGTTCCTCACTGCCCTCATTGTCTTCGCAATTCTTGTCAGGCTTGGCAACCACATCACCCTGGTCACCGTCGCTTTGGCCTTCATCCTGGGAGGCGCTCTCGGCAACCTTCACGACCGCCTCCTCTACGGATCGATCGTCGACTTCATTGAGGTCCACATCTTCACCTACCACTGGCCCGACTTCAACGTAGCCGACTCCGCCGTAGTCACCGGAGCCTGCATGCTCCTGCTCGATTCTCTGCTGCCGAAAAAGACCTCGGCTCAATAACTCTTCGTCCCATGAGGTACACATGAATCACTTCTCATTAGTTCTCAGGTTTCGCGCAGCGGTTATCACAACCGCACTCCTCTTCCTGATGGCAGTTTCAGCCAACCCAGCGAACGCCCAGCGTCTTCCCCAGACCGTTCGCCCCGAGCACTACTCGCTCACCCTCAAACCCGATCTAAAGGACGCGACCTTCACCGGCGAAGAAACCATCGACGTAAACCTGTCCGAGCCCACCGATCACATCACCCTCAACGCCGCCGAGATAACCTTCCAAAACGTCATGGGATACACCCCCAACTTCGCCAGAGTGCCCCCCGCCAAAGTCGCCGTTGACAAGGAGAAGCAGCAGGCCACCTTCACCTTTCCTTTCACGTTGCCCGCAGGACAGGCCATTTTATACATACAGTTTTCCGGCATACTCAACAACGAGCTGCGCGGCTTCTATCTCTCCAAAACCGCCCGTCGCAACTACGCCGTCACCCAGTTTGAATCCACCGACTGCACGCCGCGCCTTTCCCTGCTTCGACGAGCCTGCCTTCAAGGCCACCTATGACATTTCGCTGGTCGTTGACAGCGCCGACACCGCCATCTCCAACACCCCCATCGAGTCCGACACACCCGGCCCCGCCGCCGGCAAGCATACGCTCAAGTTCTTCACCACCCCTAAAATGTCCACCTACCTGGTCGCATTCCTGGTCGGCGATTTCCAATGCTCCTCCGGCGAGTCTGACGGCGTAGCTATTCGCGTCTGCTCCACGCCAGATAAAGTAGCCCTCACCCCCTACGGCCTCGATGTGGCCAAATATATGCTCCACTACTACAACAATTACTTCGGCATCCCCTACCCGCTCAAAAAGCTCGACCTCATCGCCCTGCCCGACTTCGAAGCCGGCGCCATGGAGAACTTCGGCGCCATCACCTATCGCGAGACCGACCTGCTCATCGATCCCAAATCAGCCTCCGTCTACTCCAAAAAGGAAGTAGCCCTGGTCATCGCCCACGAGATGGCCCATCAGTGGTTCGGCGACCTGGTAACCATGCAGTGGTGGGACAACATCTGGCTCAACGAGGGCTTTGCCACCTGGATGGAAAACAAGGCGGTAGCCCATATGCATCCGGAGTGGAACATCGACCAGGTCGTCGCCGAGGGAGTGAACGATTCGCTTAACCTTGACGCGCAGCCCACTACCCGCGCCATCCGCGCCAAGGCCAATACCCCCGACGAAATCAACCAGATGTTCGACGGCATCTCATACGGCAAGGCCGGCGCGGTGCTCTCGACGGTGGAAAATTATCTCGGCGAAGAGACCTTCCGCCAGGGCGTGCACGACTACCTCTCCGCCCACCTCTACGCAAACGCCACCGCGGAGGACTTTTGGAACGCCCAAACCGCCACCAGCCACAAGCCCGTGGACAAGATCATGGAGAGCCTGGTGACGCAGTCCGGAGCGCCCATTCTGACCTTCGGCCGGCCGGCTCATGGCTCGCCGCGGCGAGTTTCAGTGACGCAAAAGCGCTTCTACCTCAGCCCTGAAATCCACTCTGACCCCGCGCAGAAATGGACCCTCCCGGTTTGCTTCAAGACGGAAGAAGGGCAAACATGCGACCTGCTGTCACCCAAGACGTCCCACCTGACGGCGCCGCATGAGCGCAATATTCTTTGCCAATGCCGGCGGTCAAGGGCTACTACCGAAGCGCCTACGCGCCCGGCAGCTATGCGGCCCTGTTAGCCGGCGTTGAAACCAGCCTCACTCCGCCCGAGCGCATCAGCCTCATCGGCGACGAGTGGGCCCGGCTTCGCTCCAACAAGGCCACAGTTGGCGACTATCTCAACCTGGCAGCCGCCGTAAAGTCCGATGCTAACTCTGAGGTAATCGGCACCGCTCTCGCGGGCGTGGGTTCCATCTACGAGCGCATCGCATCAACGCCCGAAGAGAAAGCCGCGCTCTCGGCCTGGATTCGCACTACCTATGAGCCGCAGTTTACCCGCCTCGGCGACCCCTCCCCAACCGACTCCGACAATACCCGCGAATTGCGCTCCTATCTCTTCAACTTCCTCGGCAACTACGACAACGACCGCGACGTCATCGCCAAGGCCCGCCTGATTACGCAAAAATATCTGCTTCATCCCTCCACCGTCGATCCCACCTTGGGCCAAACCGCCGTCGCCATCGCCGCACGATACGGAGACACAACACTCTTTGCCCAGTTGCAAAACGTCTATGAAACCTCGAAGAACCCCGAGCGGCAGGACGGTGCGCTCCGTCTGCTGGCCGAGTTCCAAGACCCCGCCTTGGTTAAACGCTCTCTCGATTACGCAGTCTCCGACAAAGTTCGCAACCAGGACGCGGCCATCCAGTTCGCCATTGCCCTCCAGATCGATGAAGACCGCGACCAGGCATGGAAGTATATCCAGAACAATTGGAGCCGAAGTCCAGCCCCAGTTAACCACCGAGATGGGCGAAATCCTGGTGAGCTCCACCGGCAGCTTCTGCTCCGCCGATGCCCGCGATAGCGTGAAGAATTTCTTCTCCACCCACAAAGTTCCCTCATCCGATATGTCTCTCAAGCACGCCATCGAACACATCAACGGCTGCATCGAGCTGCGCGCCCTGCAGGAACCCAATCTAAAGCAATGGATTGCCACCCAACCCAAACCGTAGCTCACTCCCACCAAACGCGGTTGCCCCAGGGTCCGGGGGGTGGAGGTCTCGATTTTGAGACCTGGGGTTCCGCCATTTCAATCAAACTACCCCGAATCTTTGGGTGGTCACCTCGACGGTCAATGCGCGCTCCTGTTTCCTGGCGCGGACGAGCCGAAAGCAGTTGGCCCCACCGCAGGCGGTTCGCTACCATAACCCCATGCCCCAATTCCCTCCCGGCCAAACCCTGCTCATCGATGCCGACGATACTTTATGGGAAAACAACGTCTATTTCGAGCGCGCCATCGCCGCTTTCATCAGCTATCTGAACCACCACACCTACTCTCCCGCCGAAGTCCGCAAAACCCTCAACGAAGTCGAGCGCGAAACCATTCTCTCCCACGGTTACGGCCTCACCAGCTTCACCCGCTCGCTGGTCACCTGCTTTGAGCGCCTCAGCCCCGGCCCCGTTACCGAAGAAAAAGTCCAGAGCATCTTGAGCTTCGCCCGCTCCATTGAGGAGCAAGAGATCGAGTTGTTACCTGGCGTCGAGGAAACCCTCACCGAGTTGGCCACCCGCCATCGTCTCATCCTCATGACCAAGGGCAACCGCGCCGAACAGGCCGACAAACTCGCCCGCTCCGGGCTCTCCGAGCTTTTCTCTTCGGTCGAGATCGTTGCGGAAAAAGACCCCGCAACCTACCGCCAGGTCATCGCCCGTCACGAGCTTGCCCCGCACACCATTTGGATGATCGGCAACAGCCCCAAAAGCGATATCAACCCAGCACTCGCCGCCGGCCTGCACGCCGTCTTTCTCTTCCACAAGGACACCTGGGTGCTCGAACACGCCTCCGTCGATGCCGCACCTGCGGGCCAGTACCTGCTCGAACTCGATTCGTTCGCTAAGCTTCGTGTTATCTTCTGAAAAAGCTGAGTTGCCTTCCGTTTGCCAGGAGCCGTAATGTACTCGCCCAAGTTTAACCAGGTCACCGACCGCTCCATCCTCATTGAGGCCATGCAGGCCTATTCCTTCGCCATTCTCTTCGGCCCGCAACCGGACCCCCAGTCTTCATCGCCTCTCGCAGCTACCCACCTCCCGCTAGTGGTTAAAGACGAAGGCGAGCACGGCCTCATCGAAGGCCACTTCGCCCGCGCCAATCGCCACTGGCAAACGCTGGCCAACCGCGAAACCCTGGCCGTCTTCTCTGGCCCGCACAGCTACGTCTCGCCCACTCTCTACGTCGAACCGCTTTCGGTTCCCACCTGGAACTACATCGCCGTCCACGCCTACGGAACCCTCTCGCTCATTGAAGACGACCCCGGCAAAGAGGCCCTGCTTAAAGGCCTGATTCAGATTCACGATCCGGCGTATTACGAAAAATGGCTCGACCTGCCCGACGGCTTCCGCCGCACCATGCTGGCGGGTATTGTCGGCTTTCGCATCCCCATCGCCCGCATTGAAGGCAAATTCAAAATCAGCCAGAACCGCAGTCCCGAAGAGCGCCGCAACATCCAGACTGCTCAGGCCGCCGGCAGCCCCGATGAGCAAGCCCTGGCCGCATGGATGGCGCGGCTATGCGGTTGACTGGTCCCTGAAAAACACTTGAGGAAATTTGCGCGCGCTCAACTCGCCGGGTCCGGCATCGCGATTCATCGTTTCCTGCCAGCCCGCGCAATCACGCCTTTTGCTATACTTGATAGGTTCACCACAGCGCGGAGGTGGCGAAATTGGCAGACGCACTAGCTTGAGGTGCTAGCGCCGTAAATGGCATAGGGGTTCAAGTCCCCTCCTCCGCACCAGAGATTCTTCAGTCCGCAAAAGCGGGCAGACTTGGAAAGCAGCTAAAATGCAGATTTTTCTCTACTTCGTTATCGTCGTTCACGTGATTGTGTGCTTCTTTCTCATCGGCGTCGTTCTCCTGCAGCAGGGCCGTTCGGCTGATCTGGCAGGCGCATTCGGCGGCCAGGGATCGCAAACCGCTTTTGGCCCCCGCGCCGCGGCCAATGTGCTCACCCGGCTCACCACCTGGTCGGCAATTGTCTTCATGTTCACCTCCATCAGCCTGACCGTTCTCTACCAGCGCTCCACCGGCGTGCACTCGGTGCTCTCGGGCTCCAGCACAGCTCCGGTTTCCGCTCCCGCAGCCCCGCAGCCGTCGGCGCCCTCCATGCCTCTGCCGGGCAAGTAGATCACTCATTTCGTACCCGCTTGATAGACAGACGGCAGGCCACACGGCCTGCTGTTTTTGTTGGATGCCCGAATCTGCAGTAGCCTCATCCTCCTCACGCAGGCAACGTTGTCTAGCTTTACAATAAAATCATGATCTTGGAAAACTTCCCCGTCGGCCCGCTCGCCTGCAACTGCACCATCCTGGGCGACGAGGAAGCCGGCGAAGCCATCGTCATCGATCCCGGCGACGAAATCGCCCGCATCCAGCGCCACCTCACCGAGCTCGGCCTCAAGCTCAAGCAAATTCTCATCACCCACGCCCACATCGACCACGTGGGCGGCGCACTCAAGCTCAAGCGCCTTACCGGAGCGCCCATTTATCTGAACGAAAGCGATCTGCCGCTGCTCGAAATGATGGCCGCCCAGGCCGCATGGCTGGGCATGGCAACTCCCGAAATCGCCCTACCCGACGCCCCACTCAGTGACGGCCAAATCGTCGGACTCGCCCGTTATCCCGCCCAGGTGCTGCATACCCCCGGCCACACCCAGGGTTCGGTTTGCCTGCACTTTGCCCCGCTTCAACTGCTCATCGCCGGCGATACGCTCTTTGCCGGCAGCATCGGCCGCACCGACCTGCCCGGCGGCAACTCCCGCCAGATTATCGACTCCATTCACTCCCGCCTGCTGGCCCTCCCCAATGAAACCCAGGTCCTGCCCGGCCACGGTCCCACCACCACCATCGGCCAGGAGCGCAATAGCAACCCGTTCCTGCGTGGGTAGCAGCCAGAAATGCAGTGCTATAAGATTACCTCGGATTTCAAGACTTCCATGCAGCGTTTCAGTCCGCCATCATTGGTCAATATGTTCCACCGCCCCGTGATGCAACGGCGCAAAACAAAATGTCGATCGTCCCGCCCTTCGGCCACAAACAATATGCTCCCCGTTGCGACCTTATTACATACGTCTTTTCCCCTCAATCAAAGTGGTGGAGTTATACTGATTGCAGAGTAATCGCCATGAGATTTGGTCTGGTCCCACGTTTGGGCACGATAGCCGTGCTTGCAATGCTATTTTTCGTATCCTCATACTGTCCGGCGCAATTCTCCGGCAGTGCGGTTTCGCAGCAGAGTGCATATTCAATTCCACAGGCGCAATTGATTCAGCCGGATGAACTGAACCATTTGCTGCAGATGCAAGGCGCAGCCAAGCCTTTGATCCTGCAGGTCGGCTCGCATGTTCTTTTCGCCGAGGCTCACATTCAGGGTTCGGAGTACGCCGGACCTGGCTCGCAATCTTACGGAATTAAAATGTTGCAAGACAGGGTCGCATCGCTCTCGCACAAGAGTTTTATCGTGCTGTACTGCGGATGCTGCCCGTGGAATCGCTGCCCCAACCTTGGACCTGCGTATTGGCAGTTGCATAACCTCGGGTTTACGCACGTAAAGGTTCTTTATCTCGCCAATAACTTCGGAGCCGACTGGGTGAACAAGGGTTACCTGGTTGAGAGCGGTCGATAGCCAGGCTATGCTTAGGGGATCAGCAACCACGCGGCGGACTGTCGCGACGGCGCCCTCTGCGCTTGGCCGGCTTTTGTTGGCAGGCTCTTTGCTGGGCGTGTGCATCGGAAACTACGGTGCGCGTACAGCCTTCGCAGCGGAATCTTTGCTTCACAGGCAAGCTCCGGAATTCGTCCTTAGAGACTTGAACCACAAGAGGCTGGATCTCAAAGCCTTCCGGGGCCACGTGGTGCTGCTCGACTTCTGGGCCACGTGGTGCGCCCCTTGCCAGCTTGAGATGCCGCGCTTTATTGCGTGGCAAAGCCAATACGGTCCGCGAGGATTTCAGGTTGTCGGCATCTCCATGGATGATGACCCTGCGCTGGCGCGCAACCTCTGCGCAAAGCTGAGAGTGAATTACCCCGTCGCGATGGGGGATGAAAATATCGGAGAACTTTATGGAGGAGTACTCGGGCTTCCCGTGACTTATCTGATCGATACGAAGGGAGAAATCCGCGCCGAATTTCGCGGCGAAACGGATTTGAACGAGATCGAAACGCAGATTAAGATTCTCCTTCCAAATCGTTGATCCTGAAACGCTTATAAATTCTGCAATGCGCTATTGACGCTCACGCCTGAATCGCTCCCATCCCCCTATATTGACGGATAATCCTCAGTCTCTATATTTCTTTTCATCAAATCCGAATACCGCATCTGGGAAAGCTCCTGGAGTCCCCGGATAATTTTGTCGCGTTCTGTAACGAATGAGATGCATTGTGACTTTAATAAGCTAAATGCACCGTCTGAGGACGCTTGTTCCCATGAATCTCAAATCTTATCGAGCCTTATGCCTGGCTCTGCTGCTTTGCCCCGGCGGCGCGGCATCCGTTGCGCAAGAGCCGCTGACGCTGCGGCAGGCCATTGATCAGGCGCTGGGGCACAGTCCGGATGCGGCGGCGGCCCGTGCCGACAATCAAGCGGCAAGCGCGGAAGCCAGCTTGGCCCGCACCCAACTGTTGCCGCAGCTAACTTTTACCGAAGATATATCCCGCGGAGACGACCCTGTGTATGTCTTCGGCACAAAACTCCGGCAGCGGCAGTTTGGCCAGGCTGACTTTGCGCTGAACGCTCTGAACAGTCCTCAGCCGATTGGCAACTTCGCCACGCGATTCTCCGGCTCGTGGGCGGCATTCGATTCTTTCAAGACACAGAGGGAGATTCGCCGCGCCAATCTCTCAAAAGAAAGCGTCTCCTCATTCTCCAATGCGGTTGATCAGCAGATTGTACTCCGCGTTGTGGAGACGTATCAGCAGGTGCTCTACGCGCGGCGGGAGATTGACGTTGCGCGTCATGAGCAGGAGACCGCGGCGGCGCTGCTGGCTTCAGTGGAGGATCATGTGAAGGCCGGCCTTGCGGTGGAGTCGGACCGCATGTCTGCCCTGGTGAATGAGTCCGCCCGCAAAGAGGAACTGATTGCAGCCCAGGGAGACCTGGAGTTGGCATGGGCCCAGATGCGAGAGGCAATGGGAACGCCGGACCTGCCGGCATCGGAATTAAAGCCGATTGAGCCGCATGCATTTCCCTCGTTCGCGCTGGAGCAGGAGATAGCAACGGCCACAAAGACGCGCCCCGATCTGAAGGCGATGGGAGAGGCGCAATCGGCGCAGGCTTCAGCGCAGGGCGCGGCAAAGTCCGATTTCGGCCCTCGCGTGAGCGCCTATGGAAACTGGGAAGATGACCGGACGTCCTTTGCCGGATCGGGAGGCAATAACTGGGTAGCCGGCGTACAGATCAGCGTGGACCTTCTGCCCATGGGTAAACGCGCCCAATTGGCGCGGGAGAACGCCGCGAAGCAACGCATCGATGCTCAAATGGCTACCTCAGAGCAGCATGTGCGGCTGGAAGTAAGCCAGGCTCATATTCATCTGCAGACAGCGGAACTTTCGCTGCAAACCGCGCGGGCCGCAATGGGCGAATCGGCCGAGAGTCTTCGCATTCTAAAAAATCGTTATAACGCGGGGCTTGCCACCATCACCGATCTGCTGCGGGCCGAAGATGCCGAGCGGCAGAGCCAGTCCAATTACTGGCATGCCGTCTACGGCAACGCTCTGGCCTATGCCGAACTGCTTTACGCGACAGGGACACTGACTCCCGATGCGGCGGAGGATTTGCAATGAAGATCGTTTTACAGGCAGGTGCGCTTACCGTTTCCGCGTTGATGTTAGCCGGCTGTCATGGCAGCGAATCCGCCTCACCCGCCGCGGTGCAAACCATGCAGGCGCAGGTGGTCGAGAGCCAGCAGCAGCAGATTCCTCTGAACATGCATTCCACTGGGACCGTTCATGCGCGGGAGACTGCCATTGTGTCCGCGCAGGTGATGGGACGCATCCGGCAGGTTCTGGTACGCGAGGGAGACAGCGTGCGGGCAGGACAAACACTGGTGGTGCTCGACGATGCGGCAATACGCGCCTCGGCTGATCAGGCCCAGGCGGCGATGAGGGCGGCGCAACACGAACAGGCTGCCGCGCAAACGGATGCCAGTCTGGCTGCCAGCACCCTGGCGCGCTATCGGCAACTGCAGGCTGAAAAAAGCGTAAGCCCACAGGAGATGGATGAGATTTCGCGGAGGGCTGAGGCCGCGGACGCAAGAGTAGAAGCCGCGCGCGCGCAAACCGGCGCGGCGCAGGCTCAGGCGAGCGGCGCTCGCACCATGCTGGGCTATACGCGCCTGGCTGCGCCCTTTTCCGGCGTAGTGACAACGCGCATGGCCGATCCGGGCACCATGGCCGCGCCCGGCGTGCCTCTGCTCCAGATTGATCGGGCTGGGGCTTTGCAACTGGAAGCCACGGTGGATGAGTCGGCGATTGGTGCGATTCACAAGGGGATGATGGCAATGGTCGCTATCGATGGCGCTTCACCCACGGCAATCGCGGGCACTGTGGCGGAGATCGACCCGGCCGCCGACCAGTCCAGCCATAGCTTTCTGGTCAAGATCGACTTGCCTTATGTGAGCCAGTTACGCGCCGGCATGTATGGGACGGTGGAGTTTGCCAACGGCACGCGCCAGGCGATTCTCATCCCGCATTCCGCCGTCGTGCTCCGCGGTTCCCTGGCGTGCGTGTATGTTCTCGACGGCCAGGGAATTGCGCAGCTTCGTTATCTCACCCTCGGCGAACATACAAGGCAATCTCGTGGAAGTTTTGTCGGGCATCTCACCGGGCGAAAAACTGGTTGACGCACCCTCTGACCGCGACCTGGCCGGCAAGCGCATTGAGGCGCAGCCATGAAGCAGGAACTTGGAATCGCCGGCCGGCTGGCGCATCAATTTATCAACTCCAAGCTGACGCCGCTCTTTATTGCCGCGTCGCTGGCCATCGGCATCTTCGCAGTCGCCGTCATTCCGCGCGAGGAAGATCCGCAGATCCTCGTTCCCATGCTGGACATCATCACCGCCATGCCGGGCGCGTCGCCGGCCGAGGTGGAGCAGCGCGTCACGCTGCCCATCGAGACGCTGGTGCATCAAATCTCCGGCGTCGAGTATGTGTACTCCACCTCGTCTCCCGGTCAAAGCCTGGTCATCGTGCGCTTTCTTGTGGGCACGCCGCAGGAAGATGCGCTGATCAAGGTTTATAGCAAGCTCTACTCGAACTTCGATCGCATGCCTCCGGGCGTTTCGCAGCCGCTCATCAAGGCCCGCTCCATCGACGACGTGCCCATCCTGGCCCTGACGCTGTGGGGCGAGCATTACAACGGATATCAGCTTCGCGCCATTGCGGACGAGATGCAACACAAGATCGAGCAGATCGCCGATGTGTCGGAAACAACAGTCATCGGCGGCCTTCCGCGCGCCATGCGCGTGGTGCTCAGCACCGAGAAGCTGAACGCCTACGGCCTGTCGCCCATGGCGATCGTGGGCCACCTGCAAGCCGCGAATGCAAGCGTGCAGGCGGGCAGCTTTGCGCAAGAGCAACCAGGAAATCCGCGTGGATGCCGGCAACCTGTTCACCAGCCGCGAAGACCTGGAAGCGGTGGTGGTTGGCGTGGTGCGCGGCCGTCCGGTATATCTGCGCGACGTAGCCGACAAGATCGTGGACGGCCCCGCGGAACCGGCAAACTATGTGGTCTTCGGCACGACCATGCTCCTCTTCAGCGGGGCGCGCATCAGTATCCGGCGGTGACCATCACCGTGGCCAAGCGCAAGGGCACCAACGCCACCGATATTGCCAATGCCGTCCTGAAGCGCGTGCACCAGATGCAGGGCGTGACCATACCCAGCGACGTGACCGTGACCACCACGCGCAATTACGGAGAGACGGCGAAAGACAAGTCGGACGAGTTGCTCGAGCACCTGCTGCTGGCCACGCTGTCCGTTACCTTTCTGGTTGCGCTCTTTCTGGGATGGCGCGAGTCGGGCGTTGTGCTGCTGGCCATTCCGGTCACGCTGGCGCTCACCATGTCGGTCTTTTATCTTCTTGGCTACACCATCAATCGCGTCACGCTCTTCGCCCTGATCTTCTCGATCGGCATTCTTGTCGATGACGCCATCGTGGTGGTTGAGAACATGGTGCGCCATTTCCGGCTGCCGGAAAATCAGAACCGCTCCTGCGTTGACGTTGCGGTTGAGGCGGTCGCCGAAGTGGGCAATCCCACCATTCTGGCCACTTTCGCCGTCCTCGCCGCCGTGCTGCCCATGGCCTTTGTTCGCGGCCTGATGGGGCCGTACATGCGGCCCATTCCGGTCGGCGCATCGGCGGCCATGCTCTTCTCGCTGATGGTGGCCTTCGTGGTCTCTCCGTGGGCTGCGATCCGGCTGCTCGGCAAGCATCTTGGCGGAGCGCGCATTCTGGAGCCGGAGCACGAAAACTGGAGGACCAGGATTTATCGCCGGGTGATGACGCCGCTGATCGCCTCCGCGCGGAATCGGATGCTGTTCTTCATCGGAGTGGCCGTGCTTCTGCTGATCTCAGTCGCACTGGTGCCGCTGGGACTGGTGCGCGTAAAGATGCTGCCGTTCGACAACAAGAGCGAGCTGCAGGTGGTCATCAACATGCCGGACGGCACGCCGCTGGAACAGACAGCGCGGGTGGCTCAGGCGCTCGGCGATGAGCTTGCGCGGCAGCCGAATGTGCTCAACTACCAGACATACTCGGGAACCTCCGGCCCTTATAACTTCAACGGGCTTGTGCGCCACTACTACATGCGCCGCCAGCCCAATCAGGCCGATATCCAGGTGAACCTGCTGCCCGCCAAACAGCGCAGCGTGCAGAGCCATGCGATTGCCAAGCGACTTCGTCCATTGCTTGACGCCATCGGCAACGAGTATGGCGCGCGCATCCAGGTCAGCGAAGTTCCGCCGGGGCCGCCGGTGATGCAAACTCTGGTGGCGGAGGTTTACGGCCCCGAACTGGACGGCCAAACGCGTGTCGCGCAGCAGATCAAGTCGATCTTTCAGCACACTCCGGGCGTAGTGGACACAGACTGGTATGTCGAAGACCCTCAACCCAGGCTGGTGATGCGCGTGGATGAGGTCAAGGCCGCCGAGCACGGCATCGCGGTCTCCGACGTGGCTCATGCCCTGGCGCTGGCTCTCTCGGGGACGCAGGTTGGCCTGGTCCACGATCAAACCGCGCGCGAGCCTGTCCCGGCGATCGTCGAACTCGACCGCGCGGATCGCTCCTCAGAGCAAGGCCTGGAGAATATTCACCTGCCCGGCGCGGACGGCTCCATGGTCTCGCTGCGGGAGCTGGTGACCGTCGAGCACAAAACCATCGAGCACAGCATTTATCACAAGAACCTGCGGCGCGTGGTCTATGTGACGGGCGACGTAGCCGGAGCGGAAGAGAGCCCGGTTTACGCCATCCTGAAGATGAACAAGGACCTCGACCATCTCACCTTCCGGCCGGATACACCCTTGCCCGCTACAACTCCGAGCAGCCGGAATCGACCGACCACTACTCGATGAAGTGGGACGGCGAATGGCAGATCACCATCGAGGTCTTTCGCGATCTGGGGCTTGCCTTCGCTGCGGTGCTGGTTCTCATCTACGTTCTGGTGGTGGGGTGGTTCCGGTCCTTCATCGTGCCGCTGATCATCATGGCGCCCATCCCGCTTACGCTGGTGGGCATTCTGCCGGCGCACGCGATGCTGGGCGCATTCTTTACGGCAACCTCGATGATCGGCTTTATCGCCGGCGCCGGCATCATCGTGCGCAACTCGATTATCCTGGTGGACTTCATCGAGCTTCGGCATCCGCCAGGGAATGCCGCTTGGCCGAAGCGGTGATCGACGCCGGCGCGGTTCGTTTCCGCCCCATGCTGTTGACCGCGGCCGCGGTGGTCGTCGGCGCCAGCGTGATTCTCACAGACCCTATCTTCCAGGGACTCGCCTGTATCGTTGATTGCCGGGGCCGTCGCTTCCACCTTCCTCTCGTGGCCGACGATTCCCGTTCTCTACTACATGGTTCACTCCCGCAAACACTCCGAAATTACATGTGAACCCAACCCCAATCAAGGAGAAACACTATGACAGTTGAACGCGGTGTGCGCCTGATGGCAGGCGTAATGATTTTGTTATCTCTCGCCCTTGCCCACTATTTCTCGCTTTACTGGCTCTGGCTGACGGTCTTCGTCGGGCTCAACCTGTTGCAGTCGGCATTCACCAACTGGTGCCCGGCGATGTCTATTCTTCGCGCCATGGGCCTGAAGGATGCCGGCTGCTGCGCAGGCAAATGATACTGCTCATGAATGAGAAACGATTTCCCAGCTTCAGAAGCGCACCGTCTTGACGATCCCGCAGCGCGCGGAATGGCTTGCGCCTGCCGATGTACTGAGCGCGCTCAACCTTCATGCGGGGCAAACAGTAGCGGACGTGGGCGCCGGCACGGGGTACATTTCGTTGCCGCTCGCGCAATTTGTCGGCCTGAAGGGCAAGGTATACGCGGTTGATGCTCAAGCTGGAATGCTCTCGTCTGCTCCAGCAGAAGATCGATAAGTCCCATCTTTCCAACGTGATTCTCGATTCAGCGCGGAAGCGCATCAAACCGGTCTGCCTGCATCTTGTTGCGGCCTGTTTTTTATGGCAAATGTCTGGCATGAGATAGAAGACCGGAGTGCCGTTCTGGGCGAAGCAATGCGGGTTCTGGAGCCTGGCGGCAGAATTGCGATTCTCGATTGGAGACCGGATGTCAAACCCGAGCACGGCCCGCCCCTCGCCGATCGAGTCGATGTATCGCGCGCCATGGAGGACCTGCGTTCCGCCGGTTTCACACAGGTCGTAAGTACCGAGGTGGGCCGGTACTCATGGCTGGTTCAAGGGGAGAAACTGCGGTGACGGCGAAAAATGGTGTACCCCGTCCGGGCAATGCGCGGCAAAATCGAAGTGAACTGCTCAAGGATGAGGTCTATCGCCAGATGTTCCGGCTGGAGGCGCGTCGCCCCGGCGCCGAGATGGATCTCTCAATTGCCTTGCTGCGCGCATGGATCGCTCTAGGCTCGGCATCGAGAAGCAGCAAGGAGTGGCAGTGGCTGGAGAAGATCTGCCCCATCTGCCTGGTTATGATCGAGGCCGCGCAGCAGCCGGAAGAAACCGGCCGGCAAAGTATCCAGTAAGAGCTGCGTTCCGTTCCTGGTGAACGCGATCGCACGGCTGTGCTGAATCGGCGCGATCCATATCCGCTTTCTCACCGGCAAAGAATATACTGATCATGATCCTGAGAACCCCAGTCGATGCGACCCGAACTGATTCAAGCTGCCGCACTGTTGCGCCGCAATACTCCTGAAGCCGTCGAAGAGGCGATCGGTCTGCTGCAGAACACGGTCTATTCCTTCAGCATGAAGGTCTGCGGGCATCCGGAAGATGCCGAAGATACCATGCAGGAGGTGCTCTTCCGTTCCCTCGGCCACCTGGCTAAAATTCAGGACCCGCAAGCTCTGTCGGTCTGGTTGTACACCGTTACCAGGAATCGCTGCTGGCGCATGCGCCGCAAGAGCGCAAATGCTCCCCGGCCATACCTTCTCGCTGGATGAGTTGATGCCGGACGATGCGGAACTGGGGCGACTGTTGCAGGATGCAGCCGAAGGTCCTGAGGGCAACCTGCTCCATGCCGAGCAGCATTACCTGTTGCACCAGGCCGTCTTGCGCATACCAGCTCCATTGCGTATGGTTCTCGTGCTCCACGATATGGAGGAGTTGACGACCGAGCAGGTTGCGCAGGTTCTCGATCTGCAGCCGGGGACGGTCAGGGTCCGGCTTCATCGGGCGCGACTGTATGTGCGCAAAGAGATGAGCCGGGTATTGGACGGCGCAGATACACAGCCGAAAAGCGCCAAATCGACGAAGCCAAAGGCTAAACGAGCTACCGGCCTGCAACGCCCCGCTGAATGCCGGAAGCTATTTTCGAACCTCTCAGAGTATCTGGATGGCAGAGTGGAACCCCGCACATGCGACCAGATGCGCAAGCATATTGAGGCGTGTCCGGCTTGCGTTGCGTTTCTCCGCGACCTGCGTGTTGCCATCGACCGTTGCCGATCACTGGAGATTCCCTGCGACCCGGCCGTGGCGCCGCGTTTGCGCTCCATCCTCACCCAGGAATATCTCCGCATGCTGGGGATGGCGGGAAGGAAATAATTTTCCGATACTTTGTAACGAATTGCCGCATATGTGTCTCTGTTCCAATGAAGGAGAGGATCCCAATGGAAGTGAAGATTTCGCATCTTGATCATGTAAAGTTCAGCATACAGTCGCGATCACACACAATTCTTCTGTGACCAGCCGGTTGAGAATGAGGGCGAAGACTCCGGCATGACGCCTCCCGAGTTGATGCTCGCCTCGTTGGGCTCCTGCGCGGCATTTTATGCCGTCGAGTACCTGAGAACCCGCAATCTTGCCCAGAGCGGCGTGGAGGTCCGAGTGAACGCCGACAAACTTAAGCAGCCTGCACGTATTGGGAACTTCAGGATTCATGTTGTTTGCCCGGTTCCCCTGACGGAAGAGCAGACGGAAGGGCTGATGCGTTCAGTGAAACACTGCCTGATCCACAACACGCTGCTGTCGCCGCCGCAGATTGAGATCGAACTGACGGAGAACGGGACAGCCGTTCTCACACGCATAGCGACATGGATCGGTGGGCCACGCCTGCTGGTGGCCGCCATCGATTGCCACGAACGACTGGCCGAAGGGATTATGCTTAATATAAGTGTCTAAGAATATCTTCTTCATAGGATTGATCCTTGCCGCGAGCGGCCTTGTTTCGCCTCCTTTTGCACTGGCCGGAGGCCTTGTTTACGGATTCGCCTTCGTTCATCCTTTTCACATCGAGGCAAAGAAGCTCTCCAAGCTACTGCTGCAGGCATCCGTGGTGGGCCTGGGATTCGGCATGAATTTGCAGCAGGTACTTGAAGCCGGCCGCTCCGGTTTCGTCTATACCGCGGGCAGCATCAGTATCGCCTTGCTCCTGGGTTGGGGACTGGGACAGATTGCTGCGTGTAAAGCAGAGAATCTCGTTTCTTATATCGACCGGTACTGCGATTTGCGGTGGCAGCGCCATTGCCGCGATTGCCCCCATTACCAATGCGACCCAGGAAGAGATTGCGGTATCTCTCGGGAACTGTTTTTGTGCTGAACTCAGTTGCCTTGCTCTTGTTTCCGGCAATTGGATCCGCGCTGCACCTGACGCAAACGCAGTTTGGCCTCTGGTGTGCGCTCGCCATTCATGACATAAGTTCCGTGGCCGGCGCGACGGCTAAATACGGAGCTGTGGCTCTGGCTGTCGGCACCACCGTCAAACTGGCGCGCGCCCTTTGGATAGTGCCGCTGTCGATAGCTACAGCTGTGGTCAAAAAGAGCAATGCTCGCATCCACTGGCCCTGGTTCATCCTCTATTTCTGCCTGGCGGCTGTAGCCAACACCTACGTTCATACTTTCCAGTCATCCTATCCAGTGCTCAAACATCTTGGTGTGATTGGCTTGACCGTCACGCTCTACCTGATCGGAACCGGGCTCTCCGTGAAAACACTACGCGAAGTCGGGGTCAGGCCGTTTCTGCAAGGAATCGTTCTTTGGTTTTTTGTCGCGGCGGGATCGCTGATGCTGATTCGCTGTGCCTGGATACACCTTTAGAGGTTCGTGGTGCGCATGGAATCAAAGCTGCTCAGCTTGCATTTCAGAGAATTGGAGCGCGCACGGAGCACAATTTAAGCTAAGTTATAGATAATTTGGCTCCTCAGGTAGGACTCGAACCTACAACCCTTCGGTTAACAGCCCATCTGTAAGGACCTGCGCATTATTGTTTTCAATGACTTATACGGAGCATAAATGCCAATTTGGAGCATGTTCGGCGCTCAATGCGGTGAAGTTTGCGGTGAGGTTTTTAAACCAAGCCCTTCTTTTCTAACATAAATCGCTCTCTGACTGCTCCTGTTCTGTTTCTATAATTTTTCGTGACGGGCTCAACCTACTATTTTGGAGGCGGGGTGTCCCTTGCCAATTCTTTGGAATACAGCTCGCCAACCTGTGAAAGCGTGATAACGGTCATAAGAAATTGGATGAGGCTGTAGGCGCATATTCCGGCAAACCAGGAAACGAATAGTCGCCACCCGCAGCCGTCCGAAGTGGTCAAGAGGGCCGGAGCTGTGCCACGGAGAAGAATCGCGGCAATCGCCGACACAACCAGAAGCCAGTGGCAGACGGCGGTCCATGAAAACACAAACAAGAGATCAAGGTACGAGCTCTGTCCCTTGGTGTCGGACTTGTGGTTTTGTAAGGTCTTCAGGAATCTGTCGCTAGGTAGGGTGAGAACCAACGCCATCCCGGTAATACAAAATCCGAATGCGATCGCCGCATAAGTCAGAATCATGCCGCCGACATCGCTCGCTTTCAGCTGCGCGGCGGCAAGGCTGGGACCCCAATGAAAGCACGACGCGCCGATCACTATACTCAGCAAAACCTGGGGCTGAAATAGGATCCGCCCCAAGCGCGGCAGCAGCCCTGTCTTGACATATGACAGAAGCGGCTTGATCATCCCCTTCTCGCCTCTGCTCGTGCTTTCTGGAACTCCCGGAGCTTCTCCTGGATATCTCCACTGACAACATGGCCGTTGGTATCGACTTCGACATAGATCTTCTGGTGGACGACATGGTTCGCAAGCGAAACCGTTGTCTCGGCCGTCTCACCCTGTCGCACGCCAACGACTTTGGCACCCTGAAGGCTGGAGACGTGTTCCCCAATCATTTGCCGGATGTACTGAATAATCCCGGTTCGTTTCGAAAGGCTGTCGTTTCTATGGGCAGTCACAATCAGCTCAACCGCCCTGCCATGCGACTCACTTCCAACTTGATTCAGCCCTTCGTAGTTATCGGTCCAGTCGAAGTTTGGCCTGACAACTCTCATATTCGCGATTTTGATACGCCCGAATTGATCAAGGGCTTCCAGAAAGCTGTGGTCTACGGTTGGGTTTAGCTCGACAGCAAAGTCAGAGCCGAATCCCACCTTCCTTCCAGTTTCTTCCAACAGGGCTGCTATGTCGCGCGCCTTCGCTCCGCGTTGGTTATACTCAATGATCGCTTCGCGACTCTTCAGGTCGATAACTCCGTAAGTTCGCGTGGCCATCACCTGTTTTCCAGTCAGCGGCTCAAAGCGCTCTCTGCCAGTAGCTGCGTCAAAGATCAACGGGTTCACCCCGACCGGGCCTTCATAGGCAGTGAATTCCACGAGTCTGCGAGCTGAATTGAAGCGGAGGCTGGGTAGCGCCAAGAGCTTCTCTCCATCTTCCATTTGCCGAGTGGCCGGCCGCGTCCGGCTCATTCGCGCAAAGAGGTCCCCGTAATCGAGTTCCTGATCCGCTTCTCTGCAATGCAGGAGAAAGACTTCCAATTTCCTTGCTTTTGCTGTAGTTGGCATCGCAGCAATTGTAGCCCCAACTGACGACGCTGAACCAGCTAAATCGCTTTGGATTCAGACGTTAGCCGACCATCACTTGATGTTTTGGCTACTCAACTGGCATGCTTGATAACTTTGGCAAACGGCCTGGGTGCTGGCGAAAATACATCCCTGCCGGGCAGTATTCGGAATCTTGGCGCGATCTGTGCTCAACATGCGGCGCCGGTCCGTGCTCGACATGCTTTCCATGCAGTCGGACCGCACCATGGCAGTCTTTACAGCGAAATACTGTAGCCTCGGCCCGAATGGCATCAGCAACCTCGGCAATCACCCATTCCCAAACCTTCTCGCCATTGCGGAGAAAGAGCTTCTTAACCTCGCAGCTGTAGATCTTCTCCGCCGCCATCACTTTGCCCCCTTCGTGGCAATGATTGCCTTGTCGATTGCGATGGACAACCTCATTCAGCGAATACCGCGTTACAGCGTGCCCAGGTTCGCGGGAACGCTTTCCGGCGACTGTGCGCGCACCTGGTCATAGACCTGCTTCCGCATCCATTCGCTGACGAGCCTTTGGAAGTCTTTGTCGTTCATGTAGCGGGCGAAGATTTCATGGTTCTGGTCCATGCGATCGATGAACTTGTCTTCCAGCGCCTTGTCGAAGACGTATCCGAAGTTTTCCAGCGAGTTCACCATGGCGGCCTGCTGGATGGCGGTATCGGAAATGGCCTCTTCCCGGATCTGCTCGAAGAAGAGCTGATCGGCCGGCTTGAAGTCGGTCCCGAATCGTTCGTTGATTACATCGATCAGTCGTGACAGCTCGACTTCTTCGTGGCGATCTTTGCCTGTTCCGACTGCCGTGGGTGCCGGAACAATGCCCCGTTCGCCGGCGGCAAGGGCGATCGATCCCTCGCTGGTTTGCTGCAAGCGGTAATAGCGAAGAGCCACCTCGTCGTCAAGCACGATTGCCGGACCGATCCCGCGCTTCGGCAGTCTCGGGATCAGCAGCCGAATAAATGCGTAGAGCTTCTCCAGGTCCGCATCTTGAAACGGGATGATCTGCGACATGAACGAATACAGGTTCCTGAACGAGACGAGCAAGCCGCGGAATAGCTCCTGCTTCTCCTGGTCAAGCGCCTCGAACCGCGCAACGGGGCCATTCAAGATGCGGTGAATTGTCGCGTGGTCATTCTGCGACTGGAACTGCTTCGGCTTGAAGAAGACCTTGGCGAACTCTTCCACTTCGTTCGACCAGTAAATCTGCTCCGCGGCCAGGTTCGCCTGGATCGCATAAAGCTGGTGCGGCTCAACCTGCTGGTCGATCACCGGAACCTCGTAGTATGGCTTGAACGCCTCCCGAATATCCTCAGCCTCATTTACAAAGTCGAGAATGAACGTGTCTTCCTTGCCGGCATGAGTCCGGTTCAGGCGCGAAAGCGTCTGAACAGCCTGAACTCCGTCGAGGCGCTTGTCCACATACATCGTGTGCAGCAGTGGCTGATCAAAGCCCGTCTGGTATTTTTCTGCCACGATCAGCACCTGATACAAATCCTTGTCGAACTCCTTCGGCAACTGGCTCTCGCGGATTCCGTTGTTCATGGCGACTTCGGTGTACTCGTCCCCGGTGTCGAGTTCTACCGTGCCTGAAAACGCGACCAGCGTTTTGATGTCGCTATAGCCCTTCTCCGCAATGTACTTGTCGAACTCCTGCTTGTAGCGGACTGCTTGCTCGCGCGAGCCGGTCACGACCATCGCCTTCGCCCTACCGCCAATCCTTGCCTTCGTGGACGTCCGGAAGTGCTCAACCATTACTTCCGTCTTCTGCGCCAGGTTGTACGGATGGAAGCTGACGAACCGCGCCAAAGCCCGTGCGGCTTTCTTCTTGTCCAGCTTCGGGTCGTCTTCAATGGACTTGATCAGCCGGAAGTAAGTCTTGTAGGTCATGTAAGACTTCAGGACGTCGAGGATGAACCGCTCCTCGATGGCCTGCCGCATGGAGTAGACATGGAAGGGCTGCGGCTTTCCGTTCGCATCCTTGCGTCCGAAGGTCTCCAGCGTCTTGTATTTCGGCGTTGCGGTGAAGGCGAAGAAGCTGAGGTTCGCCTGCCGGCCGCGCTTCGCCATCGCCTTGACGATTTCTTCCTCGTAATCCGTGAGCCCTTTCTCCTGGGCTTCCTGCTTGGCTTTTTCTCTTAGCGCGTTCCCGGCCAGCACCCCCTTCAACTCCGCCGCGGCCTCACCCGACTGGGAGCTGTGTGCCTCGTCCACAATCACCGCATACTTCCGATCCGGCAGGTCCATGACCTTCTCTGTGACGAATGGGAACTTCTGAAGCGTCGTGATGATGATCGGCACTCCCGACTTCAGCGCCTCGGCCAACTGCGTCGAGTCCTCGTCGATCTTCTGGACCACGCCGCTCTGGTGCTCGAACTGGTAGATCGTATTCTGCAGCTGCTGATCGAGAACGCGGCGGTCCGTGACTACGATGACGGAGTCGAAAACCCTCTGGTCATTGTCGTCGTGCAAGTTTGACAGGCGGTGCCCGAGCCAGCTGATGCTGTTGCTCTTCCCGCTGCCGGCGGAGTGCATGATCAGGTAGTTGGCGCCGGCGCCCTCCTTGCGCGCTGCACTTTCAAGCTTCCGCACGGCATCAAGCTGGTGGTAGCGCGGGAAGATCATCGTCTCTTTCTTGATCTTCTTGCCGCCCACCTCGGTCTCAATGACTTCCAGGTGCATGAAGCGGCCGAGAATGTCGAGCAGGCTGTCCCGCTGCCAGACCTCTTCCCACAGGTACGAGGTCTTGTACTTGCCTTCGGCAGCAGGCGGGTTCCCGGCGCCCAGGCCGTCGCCTTTGTTGAAGGGGAGAAAGTAGGTGCTCTTTCCCGCCAGCTGGGTCGTCATGTACACCAGGTCGGGATCGACGGCGAAGTGAACCAGCGCGCGCTTCTTGAACTGGAAGATCAGGTCGTTCGGGTCGCGGTCATTCCGGTACTGATACATCGCGTCCTGAACATCCTGGCCGGTCATCGGGTTCTTCAACTCGGCGGTGATCACCGGGATGCCATTGAGGCAAAGGGTCAGGTCAAGGGCCTGGGAGCTGGTGGCTTTGAAGAGCAGTTGCCGGACGACGGTCAGGCGGTTCTTCTGGTAGAGCGCCAGGTCGTCAGGATTCATGCGCGTGGCCGGCTTGAAGTAGGCAACCTTGACCGGCTCGCCGTAGCACTTGAAGCCGTGTCGCAGAACATCGAGACTGCCGCGCGAGTCCATCGCCTTGGTCAGGTCGTCGAGGACTGTCTCTTCGGTGCGCTCGGCTAGCAGCTTTTCCAGCCGCTCCCAGGTCTTCTTCTGCGTGTCCTTAACAAAAGGGATGAATTGCGTCGGATCGAGCGCCCGATCCTGATGAAAGTGTCCCTGCTCGGCCTTCGTATAGCCAGCACTGGTGACCAGATGATGCTCGATCGCGGTCTCGAAGGCTTTCTCTTTGTGGTCTACTGGCATACGGCAGAGGCCTCCTGCGGACGATAGTTGCGAACGTCGATCTGGCCGGTGACGGCCGCGGAGATCATAGCGGAGCGGCGCTCTTGCGAAGAGATCTATTGCATGATTGGCTTCAAAGATAAGGCTATCTGTGATCTTGCACCTTTCATCGAGATAGTCCGCAATTTCCTCCTGTTCACGAAACGACGGTGAAGGGACAGGACAATCCTGGAGAATCGGACACTGATATTAGTTTGTGCCGCTCCCCAACCTTCAACGTCGAAGTACTGACGAGCAAAGGTGGAATTGAGAAAATGAGCAATGGTACCTAGCACTCTGACTGTTGCGCAGAGCTGGTAATGAGCATGGTGAAGCATTGGCATCCGCCGAGTTCTTTTGGAATTACTGCTGTTACACCCGGGGTATCCTGTTCTGACTGTTACCAGATCGCCCGCTCGCAGCTGTTTCGACCTCCTGTCTCCGGAAAACGTCGGATCGATTCGTAGGATTTCTCCCTCTATTTTGCGGGACGAATATTGGTGGCCCTCAGAATCGGAACCCCATCATCTGCGTAAGCCTGAGTTGTTGCCTCAGCAATCCCAACTACCACGCGAGTCGCGAATCTTCTCAGTTTTCCAGCATGCCAATTCTTCGGAATGGTCCCAATCAGAGGATATCCGGAAGGCTTCATGGGAGAGTCGGGGTTGAGGCCTCTGGTTACAGCGTGGGAGATGACGGCCTGCTGCTTCTCTTTCAGCAAATCAATAAGGCGTCGCTGCTCCTCCACCAGGGCGTCAATCTTGCGGGTCTCCTGGTCAAGAAAGGCCGCAATAGAGCTTTGCTCAGCGATTTGGAAAAGCGGGGTGGAGGATAGACCCGAGAATCTCAAGATTCCAGCCCGTCTCTCAGATCCCCGCCTGCAAGAGTTTCGGATGCTTTGGTAGTTTGATGTGAGCCACCAATACAGAAACCTAGCAGAGACGTGTTCCGCCGGGACAATTGCAGCCATCGACTGGTTGCATGTCGATGAAATTCCGAGCTGAGCAACCATGCCTTTCGTCTTCCCTTGGCCGGCGAGAGCCATTACCAACGCTCCTGCCTTTACCCATTTCGCAGGCACTTCTTTTCGAATGCTTCTGGTTATGAATGTCGAGGGCTTCAGTGATGACGCTTTGATTTACAGATCCCGAATTCAGCCAGGGAATAGTTAGCCGTCTGTCCAATAGTCCAAGTTAAGATTGTCAGGTGTGCCACCGGAATAGATGTTTAGCAAATCCATCTGAGATTGACGCTTCCCAATGCTCCGGCACGTTGCCCAGCCATTTCACGCCGCTGTCTTTATACTTCGGGTAACTGGGCAGCTTTACGCTCATTCGGCCAGCCCCTCCAGCATCCTCATAATGCGACCGGCAACGGCCTTCAGCTCGGCATCGATCTCATCGAGCGAACGCGGCGGCTTGAAAACATAGAAGTGCCGGTTGAATGGAATCTCGTAGCCAACTTTGGTTTTTGATTCATCGATCCAGGCATCGGGGACATGTGGCCTGACCTCGCGATCGAAGTAGGCGTGAATGTCTTCCTTCAGCGGCACATTCTCATAGTCGCGCAACTCGGCATCCGGCTCCGGGTCGCCGTCTGCATCGAGGCAAATCTCGGCGGATTCGTCCCGCTCAGACATGACATTCAAGATGGCCTTGCGCAGCGGAGCCGGCAACTTGATCCCGGCCTTGTCCAAAGCAGTGGCCAGACGCTCTTCAAAGTCGGGCCGATTCTTGTCCACCACGGATGCATCGATCGTCCTGAGCATCTGTTCGATTTCATTCTGAAGAACCTGACCGGCCTCAATTTCCCGCTGACCCTCCCTGCCCTTTTTCTTGGAGGTTGCCAGTTTCTGAAAGGCACCCTCTTCCTTGAGAGCCGCGATGCGCTCCGGCGTGACTTGAAACGCGAGCCGCAATGGACGCTCGACCGTAATCTGGCTGGTAGCCAAAGTCTGAGTTGTCGAAGAGCTTGGAACGACCATTCTTGGTCAGGTCGCCGTACAGATCGACGATCTCAGCGATGTTTCCGTCTGAGAGCTCGTTGCGCTTGTTGCCCAGGCTCTTCCGCATCTTGACGAAAAGGTCAGTCGCATTGATGAGCTGCACCTTGCCCCGGCGTTCCCTGCGCTTGCGGTTGGTCAGTATCCATATATAGGTGGCGATGCCGGTGTTGTAGAACATCTCGGTCGGCAGGGCGACGATGGCCTCCAGCCAATCGGACTCGATGATCCACTTGCGAATTTCGCTCTCGCCCGAGCCCGCATCGCCGGTAAAGAGCGGCGACCCGTTGAAGACAATTGCCAGGCGGGAACCTTCCGGCTTCATCTTCGAGATCATGTGCATGATGAAGAGGAGCGAGCCGTCGTTGATGCGCGGCAGGCCAGGTCCGAACCGGCCATCGAATCCCTTTTCATTGTGCTCGGTAACAATGATGTCGGCCTGCGGCTTCCACTCGACGCCGAAGGGCGGATTCGCCAGGAGGTAATCGAACTTCTTGCCGGGCAGCCCGTCCTGGGTGAAGCTGTCGCCGAACTTGATGTTGTCTGGATGCTGGCCTTTGATCATCATGTCGGAGCAGCAGATGGCGAATGCCTCGTTGTTGTAGTCCTGGCCGAAGACCTCGAGCTTGGCGCCCGGGTTCAGGTCGCGCAGGAACTCCTCGGCGACGCTGAGCATGCCGCCGGTCCCGCAGGCCGGATCGTACAGAGTCCGAACCGCGCCGGCGGTCCGCAGCACCTGGGAGTCTGGAGTGAACAGCAGATTGACCATGAGCCGGATGACTTCGCGCGGGGTGAAGTGATCGCCGGCCGTTTCGTTCGAGGCTTCATTGAATCGCCGGATCAGGTCCTCGAAGATCAGGCCCATCTCGTGATTGGAAACGGCGGACGGGTGCAGGTCCATCTCGGCGAACTTCGAGACGACCAGGTAAAGCCGGTTGGCGTCGGCGAGCTTGGCAATCTCCTTTTCAAACTCGAAATACTCGAAGATCTGGCGAGCCTTCGCGGAGAAATGCTTGATGTAGAAAGCCAGGTTCGTTGCAACCTTGTCGGGGTCGCCCTTCAGCTTTTTGAAGTCCAGCTTGCTGGTGTTGTGAAACTTCTGTCCGGCGGCCCGGTTCAGGATCGGTTCGACATCCTTGATGCCGCTTGCCTTGAGCGCCGCGGCCTTTTCCAGAACCTTCTGCTTGGTCGGCTCCAGCACGCAATCGAGCCGGCGAAGGACGGTCAGGGGCAGGATGACCTTGCCGTACTGTGCCGGCTTGTAGGGGCCGCGGAGCAGATCCGCCACCGACCAGATAAATGAAACCCGTTCACTGAAGTTCGACACGATTGAGCCTTCGTATTCATTCGGAGTTGGAGTTCGTTAGGTACTTGATGCCTTCGTTTTGGAAGCGCTCTTCGCCGCTCGTTGGCACGCCTTTTCGAAGGAGTCAAGCATGCCATAGCCGCTGAAGCTGATCTTGACAGTCTTCACTGTTGCCTTTGGGTCAGGCTTCGTCACCTCCAGCCATCCGCGGGCGATCATCTTTTTCATCAACTTCGCCACGTTGGGTTGGGGGATCCCAGTCACTTGTGCGATCTGCGTTTGCGATTTCGGCACAGGCCTGTTGCATTCCCGCAGAACCAGTACCACCGACCTTGGGTCTGCCGATGGAAATGCGTCCCCAAGTTCAGCCCTGTAGGCCTCCATCGTGTCTAGGAACATGTCCAAATATCGCACGCATCATCCTTTGATACAACAACATGCCAAATGGCATATCTGAAGCTTCCGTTCCCAGGATGCCAAGATAATCCCAATTGAACATCCCCAAGGTGTTTTAGAGGATCAGATCGATATGCCAAATGGAATAAGGGCAAGTGTCTCTCAAGCGGCCGACCCATGTAAAGCCCAACCGGCGCATTTTTCACTCGTGGCTTGTGTTCGCTTACCCGAGCCTCAGCCTGCTCATGTGCACCGAGATCTCCAGTCCCAGGTACGAATGAAGCCTGAGCCTTTGGTTCGCGCCCATGAATCCCGCATGATCGCAAAGTGACCGGAAGGGTCTATTTGTAACCCAATCCTCTCACCGACCAAACCAGAAGGTTGCAGCCGCGATGGCGGACTGATCCGGTGAAGTTGAAAACCAAATGCAATCCCGAAGCGGGCGGTGACCGAGAGTCTCCTTGGATCGTTCTCTGCCTCGGGAAGCCAACCGAGGCGCCGATTTGCACGCCTCCAGAAAGAGAGCTGATGATGAACCGACTCGTTACCTACGACGCAATGGCGCAGCATACGGGAACCTGGCTGCGCGGCTACAACTGGAACATCTATGGTTGCGGCACGTACCGCCAGCCAAAAAGCGAGACTCACGCAGTGGCCCTGATGAAGCGCTTCGTGGAGCGCCTCCAGCTCAAGTTGCGCGCTCCAGTATCCTATTTCGCCGCGATGGAGCGGCGCTACTCCGGCTGTGGTGATTCCCCAATTCCGGTCCACTGGCACTTCCTGGCCGCCAGCGTCAGCAATGAGGCCATGGCTCCAATGGCCGAATCCTTGTGGGAAGAGCTCTTCGGCAACGCCAAGATCGACCCGTACGACCGGAACAGAGATGCCGCCTATTATGTCTGTAAGCTTGTGGCTCACCAGAACGGATCGATACTCTCCGGCAATCTCGATCAGATGGAGTATGAGGGCCCATCTGATCTTCTTGCAGCAGCCCAAGTGAATCCCTACGTGCCCGCTCATTTGAAGGACCGAGTATCAGGACAATACCTGGTCATTCGTTGAGCGAGCATTGCCGCTAGGAGCCCCAAGGAGGTGGCAACAACAAGGAACGGGGAGCTTGATGTTGGTCGGACTTCATCGGTCGGTGGTAGTCTGTTTTCGTGAAGCTTCGGTTGCGCAAACAACCGGGGCGTCGCCGCTCTGGTCTCAGCTGGAACCATCTGCGTGGCCAGGCGACGATCCAGGGAGGCGACCCTGGATCACAAGGCGGAACTTGGTGCTGCGATGCAGCTCTTGTTCTCCACTCTGCGGTAAAGATCGGCTTCGGGGCCAATGCCCCGGGGCCGATTTCCTTTGGCGGCCAAAAGATCAGACCTGCCCCACCAAGTGCCCAACCATCGCAGTGACAGTCTCTAACGCCTCGCCTACGCGCCTTCAACGTCAGAGCTTTGGTAGTCCGTGCCATTAACCCAAGATGGAGGTGGGGACAAAAATGGCACAAGCAACCTCTCAAGGCAACTCAACATGCGTCCAGCACTCGGACGAACCGCCGTGCTCTCAACCAAATCTGATCACGGTCAAAGACGCCGCCAGGCGTCTCGGCGTTTCGAAGAGTACCGTTTATCGGTTCGACCGTGACGATGGCCCTCTCCGTTTCGTCGTCGACGGCCGGCCCATCCTCATCGAGAATGCGTCGTTCGAAACCTATTTGGCCAATATCCGCCGGCCCGAGACTGAACCTGGTTCGCCGGCGGACGAGGTCCCCCGTGACTGCCCTCAAGAAGAGCAACCGGAACGAACAAACTCCCAAATGGGGGAAATACAGTTGGAGGTACCCACGCATATCCTGCCCAGCGACGCACCCCGGCCAACATCGAGCAGCGGACAGCGGGAAGACATCCGGCCCAGACGTCATGCCGCCGGATTCCTCTATTACCAGACGTTGATGGGTTAGGACACATTCCTGAACTCAGACCGGGCCGGTTATAGGGACGAACCTTCTCGAAGGGCCGTCGATTCAGATCCTAACTGCTCTGTCTACGAATGCCGGCGATCCGGGGCTGGACTTCATCAGCCACGCCAGCAACTACGGTTCGACGATTAGAGCCGGATCAACGGAGTCGGGCCATCTCGGTGAGTAATCCGCCCACTGCCCATACCCAAGACACTCAGATGGGTGCCTCGAAGCAATTTCTCTGCCCAGATATGCCGGTTCTCTAAATCTGTCTTCAAACAGCGAATCTATCCGCCCTGTGGGACCGCCAGCAAGAGTTCGCGGTTTCCCTGGGAACAAATCCACAGAGCAACACAACAACCGGCGGCGAAAGCCGCCGTTCCATTTGGAGGAAACATGCACAATCAATCCGACCGCGGAGTACAGTCGATTCTCATTCAACCAATTGCCGCCACCAGCGACACCGATGAAACAATCCAACTCGATCAGCAGAATTGCCCCGAGGACAACGAGGCCAGCGCCAGTGCAGCAACTGAGCTAGTGATGGACGCGGAAGCTGTCCTCTTTCGTCCGCGGCTTTCGTTTGTTTCAGAAGATTAGTCCTTGAGCGTTTGGTACTTCTGCTCGCAGGCGCAGGATGGTCATAGTGGCCAGGAAGTGTGCTGGGTACAAGCCGGGATTATCGAATCCGACGGAGCTTTGTCGCAGCCACTTCCTGGTTTAGGAACCGAGCCTTTGGTGATTGGCTTCCTTCGTTCATGATCGCAGTAGTTGTCAGGAATGTCCCTCGTGCTAGCCGGGATCTGAGGATCCGACGGAGCTTTTGACTAGGACTATTCTCTGGCACCAAGCGAGAACAGGCGATTCGCATAGCTGAGTACAGCTCAATCACCTCTCCCTTAATAACTATCGGCGCGTTCCATGCGCTGTAACCTTCATCGTCAACTTGAGAACGATCGTTCTTCGGAGATTCAACGTGAGCACTGAATACAAGATTACCCCGCGTAATTTGGGGTCGCTTGAACTCGCAGACGTCTGTCTGGCTGACTTCTGGTACTTGTCCAAACTCAGATTCCACGCGCCGTTCAACAACTTTGGTGCGGCCATTTTCAACGATTGCCAGAAGATGCAGGAAGCCATGCTTGGCTTCTATTTGGAGAAGGACGGCTGCTTGCCAAAACAGTTCGCTCCGTTCTGTGATGTGAAAGCCCGTGTCGATGTCAACAAGCATTGGAGCAAGTTTGGGTACCGCCACGAGAGCGGTGTCTGGCTTTACGGATCGCCCGATGAAGTTCTTCGCCGTGCCGACGACTCGGTTGTGATCTGGGATCACAAAACTGCACACCCGAAGAGTGAACAAGCTACTGATCGCTTCAGACCGCAGTACGCGGTCCAGGTCACCGGCTACGGACTCATCGCGGAAGTCGGCCTCAAGCTCGGAACGGTGAGTGCTGGGGCACTTGGCTACTGGGATCTCCAGCATCAGGCCGTCATTGATAACCCCGGGAAGTTTATTCGTGATGGCATGCTCTGGGGGGCTTTCTTGCCAAAGGTTTACGCCATTGAGATCGACTATTCGCGCATCGACACTCTTCTTGAGGAAGCGATCAAGATATGGAAATCGAAAACTCCGCCCGAAGGCCGGAGCGGCTGCAAGGATTGCGCTAGCTTGGAGGGGTTGTTTGCAATCCAAACCGATGTTGAGAGCGAACTGACAGTGAGAGACCAGCAGGCCTGGTCCATGAGCAACAACGATTCGGTGATGCGGAGAAGGCTCATGAGGCAGATCCAAGACCGCAAGGAACGGCGGTGGTCCGCACTTCATGACATCGAAGATGACAACGAATCGCTTTCTCTCAGCGACTCCGGCATCGCCGGGAATTGGGAATTCTTTCAATCGGCATCATGCTGATCGTCGAGACCCGCGCTCTCATCTTTACCTCGACATTGAGCCGGTCTCTCTCCACTGGAGCGGCCGGACCGCGCTTCTGACACATCAGCCGCTCACCAGATAGCCCACACAACAGCACGCAATGAGCACAGTCCGGAGCCATGAAGCTCCGGTCTGCGCTCGGTTGAATGCACATTGCTGCGGATTGAGTAAGGAGTACACCAATGCCCAATGAATTCCCGAAGCCAGCAAAGTACCCACTGCTTGAAACCGTCCTCGCCTACAAAGGGCTCCCAATGAAGGGCACCTTCACGGTTCAAGATGTCGCCGATCTCTTCAACGTGACGATGAGGACCATCCAGACCAGGATGAAGCGCGGAGGCCTTACCGCGAGAGATCTGCCAGGCCGCTCGAGGTTTCTGGCAATGGACCTCGAACAGCTTCTCCAAGGAAGCTCAGAACCAGCGCCTGAGGCTGTCTAAAGCTTCGCTATATTCCCGGTGGTTTCGCGAGAGCACATGCTCCTGTCGATAGCTTCGCGGCTCGATCGCGTTCCGGGCGTTTTTATCTGCATAACCAGTACTCATATCGATGTGGTTTCAGTAATGAAAGGACAGATATGATTTCGCAACGCTTCGCAATTGGAACAGAAATTGCTACACAACTTCCACTTCCGTCAGAGAACTTCGCTGACCCGGGAACACCTCCCAAGACTCTCAAGGAGCTGTTGGATATAATCGCCGCCCGCGGCGATAAGAACTTTGCCATGCTTCGGACGACAACTGTGCGGCTCTCCGAATTCATGGACAAGCCCACCGCAGAGCTCTCCATCGACGTGCTGATTGATGTGCGCTCGCGATTCAGCGACTATCTGAAGCAGCGCCGCTATAAGGCCAACACCATACGCACCTATCGGCAGAATACCCAGCGCCTCGTAAGATGGGCAGAGCAGCTTGGTTGGGTTTCCGGCAAGCAGTCGGTGGAGGACGCCTGGAAGCCTTTTCTGGACGCACTCGCGGGCAATCCTCGCGCGTACACAACCATCATCTTTCACGCGATCCAGAACCAGAGGTTGCCATCGGAGTTCTCTGTCAGCGATCTGGACGACTGGGGCGAATCGATGCTGCGGGCCGGCCGTCAGTACCGAACAGTCCGGTCAGGAAAGTGGAACTTCCGCAGGGCGATCACGAACGCAGGCCTCAATAGCCTCCTCCCCAAGCTCGCGCCGGCGCCGCGCAAATCTGCATACCGGGTGCGCGCAGATGAACTTCCTGAGCCGCTTCGCACTGAGGTCAGAGATCTGCTGGTCTGGAAACAGGCTAGGTTCGCGAAGGGTAGGCCACAGAAGACGAGACACCGTCCGGCAAGCGCTAAGCTGCTGGAGAGCAACATTTGCAGACTGTTTGGGTTTGCTACGAAAATCGGCAACTTTAGTGATGTAACCTCCCTCAGGTCACTGTTTACGGAGGAGGTAGTTTCTGCGTTCGTGGAGTGGGGTTTGAACGAGCGTGGGCTCACCCGAACCACGCTTGTACACCTTTCTCTGATCTATGGTGCAATACGCTACCACCCGAAGTACAAAAATCAGGACTACGGATGGTTCAGCATTTTGCTTGACGAAGTCCCAGAAGATGATCCCTCGATCTTGCAGGAGAAGAAGGCCAAGAAGTCAGCACCGTACCAAGATCTTTGCAAGATCCCGGCGATGATAAGGGCCGCGAGATTGAAGCTGTCTCCCGATGATGTCAAGACTCCGCGCCTCGCTCATGATGAACTTTTGATGCTGTGGATCACGACACTTCCGTGGAGACAGCAAAACCTTCGTCAGTGTCGCCTCGGCGACCCTGCAACTGCGAATTTGTTCTTCGCACCATTGCCTGCACTCATCCACGTCGCGAAACCGAAGTGGGTGGACGAAGCCTTGGCCAGCGATTCCAAGAAATCCTTCTGGCAATTCTACTTTCGCGAGGACGAGACGAAGGTGGGTCAACGGGTTCGCGGCATCTTGCCGCGAAGGCTGATCCCCTTGCTGGAAGAGTATCTTGCTGACCATAGGCCTAGGCTGGTTGCGAAGAAGGATCCTGGCACTCTGTTCGTCAATGAAGACGGCTGCGCAATTGATTATCAGATCCTGACGTACCGCATCTCCGAGCTTGTATTGAAGTACATCGGGAGACGCACGACACCCCATTTGTTCCGCGACGCCTTCAGCTACGCCTATCTTGAAGCCCATCCCGAGGATTTTCTGACTCTGAGTAAGATCCTCTTTCACAAGAGCATTCGCTATACGCTCTCGGTCTACGGCAGGAATTTCGATGAGTCGAACGGAGTTCGTCGCGTCGACGAATGGCTTGGTGCCGCTGCATAGGGGCATATCCAGGTCGGAACAATGAACATCCCCATGCGCTCGGAACATTGATCCGAGAGCTGGTCGCAGAACCTACACAACGCAATTCTTCAAAGGATACGGTCACAATATGCAACAAGCAGAAAGTTCGCACGACATTCAGGTCAAGCGTGTCTGGGAGCCGCTCCTCACGCCCGTCGAAGCCGCGGAGCTCCTCCGCATTCACCCCAAGACAGCCCTTCGCCTGGCGCGCACTCATGGCATCCCTGCGATCAGGCTGGGCAAGCACTGGCGCTTCCGTACCTGCGATTTGAGAGCATGGGCGGAATCCCAGATTCAACCATGCATCGAGCCGCTGGTCGCTGGGGACTTGGTGTAAAGATGGCAAGCAATCGCACATCTTATCAGGAAGGTTTTATCGAACGCGTACACCGCGCCAAGGGGCCGGACTGCTGGGTTTACCGGTGGTGGGCCCCATCTGCGCCGGACGGTACTCGAATCCACCGCAGCAGGGTCATTGGTACGATCACCCGTTTCCTTACTCTGGCCAAGGCGAAGCAAGCAGTCGAAAACTTCCGATCTGAGATCAACGCAGCCGAAGAGAAGACGGTTGCTGTGATGACTGTGGGGGAAGCCTGGGCCCATTTTCAGGCCAATGAATTGCGCGATCCGAACGTCGATCGGTCGCCGACAACAATTCAGAGCTACCTTGATTACTTCAAAGCGCACATCATCCCGAAGTGGGGATGTGTGCCGCTTGATGAAGTCAAGTCTGTCGCAGTCGAACGGTGGCTTCGTAGCCTCACGAAGTCACCTGCCCCGCCTCGCAAAGTAGTCAACGGAGAAGCGAAGCCGGCCACTCCGAATAAGACGCCGCCCAAGCCCCTCGCACCGGCGTCGAAAGCGAAGATCCGTAACCACATGAGCGCGCTGTTCTCCCATTGCATCCGGCACGAGCTTTATACGAAGCTGAATCCTATCGCGCCGGTCCGCCAGAGCGCGGTCCGTCAACGAGACCCCGACATCTTGACGCTTGAAGAGATGCGCTCGATCATAAACAACATCAAACCGGCCGCAATCAAGATGATGGTCGCCGTAGCATCGGCATCGGCACTGCGCCGAAGCGAGGTGCGTGGACTCAAGTGGGTTGATCTCGACCTCGATAGGTGTTGGTTCAATCTTAAGCGCGGCTACGTCTCCAAGTCGGAGACGAAGATGAAGACGAAGGCATCCCGCAAGGGAATGGAGATGCTTCCGGCCTTGGCTGCAGCCTTGCTGGTCTGGCGCGATCACACACCGTACAACCAGGACGAGGACTGGGTCTTTGCATCCCCATTCACTAACGGGAAGCGACCATATTGGCTGGACTCTGCCCTTAATGACCATGTCAAGCCCGCCGTGAAGGAGGCGGGCATATCGAAGCGCGTAACGTGGCACACGTTTAGACACTCTCTCGCCAGCCTTCTCGGCCAGCAGGGTGAGGGCGTGAAGACTGTCCAAGAGTTGCTTCGGCACGCGACATCACGCGTTACGCTCGATGTGTACCAACAAGGCAGCACCGAAGCCAAGCGGTTGGCGCTGAACCGGGTCGCTGGAATCTTTGCAGCACCGGAGGAGAAATTGTGAGGTGCCGGTCCACCGGCTGACTGATGCCAATCAATTCTTCCGACCGAATCGCCAAGCGATTTAAAGGACCTACCAAGGCGATCTGAATCTCTCATCATTCCTGCTGTCGACCTATGTCAAGGGAGACTCAGATCGCCGAGGTGCTTTTCTATCCGCCCAGCGTTCCCAAAGCTGCCTTAGCTGAGGACTGTGACAGAAAGCGATAGCCTCCTGAACGCCATCGACGCACTTCCTGCGTCGGGCGGCATCGGCGGACACAACCGACATTAGGTTTGCGAAGGCCTGCGGTGCATCATCAAGTCGAGCAATGGTTCCATATTCCTTCGGGGTGAGTTCTTCCTGCACAAGTGCATCAACTCGCCTATTCATTTCAAACCAAATCGGATCGGACTCTTGCTTGGGCAGTGCAAGAGAGTCCGAATTCGGGGTAATGGGCACCGGAGCGGATGAAAAGACATCCTCAGCGTTCTTTTCGTAGAGATGCAGACTATCGGCAAAATGCGTGTAGGTCCCCGGTTCTATGCCAATCCACCCCGCCAATACTTCTTGCAAGGTCATGAACTGTACAAAGTTATGCGGGAGGCCCAGGAAAATGTCGTTGCTGCGCATGATCTGCGACCACTCAAGCCGCCCGTTCCGCACCTTGAGCATGGAGCAGATGTTGCATGGAATGTCGTCTGCGACCGGCGCTCCGTCAGCCGATGGAAAATCCAACATCGGGTTCCAAATCTGCAATACGATTTGACGCCCATCTCCATTGGCTCTGAGTGCGTTGCTCGCACGTTCCAGTTGGTCGAATCCGACGCTGCTGCGAAGGCGAAAGCCATATGCGCCGTGATACTCCGCTCCGGTGCCCGCAAATCTTGGCAAGAGAGGATTGAAGAAGTTAAGATACGCGGAGTCGCGACGGCCGTTCAGGATACCGATGACTTCGACGACAGCAAATGCGACGCTAAGGGCCGGAGTGCGTGATACCACCCATCGTTGGCGCGAGTCATGAACCTGAATCGTCACATGCAGTAGTTCAGAGGTATATCCTCCTCTCCCATTCTGTCGCAGCACGTGTGTCCCATCCTTGATTGCGGCGGCGGCAAGTTGCCACGCCATATCGGCGGATGCAGCGTCAAATAGCGGCATGCCGGGCCTCCTTCTCATGCTGGATCAATTCATTCAGGCCCCACTTGGGCGGATACCAATATTCAATCGGCGATGGTGAGCTTCGAAAAACCTGCTTGATGCGGGTTCGCCCAGTGATTCCGACGATATCTGGATGGGCGTGCCGGGCGTATTTGTCAACCTCACAAAACAGGTTTTGACAGTCGATGAGTTGGAGTGATCGACCCCATAACGATTTGAAGTCAATCTCCAGGCGCGCAAATTCTGATTCTTGACGGTCGGCGACCAACTTGATAATGTCAGCCTCGTTCAGTCCGCCGAGGTCCTTGAAACACTTCCGTATTCCGTCCCGTGCGCCGGGGCCGGGTACGACGAATTCCATCTCACTGAAGGACGTCAGCCCGCTGTAGTTGAGGTCGGTGGCGTATTGATACGCCAGAAAATCCCCGATCATCGGATAGGAAAGCAATACCTCAAAGACATCACGCATTCGCTTCATGTGCGTGATTCTTTCGGGTACACTGTCCGCTAGCATGTTGCGCAAGAGCGCGAGGTGATTGCGATGCTTCTTGGGTTCACCATGCTTTCCCCCGGAGGGCATGATGTATGCGGCGGAATAAATGGCCTGTTTGCGAGCCATCGCGGCGCTCAAAACCTTATCGAAGGAATCAAGGTCGAATGTTCGGGCGGTCAACGGTCCAAACGCTTTCTCTAACAATTGCCACGTTTCGATCTTGTTGAAGAGCTTAAACAGGATGGTCCTGAAGAACACCTCGTCGGGCCGTTGATCGCCCTCGTAGATAACATTCCGAATCAAGAACTGACTTACCCTATCCGATGCGCGGTAGGCATTGGTGAATTTGAAATGCGAGAGGATCGGATCATCGGTCCAGGGTGGCAACGTGTGATTTGCCCGCTTGAAGAACACGTCCTGGCGCTTCCCCGCAAAGCGCCAGTAGGTATCGTAGACTTCCGACGGAATCGCCGGCGAAAGCTTCGAAAAGACCACGGGTGCCTGTCCACGCGATGACGGAGGATCGGATTGGAGCGGGAGCGACCGTTGCCGTGGAGGATGCGTCTGACGGCGTTTTACCACGGACGCTCCGGCCTTCACTACGGACAAAATGTCGTCAAACGACTCCTCGATTGTTCTGGCGGTCGAAACGCGGTGAATGGCATACTTGTCCTTTTCAGTTGTCTCGATCTCCGTATATGCATCCTCGAGCAGATTGTGCACAGCAGATGAATGCTCCATCCGCGCCGGTGTTGATCGCACAAGGAGAAAAATGGCAGTCGGGCGGTAATGTGACCAATGGATAAGCTCAAGATCGATCATGAGTCTGAGCGACTTCGAGTCCATGCCAGAAACCTTGCCGTATGCGATGGTAGACCACCAGAAACGATCCATCACGACGATCTCGCCAGATTCGAGTGCCGGAATGATTGTTGAATGCAAGGCATCGATATGCGCGGCTACATGGAGCAACTGTTTTGCTGCGGGGTTGATGCCGTGGAGTCCGTACCGCTCCGGGTAATGATGGAGGTTGTATACTAGCTCCCCGAGTGACCCTTCGATGCGTCCTGGAAAACTGACATAGCGTGCATGATGTCCTTGGGACGTGAGCCACTCAACAAGCTGGAGGCTAAGCGTCGTCTTTCCGGCCCCATCGGGACCTTCGAAGATGAATAATTGGCCGGGCATTCTATCCTTCATTCGTTGCCAAGATCGCTTCTGGTGCGTCCGCGATAAGCGTGAGCGCGCGGTGGGTGATGTCACGCCCTTCTCTCGCGCCGATGTCGAGTTCTGCAATCGACGCCACGCACGTCACGCGGGTAAGCTGCCGACCCCACTCATGGGCAAAGAATCTCCCAAGTTCGCATAGGCCGATGTAGTTCCCGTAGGCGCGCTCGAAAAGTGTTTGGGTTGCGTAAAAGCCTGTCACCGACAATTCGTCTTCACCGATGGGGCTAATGGAAACCTGTTGGAGGCAGGGAAAACCACGCTGGCGCTGATTCGTATGATCCCGCGTGGGGTCGATGATGGACAGCTGATAGGCGCTCCGCCGATGATTTCCGGCTTCTCGCGTCGCGATGACGTGCTCAAGCTGATTGACGGGAGCTGGCGCGCCCTTCGGGTGGAATCGAATCATCCTTTCGAAGTAGAGCCCATTATGGTTCAGTCGGCACTTGTGAAGCCGTGGCAACACGCGCAGGTAGCGGTCAAAGAGATCCTGGGGCGGGTTATTGGGGTTCCAGAGCGAGGAGGGGAAAATCGTGCTCGCGACCGTGCGGATTGACTGCATCCCGTGGCCCCGGAGTTCCGCGTCCAGGAGCGCGCGAATGCGCTGGTCCTCACGAACGACGTTTTCATCGAATCCCGTGACGCACACGATCAGGGGAACGATCTCGTGCTTTGGCGCATCGGCGATCTCGCTGAATGCCAGTGCCCATGCCGTTGATACACTCTCGCTCTCAATGACCACTGGTCCCTTAGTCATACTCGACCTCCTCAAGGTGACGAAATATGCTGCGGCCCTCGTAACGCTTACGCGAAACTCTAACGAATGCAGCCCAGCCACTCGGCGACTCGAAGCGGCCAATGCCGGGAGTGACCGCTTGGTAAAGTACCCCGTGCGTCAAGACTGCACGCTTCTCACAAAACGGCCCTTCAGTTGAGGTGCCAGGCGGAAGCATTAGTAGGTCCCCTACCGCCGCATCAACCGGCCTTCCACTCCACTGCTCATCGACAATGATGAGTTCCTCGGACGTAGACTTGCCGAGAACGGATTCACGAATCGCTTTCGGCGTAAATCGGTCCACAGTTGCAAACCGCTCTTGCGTGATTGCACGAAGCGCGTAATGAAGGTGACCGGCGAGCGTCGAATATCCCACGCCGAGCCAGCACGCAACACGGTAGGACTCGACGGGATTTGCTGTGGCGGGGTTTAACTTCCTCACCGAAAACGCGTGGTCAACGGCAGACTTTGGCATCAGCAGCATTCCGGCGAACATATCAGCACGAATTTCATCGTCGTGTCGGACGGCACCGGAACTGGGATCAAAGAGTTCGTCAACGCGAGTACCGTCTCCGAATGCATGGTGGCCAATTTCATGAGCGCACGAAAACCGCTGCCGTCCTGCGGGTCGCTCTGAGGCAATCAATATAACGGGGGCGTCCTGGCGAAGGTACATGCCCTCCATGCTTGATATCTTGGTGAAGCGCACCTCAACGCCGAGCTGCTGCGCCACGTCGAAAACGTCGATCGCCTCCCAGGGCTTGGCGTGCACTTCCGCTCGGATCCGGAGCGCGCGTGTCGCCGCCGATTTTGCCAAGGCCTGCCAGTTATTCATTCACCCTCCGGCTTGCTCCGTAACGAGGTCAGCAAGTCCATCAAAAGATCAACGTCGCCGGGCTTCAGCTTCGACAATTCGCGCGCGGCGAGTTCCATCCTGTCGGCTGCAGGGTCACGTGGCTCGCCCGTGAGCCAGCCGACGGTGACGGAATATATCTTTGCGAACTTCGTCAACTCTTCGGCAGTGACACTCCTGCGCCCCGCTTCAATCTCGGAGACAGACGGGCGGTGCATCGCTACCAGCTTGGCAACCTGGCCCTGACTCAAACCGGCCCTCTCCCGAGCAAGGCGAAGTCGCGACGCGATTGCATTCCGCTGTTCGATGGTCATACGACCTCCTGCTTTACCGTGGCGTTGGCTGCAAGACGATCTGCAATTTCGCCGATTGTGAGATCGCCATCTGTGGGGGTAAACGGGTTGAAGTCTGGTCCAAAGGAAAGGTCTTCTAGCAGGAGTGCAGTGACCTCTTCGCCATTCAGGCTATCGAAGCCATCGACATCGACGAATGGACGCGAACGTTCGTTGAGCAAATCGACCGCCCTGCCGCTCTGTTCCTGAATCTGGCTAATGGCATGGCAAACCAACTGGAGCGCTTCGTCTCGGCTCATTTGTCCTCCTTACACATAGTAAGAATATCTTACCATAGATGTGCCGTGACAACATTGGAATTGACTTGCCGCATTGCTCCGAATTTCGGGCTTTCAGAGAGAGACTTTGCATCCTCCCGGGTCTGACCAATGGCACCACGAAAACCTTAGCCCAACTCCTGGGCCGGAGCAGGAGCCTCCCTTCGCCCCTCGACGCAGGGTCGAAAAGATGCAAGCATAACGAGTGTCCAATGTTGAGAATTGAAGGGTAGCCCAAATGCGTCTCCTCGCGGAAGGAATAGTGGGACTGGCGTTGATGCTGGTCGCGGTTTTCTGGGCGGTATTAGACGCGGTCCATGCTATGGACTTGATGGAAAAATCGCTCCCTCAAAAGATCGCCACCTGGATCACACCCGCGCACAATCTTGAAATCTTCGTAGTCGGTCTTCTTCTCATCGGCGTCGCCTGGCTCGAACACCGAACCAACTCACGAGGATCGAACGAGAAAGAACGATCTGATCACCGGGGGAGCGGTACGGCTCCGCAGATCGCCAACAACTCCGTCCAGGCAGCCCCTACTGCGATGGCAAGCCCGCACGTGGAAGTGAAGCCGGAGGTTTCTATTGCCCCGACCTTCAACTTTCATGCCTTCCCTCCGAAGGAAGAACCGAAGCTGGCCCCAGCTACTCCTCACGTCGTCGCGCAGAGCGGTCAACCGGGCAGCATTCAGCGAGTCGCTCCAAACATGGCTTGCATTGGTGTGCGCGTAGTTCCGGTCTCGGAGACCGGGACAGGGATATGGAGTGACAATTTGGGACGATTCGAGATGCAGATTGCCGTCGCGCAGGCGCAGCAAGCGCTCGTCGTTCAGTTTACGAACGCAGCACGAAGTGGCTCCCAAAACGTCGGGGGCCCTGTGAAAGCTCTCCTAATTTACCGCAGTAGTGGTCACGAATTTCGGCGCATCGTGGGATGCTGGCTGGATGCGAAAACCGACTTTGCCGAGTTTCGCGTTGATGAAACACGGGAACTATTGGTCGCCGTAATGCGCAATGATCAGGCAATTACCGTTTCGAAACGGCGTATATCGGTTGACCTCAACGGAGAGGGTATTGAGACCCAGCAAGAACCGATCCCTCAGATAACCGAAGGGACCGTCGTTGTGCGTCTGACGAACGCTAACAAAGGAGATTTTCTGTTCCAAGGTGAATTCCGGCTAGAGTTGAAACCACTGAATCTGAAACCCCTATTTGAGATGCCGAATCGTCCACGCCAACCGATACCGGGCGAATGACGGGTACTAACCGGCCAATATCCCAGATCCAGCCATTGAGTCCTTGACTAAGGAGCCAAAGTTTCTTTCAGTTAGGTTTTCATCGGGAAGCGGGGTTCAGCGAACTGACTGGCCCTTAAGGCTGTGTTGGGCCGCACGATTGAATATAACCAGCTTATTGTACCTTTATTGTACCTTTGAAAGTCACTTGCCAAACACCCCTAAGTCATTTGGAATGTATGGCGGGGACGACGGGGCTCGAACCCGCGACCTCTGCCGTGACAGGGC
>CAVRVZ010000016.1:0-483201 GCA_963724755.1 uncultured Acidobacteriaceae bacterium
TGAATTTATTCCATATTCTTTATCTATTATGGATTTTATTTTCTCGGCATTTTCTATTTTATCTCGGCACAAATATCTATAGTACTACCACAAACATTTCCATCAGAAAGAACTAAGCCTAAGATCCAATCTTTAAGGTCCCCATCTTCTATTTTTTTATCTGAAATCCAAAAATGTTTAACAAGATCTTTATTTGTTAAATTGATTGCCTCTTTCCAACCATTTGAAGTCAATACTTTATGATCTGAAGTAATTTCTAATTCCTCGGAATTGTCAAGCCTGATTTTTAAAATTTTCTTTTTACCCTTATAATGATTCCTAAGACTTTACAAAAAGTTCCATCTTCAGTTTGGACTTTTTGTCCAATAGACACATCTTCGATTTTAACCAATCCATGCTTTTTTCTGACCCTACTTCCATTCTTAACACAAAGAACTGAGTGGGTTTCAGGAATAAGATCCTTTAGAATAGGAATATCTTCATAGGAATTACCGTTACGGCGATATACATACTCTTCGGCCATGTTTCTGCCAGAACCCTCAATAACGTAGTCAAGTGGGCCAGGACGAACTAGCGATAGGATAATGGAGAGATCTTCCATGTTTTGCGGCATGATTGCTTTAACGAATGGAGTCATAGTAGTAGTGTTAATTTGGAAGCATGATTCTGTAGATCCATCCCAAACGCTACGGAACGCATCTGCGTCTTCAGGTAGATCCCAAATATAGGTTAGCTTTCCTTTATGGGTAAAATACCCTACTTTATTCTTTTCACCATTCTTTTTATTGATGAGATCTAAGCAAACACGAATATCTTTGAGTTGATTGATAACAAGAAGTCGTACTTTACAAGCCCGGCTTCTTCACAAGCGCCGGCTTCATATTGAGTAATATGTCCTTCTTTGATTGGAACAAAATCTGAAATAGGCTTATCTGCAATAACGAAGGCACAGGCATGTTTAGAGAATGATCTAGTAATTCCAAAAGCTTTTTCGACGATAGCCCATTCTTTAGGACGATCTTCAACATATTTTTGTAATACATCTGAAGTTTCAATTAGCCCATCAATATGGTTTCCATCTTCATCTTCCAATCCAAATATAAATTGTTCATCTGTAATGCCTTGACCTGCATCTGGGAGCTTTTTGCAGATCTGCTCAATTTCTTTTTCTACAGACCCATTAAAATAGCGATTAGTGTCCTTGATAGCCGATTTAAGCCTGATTTTGCCCCTGGTGCTGATCTGAGCAGCTTTGTTGCCCCATCGTTTGTATAGATAGCCGCTGTGACCATCTTAACCAACCAATAGATCTCTGGACTCAAGGTCGGAATCGATATCTGCAAGTTTAAGAGCCTTAATACGATCCATGGAATAGAAGCGATTAAAGCTAAGATCGTATTTGAAAGGATTAACTTTCGTGATTCCCATCAAATAGGCTATCAAGCTCCCAGCCCAAGATCCTCGTCCTGGTCCAGTCAATCTACCATTTTCTTCATAATAGTCAATAACATCATGAATGGGAAGAAAGTAGGGAGAAAGATCCTTAATCTTGTTTTTTGCAATGACAGAAATTTCTTCTCTTAATCGGGCAGTCCAAATAGGATCTTCCCATCTCATTAGACCCTTTTTCTTAATAGCATCCATACATTGTTGTAGGGCATTTCCACCACTATCTGCTAGTCGCCATTCATATTTAAGTTCAAAGTTATCAAAATTCTTAGCCCATTCATCGTTATTGTCTAAAATTTCGCAGCATCTAGCACACTGAGACCTAACGTATCAGTTAGATATTGGACAAATTCTGCTTCAGTCTTCATGTGAAGATCGGATTTAAGCTTATTCTTGCCTTCTAGAACCATGGTTTGAACGGCATGGTCTTCTTTGGAAGAATAGAAGGCATAGTCTGATGCTAGAACCAATATGTTGTGCTTCTTTCCCATTTCCCACAGAAACTTATTTATTTCCAATGTAGCGTCTTTTGGAAGAGGTAGAAAACCCATATGTTCTGTGATATTGGCTATTCTTTTACCAACTTCAAAGAATGTAAATCCTACTACTTTTGACAAAATTTCTGTATGGCCGCCACGTTTAATAAGATCTGCGACTTTTATTTTTCTTGCCTTATCTGTAGTAACGATATCGGAAGATAATAGAGAGTCATGGGTTCCATCCGTATATTCTACTTTTACAACAGTAGCGTACTTTTTATTCCATGGCTCACAGATGAGGGCCAATGAAAGCCTGTCTTTGAATAGAGATTTGATCTTTAATAGAATCTTTTCAGCAAGTTCGGTATCAGAAGCTAAAAGAGCTTTGCCCACCATACAATGAACTCCGCCTATGACTAACAGAGTATCGAACTTACTTAAGTGTTCAAGTTCACTCCATGACCACAGATTTTGCTCTTCTTCTAGAATTTCTGTTTTTGGCATGTCTGTTTTAGAAACAGTACGTACTAATTCCTGATATGCAGTCTGATTAGTACAATAGAGGGTTCCAGTAAAATACTTACAGCGATCGGCAGGAGTTCCTGTAACAATATCACATTTTGAATCTTTGAAATAGAATTCAATTCCAGGGGCAAACTTAAGCTCTTTCTTTAGATATTCTTGATTTGCCTTAACTAGCTCTTCTGGCTTTCTTTTATCTGGCTTACATAGTCCATAAGCCTTTAAGCATGATGAAAGATGTCCTAAATCTGTATAAGCAAAATGGGTTCGCCCCATTTCCTTAGCACGACCGATCATAGACGTAAGGGGAGATCCCGTAAGCTGGCTTTCGCAATGAGTATGAGGACTAATAGCTATCATTTTTTACCAGTATAGGCTTTCCAATTATTAATGAATGTAATAGAATAACTGTTTTTGAAAAAATGGAAAGCTACAGTAAGTCCCCAATAAAGCTTATCATTCTTATGCTTAAACCAGTGAATACCTACTTTTACTTCATGACCATTTGGAAATTTATTGAATAAGAATTTCATTTTTTGATCCTCCTACAATTAACCTTTTTACTATATTCTTTGTAATTACTTACAAGATGAATATTAAGAAGCCAATAGTAACAATAAAAACTTATAGTTAAACCACGCCATTTATGGTCTTTATGATGCCTATACCAACCCACACCGAACTTTACGTCGCAATCGCCGCTAAGGTAGTGCTGAAGACTGCATTTATCTGCCCAGATCTTCATAATTTATTTTGCCTTAGGTCTTTTTTGTGGGCCATGGCGAGGTCTGATTCTTCGTGGGGAAGGACTAGATTTTGGAATTGGTTCGCAATTTTGTGTAGGCATCATCCAAAAAAGTTTTACGCATCCGCCAGATCGAAGCCAAAGCCCTGCGCAAGCTGCGTCACCCCTCCCGCAGCCGCAAGCTGAAAGCCTTCGTCGAAGGCGTGAAAGAAATGTAACTCGGCAGCAAGTCAACCGCAAAAAGTCGCAGCCTTGGAAGAGGCTGCGGCTTTTTTGTATGCTGCACAATCTGTGTTGGCTGGCCTATAATTGGCGCATATTTTTAGCGAGGATCGTCATGAAACCTGTGACCGCGCTGTTGTACTCTCTGTTTGTTGTGTTCTATTCAACGATGCTTCTGCCGGCTCAGGATCCTCACAGCAACGTAAAGCCGTCGACGGGCCAGACTGTCAAGATCGGCCCAATAAAGCAACTCCGCAAGGGCGTGGATGCATGGCCATTGATCGAAAATGCTGACAGTTCGACGGCGAGGCGTGTGAACGCAACGCTGATGCAGATGAACCGAAAACTGAAGAGCACTCTACGGGAATGCGATACGCATTACTTAATGTGGGCAAAGCTGGTGGATCTGAAGTCAACTGGGAAAGCCAGTCCGGCCTACGATTGGGAACGGAAAGTCAAGGTCACAATGGCAGGACCGCACTACCTGAGCATCGTTGCAACCGATGATTTCGTCTTCTGCGGCGGGGCGCACCCGGATAGCGATCGCAACGCCATGGTCTTCGACATGACGACCGGAGCACTTGTGGACTGGTCAGCGCTTGTGGCGAAGTCGGCAGGAGCATCCTCCGAGAGAGGCTCAGGTTTGGATGGCGCCACGGCAAGCCGGCTGTTCTTTCCGGCCCTCGAAAAGATCAATGCCTCTAGAGCCGATGCGGAATGCAAGGATGCATTCTGGCTGCCGCAATCGTTCCTAATTTGGCCGGACGCAGATAAAGGGGGGCTCATAGTGCAAGAGGCCGATCTGCCGCATGTTGTCCAGGCGTGTGCCAATGAGATCGACTTGACGTTGGAGCAGGCACGCAAGCTGGGATTCGACGAAAGCCTGCTCACCGCCATAAAGCAGGCACATGGCCAGATTGCGGCCACTCCGAAACCCTGATTATGGGTGCTCCAGGTCCCGTCTTTTAGGCCAGTCAATACGCTAAAATCACAACTGGCAACTATTTACACAATGGAAAAAGCCGCCCGGAAAGGCGGCTTTTTCAAGTTCCAATGCTCTGGGGACTTGCAAGCAGCGGTCACACCAGAACCTACATGAAAGATATTATCAAAACTCCTCCTGAAGGTCAAGGCGATAAACCTCCTGAAGGACAAAGTAGTCAACCTCCATTTCAATACTCCGAAAAGGATATTGCGTGGCTGCAGCTATGCCTCTCGCCAGACCGCTTGACTCCTTATTATGCAAGGTCACGAGGCGATCATTGGGTGGCATTCCATCTTTACGTTCGGAACTCCGATCTTTCTGCGTCTCTTTATGGAGTAGTTCAAGCCCTCGAGGTCGGACTTCGGAATCGCGTGCATACCAAGATGAGCGAAGCCCTCGGCACAGAAGAATGGTGGGATCAACTTCCACTCCATAACGGTGAAATGGAGGACATCCACGCGGCTAAGGAAAATATTTCTCTTCGGATGAATGGGATGCGTCCTGGACATATTGTGGCGGAGCTTAATTTTGGTTTCTGGGTGAAAATGTTCGCAAACACTTATGAAAAACAGCTTTGGGTGCCTCATTTGAGGCACCGTTTCCCAGCGAAGATTTCCAGGAAGGTGCTACATGACCGCCTTATATCCATAAAGGAGCTCCGCAATCGTATCGCTCACCACGAGACCCTGATCAAGAGAAAGGTTGACCAGGACTACTCTGAGCTCATTGAGACGATCGGCTGGATATCCCCAACACTACGACGCTGGGTAGAGCATCACAACGACTTCCCACATGTATATGCCAAGCGCATTCCCAAAGAACCAAAACAGGTCCAACCTGAAGGTGACGCACCCTTACCAAAACAATGAGGTGTGAAACAACAACAATTTAAGGCCGTTCATTGCAGAAAATTACCCTCCGATGGCGCACAATACAAACAATCGGTAGAGCGGGAATACAGGCCATTGACCACCGCTCACAGTTTTACAGTCCCACATGAGGGGTACCCCCCTATACCCCACGGGGGTATAAATTTCTCTTAAATCCTTGCAGATAATTATTAACCCGTTTGAAATCAGCACTGCTCAAAAAATTATCAGTACGAAATATCCCACATCATGAGATTTGGCCTTTGAAAATCATAGGGAAAATCTGGTTTTCGCTTATAAAACATCCCCGAAGCATCTGGCATGACTCCCGAAATTGAGCCATTCGGAGCGGATTTCAACCAAACCCCGAATCCGTTCGTTGGAAGATCGGCTTCATCTTCAGCCCGATCAGGAACCGGCAACGGCTTCCAATTCGCCCATCTCTTCCCCGCTCAGCTTCAATCCCGCCGCCGCAACATTCTCTTCCAGATGCGCAACCTTCGATGTGCCCGGAATCGGCAGCATCACCGGCGATCGTTGCATCAGCCAGGCCAGCGAAAGCTGCGCAACCGTAGCCGAATGCCGCGCGGCAATCTTGGCCAGCGTCTGCGCCGAAGGGTGGTCAGGCTTCAGCAGCTTGCCGGCGTTGATGGGATACCACGGCATGAAGCCGATGTTTTGCTGCTCGCAGTATGTGAGCGTCTTCTCATGCCGCCGGTCTGCCAGACTGTATCGATTCTGGACAGTGACGATCTTTACGATCTTGCCTGCATCCTCTATCTCCTCCGGCGTAACCTCACTCAAGCCAATGTGGCGAATTTTTCCTTCGTCTTGGAGTCGCTTAAGTGCTCCAAGAGATTCTTCAAGCGGGGTGCGGGGATCGATCCTGTGCAGCTGGTAGAGGTCGATGCGTTCCAGCTTCAGCCGCCGCAGGCTCATCTCCACGCATTGAATCAGGTAGCCCGCGCGGCCCACAAATTCCGTCTTCGCCGGTCCCTGCCGTGTGATACCGCCTTTGGTTGCAATCACCAAACCGGGCGGGTAGGGAGAAAGGGTTTCGCCAATCATCCGCTCGGCAATCTCCGGTCCGTAGGCGTCGGCGGTATCGATGAGCGTGACGCCCAGCTCAACGGCCCGTCGCAGCACGCGTTTTGCCTCAGCCTCGTCGGCTGGCTCCCCCCACGCGCCTTCGCCCACCAGGCGCATGGTTCCGTAACCCAGGCGATGGACGGGCAGATCGCCGCCGATAAGAAATGTGCCGCTGGCTGCCGCGGAGGGGGTTTGTGCGTTCATAATCGATTGGATGCTGCGGTTGGGTGCGGTGGTGCGGGAATTGACGGTTTTCAGATAGTGGAACCTCAGTCTTGCCGGTTGCGTATGTAGAATTCAGAGCAAAGCAAGGAGAGCCCGACCATGAGCACCCAACCGTATCCCAACCCGCAAGCAGTTTTTTATATGCAGTATGAGATGGTGCGCCGCGATGAGGTGGTGGGCATTCTGCTGGCTCTCTTCCTGGGCGGCTTCGGCATTCACCAGTTTTATCTGCGGCGCATCGGCCTGGGCATCCTTTACCTGTGCTTCAGTTGGACGCCGATTCCCTGGGTACTGGGCTTCATCGAGTGCTTCTTCATGCCCGGACGTGTCCGCGAGTTCAACGCCATCCAGGCCGCAGGCATTGCTGCGTCGTTGGGCATCGCCATGCCAGGCTGGGGCCAGCCATTCAACGTGACGGTGAATATGCCGCCTGCGACGCAGCCGGGAACGCTGCAAGCCTGCGGCCGATGCGGACAGACCAATCCGACGGGATCGAAGTTCTGCTCGGCTTGCGGCGGGACGCTGTGAGCAAAGTTCCAATTACTAGAAAGGCCATACATCACGGAGTATTCTTCGCGTCTATGGTCCAATCTTCATACAGTTCAATCAGATTCAGAGAGCTGGCCCATCAATAGTCTCTGTAAGTAATCCGCCAAACTGGAGACATTAAAGTGGCCCTCGGTCCAATGACGATCCGCATCCTGAAGAGCTGAATAGTAGGGCTCCCGGTTCTCTCTTATACGCTCAGGAACGATTCTATTGCCGGGCAGCAATCGTCCCTGCCGCATGCAGAGAAGGTAATAGCACGCAGCCCTGGCGGTTCTACCATTACCTTCCACAAATGGGTGTATCCAATTGAGCCGCCAGAGGGCGTAGGCAGGAAGAATCGTGGGATGGTCGTCAGCATCCCAATTCTCGTGGATCAGCGAGATGCACCGATCCATTTCATTTGAAACGTCCTTAAAATGCGGGGGCAAATGGTTGCTCACATAGATCGGTTCTTCCCTGTAGCGCCCGCCAAATTGGGCAATGTTCGCAACTGCCGCTGCATTCAAAGACCATAATGTGTATTTGTCGAAGGCCTCGATGCCTTTGGTCAAGCCGATTTCAATGCAATTCAACAGAAGGTCGTATTGCCGCAGAAGATTCTGTTCCTCGACCTTGGCGTAGAGTTCCGGATTGTCGCTTTTTCTTACGCTCATATCTAACAGGGATCAGCGATTCCCGGATGGCGTGGGAAAAAGGCGGATACTTTGCGACGTCTGCCGAACGCTTTCTTTCGTGATGTGGCTTGAGTTCATTGCATTGCCAAATGCAAAGCTAATCCTCTGCTCACGCAATTCGCTGTCCGTAACGATTCGCTCGCGCGATTCACTTAAGAGGCGAACCAATGCCTCATCCGGAGGAGCGACTCCAAGAAACTGTTTACGATTCGCCATGATGCTAACCTCCATATCGCTCTTCACTCGATTTCAACGTGATACCGCATCCACAGGAGCCGTGCCTGAGGTCTGGGCTTCTTTGTTTACGCTTTATATGACCTCTGAATATCCACAGAAACGCTTGAATTGTTCATTTCAGAGGAGATATGTACGTAGCGAAATGAGGCAACTACATGTTCGCGTGGCCCGACCGCATCGACTCGTTAAACTGCGGCTTGGTGAAGTTCAGCGCAGCTTCGAGCTTGGCTTGGTATTCAGGGGCGCGGGCTATTAGCGCTGGAGTTGCCGCGGCAAACTCGCCTTCCAGCCGGAGCAGGCCTTCGCCGGCTTTGTCTCCGGCCATGCGGAGTAAATCAACTTCTGTCGTGTTCAGGTATTGCGCGTCTCTTGGGTCGGCGATCCATACCGGCTTGCTCTCGCCCAGCACGCCGCTTAGCCAATAGATCTTGCGCAGCAGATATTCCAGGCGCTCGGCGTCGTTGGTCTCGGTGAAGAGAAACTTCTTTTGCCAGCGGCTATAGTAGCGGGTGGTTACCGGCACGGGCTGGCGATTGCCGGACTTCAAAAACTCAAGCTGGCCCAGGTCGATGGTCTTGCGGACCGCGTTGTAGACGAAGGTCTCCGCAAAAGGCTGCTCCATGGCGGGCACAATCCCAGCAAAGGTAAGCGTGACCGAGGCTGCGACCTTGGCGTGCAGGTTGTGCGCCCCGCCGTCGGAAAGGTGAACTTCGCCGTGAACGATATAAGTGTCCGCGCCGGAGGTGGAACGATGAAACGGCCATTGAAACTGGCCGAATGCGACGGGCAGTCCGCCGAGAGTTACGTAGCACTCGGGACGCGGATTGCGCAGACGCTTGGCTTCGCCGGCCAGATGAGCCGTGATTGTGGGCAGCAGCTCAGGTTTATCGAAGTCGAAGCCCTGGGTGAGCTCCAGCTTGAGAGTACGGCCGGCCAGTTCTGCGCCGGGAAGGCCCAGCTCGAAGACTGCCGTGGGCTGGCCGTGGAAGTCGCTGCCCTGGTTGACGGAGACCAGATGCAGGCCGGCCTTGGCTGCGGCGGTTTCAATGGAGGGGACGAGATTGGCCTTCAGATTAGTGGTCATTCTAGGGGAATCCTGATATAGAGGTCGGTGCATCTTCATTCTAAGGGAAAGCCGATCGAGGGGGGCGCATTTACAATGGGAAATGTGCAACCCCAACAGTCTTCGCCCATCATCATTGCCGAAAATCTGACCAAGGTTTACGCGGCTGGCAAGCTCCAGGTAACCGCGGTGCGCGGGGTTTCGCTGGCCGTGGAGCGCGGGGAGTTTGTGGCCATTGTGGGGCCGTCGGGCTCGGGCAAGTCCACGCTGTTTTATCTGCTGGGCGGGCTGACGCAGGCTACCCAGGGGCGCGTAGTGATTGACGGCATTGACTTTGCCACGCTCAACGACGGGGAGCGGACGCGGCTGCGCAAGCACCGCATCGGATTTGTCTTCCAGAAGTTCAACCTGCTGCCCACGCTCTCGGCCATGGGCAATATTGAGATTGCTCACGCCGTCAGCGGGCGCGCCCTCAAGGAACCGCTGGACCTGAAGTATCTTGACCATCTGTGCGATCTGCTTTCGATTCAGGGGCGGCTGCCGCACCGGCCCTCGGAACTGAGCGGCGGCGAGCAGCAGCGGGTGGCCATTGCGCGGGCGCTGATTACGCGGCCGGCGATCGTGCTGGCCGACGAGCCCACCGGCAACCTGGATACGAAGAACTCCGACGGCGGTGCTGGAAATGCTGCTCAAGTCGAACCGCGAACTGGGCCAGACCACGCTGATGATCACCCACAATCCCGAGGCGGCCGCCATCGCCAGCCGGATTCTGTACATGCGCGACGGGGAGATTGTGCGGGAAGAAAAAGGTTCGCGGGGCGAGGCGCGTTTTTCGGCTCCGGGCACGGGGGGCCAGGCCGCAAATCCGGCTCCGGCCGCGGTTTGACCGCGTTTCGGCCGCCCGGTATACTCAAGTCTTGCAATTAGCGGGAGTAGCTCAGTGGTAGAGCATCGCCTTGCCAAGGCGAGGGTCGCGAGTTCAAATCTCGTCTCCCGCTCCATTCCGCCCTCCGGCGCAAGCCGGGTTGGCTACGGCGGCATGGGGCGATTTAATTTATATGGCAGCCCTGCCAAGGCGCGGTACCCAAGTGGTAAGGGAGAGGTCTGCAAAACCTTTATGCGCCGGTTCGATCCCGGCCCGCGCCTCCAATCTTTTCCAGGCTCGACAATCCTGAATATGTTTCCTCAGATAGCCGCCGGCACGGCAGGGTTATTCACTGCCGCAACGGAGTTATGCAGGAACCCTTGCCGGAATAGGAGCTATCTCATAAACCGGCTTTGATAGGGCACGGCTTTAGCCGTGCCGCAAAACGACCAATAATATTGGGGGCTTTAGCCCCTGAGGGACGCTTTGCGCGGATTAATGGCGTTTATGAGATGACCTCTTATGCTTTGGCAGCGTCCTGAAAGGCCTGCGCGATGCGTTCGATGGCGTCGCCGGTCAAACCGGAGCAATGGCCAGGAGGCTGCTGCGGTCGACCAGCGCATCGAATGCCGGAAGCGTGCCTTTGCCGTATTCGTAGGATTTGGCAAACTCGTTCAATGGGTCGCTCCACGGGCGGCCCGCGTTGTTCAACGGACTTTTGCGCACCAGGCTGGCATTGTTGAAGTAGATGTGCAGGCCCCAGTCCGTCATGGGGATATTGTTCAGGCCCGACGGGCCGGTGTGCACGCCTGCTTTCCGCGACCGCTCGACTACGCGCAGGCAGGTTTCACGGTCCTCCAGATCATCAGCAGGAATGCGCCTGTGTCGCCATCGGGATCGAGGATTCTGCGGAAGCTGAGGCCAGGGAATCGCGCTGAGACGTTTCTTGAGTGCATACTTCCTGTTCCGCATCTGCGGAAGTGATCTTTTCCAGCTTGCCTAGTTGCGCCAGCATTACGGCGGCAAGCAGCTCGGCATAGCGGCTGCCCTGGCCCCACATCTGATAGTTGGGATCGGAAAATTCCAGGCGGCCATCGGCGTTGCGGGGGTAGCCCAGGTCATGAACGGCCCAGGAACGGCGATAGAGGCTTTCATCGTCGCAGGCCACCAATCCGCCTTCGCCGGCGGTGATGTTCTTGTTGAGCTGGAAGCTGAAGATCGCCATTTCGCCAAAGCTTCCGGCGGGGCGGCCGTTGAGCGTTGCGCCATTGGCCTGGGCGCAGTCTTCGAGAAGAAAGAGTTTGTGTTTGCGCGCAGATTTCGGCGATCTTATCTGCGGCGCCCATGGCTCCGCTCATGTGAACCAGCAGGACGCCTTTGGTGTGCGGCCCGATCTTTTTCTCCAGGTCGGCCGGATCCATGCAGAAGGTATCGTCGACGTCGACGAGCCGGGGAATGGCGCCGCTGCGAACAATGGCAGAGATGCAGGAGATCCACATATAGCCGGGGACCAGAACTTCATCGCCCGGGCCGACGCTGAGTGCCGCAAGAGCCAGCGAGAGCGCGGCCGTTCCGCTGTTGACAGCGATGGCGTATTTTCTATTGAGACGCCGGCAATAGGCATCTTCAAGCCGCTCCACGCAGCGCTGCAGATCGGGACCATAGAAGCGGAAGGGGCTGCGCGCATTCAGCACGTTCAATGCCTCTTCGATTTCCTCGGCTCCGATGAAGTATGAGCCCGGCCATTCATAGGGAAGAAGATCAGTTTCAGTGATTAAATCTGCTTGCCATTGGAGTACCTTTCCTAAAATTCAATTTCAATTGCAACCATGGAGCGCTATGGACGCCAGGGACCAATCCCTTCCCAGTTGTAGGTGATTAAGAAGCACTGTCCACCACCGTCTCTCGTAACCACTCTATGTCGCAGGATATGTGAAGCTTCCTGCATTCCCTCAAAGCCTCGCAGTGTATAGATAAGTTGGCCGAGTTGTCTGGCTCTGGCATCTTGTGGATACTCGGCCGGAAAACCACGCTGCACCCCCCAATAAAACGCCTCCTGCGAAAGTAACACGAGTTCCTCAACTAAAGCCTCGAATGATCGCTGTTGATCGCTCACTTCCGCTGGTTTGGCAGTGTGTCCCCGTAAGATCTCTGCCACGTCCATTTGGCCGCTTTTCATGGCCCGATCCAAAGGCGTCTCACCGAAGGCATTCTTCGTACCTACATCTGCGTTGTTTGCCAACAACAGTACCACTGCGTCTTTATGGCCACTATAAGCGGCTCTTTCCAAAGGCGTACCCCCCAAACCATTTTTGGCATTGATGTTGGCGCCATTTGCCAGTAGCAACTCCAGCACCTCTCTGTTGCCACGATCTGCCGCGTGATGCAAAGGCGTTTCACCGTCAATGTCCCTGGCGTTGACATCGGCCTTATTTGCAATCAGCAATTGCACCGGTCGCCCGAATCTCGATCTTGCCGCAAAATGTAAAGCGGTATTGCCAAACTTGTCCTTGCTAAATGCCAAGTCGGGATTGTCTTTAAGCATTACATCAATCTGCTCCACGTCACCGCGTTTTACCGCCTCGACAAAAGAAGTTACGTTGTCATTAGAAGTTACATTGTCGTTCATTGCGCTCCTCCGATTGCTTTAATGCTGAGACTCAATTTAGCTGGCGCTTACGCCCAGCAGTATGACAGCTACGATGCCGATGGCGACGCCGGCCCAACTGAGCGGGTGCATCTTTTCGCCGAAGAGCAGCCTGCCGGCCAGTGCGACAACCAGGATTGATCCGCCGACTGCGACGGGATAGACAACGCTTCCGGGAACTCCGTAGTCCAGCGCGTAGGACATGGCTAACTGGCCGCCGAGGCTGAGAACAGCGTAGAGCGCGCCCCAGCGCATTTCCTTGAAGCCACCGTGAACGCCCGCGCAACAGCATGGGAATGCCGATGAGTGGGAGCCCGGCTGCGTACCAGAGGGTGAGGTAGGGAAATTTAATGCCGGGGGGAAGGCCCCATGCGGCAATGATCTTCAAGCCAAATGCGCCCATGCCGTTGGTGAGCAGAATGACCAGCATGAGCAAAATCCAGAAGGTTCTATTTGGAGCTTTCAACGGTCGCCTCCCGTGCTTCCATACGATTGCCCTGAAAGAGGCAGAACAATGCAATAAGTGCCAGGCAGAAGGCGACGAACTTCAGAGGCGTGAGCTTCTCGCCGAAGAACCAGATGGATACCAGCGCCGGAACGCCAGCGGAGAGATTCATGAACAGCCAGCCAACGGTGACCTTGCCGATCCCGATGGAAATCTGAAAGGCAAGATAGGCAAGAATCGCGCAGATCCCAAACCCGACGGCGAGCCAGACGACCGGCCAGGAGAGCGGAACAATGGGCTTCTGAGTAAGAGTGCGGCCGAGCATGAAAATCGCGGCCCAGCAAGCCATCCACATGACAACCGCCGACGAATTGCACTGCCTGCGCTCGGCCATCTTGGAGACACAGCCAAGAAGGCCGAACGAAACAGCGCCGAGAATGCAAAACAGCAAACCGAGGCTCATGCTTTCTTTCCCACTTGCTCCGGAAACCACAACTTGCGCACGTCTTCGACCACTTCATTGGCCGCCATCTCCATCTGCTCGGCGCCCCAGGCAACGTCGGTGTGGAACCGGGGATCCTGCTCTTCGCGGAGGGAATGGTCGGGGGTGGGCGAGCAATCGAAGGTATCGCCGTCCACGATGGCGTAGTCGACATTGCCCAAATGGCCTTCCTTCGGCAGGCGGGAGAGATCGGTGCAGCCCGGCCAGCAGGATTCGAGCATCGAGGTCTCTTCCGACGCCGCGTGGCCGATGGCTCCGGCCAGCAGGGAACGCGGAAATCCGGGGTAAACCCAGATGACGCGCGGTTGATCCGCCGGTCCGTCGTTATATTCGTGAGTGATGCGGTTCAGCACATCCTTCTGATTGTCGGCGCCGTGGCCGTTGACGATGAGCACGTTCTTGAAGTGCATGCGGTTGAAAAGGATATTGAGAATGTCGCGCACCACCAGCGCAAAGACCTCTTCGCGGAAGTAGGCGCTGGCCACGGAGAGCTTGGGAAAATCCATGCCTTCGACGCGTGCGTCGCGTGGGAAACCCAGCGCTTCAAGAGTTTCAGGCCGGCGCTGGCGCTCAGTGCTTACCCACAGCGGCGGGTAGTAGGGCGACTCCAGCTCGCGGGCCAGGCGGCGCGCAAAGGCGTGGGCCAGCAGGTTATCGCAGCCCATGGTCAGGTGAGGGCCGTGCCACTCCAGCGGAGCCAGCGGCAAAATCGCCAATCCGGTGCGGGCGCGCGCCGCGGCAATCTCGTCGGGGAAGAGAAACGCCATATTCCAGTCGCCATCGTCAATGGGCCGTTTCGTTTTTTGGGTCATGATTTCCGATCTCCTCTATTCAAATTGTTTGCCGGCACTTATGCCGCATTGTTCAACATCTACGGATAAGGTTATGAAGATTTGGCGGGATCATTTCATAACCAAAGAACAGGGCTGGAAAATCGGGTCAAGCGTAGCAATCGGCTCAAAAGACTGTCAAGCAGGCTCATTTTAGGCTTACCGGGCATTCCCGAGCGCCGTGAAGTTCACCGAGCCGCATGATCGTGCAGCGATAGCTCCACAACCTGCGCCAGTTCTCTGGGGTGCTCGATTCTGACGGCATTGAAGCCCGCGGCCCGGGCGCTCTTCATGCCGGAGTCGGAATCTTCGAATGCGATTCCAGTGCTAACACATAAACTCTTCGCAATCAGCAGGTATGGGTCTGGAGCTGGCTTATGGTTGGGCACGTCGTCGCCAAAAACGATGGCGTCGAATTTGTCATAAATACCATGCGGCGCGAAGAACCGGCTCCACATCGGCGCGGTCAGAGCTTGTGACCAAGCCAATTTTGTGAGCTTCAAGCGTAGCTAATAGTTCGATCGTTTCCCGTGGAATCGGGCTTTCCGCAAGCGACCACTCAAGAACCATCCGTCTGCGTTCCACATTCAGCAGCATCAGCTCGTCCACGGGCAGACGCGGCGCATTCTTCACCATCGATGCGAACATCTGGATATCGGAGACGCCTCGCCCAATGCGGCCGTACTCCTCCCAGGTGAGCTCGACACCATAAGGCCGGAAGAGCGCCGCCCACGATTTCCAGTGCAGAGGCTCGGTATCGGCAAGTACCCCATCATAATCAAAAATCAGCGCTTCGGGCATATTTTCCAGGAAACTCCAATCGAGAGACAGATCGTGCAGTAGGACTGTACAGTATTTCCCATTTCTGCACGGCAATTCTAATTAAGAACATCACACGCACTGGCGCGACAAAAAGCAAAACGAAATCGGGCTCTCTCACAGGGTACATCCGCATACTTGCGTTAGGAGCCGCGATTCGGCAGCAGGGATAGGCAGACCACCGGGTCTGCTGGAATGACCGCGTCCGAATACGCCATCGGAATGATGCAGGCAACTTAGGAGACAAGCAAACGGTGCCAGTCATGAGCCGCATTCCAGTTCAAATTGTCCGTCGAGAGAATCGTGGAAGCAATTTATGCGGATTTACAGCCGCCGCACCACGGATTTCGCCGGGACACAGACGAAGCGGAATGATGGCGCTGGCGGCTTTGCTGGTGGCGGCCGGCGGAGCGCAGGCGCAGGCCGTCTTCGGCAACATAGCAGTGGGAGGCACCAGCCCGCCCACCCAGCAATCCGTAACAGTTACTGCGCCGGCCGGGGGAGTGGTGGCCAGCGTTGAAATCCTGACCTTGGGAGCGCCCAGCCTTGACTTCACAGCCGGCAGCGGGCCGAACTGCGTGTCGGCGAATCCTCTCTCGCCCGGCGGCGCCTGCACGCAATCGGTTACGTTCACTCCCTCGGCTCCCGGCCTGCGCACCGGCGCGGTGGTCCTCTTGAACTACATGGGCGATGTAGTGGGCACAGCGTACTTGTCAGGCACGGGATGGGGCGGCCTGGGTGTTCTGGTTCCCGGCAATGTGGTTACAGTTGCCGGCGTATATCGCAACTGGACTTCGACACAGGATGGAATCCCGGCAACGCAAGCGAACCTCGATCAGCCCTCCAGCCTTACCCTCGACGGCGCCGGCAACATGTACATCGCCGACAGCGCCCACAACCGCATTCGCATGGTCGCCGCGCCCGTCCCCCATGCGACGGCCGGCATCATATCGACCATCGCGGGCACCGGCGAAGCGGGCTACACGGGCGATGGGCAGACGGCCGCAAATTCCACCTTGAGCGTGCCTTCCGGCGTAGCTCTGGATGGCGCGGGCAACCTCTACATTGCAGACACCGGCAACAATGTGATTCGCATGATTTCGCCGCCGGCCGGCATCATCACCACGGTAGCCGGCAACAGCGCCGGCAACGTCTGCGCCGAGAATACCGACGCGGTAGGAGACGGATGCCCGGCCACAGCCGCAATACTCAGTTCACCCCAGGGCATCACAGTCGACAGCGGCGGCAATCTCTACATTGCCGACACCGGCAACCAGCGCATCCGCAGGGTGGACGCCGTTACGGGCATGGTCACCACGGTGGCGGGCAACGGAGACCTGAGCCCCGACGGGAATGGCATGGGAACTTTTTCGGGAGACAACGGGCTGGCGATCAACGCCGGTCTCAGCCTGCCTTATGCCGTGGTTTTCGACGCCTCGGGCAATATGTTTATTCCCGACTCCGCCAACAATCGCATCCGCAAGGTGAACGCTTCGGGAGTGATCAGCACAGTAGCCGGAGGCGGGAATGCCGGCAGTTACTGCGATAATGGACCGGCGAACAATACGGAACTGGACACTCCCACCAGCGTTGCTGTCGATGCTGCCGGCAATCTGTATATCGCCGACACCCAGGACTTCTGCATTCGCAGGATCGACTTTGCCGTTGGAACCGTCACGGCCATTGCCTTGAACGGCTACACCGACATCACCTCCAGCGGCGGACTGAGCTCGGAGCAAATCTACGCGCCCATGGGCCTGTTCACCGACGGTGGCGGCGATGTCTACTTTGCGGACTATTACTACATGCTGATCGAGGAAATTCAGTCCAACAAGGCTTCCCTCAATTTCACCATGACGCCGGTGCGCCAGGGCAGCAAGTCTTCAACACAGGGCCAGGTGCTTGAAAATGACGGTAACGCAGCTCTCGATCTGACCGCCTTCACCCCGGACATGAATGCCGCGCTGGACGATACGGTGACGACCTGCGCCATCGGTACTCCATTCCTGCCGGTGGATGCGGATTGCACCATCGGGGCGGTGTTTGCTCCTTCCGTTGCCGGCGATCCGCTGTTGGCCAATATCGATGTGGCGGGCGATACCGTCAATTCTCCGCTGGATATTGAATTGATAGGGAATGCAACCCTGGTCAACTCGACAACCACCACGCTGACCTCCGTTCCCAACCCTTCCCCTTTCGGACAAACCGTCATTTTCACGGCCACGGTCACTACCGGCCCCAGCTCCGGCAATCTCACCGGCACCGTCAGCTTCTTCGATGGCACAAATACTCTGGCGGCGAATGTTGCCCTGAACGCTCTGCCAGGCACAACGGCTACGGCCACCTACATCACCGATTCGCTTACCGTTGGAGTGCACACGATTACCGCGAAGTACAACGCCCAGGACACCGCCGACCCAACCCACTTTTCCAGTACCTCGAAACCATATTTGCAGACGGTGAATGAAAACACGGCTACCGTTCTCACTTCCAGCGCCAATCCATCCGTTCTTGACGCCAGCGTCGCCTTGAGCGCAACGGTGACCATTTCAGGCGGTGGAGGGGTTGCCCCGGACGGCACCGTCACCTTCATAGACGGCGCCAACCTGCTCGGCACCGCCACGCTCAACCCGGCCGGCGTGGCAACCTATACAACCACAACGCTCCCGCAGGGCCTGAATACGATTACCGCGACCTATAACGGGGATGCGACCCTGCAGATTCTCTCCAGCACTTCCAATACGGTGAGCCAGGATGTGCAGGCGTCCTCGCCCACCACATTAACCACGGCGCCCAACCCGTCGAATTATGGAGAACTTGTTACCTTCACCGTAACGGTTACGCCGGGTGGCACAGCTCCTCCCACCGGGCTGGTCAACATTCTTGACGGAGTGCAGCAGATCGCGGAGGTGAGCCTGCTCGGCTCGACGGGCCAGGCCACCTTTCAAATCTCTACACTGACCGCCGGACTGCATCAAATTTCCGCAACCTACCTGGGCGATACCAACAACGCCTCCAGCACCTCGTCAACGATAACGCAGACGGTGAACAAAACTACGCCCGCCATCGCCTGGGCGGCGCCGGCGGCCATCACCTACGGCACGGCACTCAGCGCAACCCAGCTGGACGCCACTTCGGGTGCAGTGGCGGGCAACTTCACCTACACTCCGCCCGCGGGCGCCGTGTTAACGGCCGGAACGCAAACGCTGTCGGTGACCTTCACTCCCAGCGATACAACCGACTACAACACCACCACGGCCACGGTTTCATTGATCGTGAACATGGCAACGCCTACCCTGTCGGTGCGCACATCGGGCACTCCATCCAGCTACGGCGCGGCGGTCACCTTCACGGCGACCATCTCCAATGGCCCCACCGGCCTGGTGACGTTCTACGACGGGGGCAATGTCATCGGCAGCGGTATGCTGAACGGCCCGCTGGCGACGTTTACCATCGGCAATCTGAGCGTTGGATCGCACATCATCACCGCATCCTGGCCCGGCACCAGCAACTACTACTCTGTTACCTCCAACTCCATTACGCAGGCGGTGAACCCGGCGGTCCCGGTGATAACCTGGGCGATACCTGCGCCCATCACCTACGGAACCGCGCTGAGCGCGACGCAACTGGACGCAACGACCACAACGGCCGGCACATTCACCTATACTCCCGTATTGGGCACGGTCCTGGGCGCAGGTCAACGAACGCTCTCCGTACTCTTTACCCCGACGGACACAACCGACTACACCACGGAGACCGCCACAGTCACTTTGACGGTGAACAAAGCGACGCCTGTTATTACCTGGGCGCCGCCGGCAGCCATCACCTACGGCACGGCGCTGAGCGGAGTCCAACTGAACGCCACTGCGGGCGGATTGGCCGGCGCTTTCGTTTACACACCCGCCGCGGGCTCCGTGCCGGCGGCTGGAGTGCAGACGCTTTCAGCTACCTTCATTCCCACCGATACCACCGATTACAACAGCCCTACGGCCACGGTGCAATTGACCGTGAACAAGGCAACCCCCACCCTGGCGGTAAATACATCCGGTTCGCCTACCAACTATGGAGCCGCGGTAACCTTCACGGCCACTGCCGGTAACGGTCTGACCGGCCCAGTGACGTTCTACGACGGCAGCACTGCGATCGGCGCCGGCACGCTCAATGGCGCCACGGCTACGCTGACCGTCAGCACGCTGCCTGTCGGCGCTCACGCCATCACCGCATCCTGGCCCGGCAACAATAACTTCATCGCTGTCACCTCCAATGAAATTACGCAGATAGTGAACGTGACCCAGACGTCCACGACAATATCCTTGCTCCCAAACCCGGGGATCGCGGGAACCACGGAGGCCATCACGGCAACCGTGAGAGTGATTGCCGGCGTGGCAACGGCCAGCGGCATCGTTACATTTACCGATGGAACGGCAATTTTGGGTAGCGCGTACCTCGGCGCCACGGGGACAGCGACTATTCACCCCGAGCTGGCGCCCGGGCCGCACCTGATTGCCGCCAGCTACGCGGGCGACGCCAATGACAACGGCAGCGCGTCCACTCCGTTTGCCTTCAATGTGGTTCAGGCCACCACCACGACGAGCGTCGCCGTTACGCCGAATTTCGTCCTGGTGCAGGGATTGGTAACTTTCAGCGCGACAGTGACGGGCAATGGCGGAGTACCGACGGGTACGGTCACTTTCAGCGCCAACGGCACGGCGATAGGCTCGGCAAATCTCGTTGCCGGAGCGGCGACTCTTATTTATTCCGGACTTGCGGTGGGCAGTTATCCGATTACAGCGGTTTATGGCGGGGATACCAACGACCAGGGCAGCGCTGGCACGAGCGCGGTACAACTTGTGGTTGGGAGTATCCAGACGATAACCGAACTGGGAACTTCAACAACCGGCGGCGCCATGCCGCAAGCGCTCCTGGTATCCACGGTTCTGAACACCACTGGAAGTTCCACGCCTACGGGCACGGTTACGTTTTTCAATGGAACCACCGTGATCGGCTCGGGCCCTCTGGATGCGAGCGGAGTGGCGACACTGGCTTTGAATCTATCGTCCGGCTCTTACACCATCGTCGCGTACTATAGCGGGGATTTGACGCACGGTACGTCCACGTCGTCGCCGATTACGGTCGATGTGCCGGGCGCGGGCTTTGATCTGCACGTGACCCCGGCCACCGTAACCATCCAAACCAAGCAGAATGCAATGCTTACCGTGACGCTGGCCTCGATAGGCGGCTTTGCCGATACCATCGGGTTGGGCTGCGCGTCTCTGCCCGTGGGCGTAACCTGCCATTTCTCGAGCATCAGCGCCAATCTCACGGCCAATGAGCTTCCTGCTCCCACCGTTCAGTTGACCATCGACACCAACAACCCCCTGACCGGAGGCTCGACGGCCATGAACTCCCACTTCGAGCCCCCGGGCGCAACTCTGGCTGGATTGTGCCTGCCCATCAGCCTGTTTTTCGGCTGGGTAGTCTGGCGCTTCCGCAGGCGACACGCGATGGCATTTACCACGATGCTGGTTCTGCTTCTCTTCGGCGCCGCCCTGTTTGTTACCGGCTGCGGCGAAATCAGTTATACCAGCGCGCAGCCGGGAACCTACGTGATTCAGGTAACAGGCGTGGGCAGCAACAGCGATATTGCCCATTATCAGAACGTGACGCTGAACATCACGCAGTAGTGCGAACGCAACTGAACACCCGCAGGAGAGAGATGAACGGCATCCATGGTTTCGTTAAAGCGCGGCGCGAATATGCGGGGTCTCCTGCGACGGATGTTGGCCGCCGGGGTGGCGAACAACCGGGTTTGCGGCTGAACGGAGTTAAGGTCTCATTATTGATCCGGCAACAAAATACTGTCAGGGTGCCCCATCCATTTCCGCGTTTTTTGCGGAAATGGGTGGGAATACGATGTCACTGTTTTCTTGCCGGATCAATAGTCGTACTATTAGCGGTTTGCCTGGTCATGGCGCACCCCGTGCGGGCCCAGGTGGCGCCGGCGGGAGACGCGGGTGGCCTCAAACTGTCGGCGGGCGCAGCCGGTTCTGTTTACTATCTGCAATATGGCGCGCGCAAGTTGCTCGGCCTCGCCGGATTTGTGGATGCTGACACCAAGCGCCGCATGGGGATTGAAGCGGAAGCGCGCTGGCTCGTCTTTCACCAGACGGCCAATGTGAACACCACGACCTATGCCATCGGTCCCCGCTACCACATGGATTTCGGCAGGTTCGAGCCCTATGCCAAGGGGCTGGCGGGCATCGGAGAATTCAATTTCCCTTATAACCTGGCCCATGGAAGTTACCTGGTGATTGCGCCGGGGGGCGGGGTCGATTACCGCATCAATCAAAGGATTCGCCTGCGGGCCGTCGACTTTGAGTATCAGATGTGGCCGCAGTTTACCTTCGGCTTTTTGTCTTCCTATGGAGTCAGCACAGGCATTCGAGTACAAATCTTCTGACCAACGCAATCATCCGGCCCTCACGCCCCATGGGATGAGAGATGAGGATTTAGAGCGAAACCAGAGTAGCTGTACCCCGAAAGCAATGCTGTCAAGTGGTTCGCCGCGGCGAGCCACCCTTAACACACTCAGAAAGGGTACGTTTACTCTGGTTTCGCTCTAAAACGCGGCTTCCGATTCCACGCCGCGCGCCGGGCGGGCAATGAGAGCGCAGAGCAAGACAACCGGAGCCGCTAAAAAGCCCGCGATGAGACGGGGCATGCGGCGAAAGTCTTCAAAGAGCGAACGGCCGGCGCGGCCGGTAAGAAATGCGCCGCGGCGCATGACGTGCAGGTGGAAGAGGGCCGAGAGAGTGGCAAAGATGCAAACCGCAAGGGTGACCTTTCCGGGAACGGCTGCCCCAACGGCGCGGTGGGCCAACCAGTCAAGAAGCTGGGCGAGCCAGGGAACAGCGAAGACGATGGCGGCATCGCCGAGCAGGCGGGAGCGAAGGCCCAGAGCCCTCTGCTGCATGCCGGCATAGAGGCCGGCCGTGAGAGTGACGTAGGCCATTTCGACCAGAATGATAGAGAGACCGCCATGCAGACCTGTACGCGCCAGTGCCGCGAGGTAGACAATCGAGCGGGCGGCCGCGCTGAGCAGGGCGCACTTCCAGTTCCAGCAGGCGAATGCCCGCGCAACCAAGGGAGAATGTTCCGCAAGGGTCATGCCTTCACCCTAAAGAGCGGATACGAATGAGGCATCATGAATTGGTTACAGTCGTGTTGAAATATTCCGCGTACCGTAATCAGGTAGATTCCTCCCTTGATGTGATTCGAGTCACGGAGGCACAGAGGCGGTGCCGGATAGTTTTGAAAGGCGGCGAAATACGAGATTAGTCGCTGCAAGCGAGGAACGTCATTATGGCTTATGTAATTACCGATGCCTGTAACAAGGACTTTATCTGTGCAGCGGAGTGCTCCACAGCGGCCATCGCGCCCCTGGAGGGCGATACGGCTGCCGGGACCGTCTCCCAGTTGTTCATCAATCCCGATGAGTGCATCGACTGCGGAAACTGCGCCAGTATCTGCGAGCAGAACGCGATCTTCCCTAGCGATGAGCTTCCGGCGGACAAGGCGCAATTTGCCGAGAAGAACAAGGCCTATTTCAACTAGTATCCTAAGTCGGATGTTCGCATTCCTTTGAGCTGTCATCCTGAGCGGAATTTGTCGCGCTTTTGCTGTCCGCCGCGGCGGAGAGTCGAAGGACCTTCGGTTGTTCTTCAACGAACTTCTGACTCACCACACTAGAGAATGATCACTACGGTCGTGTTTTGGCTGAAGGCGCCGGCGTAGCATCCGGCGGAGCGGCGGGCAAAGCTGCCGGCGCGGCTGGCTTGGCTGGCGCTGCCACCGGCATGGTTGCATTCAGCGGAGTTACCGGCAAGGTAAGCGTTTGCACCGTCGCGGGATCGTCGCGCAACTTGAGATAGAGGATGCCGCCGGCAGGATGGGGCACGCTCAATTGGGTTCCGGTAAACTCCGGCGGCACATCGGTGGAGTTATCGAAGTCCGGCGTGGCTGCGATGGACGCGGCCAGGAATAGATTGCGTTCCGCTCAGCGTGCAGGGTTTGGCCAGTGTGCGCGGGCAGCGCAGTTCCTTGAATCCGGGCAGCCGCACCAGCGTACCCAGGGGCAGCCAGTCGCCGGTGACTCCATCGGCCGAGATCGCACGCACCTGAACCGGCCCAAAGGCCGAGGAACCGAAGCGCGCCAGCGGGTCCAGCGTGCCCACCGCGGTCTTTGCGTCTTCCAGCATCAGGCTGCCGTCGGCCAGCGCCAGCACGGTGCGGAAGCTGCCGTCCACCGCTGCCACTTCCACTTTTTCGTTGCGCGGAAAGTTCGCGGGCACGCGGGACTTGAGGAAGAAGACCAGCCGATTGTCGGCGGGCAGATCGTCCAGCAGAGCCCAGACTGCACCGGATTGGGCGCGGAGGAAGATACATCCTGCGTGCCCTTGCTCAGCAGAGTGACCTGCGGACGCGGCGGGTCCACCGTGACCGGCACCTTGAGCTGGCGGCCGTCGCGCAACTCGACCTTGGCGTCGTAGTGCTTTCCCGGCTCCAGGTTGGCCGTGGTGGCGGAGGCGCTCATGGCCAACTGGTCAAAATCCTGCACGCGGTTCAGCGCGGCAGGGGTAAGCTTGATTCCGTCCAGCTCGGCGGTAGCCACTTCATCCAGGCGCTTGCCTTTCAGCATCGCCTCCTCGTCGCCGGCGCTTAACGTGAGCCGGTCCAGCGAGGCGGCCTCGGCATAGGCCTTCAGGGGCAGTTTGTCGGGCTCTTTCAGCCCGAAGTGGAAGATATCGAGGGTTACCGGTCCCGGAGCCGCGTCTTTCAAGGGCACGGTTACCTCCAGCATCCCCGGTTTGGGCGACTTCCAGGCCAGCTTCAGCGGGCTGCCGCCGGCAACCTCTTGCTCCACCCGGTCGATGCAAAGCGTGCTTTCGTCCTCAAGATGGAGCGTATCCTCGCGGCCCACCACCAGGGCGGACTGGTCGCCGCCCGCCAGGGTCCACTTGCCGGGCTGAGCCGCGTGCAGGTGGAAGCGAGGCCCCACCCAGTCGTCAAAGCCCCACTTGCCGTGCAACTCGCCGGTCAGATTGCCCTCCGACAGCGCGGGCGCGGGATGTTCGAGGACCAATCCGCCCTGGGCCGGATCGGCATTCACCGGCAGATCCACCGCAGGGTTTTTGAGTCCGGGCGGGGCGTGATGTGCAGAGTCAGCTCGTGGGCCAACTGGGTGGCAAAGACCAGCGGCGCACCTTCGACGGGCAGCACCAGGCCGGGTTTCTGCGCGCAATAGGTCTCCGACGGGTTGACCGGATGCAGCGGCGGCAGCTTGCCCTTGGCTGAGATTACCGGCGGCAGCGCAACCACCACCACCGACTTGGGATCGCGGAACGAAGGCGGCACATTCAGGCGCAGGTTGAGGGTATCTTTGGTGGGCAGCGCCAGCGCGGGAATGTATTGAAAATGCGCCGTATGCAGCGAGGAGAGGATCTTGGCCGTATCCACGATGGCGCCGATATAAGGGCTATATGCGCCGCCTCCGGCCATGGGCGAATTGCTGATCTGGTTCATCAGGTCGCTGGTTGAGCCGTTCACCAGTTGATTCACCAGCGATTGCGCGTTGGCGTCGTCCAGCACCAGCCCGTCAGTGTGCTGCACCAGGCAGGGAGCCTGCTGATCGCTGGGCTTGTCAAAGCATTCCTTGTCGAGTTTGATGCCCAGGCTGTGAGCGGCCTTCTCAGTCCGCTCCTTCAGCGCTTTGGGGTCGGTCTGGGAGGTCTCCTTGACCTCGGCCAGATAGGCTTCCAGGCGCATGCGGTCCCAACTGGCGGCCTGCAGATCCTGGGTGGCGCGGACAAAGGCGCCGGGCCGGCCGCGCACGGCCGCGCGCAGGGTGCTGAAGTCGCCGCCCGTCTCCGGCGCCAGAAAGATCAGCGCCTGCTGCGCTTCAGCGGGAACGGTGACAAACACACCCTCCTCGCGCGCTTCGCGGGTCCAGGTTTCGACGCGGGTAAACCACTCCGGCGGCGGCGGATTGGTGACCCCGCGCAGGAAGCCGACGATCAGCACATAATGCGCGGACTGGCTCTCCGGCAGGTCGGGATGAATCCAGAGCCGGTCGCCGGGCAGCAGGTTGGGCACCTCGCTGATGGGCAGCGTGACCTCTCCCCGCTTCACATGCACATCGACCTTTGGTCCGGCGAGGTCAAAGGGCGAGTCAGCGGCGTGCAGTCCGATTGAAGCCAAGACACAACAGCAACAGCAAATGCCGATAAGAGCGCATATCTCCTATTGTACGAACTCAGGCGGCGGAATGAATGACCGCGGAAGAGCAACTTTTTCCCTGAATTGGTGTTGCGGCATGTTAACAACTTCAATTAGATAGAGCGTTCAAATGAATTATCGGTTACACTGTGGGATGTATAGCTTTGAGCTTTAGGGTCTAGCTAGAGTTGTTCCCGAATCCATTCAGGGTTGAAAGAGAAGCAGGAGATGGCTTTCATCAATTAAAAGCCACAAGAATACCTTGGGTCTTCAACCATTGATATCGGGAGATGCAAACGGGCCGCATTCGTTTGAACAATACAGGAAATGGCCCGCGAAACCAGAATCAACAAAGAACACGTTGACCAAGGCCCGCATGGGCTGCGGCTTACCCCACGCGATGAGACGAATTTAAAGCTAGGGCTGCACTCTTATGACCGGCCGTGCACGGCACAAACCGATCCCCGGAAAAGAGCCATAAGGCTGCAGGTGACGATTTGGGCGCACGGCAGGCGGGAGTCGCGGCATACGGAGAAGAAAGTGATGAAAACGAAAAAAGCTGCACAAAGCAGCGTAGATATAAGCAACCTGAGCATTCCCGACGCGGAAGAGATTATTGAAGAAGCACTGAACGAACTGGCGTTTTCCCCCGATCCCGGCCTGGCGCGGGCCTTGCAGTTCCTGGCGCCTCCGGGCTACCAGGCAATCGTGGAGTTATGCGGCGAAAACGGCCGCAGCAAGCGCCGCAACGCTTCGGCGGATACGTGGTCGCCGGAAGACGACGAGGTGCGCATCTACTTTGAGCGCATCGACGACGGCGACGTTGCGCCGCGCCCCGTCCGCGCTCCGCGAGCAGCGGCCGATCACAACTACGAAGACGAGGATGACGACAGCCAGGAGGCGGTGATTCCCGCCGATCTGGACGCGCGGGTGAAGGAACTGTGCGCTGCGCTGGCCGAGGCCGAGCGAGGCGGGCACGCCTTTATCGCCCTCAAGTGGTTCCGCGACTCCTTCTTGCCGCGCAAGGCCTTCCGCTGGAATCAGCATCCCGAGTCGCGCCAGGCGGTGCTGGCTGAGGCCATCCAGCGCGGCGTGGTGATCACCAGCAAGATCGCCAACCCCAAGACCCCGGCCTATCCCACCACCACCATCCGCCTCAACCGCGCCGAGGCCGGCATTCCCGAGGAGGCGCAGCGCTTCCATCCGGTCGCGGTGCATGGCGAATCCATCGCCGACGCCATTGAAGAGGAACGGGGGAACCAGTGAGCTGCTACTTTCTTGAGTCCACGGCCTTCGCCAAGCTGTTTGTGCAGGAGCAGGGCACCGATGCGCTGATCCGGCTCATGGAGGCCGTCGAAGACAATCGCAAGCTGATCTCGGCCTCCACGCCGCTGGAGGTCTACGCGGCCATCCGCCGGCGCGAGCGGGCCGGCGACATCTCCGCGGAAGACGCCGCGGCCGCGCTCGATAGCCTGCGCATGGAAGCGGCGCGCATGGTGCAGCAGCCGCTGAATCCGGCAGTGCTCGAAGCCGCGCGCCAGCTTCTCGACCGCACCGCGCTGCGCTGGCCCGATACTCTGCAACTGGGCGCCGCGCTCGTGGCCCGCGATATGTTCCAGGGCACGGAGATCATCTTCGTCTCCGCCTCGGCGCAGTTGCTTGAAGCGGCCAAGAGCTGAAGGCTTCCATGCCATCGACCCGGCGAAGGATGCGATCGAAGTGGAGAAAGAAGCGGAACGGTGTTCGGAAGCAAGATGTTGCCCCCCGCGGACGTTCGACTTCCCGCGCTCTTGTGTCAGGGCAGCGACCAGTGGACAGCACACGCCATCCCCGTGGCCGTGGGTCAGCTCCAGATCCTCGTCTCACGAGATGACAAACTATCCGTAGCGCTCCGCGGGCTCCTTAGCCCCTTGATAGGCCGCGTCACGTGCTCGAGCATACTGTCTACTTTATACGAATACTTGCTCATAAGCTATAAGGAATCTTAAGAGTTTACTCCCGCCGGAACTGATTGGCTTGCTCGAACTCGTCGCGCAACTCCGGGGTGCGGAGGTTTTCGCGCAGGTGGGCGATGCGCTGCTCCAGCGCCTGAAGAGCGGCCTGAACGGCTTCGGTGTTGGTGTGGGCGATGTCGCGCCACATGGAGTAGGGGCTGGCGCCCAGGCGCGTCATCTCGCGCAGGGCGCGGCCGCCCACGTCTTTCAGCTCCGGCGCGTCGCCTACTTCTTCCTCAAGCAGCGCGCTCAGAGCCGTGGCCACAAACTGCGGCAGATGGCTGACCCAGGCCACCAGCTCATCGTGGCGCGCGGGGTCGAGATCGACGGTCTTCGAGCCCATGGCAACGACCCACTCCCGCCAGTCTTTGACCAATTCCGCCGAATGCGGCGAGCGCTGCGCACGTCGGATCGTCCGTGAAGAGCCAGACCGCGCCGCGAAAGAGCTCCGCATCGGCCAGCGCCGCGCCGCCGCGCTCCTTGCCCGCCATGGGATGACCGGGCAAGAAACGCCGCGCGCTCCGGCGTGTTGAAGAGGCGCGTGCCGGCTGCGGAGATCATGCGCCTTGGTGCTGCCCACGTCGGTGACCAGATGATCGGGGCCGAGAACGCCGGCGAGCTTCTCCATGAAGTCGAGCGTCGCGTAGATGGGCACGGCCAGCAGCACCACCTGGCTCTCGCGCGCGGCCTGCAAGGGGTCGGCGGCGATGGAGTCGATGGCGCCCATGGCGAGCGCTGTCTGCGCGCCCTCCGCGCTGCGGTTCCAGCCGGTGATGCTGCCGCGAAAGCCCGCCGCGCGCAGCGCCAATCCCACCGATGTGCCCAGCAGGCCCGTGCCCAGAATGGCGATGCGTTCGATCATGGCTCTTTCCATTCCGATTTGCAGTGGAGTTAGCGAGTTACGACTTACACCCGTAGCCGCTAACTCCAACTCCGCTACAGCGTTCTTCCCACCGCCGTGGCAATCACCCGCAGCTCGCCCATCAGTTTCTCAAACTGATCGAGATACAGCGTCTGCGCGCGCGTCGGAGGCGGCTTTGTCGGCGTTGGGATGAACCTCGACCAGAATTCGCGTCCGCGCCCGCGGCTACCGCGGCCTTGGCCATGGCGGGCAACCATGTCGCGGCGGCCGGTGCCGTGCGAGGGGTCGCCCACGATGGGCAGATGCGAAAGCTTGTGCACCACCGGAATGGCCGAGATGTCCATGGTGTTGCGCGTCGCGGTCTCGTAGGTGCGGATGCCGCGCTCGCAGAGAATCACGTCGTAGTTGCCGCCGGAGAGGATGTACTCGCTCGAAAGCAGCAGCTCCTCGATGGTGGCCGCGATGCCGCGCTTCAGCAGGACCGGCTTGCGCACCTGGCCCAGCTCGCGCAGCAGGTTGAAGTTCTGCATGTTGCGCGCGCCCACCTGGAAGCAGTCCACATAAGGCAGCATGGGCTCGATCTGCGAAATCTCCATCACCTCGCTGACCGTGAGCAGGCCGTTGGCCTGCGCGGCTTCGTGCATCAGTTCGAGGCCCGGAATGCCCATGCCCTGAAAGGCGTAAGGCGAACTGCGCGGCTTGAAGGCGCCTCCGCGCAGGAAGCTGGCGCCCGCGGCCTTCACGCGCTTGGCGGTCTCGAAGATCTGCTCGCGGTTCTCAATGGCGCACGGCCCGGCCATGACCGCAACCTGCTCGCCGCCGATCTTCGCTCCGTTGGCGAAACTCGATCACGCGTGCCTTCGGGACGAAAGGCCCGGCCGGCCAGCTTGTAAGGCGCGCTGATGCGGTGAACGTGAGAGCACGCCCGGCAGCAGTTCGAACTTGCTCAGGTCGAGACTGGCGGTCGGGTCCAACGCCGGCCAGAATGGTTTGCGTTGCGCCCGTGGTGCGGTGAACGTCGACCCCGGCTTCCACCATCACGTCGATGACGGCATCGATCTGCTCTTCGGTGGCCTTTTCCTGCATAGCTACAATCATTGCTTGTTCCCTGTCTCGGGCGCGTCAGACTCAGTCTTTGCGCCAGTGCCTTGGCCCGGCGTGTGTCGCCTGGGCATTTCTCTCCGATGCCAACTCGTTCCTTTGCAGGGCCCGCATCACGTCGATGATGCGCTCGTAGATATGCGTCAATTCAATGTCCGGCAAGGGGCCTTTGTTGGCCGCGCGCACGTTGGCGTAGACCACTTTTTCCCGCGCCGGCTCATACACCGGCAGCGAGGTGGCAGCCTTCAGGTGGCCGATCATCTGCGCGGCGCGGGCCCGCTCGCTCAGCAACTCCACAAGCTGGCGGTCCAGAGCATCAATTTGATCTCGCAATTCTTCCAGCGTCATTCCATCCTCGTGTTGCGCACTAGCTAGCCGTCAGCTATTAGCCGTTAGCTCCAGCCGTGTCGAAGTAAGCCTCAGCAGTTGAATCTGCCATCTATGCAGAGCTAGATAGCCGCTAATCGCTGGGCTGTTTCTCACCGGGCCAGCGCCGCCTGCAGGCAGGTGCAGGCCCTTGATAAATCGAGCCACTGCGCCGGGCGCCGTGCTCTGGAGTCGACTGTTCGATCAACTCCACAATCGCGCTGCCGACCACCGCGGCATCCGCGAACTCCGCCACCTGGGCCACGTGTTCCGCGTTGGTGATGCCGAACCCCACGGCTACCGGCAGCGTGGTCCATCGCCGGATGCGCTCCACCAGCGCGGCTGCATCGGAGGTCAGGCTCTGCTGCTTGCCGGTGATGCCCACGCGGGAGATGGCGTAAACGAAACCCTTGGAGTGCGTGGCGATGGCCTCAAGCCGTTCGTCGGGACTGGTGGGCGCGGCCAGAAAAATGGGCGCGAGCTTCACGCGGTCCATCTCGGCGAGATATTCGCCCGCCTCTTCGACAATCAGGTCGGTCACCAGCACGCCGTCCACTCCGGCGGCCGCTGCATCATCGGCGAAACTGCGCAGGCCGTAGCGCAAAATCGGATTCAGATAGCTGAAGATGACCAGGCCGGCTTGAGGCCGCTCCGCGCGAATCTCGCGGGCAAGCTGCAGCACATCTTTGAGCCGCGTTCCGCGCGCCAATGCGCGCTCCCTGGCGCGCTGGATCACCGGCCCGTCGGCCAGCGGATCGCTGAAGGGCACGCCCAGCTCGATCACCTCCGCGCCCGCGTCGATGGCGTCAATGGCAATCGCGCGCGTGGCAGTCGAGACTCGGGATCGCCGGCCGTCAGATAGACGACCAGTCCGGGTTTGTGATCAAAGCGAATCGCCATCGGTCAGCTCTAGGCTCCCTGAATCTTCAGCTCGCGGGCCAGAATGCCCATATCCTTGTCGCCGCGTCCAGAGAGGTTCACTACCAGTATTTCATGGGCGGGTAGCGTGGGAGCAAGGCGCAGAGCCTCGGCCACGGCGTGCGCGCTTTCGAGCGCCGGCAGAATTCCCTCGGTCCGCGCCAGCCTGACCACTGCATCGAGAGCGGCCGCGTCGTCGTGCGAGACGTACTCGGCGCGGCCCGAATCGTGCAGCGCGGCGTGCTCGGGGCCGATGGAGGCATAGTCGAGTCCCGCGGAAACCGAATGAGTGAGCGCGATCTGGCCGTTCTCATCCTGCAGCACGTAGGAATATGTGCCCTGCAGCACTCCCGGCGCTCCGCCGCGAGAAGCGCGCCGCATGATCGCCCAGTGCGGTTCCGCGGCCGCCAGCTTCCACGCCGATCAGGCGCACCTGTCGTCGGGAATGAACTCGTAAAACGCGCCGATGGCGTTCGATCCGCCGCCTACGCAGGCGATGATTGCGTCGGGCAGCCGGCCTTCTTTTTCCAGGATCTGCTGCTTCATCTCGATGCTGATCAGCGATGGAAGTCGCGCACCATGGTGGGGTAAGGATGCGCTCCGAGGGCGCTGCCCAGCAGATAATAGGTGGTGCGGACGTTGGTGACCCAGTCGCGCATGGCCTCGCTGATGGCGTCTTTCAGCGTCTTCGATCCCGACGAAACGCCGCGGACTTCAGCGCCCAGCAGCCGCATGCGCAGCACGTTCAGCTCCTGGCGCTCCATATCCACGTCGCCCATGTAGACGACGCATTCCAGGCCCAGCAGCGCGCAGACCGTGGCCGTGGCCACGCCGTGCTGGCCCGCGCCGGTTTCGGCAATGACGCGCTTCTTGCCCATGCGCTTGGCGAGCAGTCCCTGGCCCAGCGCGTTGTTGATCTTGTGCGCGCCGGTGTGCAGCAGGTCTTCGCGCTTGAGATAGATTTTGGCTCCGCCGAGTTGCTCGGTCAGCCGCTTGGCAAAGTAGAGCGGCGTGGGACGGCCGGCATAGTCCTTGAGCAGCCCGGCCAGCTCGGCCTGAAAAGCCGCATCGGTCTTCGCCGTCTCGTACTCCTGCTCCAGCTCGACCAGCGCCGCCATCAGCGTCTCCGGCACGTAGCGGCCGCCATAGACGCCGAAGCGGCCGGGGCGCGACTCGGATGGAGCTGCTGGAAGAATGATCGATGCCATGGAGGCCTCCTGCGGGTGCCCGGAATAGGAACTATTTCAAGTGTACTAGGGGTAGAATGACTGATGTTGGGGAACGGTCCGAACTCATGAGCGATCATCTGATTGCGGAAGCGGCATTTGGTATTTATGTCAGCCTATTGCTAGCTCTCGGACAGCTCGGACTCGGCTGGTTCTTGGTTTTTCGCTCTCAAGATATGATCAGCTCTCTAAGTTCGGGGAAAAAGAGCGAATCTGTTCTCGCGCGAATGCTCGTGATCTGGGGATGGATGTGGCTTGTTGGTGGATGCCTCTGTATCGCAATCTTCCTTTTTCTCATAGTGGCTATCGCATTTCAGTCGCTCTAGCCCTGACTTTCCCATGATCCTTACGACCACCCGCAATGCGTATAGTAAAAACGGATTTGTTTAATGCTTTTAGCCGTACCCGGTAGCCGGCTTTACGCTTTGAGGAACTCTATCGACCAGCCGGGTGCCCCACATCTCGTTTCTGAGATGTGGGATCCCAACTCCTGAATCAGGCACTCTTCGCACGGCGCTTTGTATTCTTTGAAAATTGAGAAGCCACCAGCACGACCGGCTCCTGGTCGGGGAAGGTTGCGATCATCGTCAGGTGGCCGCCCATCGCTGCCATTGTCCGCTGCCATAGTGGACAGGCGCGGGTCTTTGCGCTTCTCCAGTCGCGAAATCTGCATCTGGCCGATTCCCAGAGCCTCCGCAACCGTTGCCTGGCTGATCTTGCGCCCCTTGCGCAGTTCGGCCAGGGTCATGCGCCGCCTGACTTTGGCAACCAACTCAGCGCCTCGTTTTGCAATGGCCTTTTGCTCATCCAACGGCAAGGCGGCAATCACTTCTTCAACCGGAATGGGTCTGTACATCGTCGCTACTCCTTTGACTGCGAGATTTTCGAGATGCTCCTTGTACCGTTTGTCGGCCTTTTCAATCAGCCGTTTGTAGAACATCGGTTCACTTACGCCCGATTTGTCTCCGGCGACGAGCAAAATTGCTTTGCGCCGCGGGTCGAATGCGAATGCTATCCGCCAGACTCCTCCATCGGCTCTAAAGCGAAGTTCCTTCATATTTGCGTAGCGCGAATCGTTCAGCGTGTCTACGTCAGGCCGTCCCAATGCCGGTCCATACTCCCTCAACGACTCCAAAGATGCAACTAACTCAATTCGCACCGCTTTTGACAGTTCCACAACCTCTTCCCTGAACTTCGGATGGAAGTCGGTGGACCAGTTCATTTCACTATTATGCCACAAAAGGCATTATGCGTAAATGGGCATTATTTACTATTGAAAAACTAAAAGATGTGATCCTGCTTCCGCTCGCGTTTCGCTGCTTGCGCACGGGCCACAAACTGCCGCACCTTTTCCGGGTCTTTTTTACCCGGCGACGACTCCACGCCGGAGACCACATCCACGCCCCACGGACGCAGCGTGGCGACGGCTTCGGCTACGTTTTCAGGGCTCAGGCCGCCCGCGGCAATGCGGCGCTTGCGCGCTTTCGCATTTTGGAAGAGGGTTTTGCGGGCGATGGCCCAATCGAAGGCCGCGCCGGTGCCGCCTACTGCCACTGCCGTGCGCGAGTCCACCAGCACGGCATTCACATGCGGGTTCTGGTCATGCCCGGCGACCTGTTCTTTCATCAGCTTCGCGGCTCCGGCGTCAAAGTGGACCACGCGTAGAATCCGCAACTGCGGGCCGAGAAGTTCGCGCAGTTTGGCGGGTAATTCCGGTTTGGCGTCGAAGTGCAGTTGCACGCCGGTCAGGCCGCACTCGCGAACGATGGAGTAGATTTCGTCGAACGGGGCATCGACGAAGACGCCGATCTTTTCCACGGTTGCCGGAAGGTGCGGCACGATGGCCGCTGCCTGGGCGGCCGTTACGCGGCGCGGGCTGGGCGCGAAGACAAACCCAACTGCGTCGGCGCCGGCTTCGACGGCCAGTTGTGCGTCCTCGAGCGAAGTGTTGCCGCAGATTTTGATCCAAAGACTCATGAGATTACTTCGCCTCGACGGCTGCGGCCAGCAGTTCCGCAAGAGCCGCGCCGGGATCGGGCTGGCGCATCAGGCTCTCGCCGATCAGGAAAGCGTCAAAACCCGCTGTCCGCAGCCGCGCCAGGTCCTCCGCGGTTGAGATGCCGCTCTCGGCCACACGCACGACTGCGGCAGGAATCTGATTCACCAACTGGAGCGAAGTTTCCAGGCGCACATCAAAAGTTTTCAGGTCGCGGTTGTTTACGCCGATGGCGTCCGCGCCGGTTTCGCCCAGCGCACTGAGCACCCGGTCGAGCTCGTCCGCGGTATGCACCTCGACCAATACGTCGAGCGAAAATCCGTTGGCCACGAGGGCAAAGCGCTTCAACTCCGCATCGGTGAGCGCGGCGGCGATGAGCAGAATCGCGTCGGCGCGGTGGGCGCGGGCTTCGACGATCTGGTACTCGTCCACGATAAAATCTTTGCGCAGGCAGGGGAGCTTTACGGCCGCCGAAGCCAGCTCCAGGTTGCGCAGGCTGCCCTGGAAAAATGGCTCATCGGTGAGCACCGAGAGCGCCGCGGCGCCGCCCGCACGGTAGCGCCGGGCCAGCCACTCCACATCGAAGTCGGCGCGAATAAGTCCTTTGGAGGGCGAGGCTTTCTTGATTTCGGCGATGACCGCGGGTCCTTTAGCCGCCTGACGCCGCAAAGCCGCCGCCCAGCCGCGCGGATGGTGCGCCGCTGCACGCCGCTCCAATTCGGCCAAAGGCACAAGCTTCCTGGAGGCGGCTACACGTGGCGCGGGTGGCGGCTAAAATTGTGTCCAGAACGGGTAGACATGCTCTGGGTCGAGTATACGAGGAGAGCCGTAATCTGCATCGTCAAATTGCCCTGCCCGGCTATCGCGGATCATGCGACAATTTAGATATAGAACGAGTTAGTTAAAAAGGCGCGAAAGTGGCGGAATTGGCAGACGCACCAGACTTAGGATCTGGCGGAGCAATCCATGGGGGTTCGAGTCCCCCCTTTCGCACCAACCTTATTCGCACTGGACGATCGGAATGCGCGGAATGAGCCTGTCACCGGCGATTTTGCTCCGGCGGGAGTAATCTGGTAAGACCATGAGTCCATCCGCGCAACAGCCCAAAGTGAATCTTGAGCAGACCCCCGACTTCCGCGAGTCCTATGCCAACAGCGTGCAGGTGCGCGTAAGCGTGTGGGATTTTCAGCTCGTCTTCGGCCTGGCCTCGAGCGAAAGCCCCGAGCAGGTGACCATCCGCAACCATGATGCGATTTTTCTGAGCCCGCAGCAGGCCAAGGCGCTGTGGAACGTGCTGGGGCAGAATCTTGCCCAGTATGAGCAGGCCTTCGGGGTGCTGAACCTGGAGCCGCACGGGCACAACTTTCCGCAAGGGCCGGTTAACTAAACTTAGAGAGCACCAACCAATCTCTGGAGCGATCGCTTGCGCTCAAAAAGACTCATGCAGCCGCGGCTGGACGCGCCGTTGCCCCTGTGGATGATCTTTCCGGTGATCTTTGCGGCGCTCTATGCCAGCCACTTTACGCTGCTGCGCCTGCCCTACTACTGGGACGAGGCCGGCTACTACATTCCCGCGGCGTGGGACTTTTTCCGCACCGGCTCGCTGATTCCCATCACCACGCTGACCAACGCTCATCCGCCACTGCCCAGCATCTATCTGGCGCTATGGTGGAAGCTCTCCGGCTTTTCTCCCGAGGTGACGCGCGAGGCGGTGCTGATGGTGGCTTCGCTGGGACTGCTGGCGGTTTGGCGGCTGGCGATGCGGCTGGTGGGCGTGCCCGCGGTTGCTTTCTGGACCGTGGTTCTCACCGGGCTTTATCCCGTCTGGTTTGCGCAGAGCACGCTGGCCAATGCGGATATTTTTGCCGCGGCCTGCACGCTGTGGGGGCTGGTTTACGCGCTGCCGGGCAGGGATCGGGAGTGGTTCCCCAAGAACTGGGTTGCGGCGTTGTGGTTTGCCGCGGCTGCTCTATCAAAAGAGACGGCGATTGCCGTTCCGCTGACGCTGGCCGCGGTGAACGTCGTGGAAGGTTTCAGGGTCGCGCCGCCGGCTCGGATGAGGCTTTGGCGCCAGGCGGCGTGGCTGGCGAGTTGCGTGGTGCCGCTGGCCGGCTGGTACGCGTGGCACTACTCGAAGACCGGCTTTCTCTTCGGCAATCCGGAGTTTTTGCGCTATAACGCTGAGGCCACGCTTTCGCCTGTGCGGTTTCTGGCGGCCTTCGGCCACCGCGTGCTGCACCTGACCGCGCACATGAACCTGTTTGTGCCGGTGCTGATGACGGTTGCGGCGCTGCTGCTGGACCCGCGGAAGGACGCCGAGGGCAATGAACGGGCGGCGATCGGCACTCCCGCTCTGCGGCGCATTTTTCTTCTGGTTCTGGTCAATGCTGTGCTGTTCAGCGTGCTGGGCGGCGCGCTGCTGACGCGGTATCTGCTGCCTATGTATCCGCTGGTGCTGCTGGTGGCGGTTTCAACTTTTTACCGCCGGGTTCCTTATTGGCAGGGGCTGGCGGTGTTTTCGGCGGCGGCGTTCGTTCTGGGGCTGTTCATCAATCCGCCTTACGGCTTTGCTCCGGAAGACAACCTGGCCTATGCCCACGTGGTGCGGCTGCACGAGGCCGGCATTGCCCAGCTCAACGCACGCTATCCCGGCGCGACCGTGCTCACCGCCTGGCCGATGACGCGACGAACTCACCCGTCCTGAACTTGGCTATCTGAAGCAGCCCTACGAGGTTTACCGGCTGAAGAACTTTACCGCCGCCGAGATTGCCCGAGCCGCCGCTGAGCCGGAAAAATACTCGGCGGCGCTGGTTTTTTCCACGCAGATCGATCCGCAGTCGCCGATCTTCACTCTGGGTTCTGAGAGCAAAGTGATGGACGAGCGCTACTTCGGTTTGCACCACGATCTGCCGCCTGAGGAGATTGCCAGGGAGCTGGGCGGTACGCTGGTTTGGAAGCAGGAAGACCAGGGGCAGTGGATTGCGCTGATCCGCTTCAACCGGCAGTTCGAGGCTGCGCTGCGGATGCCGGATCGTCCGCGGTAGCCGACGCCAATGCGCCCCACCGCCTATAATCAGCCTGTCGTGCATACTACTATTTTCATCTGCGGTTACGCCGGGTTTGGCAGTTGGCCGCTACTCTGGGATTGAGTCTTGCGTTTGCCTTTACCGCGACGGCGAACGCCCGCGGGCAGGCGGCACGGACAGCGGGCGCATTCTGCTGGTGCTGCCGTTTGATAACCGCACCGGGCAGCCGAGCCTGGAGTGGATTCGCGAGGCGGCGCCGGAGATTTTGAGCAGCCGGTTTGCCTCGGCGGGCTTTGCGCCCATGAGCCGCCAGGACCGAAGGTATGCTCTGGACCACCTGGGGCTGCCCGAGGGCTTTCATCCCTCGCGGGCCACGGCGCTGAAGCTGGCCGAGACGCTGGATGCCGATTCGATTATCGTGGGCAGCTATGTGACCGACGGAACGGGGATCGTGGCCGAGGCGCAGATGGTGGACGTGCCGCACCTGAGAATGAGCGCGCCGGTGACCGCCCGAGGCGAGATGCGCGACCTGATTGCGGTCTTCGATTCGCTGGCCTGGAAGCTGACCCGGCAGCTCGATCCCGGCTTCAAAGGCACCGAGGAGACTTTTGTGGCCGCCGGCAAGGGGCTGCGGCTGGATGCATTTGAGCAGTACATTCGCGGCATCACGGAGCCGGACCAGGACGAACGGCTGCGCCATTTGCAGCAGGCGGTGAAGCTGAGCCCGGAGTTTGGCCCGGCATGGATGGCGCTGGGACGCGAGGACTACAACGGCCAGCAGTACGACGAGGCCGCGGAGGCATTTGCCAAGGTGGGCGTGGCAGTTCCGGCGCACTGGGCCTGATGCGCTGGAGGCAGGCTTCTACGGCGGGCTGTCGCTGATTTTTTCCGGCGACTACGACAAGGCTGAGGCGGCCTTTGCCGGCGTGGCGCGCGTTCTGCCTCTGGCCGAGGTGGTGAATAACCAGGGAGTTGCGGTGAGCCGGCAGGGCCACGACGGAAGCGCGCTCTTTCGCCAGGCCGTGGCCGCCGACCCCAGCAACGCCGATTATCACTTCAACCTGGCGGTGAGCCTGAAGCGCCACGGAAATGCCGCCGAGGCGCTGACTGAGCTGGCGCAATGCCTGCGGTTGCGCCCCAACGACAGCGAGGCCCAGGAACTGGATGCAGTATGGAAAGAGCCGGCCGGAGCTGAAGACGGCGGGGATCAAGTTCACTCCAATCCTGCTTCAAGCTCGAGTCCGTCTTCCGATCCGGTTGCGGAGCTAAAGGCCGATCCGCTGGAGCGCATTGCGCGCAACTTTGACGCTGTCGCCTTTCGCCAGGCCGCGCTGATGATGGACCAGATGGAGGCGTCGCGGCTGGCTGTGCTCACGCCGCGCGAACGGGCACAGAAGCTGGCCGGCCAGGCCAGAGACTATCTTGATCGCGGGCTGCTGCTTGAGGCAGAGCGGCTCTACCTCTCTGCCGTTGCCGCCGACGGCAAAGTGGCCGAGGCGCACGAGGGACTGGCAGAGGTGCGCGAGCGGACCGGCGATGCCGAGGCCGCTCGCAAAGAGGCTCGCGCAGCGTTGAAACTGGAACCCTCGGCCGATGCGTATCTGGTATTGGGCCGGCTGGATTTGGCGGAGGGTCAAATAGATGGGCGACGCAGGAGGCAGATGAAGCTCATGCCATCGACCCTCAAAGCGGAGCGGCGCTGAATTGCGCCGGCAGATGCGGTCAAGGAAGCTGCTGACGAGATAGATTCAGTGGTTTCCTACCCTTGCGGCAAAAATAAGTCGCATGGATGGAGACAGGCAGGGCAATAGGGTAGACGAAATGCCCTTGAAGGAGCAAGCGATGGTTCAGCGTATGAACGGATTTGCTGTACTGATTGGTTTGATTGCGGCCTTTGGGCTCTGTTCACCAATTTACCGGCCCAACAGCCGCTTGTGGACAAGCTGGTTCTTTCCGATACCATCCAGCCGGTGACGCAGGGACTGCTGGAGCGGGCTATTGCGCAGGCCAATTCCGACGGCGCCCAGGCGCTGCTGGTGGAGCTGGATACGCCGGGCGGGCTGCTGGACTCGACCCGCACCATGGTTGGAGCGATCCTCAGCTCGCGGGTTCCGGTGATTGTGTATGTGGCTCCTGCGGGCGCGCGCGCTGGTTCGGCAGGCTTCTTTCTGCTGGAGGCGGCGGATGTGGCCGCCATGGACCCCGGCACCAACGCCGGCGCGGCTCATCCGGTGAGCGAGTTCGGCGAAAAGCTCGACGAGACCATGAACCAGAAGGTGGAGAACGACGCGGAGGCATTTCTGCGCTCCTACGTCACCCGGCGCAGTCGCAACGCCGAAGCTGCGGAGGCGGCCGTTCAATCGTCCCACTCCTATACCGCCCAGGAGGCGCTGGACCAGCACCTGATCGACCTGATGGCGACCAGCGACGCGCAACTGCTGGCACGCACTTGAACGGCCGCGAGATTACCCGCATGGACGGGACCAAGCTGACCCTGCATCTGGCCGGTGCGCGGATTGAAACGCTGCGGCCCACGATGCGCGAGCAACTGCTGGGCTGGCTGGTGAATCCCAATATCGCCTTGCTGCTGCTGGTGGGCGGAGCGCTGCTGATCTATCTGGAATTCAATGCTCCAGGGACCATCGTTCCCGGCGCGCTGGGCACGCTGATGGTGCTGCTGTCCATCTTCGCGCTGGATCTGCTGCCCATCCGCTATACGGCAGTCCTGCTGCTGATGGCGGCGTGTGGTTTTGCTGCTGCTCGAGGCCAAGTTTGGCGGTCATGGCGTGCTGGCCATCGCGGGCATCGTCTGCCTGACCTTCGGAATGCTCACGCTGGTTGCCGCGCCGGTGCCGGAGATTGGCGGTCAGCCCCTGGGTGGCCTTCGCGGTCAGCGCCGCTTTCGGGTGCATTACCGTCTTTCTGGTTCGGCTGGCGGTGCGCGCCCGCCGCAGGAAGTCGCGCCTGGGCGTGGATGCCCTGGTGGGCAGCAAGGCCACGGCCATGGAGCCGCTGACGCCCGAAGGCCACGTGCTGGTGGAGGGAGAGATCTGGCTGCGCGGTGGCCAGCGAGCCGGTGGCCGCCGGCAGCCCGCTGCGCGTGGTGGGCCATGAGCAGTACCTGCTGCGTGTGGCTCCGGCAGAATCCAGAGAGTTGCCGGAAGCCCGCGTATAACCTGGTTGGAGTACAATCCGCAAGTAAGTGAGGGAAGTCCAATGCCCGATTTAAGTATGCCGTTTCTGATTTTCGCCGCCATCGTCGTTCTCTATCTGCTCAACTCCATCAAGATTCTGCGCGAGTATGAGCGCGGAGTGATCTTCCGCCTGGGCCGCGCTCTGCCTACGCCCAAGGGGCCGGGCATCATCCTGGTCTTCCGGCCCTTCGATCAGATGGTCCGCATCTCGCTGCGGCAGGACGTGCTTGAGGTTCCGCCCCAGGACGTGATTACCCGCGACAACGTCACCCTCAAGGTGAACGCGGTGGTCACGCTCTACGTGGTCAACCCCAACGACGCGGCCATCAAGGTGGCTAACTACGTCTACCAGACCTCGCAGTTTGCGCAGACCACGCTGCGCTCGGTGCTGGGCGAGGTGGAACTGGACGAGCTGCTCAGCCATCGCGACAAGCTGAACCTGAAGATTCAAACCATCATCGACCAGCGGACTGAACCGTTCGGCGTGAAGGTGGTTTCCGTCGAAGTCAAGCAGGTGGACCTGCCCGAGCAGATGCTGCGCGCCATGGCCAAGCAGGCCGAGGCGGAGCGCGAAAAGCGGTCGAAGATCATCCATGCCGAGGGCGAGTTCAACGCCGCGCAAAAGCTGGTGGACGCCGCCGCGCTGCTGGCCACCGAGCCCATGACTCTGCAGTTGCGCTACCTGCAAACGCTGACCGAGATCGGCGTGGAGAAGAACACAACCATCGTCTTCCCGCTGCCGCTGGAGATGATGACGCTGTTCAACAAGCTCGGGGCAACGGCCAAGGCCGGCGGCTTAGAGAAGCCGTAGAAACCGTCTAAGAGTGAGAGGCGAGATTGAAGGGGACGGGCCTGAAGCTCGTCTCCTTCATCAAAGATGCCGGGAGACCTGGGGACTGGGTATGAGTGGGAGTTTTTGACGACGAGGAGCTTGAGCCGGAGCAACCTCGGCGCGACACCGAACTCACGTTAAGCTCCATGATGTTGCTGGCCATCTTTTTTGGCCTGGTGCTGATCTGTGGGCTCTGTTTCGGCCTGGGATATACCCTGGGCCATCGCGGTTCGCAGCAGCCTCTGACGGCCGGGCAGACTTCAACCGGCGCTCAACCAACTTTGCAGGCGGACATTTCGCTGCCCAAGCCCTCGGCGACCGCGCCAATCGGCGCCGCGCCGGAACAGCAGAACGTAGTGGTCGATCTGCCGCAAGCCGCTGACTCCGGGCGCCGGTCCTGCGGCCAGTTCACAGAGTTCTGTGCCGGTCGCAGCCTCAGGTCCGGCCCGCCCTGCCAGCCGTTGCCGGCACGGCTCCATCTGCTCAGCCGGCAGCATCGCCCTCAGTGGCTCCGGCACTGGCTCCCGCGGTTTCGCTGATGGTGCAGATTGCGGCTGTCTCCCATCAGGAGGATGCCAATGTACTGGTCAGCGCACTGCGCAGCCGCGGCTATGCGGTCGCCGCCCGCCGCGATGCCTCCGATGGCCTGATCCACGTGCGCATCGGCCCCTTCAGCAGCCGCGACGTCGCCAACCGTTGGCGGCTGAAGCTGCTCGGCGACGGCTATAACGCGGTGGTGCAGCCGTAGCCACTTGCGGTGGGGCCATCTGCCTTCGGCTCGCTTACGCCAGAAAGAAGGCGCGAATGTCGGCTATGTGCAGCTGATCGGTTCCGCATCTACTCCGGTAGGCCTGAACCCCTCAGTCCGGCCCCGTTGTGGCTTGTGCTACGAATCCGTAGAAGGCATTAGCGAGCGGAATATGCTTCAGCGCGGTGTGCAATGTCCAATAGTTGCTTACGCTCCATGATGAAATGCGCCGGGCGGCCGAGGAGCACCGCAAGCCACTCCGGCAGGCCGTAGGGGCGATAACCGGACGCTACGCGGCCACGCACGATCAAGCGGGTTTGACCGGTCTGCGGTTGTTCAAGAACGAACACCCAGGTCGTCTGATACTTGCCATTGGGCAATCGCCAGGCCAGCACCAGATTATGTTCCGGTTCAAACTGCGCAACAACGAATACGTCCTTCGCTCCTGGGAGGGCGGGAAAGACACTCCCTACATGAATATCCTGGTATTCCGGCAGGATGCGATCCGCACTGTGGCGACCGCCGTTATCGATGAAGTCGTAGGCGTACCATCCGGCCCGATAAGATCCCATCTGAACAAGCCATGGCCAGATATCGCGAGGAGGGCGATGAATTGTGATAGCGTGATCGAGCGAGCCGATTGGATGAGATATCAAACCGTCCCCGGCAAAAGCCTGGGCGCACTCTGCCGGAGTGGCGTGGATCTGTAGATTGGCGCAAATCGCAAAGACAACAAGTATTGCCGAAATTCCCAAAAGCGCGATGAGCATTTTCCTTTTCATGGAGAATCCAGCGAATCCTCTCCTGTTATCTTATCCTCGCATCCACTCCGGCAGTCCTGATGCGATTGCCGCCCTCACCGCCTGCATCAATTCTTCACGGGTGGCCATATCGCCAGGATTTACGGGCGCATGGAAAATGATGTGCGCCGTTCCCGGCTTGATGCCAAAGCTGCCTTTCGACATCAGCGTCTCCGTCCCGTAGATCGAAACCGGAATGCACGGCGCGCCGGTCTGCATCGCCAGGTAGAATGTGCCCTTTTTGAAAGGCAGCATGCGGTCCGTCTTTGGAACGCGTGCCCTCAACAAAAGTAGTAATGTGGACGCCTTGCTCAAGTACACGCTTTGCCGCCCCTACGCTTTCCTGCGCTGTGTGGGCGCTGCCCGTGCGGTCAACCGGGATGAAGCTGCCCAGTTTGAGGCAGTAGCCGAAGACGGGAAGGTTGAAGAGAGCGCGTTTGGCAAAGGCCGCCGTGCGCCCTGGAATGCGCGGAATCAGCGCCGGCGGATCGAGATTGGAGACGTGGTTGGCCATGAAGATGCACGCCTGGCCGGCGGGAACATTCTCGCGCCCTTCCACCCGCACGCGAATGCCGGCGGCGCGGAAGCCGGTGCGGACAATGAAGCAGACTACAGCATAGAGTGGCCGCACATTGCCGGTAACAACGGCCAGCGGAATGAAGATGACTGCCGAGGGAATGCTTAGAACGAGAATGATGACGAATACGTAGAGCGAAATAATCATGAGGTTTCCGTTGAAAACTGAATTGCTTTTCCACCGCTGCGTGGACTGAGCGATCGAAACAGATTCTTTAAGTCCGCATCCATTCCGGCAGCCCGGAGGCGATGGCCGTGCGAACCGCCTGCATCAATTCTTCGCGCGTGGCGAAGACTGGCCGGGTCGATGGGCGGATGAAAGGTTACATGCGCAGGTCCGGGATGCATGCGCAGGCTGCCTTTGCCCAGAATTTTTTCCGTTCCATGAATGGAGACCGGGATGCACGGCGCGCCAGCGGCCATGGCCAGAAAGAATGGGCCTTTCTTGAAGGGCAGCATGCGGCCGTCCGGCGAGCGGGTGCCTTCAACAAAGGTGGTGATATGCACGCCCTTGGCCAGCACGCACTGGGCCGCGGCCACGCTTGCTTTCGCGTCTGCCGCATTGCCGGTGCGGTCCACGGCGATGAACTCGCCCTGCCGGAAGCCGGTTCCCAGTATAGGCAGGTTCATCAGCGAGCGTTTCATGAAGGCCGAAGTGCGCCCCGGAATCAGCGAGATCAGCGCCGGCGGATCAAGGTTAGAGACGTGGTTGGACATGAAGATGCAGGCGCGGTCGCTGGGCACGTTTTCCAATCCGACAGTGCGAAAGCGCACGCCGGCCAGGCGGCAACTGCTGGAGAGCATGAAGCGCGTGCCTTTGTAGAGCGGCAGCACGTTGCCCGTCAGCCAGCACCAGGGAATAAACAGAATCGCCGTTGGAATTCCAGTGACGACCATGGTGGCCATAAAGATGAAGGAAGAAATCATGAATGCCTCTTGCCTTATGCCTTGCCGTACATCAGGAAAACGCTCCCTGAGCCGCGCGGGGAGCTTCTCATAGATACCGTCAAAGCCGCCATTGGATAGAATCGCGACCACGTCGCCGGATTGGAGCCGTGGCGCGATGCTGTTCACAATCGCCTCCACATCGGGGAAGAGTTCGGCTTCGGTTCCGGCCGCTTCAGCGCGCGAACCACATCTTCCAGGATGAAGCCGCTCGGGCTCAGGAATGCGCTGCTGCTGGTAGACGCCGGCCAGAACGACGCGGTCGGCCAGGCGCAGGCTCTCGATCAAATCGCCTTCGAGCACTTTGCGCCGCAGGGTATTCGAGCGCGGCTCGAGAACCGCCCAGAGGCGCGACTGCGGATAAACGGAGCGCAGCGCGCGCAGCGTTTCGCGAATGGCCGTGGGATGATGCGCGAAATCTTCGATCACCGTGATGCCGCCGATTTGCGCGCGCACTTCCAGCCGCCGCTTCACGCTCTTGAAGGTCGCGAGCGCCTCTCGAATCGCATTCTTGCTGATGCCCTGACCAAAGGCCAGCGCAGCCGCTGCGGTTGCATTCAGCGCATTGTGCTCGCCGGCGAGGCTCATCTCCAGCTCGGCCCATAATGCGCCATCGCGCCAAACTTCCCAGCGGGATAGGCCGTTTTCATGCCGCAAATTGCGGATGCGCCAGTCGGCCTCGGCGCTGAAGCCATAACGCTCCACGCGGCAGAGCGCATGGCTTACGCACTCGCTCACGTTTTCGCTGCCGTCGTAGGCCACGATCACGCCTCGCCGCGGCACCAGGTTCACCAGGCGCTTGAATGCGGTCTTCACCGCTTCAAGATCGGCGTAGATATCGGCGTGGTCGAATTCCACGTGGGTCAGGATCAGCGCATCGGGAAAGTAGTGCAGAAACTTGGGTCCTTTGTCGAAGAAGGCGGTATCGTACTCGTCGCCCTCCACGATGAAGGTGCGCGTGGGACGCAACTGAAAGCTGGTCGAAAAGTTCTCCGCCACGCCGCCGATCAGAAACGACGGCTCCAGCGCCGGGTTTTCGCGCGCGGCGACCTGGTAGATCCAGGCCAGCATGCTGCAGGTGGTGGTTTTGCCGTGGGTTCCGGCAACCACCAGCGACTCGCGTCCCAACAGAAACTCTTCGCGCAGCAGCGCGGCCATTGAGGTGAAGGGAATGCGCTCGTCGAGCACGCGCTCCACCTCGGGATTGCCGCGCGAAAGCGCATTGCCGATCACGACCAAATCCGGCGCGGGATCGAGATTCGCCTCGGCGTAAGGCTGCATGACCGGAATCCCCAGCTCGCGCAGCAGATCGCTCATGGGCGGATAGGCCGCTTTATCCGAACCGGTGATGCGATGGCCCTGCAACTGCAATAGCCCGGCCAGCGAGGCCATGGCCGTGCCGCAGATGCCGCTGAAGTGAATATGCCGGGGCAGTTTCGTCAAAGCATCACCGCCGGCGAGTTCCGATAAACCGATCTGTTTCCCGTTCTGCTATCTACTGTTCCCTATTCCCTATTCCCTATTCCCTGTTTTTTCACCGCCGGTTCAAGCAAGCGCAGTTCGGCATGGTTGGCAACGCGCAACTCGGCTTCCACGCCGAGGGTGAGCGTCACATTCTGCCGCGTAACGTGGCCGCAGCGCAGGCCAATGGCGATGGGGCCTTTGAAGTCTTCAAGCACGCGCAGAATCGCCTCATCGAGCAGGCCGGCTGGCGCGCCCGGTGAGACGCAATCGAGCATCTCGCCGAAGACGATGCCGCGCACGCCATCCAGTTTGCCCGCCTCGCGCAGTTGCCAGAGCATGCGGTCAACCTGGTAGGGCTTGGCGTTTACGTCTTCAAGAAAAAGCAGCTTGCCCTCGGTCTGCGGCTCATAGGGCGTGCCCAGCAGCGAGACCAGAACGCTGAGGCAGCCTCCGTAGAGCGTGCCTTTTGCCTGGCCCGTGCGCAGGGTGCGCATGCCTTCTGCCGCGCCGACGGAATAAAGCTGGCCGGTGAGTGCGGCTTGCAGGCTTGGCAGATGAACGCCGTCTTCGCGCGAGAAATCCGCCGAGAGCATGGGGCCGTGGAAGGCGGGCATCTGAATCTGGTCAAGCAGCCAGAGTTGCAGCGCGGTCAGGTCGCTGGAGCCGACCAGCGGCTTGGCGCTTTCGGCGATCAGATCCAGATCGAGCCCATCGAGCAGATAGTTTGAGCCGTAGCCGCCGCGCGTGGTGAAGATTGCGCGGACCTCATCGTCGGCAAAGGCATGATGCAGATCGCCGAGCCGCATCTCGGGCGTCCCCGCAAAGTAATGCGGTCCGCGGGCCAGAAGATGCTCGGAGGCGCGCGGTGTGTAGCCGATGGCGCGCAGGGCCTCGAATCCACGCTCCACTCGCTCGGCCTGCGGCGTGGAAGCCGGAGAGACGACGGCCACGACGGCATCGCCGGGAACGGGGTACGGCTTGAGCAGATCGATCATTCTAGAAGGCCTCGCCGCGTGCAATCAATGCCGCTGGTCCGGTGAGCATCAACTCCGTGCCGGACTCATCCCAGGCCACGGTCTGCGCGCCGCCGGGCGCTACTACGGTGAGCGGCGAGCGGCAGCCGTTGAACTTGAGCGCCGCGGTAGCCGAGGCGGAACTGCCGGTGCCGGAAGATGTGGTCGGCCCCACTCCGCGCTCGAAGATGCGAATTTCGATTTCAGTGGGGCTGATGACGCGCACAAACTCGACGTTGGTTTGGTTGGGAAAGTCGGGATGAACGCAGATCTCCGCGCCGATTGCGGTCCAGGATTTTCCGGCGACGGAAAACTCGGCATTGTCCACCACGATCACGAAGTGCGGATTGCCGGTGGAGACCTCGACGCCTGCAATCTGAAGGCCGCCGGCCAGAGCGACGGTGCGCTGCGCGAAGGTGGGAACGCCCATGCCGGTGGTCACTTCCACGGTGAATCCATTGCTCTTGTTTACTGCATTGATCTGGCACTCGCGCATCCCGGCATCGGTTTCAATTTGCAGCACATCGCCGGAATTGAAGCCGCGTTCGTGCGCCATCCACGCCGCCACGCAGCGTGTGCCGTTGCCGCTGATCTCGGCGATGGAGCCGTCGGCATTGTGCAGGCGAATGCGGCCTGACTTCGGCCCGGTCCAGCGAAAGAACTCAATGCCGTCGGCGCCGATGCCGGTATTGCGCGCGCACAGCCGCCGCGTTAATTTCCGGCCAGTCGGCGCCGCGGACCGCGTCTTCCGTCACGATCAGAAAGTCGTTGCCGCAGGCGTGGGCTTTGGTAAAGGGAATCAATCTTCCTCCGGAACGCGCAAGCTAAATCAGCGCCGCAATTCGCAGCAGCCTCGTCGATGGTGAAAGATTGCGCGAATTGTGCCGCGAGAAATACTCATTGGATTACCTTGACCGATGCTATCACCGCGCAGGTTGGCTTGTTTAGACCTAACGAGTCTGTTGCACGAGGAGTATCGGTGACATAAATCGTTGCCGTGGGCTGGCCTTTGGCCGTAAAGCTGCGAAGCGCGTCAGGCCTGCGGGATGCGCGTGCACGGCGCGGTCTATCTCGTCGCCGTCGAAGGCCAGAACGATGGCCGCATGGGCGGCGGGGTGGATGAGCGCGTCGCGATAAATTTCAAGATCGCTTTCGTTGATGGTCTGGCGCAGCGGAATTCCGGTGAGCGCCACGATCTCGGGATAGGCCGAAGTATCCATCAGAATCACGCTGCCCGGCCGCTCGGCTGAGCAGCGACCGCAAGGCAGGCGGAATCTGGAGATCGTAGGGCCGCCGCGCCTCGACGTTCTTGGTGCTCTCCACATAAACCAGCGGGCGTTCGCGCACCATCGCTACGGCATTCAGGCCAACAAGCGCAAAGAGCACGACTGCCGCAACCTTTGCCCAAGCCGGGTTTGAACTCGCGGACCGCGGTGACGTGAATTGCGCTGCAAAACCCAGTACCCAGCGCCAGCGCGGGCAGCAGTTCCATTCCGTAGCGCGAGTTATACCAGGAGTGAGGCCACCAGACGGGCAGAAAGATGGGCACTGAACCATAGGCCACCGAGTATGCGTAAAAGGGAACTGGCAGCCACAGCAGCAGCGCCCACTGAAAGGCGCGGCGGCGTGCGATCAGCCAGCCCCACGCGGTTCCCAGCAGGCTCAGCAAGAGCATCACGTTTCCCCAGGCCGCGGCGGCTGCGTCCAACTCCGCGGCCTTCATATAAAAGATCAGCGCGACCCACGGATTGTGCCAGCCCGGATGCGGCGGGAATCCGGGCGCGGAGGTGCGTATTTCGATAGCCTTGGCGGAGTAAGGTCCGCGCAGAAAGTAGAGCCAATCGCCGAAGGCCGCGGCGTTATAAAGGAACCACGCCACAGGCGCCGCGGCCACCAGAACGCTCGCCAGCCAGAAACCGCGTGAGCGCAAACCGCCGCGGCGCAGAAGCACCAGGCCCACGCAACTCCACGCCAGCACGCCAGCACCCAGCCGTCATAGCGCGTGAAGACGGCGGCAACGAGTGCGGCAGCAATCCAGATTTGCAGATCGGCCGGCTCGTGTCGGGTCTGAATCCAGTGAGGCGCGCCACTCCACCAGCCAGCAAAACAATCCAGATCGTCTCGCACATAAAGAGCGGCTCGCCCATCGCCGTAGTTTGCAGGTAGAGCAGATTGGGATTGGTGGCGAAAAAGGCCAGCGCCAGTGCGGCGGCGGCTGGTGGGAGCCAGCGCCGCGCCAGGCGATAGATGCCCGCGCAGCCGGCCAGATAAGCAAGCGCCGATGGAATCACGCCGGCGAACCCGCTGGCCCACCAGCTGTAGACCTGGACAAACGGGAATCAGCAGCAGATGGGGCAGCGGCAGCCACACAGAACCCAGTTGGCTAAATCGCGGCTGGTGGCAATCGAAGACGCGCCGCGCGATATGCAGGTGGGCGACGGCATCGCCATAGTTGAGCATGGCCCCATGCCGCCAGCTCCACTCGACCGCTGCCATCTGAGGCTGCCGCGCAGGAGACCAGCACGGCCAGCCACTCCACGCGCGCAATGGGTTTTTCAGTCAATGTGAGTCAACTCGCGGAAGAGAATGAAGCGGTCGTCGATCTCCTTGCGGGTAAGCGATTGCAGACCGCTCGGTGCCAAAGCGCTCGCACGCGAACGAGCCCATCACGCTGCCGTAAAACATGGCGCGGCGATAGGCGGCCGGAGTGAGTTCGTCCGCGTGGCGAGGCCAGGTAGCCGAAGAATCCGCCGGCAAAGCTGTCGCCCGCGCCGGTCGGGTCCACCACCACTTCCAGCGGAAGCCCCGGCGCCCTGAGACTCCGCGCCTTTGCTCTTTGGTGTCGAGCTGTGGAATAAAGTCGCCCCATATTCGCCGTGCTTGACCACCAGCGTCTCCGGCCCCAAAGCCAGCACCGCGCGCGCCGCCTGCACCAGGTTGTTGTTGCCGGCCAGCATCTTGCGCCTCGGTATCGTTGATGAGCAGAATATCCAGGCCCTTCAGCACCTCAGAGCAGCGCGTCGCGATGATCTTTGATCCAGTAGTTCATGGTGTCGCCGGCCACCAGGCGCACATCGGGCATCTGCTCGCGCACGCGGCGCTGCAGCACCGGATCGATGTTGGCCAGGAAAAGAAACTCCGAGTCGCGGTAAGCCGCGGGAATCTTCGGCTCAAAAGCCGCAAAGACATTCAGATCGGTCTGTGTGGGTCTTTGCCTCGTTCAGATTATCGAGATACGAACCTTCCCAGAAGAAGCACTTGCCCGTGGTCGCGCTCAATGCCCTGCGTATCAATGTTGCGCGCGCGGAATACCGCCTCCTGCTCAGAGCCGAAGTCTTCGCCAACCACGGCGATGACGCGCACATCGGTAAAGAAGCTTGCGGCCAGTGAAAAGTAAGTTGCCGCGCCGCCCAGGCAACGCTCCCGCCGTCCCGCCGGCGTTTCAATCGAATCGAAGGCCACGCTGCCCACTACGGTAATTGCCACTCAATATCCTCTCTAACTCAGCCGTTCTAATTCGCTAGGTGCTGGAGTGCCCCATCCATTCCGTCCGCCGCGGCGGATGCGGAAAGGCTGGGAGACTCACATAACTCCGTTACCACCCCAGATACTTTCCAAACAGCAGGCCCACTCTTTCTTTCGCCGCTGCGGGAATTGCGTCCGGCTGGGTCAGCACCGCATACTTAGCGGCTGAAGCGCAAGCGCAGGTGCGCTCGGCGGGCAGCGCCGCTACCGCTGCCTTCACTACTTTTGCCGCGTTCTCGGCGTTCTTGTGCAGCACGCGCACAATCTCTTCGATGGTTACTGCGTCGTGGCCTTCGCGCCAGCAATCGTAATCGGTGACCATGGCAATGGTGGCATAGCAGATCTCCGCCTCGCGGGCCAGCTTGGCCTCCTGCAGGTTGGTCATGCCGATCACGTCCGCGCCCCAACTGCGATAGAGATTCGACTCGGCGCGGGTGGAGAACTGCGGGCCTTCCATGCAAACGTAGGTCCCGCCCAGCTTGCCCACCACGCCTACCTTCGCGCAGCGCTTCAGCCGCGGCCTTGGCCACCGTTGCGCAGACCGGATCGCCAAAGGCCACGTGGCCCACAATTCCGTCGCCGAAAAAAGTGGCAATGCGAAGGAAAGTCCGGTCGATGAACTGGTCGGGCATCACAAAATCGGTGGGCTTGTGCTCTTCCTTCAGCGAGCCCACGGCGGAAACCGAGAGGATGCGCTCCACGCCGAGCTTCTTGAATGCATAAATGTTGGCGCGGAAGTTCAGTTCCGAGGGCAGGATGCGGTGCCCGCGCCCATGCCGCGCAAGAAACGCTACCTTGCGCCCCTCCAACTCGCCCAGCACAAATGCGTCTGACGGCTCGCCAAATGGCGTCTCCACGCGCTCTTCATGTACGTTCGTGAATCCGGGCATCGAGTAAAGCCCGCTGCCGCCGATAATGCCAATCTCCGCTTGCGCCAATGCTTACTCCACATTCCACGGCGCGTTTCCCGCGTCGCGCATACTGTCAACAACAATCCAGTATAAAGGCAGGACGAGCAGTAATGATTGAATGCATCTCGGGGCCGGAGGGCAGAGCCTCGACGAAAGATCGCCTGGCTGGGGCGCATCCATTTCGTTCATGACTGTCTCTTCTCGGAAATTGAGAACAGCAGGAACTATAGGTTTGCCTGCGGTTCCGCTGCGAACCAAACTGAGGCATGCGATAATAACTCTTCTTCAGGCTGCAGAAAAAGTTATAGCGAAGGATATAATAGACAGCCGCGACTCCGTCCCACGCAGTTATCTTCTTGCCCTCTTCGTAGGTGCGGCCATAATAACTGATTGGAGTTTCATAAATGGAGCATTTCAGCTTGGCAACCTTGGCGGTAACTTCGATTTCGAAGCCGAATCCGCTCGACTTGATCCTCATCTGCCGGATGATATCGCCGCGGAAGGCTTTATAACACGTTTCCACGTCGGTAAGGTTAATGTTAGTGGCCAGATTGGATAGGAAGGTGAGGAGTTTATTGCCGAGATAATGATAGAAGTACAAAACGCGCGTGGCTTTCTTCACCAGAAAGCGGGAGCCGAAAACAACATCCGCGTGCCCGTCAAGGATGGGAGCAATCACGCTGGGGATTTCTTCCGGAGCGTACTCGAGATCGGCATCCTGAACAATCACAATGTCGCCTCGCGTAAGGCGAAAGCCGGTTTTGAGCGCTTCAGTCTTTCCGCTGTTTTTTTCATGGCGCACAGCGTGAATTTCTTTGTGATTCTCGCTCAGGCTGGCGAAGAATTTCAGGCGTTTTATCGGTTGAGCAATCATCGACAATGACGATCTCAAGCAATTGCGGCAGTGCGAGCAGCTTGTCGACAATTGTTGCAAGCGTATCTTCCTCGTTGTAAACAGGAACGACTACAGACAGGCATCTCTCTTGCATGGACTTTTCCCTTCAACCGGCCGCTGTTGAAATCTATTATTCCACGCTCTAACATTTCTGACAGGCTACTAATTGCTTACCGAAGCGGGCAGTATCTCTTCCACATCGACCCATTGCGTGGGGTAGTTACCGGTGTAGCAGGCGGTGCAGTAGCCGTTGTGTGCTTCGCCGCCGCAGGCTTTGAGCAGGCCTTCGAGAGATAAGTAGGCCAGCGAATCGGCTTCAATGAAGCGGCGGATTTCTTCGATGGACTTATTGGCTGCAATCAAGTCGCGCTTGCTGGGGGTATCTACGCCATAAAAGCAGGGCGAGATGGTGGGCGGGCAACTGATGCGGAGATGGACCTCTTTTGCGCCTGCGCCGCGGACCATGCGGACGATCTTGCGGCTGGTGGTGCCGCGGATGATGGAGTCGTCAATGAGGACGACGCGCTTGCCTTCAAGAAGGTTGCGGACGGGGTTGAGCTTGAGGCGGACGCCGAAGTCGCGGACGCGCTGCTCGGGCTCAATAAAGGTGCGGCCTACGTAGTGGTTGCGGATGAGGCCCATGCGGAAGGGCAGGTGCGCCTCTTCGGCATAACCCATGGCCGCGGTGACGCCGGAGTCGGGGACGGGGACGACCAGATCCGCGGGTACGCCGGATTCGCGGGCCAGTTGGCGGCCCATCTGGTCGCGGCTCTCCTGCACCCAGCGGCCGAAGATGCGGCTGTCGGGGCGGGCGAAATAGACGTGCTCAAAGATGCAACTGGACTGCGGAAAGCCGGTTGCATACTGGCGGCTGGTAACGCCGTCATCGGTGACCATGACCAGTTCGCCGGGGAGAACGTCGCGCTCGAATTCGGCGCGAAGCAGGTCGAAGGCGCAGCTTTCGCTGGCGAAGACGATGGTGTCGGGACCTTCAATGTTGCGGATGCGGCCCATGGAAAGCGGACGGAAGCCGCGTGGATCGCGGGCGGCGAAGATGCGGTCGCGGGTCATCATGACGATGGAGAATGCGCCATCGACCTGGCGAAGCGAGTCGGCGATGGCGTCGACCAGGGTTCCGGCGTGGGAGTGGGCGATGAGCTGGACGATGATCTCGGAGTCGGAGGTGGTTTGGAAGTACGCGCCGTCGCGCTCCAGGCCGGCGCGCAGGTTGCCGAGGTTGACCAGATTGCCGTTGTGGGCGATGGCGATGAGGCCCTTGGTGGAGTCGACGCGAATGGGCTGGGCGTTGAGCAGGGCCGAGTCGCCGGTGGTGGAGTAGCGGGTGTGGCCGATGGCCATTTGGCCGGGGAGCTTGGCCAGCACGTCGTCGGTGAAGATTTCAGAGACCAGGCCCATGCCCTTGATGTTGGCCAGATGCTGGCCGTCGGCGGTGGCGATGCCGGCCGACTCCTGGCCGCGATGCTGGAGGGCATAGAGGGCGAGATAGGCCTGGCGGGCTGCGTCAGGGTGGCCGTGAATGGCGACGATGCCGCATTCTTCGTGAAGCTTGTCAGATGCTGCGCGCACGAGCGGGGCAGCGGCTTCGCGGCACGTAGGGCTTAGCGACTTTGAGTCTCGGCAGGGATGGCGTTCGAAGTCATCGGCGACTCCCTCAATGCCCTGGTAGAGGCGCTGGGTCATGCGGTTACCTCGCCGTGGAGTGTGGCTTCCAGGGCGGAGGCCCAGGGCTTGCGAAGATCGGCAAGCGGAGCCGAAATAAAAGGACTCGCCATCAACGGAGATTTCAAGCCGATCGCCGCCGGTGGTTCCGATGCGGGCGGCTAAGAAGTTGATATTCGCCGGCCAGCTTTTCGATCTGCTGAGACGTTCGATGGGTGAGTGCTGACGAGCATGTGGAGGCCGGCTCGGCAAAGAGTCCGAAGAGCGGATGGACCATGAGAGACGGATCCTGCTCGACGGTTGCGCCAGATTTTCATCGGGAATGCAGCCTGGGCAAGGGCAACGGCGATGCCGCCGTCGGAGATGTCGCGGGCGGAGCGGAGCAGCTTCCTGCTCGGCCAGAACGGCCAGTAGAGTGTGCAAGATCGGCTTCGGCGTCGAGATCGAGCGGCGGGGGCTGGCCCCAGATGCCGCCGAGCACGACCTTTGCGAATTCGGAGGAGCCAAAGGCGGCCAAATCTGTTTGGCGGTGACTTCAGGTGCGTCCACATCGCGACATTCGGGAACGACGGCTCTTCCTGCCAACAATTTCGCGACCAGGGTGAATTGACTGTCATCGGCTCGGGTTTGAACGGAACTTTGAGGTTCGGGTTGGGTCTTCGCCGTCGGGAATGGGCCAGAGGAGCAGAATGGCGTCGCCTGCGTTCTGAAAGTCCGCGGGAACGGCTTTGGTCACGTCGTCGAGAATGCCGACGATGCCGAGAACCGGAGTGGGATAGATGCCTTCGCCGCGGGTTTCGTTATAGAGCGAAACATTGCCGCCGGTGATGGGGGTTCCGAGCGCCGTGCAGGCTTCCGCGATGCCGTCAATGGCTGCGGAAAGCTGGGCCATGATCTCGGGCTTTTCCGGGTTGCCGAAGTTGAGGCAGTTGGTCGCGGCCACAGGGGTTGCGCCGGTCATGGCAACCTTGCGAGCACACTCGGCGACGGCATGCATGGCGCCGAGTTTGGGATCGAGATAAGCCCAGCGGCCGTTGCCGTCCAGAGCCATCGCCAGGCCGCGTCTCGCTGGCCCGTCGTGTGCCTGTGCCCTTGATGCGCATCACGCCGGCTTCGCCGCCGGGGCCGATGACGGTGTTGGTCTGGACCATGGTGTCGTATTGCTCATGGACCCAGCGCTTGGAGCAGACGTTGGCGCTGGCAAGAAGCTTTTTGAGATCGGCGGTGTAGTCGCGGTCTTCGGCGAGCTTGGCGAGGATTTCTTCCGGAGGGTCAAGCGGGATGGGGGATTTCCAGACGCCTACGGGACGGTGGTAGAGCGGGGCGTCGTCGGTGAGGGACTGGTTGGGAATATCGGCGACCAGCTCGCCATGATGGCGGATGCGGAGGCGCGGTTCAGGCTGCACCGTGCCGACGATAACACCATCAAGACCCCACTTTTCAAAGACGCGGAGGACTTCGTCTTCACGGCCTTTGGTGGCGACCAGCAACATGCGCTCCTGGCTCTCGGAGAGCATGATTTCGTAGGAGGTCATGCCGGTTTCGCGCTGCGGAACGAGGTCCAGTTCAACGTCGAGGCCCACGCCGCCGCGCCCGCCCATCTCGCAGGTGGAACAAGTCAGTCCGGCAGCCCCCATATCCTGAATGCCGACAATTGCGCCGGTCTGCATGGCTTCAAGGCAGGCTTCCAGCAGCAGCTTTTCCATGAAGGGATCGCCCACCTGGACGTTGGGACGCTTGGCCTCGGTGCCCTCGTGGAACTCTTCGCTGGCCATGGTGGCGCCGTGGATGCCGTCGCGGCCGGTCTTTGCGCCGACATAAATGACGGGGTTGCCCGCGCCGGTGGCTTTGCCGTAAAAGATTTCGTCTTTGCGCACCAGGCCGAGGGCGAATGCGTTCACCAGCGGGTTGCCGCTGTAGCAGGCTTCAAATTTGGTTTCGCCGCCAAGGTTAGGGACGCCGAAACAGTTGCCGTAACCGGCAATGCCGCTGACCACGCCCTCGACGATGGAGTGGTTGCGTGCTATGAGCTTGCGCTCGTCCTCGCTTTCGCCAGGCTCATCGGTGATGGGGCCGAAGCGCAGCGAATCCATGACGGCCAGCGGTCGCGCGCCCATGGTGAAAATGTCGCGCAGAATGCCGCCGACGCCGGTGGCCGCGCCCTGGAAAGGCTCAATGTAGCTGGGGTGGTTGTGGGACTCGATCTTGAAGGCGCAGGCCCAGCCGTCGCCAACGTCGATGATGCCGGCGTTCTCTCCCGGGCCCTGCACCACGCGGTCGCTTTTGGTGGGCAGGCGCTTGAGGTGGACGCGGCTGGACTTGTAAGAGCAGTGTTCGCTCCACATCACGCTGTAAATGCCTAGTTCTGTTAGAGATGGGACGCGGCCCAGAGCCGCAAGAATGCGCTTGTACTCGTCCGCGGTGATGCTGTGCTGGGCGAGCAACTGAGGGGTTACTTCAACCGGCGAGGGAACGGCTGTAGGGGACGCTGTGGTCATCACGGTTGCCTCCATTGTCGCACGGGATTCACATTCGGGTGTTGTTGGAGCGGGTGTGGAAAGCCGGGCGGCGCTCAGATTGCGGGAATGGAAATGCAACTTCATGCATCAAGGCGTCTATGTAGCGCCGCAAGCGAGGGCTGTGCGATACTTTGAAGGCAAAGTCCCTCACCCGGCCGGGATGGCGGAACTGGCAGACGCAGCGGACTCAAAATCCGCCGGCCCTTCGCGGTCATGGGGGTTCGACCCCCCCTCCCGGCACCAATGTTAATCATATTTAGAATCAGAAGCTTGCCGGGGCATCGCCTGGACTAGATCTGGAACGATATGCTTCGTTCCGACTCTCGCGCCACCGCTCGCCGCCGTCCCAAAAGCAACTCTTGCGCCCCAATAGTCCCACAGACACAACCCGTTTCCCGATCCACGACCGGCATGTTCATCACACCCGTCGTCGCCATTTCCTCCGCGACTGCCCGGCAGGTTTCATCGGAGTAGGAAAAAGTATCCGGCAATGCCTCAAGTGCATCGCTTGCGCCTTCCACTTCGCCTGACGCGGACAGCTCTGTCATCACGTCCGCTACACTCACCATTTCGAGCGGGTCAACGCCATATTCACGCGATAAGTGGTATCCTCGGCGGCTCAGCTTCTCCGTCAGAATCGACCGCGGCATAACCAACGAGGTCACCAGATAGGAAGCAGTGCACGCCAATGCAAGAGGCAGTATTGCCGGCAGAGCATGAGTCAGCTCCAGCGAGAAGAGAATCGCCGTCAGCGGCACACCCAGCGCGCCTGAGAGCATCGCCCCCATCGCCATCAGCGCCCAAAGCGCCTGTGTCTCGCCTGGCATATGCGCCAGTTGCGCCGCGGCCTCTCCCAAAGCTGCGCCAATCATCAAGCAGGGGAGCCAACACGCCGCCTGAAGTCCCGGAACTCAGAGAAAACGCCCACATCAGCGATTTGGCAACAATAAGGCCCAGCAGAAGGGCCACCGGGGCATTTCCGCGCAGAACCTCCGCGATGTTGTCGTAGCCAACACCCAGTCCACGTGGGAAGAAGAACCCGCCCACGCCAATGCCGATGCCGCCAATGGCCGGCCACCATATCCAGTGCACGTGCAGGCGGCCGCAAAAGTGCTCAAACCCGTCTTCGAAGCCATACATCAATCGGCTTAGCCCTGCCGAGGCAAAGCCAACGAGTATCCCCAATGGGGCGGCCACGAGGAGCGCCTGTTCGAGGTGAATCGCTGCGTGCAGCGTTACCGGGAAAAGCGGCCCCGATCCAAGCCAACGCATGCGCAGCGCGCCTGCCAGGACGCTTGCCGCCGCTACCGGGACCAGCGAGCGCGGACGCCACTCGAAGAGGAGCAATTCCACGGCAAGCAGAATCGCGGCAATCGGCGCAGCAAACGTTGCCGACATTCCCGCGGCGGCGCCGGCCACCAGCAGCGTTGTCCGTTCGGCATCTGAAAGTTTCAGCCACTGCGCCACCAGCGAGCCAAATGCTCCGCCGGTCATGATGATCGGTCCTTCCGCTCCAAAAGGCCCGCCGGAGCCGATTGCAATTGCTGCCGAGAGCGGCTTCAGCACCGCTACTTTCGGGTCGACGCGCGCGCCATTCAACAGAATTGCCTCAATGGCCTCGGGAATTCCATGTCCGCGAATCTTGTCCGACCCAAAGTAGGCCATCAACCCGACCAGCAGGCCGCCAACGACTGGAACCAATATCAAGAGGCTATGGCGAGAATGGCGATCCGGCTGGCCCAACCATCGCCAGGCTCAGTCGGTGGTAGTAGAAGATGTTTGTCGCAAATGCGATCGCGCGCAAAAGAATCACGGCCAGTGCCGCTGCTCCTGCGCCGATAACGAGCGATACTCCGGTCAGCAGCCACACCCGATGATCCACGGTAAAATCGCGTAATGCGGAGGGCCGCGATTTCATCGAGCCTCCGCGCCGGCGATGCGCGCGGGCGTGCAACCGAATGTCCTTCAAAGCCTGTGCCAGTCGCGGCGCCAATTCGTTCAGCTCACGCGCATGGTTGCCTGCCAGGCGGCCCAAAACAGCCTTGCCTTTGCGCGTTACGCGCAGAATTGCCCGTCGCCTGTCGTCGGGGTCGATCGTTCGAGACAGCAGGCCTTCGCGTTCCGATCGATCGACAAGTTCAACCGTGCTGTTGTGCTTCAACCCAAGCCGTTCAGCCGCATACGCTATCGTCACGGCTGTTGTCCCAGGAGCGCCCGCTACCTGCAGCAGAAGTTGGTGTTGCCGTGGCTGCAGCCCTGCCTCCAGCACTGCACATTCGCTGAAGCGCAAAAAGCGGCGCAGTTCAAAACGAAAGTCGGCCAAGGGTTCTAAGCAGAGAGTCAGAAGCGTTCCCCAGAGATTCAGTCTTCATAGATATATCGTATCACGATATATATAACCGGAGATTAGCGGATCATGCGTGCCTCCATGGAAAGAAAATGGATGACAGCCAACCTTTGGAGGCACGCTTAGTTGTTCGCTGTTCTTCGAGCCTGGATGTCGCTCCAGTACTGAACACATTGCGCTTCTATCGTGCCCGGGGGCCTTCCGAGGCCTTGAGTCTGTTCAGCGCCACGGCGGCGCGAATCAGAGTTTTCAGAGCCTTCTCATTCACTTTTTCGCCTTCGCGAAAGTCGATGGCGCGTCTCACTCTGCCTTCAAGACTGGAATTGAACAGACCTGAGGGGTCATCCAAAAACGCGCCTCTGGCAAACGTCATCTTGACGGCCTTCTTATAGGTCTCGCCGGTGCAGATGATCCCCTCGCGGGACCACACAGGTATTTCCCACTTCCACTCCTCGACGACTTCAGGGTCGGCTTTCCTGATCAAAGCGCGTAGCCGGGATAGCATCTCACCGCGCCAGTCATCCAGCTCCTGTATTCTCGCGTCGATCAAAACAGATGCGGATTGGCGCGATGCGGATTCGGTTCTCTGGGCAATTATCTTTTTCACGATGCGTGCCTGCTTTCCCCCTGAGCTTATCATCCTGGCGGCTTTCTCCACTGCATTTTACAAGGAAATACTGGCCTATCCGCTGACGGCCTGATCCGTGATTTCCAAGCCTCGATCAATGATTGAGAAGGCTTCCCGGAGCTGCTTTTCCGTTATCATCAATGTGGGATTGGTAAAGAATGTGTCCCAGCGGAAAAATGTGTAGAGGCCTTCCTTTCTAAAGAAGTGCGAAAGCGCAGTCATTTCATTCGAGGTACCGTTGAATGGAGCCATGGGTGTGCGTGGTTTCCCATCGCGAATCAGTTCGACCACCCCGAAAAGTCCTATAAAACGCGTCGCGCCAACGGATGGATGGCGCTGCTCCAGATTCTCGATCAGTTCTATTAAAGCGACGCCCATGCGACGGGCGATCCCAATCAAGTCATCCTGCTCATAGACATCGAGGTCAGCCAACGCCGCTGCGCAGGCGTGCGGATGACTAGCGGTTGCTTATTTTCTGATTTTTCCGCACCAAATACAGTAAACTGGCATTCCCGCCAGCACAATGATAAATCCAGGCCAGGTAGTGGACGGCTGATAGAAGATGAGCGCGATCAGGATCACACTGGCGCCTGCAATATATAAAGCGGGTACGATTGGATATCCAAACGCGCGGTAGGGTCGAGGAGCATCCGGACGCTTGGCCCGCAGCCTGAATACCCCTGCAATCGTCGCGATGTAAAAAATCAGCGCGACGGCAATAACGTATTCGAGCAGATCCGTGTATATATTCCCGTAAGTCTTTGTCCTCGGATCATAGGTTCGCACAACCACCAGCAGTGCAGCCCAGACCCCTTGCAGAACAAGTCCCCACGCGGGCACTTTCGCCCGGTTCAACCGAGCCCCAACCTTGAAGAACAATCCGTCCTTCGCCATCGCATAATAAGCACGCGCTCCCGCCAGCACGAGGCCGTTCGTGCAACCGAAAGAAGAGACTATGACGCCCACGGCTACCAGAACAACTCCAAACCCCGGGAAGGACCGGCTCAGAGCAAGCGTAGCCACTCGATCTGCCGGCGCGCTTTGAATATCTTTCAGCGGCAACATCACAAGGTATGCCAGGTTAGTCAGAAAATACAAGGCCATCACAATGCCGGTTCCGAGGGCCAGCGATAGAGGAATGTTTCGCTTCGGCTCCTTGACCTCGGCTGCAATGAAAGTGATGTTATTCCAGGCATCCGCGGCGAACAACGAACCCGTCTGGGCTACGCACATCGCGACAAACAATCCGAATATTGTTGCCGCCGCGACCCCCGGTACGATTGGCGTCATCCCGTGCGGGGTCCAGAGATTGGTGAAGTTGTTGTGTGCGGCTTCGGTATTCCATCCGAGAACCATCCCCGCCGCAATAATCGTCAGTATCAGTCCTCCCTTGCAGGCCGTGAAAACGTTCTGGACAATTTTCCCGTAATCAATTCCCAGCGTGTTGATCCACGTCAAAAATGCAATCAATAGGATTCCCACGAGTTGTGTGGGGGACAAGGTGATTGCGTAGTCCCTTGCAAAGTGAATCGGTGTGATCAGATTCCGGTCGTCAGAGATTCCGGGCCAGAACACGCCGCAATAGCGGGCGAAACCAATGGCAACAGCGGCGATGGTCCCTGTCTGAATGACCAGAAACAAAGTCCATCCGTACAAAAAGCCGACGAATGGCGAAAATGCTTCTCGTAGATAGACATATTGCCCGCCTGCATGCGGCATCATCGCTGCAAGTTCCCCATAAGATAACGCCGCTGCCAGCGTCAGGGCGGCTGTTATAACCCAGCTCAAAAGCAACCAGCCGGTGCTGCCAACTTCACGGGCCATCGCCGCAGAAACAATGAAAATACCCACTCCTACCATAGAGCCGGTTACAATCATCGTCGAGTCGAATAGCCCAAGTGCGCGTCTGAACTCGGTTTCGAGTGACAGGGAAGGAATAGCTTCTTTGGGGTTAGCAGGCATTGCTTGCACCTCAACGAATTCCTAGAATATACGAATGATGGGGCGGAGAACCGGCTTAGAACATGTTACAAAAAATCTTTCAGCGAACCTTGATGGTAATTCCTCAGGGGATAAAGCCTATTGTTTTTCGGCCTTTTTCGGCATCCTTCTACTGCGCTCGTGACAGGCTGCAAGTCGTGTCCTGACACAATACGTATTGTTGAAACAAGCTCTAATCAGCCTTTGCTGCGAGAGCCTTATATTTGTCGAGCAGACGCACGGGTGGCTTAAATGCATCGCGGCGAAATGGCTCCGCCAGTTCCTGGGTCAGCATCAGGTCTGATACGGTGGGCTTATTAGACAGAATTGCAACTCTTTGCGCATCGCCTACCTGGTCCTCGTCACTGACGGTAATGGCTTTCTTGACGCGTGAATAGCCATCGGCCATGTGCGCGGCATTCTGTTCGTGCGCGACAGGAATGAATCGGATACCCGCGGAAGGGGAAAGGTCCAGCGCATCCATGTACGCGGATCCGACGATTCCGAACACTGTATTGACGCCATGCGCCAACATAGTTTCGACAAATGCTTCGCTGGCAGTCATGCGTACTTTTGCGCCCATGTACCTCTCCTTCGACAACCCTCAGTGTGTATAAATTTATGCACAATCCATAATGGTCAAATCAGTATGACACAGGACCCACTACTAGCCAATTGCCAAATTTAACTCTCATCCAACACAAGATGAGCCTGAAGGGGCAGTCACGCCGGGTAGCGATCATCCGCATGCTCGAGTAGAAAATTTGTGTTTGCAGCAATGAGCCGGTTTGTTGCGGCCAGCGAGGAGATCCGCTTCGAAGCCATTGACCGTCGGCAGCGCTACGATTTGTTTAGCAGGTTCTGCCCGGGCAGCAATAAGCCCAACTGGGCAAGGCGGAGCGAGGCCTGCCGCGGCGCGACATTGTGCACATGACGGGGGTGGGTCGGGCTCCGATCGCGCTCCGCACGGCGAGCGAGCGCGTCTAGGTGACAGTCTACCGGCGGTGGAGTCTTCAGCCGCCCAGGGTAAAGATCACGTTTACAGTCGTCTCAATTTCCACCGGATCGCCGTTGAGCTTGTAGGGCTTGTAGCGCCAGGTCTTCACGGCATCCAGAGCAGCCTGCGTCAACATCGACGGTCCGCTCACAACGTGCAGATTCTCGATGATTCCGGTCTTCGAAATGGTGGCTTTCAGCACCACCGTGCCGGAGACGCGGGCTGATCTTGGCGATCTGCGGATAAACTGGTGCAGTTCTCTGAACCAGCAGACCTCCCGCAACGCCGGCTGAGACGGCCACGGTTTTTGGTGGCGCAACATTCACGCTGGACTGTTCCTGTCCATTGAAGATGTTGCCAATCGCGCTATTGCTGCCCTGGCCTGCCAGGCCGCCGCGCCTATGTTTAAAGAGGACGGCGCATCATCGGAGGCCTTCCATTTAGGTCATGCGGAATCTGCGATCGGCGTGGTGAGCTGATCGTGCATCATTTGTCGACTGCAGCTGTGGCTGGACCGCTTCCTTTGTTTCCGTGGCCTGCTGGGTATCAGTTGTCTGCTGCATCTCGATCGCGGCGGGCTGCTGAGCAGAGCCTGAATGCATCGGCGGCTCAATGAATGGTGTTCGCCGGCAGCGTATCGGCCGCTACCGGTTGCGTTTCAACCGTATGTCTCGAATAAGGGCAGCTTTCCGCGATAGAACAGCGTAACGAGGACGAGCATCACCACAATCAATCCGGCGGGAACAGTCGCAAACCGTCATCCACTTCTTGCTGGGAGGCTTCTGCTTTCCCATGCTGGCCCGATTGGATCGAATCGATTGAAAGATGACTTCATCCGCCTCGCGCATGGCCGCTGCCTTGATGCGAAGCTGGATTGCGCACCCATCCGCCACGGCGCTGTTTGACCGCAATGTTCGAAGCCGCGTTAGTTATCACACTTAGCCTTGCGCGCCGGGGCAGCTTGCGGCTTTGCGGGTTGCGCGGGCGGCTTAGGAACAGACTGAAACCAGCGGCGGGTTGGAAGCTGCCGGACCTGACAGGTTGAGCTGCCGGAGAATCTTCGCTATCCCAATCGCCGAAATCCTCAGGAAGTGTGTCGGGTAGTATCTGCGCTATTTTTGCTGGAGATGCCATTGGCCATCGTCCCCTTTCTCGTAGATAGCACCTTTATAAGTGCGCGTTTCACGTTGGATTTTTTGGTTGGGGGTGCTGATGCTGGTTACCGGCTTCGGCTTCGCGTCCACGAAAGTAAGATTGGTCGGCGGCGCGAGTTTGCGTGATGCGGAGTATGCGTGGCTGCCGTAAGTAGCGAATCGATGTTCGGCAATCCTTCCACCACAAGCGGCACCGAGGCGTGCGCTATCGCATATTTCTCGGTGTCCACCGGAGTGAAGGTTACCGAGAGCGTATGCCGCCCAACCGGAAGCAGGTCGCCTTCGGAAGGAGTGTAGGCGAAGCTTCCCTGAATCGGCGCCGTGGCGTTGAGTTGAAAGGAGCTGAGCGCGGTGCCGTAGGTAATGGGCGGCGGGTGCGGGCCACGAGATCAGGGTTGGAGTTGTCTCGGTGACAATGAGCAATACGGCCGCATGCGCCGTTTTGTAATTCATGGTGTCAGCCGGAGTGAATGTTACCGAGAGCGTATGATCTCCCGCCGAAAGCACGTCGCCCGCGGCGGGAGTGTAGACGAATGTTCCCGGCACAGATGCCGCGGCACAGAGTTGCATGGCGCTGAGTGCGGCGCCGCAGCTAATCGGATTCGGCATTGGCCATGCAATGATCGGCTCCGCCTTGACGACGGTGAGCGATACGGCGGTCCGCGCAGTGGTGTAGTTGGCTGTATCGTCCGGAGTGAAGGTGACCGAGGGCGTATGCTCACCAGCCGCAAGCACGGCGCCGAGGCCCGGGTTGTAAATGAATTTACCCGGAACCGATGCGGTGGCGCTGAGCTGAGCGGCGCCGAGCCGGGTGCCGTAGATGATCGGATCCGGCGTCGGCCATGCGATGGCCGGCTTGGCCTTGGCGACAGTGATTGAAACGGAGGCTTGCGCTGTCGCGTAGTTCGCGCTGTCCTTGGGAGTGAAGGTTACCGAGAGCGTATGCGTTCCCGCCGGCAGCAGGTCGCCAGCGGAGTGGCTGTAAACGAATTTGCCGGGAACCGATGCCGTGGCGTTGAGCTGAGCGGCACTGAGCGGTGTGCCGCAGGAGATCGGATCCGGTTCCGGCCATGCGATCTGCCGGCGTCGCCATGGAGACATTAATCGTCACGGCAGCTTGCGCCGTTGTGTAGCTCGTTTCGTCCTTTGGCGTGAAAGTTACCGTGAGCGTGTGCTTTCCCGCACGCCAGCACTTCGCCCGCGGCAGGAGTGTATTCGAATGTGCCGGGAACCGATGCCGTGGCATTGAGCTGAGCGGCGCTTAGCGCGGTGCCGCAGGCAACGTCGCGAGGCGCCTGCCAAGCGATGGTTGGCGTTGCCTTGGTAACCATGATGGTGACGGAGGCCTGCACCGCATCGGAGTCTCCCCCGCCCGTCAGGCGTGAAGGTTACCCAGAGCGTATGCTTTCCCGCGGGCAACATGTAGCCGGCGCTGGGGGTATACACAAATGTGCCGGGAACCGATGCTGTGGCATTGAGCTGGTCGTCACTGAGCGCGCTGCCACAGGTAATGGGAGCGGGCGATTTCCACGCGATATCCGGAGCCGCACCGGTATAGGCCGGCTTTGAATTGATATTGAACAGGCGGCTTATCGATGATTGAAATGTTCTCCGCACTGCCTTTACCCAGATCTTTAAAGCTGAATACCTTCTTTTTTGACTTGGGTACGGGATGCCCGGTAACAGAGCAGGCCATCTCCATGATCAGCCGTGAAATGGGCGAATCCACCATGCGAGCGGAGTAGCGGTGCTCTGCATCTGGCGCATGGCGTCATAATCGCTGGGAATCTTCCACTGCGCCGGCCTGTTCAGAGCCTTGGAGATATGTTCTTCAGTCACTCCCAGGAAGCGAGGCTCGTAGCGGTTGATTACGACTTCGAGCTTGGGACCATCCCCATTGAAGAACCGCGTGATCAGGCGATTTGAGTTGCGCAGTTCTGAGATGCCGGCCATGGTAACCAGGTAGACCGTAGAGGCCTCTTTGATGAGAGTGGTTCCCATCAAATCGAGTCTCGATCCCGCATCGACGATCACATTGTCGAATTCCTGGCGCGCGACGCTGATCAGCTTTTCGATTGCCGCATGGGAGGCCTCGACCTCAGGCACTTTGCTTGGAGCCGCAAGCACGTAGACTCCCGCCTGGTGCTTGGCCAGCAGCTTGTTCAGGAAACTTGCATCCAGCCGGTCGGCTTCCTGGAGGGCATTGTCAGTGGAGTACTCGGCGGTGATTCCGAGGCTGAGCGCGGCGTCTCCTATAGGCAGGCCGAGATCGATCAGCAAGGTGCTCTGCTCGGATTCCTGGGCCAGGGCGATGGCAAAATTGCAGGCAATGGTCGTAACGCCGGAGCCGCCTTTGGAGCCGAGAAACACCAGCAGCTTGCCGCCGGCCTTTTTTACGGGGAGAGTTTTCGGACGGAGGATGGCCGAGGCCCTGACGAGAGCTTCCGCCAATGTGTTTTGATCGAAAGGCGGAGTTAGAAACTCACGAGCGCCCGCACGCATGCTGCGGAACACCCCGTCCCGGTCAGCCTGCTCCGAGTAGACCATCACGGTGGCCGAATCCGTGGCGCAGATGCTCTCCACCAGTTCGAGGGCGAACTCCCGGTTGCTGTCCAGATCGATCAGGATGACGTCGTAGTACTGCTTCAGCAGCCTTGGCACTTCGTCAAGCGAGGTGGGATAGGAGGAAAACTCGCGGACCTTGGCTCCAGCGGCATTCGGCAAGAGCGTTGGACATAGCCTTGCGGCGCCCATCGTCAGGGCCGATCAACGCAATGGACAAGGCTCCGTTTCCGATGGAGTCGGGATACCTGGTATCGAAATTTGGTGACAATTCTGAACCCATGGCAATCCCTCCTCCTTTCAGATCTTTCTCTTCGGAGAAAACCATGGTAACTGACTCCCGCTCTAACAGTGAACCATAGTTGGCACTACGGTAATATGCTTTATACTGTACTAATTTAGTACTGCGGTAATGTTTTTATATAGTACTATCGTGCTAGTCGACAATCTTTCGGTTTTTATCCAGGATCAATGGAATCAGTGCCGGATGCAACCATACTCTCATCTGTGAACTTGATAATATGCTTATAATCAATACTTTATAGGGCTCTATGTCCGGCCGGCCTTGTCTCGGACGGATAGACATTTCTGACAGACTGCGGCGCGTCGGCGTCATGGTGGACTATTCCCTTGGAGTCCATCGCGATTCATTTCAAGGCATTGTGTACTGAGTTCCAATTATGAGCTGGAGGCCAGCCGCGAGTATGTGCGCAACCTCTTCTGGCAAAACGTAAACCCTGAATTCCTCTCCTGAAGGAAACCAGGGCAGAGTACGCGAAATTGCCCTCCCTTGAAAAGTTTCAGCCGGGCGGCTGGTTCGGCATAGGCGTAGAATCCATCTTTTATGCATGAGCTTTCCATCGTAACCAGCGTTGTGGATCGGTGACCGAGTCGCTGGCGGCTTATCCCGGCGCGCGGGTGCTGGAGGTGCGGCTGCGCGTGGGGGCTCTGGCGTCTGTGGTTGCAGGATCGCTGGAGTTTTGTTACGGGATTGCGGCGGAGGGAACGGCGCTGGAAGGGTCGCGGCTGGTGATCAACGTGCTGCCGGTGGTGATGCACTGCGAAAAATGCGGCGAGGACGTGGAACTCGAAGGAGTGCAGAGCTTCCGCTGCCCGCGTTGCGGCGAGCCGTGCTTTGACCTGCGCCAGGGCCGCGAGCTGGAGATTGATTCCATCGAGATTGAAGACGGCAAGGAGGCGGCATGACGACCCGGATTGTGGAGCTGCGGCGGGGAATTCTGAAGAAAAACGATGAGTTGGCGGCGGGGCTGCGGGCCAGCTACGCGGCTGCCGGAGTGCTGGTGCTGAACCTGGTTTCAAGCCCGGGGACGGGCAAGACGGCGTTTCTGGAGTGGACGCTGACAGAGCTGCGCAAGCGTGGCGCGCGAGTGGCGGCGCTGGTGGGCGATCTGGAGACCGATAACGATGCGCGGCGGCTGGCCTCGAGCGGCGCTCCGGTGCGGCAGATCAATACCCATGGAATCTGCCACCTGGATGCGGAGATGATCGGCAAGCACCTGGACGGCTGGGATCTTGCCGGACCTCGATTATCTGTTTATTGAGAATGTAGGCAACCTGGTTTGCCCGTCGAGCTACGACCTGGGCGAGGCGATCCGCGTGGTGCTGCTTTAGCGTGACGGAAGGCGAAGATAAGCCGCTGAAGTATCCCACCATGTTCAACTCCGCCGATGCGGCGGTGATTACCAAGATGGACCTCGCGGTGCCGTGCGGCTTCGACCGCTGGGCTGCGCTCAAAAATATCAACGAGATTCGGCCGGGGATGCGGATCTTCGAGACTTCAGTGAAGAGCGGAGTGGGGCTGGAAGAGTGGCTGGGGTATTTGGAGGAGTTACGTACGGAACGAGGCTGATTTGGCTGTAGTTCGAGTGATCTAAATCACACTATACGGTTGCCCCAGAGGGGTATAAGGTAGTCACCATGTGCTTAGCGATTCCGGGAAAAGTCGAAGAGATTACCTCCGAGGGCGGGCTTCGGGTGGGGCGGGTGAACTTTGGCGGGATTGTGAAAAGGGTTTGCCTGGACTACGTGCCGGAGGTCGAGGTGGGCGACTATACCATTGTCCACGTTGGGTTTGCGCTCTCGAAGATCGACGAGGAGACGGCCGAACAGACGCTCAGGGACTTCCGCGAGATGGGCATGCTGGAGGAGGAGTTGGCCGAGGGGGATGAGGCGTTTGCCCGGGCGGCGCGTAAGCCGCAGTCGGCTTGCCCGGATGGGAGCTGTTCCAAGCAATGAAGTACCTGACCGAGTTCCGGAATGGCGAGATTGCGCAGCGGATGGCGCGGGAGATCGCCTGCTGTCACCACGCGGCCATGGAAGATCATGGAGGTCTGCGGCGGGCAGACGCACTCCATCATCAAGAACGGAATCGACCAGATGCTGCCCGCCGGCATCGAGATGATTCACGGGCCCGGCTGCCCGGTCTGCGTGACCCCGCTGGAATTGATTGATAAGGCGCTGGCCATTGCCGCACAGCCGGGCGTGATCTTCTGCTCCTTCGGCGATATGCTGCGCGTGCCCGGCACTGAGCGCGATCTGTTTCAGGTGAAGGGCGCGGGCGGCGATGTGCGGGTGGTCTACTCGCCGCTGGATGCGGTGGAACTGGCGGCGAAGAATCCTGAGAAGCAGGTGGTTTTCTTCGGCGTGGGGTTTGAGACTACGGCTCCGGCCAATGCGATGAGCGTGCATGTGGCCAAGCGGCGCGGGCTGAAGAATTTTTCGCTGCTGGTCTCGCATGTGCTGGTGCCGCCGGCGATCGCGGCGATTCTGGAGTCGCCGGGAAACAAGGTGCAGGGATTTCTGCTGGCCGGCCACGTGTGCAGCGTGATGGGCTACTGGGAGTATCCGCCGCTGGCGGAGAAGTATAAGGTGCCGCTGGTGGTCACGGGCTTTGAGCCGCTGGATTTGCTGGATGGGATTCGCCGCGCGGTGATTCAGCTTGAGGCCGGGCGGCACGAAGTGGAGAACGCCTACGAGCGGATCGTCAAGTTTGAGGGCAACCAGGCGGCGCAGAAGCTGCTGGCTGAGGTCTTCGAGGTAACGGACCGGGCGTGGCGCGGGATTGGCGTGATTCCCAAGAGCGGCTGGCGGCTGAGCGCGGATTATCGCGAGTTCGACGCCGAGGAGCGATTCCACATTACCGGCATTCATACCCAGGAGTCGCCGCTGTGCCGGGCTGGGGACGTGCTGCGCGGGGCCATCAAGCCGGCCGAGTGCGCGGCCTTCGGAAAAGAATGCACGCCACGGCATCCGCTGGGTGCGACGATGGTTTCCAGCGAAGGCGCCTGCGCGGCTTATTACAACTATGGGCGGTTCTTGTCGGCGGAAGAGCTGGCGAGCGCGGGAAGCGGTCTGACCGGAGTTGCTCATCGCTGAATCGGTGCCGGGATATGTGTTGCTTTGAAAGGGCACGGCTTTAGCCGTGCCGCAGATGCACTGAGAGAAAGGGCGGCTTTAACCGCCGAGGGAATGCATACTGTTGAATATGCACATCCTCAGGGGCTATTGAGGACCGCATAAGGAAATTCCGCACATACGCGCTGGAGGCGGTCGCTACGGCAACTAGGTTAGCCCTGCGCTTCATCGCACAAACGCGCCGGAGGCGCAGAGTTGGTTAGCCCCGCGCTTTAGCGTGGGGAAAAGGAATTCTACAAATTCGTTACGGAGTCCCGTAGAGACGGCGCAAGGAAATGATTTATGCGCATATCAATTAAGCACATTATCCACTTTGCAGCATTTACGGCACGACTAAAGTCAGGCACTTTCAAAACTGAGTTGCCGGGGATTTCACATGGGTGAGAATTTGGAAGTTGGAGTTCCCGATTTTTCGAATTGGACCTGTCCGCTGCCGCTGGTTGGCTATCCGACCATCGTGATGGGCCACGGCGGGGGCGGCAAGCTGGGCAACGAGCTGGTGGAGCATCTGTTTCTGCCGGCATTCCGCAATGCGGCTCTCGAAAATCTGGGCGATGCGGCGGTGCTTGATTTGCCGGCTGCGCCGGCTGGCGATGAGCACCGATTCGTTTGTGGTGCAGCCGCTGTTTTTTCCCGGCGGGTCGATCGGCGAGCTGGCGGTGAATGGAACGGTGAACGATCTGGCTGTCTCCGGCGCGGAGCCGAAGTATCTAAGCGCGAGCTTTATTCTGGAAGAGGGATTTCCGCTGGCGCAACTGGCGGCGATTGTGGAGGCGATGGCTGCGGCTGCGGCTACCGCTGGCGTGCAGATTGTTACCGGCGATACCAAGGTGGTGGAGCGTGGGCACGGAGACGGCTGCTACATCACTACGGCGGGCGTGGGAGTGCTGCGGCGCGGGGATTGAAGTGGGTCCGCGGCGGGCGCAGCCGGGAGACGCGATTCTGGTTTCGGGCACGATCGGCGACCACGGCATGGCGATTATGAGCGTGCGCGAGGGCCTGGAGTTCGAAAGTCAGATTCGCTCCGATTGCGCGGCGCTGAACGGGATGATTGCCGAGGTTCTGGATGCGGCGGGCGCGGCGGTTCATGCCATGCGCGATCCCACGCGCGGCGGCCTGGCTTCGACGCTGAATGAGATTGCGCAGGCTTCGGGCGTGGGGATTGCGATCGACGAAGCGCGCTTGCCGGTACGGGCTGAGGTGCAGTCGGCGTGCGAGCTGCTGGGCCTCGATCCGGTTTATGTGGCCAACGAGGGCAAGGCGGTATTTTTTGTTGCGGCTGAGGCCGCGAAGAAAGTGCTGGCCGTGCTGCGGGCGCATCCGTTGGGACGTGAGGCTGCGCAGATTGGTACGGTGACTTCGCAGCATCCGCGGATGATTGTGGCGCGAACGGCGATGGGCGCCAATCGCGTGATTGCTACGCAGATTGGCGAGCAGTTGCCGCGAATTTGCTGAGGGCTGCTTCCTACCCTTGCATCTTCGCAAAATAGGTGAATGATGGGGCACTCATTCAGTATCGCCAAACAGGCTGCCTTACCCGCGCACTGAAACGCCAGAGAAGGAAAGCACCGCCAGGCCGCGGACCGGCTGGCCGAAGAAACTGGCCGGTTCAAAGACGCTGAACAGCAGCAGATTTTCAATCTGCGAACGGGTGGCTTCGTCGGTGGGTCCGGAGACGATGCGATAGTCGTAAACCCGGCCTGCGCTGTTGATATAAGCCTCCACCACCACCGGGCCGGAGATTGCGCCGATGCTGTTGCTGTCCACGCCGCTGGAAAGATAGAGCAGCCGCGGCGCGGTTGCGTTGCCCAATGGCTCGTCCTTGCTGGCGTGGGCTACCTCAGGCTGGGTAAACATGGTGGCCAGAACGATGACCGATCCCATGAGCAGAACCGCGCTGGCAAAGCCGGCCGAGGCCTGCAGCAGGAAGGGTCCCAGGGTATTTCTCCACACCAGGCTCCAGCCGGCAAAGATGCTCTGGCGGCTGCGCGCCCGCTCCTGGCTGATGGCCACGCGAATCCGCAGCGGCAGATCCTCGGGCTCCGGTGCCGGACCCAGTGCGGCCAGCGAGGCCTGCACCTGGCGCTAGCGACTCCCACTCCCGCAAGCACTCCCGGCAATCTTCAAGGTGGGCGGCAATGAACTGCATCTCTCGTCCGTTCAGCCGGTCATCCATATACTCAGTAAACTTTGCTTGTATTGCACTGCAACCGTTCATCGCGCCTCCTCTCCAAGAGGTATTTCAAATCCGCTGTTTACCGCGGCAGGCTGTTTCGCGGCCGTAGCGGTCAGAATCGCCTTTAAGCATGCGCGCCCGCGCACCAGCCGTGATTTCACCGTGCCCAGGTGCACGCCCTCTATCTCTGCCACATCCTCGTAAACAAATCCCTCAATATCGCGCAGGATCAGCGTGGTGCGAAATGGCTCCGGCACCTGCCGCAAAGCCGCTTCCACCCGTGCCCGGTTCTCTGCATGCACGGCCTGGTCGAAAGGCGACTCCGCCGGGTCGACCAGCGTATCTTTCAGCAGCAGCGGTGTTCCGCAATCCCCACCGCTCATCTCCTGCTCGATGGGCATCTCCTGCTGCTTGTGCCGCATCCACCAGCGCCTCTGGTTAGAGGCCTCGCGCAAGGCGATGCGGTAGATCCAGGTGCGCAGCGACGACTCGCCGTGAAAGCTGCCCACCCCCCGAAAGACCTTCACAAAGACTTCCTGAGTGAGGTCGGCGGCATCGGCGCGATCCTGCACGGAACGCGCCAGCAGGGAGTAAATGGGCTGGTGGAAGCGCGCAATAAGCCATGCAAACGCCTCCTCAGAGCCGGCCTGTAGTTCCGCGATCAGAGCCGCTTCATCGGATTGGAGGGTCAGCGCGCCGGCAAGATTGCCCATGGTGAGGTCCACCTGCACTTCAGTATCCTCCCACCTTACCGCAATCACATGCACTTAGGCCAATTCTCACCGGGCCCATCGCCCAATGCCGATTACCCAGGTACCGATTGCGGCCACTCCCCCAGCGGCCAAAACTGCCGCCGCAAGCCGTGGGAGCTATTTGCCGCGGAGTGCGCGGGAAACGGAACAAAGCCAATGAGCAGATGCCCCGCGCGCTCTATTGTCTTAGACACCGGAGCCCCCCCAAAGTGTTCCCGGTCACGATAGTGGGCGCCCTTTCGTAACCAAAAATTAACTGCTTAGACCGTAAAAACAATCCTACGGCCCGGTTCCGAGCGGTTCCAAGCCGTTTCAACCTCCGATAAGGGAACCGGTTCCACGGCGATCTTCAGCTTGCCCTCCAGCGGCCAGCGAAAACAGAATCGGAATCGCGGCAAGAATCTTGTCAAGGGATGCGGCAGCCAAATCCGCTGCCGATCAGCGTCAAATCCACGCTACGCAAGATCGCTCCCGGCAAAGTGATTGCCGGTCCCGCGCTCGCTCCCACCTCCACCAGCCTGGTGCTCTTGGTCGCGCTCACTTTGAAGCCTCTAGCCAGTGCCTCCAGCAAGCAGCTCCGTCGGCCTTCCCCATAGGTAATCGATCACCACGTCGATGCCCATTGCCGCTTCTGCGGCAAACGCGTCACGAATCGCATCCTCAGGAGCCGCCGAGCGCAATCACCGAATCCAGGTCAGCCTCGGCGAGTGCCTCCACATTCCGCCCCGCCCCGATTACCCGTTTCGCTCCCAGATGCCGCGCCATTTGGACCGCCAAGTTGCCCGGCCACGCCCGTCGCTCCCAGGATCAGTACCGTCTCTCCGGCAACCAGACTTGCCGCGTTCCTTCATTGCGAGCCATGCTGACATTCCCGGATTGGCGATGGCCGCCGCCTGCACATCGTTGATCCCATCGGGCAAAGGAACGCACATCGACCGGCGAGTTACCGTACGCTCCGCCATGGAACCAAACGGAGCGCGTGAAAATCCAAAGAAAACCCGGTTTCCATCGTTTAGAGTTCCCACTCCGTCGACACCGGGAATCAAGGGGACCACGCTATCGCTCGAGTAGTGCGCCCCGCTGGCGCGCGCCTTCACGATGGGGTGCAGCCCGGCGGCGTGGACCTGGATCACTTCCTCGCCGTCTCCGGCAACCGGATCAAGGAAACGATTGATATTTGGGCGCCTGGCCCAGAACATTCACGACGGCTGCCTGCATCGCTCGGCCTCCTCAACTTTGGACCCATTTTACCGGCTTCCCGCTTCAGGATTTCTGGCTCTGACGTACCTCCGTAGCCTTTGTCAGGGTTTGACGAATCAGGCCAGAGCAGAGACAATAAGAGAGTTGCATCCCTCCAGCAAGTGGGCCTGTGGCGCAGCTGGGAGCGCGCTTCCATGGCATGGAAGAGGTCGTCGGTTCGATCCCGACCAGGTCCACCATTCACCCCAGGACAATTTATGTGTGATTCGTCCTCATGCGAGGAGCTGCCTTACTCGTTCCTGAGATTTGCCGTCGGCAACGCAACCGAAGAGTTTCGTATGGTACATTAACCATGATGCTAAAGGGGTTGTCGATATTCGCTGTGCTGTTGGTCCTCACCCAGTTGCCTGCACCGGTCCTGGGGCAGGCAAGCGGTAACTCCGGACCAAATCTGCAAACTCCTTCCACTTCGCTCCCTGCTGGTCAATCCTGGCTTCCTTCAGCAGACTCCGGCTTTGCCATCATCTGCGATCGCCTCGCCGCAGAGCGCAGGCAGCCCCATCGACCAAACCCGAGTGTGACGGCCTTCCCTGCGATTACCCTGAGCCTCATATCGCCGTTGCCAATCCGGCGCCCGTGCCTGAATCATGGCCCACTCCCGACCGCATTCCTGGGTAGCCAACGTGGTGCTGGCCATCGTAGCTTATATCGGAATCATCCTGGCCATCTCTACGCTGAAAAAAATCGAGCGCAATACCCGGGCCACTGAAGCCCTTGCCGAGGCCGCCGCTGACAGTGCCCAGGCGGCATTGTTGAACGCGCAAGCGGTCATCGATGCGGGACGGCCCTGGCTGCTGATCACGGTCGAGCCGTCGCGGAGCGTGGTGAACAGTTTTGCCGTGAAGGCCACCAATCGCGGACGCTGCCCCGCCAACATGATCGCCTCAATGGAGCGGATCATGATTGCACCCGATGAATCTCACCTTCCGCAATACTCCAGAGTTTGAGAATCAGGAATCGAGCGCTGCCGTTTGTCCCCATCATTCTGCTTCCGGGCGAATCGACCACCATCAAGTCGTTTAGCCGCGACGATGTGAAAGGGATCTGCGAAACACGAGGAAATGTTCAAGAGGATTGAAAACTGGGAAGAAAAGGTATTTATCTACGGAAAGGTTCTCTACAGGGATCTAATTGAGCCCGCCGACAAACAGATTCATGAAACCTCCTGGTGCTGCTGGTATATCCACGGGCGCCAGAAGAGCGGTTTGGTTATAGCCGGGGCGGCCGAATATAACTTGCACACATAAGGGAATTATCAATAGAAGGCGGAACGCGCCGCGCGGTGAAGCCGGAGTGATCGCTCAGGCATTCACCGCGTCGTTGACTTCCTGCTCGAAGATCGGGTCAGTTTCGTCAAGCCTGATCAGGCGGTGCAGATAAGCCCTGGAGATGCACAGGCTGCGGGCAGCCAGGGTCTTGTTGCCATTGTTCTCGCGAACGGCGTTGACGGCCAGTTTGACTTTATAGTCGCGAAGCTGGCGCTCGAAGGAGCCGGCGGGATGGTAATCGCCAATGTTGACTACGCCGTCGAGATCGGCATCCTCGTCTTCCTGCGCCGCGTTCAGGGTCAAATCATCCGCGCGGACGGTAAGTCCGGGAGCGGTGATGATTGCCCTCTGCATCACGTTTTCAAGCTCGCGCACATTGCCCGGCCACGAGTAACTCTGCAGCATGGCCATCGCATCCTGATCGATATCCTCCATGGGCTTTTGAAACACTTGCCCATAGTGGCGCAGGAAGTGCCTGGCGATCACGGGAATGTCTTCCGGATGCTCCTGCAACGGAGGCGATTCAATCTGCATGACGTTGATGCGGTAGTAAAGGTCCTGGCGGAATTTGCCTTCGGCCACCAGTTTGGCCAGGTCGCGGTGAGTGGCGAAGATCAGGCGCGCGCGCAGCGGGATGAGCCGGTTGCTGCCCAGGCGGCTGAACTCCATCTGCTGGATGACGCGCAGCAGCTTGACCTGCGTAAACAGGCTCAGATCGCCGATCTCGTCGAGGAAGAGCGTGCCGTCGCCGGCCTGCTCAAAGTAGCCTTCGCGCGCGCCCACCGTGCCGGTGAAGGCGCCTTTTTCGTGCCCGAACAGCTCAGCTTCAATCAGGGTTTCAGGAATGGCGCCGCAGGAGACAGCCACAAACGGGCGGTTGGCGCGGGAGCCGAGATTGTGGATGGCGCGGGCGATCAATTCTTTGCCGGTTCCGCTTTCGCCGGTCACCAGCACTGAAGCATTGAGATTGGTTACGCGATGCACAAGCTGATAGACCTGCTGCATCATCGGGCTCGATCCGATCAGCTGGTCGCAACTTCCGGGCTCCTCCAGCTGATGCTGCACGGTATGCAACTGCTGCTTCAGAGTGGAGTTTTCAAAGGCCCGGCTGAGCATGGTCTTGAGGTCGCGAATAGAAGGCGGTCTGCGGCAGTAACCGAAGGCTCCGGAGCGAACCAGTTCAAAGGCTGTGGAGCGAAGGCCATCGTCGGCCATAACCAGCGACGGGTACTTGCGATGCAATCAAATGACGGGAAGACCCGAGCCGCTCCTGCAATGAATCATGATTGGAGTACAGGTCCAGAATCATGACATCGCAGCCCCCGGCAGACAGCAGGTCGTTCATCCCTTCCTCGTCTGACTCCAACAGAATCTTGAAGTCCTTTCCGAGCGCGGAGGAAAGAAGCGGGTGCAGCGTGTGATCTTCCGAATATAGTCCGATCTTGATCATAGATTGCGAACTCTCTCAATGCATGGCCGTACCACTGCCATCAGGAAGCGGTGAAGCTGATCTCATGGTCCTTTATCGGCCAAATGGATGCCAATACCAGATTTGGGCCAGAACCATGCAACCTTAGTAATACAATCCAGAAGTCTTATGGGTTATAAACACCGTGCAGTTAAACTCATGCACGGTTATGCTTTACAGCTGAAGGGAAGCCTCCAGGTACTTACCTTAATGTTCTCTGAACACTATTTACTGGCCTATTTTGGGACATCTGTCATTCATTTTAATGGCCCGGCAGAGACAGGTCAGCTTCAACTCTCCACCTTGGTAATGAACAGCAGCGACCTTTTTAAATTTCCTGTGGCCTTTAACTTTCAGTCCGATTCCGCCCTTGGCTAAATTTACTGCTGTCCGGCTAGATATTGAATAGATTCAGTTGGTTAGCGAAAGCAGGATGGCCGGTTCTGTTGAGATTGGGCTGAAGTGCGCATGATATCCCGGTGTTCTCGAAGATCGACACCGACAGAATCTGCACTCAAGTGTAGACCGAGGCGTCGAGATTCAGTTTGAATACCGCGCCTTGCCATCGCTGTTGAAGTCATCGCGGATTTGATTATTGATCCGGCAACAAAATACTGTCTGGGTGGCAATACGATGTCATTGTTTTCTTGCCGGATCAATAGTTGTTCAATGAATAGAACAGGCGCGGGCGGGAAGACCTGCCGCGCCTGTGGCTTTGTTAAAGGATGGGAGACGGTTCTTATTGCGGAGCCGGTGGAGCGGGTGGGATTTTGGGAGCTTTCAGGCGGGGCGCGCCTAAGGTGGATTTGGACCTGGTTTCGATCGACGGAACCCGGCGATAGGGCGGGACGTTGAGTTCAGGGGTATGCGGGGGCGGCGGCGTGGCGGGGAAGGCTGAGCCTTTCTTGATGCGCAGGTCGCCGTTATCCGTGTTGAGGACGAATTTGGTTGCGCCGGAGCCGATGCGGCCGGTGACGGTTTTGCTTTCGTCACCGTTGATCGTGAGACCGTAATCGGTGAGGATATCGCCGTTGCGGGTGCGGCCATCCACGGTGGCCGAGGCGTTGGGCGGCAGGGTTACCTCTATATCGCCTTTCTCGTTTTGGGCTTCGATGCCGTAGGCTCCGGCAGGCTCGACGGAGATGGTTCCGTTGCGGTCTTCGACGTAGGTATCGCCGTAGATCTGGCTCAGGTCAATATCTTTGGAGTGCGAGGAGACGCGCACCGGACCCCTGGCTTCGGTGACGTGGAGGTCGTCGGAGTTGAGGTTCAGGTCGCCCGGCAGGCTGGCCAGATCGAGGTTGGTGACCGTGGTATGCAGGTGCACGGCGCCGGAGACGTTTTCAATATGCACGTCGCCGAAGATCTCGCCGCTCTGCGTGACTTTGCCTTTGATTTCAGAGATGGTGAGATCGTTGCAGTCCCCGTCGATGGAGAGATCGCCGTTGACCTGGTGGGCGGCGAAGTCGTGCTTGCCGCCGGAGAAGTGAACCTGCACTGAGCCGTTTGTGGCGCTGAGTTGCACGTCGCCGTGGGAGGCATTGACGCTGATGCCTGAGCCGAGGCCGGCGGCGGTTACGTCTCCTTTGCCGGCGTTGACGGTTATGCGGGCGGATTTGGGTACGGTGACGGTGAGGTTGGCGCGGCCGCTGGAGCTGCTGTCAGCCTTGACAAGCGCGGCGTTGCCGCTGACGGTCAGGTGAACCGCCTCGGAGCTGAAGATTTTTTTGGCGTCGGCATCGGAGTTGGCGAAGGCCACCTGGTGGGCCTCAACAGCAATGGTAGTCGCGTCGCCCGAGGTGATGCTTACGTCGCCGCGGGGGTTGTCGATCTCGATGGAGGCGTTGGCCGGAATCCGCGCGGTCTGGGACGGCTGGTCGTTATCATGTTCGGGCAGGCCGAAGGCGTTGAAGAAGTTATCGCCCTGGTCGCCGAACATGGAATGGAAGGAGCCGCGGGCATGATTCCATCCCGCCGCGCATACTCCGAGGAAGGCGAGCAGGATGAGGATTCCGACAAAGCTGCCTCCGCGGCGGACGGGGATTTGGCGGCGCAGATCGATGGTCCACTCGGCCAGTAAGCCGAGGCCGGCAACGATGAGCAACAAAGGCCACCAGTGGGCATACCAGGACCAGAAATTGACGGCATTGATGCGGCCGGTGAGCACCAGCAGAGCGATGACGCCGACAGCAATGAGGATAATAGGGCCAACCATGGAAGGAACGCGGGGACCGTAGGCATTCGCATAGCTAGCCTTCATGGCGTAGCGCTGCGCTTTCCATGCATCGCGCTGCGCGCGCCAGGCGGCCCGCTGCTGCTCGCGGTAGATGCGCCACTGCGTCTTGGGATCGTAAGGCGGATACGGCGGCCGCGTGCCGCCGGGGGGATTGGATGGAGGCACGGTGCTCATGATTTCCTTTCGAAAGGATCGACGTAGTCCTCGGTTGCAGAGGGAAGATGTGCTGTCGGCTTGCCGGGATAAGGCGGAATGCCGGTATCGGCCGAGGGATCAGCGGGGCTGGAGAGTGGCGAATTGTCGTCTTCAGCGGCCAGTGCGGCGCGTTCGGCTAGCATAATCACGCCGAAGAGGATGAGAAACAGCGGCCAGCTCCTGCGCCAGGGGAGGATGTTGGCCTGCGCCAGCAGCGCAAGCACTCCAACCAACAGGAGAAATACGGGGCCGCGCAGGCGGCGAATCATGACGTAACGGCTCATTTTGAACCTCCGTGAGAATCGGTGAAGCGGCGAGCGATCAGCCATACGCCGAGTGCGATCAACAGCACCGGCCAGGCGTAGTCGAACAGGCGGCCGTTGAAGATATCGAACTGATCGAGAAGAAACAACGTGCCCAGAACGATGAGAGCCAGGGCGCCGATCGGCTCCCGGCGGCCCCAACAGCAGGACGCTACGGGGGGAACGAGTGGTATGGGCGGAGCCTGGTAGGGGCCGGTATAGGGCGGCTGATAAACCGGACCCTGCGCCGCTGGGCCGGGATCAGGCTGCGTGGGAGCAGCGCCGGATGGATCGGCAGGACGCGGACGGGAGCCGGGATTGAGCCAGTAACCGGCTTCGTTCAATCCCAGCGGGTCAGGCGGTGGCTGGCCGTCGCGCAATGATTTGGCGGTATGGTAGGCCTCAAGCGACTGGTAGATGATCCATGCGGCAATGAGAATGCCGAAGACGCCGTAATGATCGGTGATGCTGACCAGCACAACGAAGATCGCCACGTGGATGAATCCCTTGACAAACTGGCCGTTGTACATGGCGCCCACGCCGGGAAAGAGGCCCAGAAACGCTGCCAGCGCCGGATGAGGTCCGCCCTGATGCGGGGCGGCAAAGGGCTGCTGGTAGCTCTGCCAGGCCATCCAGCAGGGCTCGCACAGAATCTGGCCTCCTGCGGCTTTGCGCGCGCAGCCGTCACAGAGCGCCTTGCCGCAACTCTGGCAATAGGCGGTTGCGGCTACGCCGGTGTGGTTTACGCAGTCCATACTGTGCTCCTTTTCGTTGCTTCTGTTCCCGTTGTGTTCTTTTGGAGCCGCCGGAATGCGAGGCCCGTCCCTTGATACCTGAGGGAAGTTTGCAGAAATTCATGGGAATGGTTCATAGCCGGCTGGTTGCCGGACTGTTGAGGAGAGTTTTCGAGCGTTCCGCCGTGGATGCGGGCGGGAGTCCGTTTAGACTCGCCCGGTGAAACCTGGCTGGGCTTCTGCTGATTGTTATCTTCTGTTGCGCGGCGCAGCTCCCTGACTCTGGACTCGACTTCATAGACCAGGCGCGAGTGGTCGTAGTAGCGAATGACCGGAGTGGAGGCCATGGTCAGCCGCCGCTCAAGAAAGGCGCGCGCTTCGCCGGGGATGGAGTGCACGTCGATGGGGTGCAAATCTGCGAGACGCACGGCGCGCAAATGAACGCCTATGAGGTTGAGCGTGAGAGCGATGGAGAAAAAGGCCATGGCCGCGGTCATCAGCAGGCGGGGTTCGGAGAAACGGCGAATCCCCGCCATGAAGCCGGGAAGCTGCCAAGCCGGGGTGATGGGCACGATGTTATTTCCGGCGGGCGTCAGGCCATAGCCTTCCATCTGCCCAGGGCCGGTTTGGACAAGAATTCTGTCAAGCAGGCCGGCGGGGACTTCCGGCTCGGGTGAGAGAAATTCCAGCCACTCGCGGCCGCGGCGCGCTTCTTCAAAGAGCGCCGCGCAGGCGGGGCAGACGGATTTGTGGGCGGAAAAAAGTGCCTGGTCCTCGTGCCTGAGCAGGCCGTCGAGCGCATCGGCCAGCAGCATCTCCCACTGGATGCAGTCGGTTCGGTTCGGATGATGAGTGCGTTCTGCCATTACATTACCTCCCGTTTAGTACGTTCCAGCAGCCTTGCAAGTTCCGCGCGGCCGCGGCTGATGCGCGATTTGACGGTCCCTTCGGGAATGCCTAGCACGCAGGCAATCTCTTTGTAATCCATATCCTGCAGGTCGCGCAGAATGACGGCTTCTCTTAAATCCAACGACACGCGGGCCAGGGCATTCTGCACCATTTTGGCCAGTTCGCGGCTGGCGACCGACTCCAGCGGCGTGGGACCGCTGGAGGTGAGCCGGTCAATTGGCTTGAACTCCTCAGTCGATTCCCAACCATCATCGAGTGAGCCGGTTGCGCGCTGGTTGCGGGTGTGGCGGAAGTGATCGACCAGCAGGTTGCGGGTCATAGTGGTGATCCATACCTGAAGGCTGCCGCGGGCGGTATCGAAGCTGGCCAGGTTAGAGAAGATTTTGAGAAAAACATCTTGTGTAAGGTCTTCGGCGTCGGTCGCGTTGCCGGTGAAACGGTAGCAGAGGCCGTAGACGCGGCGATGGTGTGTGCGGACCAGTTCGGCCCACGCGCCGGAATCCCCCTCCATGCAGCAGCGGACGATTTGGGACCAGTCCAGCTCCAGAGGACTCACCTCGACACACACCCGGCTGGCCGGCTGCAGGCCAATCTTTGCCGCCTCAATGGTACGCCGCGCCGGCTTGGCCGGGGTTCCCGGCGACAGGTCTTTGTCGCAGGGGTGGTTGACCAGGGTCCCCCGCGACTGTCTTTTGTCGCTGGGGTGACTAGCCAGCGAAGCCAGCCCCATTACGCTCCAGCTTAATGTACCCACGCATTCCATACATGGCTAATACGAGGGATATATGGGAATGGTTCCCCTGGACAAACGCATCTTAATTTTGTCGATGTATGCATACTTGAATTGAGTTTCGATGCAAATGGCTGTTTACGGAGGGAGCAGGGGTCTTCAGACCCCTGAATGCGTGGCGTGGATTGAGTGGCCTTCAGGCCTGGGCCGTGTTTCGGCTGCGGACAAAATGCCCGAGGCTAAAGCCCATCGCTTTGCGCCGGTTTCAGGGGCTTGAAGGCCCCTGTTCCCTCCGCACCCTTTTGCGGCCAAATACATCTTAGTTATACGGGTCTGCAAGGGATACGGCCCTGGAGAGATGCATGATAGGTCGCGATGCGCTGCGCAGCGGCTTGCTTTCATTGCTGATGGCTTTCACACTGGTTGCCGGATGCAAGGCCGCGACGAAAGCTCCCGTGCCCGCGGCCGTTACCGATGCGCCGCTGGCGCGCACGCCGGGGAAAGCGACCGCGGTCTTTGCCGGGGGATGCTTCTGGGGGACGCAATCGGTTTTTGAGCGCGTGAAGGGCGTGCTGGCAACGACTGTGGGCTATGCGGGCGGCTCGGCGGCAACGGCAACCTACGACCAGGTGACCACGGAGACAACCGGGCATGCGGAATCGGTGCGCGTGGTCTACGATCCGTCAAAGATTACCTACGGCGAGCTTTTGCGCATCTTCTTTTCAGTGGCGCACGATCCGACCGAGCTGAATCGGCAAGGGCCGGACGTGGGCACATCCTATCGATCGGTGATTTTTTATTTGAACGAAGAGCAGCAGAAGATCAGCCTGGCCTATATTGCGCAACTGGACTCGGCGCATGTGTTTCCGAAGCCGATCGTGACCCAGGTTGTGCCGCTCAAGGGTTTCTATACGGCCGAGTCTTACCATCAGCATTACGCTGACAACAATCCCGGCAATCCGTACATTCAGATCTGCGACCGGCCCAAGATCGAGGCGCTCAAGAAGGAGTTTCCGGAGTTGTTTACGGAATATGAGGGGAAGTGAAGCGCATTCTTCTTAAGTGAGTGATCAACTTCCGGGTTGGTGGCCGACCGCCCAAAATTCGATTGACGGGTATTTCTATAACAAATTAAAGTCATGCACTCCGTATTTCCTTCGGCTGTTCTCACAAAAGTATGTATTATTCATGCAAGAATATGGCCCGGACTCGTTCTGAGAACAGTATAAGAGGTACCAATGCACCACAAAGCTCTTTTGTTTCTATTAACAATTATGTTCTTCAGTTGCCGTTCCTTCGCCCAATCTGCGCAAGCCACGAATGATGCGTTGTTTCGTACATTTATGATCGAGTCGAACTTTGGACGTGGGACAACCTTCTCAATTGATGTAGACAATCGTGAATATTGGATAACGGCGAAGCACATGTTCACTGGTATCAAGACTGGTCCCGCTGGTGTTTTCACTACAAAAACGGTGCAAGCAAACATTCTTTCTCGGATCGGCGATGGCGATGAGGGTCACGATCTACATTGGATGACTGAGACATTCACCGTAATCGATCCTGGAAAAGACATCGATATTCTAGTACTTGTTCCTGACCATGTGTTGCTCGATTTCCCGCGTAAATTCACTCTGAGAACAGGAGTTGAAAATATTGGTCTCGGAGGGGACTGTGAGTTCTTGGGATTCCCATATGGGGGTGGGTGGAAAACACAGATTCAGGATACAGAGCATCCGGATAAAAACAAATGGGTGTGGCTACCTTACATTAAGCACTGCACTCTATCTGCACGGCTTCAAGAAAAAGGAATAGGAATTTGGGTCCTCGACGGCATCAACAACGAAGGCTTTTCAGGAGGACCGGTTTTATACGCAACTGGAACCAATCAGGAGGTCTTTGCCGTTATTTCAGGGTTCCATCAAGAGCCGTTGGAAGTCTTCCCAGCCCCGTCTCCTGGCGAGAATCAGACAAGTTCCATCCCCCATTCCCCTAGGTTGCCAGGGGAAAAATCTAAAGAACCTAAAAAGGAAATCGTAAATGCAAATTCCGGTTTCATTCTTGCATTCGACATCCAGCCAGCGGTAAAGGCGATCCAAGACAATCCGATAGGACCATTACGCCCGGAAACGAATGCCCATTAGTTCACGCGTTCGCCAAGTCTTGCCTTCGGTTGCAGTGAACTGAATATTCCTTGATCCGTAATGGTTGATTTTCAAAGGCCGTCGTGGTAGCAAAAGAGATTGGAAATTCATTCATCACTCCATCTTTGATTTCTCCGGCCGATTTTTGCCTACATGGGAATTGGTCAACTCCCTCCGCTCAGGCCAGTTTCACAAAATGCAGGGCGGCGGAGTTCATGCAATAGCGCAAGCCGGTGGGGGGCGGGCCGTCGTTGAAGACGTGGCCCAGGTGCGCGTCGCAACGGCGGCATGAGACGGCGGTGCGGTCCATGCCCAGGGTTGAGTCGGTGGTTTCGACTACGTTTTCGCGGGCGATGGGCTGCCAGAAGCTGGGCCAGCCGGTGCCGGATTCAAACTTTGTCTCCGAGCTGAACAAGGCCGTATCGCAGCAGATGCAGCGATAGATGCCTTTGTCGTGCAGGTTCCATGTTGCGCCGGAGTAGGCGCGCTCCGTGGCAGCGCGGCGCGTGACCTGGTAGGAGATGGGCGAGATCTGACGCTGCCACTCGGCATCGGACTTGACGATGCGCGGGACGGTCACTTTGCCGGTCTTCTTTCCGTTAGCCGCGAATTCCACGATGGTTACGTTGGCTGGAAGGCTCGCGGCGTCCACGGGCTGCGGCTCGACGAGAGTGTTTTTGCGCAAGGCCCAGAAGGCTGCTCCGCTGACAGCGGCTGCCGCGGAAACAATGAAGGCGCGGCGGCCGATGCGTTGTGCGTGGGACGCGGCAGTGGGTTCTTCGGAGTGCGATTGATCTTGCTCGTGATTAGTCATTGGGGAAGTCCTTTTCTGCAAATTGTATGTCTTATCCGAAGGTGAATGCGAAAGCTTGCACGCCGGGCGTCAGGAATTCTATCCGGAATGTGCGATCGTGCACTGCGCCTTGCTGGCGAATGAGCTGGTAGAGTCGGCTTTCGGTTACTGTGCCGTAGCCGTCGGCGTCGGTGTCCATGCCGTGGTCCACGCCGGGGGGCTTGCCGTCGAGCGTTACGCGGAAGCGGATGGGTTTTCCGTCGTTGCCCGGACCTAGAACCAGGTGCAGGTCGCGGGCATGAAAGCGGTAGACGATGGCGCCGGTGGGGGAGAGCAGGGTTGCGATCTGGCTCTCGTCTTTCCATTTGCCGGTCAAGGCCCACGCGTTGAGATCGAGGCTTGCGGGGGCGCGATAGACGTGGGGGTCGTCCTCATCGAATCCGCCGGGCGAGGCGAAGTTTTCGGCGCGCGTGTAGCCGATATAAGTCTCCGGCGAATCGACGGCCTGCAAATTAGACGCGGCTTCCACGCCGGTGGCGGCGACCGTGGTTGCGAAATTTGGCAGGGGCTGGTGGTTTCGCTCCTCCAGCAGGCTGCGAATCCAGGTTTCTGATTGGCCGTAGTCGCCTTCGCCGAAGTGGTGAAAGCGGACGCGGCCGGTGGCATCGATGAAGTAGTGAGCGGGCCAGAACTGGTTATGGAAGGCTCTCCAGACGCGGTAGTCGTTGTCCATGGCGACGGGGTAGGCGATGCCCAGCTCGCGAACCTCCTTCCGCACGTTTGCCTCGTCTTTTTCAAAAGGGAACTCTGGGGTGTGAACGCCGATGACCACCAGGCCGCTGTCTTTATATTTGCCGTACCACGCCTTGACGTAGGGCAGCGAGCGCAGGCAGTTGATGCAGGAGTAGGTCCAGAAGTCGATGACGACCACTTTGCCGCGGAGAGATTCCGGGGTGAGCGGGGGCGAGTTGATCCAGGCGGTTGCTCCCGAGAGATCGGGGAGCGTCGAGGGCACGCCGTCCGCGTTGCCGCCGGCGGACATCATCATCATGCCGGGATTGTTGTCGGGCTGCATCGACGGGTCATTTGATTGAGCGGGCGCGGCGAGGCTTGAGACCAGATGCTGTTCGAGATTCGTTGTGCCGGCGAGCGAGAGCTGGGTCAACAAACCTCTGTCAAGTCCGAATGCGACCGCAGCTACACCGGCCAGAACGGCTACGCCGAGGATGCGGCGAATCCAAACGTCCGCGCCGAGCGAATGCTTGAGGGCGGCGAAAACTCGGCTGCCGGCCAGCAGCACGACGGCCAGTGACGTGGCGGCTCCGGCGGCGTAAATAAGAAGCAGTAATGCGGTGTGGGCGCTGGCGCCTCTCAAGGCGGCTCCGGTGAGGATGAGGCCGAGGATGGGACCGGCGCAGGGGGTCCACAGCAAACCGGTGGCGATGCCCAGAATAAACGAGCTAAAAATTCCGGAGCCGGAATCGCCGCTCGACGAGAGCCGGTTGCCGAGTTGAACCAGAGGGCGGGTGAGACGGTCGGCGAGCGAGGAGAAGAGCAGAGTGAGGCCGAAGAGGGCGAAGAGGATGAGTGCGGCGACGCGGCCGAATTGATTGGCGCGCACGGCCCAGCCTCCTCCGACTGCGGCCAGGCAGGCTACCAGCGTGAAGGTGAAGGCCATGCCGGCCAGCAGTGGAAGGCCGGATTTCAGGAATGGACGGTCGGAGCGCGCGAAGACAAAAGGCAGGACGGGGAGGATGCAGGGGCTGAGGATGGTGAGAACGCCGCCCAGGTATGCGATTACTAGCAGGAGCATCGAGATCAATTTCCTCTTGTCTATGAGAGTACGCGAGGCTCGTAAAGGTTACGAATATTAGAGCGATTTGCCGGAGTGGCTTTCAATATATGCTCCCACGATGCTTGCGGCTTCTTCAAGGAATTTGCGGTCGGTTTGGTTGAAGGCGGCTGGGGCGTGGCTGTCGATATCGATTTCACCAGTGACTTTGCCGTGTGCGTAGATGGGGACGACGATTTCCGATTTGGTTTGGATGGAGCAGGAAAGATAGCGCGGGTCGGCGTTGACGTCGTCCACGATGACTGTTTCTCCTGAGGCTGCCGCCGCGCCACAGATTCCTTCCGTGATGGGAATGCGGACGTGGGGGGTGGGGGCGCCAATATAGGGGCCGAGAATCTGCGTTTGATCGTCGTTGGGGTCGAGCATGTAAAAGCCGGTCCAGTTGCAGTAGGAGAGATTTTGGGCGATGGTCTTGACGATGACTTGCTGAAGGGATTCGAGAGTCGGAGCGATTTGAGCGAACTTCTTTATGCGGGATAGGAGGGAGATCATCTCGGCGGTGAGGTTTTGAGCGGGTTCGTTCATCTCTATCGCTCTAGGAACTTGTTGAAAGAATCTAGTTTTGTGTCGGGGCACGACTTGAGTCGTGCCGTAAATGTCGCAAATCAATGTGGGCTTTAGCCCCTGAGGTGAAGCTCTCTATTCAGAGTTACTATTTCAACAAGTCCCTAGTAGCGCTGCAAAAACTCGGGGTCTACGGGGCTTTCAAAGAGCGAGGCGTCGCGAGTGACGATAGTCAGGCCGGAGGGCGTAACGAAGTAGTGGCGCTTGTCTTCGACCGGGTCAAAGCCGATGACGGTGCCTTCGGGAATGTGCACGTCTCGGTCGATGATAGCGCGGCGGATGCGGCAGTGGCGGCCGATGTTGACGTGAGAGAAGATGATGCTGGCGTCTACTTCAGAGTAGGAGTTGACGCGCACATCCTGGGAGACGACGCAGTTGGAGACCTGGGCGCCGGAGATGATGACGCCGGCGGTGATGACGGAGTTGACTGCCATGCCGGAACGGCCCGGCTCGCCGAAGACGAACTTGGCCGGCGGATACTGGCGGACGCGGGTGCGCATGGGCCAGCTTTTGTCGTAGAGGTTGAAGGTTGGCGAGACGGAGCAGAGATCCATGTTGGCGTCGTAGTAGGAGTCGAGCGTGCCCACGTCGCGCCAGTAGAGCGCCTGCTGCTTGTTCTCGTCCACAAAGCTGTATGCGCATCATTTTTTTCTTGCCCAGCAGGCTGGGAAGAACGTTGTGGCCGAAGTCGTGCTTTGAGTCGGGGTCTTCGGCGTCGGCGATCAGGGCTTTGAGCAGCACCTCGGTATTGAAGATGTAAATGCCCATGGAGGCATCGACGGCGTCGGGATTGACGGGCGAGCGGTAGCTGGTGCTGGCCGGCTTCTCCTGGAAGCCCTGGATCTCGCCGCTGCGGCCCACCTCGACCACGCCAAAGCGAGGGACTTCGTCGGGTGAAATGGGGATTGTGCCCAGGGTGATCTCGGCGTTGGTCTCCTTGTGGTGCTCCAGCATGCGGCTGTAGTCCATTTTGTAGATATGGTCGCCGGAGAGGATGATCATGTACCTGGGCTGTTCGCTGCCGATGGAGTAGATGTTCTGATAGACGGCGTCGGCGGTGCCCATATACCAATTTGCTCCGGTGCGCTGCATGGGCGGCAGCAGCTCAAAGAACTCGCCCAGCTCCTGGGCCACGATGCCGGTCCAGCCTTCGCGGATGTGCCGGTTAAGCGAGAGCGCTTTGTATTGAGTGAGGATGAACACTCGGCGCAGGCCGGAGTTGATGCAATTGGAGAGGGTGATATCGATGATGCGGTAGTGGCCGCCAAAGGGCACTGCCGGTTTGGCGCGATCGCGTGTGAGGGGGAAGAGGCGTTCTCCGGCCCCGCCTGCCAGCAATACGCCGAGTGTGTCTCTCATATCCATTGGTTTCCGCCCTGGTTGACATTGCGGCGCGAAACGCGCTTGCCTGAGGGAAGTTCCGGGCTATCTTTCCTGTGGCATTGATGCACAGGTCCCACAGAACGGGAGAATACCACACCGAGATGAAAGCAGTAGCCTTATCCGCCGTCTGGTCAGTATGAAATTATGACGCTGAAAAGGTCACAAGCCAATGCGGGACCATGCCCGAAATGGAGAATGTATCGTCCGCCCGGCGTGAAAAGCCGTGGAGGGGGCAGAAAGCCCTTGCATAATTGCTGTCCAGCTAAACGGCAATATCCCTCAGGGGCTAAATCCCGACTATATTTTGCTGGACTTTCGGCACGATTGAATTTGCGCCCTTGCAATACCCGATGATGCGGCCAGCTCTTCTCTGAAGCTAGGCCGCGCCTGATTTCCGCCGCTCTTAGCGCGTCCTCTTGAATTTGTACTCCACACCAACCGAGAGGCCGAAGTTCCAGTAGCCATAGGTGGCCATGTTTCCGTAGTTGATGCCATAGCGGGTATACATGGCGTCGGGCGTCATGCGGAAAACCCAGCGTGGCGAGCGGTTGAGGTCGATATGGCCTCCGATGATGGCCACCGGGCCGATCTGGTTGTTAAAGAGGCTGGCTTGCTCGGGTGTGTGCCCTGCACCCGGATGTGAATCAAAGCGCGATCCTCCATACAAAGCGTGGACAATCAGCGCGCCGTGCTTGTTATGCGGTCCCAGCCACTCCGGGCCGGCGGCAAACATGTACTGGCTGACAAACGGTCCCTTGATGCCGTAGGGGTTGGCCAATGCGCCGCTGGAGCCTAAATAGGCGCGCCCCGTTCCCTCCAACGCCAACTTCCTGGTAAACCAGACGGAGCCGGTGAGATCGAGCCCACCCAGGTTGGAGCCTTGCTCCAGGGGGGGCGGTCCGGCTTTCTGGTGGCCATAGGCCGGGCTGAGCGAGACATCAAAACGATTGTCATAGCGAACATTGGCCAGCGGGTCGATGGGCATATAGGTACCATTGCCGGCGGTACGGGCGGCGGTGCTCTGGGCCTGTGCGCGGATTCCTGCACTGAGGACCAGGGCGGCAAGGACAACGAGACAGGTAGAAGTGCTGACTTGGAAACGCATTACCATTCACCTTACAGGAGTATGCGACAGGGTGACAACGCCGACAGGGAAACAGATCATGATCATTTCTTGATTAAAGCATTCCTCGAGGGCCAAAACCCGCGTCGATTTTGCTGCTATTTACGGCTCGGCGCCCCACCCAGAGGGTTCCCCGGTACACGACCGTGCCCGGCTACAAAACAGGATTTTCCCGCAGTTTGTTCATCCAGTGCCTTCAAATAAACTACCACCGGGGAGATTTTTCAGGGACTAAGGCTCGCAGCGCTCGCTCTGGCGAGTCCAAAGCAGATAGCGGACGGTTTTCAGGATTTCACTGGCCGTTTCAGCGTATGAGAAAACGGCCGGACCGGGCGTGAGTGGCGGGGCGGGGTGTGTGCGCCACTCCAGAGGCAGGCGGCTGAAGATGAGCCCGGCGCGCGGAAGGTGATAGGGGCTGGAAACCACCTCCGCCGAGCGCCAGCCGTTGGCTTTCATGATCCGGACGGCAAAGCAGGCGTTCTGGATGGTATTGCGGGCCTCCGGTTCCACAAAGATGGCAGAGTCGGGAATGCCCTGTGCGTGGGCCGTACGGGCCATCACGCGGGCCTCGACAAACGGGGTATAAACCGCTCCACCAGTGAGAATCAGCCGGGTGGCCACGCCGTGCTCGTACTCGTGAACGGCCTCAGTGACGCGGGCCAACTGCGTCGGTGTGGGATTGCCGTCGTCGTCGGCGGGAGAACCCAGAACGATGATGGCGTCAAAGCGGGTGAGCGAGGTGTTCGAGGTGGGCGCAAGCAGGCGGGTGATGGCCCCCCAGGCGATCAGCGCCAACACCCATCCAAAAGCTAATAAGACGCATCGTTTCAACCACATGCGCAGATTGCGCCGACGGGCGGGGGAAGTCCGGGGGCGGGATCTGGGTGCAGGAGTCGGACGCCGAAGTGTTCGTTGGGGCGAGCGGTGGGTCAAAAAGAAAGTCTCCTGTATTCAATGTACCCCGGAGCCAGGAGGCATGGTTACAGAAGGCGATTAGAGTTAGCAGTGGTGGAATCAGCCCAGGTCGGCAGGAGTGTTCCATGCGGAGAAGACAAAATCTTTCAATGGTTTACGCTCACGGGGAGCGATTTCCTGCGCGAGCAGCCGTTCGTTGTTGAGGGCGGTGGGCTCTCCCTGGTAGCCGAGGGCGATGACGGCGCCGATCACGTATTCCTCCGGGATTTCAAGGGCTTTGCGGGCGGCTTCGGGGTCAAGGCCGGCCATCTGATGGGCGGCCAGGCCGAGGGCGGCGGCTTGGAGCGTCAAGTACGATGCGGCTGCTCCCAGGTCATAAAGGGCGACGCGGTTGGGGGCGTCATTGTGGCTGAATTTGGTTCTGGCTACTCCTAGAATCAGCACCGGCGCGGCGCCGGCCCAGGCCTTATTGGGGGGCATCAGGGATTCAAAAATATTCTTGTAGGTCAATGAATTACGTCTGCCTACGAAGAAGCGCCAGGGCTGCTCGTTGAATGAGGATGCGGCCCAGCGGGCGGCTTCAAACACTCGTGCCAGATCGGCTGGAGCGACTTCGCGATCGGAAAAGGAGCGTGGACTCCAGCGGGTGTGAAAGATGGGCAGGACGCCATCGATGGCCTGGGCCTTCTTTAATTCATGGACTTCAGCAGCGGAAATGGTCATGGAGAGACGGATCCTTTGAGAGCGGAATTGAATACTACTTTTTGATTCCGAGAGGGGCAGGAAGATTCTGGCGGAGCAGCAGAGAGTCGGCGGGTTGCCAGGTTAGCAGGTTAGCGGATCAGCGAGTCAGCGAGCTTGGAGGGCATTGCAGATCATTGCTGCGGCTGGAGGTCAGGCTGCATCGCACGTGGCCGGCTTCGCAGTTACTGCAGCAGGTTTCCACTCGGCTACGCACACTCGATTCCGTCCCGTCCTTTTTGCCTCATAGAGGGCTTGATCGGCAGCGGCGGCCAAAGTTTCGCGAGTGCAAAACAACTCCTCCGTGGCCGTTGCCACACCCACGCTTACGGTCAGATATGGGACGACCGACGATGCGGGATGGGGCAACATGAGAGCGGCAATGGCCTGGCGTACCGACTCCGCAATTTGCACAGCGTCAGCAGAGCCGGTTTCGGGGAGAATGATGGCGAACTCCTCACCACCAACGCGCGCGACAATGTCGATCTGGCGCCGGGCAATCTTGAGTAATTCCGCTCCCACCAGGACAAGGTACTCGTCGCCGCGCATGTGTCCTTGAGAGTCGTTCAGCGCTTTGAATTGATCGACGTCGATGCTGAGCAGCGAGAGGACAGCTCCAGTTCTCCTGAGGCGGCCGCATTCCTTCTCCAGGGTCTGGTCGAATACTCGCCGGTTAGACAGCGCGGTGAGCGGATCGGTGAAGGAGAGGCGCGACAGCTCCTCGTTTGCCCGGCTCAGATCGGCGGTCTTCTCTGCCACCAGCCGCACCAGCTCCCGTTCCCTGCTTTGCGCGCTTAGCAAACGCAGCCGCATGGCTGCCACAGTCACCGATAGCGGAATCAAAATACACAGGCTGATAAACCACCAGGATGAATACCAGGGTGCGAGGATCCGGAATGGGAACTCCGCGCCGTGGCCGCTCCAGACTCCATCGCTCTCTCGCGCTTCCACCTCAAGCCGGTACGCACCCGGCGCCAGATTGGCGAACTGCAGCTCGCGTTGGGAGGTTTCTGTCCAGCTTGCAGCGGCGCCACCCAGCCGGTAACGGAAAACGACGCCGTTTTCGCGCTGTGCATTGAGCGCGGAATACCTTGCCATGAATGAGTAGGCATGGCTGCCAAAGGTTGGATTGCGAAGCCCGGAAACATCTTCCTGTCCCATTGCAAGGCGCGTGAAAACGACCTTGACGGAAGCATCGTGCGCGAGATTGGGAACTGGTTTGAAGCGCGAGAGTCCGCCGCTGGTTCCAATCCAGACTGTGCCGTTCGGCTCGGCGGCAAATGCGTTCAAGTCGCAGTCGTCCCATATCAATCCGTCGTTCATGTCGTAGTGGCTCCAGCGGGCGCCATCCCACACATCGACGCCGTGCTCGGTGCCGGCCCACAAGCGGCCCTTTGCGTCGAAGTCAAGGAAGTAAATCAGGCCGTCGCTGCCGCTCCTCTGAACGCCCTTCTCGATGACCACGCCGCCAGCCTGGGAATGTACGCGATCAAGGCCACCCCCGAAGCGGTAGCCGACCCAGACCACGCCGTTCGCTCCCGCGCCCAGCGAAAGGACTTCAGTGTTGCTCAGTCCGTCGGCGCGGGTGAGGGTCTTCCATCGGCCGGCTGCGTATTCAAACAGACCACCAGCGCCCCCGGCCCACACCGTGCCATCCGTGCCTTCGGCAATGGCCCACATGCGCGTAGAGGGTAATTGGGAGATGCGCGAGAACTTGCCGGTAGGGTGCATTGGCCATAAACAGGCCGGCATCGGTGGCTATCCAGAGCCGTTTTTCGCGATCAAAGCGCAAGGTATATGCCGACTTGCCGATAAGGCCCTGACCCTCGCCAATCCACTCCGGCTTGCCAGTTCGCGCATCAATGCGGGCCACGCCTCGCGTTTCAGTCCCGATCCAAAGCTCTCCTGCGGGCGACCTGCGCACGCTGTGCACCGGAAAGCCATCGAGTCCCGCAACGCTCTTAAACGAGATGCCGGATTGCAGCCGCTTACCGCGAAATAATCCCGCTTCAGTACCTACCCAGAGCGACCCGTCTTCCCCGAGAAGGATTTCGTAGACCAGGTCGCTGGCTAGCCCGTTTTCAGTGGAGTAGCTCTCCCACTCGCGGTATCCGCGCCACTGCACCAGTCCCCGGCCGGCCATTCCGATCCAGAGAGAGTGCTGACGGTCCTCGATAAGCTGCGTAGACGGTTCCGCGCAGACCTACGGAGCGGTCGATCTTTTGCCACCCCTTTGCGTCCCCGATGAGCAAGCCTTGTGGAGAACTAAACAGAACTCTTCCACCTCTATCGACAGCGAGTATCGAACCCATGACCAGGGATGAGGAGGGCAGGTTGGGCCTTTGGAAGTTGGGTTTTCCGGCGGGCCAAACAAAGACGCCGAGATTCCGTGCTCGCACCCATAGATTTCCAGCGCCATCTTTCAGGATGGTCAGCAGCTCGCGGCCCGGAAGTCCACTCTCCAGCCCGAAGACTCGAGTGCCACGGGCATCCATGCGGCAGAGTTCGAGTCCGCAGCCGTACCAAAGGACGTCTCCATCCACCAGAACCCCATACGCACCGGGAGCAGAAGTTCCCTGCGGCTGGGGAAAACTGCGTATCGCAAAGCCATCCTCTCCGGGCTGGGATGATAGTTCCATAAGCCCGGCGTCGGTGCCGAGATAAGTGTGGCCCTTTTTATCCGATTGGATGGCCGAGGCCCAGGGGATGGTCTTGAAGGGGCCGGATATCTTTTCAAAGCGGTTGCCCGACAGATGGTAGAGCCCAAAGTCTCCGCCAACAAGAAGAGAGCCATCGGGCGCGTCGCCAAACACGACGCCTGAGTTCGGGGGCATCCCCTGTGCCGTTCCAAAGGCCTCAAAGCGATCGCCATCATAACGATAGATGCCGTTTTCGGTGCTCACCCAGAGGAAGCCGATGTGGTCCTGGTAGATTCTGCGGACCGCGAGGTTATTCAGGCCTTCCGCGGCGCCAAAACTGCGGAAACTGTATTCCTGAGCGCAAAGCAAACCGCCTGCCAGCGCCAGCAGGGCCAATGCGCACGGGATTGCTTTACGCAACATACAAGAGAAATCGGCAGATGGGGCCGGACTCATTATGCAGGAGCCTGCTTTTCCGCGACGATTTGTAGAGATTTTAGCGCTTATCCTGTGCGAGCGTCGGTTTTTAAAATTCTCTACCCCTTGGGGCGTTTGTAGAAAGGGATGGGGACTTGCTTGGCGCGGACCTGGTTTTGGCGAACCTGGATAAGGACATTTTCTCCGCTGAGGGCTGTCTGGATGGGGATCAGGGCCAGGGCGATATTCGATTTGAGGAATGGGGCAGGAGAGCCGGAGGTAATCTTACCGATCTCTTCTCCAGAGAGTGAGAGTACGGAGTACCCGTCGCGGGCGATGCCGCGGTCGATCATTTCCAGGCCAACGAGCTTGCGCGAGGGACCGCCGTTGGACTGGATTTCAAGCAGGGCCTGGCGGCCGATGAATTCGCCTTTTTCGAGCTTGAGAAAACGGTCGAGGTTGGCTTCAAAGACGTTGATGGAGTCGGAGATTTCGTGGCCGTAGAGGCTCATGCCGGCTTCAAGGCGGAGGGTGTTGCGCGCGCCCAGGCCGCAGGGGCGGATGCCGAACTCTTCGCCGGCGGCGAGGATCTCGGACCAGACTTTTGTGGTGGTGGGTTCGTCGGCGGGGAGATAGAGCTCGAAGCCGTCTTCGCCGGAGTAGCCAGTGCGGGCGATGAGAACGTTGGGGACGCCGGCGACTGTGCCCCAGGTGAACCAATAATTTTTGATTGCGGCGAGATCGGCTTTGCTGAGCTTGCGGAGGGTTTCAAGGGCGCGCGGGCCTTGCAGGGCGAGCTGGGAGTAGTAGCTGGAGTAGTCGGCGATATGGACGGATGGAAAGCTGCCGGCCTGCCGGCGAATCCATGCATAGTCTTTGTCCTTGGTGCCGGCGTTGACGACGAGAAGATAATCGTTGGGACTGAGACGGTGGACAAGAATATCGTCGACGAATGTTCCCTCAGGGGTGAGCAGGGCGGAGTATTGGGCCTGGCCGTCCTGGAGGCGGGAAGCGTCGTTCATGGTGATGTGCTGGATGGCGGCCAGCGATCCGGGGCCGCGAAACTGGATTTCGCCCATGTGGGAGACATCAAAGAGCCCGACGGCGGTGCGGACGGCGAGATGCTCGGCAATCAATCCTCCGCCGCTGCCGGTATCGCGATATTCGACGGGCATATCCCAGCCGCCGAAGTCGACCATTTTGGCGCGCAGGGCGCGGTGGGTGGGGTTGAGGGGGGTCTTTTTCAATTCGGCGACGGTCATGAGTTCCTTTTGAGCGGTACGTCGGTGCTGAGCTTACGATAGGGAGGATGCGGCGGTGGGGTCAACCGGTGTGCATTCTCAGCCCGGTGGGGTTCGCCAGGGCGAACGCTTGCGCGCCAGATGTGAAGTGGCAGAATCCGACTTTTAGAGTATTTTAGTTTTTGTTATAGACTTCCGTGCCCCATCCATTCCGCGTTCTTCTGCGGAATGGGTGGGATACCGGCAAAAATTGCGGTCTACACAATTTGCGAAAATGCTATAGAAAGAGGGCCGTAGGATGAATTTCTTTCGTGGGGTTTTGATGCTGGTGGCGGCGGGGATTGCGCTGTGGAAGGGATGGGCGATCCACACGGGGCCGTATGCGTGGATGGCGTATGGGTTGGCAGCGGCGGCGCTGGGGCTGGCGATTTGGCACCTGACACGGAAGGCGGAACGGCGTCGGAGTTGAGGCAGAGGCGCAACTCAAGTATCATGCGGCATTTTTCTGCAACAACTTGACGGATTAGACCGGGTCTTTATGGGTAGTGCGGCTGGGCGATGGGCTCAGACCGCGGAGGGAGACCTATGCTGACCACGGGATCGAATGCATTGGCGCTGGCGATTTTTCGCGGGTTTCACGGTGGCGGAGATGGCCTGGTGTGGCTGTTGGGGCTGGTGATAGTGGGAGTGCTGGTGTGGGCGCTCATACGCCCAAGTGGAAACAACGATCCGGCAAAAAACTGAAAAACGAAAATCCGCAGTTCACTTGCGCCGCGCGCGCCAAAAGGACGAAATGGATAGGTAGAGGAAGGCCAGGGCTACGCTGGAGTAGACGAGGAATCGCAGATGGTTGGGGCCGCGGGCGAAGTCCAGGCGCGTGATCCAGGCGAAGCGGGCGAAGATAAAGACAAAGAGGAAGAAGAAGACACCGGTGACTTCAAGCCAGAGGATGCCGCCCACGCGGCGGAAAGGCTGAAGAAAGCCGCCCAGGCCGCGGCCGAGGCTGCGCGTAGCCTGGCCGGCCACATTGCCGGCGGTGCGGGATGCGGGCTGCGAGGCGGGCTGGCTGGCGGCGGCCTGGGCTCCGGCGGCAATGCTTTGGCCGGCGATACGCCCGGCTACGCGCAATCCGATGCCCAGAGCGCGGCCGATCTTTTGAGGCTTCATTCCGTTTATGATGGTAGCAGCGGCGCTTGCCGCGCTGCTTTACCGTTTGTTTGCCGCTTGCCATTTGCCGCGCGGCGGCGCTGGAAGTAAGGTAGATAGCAATCCCACGCAGCTCCCCTCGCCTGTTTCTCGCGCGGGCCGCCGCCCCTGGAGGTACCCATGACATCCCGTCTGCGCGAACTGATTCAGCAACTGGGCGAGGCCATTCACGAGTCGGTGATCGAGAGCGAGCAGATCGCCGGAGTGGTGCAGGATATTCGCAAGAACGGCTTCGACGTGCTGCTGATGCTGGAAGCGACCATCGGGCTGAACGAGGTGACCGGCAAGGATGCCACGGATGCCGAGGGCGTTCCGGTGCAGGCCGGCGAGGATGGAGCCTTCACGCAGAACGATCTGCATTTTCTTCGCTCGCTGCGGATTTCGGTGGAAGGCGAAGCGGAAAATGCGGCGGAGTCGGATACTCCATAGGTCACGTTCGTCACAGAATCTTACGTTCCTAAGCGCAGTGCGGACCCAGGCAAGGAGGCGTCCATGTCGCTGAGCGGTCGCATTTCATCCATTCCACGCAATATTCTGATCTGCCGGATTATCGGATTAATCATCTTTGCCGCGGCGTTTTTATTGCCTGCTTGCAGGGAAGCTGGGCCCGTGAATTCCTTCACCAACACATTTAAAGGATGGGAGTGTGCGCGGGTTACCTTCACGGCAGCATTTGAGAAAGATACTTATGAATCGTGGAATTTTTTAGCGGTGATAAGCGGGTTGATCAATGAGCTGATTGTGATTTACCTGGCCTTCAGCTTTTTTCCGCGATTCAATAGAGCGCGACGGAAGCTGGCTATTGCGGTTCTGGTTTGCATGGTTGCGACCTGGACGTTCTTTTGGATTGCCAATCTTGTGCCGCTGATTGGGCATTTTATGTGGATTGCGGGGGCGTTGATAATTCTCACCGGCGAAGTTGCGGAGCGGCCTCGTCAAAGCTGATGCCGATGCGCTCCGCCTTATTCCTCAATTTTTGACTTAAAACCAACTGGCAATCGCGCTGCCCACATCGCCGAGCATGTGCGTGATGTTGGAGATGTTGTTGGGCAAGTTGGTAATTTCGGAGTTGGCTGTGGCAGTCATCATCGTGCTGCGGACTTCGTTTTTCACGTCGTTGAAGCTTTTGCCGCTGCCTTGCTCTGGTGGCGCAGGCTGACCGGGATGTTGCTGTTCCCACGCTACTTCTTCCTGGGCCTGTTTCCTCTCTTCGGCCTTCTTCTCAGCTACCAGTTTTTCATCCTTGCGTTTGCGGGCTTCATCCTCTTCCTTGCGCAACTGTTCACGCTTGCGTTCCATTGCCTCGTAGCGGGCATGACGCGCGGCCTGGCTGAGGTGGAAGTTGTATGAGCCAGACCAGCCGTGATGAGCGAAGGTGGCGAAATCGTCCTTGAGGATGGTGCTTTGCCCCTGCTTGCTGAACTCGACGCCGTGGGCAGCGTCGCCCTCGTAGTGGAAGATGTAGATGGCGCCGGTGCTGCTCTTGATGCCGATGGAGATGTCCCAGTCGTCGCCGGGTTTTTTGTCTTTGAAACCGCCGGAGAAGTCCCAGGTTCCGTCAGGGTTGACGACGATGTTGACCTTGCCGTCGAGCTTCTTGAGGGTCCAATTGACGATGATGGGCTTGGAGGGCGCGACGGTTTGCTGTGTGGCCGGCGTGGCCTCTGTGGGAGCCGGTGTACCGGCGGCGGGTGTTTGTGCCGGAGAAAGGCTGGCAGCGAGGGTGCAGAGAGAGAGAAACGTGAAGCTGCGGATTGTCTTGATGGAGATGGGAAAGTTCATTTTGAGGGCTCCTGTGTTGTGCATGAATTTGATTGGGAACAAAACATGGCTGTCAAACAAGAACAATGAACGTATGCTTAAAGCATACCTTAGATTGCAAAATTAACTAACCCGCACCTGGTTCCAATTATGATGTGCTTGCCGAAGTTAGCTCTTCAGCGCCACTCTTATGTGGAGTTCCTTTAGCTGATGATCGCTGACCGTGGTGGGCGCTTCGGCCATCAAGTCGAGGGCTTTGGCGGTTTTGGGGAAGGCGATGACTTCGCGCAGGCTGGGCGCGCCGGCCAGAATCATGACGATGCGGTCCAGGCCGAGGGCGATGCCGCCATGGGGAGGGGTGCCGAATTCTAAAGCGTCGAGGAAGAAGCCGAAACGGGCGCGGGCTTCTTCGTCGCTGATGCCGAGGGACTGGAAGATCTGCTGCTGCACGTCTTTGCGGTGGATGCGGATGGAGCCGGAGCCCAGCTCCAGGCCGTTCAGGGCAAGGTCGTAGCAGTTGGCGCGGACTGAGGCCGGGTCGGTGAGCAGGTTCTTCATATCCGCTTCATAGGGCGCGGTGAAGGGGTGGTGCGCCGGAACCCACTTGGCAGCGGTTAGTTCGTACTCGAACATGGGGAAATCGACGATCCAGATGGGCTGGAAGGCGGTTGATCCGTCGGTGGGGTTCGAGGCGTTGCGTTCGTGCGCTTCTTGAACCACCCGCTCGGTAGTGGCGAAGGCTCCGTGTCGGTCCGCGTATTTTTTGGCCAGCTCGTTGCGGAAGTTGCCGGCGGCGGAGTAGACGTTGATCTCGCGCTCGGAGAGACGGCCTTCGAATTTTGTATCGCTGGCCTTGACGGGATGGGCTGGGTCGCCGGCGACGATGATGACGAAGTCGGATTCGGCTGCGCCGACTAGCTCGCGTACCTTGACGGCGGCTTCAGGGAAGCCTTTGGAGAGGCGCTTGAAATCGTCAATGAACTTCGCGCCTTTTTTCAGGTCGAAGATGGGGTGGTTTTCTTCGCGCTCCTTGCGGCTCAGTTCGCCCACCTTGGGAATGCGCAGGGCGACGACGGGCAGGGCGGGATCGATTTGCAGCGTGGCCAGTGCTGCGTCAGTAAATGCGGGGCGGACGTCGGTGAGGCCCGGCAGGCGCAGGTCGGGCTTGTCGGTGCCGTAGCGGCGCATCGATTCGTCGTAGGTGATGCGCGGGAAAGGCGTAGGCAGGGTGATGCCGGCGGCGGCGAATGCGGCGGCCATGAACTGCTCGACGACGGCGAAGACCGTCTCCCGGTGAGGAAAGCTCATCTCCAGATCGACCTGGGTGAATTCAAGCTGGCGGTCGGCGCGCTGATCCTCGTCGCGGAAGCAGCGGGCGATTTGGAAGTAGCGGTCGAAGCCGGAGATCATGAGTATCTGTTTAAAGATCTGCGGGGATTGCGGGAGGGCGTAGAACTCGCCGGGATGAACGCGGCTGGGGACGAGGAAGTCACGCGCGCCTTCGGGGGTGGACTTGGTCAAGATGGGGGTTTCGATTTCAAGGAAGCCCTGATGGCTGAGGCTCTCACGTATCGCGAGTGTTATGTCGTGGCGGAGGCGGAAGTTGCGCTGCATCTCAGGGCGGCGCAGATCGACGTAACGGTATTTGAGGCGGACTTCTTCGTTCTGGATAGCTTCTTCAGAGGGCGAGAAGGGAGCCAGGCGGCTGTCGTTGAGGACCAGGATCTGGGTGGCCTCAATTTCGATTTCGCCGGTGGGCATTTTGGGGTTGATGGCGTCGGCGTCGCGCAGGCGAACCATGCCGATGGCGGCGACGACGTATTCGGGACGGATCTGCTCGCCTTTCGCGTGGCCTTCAGGGGTCAGTTCCTTGTCGAGCACAATCTGGCTGATGCCGGAGCGGTCGCGCAGATCGAGGAAGATGAGATTGCCGTGGTCGCGGCGGCGGTTCACCCAGCCCATGAGCACCACTTGCTGGCCGGCGTTGGCAGCGCGCAACTCGCCGCAGAGATGAGTGCGTTCGAGGCTTCCGAGAAAATCGAGCAAAACTTTTTCCTTTACTTACTTGTGAATCCTGAAACAGTTGGGTGCCCCAAGTCTCGTCCGCCGCGGCGGATGAGACATGAGAAACCGTAAATCCGCGTCCGTTCATTGAGCCAAAAAAGCTGCCAGCTCCGCGCGAGGAACCTTTGTTTGTATGCCTGTCGAGAAGGTCTTCACTGTAAGGATACCGGATTGGAGCTCGTCTTCGCCCAGGATAACGATGCGGCGGGCGCTCTTTTCGGCGGCTTCGAAGGATTTTTTAAGGCGGAAACTGCCTTCGCCCAGCTCGATCCACAGGCCTTTGTAGCGCAGTTCGCGGGCCAGGACGAGGGCGGCGGGGTTGAGATTTTCGCCCAGCGGAGCGATGAATGCGTCCCCCTTCAGCGGGGCAGCCTTTTGGCTGGTGGCCCATGTCTCGATTTTGAGACCTGGGAGACGATGAACCTCCACTATGCGGCGATGGGATATTTCTTGATCTTGGGCATTTCTTTTTGACTTGCTTGCCATAAATCATACTGCGTCTGCAGAGCCATCCAGATCGCGGGACGATCCCCGAATGCCGCTGAAAATCGCAATGCCATATCCGCGGTAATTGACGCTTTGCCATTCGCAATACGAGACAGTGTGACGCGCGATACTCCGATGTGCTTGGCGAAGTCGGTTACAGATACGTTTAATCCTTCAAGCCATTCCTGTAACAGTTCGCCCGGGTGGGGCGGATTGTACATTTCGCTCATCTTCGCACTCCTAGTGATAATCCTGATAGTCAACCAAATGCGCGTCTTCCCCTTCAAACCTGAAGGTCAAACGCCAATTTCCGTTCACGCTGACCGCATAATGGCCCTTCAATTCGCGGCTCAATTCGTGAAACTTCCATCCTGCAAGATTCATATCGGCCGCCTTTTTGGCCACATCAAGCTGGCCAAGCTGCCGAGTCAATTTCCTGGCATGATCCGGTTGTATTCCCGCCTTGCTGCCAGACTTGAAAAACTTTTCCAGCCCGGCGTGCCGGAACGACTTAATCATGCATAGACTATAACGCTTCTCTTTACATTTGTCATCAAAATAACGGAGGTCTGGCGGGTGCCTCAGGTCCGGATTTTCGTACCTGGGAACCATTGAACCCAACCCTGAAAAATCAATTAGACAGAAAAACCGCAAGCTCCGCACGTGGAACTTTAATTTGAATGCCTGTCGAGAAGGTCTTCACAGTAAGGATACCGGATTGGAGCTCGTCTTCGCCGAGGATGACGATGCGGCGGGCGGTCTTTTCGGCGGCTTCAAAGGATTTTTTTAGGCGGAAGGCGCCTTCGCCTAGCTCGATCCAGAGGCCTTTGTTGCGGAGTTCGCGGGCCAGGGTTAGGGCGGCTGGGTTTAGATTTTCGCCTAGCGGGGCTATGAAAGCATCCGCCTTTTGTGGCGCCTGCGGTGCGGCAGCCTCTTGAGCCTGTAATGTGAGAACCAATCGGTCTTCGCCGATGGCGAAGCCGATGCCGGGGGCTTTGGGGCCGCCGATGGCTTCGCTGAGGCCGTCGTAGCGGCCGCCGCCTAGCAGAGCGTTTTGCGCGCCGAGGGCCCCGTGGGTGAACTCAAAAGTGGTGCGGGTGTAGTAGTCGAGGCCGCGGACCAGGCGGTGGTTGAGCGTGTAGGGGACGCCGGCGGCATCGAGGGCGGCGGTGACGGCTGCGAAGTGGGCTCGGGAGGGTTCGTCGAGAGAGTCGGCGATGACGGGCAGCTTCTCGATGATGGGCTGGTCGGCGGGGACTTTGCAGTCCAGCACGCGCAGCGGATTCGTCACGGCCCGTCGCTGGCAATCGGTGCACATTTGGCCGACGACGGGGATCAGCGCCGCTCGCAGCGCCTGATTGTAACGTTCGCGGTCCGCGGAGGACCCCACGGAGTTCAGCTCCAGGGTCCAGCCCGCGATACCCAGCTCGTCGAGGAGTGTAGCTAACATCTCCAAGACCTCCGCATCCCGCAAGGGACTTTCGCTGCCAGAGGATGGCGGCCCAAGGACTTCTGCGCCGATTTGCGAGAACTGGCGGTAGCGGCCCTTCTGCGGGCGCTCGCGGCGGAACTGGGGGCCGATGTAAAAGAGCTTCTGCAACTGGCCGGATTCGCCCAGGCCGTGCTCGATGTAGGCGCGGACCACTCCGGCGGTGTTTTCAGGGCGGAGGGTGAGGGATTGGGTTTTCTCAGATTGCGCGCGGGCGCGGTCTTCCCATGTGTACATTTCTTTTGAAACAATGTCGGTTTCCTCGCCGACGCCGCGGGCGAAGAGGGATGTGTCTTCAAAGATGGGGGTGCGGATTTCGCCGAAGTTATAGCGGGCGAAGACATCGCGGGCGGTCGCCTCAATCCGGTTCCACAGGGCGGTTTCCGGGGGCAACAGGTCGCGGGTGCCGCGGACGGCTTTCAGGATGGTCATATCTTCTTTAGTCTAAATGTTCATAGGTGGTAGGCTGGTATTAGGCGCGCGGTGCAAGTACAATTGTTTGACGCACAATCAAGCTGTGTGCGATTCGGATTTCTGAGGAGCTTTGCCATGATGTTTCATGTGGTTCTACATTCCGACGAAGATGGTTGGATTGTGGCAGAGTGCCCTGCTTTGCCGGGGTGTGTAAGCCAGGGGAAGGATGAAAAAGAGGCTCTGGCGAATATTCGTGAAGCAATTGGTGGCTGGCTCTGGGCAGAAGATCAGAAGGCGGCCGATTCTCTTCCTGATGGGCAATTGCCCGTGCTTGTTGCGGTTTAGCGATACTTTTACACCCCTTTTTCCACCATTCAATCGGAAATTGCACCGAATATTGTGCTCTAACTTTCTCTAAAATACAGAAAGTGTAAGGCATAGCGCATGGGCAAGCTTAGCAACATATCGGGCAGGGATGCTGCAAGGGCCTTTGAAAAGGCTGGATGGTTAGCCCGTGGTCAAGCCGGAAGTCATTTGGTGCTTACCAAAGCAGGTATCCGGGCAAATCTCACCGTTCCTCTGCATACCGAGCTTGCACCCGGCACTCTACGCGCGTTGATTCGGGTTTCCGGCCTGACCGTCGATGAGTTTCTAAAACTCCTATGAGTAGATTACTTTGGCGCAAGTTTATTCCGCAGAACCGGAAGCAAAATGCGCATATTCAACTCTTCCGCCGCGATCTCTTGGAGTTGTAAGATGGCGTTCTGCGATCAATGCGGTTCTTCCTCCCGAGACAGTGAGGGATTCTGCAGTGGATGCGGGGCACGGGTTCCGGCAGAGGAAACCATTGCGTCAGGCGGACCGGCTGGCGCGCGGCAACCAAAGGCCTCTTCACAGCAGCCCGCAGCCCACATTCCCTTTTTCACTTTGGTTCAGCCTGATTCAAAGAGCGTCTGGGTTGCCGGATTGCTCACTTTATTTTTTGGGCCCATGGGAATGCTCTATAGCACTCGAGCCGGCTGCTATGTGATGACCGCGGTATCCATCGCCATGAGTCTTTCTATGAAGGGCTGGACGGTTTGGCTTGTTTTTTGGCCCGCTTGCATTTTTTGGGCTGTAATGGCAGCGCGGGATTAGAACGATCTATTTTCAAACTAAGATATTTCCGCTTTTCATAAAACTCAAGCCCTGCGCTTGATCGATTTCCGTAGCGTGCTATCGATGCGCGTTTGCCAGCCTGGGCCGGTGGATTTGAAGTGATCGACAACTTCAGGCGACAGGCGCAGCGAGACCAGTTTCTTGGTGGGAGCTTTCTGCGGGCCGCGCTTCCCTCTGCGGACTACTTTGTCCTTGCGGATAAGATCGGCCTGGGCAAACCAGTCGCGTGTGGCTTCGGCGTGGTTGGGGTCGTCCTCGGGGTCGTGGGGGATGGGGTCACCCCCTACGATGGCCATTAGGCGCTCCCAGTTTGTCTCAAGATCCTCTGCCTTTTTCATACTGTTTTGAAGTCGAGATCGTGCTTTATCAGATTGGGACTTTGCTTTGCCCCGACCTATTCGAACACTATTTATTGTAGCTACAATATGTTAAAAAACAAGTAAATTCAGTATTCGTGCTTCCTCAGATTGAAACTTCGCTCGGTCTCGTCCTAGAATGAACACTACTTAATTGTAGCTACAATATAATTCAGGTGTAAGCGGCTTCGCACAGGGCTTAGATTTTCGCGTAAATAAACCGGCGCGTTAGCCGATGATTGCGTGGGCGATGCGGAGCCACCAGGCAGAACTGTGCATCCATGTGTGGGTCACAATGGTCTGGGCCACTGCTAATACGGGCAGTGCGGTGAGATAGACCTTGTGGACGCGACGATTGACGAACAGATCGCGCAGGACGCCGAGAAGAATCACACCGTCAAGGCAGGGATAGAAGAGGCCATGGTTGAACAAGTAGTCGATGCGGCCAAAGGCTGCGTCGAGCAGGCAGCAGGTTGCGATGAAGATGAGGCGACGGTGGAACTCCGGCTTTTTGCGCCAGAGGACGGCAAGAGCAAAAAATGTGCCGAAGGCGAGCATGTCATAGAACGGAACGATAAGGAAGGCGTCTGTGCCGGGCAGATGGAGGCGGTAGTTGTCAAAGCGGGCCATGACGATGGATGTGATGGTGCCAAGAATGACCATCACCGTGCCCAGTCCGGCGCCAAACCAGCCGAAGAGCTTATGGAGCTTTACGTTGTGGGTGCGCACCAGCGCGGATTGAGCGATGAAGAAGACGACCCATGTGGAGAAGGCGGCAGCGTGAAACCAGAGAAGGACTGGCCGCGGCACGGTGGGATGGAAGAGATTGGCGTCGATGGTATGGTTGAAGCCCCACACCACGATGGCGGCGATGAGCAGCGACATGGAGAAGTAGAAATATTTGTCCAGCAGGCCATTGCGCCCGGCGACGGCTTTGTAGGGGCGCGCAAAAAGATTTTGAGTCAGGGTTGCCATGGTCGTGACCTCGCTTTTGCTGAATTGGGGAAATGCAAAAAATTCTGCTGCACCGGGGAAAGAATTTACGCGAGTCTAGCACGGGAAAGATAGAGGGCTCAACGAAATAATGCACGGGCGCCGCGGATGGGTGCCGCTCATTTTATGGGAATTTTCTATCTACTATTTGCTTGGCTGCGCTAGAATTCCTGAAAACCTACGGAGGACGATCATGCCAGTTTGCGGTCAGTGCGGCACCTGGAACCAGGATGCGGCGACGAAATGTAGCAAATGCGGTGCTGCGCTGTCCGCGGCAGCGGCTGCGGGGGTGGTTCGAGCCAGGGCGCCGCAGCCGGGAATTTTTTTTAAGCACGCCTTCGGGGAAGGCTTTCAGGAGTGGCGGCGCAAGTGGTCCGCTCTCCTGGTCGCAGCGATGGTTGTTTCGGTGGTTGCCGGGGTGCTGCTGATGAAGAGCGCGGCCAGCAAATACGATGCTTCCGGGCAAGGCACGCTCGACAGCAATTACACCGTGGAAACCAAAACGAAAAACGGCGCGGTAGAGAGCGTCAAATATGCCGTGACGTACAAGTTCGTCGTTCAGGGCGTGGAATATACAGGGACGGACAAGCTCGACAGCGAGCCTACGGTTGCCGATGTCCCGGTTTATTACATGGCGAACAATCCGCGCGAGAACTCATTGAGCCCGGGCCGGCTGATTGACATGAATCTTGCGGCGGCCGGGGTTGTGTTTCTGATTGCGATTGTTGCCTATTGGATGATGCCGATGGAAATTGGCCGGCGTGTTGGCACGGCTGTCGATGGCGGTGTGGTGGGAGTTGGAGACTCAGGGAATGAGCCCGCCGGGATGAAGCGCGGGAAGTACAGTGCAATGATGTTTGTTTATTTTTCGTTTTTTGTAGAGGCTGCGCTGATTGCGCTATTGGTTGGACTGGCAGCTACAGAGATTACGCATGCCGACCCAACGAGTTATTTGATTCTGGGCGTTGCTACGGTGCTGGGCATGACAGCGACACTTTGGATCTATGCCGACAGGTGGCACTGCATTGAGGCGTTTTCAAGCCGGTTCTGCTCAGGGTTGGCGAATGTTTCGCTGTTTTACGTTCCCGTGATTGCGTTTGTTTATGCCAACTACCGGGGCTTGAAAAAACTGGTGGGGCGCTAGGAGCGCAGGCCGAATCCTGCTGATCTGGCCCAGAAGCAATACAGCGCAGTACCCCATCCATTCCGCGTGTTTTGCGGAATGGGTGGGAAACCTCGATCCATTCCTGAAGGGCCGAATCCTAAGCCGGAGCGAACCGGCTCAGTTCCCCGCTTCCTTGAGGTAGATCTCCATGTAGTCCAGGTAGTTCTGGGCGTATTCGAGAATGAGGGCGCGGTCTTTGTCTTCGAGATGGCGGCGGAGTTTGGCGGGAACACCGGCCCAGAGGGTTTTGGGCGGTACCTGGGTGTGCTCAGGAACGACAGCGCCGGCGGCGATGATGGAGCCTGTGCCGATGCGGGCGTTGTTCAGGACAGTGGCGCCCATGCCGATGACCACCTCGTCTTCAACGACGCAGCCGTGGACGGTGGCGTTGTGGCCGATGGTGACCCAGTCGCCCACGTGGACTGGGTAGAGGTTGCGCTGGCCGTGGAGAACGGCGCAGTCCTGGACGTTGGAGTTGGCGCCCACGCGGATGGAGTTAACGTCGCCGCGCAGAACGGCGTTCATCCATACCGAGGAGCGCTCGCCCAGGATGACGTCGCCGATGAGCTGCGCGGAGAGATCGACGTAGCAACTGGCGGGGATGCGTGGCTTGTGGCCCTGATAGCTGCGGATCATGGTTCGTGGCCTCCTGGGGGACGGATTCGCTCTACGGGTTCTGCTGAATCTTTACTACCATGCAGGTTACGGTTTTGTCGCCAAGGACGAGCATTTGATGCGGCAGGCCCGCCGGGACGTGGGCCACGTCGCCTGCTTGCAGCTCCTGGCGCGAGCCGCTGTTGATGGATGCGCCGCGTATCTCTCCGGGAGCGATGGTCTCTGCGCCGATGAGCGTGCCGCCGGTGATCAGGGTTGCACGGCCTTCGAGAACGTGAAAGATATCGGCGAAGTTTTCATGCAGTTCGGCCTGGCCGTCGCGGCTGCGGAACAAAAGCATGGTCGCGTGTTGCGGATATTCTTTGAGCGTTTCGCTGGCCGAGCCGTCGCCCAGTTTGGCCAGCTTGCGCAGGTAGGCGGCGCGCTCCAGCAGAATGGCCAGGGGCCAGTGATCCAGATGATTCTGGCTGGGCGCGGGTTTGGCGACAGGTGGGGGCGCGATTTCCTTCTCGGATGGAAGGAGTTCCTTGAGGATTTGTTGCGATAGTCTGTCCATCACTCCTCTGGGGCTAAAGCCTAAGTTTATTTCGTTTGCCTAATGCGGGGGTTAAAACCCCCTATCTGTCCGATTCGTTTATTCCATTTCCGCCAGTTGCCGCGCGCGGCGGAAGATGGATAAAAACATGGGGCGCGTTAGCTTGCCGGTGTTGGTGTTTTGCAGCGATGGATGATAGCTGGCGATGAGGGTGAGACCGTTGGGCAACTTGTATTCGGCGGCGTGGCGGAAGACGTAGTTGGAGCGGGATGCGATGTGGCCGGCGCGGAGCTGGTGGCGCAGAAAGCCGTCAAAGGCGATCTTGCCCAGGCACACGACGACGCGCAGGTTGCCGAGCAGGCGGAGTTCTTCGTCGAGCCAGGGGGTGCAGTTGGCGAGTTCTTCAGGGTTGGGTTTGTTGGCCGGCGGCGCGCAGTGGATGACGGCCGTGATCCACAGATTGGTGAGCTTCATACCGTCGTCGCGGCAGACGGCTTTGGGCTGCGAGGCAAAGCCGGCCTGATGAAGGACGGGATATAAAAAATCTCCTGACCCGTCGCCGGTGAACATCCGTCCGGTGCGATTGGAGCCGTGCGCTCCGGGAGCGAGGCCGAGGCCGAGGACGCGGGCATGGGGGTCGCCGAAAGAGGGTACCGGCTGGCCCCAGTATGCAAATTCCGCATAGGCGCGGCGGCGGACGCGGGCAATCTCAGCCGAGTAGGCGCGCAGTCGCGGGCAGCGGTCGCAGGCCACGATGCGGGCGTTGAGGACGGCGAGCGATTGAGCCGGAGCGGCCATGAACGCATTTTATTTTGTTGCGCTCAAATGCGGCTCAGTAAAATCAGGCGGTGCAGATGCCAGCGCTGCACTGGCTGGCGTAGAATGGCACCGTTGCGCGGATACGTTCTTATGCGTCTCAAAGCCGCTCCGAAGCGGATTCAGGGGAAAATTCTTGCCGCGCGCTGAAGGAAATGGATGGAGATGAAGCTATTGGCTCATGTACTTTCTCTGCTGCCTTTTGTCTTGCCGGCATTGATGGCCGGCCCGCTGATGATGATGGCAAACGCCCAGGCTGTAACCGAAATTGGCGGCCAGAAGATCGTCACCCTCACCCGCAAGGCCGTCAGCGCCACCAGGCCTGAGTTCACCAGCGTGGTGATCGCGCCCGGCCGCGGCATGGAGGTGCTGCAGATTACCGCTCACTTCCCCGGCAAGGGAAATGTTGACTTGCTGGCCACGCCGAGCCTGACCGAAGCCAAAAAGATGCTGGACGTTGAGGACGACGCGAATGGCGACCTGGGTTACCGGCTGGGCGCGGCCTTCCTGATTCCTTATCCCAACAGGATTCTCGGGCCGCTCTCGGCGGACGGCAAGACGCTGACCACGGTTTGGGAGGGGCATACGCTCACGCTTCCTGCTAACAACATCGGCAAAGAGCCGGGCGCCGTGCGCCATGCGCTGCATGGACTGATTCTGAAGTCGAAGACCGGCGAAGTGAAGGTGCAAAAGATCGCCGATGGCGAGCAGGTCTCCGGCGTGATTCATGCGGGCGACTTTGGCGGGCACTGGCTCTCCAAGACCGACCTGGCGTTCACCATTACGCTGACCGCTGATGCCGTTGACGCCCAGGTGGTGGCCAAAAATGTGGGCGCGGAGAAAGAGCCGATGGCCATTTCGTGGCATCCGTACTTCAATTTCCCCTCCGGCAACCGTACCCAGGCGCGGATTCATGTTCCGGCCGAACACCGCGCCGAGGTGGACAACTATGACAACGTCTTCCCCACCGGCAAGATTCTGCCCGTGGCTGGGACGCGCTTCGACTTCCGCGCTCCCGGCGGCAAGGCGCTGGGCGAGGATTTCCTTGACGAGAACTATAGCCACCTGGACTGGAAAGACGGAGCTGCGACGGTGGAGGTGATCGATCCCAAGGCGCACTATGGCGTGAAGATCGAGGGACTGTCAAAGCAGATGAAGGCGATCCAGGTTTATGCGCCGCCCACCAAGGAGTTTGTGGCCGTAGAGCACCAGAATAACTTTGCCGATCCCTTTGGCAAGGAGTGGGGAAAGACGGATACCGGCATGGTCACGCTGGCTCCGCAGCAAAGCACCAAGTGGCATGTGCGGCTGCGGGTGTTTGTGCCGTAAAGCAGTGGTCAGTGATTAGTGTGGTGTATCAAATATCCGCATCAAAACAAGACTGTCATCCTGAGTGTAGTTTGCCGCGCTTTTTGCGGCAAACGGAGTCGAAGGACCTGCGGTTGTTCTTCAACGAACTTCGGATTCACCATATTAGTAGTCAGTGATCAGAACGTCCAAACAGAGTCGGTTTCCCAGGTCTCAAAATCGAGACCTGGGGTACCCGGTGCGCTATGGATCTCAACACCTACGAGTGGAATACTTTTGATACTCACTAACTGAGCTGATAATGCCACACTACTCTTCCAACTTTGCCAGTCGCACGCTCTTTCCCGTGCGCGCTGATTTCCTCGCGGCGTCGAGAATCTGCATCACCACGACGTTGGTATCGAGCGCGGTGGGGTCGCCTTTGGACTCGATCTGGCCATTGAGCACGGCGGCCAGGTAATCGAGGGAATTGTCCCGCGGTGCGGCTAGCGCGGGGGCGGTGATGGTTTCATCGCCGTCGTGCTGCTTGCGCAGGTGCACTTTGTCGGTTCCCACGGTGAGGGCGTAGCCGGTCGAGCCGTAAACTTCCAAATCCATGCGGCTGAAGGGCCAGTTCCACGAGGCTTGAAGAACGGCCTGCGCGTGAGGATAGGCGAGGACGATGGTGGCGTCGTCGTCCACGTTGGGATAGATCTGGGGCTTGTCGTGGTTGAGAACCGCGGTAACGGTGAGCGGGGCTTCGCCGTGCATCAGCCAGGTGGCGAGGTCAGCACCGTAGCAGCCGAAGTCGTAAAGAGCGCCGGCGCCGTTCTGGGCTGGGTCAGTGAGCCAGTTGAGGAACTCCGGTCCAACGCCGATCTCCTTGGGGCCCTGGTGGCCGTCGTGGGCAACGATGCGGCGAATCTCGCCCAAACGGCCGGACGCGGCTTCGTCGTAGGCGGCGTGGTTGCTTGGGTACCAGGTGGTTACGTAGTTCACCAGCACGTGAATGTGGTGCTCGCGGGCGGTTTTGCGGATGGCGAGTGCGTCGTCGAGGGAGATGGTCAGCGGCTTCTCCACCATGACGGAGATTCCATGCCGGGCGGCGGTTTCAATGGCCTGGCGATGGCCGGCGACGGAGGTATAGACGAGCAGGGCCTGGGGATGGCGCGCGTCGATCATCGCGTCCGCGTTAGGGAAGAAGAGGCTCTGCGGCAGCGAGAATTGCTTTGCATATTGAGCAAACAGCGCGGGGTCAGGATCGGCGATGCCTACCAATTCAACGTTTTTGTGCTGCGGCAGGGAGGAGAGAAAACCTCCCACGTGGCCGTGGACGAGGCCGACGATGGCGACTCGCAGCGGTTGAGTTGGCTGGGTTTGAGCGAATAGCGTACAGGGCATAGTTGCCAGCAGTCCCAATGAAAAGATTCGGATACAGTAGATACACGTCGAGCGAAATACGGAAGAAGCGATCAGGCGATGCATTTTCTCGGTTTGCCTCCTGGGGCGAAATTTTACTCCTTAAAAGCAGCCTCTAGCTTCTAGCCTCTAGCTTTTTTAGCTCGGCGGAAGCACTCGGGTTGTTCCCTGAGAACCGGTTTGTCAGAAAAGGGCTAATAGCTAGAAGCTATTGATCCGGCCCATAAATACTGACACTGGGGTGCCCCATCCATTCAGCGTTTTTTGCTGAATGGGTGGGAGACGATAACACTATTTGAGGGCCGGATCAATAGAGGCTAGAAGCTGCATTCCCGCGTAAACTCGCGTGCCCAGTTTCTCGTCTACCCAGACGGAGATTGCTGTGGAAGCTCAATTTCGTTGCCCATGTTGCGGATACAAAACGCTGCAGACGGCCGGCGCCATGGCGCTGTGCCCGGTCTGCTGGTGGGAGGACGATGGCCAGGAGGATGGCGACGCCGCCGATGTGCGGCTGACCGTGAACGGTACTCTCAGCCTGAGCGAAGCCCGCGCGCACTACGCGGAGTGCGGCGCGGCCCATCCCCGCTTTCTGCCTTACGTTCGCAAACCGGTGAGCGCAGAAATGTAGCCTGCCTGCCGAAGACCTTGCTGAGGCCGCATCATCGTTTTTCGAGCAGAAGCGCCCAATCGTGGGTATTGGCCCAGCCGGAGTCGTCCGGGGGGCCGGGCGAGCTCCAGAATGGGCCGGTTACGTCCTCGGGCAGCGGGATTCTTTGCCCGCTGGAAGCATTGAACCACTCCCCGCGATAAGTTCCCGGCTCCAGATTGACGGTCAGTTTGCCCGCATGGGGCAGATAAATCGCATAGAGATTGCCGGGGTCGGCCAGGCAATAGTTTCCCTGATTCACAAGCTCATCGTGAGGATTGGTCTTCCACCAGGCGAAGCCAGTGAAGAAATCCACAATGTGGCCGTAGCCGACAAACATGGTCTGGGTATCGTCGCCACGGCCATTCATCCAGCCGCCGCCCGTGTCCGGCCAGATGTTGGTTCCGCGGCGGGCGCTTTCGCCGGCGGTCTGGTATGCGCCGGCCATGTAAATCTCCCACGCGGTCCGGCGCAGGGCATCGGCAGATTCTGAGCCGGCTGCCGCCCAGGCTGGATAATGATCTTCGTAGCCGTACTCTTCGTTGGTCTGGGGAATTATCCGCCCCGCCTGCTGCTGCAGCTTGCGCGATTCCAGCATGAGAGCGTGCTGCTTGCGCGACCATTCCTGGTAAGAGATAAAACCTAACCAGTCAGAGGCGCGGTCCTGAAATTGCGCCGCCATCGCATGGAGCGTGGCCAGATGATGATAGGGATCCCACTGCTCAAGCTGTGTGCCGGCTTCGTGGGCCCACTTTATATCCCGGAATCGATCCAGATCGTCGCCCAGATCCCATGTGATGTTGGAGAAAGCCGCCAGGCGGTCGATTGCGTAGCGATGGTAGCGGCGTTCGTCCTCGCTGCCCGCCACAGGATGTACGAAGTTATCTCCCATGTCGAGCACCAGAGAGATCACCATGCCGCGTTCCCGGGCATAGCGCAACATGCGCTCGATCTTCTGCCAATAGGGGACGTTGAAGCGCGAGTAATCGAAGCCGGGATGGTAGTAGTCGGCAGGCGCCTGCGCGGGCCAGGGATTGAGGAAGATCGTCCATACGGGGTCTTTGGTCCAGGGGTCGCCCGGCATCACGGGTTCGCCAAAAAGCATGAGGTCTCTTCCGTAAACGGAGACGCGCATGCGGTTCACCTTGAGCCTGGCCAGCCGGTCGATGCTGTATTCGATGGTCCGCTCGTCGCGCCAGCCCATGAGCCAGTAGGCAGTGGTTCCGTTGAAGAAGTAATGTTCGCCCGTTCCCTCCCAGATAAAGTGCCATGGATAAGCCGGATCAACGCGGAGCGGGCCGCGCCGGTGCTGGTCATGAGCCGTGAACGCGCCGGAGTAGCTCTGGGCCGCGGCGGCGCCGGACTTGAAGGTTACGTGGTAGGTGTATGCGCCGCTCTTCGACGGCATGAAGCGGATGCGGTAAAGACTGCCGTCGGCAGAATCGCAGAAGCCTTCCACGGCGACCGGTTCCGCTGCGCCGGCCTGCTCAAAGTCGCCGGTGATGGATGCGCCCGTGAAGGGATTTTTGAGAGTGGGAGACTTGACAGCGGCCGTCACCTCGACAAAATCGAAGACGGCAATGCTGGGCGAGGACTGGGTGAACACAATGGCCGCGGAATTCTGGGCATGGAGACCGCTTGCGGGCAAAAACAGCAGCGGCAGCAGCAGGAGCGCGCGCAAAAGCTTAGTCCCGTTCCGGGTAAAACTCAGGCCGATGCATCCGGTGGCCGGTTCGTCTATTGCAGATATTTCAAACGGCGGGATTTGCCGGGGAAAGGTATTTCCGGCCATTTTGATCTCTTTGCGTAGATGGTTGTGCATCATTTCTATCGATCTTTCTTTCCCTGCGGAGCGGGCGGATGCCTCAGCAATTGTTTTGATGGAATAAAACTCTTCCAGGCCCATTATGCGCTTATCCTATAGAGCGTTCCTTTTCAGGTCCCTTTCCCGCAAACGCTTGACCGGCCGGTTTGACCCCTGCAAGCAAACCCACTTACCATGAGGGAAGACACATTCAGCCGCACGGTGCAGGCAATGCCTCTGGCGGCTGCCCGGCCTGGCGCTGTTCGGCTCGCCGCGGCGGGCCTGGAAGGCAAAACGTTGAGTTCGTCCGACACCCTCGAAAATACCCCCCAGCCGGAGACGGCTGAAGCCGCGCAACCCCAGGAGCATGAAGGCCACGAGCACGACGGCCACGACCATGCGCACCAGCACGGTCCGGTTTTGAATCCGGAGTGCACCCGTGAGCTGGTGCTGGACATTGCCGCTGAAGAGGTCGCAAAGGCCTATGGCAGCGTGGTGAAGAACTACCGCAAATATGCCAAAATTCCCGGCTTCCGGGCGGGCAAGGTGCCGGAGACGGTGATCAAGCGCCGCTTCGCCGCCGAGATTCGCAAGGAAGTGATCGACGGGCTGCTGCCAGAGCGCTTCAACAAGGCGGTGATGGAGATGGGCGTGAGGCCCGTGGGGCAGCCGCAGGTGACTGAGTTGACCGTGGAGGAAGGCTCGCCGCTGCATGTAAAGGCGGTCTTCGAGTACGTTCCCGATTTTTCTATCGAGGGCTACAAGACGGTAACCGTTGAGAAGCCGCCGGTGGAGATTACCGAAGAAGAGTACGAGCGCGAGATTGCGCAGTTGCGGGAGTCGCGCGCCACGGTTGAGCCAGTGGAGGAAGATCGCGCCCTCAAGGACGGCGATTGGGCCGAGATCACCTATAAGGGACTGATTGAGGGCGAGGCGGATGCGGAGCCCGTGAGCGGCGAAAATACCCTGGTTGAGATTGGCGGCAAAGATACCGTGGAAGCTTTTTCGACAGCGCTGCGCGGGGCCAAAGCCGGCCAGGAGCTGAAGACTGAGGTCATTTATCCGGCCGATTACGCCGAAACCAAACTGGCCGGTAAGACCGTGGCCTATGACGTGGAAGTGAAGGCTATCAAGAAGCGCACATTGCCGGAGATGAACGACGATTTCGCCAAAGAGCTGGGCGCGTACGAAAGCCTGGCCGATCTTGAAGCGCGCATCCGCGAGCACATGGCCAGCCGCAAGCGGCGCAGCGTTGAAGGCGAAACCAAAGACCGGCTGATGGCGGCGCTTACTGAGCGCTATCCGTTTGCGGTTCCCGAGACGCTGGTGCAGGAGCAGATTGATACGCGCCTGGAACGCGGGCTGCGTGCATTGGCAGCCCAGGGCATGGAACCCGAGCAGATGCGCAAGCTGGACTTTACCCGCCTGCGCGCGGCACAGCGCGACGGCGCCACCGCCGAGGTGAAAACCAACATTCTGCTGGACCGCATTGCCGCTGAAGAACAGATCAGCGTATCCGATGAGGAATTGGACCGCGAATTGCAGTTGGCTGCGCTTCAGTCCCGAGAGCCGATCGATGCCCTGAAAGTGCGATTGACCCAGGACGGCGGGCTGGCTAGAATTCGGGAACAAATGCGGCGCGAAAAGACCGCGTCGGTGCTTTATGAAGGGCTGCCTGGTTAGGCGGCAAAACGGGTAGAATAACCGAGCGGCTCAGAAGATGCGCCGTATGGCCAACAAAACAGGGGAGTAACGTCTCTCCAAACGAAGAACGGGAAGAATACGCAATGGCATTGGTACCCATGGTGGTTGAGCAGACGAGCCGGGGCGAGCGCGCCTACGACATATATTCCCGTCTGCTGCGCGACAACATTATCTTTCTTGGTACCCCCATCGACGACATGGTGGCCAACCTGATTGTTGCGCAGATGCTCTTTTTGCAGGGCGAGGACCCGGAGAAGGACGTTTCGCTTTACATCAACTCGCCCGGCGGCTCCATCAGCGCCGGCCTCGCCATCTACGACACCATGCAGTTCATCAAGAACAACGTGGTCACCTACTGCATTGGCCAGGCGGCCAGCATGGGCGCGTTTCTGCTCCTGGCCGGCACCAAGGGCAAGCGTTTTGCCCTGCCCAACTCGCGGATCCTCATCCATCAGCCGTCGATGGGCGGATTGAGCGGGCAGGCCACGGACATCGACATACACGCGCGCGAGATTCTGCGCATTCGCGAGATCACCAACAACCTGATCGCAAAGCACACCGGGCAACCCCTGGACCGCATCGAGCGCGACGTTGAACGGGACTTTATCATGAACGCCGAACAGGCCAAGGAATACGGCATCGTCGACGAAATCATCGACCGGCCACGAACGTAACCGATTTCCGGATAACGGCGGTAACGCCGCATTCAAGGCAAATCGCTGCTAACATGGTGCTGAGGGAGTTATCGAATGAAACCGCGCACGGGACCTGAAGAAGCACTCCGCTGCTCGTTCTGCCACAAGTCGCAGGACGCCGTGGCCAAGCTGATCTCGTCGCCCAGCGACTACCCGCGCGCATACATCTGCGACGAGTGCGTGGCAGTGTGCAACTCGATACTCGAGGACGACCGTGGCGACCCTGCGAATCCGGCAACCACCGCCGGCCATCTGCCCAAGCCGCAGGAGGTGAAGAGCTTCCTCGACGACTATGTGATCGGCCAGGAGCAGACCAAGAAGAAGCTGGCGGTCGCGGTCTATAACCACTACAAGCGCATCCAGATGAACCGCGTGCGCAACAACGAAGTGGAGCTGGCCAAGAGCAACATTCTGCTCATCGGGCCAACGGGCTCCGGCAAAACCCTCCTCGCGCACACCCTGGCCAAGATGCTCGACGTTCCCTTCGCCATTGTGGACGCCACCACGCTGACCGAGGCAGGCTACGTGGGCGAGGATGTTGAGAACATCATCCTCAAGCTGCTGCAGGCCGCCGACGGTGACGTGACCCGCGCCCAGCAGGGAATTATTTATATCGACGAGATCGACAAGATCGGCCGCAAGGACGAGAACCCCTCCATTACCCGCGATGTCAGCGGCGAAGGCGTGCAGCAGGCGCTGCTCAAGATTCTTGAAGGCACAGTAGCCAATGTGCCGCCGCAAGGCGGGCGCAAGCATCCGCACCAGGAGTTCACGGCCGTCGATACTACCAACATTCTGTTTATCTGCGGCGGAGCGTTTGTGGGCCTGGAGCGCGTGGTGGGCCGTCGCGTGGGCAAGAAGGCGCTGGGCTTCAAGGCCGCCGATGCCGAAGCGGATGCCGCGACCACCCGTTCCCATCGCGATACCGAGCTGCTGCGCCGCACCGAGCCGCAGGACCTGATCAAGTACGGCATGATTCCCGAGTTTGTCGGCCGGCTGCCGGTGATGGGCGTTCTCGACGAGCTGGACGAGGCGGCGCTGATTGAGATTCTCACCAAGCCGCGCAACGCCATTCTCAAACAGTACCAGAGACTGTTTGAGTATGAGAATGTTCGCCTGCACTTTACCGTGGAAGCCTCAGCCGCCATCGCCCGCGAGGCATTGGCACGCAAGGTGGGCGCACGCGGGTTGCGCATGATCCTCGAAGAGCTGATGCTCGACCTGATGTATCACCTGCCCAACAACAAGAGGGCGCGGGATCTCGAGATCACCAGCGATATGGTCGAGCGGCGTGATCTTTCGCTGTGCCTGCTGGAAAAAGCGGGCTAGTCGATCCGTCGCAGCGTGCCAGTCACAACGTAATCCTGACCGTTCCAGGATCCGCTCCAGCGGAGGGTCATGGTATTTCCACTGACAATCATCTCAATATTGCCGTCGATGCAGCCGCCCGTGGTCGCCGTTGCGCGACCTTGCACGATGGACTCATGGAAATGGTAGACCCCGCCGCTTTCGCCTCCAGACAAGTTGCCCCCGCAGTTGAGTGATGGGTACCGGCTGGTCCCAGACGTAGGCGAAGTAAGAATGAACTCGCCCGGATAGGAAGAAGATGAAGCGACAGGTTGTTGATAAAGCGCCCCTACCCACTTGCCTACTATTGAATCCGCGGCGTCTGCCGGTATGGCAAACAGAATCAAGCTAGCCGTGGCGATGATGGCGAGGATTCCGCGACTTATTGTTCCAGTGTGAAAACATGCCGGTCGTCCGGCCCTATTGAGAATCTCCATATAGCCTCCAACTCGATGCAAGTTGCCAGTCAAACGGTATGCGAATTGTTCCGCATTGCAACCCGAGCGAAATTTCCGCCCATTCTTCCGATGGCACATAATACACCAAATCTCATGCTGGGAATGACAGTGTGTCCCAGGTCTCGCTTTTGAGATCTGGGATTGCATACTCTCAACGCCTCGCATTACCCCATTCCGCAGTACAATTTCAAGATGAACGGCTTCTCGCGTTTTTCTTTTTTACTTCTGCTCTCTTGCTCTGTCGCGGTAGCGCCATCTACAGCACAGGAAGGTTTCCGTTCCTTGCAGGTGGACGCCGGCAAGGTGATCGGCCAGATACGCTCGTATCAAGGCGTGAACGGTCCGCCGACGCCGGTCATGGCGGGACTTCCCAATCTTGTGCGGCAATACAGGGAGCTGCGCGTTGACCAGGTTCGCACCCACGACTTCATGGGCCCCACCGAGATCGATTCAAAATTCGAATACACAAACAAAGATCTGGCCGATCTGATTCCCGATTCCGCCCAGCGCGCCGGCGTGGTGAAGGCGGGCAACGCCGCCATCATTTTTCCTGACATGAGCGCCGACCCCGAAAATCCTGCGAGCTATCGCTTCGGCCCCACCGATAAAGTGCTGGCCGCGATACGTGCAACCGGAGCGGAGATTTATTACCGCATCGGGCGCAGTTGGGGCGCGGAGATGAATCCGCCCGCAAATTTCGACAAATATGTCAGCGTGGTGAAGCACATCGCCATGCATTACAACCAGGGATGGGCAAACGGGTTCCACTACCAAATCCGCTACTGGGAGTTCTGGAATGAGCCAGAAGGATTCTGGTTGGGGACTCCGGAACAGTTTTACTCGCTGTACGAAAAAACAGCGCTGGCGCTGAAGTCCGTCGATCCGGCGCTCAAAGTGGGCGGCGATGCCGTTGCTCATGCCGGCCCCGGGCCTTACCGCGAAGGATTTATCGAGTATTGCGCCGCGCACCATGTGCCGCTTGATTTTTACTCCTGGCACACCTACGCCAGTTATTCCGCCGACCCTTACGATGCGGTTCGGATCGCCCGGCAGATTCGCGGCATCCTCGATGCCAATGGATTTCAAAAAGCGGAGAGCATTCTCTCGGAATGGAATCTGAGCTCCGACTTCAGAGCGGATGAGAAGGCCGAACTCGAAAGCGCGCACAACGCCGCCTACATCGGTGCGGTGATGAGTTATTTTGAGGATGCTCCGCTCGATCATGCGCATTTTTATCGCGGCGACGCGGCATGGATGGGACTGTTCAATCGGCAGGGCGAGTATTTCAAGACCGCCTATGCATTCAAGGCCATGGGCAAAATGCTCGATACGCCCGAGCGGCTGGCGGTCGAGGGCACTGACACCTTCGGCTTTGCGGCGCTGGCGGGCCGGTCTGCGGATGGAAAGACAGTTCAGATCATCATCAGCAATTACGCCATCCCCACCAACTTCAAAAGCAGGAAAACATTTCTTCCCCTCCGCACAAATATCGTCTACCGCGACAATTCCGGCTACAATCTGGCGATCGACAACCTGCCCTGGGGCAATAAGGCGTTCAGTCTCAAGCGATACCGGATCAGCAAGACTCAGAATCTGGAGCTGGTGGAGGAAAAATCCGGCAGCGGCGGCAAGTTGAAATTATCCCATTCTCTGCCTGCTGACACCATCGATCTCATCGTTCTTGAGCGCAAGTAACCGTGCCTGTTTCCACTCAACACAAATAGAACCAACGATCTAAAAAATCGCCATCGCCAGGCTCGAGCGCCGCCTTGAATTGGCGAGGTTTATATTGCGTTCCTCCCAATGATTTGCTACACTCAATTCACTCATGATTTGCGCTTCCCCAATCCGCGCCTGTTGTTGTTGTCGCCGCCACTGTTGCTGAGCGCCATCAACGGGTGCGCCGGTTCAACCCAGAACTGACCGCGCAACCAATCTCAAGTAAACCCTAAAAAACAAAAAGCTGAACGTCCGAATGGTTTTTGCGCCATTCAGCGCTGCAGCTCTCCTTTCATCACAAAGAGGTCACAATGCCGGCAGCGGTAAGCGAAACAACCCTATCAACACAGTTGGCGGAGAAGTCGCCAGCGCGGCTGAGTCATCTGCGGCTGCTGGAGGCTGAGAGCATTCATATTCTGCGCGAGGTAGCCTCGGAGTTTGAGCGCCCGGTGATGCTGTACTCCATCGGCAAGGATTCTTCGGTGATGCTGCGGCTGGCGCAGAAGGCATTTTATCCCGGACCGATTCCGTTTCCGCTCATGCACATTGATACCGGCTTCAAATTTGCCGAGATGCTCAGCTTCCGCGACGAGATGGCGCGCAAGGTGGGTGCGGAACTGCTGGTGTGGCGCAATGAGGCGGCGATTGCCGCGGGAACTAATCCCATTGCGCTCGATACCAAGCGCTGCTGCGGTTTGCTGAAGACGCAGGCGCTGCTCGATGGGCTCAAGCACTACAACTTCGACGCGGCCTTCGGCGGAGCGCGGCGCGACGAGGAGAAGTCGCGCGCCAAGGAGCGCATCTACTCCTTCCGCGACGCAGCCGGGCAATGGGATCCCAAAAACCAGCGCCCTGAGCTATGGAATCTTTACAACGCGCGCATTCATCCGGGCGAGAGCATTCGCGTTTTTCCCATCTCGAACTGGACGGAGATGGATGTGTGGCACTACATCCACGAGGAAATGATTCCAGTGGTGGATCTTTATTTTGCCAAAGAGCGGCCCATGTATGTGCGTGGCGACGCGTTGATTCCCATCGAGCAGGATTTTATCCGGCGACCGGGTGAGCGTTCGCAGATGGTCAAGTCGCGGCTGCGCTCGCTGGGTTGCAGCCCATGCACCGGGGCGATTCGTTCCCATGCGGAGACGATTCCGGCGATCATCGAGGAGCTGATGAGCTTCCGCTCCTCCGAGCGCGCCAACCGCGTGATCGATCACGACCAGGAAGGATCGATGGAACTGAAAAAGCGGGAGGGATATTTCTAAATGGCTGCGCTCACGGCTCCTGCTTTTTCGATTGAAGACTTTCTGGCGCAAGATCGCGAGAAGGATCTGCTGCGCTTTTCAACGGCGGGCAGCGTGGATGATGGAAAGTCCACGCTGATCGGCCGGCTGCTCTACGACTCGAAATCGGTATATGAAGACCAGGTGCGCTCCATCGAGGGCAAGGGAACGACCGCGCCGGGACAGATTGATTTTGCGCTGCTGACCGATGGCCTTCGCGCCGAGCGGGAGCAGGGCATCACCATCGACGTGGCCTACCGTTATTTTTCAACGGCGCGGCGCAAGTTCATTATCGCGGATACGCCGGGGCATGAGCAGTACACGCGCAATATGGCCACGGGCGCCTCGACCGCCGATGCGGCGGTGGTGCTGATCGACGCCAGCAAAGGAGTGCTGGTGCAGTCGCGCCGCCATGCATATATTGCGTCGCTGCTGCGCGTGCGGCACGTGCTGGTGGCCGTGAACAAGATGGATTTGATCGACTACGACGAAGATCGCTTCCGCTCGATCGAGCGCGACTTCACCGCCATTCTCGATCAGATTGCGGCAGATACGGGCAACCCGGTCGAACCGATCTTTGTGCCCGTGAACTCGCTGAAGGGAGACAACGTCGTTCACGGCTCGCAGTCGATGCCCTGGTACAAAGGGCCCTCACTGCTTGAGTTGCTGGAGCAGTTGCCCTCTGCCAGGGAGAACAGCGCAGCACCGTTTCGCTTTCCTGTGCAGCGCGTACTTCGGCCCGACCACACCTTCCGCGGGTTCGCGGGACAGATTGCCTCGGGAACGGTTCGCGTTGGCGACAAAATTACCGTGCTGCCTTCCGGCAGGAGCGCGGAGGTTGCGCGCATCGTAACCTTCGACGGAGATCTTGCCGAAGCTCGCGCGCCGCTATCGGTGACGCTGGTTCTCGATCGCGAACTCGATATCAGCCGCGGCGATTTGATTGCGGCATCAGATGCGCAGGCGACAGTAGCAAAAACCATGAAGGCTGCGCTGGTGTGGATGGATCAACGCGAGCTCAATAAGAATCGCCGTTATCTCATCAAGCACGCAAGTCAGACTGTGCCGGCATTTATTACTGCTGTTGAGCATCGCACGGATATCGCCACGCTCAAGCATGAGCCCGCGGAGACTCTCGAAATGAACGGCATCGGCGTCGCGACTCTCGATCTGCTGCGGCCCATCGCGTTCGATCTTTATGGTGAGAATCGCAACACCGGCGCATTGATTGTGATTGACCCGGAGACCAATGCAACAGCAGCAGCGGGCATGATTACCGCGGCTACTGGAGTTGTGGCCGGGGGAGATCACGTTCCTCTGGATGCGTGGGGGCCGGTTACCGCCGGCGAAAGGGAAGCGCGATGGGGGCATCGCGGCGGCGTTTTGGAACTCTCGGGACGCGCGGAGCTGATCGACTCCATCGAGCGCTCCCTATTTACGGCAGGTGTTGTTTCCAATCGCATCGAAGCCGGCGATGAGATTTTTCTGCTTCATCCCAGCCTGCTTGAGGCCATGACCAAATTGCAGATTCAATCGGGGCTGCTGGCTCTGGTGGTGAACGTAAACGACAGCGGCACGCTGATTGCGCGCGTGGAAGGCCGCGAACTCACACTGGAAGCAGACGATGCCGGCAAGGCGGTCTCAGCGATTCATCAACTGCTGCACAGCGTAGGCATATTTATTCCCTCAGAGAAGGCAGGTTTGTGATGGGCACCGTGGAAATCTTGCGCCAAATGAATGTGAAACTGAACGATGTGCGCGCCACGCTGGCTCGCCAGATTGCGGGCAGAAATGATGTGTGCCTGACGTGCAGCTTTCAGGCCGAAGACGTGCTGCTGACCAGGCTGGCGCAGGAACAGGATGCGAAGATTCCGATTCTGTTTCTCGACACCGGCTATCACTTTGCCGAGACGTATGCGTACCGCGACCGCATTGCGCGCGAGTGGAAGTTGAACCTCATCAATCTACTGCCGGGAAAAACCGTCGCCGAGCAGGAGGCCGAGCGCGGGCTCCTTTATCGATCGGCGCCCGACCAATGCTGCAAGCTGCGCAAGGTGGAACCGCTGTTCAAGGCTGTAGCGCAGTACGGCGTTTGGCTGACCGGGTTGCGGCGAGAACAGGCGAAGAGTCGCGCCGCGCTGCAGGAAGCAGCGCAGTTCACGCTTCCCGGCGGCAAGCAAGTGCTGAAGCTGGCGCCGCTGGCCGCGTGGACCACGCGTGACGTTTGGTATGCATGCGAGGAACTTTCGATTCCGCTGTTGCCGCTTTATGAGCAGGGCTATACCTCGATAGGCTGCGAACCTTGTACCACTCTGCCGCTCGATCCCAACGATCCGCGGTCGGGGCGCTGGTCCGGCCATAAAGTTGAGTGCGGTATTCACATTGAAGCGGCTAAGAGTTAACGACCGCAAGGAAATTGAGGCTTTCCAATGCAGTACCTTATTGGGTTTTTCATCGCACTGTTTATCGCGCTCACCGGAGTGGGCGCGGGCACAGTTACCGTTCCGGTGCTGATTTTGTTTCTTGGAGTTCCCGCACCGATGGCGGTTGGCATCGGCCTGATGTTCGCAACAGCGGTGAAGTCGATTCTTGTGCCGGCGCAGATTGCGCGGCGCAATGTGGCCTGGCGCACGCTTGGGTTTATGGTGCTGGGCGGATTGCCGGGAGTGATTCTGGGGTCGCTGTTTCTGAAGCACTTGGTCAGCGCTGGCTCACAGAACCTGACCAATGCGCTGTTGGGCACGATTCTGGTGACGACGGCTGCGTGGCAGATATTTGTGAGCTTTCGCCCCGTCAAGCAGAATATGAATCCGCGCGATCGCAGTCCGCTGTTGGCGTGGCTGATGTTTCCGGTGGGTGCCGAGGTGGGTTTTTCATCGGCGGGCGCGGGCGCGCTGGGGTCGGCGGCGCTGCTCAGTCTGACGCAGTTGCTGCCGGCGCAGGTGGTGGGAACGGATATTGCATTCGGCTTTATCATCTCGCTCGTCGGCAGCGGAGCGCATTGGTTTGCCCAGGCCTCTAACCCGCAGTTGCTGATTCACCTTATTACAGGTGGCGCCGCTGGAGCCATTTCAGGAACCATGCTCAGCACGCGCGTTCCGCGCCGGCCACTGCGTTTTGCGTTGTGGGTGTGGCTGCTGATTTTGGGCGGGCAGTTTCTCTTCAACAGCTATAAGACCTGGGAAGCGCCGAGAAAACTGGCGGAGATTCAGTCGCATATATCGCAAGCGAAGTGATGATACAGGGTGGGTAAGATGGAAATAAATCCACCATTTAGGCGTTTGCCCCGCATTTTCTTAATCCGCTGTACAATTTGAAGATGAGCCGCACAGTCAGTTCCCTACCCGGAGCCGGCTGCGCGCGTCCAATACCCATGGGGGCACTATGACCGCATCCCGCGATAAGACCGAGCCGCGCAAGCTGCCCATGATGCCCATCCGGGACATGGTCATCTTTCCTTATATGATGACGCCTTTTGTGGTGGGGCGCGAGTCAAGCGTGAAGGCTCTCGAAGAGGCGCTCACCGGCGACCGCAAGATCTTTCTCGCTACCCAGCACGATGCCTCGGTGGACGAGCCGAAGGCCAAGGAAATTTACCAGGTCGGGTCGATCTGCAATATCGTGCAGAGCGTGAAGATGCCCGACGGCAATATCAAGGTGCTTGTCGAAGGCGTGGAGCGCGCCAAGTCAACCGAGGTGAACGACCGCGACGGATTTTTTGTGGCTACGGTGCGCACCGGCCGGACCGACTTCGAGATGACTCCGGCGGTGGAGCAACTGATGCAGCGCGTGACTTCGCTCTTCGAGCAGTACGTCAAGCTGCAACAGTCGCTGAACTACGAGACCATCATCGCCACAGTGCGCATGGACGAGCCGGCCAAGCTGAGCGACACCATTGCCGCCAACCTGCAACTGGGCATCGAGGAGAAGCAGGAGCTGCTGGCCGTCTTCGATCCGGCGGCGCGGCTGGCGCGCATTGCCGACGTGCTCGACGTGGAGATTGAAAAGCTGGACCTGGACCGCAATATTCAATCGCGCGTGAAGCGGCAGATGGAGCGGGCGCAAAAAGAGTATTACCTGAACGAAAAGATCAAGGCTATCCAGAAGGAGCTGGGCCGGGGCGAGAAGAGCGAGTACGACGAGCTGCGCAAAAAGATCGAGGCGGCCGGCATGCCCAAAGAGGTTCTGGACAAGGCAATCCAGGAGCTCAAAAAGCTGGAAGCCATGCCGCCTATGTCGGCTGAGTCCACCGTAAGCCGCAATTATATCGACTGGCTTCTGGCGGTGCCATGGAAGAAGCGCTCCAAGGAGACGCGCTCCATTGACTATGCGGAGAAGGTGTTGAACACGGACCACTATGGCCTGGAAAAGATCAAGGAGCGCATTCTTGAGTTTCTGGCTGTGCGCCAGTTGGTGAAAAATCCCAAGGGCTCGATTCTCTGTTTCGCCGGACCGCCGGGGGTGGGCAAAACTTCGCTGGGCATGTCGATCGCGAAAGCAACAGGGCGCAAGTTTGTGCGGCTCTCGCTGGGCGGCATCCGCGACGAGGCGGAGATTCGCGGCCATCGGCGCACTTATATCGGCGCCTTGCCGGGACAGATTATCCAGCACATGAAGCGGGCCGGCACCAAGAATCCCGTTTTCCTGCTGGACGAAGTGGATAAGATGGCCTCGGACTTCCGCGGCGATCCGGCGTCGGCGCTGCTTGAGGTGCTTGACCCGGAGCAGAACACTACCTTCCAGGATCATTACCTCGACGTGGACTACGATCTGTCGCAGGTGCTGTTTGTGGCCACGGCCAATGTGCTGCACACGGTTCCGGCGGCGCTGCAAGATCGCATGGAGGTTCTGCGCCTGCAAGGGTACACGGAGCAGGAGAAGCTGGAGATCGCCAAGCAATACCTGGTGAAGAAGCAGCGCGTGCAGACCGGGCTGAACGATGAAAATCTGGTCTTTGCCGATGAAGCGATTCTGGAGATCATACGCGGCTACACGCGCGAGGCCGGGGTGCGCAACCTTGAGCGCGAAATCGGCAACATCTGCCGCAAAGTGGCGCGCCGCGTGGTGAAGGGCGGCCAGAAGCACAAGGAAGAGCTGACCGCCGAAAATGTTCACGATTTTCTGGGTGTGGCCAAGTTCCGCGATTCCGAGGTACACGAGAAGAGCGAGGTCGGGCTGGTGACCGGCCTGGCATGGACCGAGGTGGGCGGCAGCATTCTGACCATCGAGGTGCAGGTGCTGGACGGCAAGGGCAAGCTCACCATCACCGGGCAACTGGGTGACGTGATGCAGGAGTCGGCGCAGGCCGCGCTCAGCTATATTCGCGGGCGCGCGCAGGCGCTGGGGCTGAGCCGTGAGTTCTACCGCAACGTCGATCTCCATGTGCATGTGCCCGAGGGCGCGATTCCCAAGGACGGCCCCTCGGCTGGCATCACTATGGCCACGGCCATGGCCAGCGCGCTGGCCAGGATTCCGGTGCGGCGCGACGTGGCCATGACCGGCGAGATCACGCTGCGCGGCAAGGTGCTGGCTATCGGCGGGCTGAAAGAGAAGCTGCTGGCCGCGCTGCGGGCCGGGGTCTTTGAGATCATCCTGCCGCGCGCCAACGAGAAAGATATTGAGGAACTGCCGGACAACATCAAGAAGACCATGAAGCTGCACTTCGTGGACTCGATGGACGAGGTGCTGGCGCTGGCTCTGGAACGGCCGCTGCCGGCTGCGATGCCGGCTGAGACCGAGGTGCTGGCTGCCGTGCCGCCGCCGGTGGAGATACCGGCCAGTTCGCCCGCGCCGCAATAACCGTTTGCGGTATCCCAGATCTCTCCGCAGGGAAATTGCACAAATGATTCTGATTGCCGGAGAGGTTTCATCCCTCGCTGAAACTGGGAAGCAACTGCCTTCTTCTCCGAAGTTGATTTCAACCCAATCAAATTGGAGACGTATCTGCCCTCTTCCCGGAGGGAAGAAGTGAAAATAGCCCCGGATGGAGCGAAGCGGAATCCGGGGACAGCGTCCAAATCTCATTACCCGCGTCCCGTAGGGACGCGGTGAACCTCTTCATTCCCGCTCCACCATGTTCATGCGATTGCCCCAGGTCTTCCGCTGGCAGGTGGCCCACTCATCACAGTATTGGCAACTGTGCCCCGTTCATCGCAGCTTTATCGCGATGAGCGGGTCTTCGCCGGGGGTGCCCCACCTTTTTCGTTTTCACCCTCCTAACCATAATGCGCCGCACCACAGTCATAATGGAACGATGGCGCTCAACTGGGAGCAGGGCAGGCTGGCCGAGGGGCTCAGGTGCTATCAGCGCCGGGAGTTCTTTCAGGCGCACGAGCACTGGGAAGACGTGTGGCGGCTTTCGCCCGAGCCGGAAAAGACCTTTCTGCAGGCGCTGATCCAGATTGCGGCGGCCTTTCATCACTTCGAGCGGAACAACCGCATTGGCGCGTCTTCGCTGCTGCGCGCTTCCCTGCGCAAGCTGGAGCATTATCCCGATGAATTTGGCGGGCTGGACGTGGAGGGGATCAGGCTGTGCCTGCGCGCCTGGCTGCGGGCGCTCGATGAAGATGTGCCGGTTGAGATGCCGTTTCCGCGGATCGGGTGAATGCCGTTTTGCAGATAATTACCCTCCCTTGGCGCACACTATCAATAGAGCCAAATACCTGAGCATCTGGAGAACCTGACCATGCGTACCGTCAGAAATATCACCGTAGCCGTCGAACCCGAGCTCTACCGCCAGACGCGGAAGATTGCCGCCGACTACGACACCACCGTAACCGATATGGTCAGGTTCCTGCTCCTGGTCCTTCCCGATGCGGTGAAGGCCGCGCGCTACCCCGGCGGCCGGCCGCAATTTGGCTTAGCCGCCGCCCGCGCTGCCCGCGCCGCCGCTTCAGCCTCGCCCGCGACCCCGGCCACCACCCCCCCCCCCACCACCCCCCCCACCCCCTCCCCCCCAATAACCGATATTTCACTCTGTATGCCAGTAAATGCCAGTAAGCCCCATTCCCCTCAGCAACTTGCGGAACAACAACCGGCGCCCGTACAGAATAAGTATTTCAACATTACCACCCTGAAAACCATCATTTCAAAGGCCTTACGAGCCATTCCGTAGATCTCGCATTTCAACCGCTGTACCCCAGTAAAACTTCCACCTGAATCAACAGAAATCTAATAAAATCAATAGTTAAGGCGGCTCACTCAGGATATGCGCTATACGACACAATTTCTGCTTTCGGCTCTGGCGGCGGCGCAGTTTCCCGCGCCGGGCGTGCCGGAGATTGCTTTTCTGGGGCGCTCGAATGTGGGCAAATCGAGCCTGCTGAATGCGCTGGTGGGCGAGAAGGCGGCTAAGGTTTCGCAGACGCCGGGGCGCACGCGGGCGATCAATTTTTTTGCGCTCCTGGATCAGGGCCAGAGGCGGAAGATGGTTTTTGCCGACCTGCCGGGCTACGGCTACGCGAAGATTTCAAAATCGATTTCGGCGGGCTGGCCGGCCTTTATCGAGCCTTACCTGGCGAGCGCTCTACGCTCAGGCTTTGCGTTTGCCTGGTGGATTCGAATGTGCCCGCGCAGCAGAGCGACCGGCAGTTGATCGACTGGCTGCGGGCGGCGGGGCGCGAGTTTGCCGTGGCGGCTACCAAGATCGACCGGCTCAGCGGCAACGAGCGCACGCGCAATTTGCTGGCGCTGAAGAAGGGATTGGAGCTGGATGAAGTGCTGCCGGTCTCGGCCAAAACCGGGTACGGGATCAAGGAACTTTGGGCGCGGATTGAAGAGGGTTGGATCGCGGAGGTTAGCAGCGGGGTGATCGCGTCGGCGGTGAGAAACTGATGTTGCTGTGTGCCAGTCGGGAGTGGTCACGCGAATTTCTACCGGGACTTTGATTTCTCCTTTTTCTACTTGATCGCGTAACTGCTCAAGAAATTTTTGCGCGGATTCTTTGTTGCAGCGGAGCAGGCGCAGGCCTTGCGCTAAACGGCCGAGATAGCGTGGGGCCAGGCGCAGCCAGCGGCGGGCGGTCGCATCTTCATCGTTTAGACAATCAAGGGCGATAGCGTCCAGTTTGGGCAGCCATTGTGCGGGAGCGGAGGCTACGCTCCAGGCGAGCAGAGTTTGATTTTCATCGTGATCGGAAAACTGAATCTGCTGCGCGCCCTGGCTGAGGAACTTTGCAAACTCCGGCGCGGCGGCAGCGCCTGGCCGCAGCAGATCGGGCAGCACGCCGCGCTCCATCATCTCGCGCTCGACTGCCTCCGGCGCGCCAGCCACACACACCGCTACGGTTTCGCGCTTGCGAATTTGGTTTTTGAGAATGCGCAGGGCCTCGTCGAGCGAGGTGACCAGAAAGTCGGCCACTCCATCTCTGATTGCCTGCTTCTGCGCGGACTGATCGGCGGTTGTCGCCAGCGATGCTGCGCCCGCGATATTGGCGGCTACGATCAGCGCCCGGCCTTCCGCATCGAGTTCCCCGGCATAGAGCAACTTGCCGCCCAGGTTCGGCTCTCTATTCGAGCCGGCGGCACGGATCAGCGCCGCGTAGTACCGTTCCGCCTGAAGAGCCAGATCGAATGCAGCTGTTCCGTTGAGATCGTTCGTCATGGAAGGGTCCTGCCGAATGGTCCAATCAAATCAATACTAAAAATCATCCCACGATCGGTCGCGACAGTTTGCCCTGCGGACAAAGAAGATGAATTCTCCGGGCTGGGCAGTTTCCTTCATCTTGCTGCAGCCGTTAGGAGCCACAACTCCCGAAGTGAGTATCTTGGAAACTGAATACCACTGCGATGGAAGGTCCTGCTTCTTCTGTACAATGTCGCAATTGACGAAGACCTGCATGGCGCTATCGAAGGTAGCCTGAATGGAGACCACGGTGGCGTCGGCGGGAACGGTCAACTTTGCCGAGTGGTCCTCGTTCTGCGTGGCCCAATTGGCATGGATGGTCTGTTGGTGATTGATGCGGACCAGGAAATTGCTAACCCCAATAGGGCGCGTGGTTTTGCTGTCCAAAATACGGATGGTGATGGTTCTGGCGGATTGCGCCTGCGCGGCTGGGGCAAAGAATGCCGCGCAAACGATGAGCAGGGACAGACGCAGAACGAGTTGAATCATAAGTTACCAGGTGCTGTAGGATTGGCCATCCGAGGCGGATTCCTCGGCGCCGGAATGAACGTCGACAATGCCGGGGTCGGTCTCGTCAACCGAACTGAGCGCATCGCTGGTGTCGGTTACCCAGGTTTCGTTGGAGTGGGTGATGGGATCTTCGGGGATGTTTTTCAAGTAGCCTTCCTGAACGAGATCGTCCAGCGATTGCGGAGCTTTCTGCTTATCCATGGTGTAGGAGTCGATGGCCGCGCGCATGACGTGCAGGTCTTCCCTGAGCACGGCTTCCCGGGCGCTCTTAATGGCGACGGTATATTTTGGTACGGCAATCAGCATGAGGATGAGCATGATCGAAATGACGATCAGCAGCTCGATCATGGTAAAGCCCGCGCCTTGTTTGCGAATCATGCTCATAAAAACCTCCATCCCGCCCAACTTACCAGGTGGAGTACTTGGTTCCGTCCAGAGCCGTTCCCTGGGACTTTGAATATACATCGAATACGCTGTCTCCGCTATAGGAGTCGGAGTCCGGATCGTCCTTCATGGAGCGCAGCCCCCAATCGGCATTTCCCGTCATGGGGTCGATGGGGATCTTGCGCAGAAACCTGACTTTCTTGGTCTGCACTTCCACTCCCTTGACCAGCGTCTCCAGATCGGGCGGATAACCCTGGCTGTCAACCTTGACCTGGAATGCATTTCTGTCCGCAGCGTCCTTGTATTTGTCGATGGCGTCGCGCATCATCCACAGGTCGTAGCGAAGCTGGCGCTCGTTTTGGCGCTTCATTTCGAAGCGCGCAACGGGGAGCGCGCACATGGCGAGGATGGACAGAATCGCCGTGGTCACGATCAACTCGACGAACGTGAGTCCCCGCTCCCCGCTGCGGCCCATACGGTTTGTCATCAACTCGGGTTTCATCGCACTACTTCACCACGATGCTTATCTGCGATCCGGTGGTATGCACCGGCTGCAGGGCGCTGTTCATGGCCGCCGGATTGGTAATTACAAGGCTGCTTTCTCCCGCGGCCTTGGCCTGGAAACTGAGGACGCAGACCACGCCCGCGCCGCTCATGCCGGGCGCTCCAGGCGGGCGCGAGACATTGATTTTGATCATCCCCGGCCCGTCGTCGCGGTGAATCAGCGTAACGGGTTTCCCATCGCGGCCCAGAAAGTCTCCGTCATCCACATTGACCAGCGAAAGATTGGCCGGATCATATTGAATCTGCAAGGGAACCGCGGCAATATCCGCTCCGCCGCTGAGCACAACCGGAATCTTGAACGTGGTTCCAATGGCCACCGGATGCATCAGCGGATTGATCGTAAGGCTCACCCCGTCGAGATGCGGCGGATTGGCCGGACTGGGCTTAGGCTTGGGTGTTGAATCTGGAATCGGCGGAACCGGCGGTGGAATAGGTGAACCCGGCTGCGGGACTGGTTGGCGGTTGGCAATTTCCGCAGTCGCCGTCACTCCATTTGTCTCGGCTGCGTTCTTCATCTGCTGGAGCGCCGCCGGGCCGGCCGCCGCCGCGCTTTGTCCGGGAACCGTGCCTACGGTGGACCTCGCGGGGTTCATCGGAGCGCGCCCCGGACTTGGCACAAGGGCCGGATTCGCGCCTGGAGTTTCGCTGGCGATTTGACGCAACTGGACCGTAGTGCCCGAGCCGGTATCGACGGTGCGCAGATTCAACATATCCAGCATTCGCGTACGAACGATATGGGGCACCACCAGAAAGACCAGTTCGTCGTCAGTGATGGTGTGATCCTTGGAGCCGAAGAGGTATTTGAGGATGGGAATCGAGCTGAGCCCGGGGATGCCGCTCCAGTTGACCGCTTCCTGCTTATTCTGCAGGCCGCCCAGAATGCTGGCCTCGCCCTCGCGCAGCCGGATCACCTGGTCAACCACGCGCTGGCTCAGGATGGGCTCGGTTACGCCGCTGATGGTCACTGAGCCGCTTTGCGAAGATACTTCGATCTTGACCTTCAGCGTCACGTCGTTGTCGAAATGGACGGTGGGCGTCATTTCGATGTTCACGCCCACATCGGTGTACTGGAACTGCGTATTGACCAGCGAGCTGACCACCGCCGTAGCAGCGCCGGTCTGATAAGAACCGGTTGCTATGGGGATCTTTTCGCCGATCTTCATGGTTGCTTTCTGTCCGTCGGTGGCCCGGATGCGCGGATTCTGCAGAATCTTGGTGGTGTCGTCGGTGAGCAGAAGATTGGCCGTGGCCGCGCTGACGGTCACCGCAAAATCAGTCGCCTTCAGGTGGGACAAGTCGTAGAGAGTCGGGGAGACGGTGGTGCCAGTGGTGCCAGTGGTGCTCGAAGTACTCGTAGTGCTGGTGTTGGTGCCGGGCGCCTGCAACGCAACCCCTACGCTGCTGGGCCATTGAATGCCCAGGGTCTGCTCCCAGTTTTTGCTTACTTCGAGGATAGCGATGTCCACCACCACCTCAGGCCGCGCTTTATCTAGGTCGTCGACCAGCTTCTGCGCCAGCAGCAGCTCGTCGGGCGTGCCCTTCATTACGATGGCGTTCTGGCTGGCTACGCCATAGACTTTGGCGCCCGGCAGCACGTTGCGCAGCGCCGTCTGCACGTCGTTCATGTCGTTTTGCTGCCATGCGTTGGTCAGATAAAAGGTTTCGACCGCTGCTTCATCCAGCTGGATGTGCTTGGCGCGGGTGTTGGCGGCCACAAAGATGGTATTGCTGGTTACCGGGCGCCAGTAAGTGTCGGACATGGTTCCCACAATGCGCAGGCCGTCGAGCAGGGATACATTGTTCAGGTCCACCTGAATGCGCTTGGAGACATAGTCCGGATCGAAAAGGACATTGACCCCCGCAGCCCTGCCGATGGCTTGATAGATCACCTTGGTGTCTTCCGTCATGTGCAGGGTCAGCGGCTCGTTAGAGACCGGCTTGAGAATAACCGGCGCGCCGATGGAATCGATCTCCTCCTCCTTGCCTGCCTCCATGGGAAGACTGGTCTCGCTCACCTGAGCATTCTCGCCCTGCTTCTGGCGTATCTTGGCGATCTCCTGCTCCGCGGCCTCGTTGCTGGGGTCGATCTCAGAGGCATGAATAAATTCCTCCAAAGCGCCCTGTTCATCGCCCGCCGCAAGCAGTTTGCGGCCCTTGGTCATGTGCATGGCCGAGTCTGAAACCCGTACCCGGACCAGCGCGGTTTTGTAGGTCAAATCCTTGGGCGCCTTGGCCAGCGCTTTCTGGTAGTCGTTGTAGGCGGTATCGTAGTCTTCTTTTGACTCGGCGGTTTGCCCGCGCTTGAAAAGGGTCTTGGCCGACTGCGCGTGCAGAGGAACGCTGGACAGTCCCAGTACAGTCAGGACTGCGAAGAGGGCAATTTTGAAAGCGGCTGCCGAGAATACAGGTCGGGAACCAGCCTGAACTTGAGCGCAACGGTTCATCGTACTCCCATGCGTCTCAGCCTGCCCGCATTCAATTTCGGGCGTTTGCGGGCTGCCTTGGCTGCCCCGGACGCAGATCTTGACGCAATTCTTGCTGGTAATCCTACTCATCCTGTGATGCTCCATTTTAGCAAAGCCGCTGGAACGTGGATGAAGGACGCCGCGATGCTAGGATGAAGAATCGAGGTAGCTCGCCCGTGCGCCGCCAAACCAGCCACGTCATCGTTCCCAAGGACAAAGCCGGACCGCAGAAGCCGAACAAGCCCCGCGACCCGGTGGCCAGCGGCGAGCGGGACGCAGCGCACAATCGCGCCGCCAGCCATAACTACTTTCTGCTGGAGCGGTTTGAAGCCGGCGTAGCGCTGCGCGGGACGGAGGTCAAGTCCATTCGCGAGGGCCAGGCAAACCTCAAGGACTCCTACGGGCTGATCAAGGAGGGCGAGGCGTTTCTGCTTAACGTGCATATCGGTCCTTATTCGCACGGGAATATGGCCAACCACGACTCAACGCGGACTCGCAAGCTGTTGCTGCACCGGGACGAGGTTCGCAAGCTACTCCAGAAGACGCAGATCAAAGGCCACACGCTCATCCCCACGCGGCTTTACTTCCGCAACGGGCGGGTGAAGTGCGAGCTAGCGGTGGCCAAGGGCAAGCAGGACTGGGACAAGCGGGAGACCGAGAAACGGCGGGAAGCCGACCGCGAATCCCGCGCCGCCATCAATGCCAATAAGCATCGCATGGGGCGTTGATGGGGAGAAACACCTAAAATACCAGTGAGGAAACAATGAAAACTCAACTGTCTTTTGCCGATCTCGCCGGAATTGAGACTGAATTGCTGGCCGTTTTGGCCGCCGATACACAAACCTCGAAAGAGGCCGACGCCAAGCCGCTGCCTGTGCTGCTGTCTGAGGACGCTGCCGTGAAGGCTGCCGCGGCTGCCGTGCTGGGGAGCGGCGAATATAAGGCTGGCGCTAACGAGACCCTGCTGCTGCACTCCCCGACCGGCTTGAAGGCCAAGCGGCTGCTGATTGTGGGTCTGGGCAAGCAGGCCAAAGTCACCGTGGATAAGGTTCGTAATGCAGCCGGAACCGCCATCCGCTTCACTAAGCCGCGCGGCATTCGGGAGCTGGTTTTCGCACTGCCTGTGGCCGACATATTGCCGGGCGCGGCCAGCGTACGGGCCACAGTCGAGGGCGCATTTGTGGGCGACTTCGACCCTGATACCTATCGCAGCGATCGCAAGGACCAGAGCGTTGAGTCATTGACGCTGGCAGCGTCGGCCAGAGTTGACAAGGCGGCCCTGCAAGCTGCCTTTGCCGAAGGCGTGATTGTGGGCGAGAGCCAGAACTTTACCCGTTCGCTGGTCAACGAGCCGGGCAACAAGCTTACGCCGACCATTCTTGGGCAGCGAGCGGTGGCAATGGCCGACGAAATAGGACTCAATTCAGTGGTTTATTCCTCTGATAAGTTGCACGAGCTGAAGATGGGGTCTTTCTGGAGCGTTTCTCAAGGCTCCGCGGAGCCGCCGGCGCTGATAGTTCTTCGCTATGAGCCCGAAGGAGTGAAAGACGGCCCGGTGCTCGGACTGGTGGGCAAGGGCATCACCTTCGATAGCGGCGGCATCTCCATCAAGCCCTCAGACAAGATGGAGCTGATGAAGTACGATATGGCCGGCGGCGCGGCCATGATCGGAGCTATGCGCGCTATTGCGCTGCTCAAGCCGAAGGTGCGGGTGATCGCCGTGATTTGCGCGGCGGAAAACATGCCCTCGGGTACGGCGCAAAAGCCCGGCGACGTGCAGACGGCGATGCCGTTCTCGGCGGATAAACCGGGCAAGACTATTGAAGTGATCAATACCGATGCAGAGGGCCGCATGGTTTTGGCCGACGGACTGACTTATGCACGCCAGCTCGGCGCGACGCACCTGATCGACGCGGCTACGCTGACCGGTGCGTGCGTGGTGGCGCTGGGCATGGTGAACGCGGGAGCCTTCTCGAACGACGACGATACCTATGCGAAGTTCGACGCGGCGCTGGCTGCTTCGGGCGAAAAATTCTGGCGTCTGCCGCTGGGCGAGGAGTACGCCGAGCATGATCAAGAGCGATATCGGCGACATCAAGAACACCGGCGGCCGCTGGGGCGGAGCGATTACAGCAGCCGAGTTTTTGAAGGTCTTCGTGGAAGAGACGCCGTGGATTCACCTCGATATTGCCGGCGTGGCGTGGGTGGAAGATTCGCGTCCTTATATCGCCAAAGGGCCGAGCGGAGTTGCGGTGCGGTCAATTCTGGAGTGGGTGCGGAGCTACTAGCTGCTAGTTACATAGCCTCCGGACTCTCAATGCCCAGCCAACTAAGCACCAGGATCAACTCACGCAACGCAATCGCCGCCGTGGCCAGCAGGAAAGTCTTCCGCTCCGGGTCTTCTTCGCTGAGGATGTGGTGACGGTGATAGAAGTTATTGAACTCCTGGGCTAGCTGGAAAGCGTGACTGGCAAGATAAGCCGGCTCGGAGGTAGCGATGCACTGCTCCAGCACCATGGTGCGACGCGCGGCTCTGAGCCACAATGCCCATATATCTTCGGCATCTTCGCCTTCAAGAAAGGCGCCGGGCTTCTTTAACTTTGCGAACTCTGCCAGCACCGCATCCGGCGTGGTTTCCGCCTTGCGGAAGATATTGCGGGCGCGGACTACGGCGTATTGAATATAGGGGCCGGTCTCGCCCTCGAAGTTGAGAGCGTCCTTGAAGTCGAAGGCGATGACCGAGTTGCGCGTGAATTTGAGCATGAAGTAGCGCAGCGCGCCAATGGCGATTTGCTTGGCGATCTGCTGGCGCTCTGCCTCATCGCGGCCAGTCTGGCGCGCATCCACTTCAGTCTGCGTGGCGGCAATCAGTTTGTCGATCAGGTCGTCGGCCTTGACGCCGAAGCCTTTGCGCCCGCTGACTTCGATATAGGGGCGGGCCTGATCTTCGGCGGAAATTTCATAGCCCATCTCAATGGCGCAGCGCGGGGTGAGCGCAACCATCTCATAACTGAAGTGGGTATAGCGGTCGGCCTGTTCGGTGTGACCCATGCCGCGCAGAGCCTGGATGACGTTCGCTTGCGGGTCGCTCTGCCGCGCGTCAATGACGTTATAAATTGCCTGCGCGCCCCCAAAGTGAGGATGTTTTTCCTGGCCATGTTCGGTGGAGATCCAGCACTCATGATCGGGATAAGTGAAGAATGGTTTATAGCCGAAGTCCTTGCCCAGCAAGCCAAACTTCCATAAGTGATAGGCGATATCTTTGCCGACGTAAGTTACCGTGCCGTCGGAGCGGACGATTACTTTTGTATCTTCGTTCAGCACGCCTTCGGTAACTTCCGCTCCCGGCCGTTTCATCACCCAGCAACCTTTGTTCTTGCCTTCCTTCTCAAAGTAGAGGACACCGGTTTGCTTCAACTGGGTAAAGGCCGATTCCCAGAATTTGAGGTGCAAAATTTCGCTTTCGCGGGGCAGGAAATCGTATTCAATATCCAGCCGCAGCATGGTTTCAAGATGGCGGCGCAGCACAGCGGTAGAGATCAGCTCGGCAGCTTCAGCGGTTTGATTGTTGCCGCGTTCGATCTCGTGCAGGGTTTCATAGCGAAGGCGCTTGCGGGCTGCTTTCTCTTCGTCGCTGCCCTGCTCATACCATTGCGAAGTGCTGGCGTAAATATCCCAGCAGTAAAAGTCAATGCGCTTGCCTTTACGCTTGAGCTCCTCGAGCAGTTGGCGCAACTGGGCCACTGACAGGCCGGCAAAATGCAGTAGACCTACCACTACGTCGGCCACCTGCACGCCGGTGTTATCGATGTAGTTCTGCACGGTGACAGTTTGCCCAGCAGCGCGCAGCAGGCGAACGAACGTATCGCCCAGAATGGCGTTGCGCAGGTGGCCGATGTGCGCGGCTTTGTTGGGATTGATGCTGGTGTGCTCCACCATTGCGTGGATGCCTGTGGCGGGGACGTCGCTTGCGGCGCTGACAATTCCGTGCACAGCAGCGGCGCGGTCGAGGCGGGCGTTGATATAGCCTGCGCCGGCGACTTCAAAAAAGGAGAAACCGTCGAGCGTCGCAAGTTCGGATACGATTTCCTGGGCGATTGCCTTGGGCGCTTTGCGCAGCTTGCGTGCTAGTTCGAAAGCGATGGGCGTGGCAAGTTCGCCTAACTTCAGTTCCGGTGGAATCTCCAGCGGAATGGTCTCAATCTTCAGGCCGTACTTTTCTTCGAGCAGAGTGCGAAGGCGCGCGACGAGTCTTTTCTGCAATTCCAGATACACAGTGGATGCCTCAGAAATCCTTGATTTTCATGGCGATTCTAACAGAACCGCCCATGAACAGACTGAAATGGCCCAACAGAATGATTCCCATTGCCAATGCCTAATAGCCGATGGTACTATCCCTGCCGAGAATCGAAACACAAGGAGATAAACGTGGACGCAACAACTGTCATACGCATAATCGCGGGGTTACTGTTTGTAGTGGTTTTCATTGCAATAATCCCTCCATATTGGATGATCTTTAAGAAGGCCGGCTTTTCGCCGTGGCTCTCGCTACTGATGTATATTCCTTTGGTCAACATCGTCGTACTTTACGTTGTAGGTTTTTCCCATTGGAAAACCGTACCTGTTTCTCATACCCTGCCAGCTGGGTCTTCTACACCCGGAGCCTGATGCACTCTTGCTAGGAAGAGCCTCGGGCCTGAAAACAGGGAAGGCCTATTTGTGGGCGGGTCGTCGAATTGCCGTAAGATAGAAACAAGATTGCCATTCCATGATCGCCTAGCGATGGCGGGAAAATGGAACGCAATGCCCTGCCCATGACCCAGCCTGCATCCAGCTCTGACCGCTATTACGTGACCACGCCGATCTACTACGTGAATGCGAGGCCGCACCTCGGCCATGCTTATTCGACCATCGTCTGCGATGCCATTGCGCGGCGCAAGCGGGCGCTGGGAGTCGAGACCTGGTTTTTGACCGGCACGGACGAGCACGGGCAAAAGATCGAGCGGTCCGCGAAGCTGGCGGGGAGCACGCCTATGGAGTTTGCCACCACTGTATCTGCGGAATTTCGCGGACTGTGGGACCGGTTGGGGCTGAGCTACGACGACTTTATCCGCACTACGGAAGAGCGCCACAAGCGCGGCGTGCAGCACTTGTTCGCTACGCTGCGAGACAAAGGGTTCATCTACAAAGGGTCTTATGCCGGCCAGTATTGCGTCTCCGACGAGGCTTATGTGGACGGGCCTCCGGGGACGGTTTGCCCCGACTGCGGTCGCGTGACCGAGACGGTGAGCGAGGAGAATTATTTCTTCAAGCTCTCGGCCTTCGAGCGCAAGCTGCTGGAGTTCTACGAGGCCAACCCCGATTTTATGGGGCCGGAGTCCACGCGGCGCGAGGTCGTTTCTTTTGTCCGCGGAGGGCTGAAGGATCTGTCGGTGAGCCGGACGAGTTTCACGTGGGGCATTCCCGTGCCCGGCGACGAAAAGCACGTGATCTACGTTTGGCTGGATGCGCTGGCGAATTACATCACCGCGCTCGGCTACGGCTCCGACAATCCAAAAGACCAGGCGAAATTTCAAAAGTTCTGGCCGGCGGATATGCACCTCATCGGCAAGGAGATCAGCCGCTTCCACTGCGTTTACTGGCCGGCATTTTTGATGGCTGCGGGCATTGCGACTCCGCGCTCGGTGAGGGCCAACGGCTGGCTGCTCTTCGACCAGGGAAAAATGTCGAAGTCGCGCGGAAATATTGTGCGCGCGGAGACGGTCGAGGAGGTTCTCGGGGCCGATGCGCTGCGGTACTTCCTGCTGAGAGAAATTCCCTTCGGCCAGGACGGCAACTTTTCCTTTGACGCTCTGGTGCAGCGCTACAACGGCGACCTGGCCAACGGCTACGGCAACCTGGTGAGCCGCGTGGTCAACATGGTGCACAAGTACTTCGGCGGGGTGGTGCCGGAGGCTATGGTTGGCAGCGCAGTTCCGGAACTTTTAAATGAGTTTATAGGCGAAACCAGCCTGCAACATTGTGCGGAATTTACGATTTCTCAATTTGGTCCGCTATTTGATGATCTGAATTTCTCCGAAGCTCTGAAGTTACTTTGGCTCATGGTTGCTCAGACTGACGGCTACCTGACCGCCAATGCCCCATGGAAGAAGTCCGCCGACCGCTCGGAAGCCGATCACACAGTTCTGCAGGCGCGCGTGCTGGCTACAGCCGCCGAAGCGATTCGCATTATCACCGCGCTGGTTTATCCCATCATGCCCGAGTCGGCTGCCAAAGTCTGGCGGCAGCTTGGGCAGGGCGAGATCGCCGACGCGGCAAAGAAATCATTTTTAACGGAACTCGCGTGGGGCGGATTGAAGGCAGGGACAAAATTTGGCGAGCCCGCGCCGCTGTTTCCCCGCGCGGAAAAGGAAGCGATCGAACGTATGCAAAATCTTGAGGACAAGAACAACCAAAGCGCAGTGCAATCCACCGGCGGTGAAGAGAACGCGGCCAAGACAGCAGCATCCGCTAAAAGTGCAGCCGCGAGTCCGGCAGCGCCCGTGAGTGCGCCCAAGCCTAAAGCTGTGGCGACGCCGGCGGCAGCACCGATTGCTCACGCTCCCGTAACACCGGCGGAGAAATCCGCTCCACCGCAGGTCGCTGCGGAGCCGCCGTCTGGGGCAATGCAGGAGCCGCAGTACATCACCATTGACGACTTCGTTAAAGTGGATTTGCGCGTGGCGCAGATTCTGGTGGCTGAGCGCGTGCCGAAGGCCGACAAACTGCTGCGGCTGGAGGTGGATCTGGGGTACGAAAAGCGGCAGATTCTGGCCGGCATCGCACAGTACTACGAGCCGGAAAAGCTTATCGGGCGGAAGATTGTGATCGTGGCCAACCTGGCTCCGCGCAAGATGAGAGGGTTGGAGTCGAATGGTATGCTGCTGGCCGCATCGTTGCCGCCGGATGGAGCGCCGGTGCTGGCTGGATTCCTGGAAGATGTTCCGCTGGGAGCGCGGCTGAAGTGAGGCGAATTCAAGTCAAGGGTATTAAGGAAGCTTGAGGTGTCATCATGAGATGGTCGGCATTGGCTCTCACCTTCGCTATGCTAATTGTTCCAATGCGGGCTACCTCCCCTCAGATGGCAGGCTATTATCCGAAAGGCGGTCCCGATAATGGGCCAGAAGAAGTCAGCTTGATCCAGCTTATCGCGAACCCAGATCGCTATGACAAGAAGACTGTCAGGTTCATCGCTTATTTGCATCTGGAGTTCGAGGGAGATGCAGTTTATCTGCATCGCGATGATTTTGTGCATGCAATCTCCAAAAATGCAATTTGGATCGATCTGCCAAAAGACATCAAACCCGATGAAATAAAAGACGTCAATGATCATTACGTGATTTGTACCGCGCAGTTTGTGGCCGGGCGACATGGTCATATGGGGATGTTTGCCGGAGAGTTAGATAATGTGACGAGGCTGGAAGTCTGGCCGTTTGTTAGGAATGAGAAAGACGAGGCGATTCCACCGCCCGAGCCAACGAAAAAATAATTTCATCTCTACGCGAGGTTTAGATAGATTGCTTGTCGATTCCCACGCCCATTTGGACAGCGAGCGCTACGCGGAGGATCGCGCTGCGATGCTTGCTCGCGCCTGGGAGGCGGGGGTGGGCACGGTGCTCTCCATCGGTATTGGCGAGCAGGCAGCTGGTATGGGCCGGGCGCTCGAAGTTTGCCGCGAGTTCAATGGGCTGCCTGAGGTTCCAAAGCTTTACGCCAGCGCGGGGGTTTATCCGCATAACACACGGGAGATCAATGAGGAGATTCTCGGCAAGCTGGATCGTCTGCTATCCGAGCCGGATGTGATTGCCTGCGGGGAGATTGGCCTCGACTACTACCACGAAGGCGCGCCGCATGCCGTGCAGCGCGTGGGGCTGATTCGCCAACTTGAGGTTGCGGCTGCGCGTAAGCGGCCTATCCTTATCCATTGCCGGCCTAAAGACGGAATGACGGACGCCTGGGACGATCTTTTTGAGATTTTGGAGACGCACTGGCGGCACACCGGGCTGGGCGGGGTGATGCACTGTTTTGGCGGCGGATGGGAGCAGGCGCGGCGGTCGCTGGAAATGGGCTTTCTGGTTTCTTTCGCTGGGAATCTGACCTATCCCAAGTCGCAACCGCTGCGGGACGTGGCTGCGAAGATGCCTCTGGACGGGGTTCTGGTGGAGACGGACGCGCCCTGGCTGGCTCCGGCGCCGGACCGGGGCAAGCGCAACGAGCCTGCCTGGGTGGTGTGCACGGCACTGGTTTTGGCAGGGTTATTGGGGAAAGACAAGGAAGAAATAGCCTCCGCGACCACGAAAAACTTCATTCGCCTGTTTGACCTAAGGGCAGACGTGGGAAACTGATAAAGGCGCTGCGACGGGGCACTGCATTGGGCAGTCATCGCATCAGCCGTTCAAAGTTTGAGGGAAGAGAAAATGGCCCAGGACAATTCATTCGACATTGTGAGCAAGGTGGATATCCAGGAGGTCCGTAACGCCATCGATCAGGCGATGAAAGAAGTTCGCCAACGGTTTGACCTGAAGGATTCCCATTCGGAGATTACGCTAGAGGGCGCGGACGCTATCCAGCTTGCCTCGGATGGGGAATACCATCTGGAGGCGGTCAAGGAGATTCTCGGCCAGAAGCTGGTCAAGCGCGGCGTTTCGCTGAAGAACGTAACCTACGGCAAGCTGGAGCCCGCGCTGGGCAAGAGTGTGCGCCAGAAAATCAGCCTGCAGCAGGGCATCCCCATTGAGAAGGCCAAGGAGATTGTGCGGCTGGTGAAGGACTCGAAGAAGAAGGCGCAAGCCAGCATCCAGGGCGATATGGTGAGAATATCGAGCAAGGACCGCGACGCGCTGCAGGAGATTATCGCTCTCTTGCGCGGACGCGACCTGGGCGTCGAATTGACATTCACCAATTACCGCACGAACTGAGCACGGGAACCGGAGAGCTTTTGAGCACATTGGCGACATCGACGGCGAGAGAGGTCTTTGACCTGCTGCGGGACGACCTGGTGGCGATCGAGCAGGAGCTGGGCCGCGACGCAGCCTCCGGCGTAAGCACCATTACGGAGATTGCCGAATACCTGCGCGAGGGTGGCGGCAAGCGTATCCGGCCTTCACTGCTGCTGCTCTCGGCGCATACGCTGGGTTACTTTGGGCAGGGAGCTATCCGGCTGGGCGCGGTGGTGGAGATGGTGCATACAGCAACGCTGGTGCACGACGATATTATCGACGGCGCGGACACGCGGCGCGGGCGGCCTTCAGCCAACACCACCTGGGGCAACGAAAAATGCGTGCTGGCCGGCGACTGGCTTTATATGCAGGCCTTCAAGGTGGCTCTGGATGAAAAGAATCTGCGCGTGCTCGACCTGCTGATCGGCCTGACGCAGCAGATGGTCGAGGGCGAGCTGCTGCAAATACAAAAGCTGGGCAAAGCCGTCTCAGAGGCCGAGTACTACGACCTGATCTTTCGCAAGACCGCTTGTCTGTTTGCCGTTTCCATGCGGCTGGGCGCGGTGCTGGCTGACGCGAGCGAGGCCGAGGAGGCAAGCTTGGCCACTTATGGCCGGACGGTTGGTTTGGCTTTTCAGATAGTCGATGACGTGCTGGACCTGACGGCCACCGAAGAGGTTCTGGGCAAACCCGTAGCTAGCGACCTGCGCGAAGGCAAGGCGACGCTCTCGGTGATCCACTCCATCGACCACGGCACAGCCGCCGACCGGCAGGCCATTCAGCGAGTTCTGGACGATCGCAGTTTTGAGAACGTGAGCCGCGAGCAGATTCAGAAGATTCTGGCTAAAAACGGTTCGGTGGAGTATGCCATGGCCGTTGCCGACCGCTACGCCGAGCAGAGCCGCCAGGCACTGGCCCCGCTGCCCGATTCGGAGTTCAAGCGTGCCCTGCTGTGGGTGCCGGATTTTGTGGTGGCGCGGGACAAGTAGCTACCTTTCAAGAGACCGAAACCCATAGGTCAAAGCAATAGTTCTCTAACGGAACCATTGCCTCCCGTGGATCGTATAGTGTTACATGATGCGCATTCTTATTGCTATGCTCTTGCTCTATGGCTCCGGTATGACTATTGCGGCGCAGCAGGCGCCCGCCGATAGCCATCGAAGGCAAGCTACAATCACAACCCATCCAATCCGAGTCACGACCGATGGCCTTGCTTGCAGCAGGTTTGAATGGGGTTCCAGCGTTATCTCCGATAAAGCCGAAATGCTCGTGCCCATCTGGCTCAATGGAAAGCAGTACTTGTATCAATTGGATACTGGCGCGGATGTTCTCATTCCCTATGGGCCGGTTCTTGAGCAGGGATGGACAGAACGTGGGGGAAATATTGCCCGGATTCCGAATGTTCGCCTTGCTGGCATGACTTTCTCGTCGGTTCTGGGATACCAGAATAGGGAGATGCCAGCATCACCAAACCCAAAAGATCCACACGGCACAATTGGTTTAGAGATTTTCATAGGAAAGACGTTTATCTTGGATTTTCCCAAACAACGAGTCTGTCTTCTCGAACGAGGCGACTTGCCTGAAAGCTTAGAGCATGCTGCTGATTGGTCCGACGCGGAGGTACGCCACGGCAAACTTTATGTGGACCTTGAATTGAATGGCAAGAAGCTCGACGGGATTCTATACGACACAGGCGCTAGCCCCAATACACTGTCTGTTGATTTCGATCTTTGGAAGGAAGCAACCGGCAAATCGGGAACAAAAGACGCCACAACACATTTCAGCGGCTGTTGCGAATGGGGGCATGATTTCGAGATTATTAGTGCTCCCGCTTCCGGCGATTTGAAGATTGGAAGTCACATCTATCCGAAACCAATAATGATTACAGAACCTGCTCATCCCGATACCTTTCGCACCGAGTATTGGGGACGGGGTGTACTGGGGAATGTGCCCTTCACCGGGAGCATCGTGATACTCGACCTTGGCGCGCATCCCCGTTTCGGAATCATCGACAGCGGCAAGTTGTAAACGAGAATTCCCTAATCGGCGTCCATCATCGCCCGCAACGCCGCGGTGTATCTATCCGGCAGGGGCTTGCGATTTAGCTGGTCGTCGCAGACGACGTGCACCGTTTCGCCCTCGGCAAGGAGCTTCCGCTCTTCTCCCCTTTCGCCAGATTTGATAGGCGAATTTGATCACCGAGCCGCGCAACAGGGCGGGGCGAGTTTCAATCAGAATCTCATCGTCGTAGCGGGCCGGGGAGCGGTAGCGGCAACTGGCCTCGATCACCGGCAGGATGCACTCGTGTTCGATCTCCAATTGGCTATAGGCGAGGCCGAGGGAGCGCAGTAATTCGACGCGGCCGATCTCGAACCAGACCAGGTAATTGGCATAGTAGACAACGCCCATCTGGTCGGTTTCGGCGTAGCGCACGCGGACTTCGGTAGTGACGGGCATACGGCAGCTTTTCTATCAGTGAGCGGTAAGGAAGTGAACAAGTGAATAATCTTTCACCGTCATCGATCGCACTAATTACCGCTAACTATTTCACTACTTCACTTCTTCACTATTTTACTTTTTTCACTGTTTCAGGTGCGCGAAGATGGGCAGTCTGATTACGTCATTGATTACGGTAAAGACGATGAAGACAATGATCATCACAGCAGCAGCGCTGAGAATGCGCTCCTTCACGTTGACGCTGATATCGCGGCGCATCACGCTCTCAATGAGCAGCAGAAAAATTCCGCCGCCGTCGAGAATGGGGAAGGGGAGCAGGTTGAGAATGCCCAGGTTGAGGCTGATGGCCGCGGCCAGCCCGAATTTGGGCATCCACCCGTTCATCTCCGCCGCTTGGCCGGCCATGCGGGCAATTCCCACCGGGCCGGCGAGTTGAGAGACGGCAACCTTGCGGGTGAAGATGCGTCCCAGCACTTCGACGATGAGAGTGGAGTTATCGGCGCAGAAGGCCGTTGACTTATCGACCGCCTTGTTCAAGGGGAGCGGGTTGTTGCGGAAGGGAATCGGCACCGGCGCAAAGCCCAGCTTCCATCCGGAATCGAGCTTGGTGGGACGGACCACGATGGGAGGTAGCGTGACGCCTTTGCGCAGGATCGACCAGCGTAACCGGCTTGCCCTTCCCGGCCTGCATATAGGCCAGCAGCGTGGTGACGTTATGGAAGGCGTGACCATCGACGGACTGGATGGCGTCGCCGGCGCGCAGGCCGGCCTGCTCCGCCGGCATGCCCGGCTGCACCTCGTCCACCAAGATCGGTCCGGGAACGTACTGCGGCAGCGCACCCGTATCGCTGATATCGAAATCCTGGTTCTTTAGCGGTTGCGGGCAGTTGAAAGGAGAGCGTGACTGGCTGGCCGCTGCGGTCCACGGTCACGGGCACGGTCTGGCCCATGCTTTCAGCCGCATGCATATTGACCTGGTCCCAGTTGGGATTGTCCACGTTATCAAAGCGGCGGATGATATCGCCGGACTTGAATCCGGCCTGGTCTGCTGCCGAGCCGGGAGTGACCCACTCGATGGTTGTGGTTTTGGTCTCGTATTTGGGAACCTCATTGATCAAGCCGAAGTAGAAGACCATCAGCACGAAATGCCAGGATGAAGTTGGCCGTGGGGCCGGCCAGGCCAATGAGCATGCGCTGCCAGCGGGGATGGTTGAGGAATGAGCCAGGGTCGTCGGGCGGATATGCCGCTTCCGTGCCGGGCGCCTCGAGGTTTTGCTCAGGAGCCTCGCCCGTCATTTTTACGTAGCCGCCCAGGGGAAGCAGGCAGACTTTGTAGTCGGTTTCGCCGTACTTGATGCCGAATAGGCGCGGCCCGAAGCCCACGGAAAACGACTCGACGCGGACGCCGCAGAGCTTGGCGACGGCAAAGTGGCCGAACTCGTGGACCACGACCATGAGGCCGACAAGGACGATAAATGCAACGATAGCGACTACTACTGTGTGAACATCTTGCATAGATTAGCGATTTTCCCTCGATGAAGGCCTTGCGTCCGGCCTCACTTCAACAGCTCGCGGGCCGTTTGACGCGCCTCCCGGTCGGCTGCCAGCACCTCAGCGATGGTGGCGGGATGCGCCTCCGGCGTGGATGCGAGCACTTTTTCAATTGTACGCGGGATGCCCATAAAGGAGATACGGCCTTCGAGGAATGCTTCGACGGCGACCTCGTCAGCGGCGTTGAGGGCAATGCAGTGGGTTCCGCCAATTTCCGCGGCTGCATAGGCCAGCCGGAGGCAAGGGAAGCGCTCGAAGTCGGGCGGCTCGAATTCCAGGTGGCGCAGGGCGGCCAGGTCAAAGGTGAGTGTGCTGGCCGGGCGATCCGGGTAGGCCAGCGCGTAGAGGATGGGCAGGCGCATATCGGTGACGGAGATTTGCGCCAGGATGGAGCCGTCCACGTACTCCACCAGCGAGTGGACCGTGGATTGCGGGTGAACCGTGACCCGCACCTGGCTGGGCAGTACGTCGAAGAGGCGGCAGGCCTCGATGATTTCCAGGCCTTTGTTGAGCATGGTGGCGGAGTCGATGGTGATGCGGCGGCCCATGACCCAGGTGGGGTGCTTGAGAGCCTGCGCGGGAGTGATGGCTTCGAACTGGTCGAGCGGAAGCTGGCGGAACGGGCCGCCCGAGGCCGTCAGCCAGATGGTCTTGACTTCGGCGTGCGCGCCCACGCGCAGGCACTGGTGGACGGCGTTGTGTTCGCTGTCGATGGGCAGGATGGGGACGTTGCGCTCGCGGGCGGCGGCGGTGAGGATTTCGCCTGCGGCCACCATGCACTCCTTGTTGGCCAGGCCCACGGGCTTGCCGGCCAGGATGGCGGCGTGAGTGGCTTCAAGGCCGGCTACGCCTACGATGGCGGAGACTACAAAGTCCGCATCGGGAAGCGTGGAGCAGGCAACTGTGCCCGCTGTGCCGTGGACCACCTCGATGCCGGTGACGCCGGCCTGGCGCAGGCGTGCGGCGAGTTCTCCGGCCAGCTCTTCGGTGGCCAGGAGACCAACCGAGGGCGCCAGCGGACGGCTTGCGCAAAGGCTTCGTCGAGATTGCGTCCGGCGGCCAGCGCGGCGACTTGGTAGCGGTCAGGAAACTGCTCGACGATGGAGAGGGTGCTTTGGCCGATGGAGCCGGTGGAACCGAGAATGGCGAGTCGTTTCAAAGTAATGATTATAATTCGGCGGTTGCTTGTGGAACCATTCCAGAGTGCGCTCCGCCCTAACAATCTGATGAAAAACCAGGGATATGATCTCAGAACCGCTGTTGAATCACCTGAGCGTACCACAGCACGGGAGCGGCCAGCAGCAGGGCGTCGATGCGGTCGAGCATGCCTCCGTGGCCGGGGAGCAGGTCGCCTGAGTCCTTGACACCCACGGAGCGTTTGAGCGCGGACTCGGCCAGATCGCCCACCTGCGCCGCACAATTCACCACCACAGCCATCACTAGCCAATACCAAACTTCCTCGTCGCGGTAGGAGAGCAACGACGAGTTCCACATTTCAAACAGCTCGGAGAGGCCCAGCAGGGCTCCGGCTGCCAGCAGGCTGCCGGCCACGGAACCCAGTGCGCCCTCCCAGGTCTTTTTTGGGCTGAGCGATGGCGTCATCTTGTGCCTTCCCCAGGCGCGGCCTACATAGAGAGCTGAAATGTCTCCTGCCCAGACCACGCACAGAAGAAAAACAATCAGCGATGGGCCGTTGCTTTCTTCGCGCAGGGCCAGCACGGTGTTCAGCGTAAATCCCACGTAAAAGAGGCAGAAGATGGAGACCGCCGCATCGCCCATTACGTTTTCAACCGGGGGACGAAAGGCGCAGACAACCAGCAATATCAGGGCCAGAATCCCGAAAACGAGCTCGCTGTGACTGAGAAATTCAAAACTGAGCTGGGAGGCGCCTTCGCGTATGAGAGCCGCCAGCCAGTTATTGCCGGCAATCACGCTGCAATCGGCAAAAAACCTGCCGGCAAAGAGCGCCAGGACGGCCGCCAAAACCACAATACGTGGCGGATTCGCCCCGCCTCGCTCCACCAGTTGAAGGTATTCCCAGGCGGCCAGCGCCGCCACCAGTGCTACGAGGATCGTGAACAGAAACTGCCACATCGGCCCTAAAAACACCAGGAGCAGGACCAGCGGAATCAAAATAAGGGCCGTTATTATGCGCTTCATTCCTGGGTTGAGGATACACTGCCGGGTGGGGTTAGCGCTCGTCCACGGTCGGCAAACCATCGAAACATATGCAGGAATGTGCCGTTATTCAGATATGTAAACCGGTTTGTTGAGAGACTATGAGTAAGGACGGCCTTGCCTATCGATTGGGGCAGGCCAGGCGGGCAAAGAGTGGAGGCATTTCCTCATGTGGCTGCTTTATATTGCGGGTTTTATTGTTCTGCTCATCCTGATCGTGAGGGCCGATGCCAGGCGCAAGGACCGGAAGCTTCAGGCATACCGCAAGGAATACGACGAACTCCTCAAAAAATACGGCTACATGCAGTCCAGGGAGCACTGCCAGCATCGGGCCGTCACCTTCAGCCAGACCGGGATTCCTGGAGTAGTCACCATGACGACGAAGTGGTGCAAAATCTGCGGGAAAGACCTCGGGCCGGCTCATCTGAAGGAATCTGCCTGGGGAAATCGGTGGAAGTAAACGTCTAGTCGGCATTTCCCGATTAGCGGATTGCGGCAGCGGTTCTGACTGGGAGCGCGATGTATCGCTCACATCGAACGTCAGTGGGTGTTCTCAAGCAATTGCCGCACCGCTGCTGGAAGTCGGCGACGTCTTGTTTGTGTGCCGAATCCAAGCGGTTTGACCTGCGCGAAGCGCTAGGATGGAACAGATAGAGGGGATGAGGCATCGTGAGCAATCAAATTGAAGCGGCCAGGACAGCGGAGATGTCGAGGCGGGAGTTTCTGCAGAACAGTTCAGTGGCAGCGGGAGGCGCAATCGCTTCATCTATTCTTCCGCAGGCGGTGGCTCAAGGAACAAGCAGGAAGCGGCCCAACATCGTGTTCTTTTATACCGAAGGGCAAAGAGCGGATGCGCTGAGCCTGGCCGGCAACCCGATCCTGAAAACGCCGCAGCAGGACCGCATCGGGCGTGAGGGCGCTTACTTCAACAACTCATTCTGCACCAATGCATTATGCGCCCCGGCTCGCGCTGTTGCACTCACCGGACTCTACTCGCACACTACGGGAGCGCTGGATAACAAGACTGAGGCGCCTCTGCCGGCAGATATTCCCATCTTTACCGACCTGCTGCATGAGGCCGGCTACGACGTCGCCATGGTGGGGAAAGCGCATGTAGGCAACGGGTTGCGCGAGCGTTACTGGGATTACTACTTTGGATTCAATGCTCCCAATACCGACTATTACGCTCCGCACGCATTCGAGGGTCGAAAAGGCGTGATGGGTGAGGAGAAGATCTACCGAGGCACATACAGAAACGATTTTCCCGGCAATCCTACTCTGGACTGGACGGGAGTTTATGCAGATGACCTTTTCACGGATCGTGCGCTGGACTGGTTGAAAGAAGATCGCGATCGGCCGTTTTGCCTCCTTCTATGGCTTCAGACTCCGCACGCGCCCTTCTTCCGGGCGCGGCGATACATGGATCTGTATAACGGCATATCGATTGCAAAGCCCGCAACCTTCGATGACGACCTCAAAGGTTATCCGGGCAAGCCAGTTTGCTTCGCCGATGCTCAGAATAAAATCGGAACCATGCAGACGGGAGATTGCGCGCGTTCTCTCGAGGAACTGGTGAAGAATTACTATGCGGGCCTCGTTTCAGTCGACGACAACATCGGCAGAGTCATGCACTTCCTCGAATCCTCGGGACAACTTGACGATACCGTTGTATTGCACAGCTCCGACCATGGATACTTTCTTGGCGAATGGCGCTGCTTCGATAAGCGCTTCATGCATGAGCCGTCTCTTCGCACCCCGGCGATGATTCGCTATCCCAGGCTGTTTCACGCCGGAACCAGGGTCGATGAGATGGTGCTCAATCTCGACTTTGCGCCCACCCTGCTTGAACTGGCCGGAGTCGCAGTCCCGGAAGCAATGCAGGGCAAGAGCCTGGTGAAGTTGGCGCAGCGCAAAGAGGGCCAGTGGCGCCAGGATTGGCTCTACGAATACTTCGAATACCCGGGCGCGGAGCAAGTACATCCTCACCGGGGGGTGCGCACGACGCGCTACAAATACATTCACTATTATCTTGCGCCCGAGGAATTCGAGCTATACGACCTTCAGGCCGATCCGGGCGAGAGGAACAACCTGATCGGCAACCCTCAATACGCCGCGATCCGGAAACAACTTGCAGAGCGGATTGAGCAACTGCGGAAAGAGACAGATGACCGCACCCGGAACGCAGTTTCGTGACCTGGCTGACGCATGACCGAGGCGGTAGTGACGCTGTAGTTGTGCCGGGAAAAGTTTCAATATAAAACTCAGCTTGCCGCGATTCTGACCTGTTCGGCTTCCTCGTCCACTTCGCCGGAGCCCTCGCTCAGCCCGCCGAAGCGGCGCTCTCGGAGCTGGAAGTCGGCGATTGCTTCGAGCAAATGGATGCCGCGGAAGTCCGGCCACAGGCGGTCGGTGACAAAAATCTCGGTGTAGGCTACCTGCCATAGCAGGAAGTTGGAGATGCGCATCTCGCCTGAGGAGCGGATAAGCAGGTCGGGATCGGGCATGTGCGCGGTGTAGAGATGGCGGTGAATGTCTTCCTCGGTGATGCGGTCCATGCTGAGGTGATTTTGTTTCATCTCGGCGGTCAGCGAGCGGAAGGCGTCTACCAGTTCGGAGCGGCCGCCGTAATTGAGCGCCAGGGTGAGCGTGGTTCCGGTATTACGCGCTGTAGCCTCCTCGGCCCAGTGCATCTTGTCCTGAACATCTGAAGGCAGGTCGTGGATGCGTCCGATGTACTTGATGCGGATGTTGTTGTCCAGCATTCGCCTGAGGTTGGCCTCAAGGTAGGTCTTGAGCAGGCGCATGAGGAAGTTGATCTCGGCTTTGGGGCGGCGGAGGCTGTTTTCGAGCGAAAAAGCATAGAGCGTGAGCCAGGGCAGGCCGATGCGGGCGGCGGTTTCAGTAACCCCCTGAACGGTTTCAGCGCCTTGCTGGTGGCCCTGGAAGCGCTTGAGCAAGCGCTGGCCGGCCCATCGGCCGTTGCCGTCCATGATGATGGCCACATGCTGGGGCAGGTGCTCGGGCTTGAGCGTCGCATAGACAGCGCGCTCCTCGGCGGTCAGCTCATCGATGCGCGATGTGAAGGTCGGATACAAGAAACTCGCCTCTACGATGCAATTGCTGCGTTCTGGCCGGCGGCCCTGAGGCATCCCAAGAAATTAAGCCGAAGATCGGCGCCGGATCCAAAAAGAGGTTATCGGATCACATGAGACTCCCTGCCAGGCCGGAAATCTACCTTCAGACGGAGAGAATGTGCAACATCCTCGACCCTAGCATAAGCGCCCATGGGCCGCAAAGGATACCCACCCTTGACGAATCGCGCAGTGAAGGCGGTGCTGCATGCGCGCAGGGATTGCCGCCCATTCGCGCCCCCGCCGGGAAGCAGACTTCCCCGCCGAAACTAAGCCACTATGCGGTGCGCCGGCGTCCGGTGGCCGTGTCCCGCACCGCGCCATAGATCAGCGTCCGCTGCAGCGAGTCGAGCTGGGGCAGCACGGCGGCGATTTCAGCCAGAAACGGGTCAGCGAGAATGGCGGCTACCTCCTCGTCGCGACGACTACGGGAGTCGCGGATGAGCTGGCAGACGTTCACTTCCAGCGCCGCGGCCAGCCGCTCCAGCGAGCCGAGTGTAGGGATCGCCTTGCTGTTTTCAATCTTCGAAATATAGGTTCGAGGCACCTGCATGCGTCCGGCCAGTTGACGCTGGCTCAGGTGACGCGCGCGGCGAACCTCGCGCACCTGCACAGCTACCTGTAACCCGGCTTCAGCTGAGGCCGGAATAGGCGAGCTGGTCACCAGTTGCAGCGCCAGCGGCACAGGCTCCTCAATATCGAGGGGCTTGTGGCATCTCAGGCATTTTGAACTGCTGGGCCTGTATTGGACGAGCCTGCAGAAATTGCAGCGCACTACCTCGCGTGTCTCCACGCTGACGAGTGTGGTTGCCATAGGCTGTGTGCGGAGTGCCAGAGCTGGCTCTCCGCGGTGCACTTGAGCACCGCAATATAGGTTACTTTCGAGGAAGTGAACCATAATTGTCAAGTAGAAACTTAGGGTCTAACCTAAGACTGACCCATGATACCCCAAAAGACCGGAAGAAAACCGAACCAAATGAATAAACAGTGGAGACAAATATGAACAGCGAAAACGGATCGGCCTATGGGCGCGAGCAGGCCTGGCAACTGCTCACCGAATGGACACGGAGCGAGAACCTGCGCAAGCACGCGCTGGCGGTGGAAGCCTGCGTAACGGCCTGTGGCGAGGCGGAGGCCGACCGGCTGGGACACACCGGCCCTGAGCGAGCAGCATTCGTCGAGCTTTACTCCACCACGGCCCTGCTCCACGACTTTGACTACGAGCGTCACCCCACGGCCGAGGAGCATCCATTTGTGGGAGTCCGCGAGCTGGAGCGGTTGGGCTGGCCCGTCGAGATGCGTACTGCCATTCTGGGCCACGCGCAGTACTCCGGCGTGGCCCGCGAAACGCATCTGGCCAAGGCCCTGTTTGCCTGCGACGAGCTGGCCGGTTTTCTGACTGCCTGCGCGCTGGTGAAGCCCACCAGGGCGATCGCCGACGTGGAGGCAGCAGGCGTGCGCAAGAAGATGAAGGACAAGGCTTTTGCCAGGGGCGTGAATCGCGAGGACGTGATTCAAGGCGCGGCCGAGTTGGGCGTGGATCTGGATGCGCACATCGCGTTCTGCATTGAGGCGATGAAAAAGCGGGCACCCCAGTTGGGGCTATAAACCAATGCGTTACGATGATAAATTTCTCCTTCTGGGACGTACCGCCTCCGTAGTTCGGAGACTACCTATGCTGCAAACGGACGAGGAAATCGAGGATGCCATTGAGGCCAACTCGCAGCTGCGCTCCAGGGAGGACTTCAAGGAAGGCGTGAAGGCATTCTTCAAACACCGCCGCGCCGACTGGCCCAGCTTGAAAGCGATGGTTTAGAGTGCAGACTTGAGGCCGATGATCATCGGTCTAATCGCTACGCCATCGGATTCGTTGCTCTCAGCTCGGCCACAATCTCTGCAGCGGCTTTGCGAGCCTCCTCGGTATGGCCGGGAGGGAAGCTGATGGCGCCCACGCGGGCATGGCCGCCTCCGCCGTAACGCTCGCACACTCGCGCAAGGTTTACCATTTTGTCCGGGTCGGCCTTGGTCCAGGGGTTTGAGCCCACTGAGACCTTGGTGCGGAAACTGGACTTGGAGAGACCGATCGAGTAAGTGGCCTGGGGGTATAGGTAGTAGGGGATGAACTTGTTATATCCCTCTTGCGGCTGGTCGGTAATGTCGAAGAAGATCGTTCCGTCGCGCTCTTCTGCGCGGTCGCGGATCAGCTGCATCGCACGGCGGTGACGTTCCAGCAACGGTGGCAGCAGCTCGGCCACAAATGGCTGGGTGAGTACTTCGGAGAGCGGTATCTCAGTGAGCAGAGGGATGAGCCGGGGAAGAAAGGCCGTGTTCTGCACAGCCTCGATGATCAGCGTCAGCTTCATGGCAGGAGCGGCCATCTCGACTGCCGACTCGGGGCTTTCATACTTCGCGCCGTCCACAATATCGGCCCAATGGATCAGCTCCGCCACCGGAGCAGTATCGAAGCCGAAACGCTCTGAGGTGATGGATGCAATAAAGCTGGTGCAGGAGGTGAAATTGGGATCGCAGAACTTGCGGTTGCCGCAGGCCGGATCCTGCTTGCAGAGCCAGAAAATTCTGCTGGTCCTCGGGTGAAAGAAATGCGGACAGATGGTGGTCGAACCACCATGTAATCCGGGGCGAGGCGGAGTATTTAAAATCGACGATGGCGTTCTCGTCGCCGGTAAATTCGCTCTCGTCGAAGAGCGCGCCGGCGCGGTGTACCAGACCGTGATACTCATAGCTGGACCCTGGGGCGATGCGCTCACGGTGAAAGCGCGTGAACAGCGAGGCTGAGCAGGCTCCGTCAAAACAATTGATCGTGGTAGAAGACGCAAACCCGCAAAGCAGTATTCCCCCTCGCACTCCAAAATTTGAATCATCGGAACTGTTAAGCATCAAGGGAACGGCTCGTTGTGTCAAGCCGGAAGGGAATAATAATGAAGCCAATCCGCTGCCGGGAACTACCATTGTGGCTATATCGCAGAATATCTGTCCATCGGTAGAATTCAGAATGCAGGGTATTTGTGTCTCATTGAAGGAGGCTCAATGGAGCCGGAAAATCGTATCTCACAGCTGGAAGCGCCGCACGATGAGGCAGGGCTCACGTTCGAACCACTCGCTCCCACCCCGAAATATCGCGGCCTGCGCTGGGCCTTCATCGGCGACCAGGGTCTGCGCGCCGGCTGGTCGGTGGCGCTCTTCATCCTTCTGGCTATTCTCTTCTTGAGAACGCTGGGATCGGTGGCCTCGTTTATCTTCAGAAATCACCATCACGCCAGTACAGGCAGTTTTTCGCCCCTCAGGGCGATCGTTGGGGAAGTGGTTGAGGTTCTGGCATTTCTGGGCGCGGGCGCGCTGGTCGCGTTGATTGAGCGCCGCCGCGTTGTGGACTACAACCTGACTGGACCCCGTCGATTTGTCCATTTTTTAAGCGGGCTGGCAGCGGGGTTTGCCGCGCTCTCGGCGCTGGTGGGAGCTTTGGCCTGGGGCGGATGGGTCCACTTCGGCCCAGTCTGCGCTCTCTGGAGCGCAGATTTTCGGCTTTGGCGCGCTGTGGGCCGTGGCCTTTCTTCTGACCGGCTTCAGCGAGGAAGGCAGCTTCCGCTGCTACCTGCAATTCACCCTGACGCGCGGAATCAACTTCTGGTGGGCGCTGGGCATCGTCTGTGTCATTTGCGCGGATTTGCTGTTGATGGGGAAAGGCAACGGCATTTGGGGCGTCTACTATGCCGCGCTGCTGGGGCTGGCGCCCTGCCTGTGGCTGCACCTGAAAAAAGCGGGAGGCTCCGGCTTCTGGCAGGCGGCCTGGGTCACGCTCGACGTTCTTCGGCTTCGTGCATACCGGCAACGGCGGCGAGAACTGGATAGGCATCTTTGCCGCTGCGGCAATCGGCTTTGTTTTCTGCGTCAGCATCCGGTTCACCGGATCGGCCTGGTGGGCCATTGGCTGCCATGCGGCATGGGACTGGGCAGAGAGCTACTTTTACGGCACGGCCGACAGCGGGATGGTAGTGCAAGGTCACTATCTGACCACCACCCGGCTAGGCAATGCGCTGTGGAGCGGCGGTGCGGACGGCCCCGAGGGCAGCTTGCTGGTGCTGGTTGCTATTCTGCTGCTGCTGGTGGCGCTGATCGTCATTTATGGGCGAAAAGGCGCGTCCACGATCCGCTCAGCGCAGGAGGCCGTATAGCTTCATGTGACACTGCGTGCAGCGGATCGTCGAGAACGGCACGCCAAAATAAATGCGTGAACATAATAATATGGATCTATATCCGAGAAAACGACCATGAAAAAGACCATCCTCTTTGCCGTTCTAATGTGCAGCCTAATTTGCGCTGCATCCGTTGCATCCCAATCCCAAGCCGTGCGAAAGAAACTCGACAGACCCACGGAGATTCAGGGCTATCCCTGTGCGAAGGGGGTTGTATGGTTCTTTGCGGATGGGAAATTGAACCGCTGCGCAATCTCGCGGCCAATCGACATTGGCGAACGAAGATCCCCACCGGGTCAATCATTGCGCTGCGGCCTGACGCCAAACTCGATTTTGTTCAGTTGAGCGACGATACTCAGATTGCCGGAATCCTCTGCCGCGGTGGGAGCTGGCAGGGGCCGGCTGGGGGGTCGTCTACGGAGTTCTATCAGAGCGGCAAGCTCAGGCAGTGCTTCCTCGCGGGCAACCAGGAGGTGCAGGGCGTGCCGTGCATGAATGGCGGACTCGTCGGCGACCGCCAGGGCCACGCCGTGCAATTCAGCGAGGATGGAAGGCTCCAATCCTGCAAGCTGACGAAAGATTTTCACGGATGGCGGCGCGGTGAGCTTTTCCAACCGGGTCAATGAGCCGAACAGGCTAACGGATCGGATTTCATGCCGCGCAAGGCTTCCCGGATGAATTCGACGCTGTGGCGGAGGTATCCTGTTCATTGCCGATGCCCAATTCCGATTCTCTAAATCAAAAGTCCGCCCGCGATGCTTCACCACTGTCCGGCAGCCGTAAACGCCACTGGCCGCGGATTCTATTGTGGTCCGCGAGCAGTGTTCTGGCGGTTCTTTTGCTGGCCGCCTGCGTTGGCGTTTTATTGCTGCGCTCGGCGGCCAGGGCCGCGCTGCCGGTGCTGGACGGTGACTTGCACGTCGCCGGACTCTCCGCGCCTGTTCTAGTCCGGCGCGATGCTCACGGCGTGCCTCACATCGATGCGGCTACCCAGGACGATCTTTTTGTGGCGCAGGGCTACGTGACCGCGCAGGACCGACTGTGGCAGATGGACGCCTTCCGCCGCAACGCCAACGGGGAATTGGCGGAGATACTCGGCCCCTCGCTGGTGCGGCACGACAAGATGCAGCGCAACCTGCAGTTTCGCCTGACGGCCCGGCGCATCTACTGCCAACCTGGCAGCGGCGGACCGCGCCCGCCTGGACGATTACGCTCGCGGGGTAAATTTGTTCATCGCCGCGCATCAAGACTCGCTTCCGCCGGAGTTCAAATTGCTTTTTTATCGCCCCCGGCCGTGGAACGGCGAGGACTCGGTTTCGATCGGGCTGATGATGGTGGAGATGCTGGATACGCATTGGTATGCGAAGCTGGCGCGGGAGCGGATTGCGGCCAAACTGAACAATCCCAAGCTCGAGAGCCGATCTTTATCCGGTTGGATCGTGGCGCGATCGTCCGCCCACCGGCGCGGTCATCGATTGGAGCCAGCCGCATCCGGCGCCGCCCGGAACGAATAGACTCCGACGACGAAGACGACAGCTCCCAGGCCAGCGTCGCGCCGTCGAGTCCGATCTCGATGAAGGCTCACGCGCATTGCTCGCGCTGCTCGGGCTGCCGACGTGCGACGGCTGCGCGGCGGGCTCGAACAACTGGGTCATCGACGGACGCCACACCGCCAGCGGAAAGCCGCTGCTCTCGAACGATATGCACCTGGGCCTGAGCGTGCCCGACATCTGGTACATGGCCGACCTGAGCGCGCCGGGCTTTCATGCCGCCGGAGTCACGCTGCCCGGAATGCCGTTTGTGATCGCCGGCCACAACGAGCACGTGGCCTGGGGATTTACCGCGCTCTATGCCGACGTGCAGGACCTCTACGTGGAGAAGCTGGACGGCAAGGGCAATTACCAGGATTTGGATGCGGCTTGGAAGCCGCTCGCAGTGGATCACGAAATTATTCACGTGCGCCTCGGCAAGGACGTGCAGTTCGACGTGCAATCCACCGCGCACGGGCCGCTGCTGAATCCGATCTTTACCAGGAGATCGCGGCCCATCGCGCTGAAGTGGACGCTCTTCGACCCCACGCTCAATGCGCTTCCGCTTTACGAAATGAACACCGCGTCCAACTGGACGGAGTTTTCAGCTGCCTTGAGTACTTGGAGCTGGCCTACGCAGAATGTGGTCTACTCCGACGACCAGGGACACATTGCTTACCAGGCAGTGGGGCGCCGATTCCGCTTCGAGACCTCGCCTGGCGTCTGGTTGGCATGCCCATCCAGGACGCTGGGCCGATCGAATGGCAGGGACTATATTCCCTTCGACCAGATGCCCAACGCGTTCGATCCGCCTTCTGGATTTCTGGCCACGGCCAATTCCCGCGTCACCAGCGACAAATTTCCCGATCCGTCTGACGCTGGAATGGGCCGATCCCTATCGCATCGAGCGCATCTACAAAACTCTGCGAAGGCCGCGACCAGCTCAAGCCCGCCGACATGCTCGCCCTTCAGACCGACATTTACAGCGAAGTGGACCAGGAGATCGGCCATCGTCTCGCCTACGCCATCGACCACACCCCCGGCGCCGACGAGCCGCTTGCAGAAGGCCGCCGACCTGATGCGCAGTTGGGACGGGCGGCTGACCACCGATTCCGCCGCCGCCTCCATCGTGACCCAGACCCGCAAGGCTCTCTGGCCGCTGATTCTCAAGCCCAAGCTGGGCAAGATCGCCGAGGAGTATCAATGGTCCGAGTCCAACTTTGCCGAGGAAGAGATCGTCATGCACGCCAACCCCGACTGGCTTCCGAAGGGCTACAAGAACTGGGACGCGCTGCTGACCGAGGCCGTTCGCCAGGGCATGAAGAACGGCAAAGCTCCCGCAGACGTGGCTCAGTGGAACTATGGAAGCTGGCACGTGGTGGATATCGAGCATCCGCTGGCCGGATTTTTGCCGCTCATCGGCCGCATGGCCGGAACCGGCGCGCAGCCGCTCAGCGGCGACACCACCACCGTGAAGCAGGTGGGCCGCGACTTCGGCCCCTCGCAGCGATTCACCATGGACTGGAGCAACATCGACGGCTCGACGGAGAACATCGTCCTGGGCGAGAGCGGCAACCCGCTCAGCCCGTACTTCCGCGACCAGTGGAACGACTACTACGGCGGAACGACCTTCGCGCTGCCGTTTACTCCATGCAGCGGTAGCCGCCGCAGACCCGGCACACGCTGCGATTGCTGCCATGAAAGAGCAGGGATCAGGGAACAGCGATCAGGGATCAGGCCGATGGAGCCGCCGGAGGTCGCTCCAGTCTGCGTCTGAAGACCTGAGAACTTCCTCGCTGGAGCCGCTTCGTCGGCCCGGCCGTTATTCTGCTGGCCGCCGCCGTGGCCGTCGCGCCGCAGTTGCTGCGCGGAAACTCCTGCGGCCACGACTTCGATTTCCATCTGGTCTCCTGGTTCGATTGCCTGAACAGTTGGCGGCACGGAATCCTCTATCCGCATTGGGCGCCCAGCGCAAACTACGGCGCCGGCGAGCCGCGCTTTATTTTTTATCCGCCGCTGACCTGGATGCTGGGCGCGGCGCTGGGAGCTGTTCTGCCCTGGAAGCTGGTCCCGATCGTTTTGACCTTTCTGATTCTGGCAGCAACTGGACTGGCCACACGCGCGCTGGCTCGCCAGGCATTCTCTGACGGGCGCGGCGACCCTGGCCGGATGCGCGGCGCTCTTCTCCGGCTACGCACTCTTCACCGCCTACGAGCGCTCGGCATTCGGAGAGCTGACCGGCGGCTTCTGGATTCCGCTGCTGCTGCTCTTTGCTCTTGCGCGACCGCAACCCGTCAGGAAAATTATTCAAGCGCGCATTCGATGGTTCGACGGCTCTGCTGGCGCTGGTGGTGGCCGGCGCATGGCTTTCGAATGCGCCGCTCGGCGTGATGGCCAGTTACCTGCTGGCTGCCGTCGCGCTGGCCGCCGCACTGCTTGAAAAGTCCTGGGCGCCGGTGCTGCGCGCCTCCATCGCCGCCGCACTGGGAATCGGACTGGCCGCCATCTATCTCATCCCCGCCGCATGGGAGCAGCGCTGGGTCGATATTCGCCAGGCCACCGACGACCCCGGCCTGATGATCGAGAACAGTTGGCTCTTTGCCCGCCACGCCGACCCTGTGCTCGCCCTGCACGACCATGGAACTGTGGCGGGTCTCCATCATCGCCGTCGTCATGATCTGCCCTGGCCCTGGCCGGCCTGCTGGTGAGCCGCCTGCGCAATACTCTGCCCGCAACGCTCCGCTGGTGGTTTCCGCTGGCGCTGATTCCGCTGGTGGTTCTCTTTCTCCAGCTTCCTATCTCGCTGCCGGTCTGGAATCTGCTGCCCAAGCTGCGCTTTCTGCAGTTTCCCTGGCGCTGGCTGGTGGTGCTTGAGGCGCCGATGGCGATCTTTTTTGCCTCGGCCGTTTGGCCGGCACGGCGTTGGCGGTCGAATTGCTGTAGCGGCCGTTTGCGCAGTGGTTTTTCTGGCCGCCTCGATAGCCGCGGGCAAACTCTTCTTTCAGGTCTGCGACGACGAGGATACCGTGCTCGCCATGACGCAGGTCTACCACACCGGCGCAGGGCTTTGAAGGCACCGACGAGTACGAGCCTCCCGGCGCGGACGATTCGCTGCTCGCCATCGGCTCTGCCCGCCGCCTGCCTGGTCGACGATCCCAGCACCGTGCTGGGCGCAAGAGACAGCGATAGCGATGCCGGACAGCGCTCCCGTGTGGCAATCCGAGCAAGGCAGTTGCGAGGCCACCTTCTGCCGCCATCCGAGCAGGCCAGCCCCATGCATCTGCGCATCGCAGCAGATCGCCCCTCATGCCGGCTTTCTGATTCTGCGCCTGCGCAGCTATCCGGCCTGGCAGGTGATGGTGAACGGCCAGTCTGTCTCCGGCATGCCCCGCCGCGACGACGGCCTGATGGCCGTGCCCGTTCCGCAGGGCAATGTGGACCTGACCGTGGACTGGACCACCACCCCCGACGTGATCGCCGGGCGCTGGATCAGCGCGCTGGCCGTGCTGCTGCTCACAGCCCTATGTTTGCTGGAGCGAAAGTTCAGCCGGCCTCGTTTATCATGAGAGCAATGCCCGTCGACGTGAAATCGCTGATTCAGGAAGGCGCCGAGCTGACCGACCAGGCGCTGGAAGAGCTGATTCCCAGCGCGCAAACCGTCCCTGCCTCGATTCATGGCGCCATGCGCCACTCCGTCTTTGCCGGGGGCAAGCGCCTGCGGCCGGTGCTGGCTTACCAGGCCGCCGTCACCATCGCCGGCGCGCTGCCCGCGGGAATCGCCCGGCTGGGCGCGGCCCTCGAGATGCTCCACACCTACTCGCTCATCCACGACGATCTGCCCGCGCTGGACAACGACGACCTGCGCCGCGGCAAGCCCACCTGCCACGTGGCCTTTGGCGAGGCCATCGCCATCCTGGCCGGCGACGCGCTGCAAACCCGCGCCTTCGAGGTGCTGGCCGGCCTGGACTCGCCGCCCGCCGCCACGGTGCAGATCATCGGCCTCATTGCCAATGCCGTCGGCACCGTGGAAGGCATGATCGGCGGCCAGGTGCTGGACCTCGAAAGCGAACACCTCAAGCCCACGCCGGAGCTGGTCGACGCCATCCACCGCGCCAAGACCGGCGCGCTGATCCGCGTGAGCGTGGTTGCCGGCGGCGTCTATGCCGGGGCCACTGCGGACGATGTAGCCCGCCTCGATCTCTTCGGCCGCAAGGCCGGCCTGGCTTTTCAGATCGTGGACGATGTGCTCGATTTGACCGTGGACTCGGCGCACCTGGGCAAGACCGCGGGCAAGGATCAGGCCACGGAAAAAGCCACCTGGCCGGCCGTCTACGGCATCGAGCAGAGCCAGCGCGACGCCGACCGGCTGATCGAAGAGGCCTTCGCGGCGCTTGAGCCCTACGGCAGCCGCGCCGACGGCCTCAAATCCGTCGCCCGCTATCATCGTCGAGCGGAAAAACTGATGCTCTCTGAAGCCGAAATCCTCGCCGCCCTGCGCGACTGCTACGACCCCGAAGTGAAGCTGAACCTCGTGGATTTGGGGCTGATCTATGGGGTCGAAACCGGCCCCGATCCCGGATTCCACGCCGGCATGGCCGCGCCAGTGGGTCAAGGTGACCATGACCCTGACCACCGAGCAGTGCCCGGCCGGAGGACTCATCTTCGAGCAGGTACACAACCGCCTTGCCGGAATTCCCGGCGTAAGCAAAGTTGAGGTCGAACTGGTCTGGGAGCCCAAATGGACGCCCCATCGCATCAGCCAGGCAGGCCGAAAACAACTGGGGATTTGAGCCGCGATTATTTGGAGAGAATCCGGTGCAGCCGTTCGCGCTGGTCGGAAAGCTCATCCACTGTGCTTTGCACCTTGCCCAGCATTCCCTGGAGATCGTCGATATAGCCGGGCAGCTCATTCCACAAGGCGCGCAGCACTTCTTTCTGGTCAAGCATGGCCAGCGCCGTGCCCGAGGCAGCCACCGCCAGCCCGGCGCGGCGACGGCCGTTGAGCAGCAGCAACCCGCCCGCGACCAGGGATCCACTGGCGACAAACCGAACCCAGTTCGGAGGCTCGGTCATACGGCCGCGGCGTCGCAGGCGCGAATTCATTCTCCGGTTGAGGAAGCGGCACAACCACCATCTATTCTCCTTCCGTCCCGGACCTTGGCCAGCCGGGCCGTGGGAACGCTGCATCAAGTATCGCTCGAATTTGTACAACTTTGGGAAATAAACGCTGGAAATTGCCTACCACTGTCAGTGAGTGGCAGCGAGTTACTTCGGTACATAAAACCGTAGGTCAGCCATTTTGAATGGTTGTGGGCAGGCCGGACACAATGATGCCGACGCTAGTGGAGAATAACTTCAGCCGTCAACGCCAGATTGCGCGAGGAACTGCCCACGCGAACGGTATAGCTACCGGGAATGAGCTTCCAGCCATTTGTGTCCTCATCGAAGACGGAAAGATATTTCGAATCGACGGTTACAGTCACCTGCCTGGATTCGCCGGGTTCCAAGGACGATGCGGCTCCAGCCGACCAGCCTCTGGGGCGGCTCGCCGGCGCTGGCGGGCAGAGAGGCATAAACCTGCGCAATCTCAACGCCGGCGCGACTGCCGGTGTTCTTCACCTGGAAGCTGACGGCTGTGGTTCGACTCCTCGGTTCGGCTGCCCGGCGTCACCTTCAAGCCGGAGTAGCTATAAGTCGTATAGGACAGTCCGAAGCCGAAGGGAAACAGCACCGGCTTGTTCTCGGCGTCGAACCATTTGTAGCCAACCTTCAAGCCTTCGTCGTAATGCACGCTGAAGGTGGGCCTGGCTACTCCGGTCCGCATCTCCGCGCCAGGGGCCTTCGCTTCAGGCGACGGAACCGTCAGCTGCGGATGCAGGCAAATCCGCCTCGCTCACCGGGAAGGTAATGGGCAGCTTGGCGCTGGGATTGACCGCGCCGAAGAGGATATTGGCCACGGCGTCGGCGCCTTTGCTTCCCGCATACCAAGCCTCCACTATTCCGCTCACGTGATCGGCCCAGGGCATGGTGACCGCGGTTCCGGTTTCAAGCACGACAATGGTATTGGGATTGGAAGCGGCCACCTGCTCGATCAGCTCGTCCTGCTTGTCCGGCAGCGAAAGATTGGGCAGGTCATAGCCCTCATGCGTCCACTGATAAGCAAAGACAATGGCCACCTGTGATTCTTTTGCGAGGGCGGCCGCGGCGGCCGGGTCGGCGCCCGACTGCAAACCTTACCTGCGCGCCCGGAGCCATTGCGGCAATGGCCTTGAGCGGCGAAGTAGGGAACCAGACAGCGTCATGAATATCTTTTCTGGAACACCGTTGACGCGAAACTGCCCGGCGGGTCAACCTGCGCCGATCCGCCGCCGGAGATCATGCCTTCGTCCGCGTGGGCGCCGATGATTGCAATCGAGCGGATTTTTGCTGCGATCGAGCGGCAGCAGGCCGTGCGCGTTCTTGAGCAGCACGATGCTCTCTTCGGCGATGCCGCGCGAGATAAGCAGGCCGTCCTCCGCATCCACCACGCCCTTGCGAATCGGATAGTCGATGATGCCGCTGGCAAATTCGGTGCGCAGAATGCGGCGCACATGGCCGTCCAGCTCAGCGGCGGAAATCTTGCCGTCCAGCACGGCCTTCTTCATCGCCGCGCCATAGTAGGTGTCGCCCGGCTGCTCCATATCCAGGCCGGCGCCTGAGGCTTTGACGGTGCTGTGAGTTGCCGCCCCAGTCCGAGAGAACAAATCCCTCGAAATTCCACGCCTTCTTCAGCACATCGCTCAGCAGATACTTGTTTTCGCAGGCATAGTCGCCGTTCACCGCGTTATAGGCGCACATGACCGCACCGGGATGCCCGATGCTGTTGCCGATCTCGAAGGCCAGCAGGTCGGTCTCGCGCATGGCTCGCTTACCGATGATGGAGTTGACCAGGCCGCGGCCAGTTTCCTGGTCGTTGACGGCGTAGTGCTTCAGTTCGCCGATGATGTGCTGCTGCCTGCTCGCAGCGGACGCGATGGCCCACCATCGTGCCGGCCAGGATTGGATCCTCGCCATGGTACTCAAAATTGCGGCCGTTGCGGAGCTCCCGGGCAAGGTTCACGCCGCCTGCAAGGCTCATGTTGTAGCCCTGCGCGCGCTCTTCCCTGCCAATCAGCGCCCCGTACTCGGCAGGCAGCTTCCGGATCCCAACTTGACGTCAAGGCCAGATTCGAAGGCATCGCAGTGGAATAGCGGCCATTCGCCGCGCTGAAGCGCACGCCGTAGGCTGAACCGATCATCTGCAGAGGAGGAATACCCAGCCGCGGAACGCCCAGAGAAAAACCGTCTCCGCCGTTGCTCAAATACGCGTTGGGGTTCGTGCCACCGAAGGGAGAGCCCTGGCCGTGGATCAGCATGATCTTTTCGTCCAGCGTCAGTTCTTTGAGCACCAGACCGGCCCGCTCATCCGGCGTGAGGGTGGTGTTCATCCAGGGAAACGATGCCGGGTTACCGCTCTGCGCACACTCTGCCGTCACGGTCAACAGACCACTGACAGCGAGCGCAAAAACTGCGCTCCAACTCTTGATGCCATTCACGGCATTCTCCTTCAAGTGAGCCTGGAGCGCTCACCGATGCGGCGGAATCGCTTCCCATCCCGCGTCGCCGAAAGATTTATCTCGGATGTGTAGAGTATAAGACTTCACTGCGGAGCGCAGCATTCAGTCCAGGTCGAAATCCCTGATCGGCTTGCCTTCAGGCGCGTCCTTGGCCTTGCGCATGGCCTCGGCAAACTTCTTTTCGAGCAGATCGGCCTTGTTCTTTTCGGCGTCCACCGACTGGCGGAAGATCGACTCCTTGCGCTCTTCCTGGTCGCGCATGGCCTGGGCCGCCGTCTCCAGGTCCTCAAACATGCGCTTGCGCGGCGCCGGGGTATGGCTCACCACCAGCCCGGTGGCCGCATCGATCCTGAGCATTGCCCCGCAATCCGGGCAGGCTACCTCGAAAATCTTTTCCTTCGTCTTTGCCATTTCATCCCAAATTGTATGCGCTCCCGGCGCGGATTGCATAGGGGCGCGATAAAACCTCACTCAGCTCTTACTCCACGACGACGTGAATCTGGAACTGCTGTTCGTTCGGGTGAGGATGGTTCCCAGGAGCGGACATAGTGCAGCAACAGAACTCCGTCGCCTGGCTGCTTGGCCTGGAATTCGAAGATCTGAACGACGGGCTGTCCCACCATCGTCGGCTGGCCGGCGATCGGCTCGGGAGGCTTGGTCTCCGACTGGCCGGTCAGCTTCAACAAACGCGTCGATTCCTTCTTGAGGTACCACATGAATCCGGTGGTGGGATTCGATTTCAGCCGGAGTTCGAGCGTATCCCCGACCTTCAGGTGAACTGTGCCGCCCTTGTCGGCATCGGTAATCGTTTTGGTGGCCGCGAAGGCCGATTGCGAGAAAATGGCTGCGGCCAGAAGGGCAAATAGAAAAAACAAACGTACGGAACGATGAGAGCGCCACGAACTTTCTGGCTGCATAGCGATCTTCCTTTCGCGCAGTTCAAACGCAGGCGTGCTTGTTCCGCTGCGCACCACGAAGATACAACGATCCGAAGAGTGCTGCAACTGGAGATTAGGTGGTGGAGGGGGCTGCAACAGCCCGTCGATGTGCGATTCAGTTTCTAGAAAAAGGCCCTGCTCGAGATGGCAGGGCCTTCCTTGATGAATCAATAGCCAGTTGAACAGTATCAGTTCTTCTCCGCCGCCGAGGCCAGCTTGGCTTCGGCTTCTGCGATGACGCGGAGGGCATCGGTGTAAGCGTCTTCGCTGTCGCCGGCTTCGTTCCACATCTTGTGGCCGCGGTCCAATTGCTCGTGCGCGCGGGTTACGTCGATCTCTTCGGGCTTGAGCGCGTCGTTGGCCAGGATGGTGACCCGGTCAGGAAGCACTTCGACAAAACCCCAACTGACGTTGTAGCGGCTCTGAGCTCTCCGACATCTTCAGGACCGCCGTGCAGCGTCACATCGCCCGCGCCCAGCTCAGCCATCAGCGGCGCGGCCCCGTAGAGCACCTCCATGTAACCCGACTTTGCGGGCAGCTCGACAGCCGTAGCCGCGTGCTCGAAGAGGGTGCGCTCGGGAGTGACCAGCCGGACGCGGAGTTGATTTGTGTCGTCTGCCATAAATGCCCTTTCAGGGCAGCTTACAGCGATCAGCTAACAGCTGACAGTTAAAGACCAGGGCTTGAAACTGTTAGCTGTTAGCTGATCGCTGTAAGCTGCTTCTCACACGCTCGCCTTCAGCTTCTCGGCGGTTTCCAGCACTTCTTCGATTGCGCCCTTCATATAGAAGGCCTGCTCGGGAATATCGTCGTACTTGCCGGCGATGATCTCCTTGAAGCTGCGCACCGTGTCGGCTACCTTCACATAGGCCCCGGGAATGCCGGTGAACTGCTCGGCCACATGGAAGGGCTGCGACAGGAAACGCTGCACCTTGCGGGCGCGGGCCACAGTGAGCTTGTCTTCGTCGGAGAGTTCGTCGATGCCGAGAATGGCGATGATGTCCTGCAGATCCTTGTAGCGCTGCAAAATGCGCTTCACGCCCTGGGCTACGTCGTAGTGCTCCTGGCCCACGATGCGCGCGGACAAGAATGCGCGAGGTGGAGGCTAGCGGATCGACTGCCGGATAAATGCCCAGCTCAGAAAGCGGGCGGCTCAGCACGGTGGTCGCGTCAAGGTGAGCGAAGGTGGTGGCCGGAGCCGGATCGGTTAAATCGTCGGCGGGCACGTAGACGGCCTGGACCGATGTGACCGAGCCTTTGCTGGTGGAGGTGATGCGCTCCTGCAACTCGCCCATCTCGGTGGCCAGGTTGGGCTGGTAGCCGACGGCCGAGGGCATGCGGCCCAGCAGCGTGGAAACCTCGGAGCCGGCCTGCGTGAAGCGGAAGATGTTGTCGATGAAGAGCAGCGTGTCAGAGCCTTCGACGTCGCGGAAGTACTCGGCGACGGTCAGCGCGCTCAGGGCCACGCGCAGGCGGGCTCCGGGCGGCTCGGTCATCTGGCCGTAGACCAGGGCGCACTTCGAGTCTTTCCAGTCGCCGGGCTTGATGACGCCGGACTCGGTCATTTCGAGCCACAGGTCGTTGCCCTCGCGGGTGCGCTCGCCCACGCCGCCAAAGACGGAGTAGCCGCCGTGGTTCTTGGCCACGTTGTTGATGAGCTCCATAATGACGACCGTCTTGCCCACGCCGGCGCCGCCGAAGAGGCCGATCTTGCCGCCCTTGAGGAAGGGCTGGATGAGGTCGATGACCTTGATGCCGGTCTCGAACATCTCCTCGTGGGTGGACTGCTCGTCAAAGAGCGGAGCGGGGCGGTGAATGGGCATGCGCAGTCTTTTCGCCGATGGGGCCGAGGTTGTCGACCGGGTCGCCGATGACGTTGAGCACGCGGCCCAGCGTCTCCTTGCCCACCGGCATGCTGATGGGGCCGCCGAGGTCGGTGGCCTTCATGCCGCGGACCATGCCGTCGGTGGCTTCCATGGCCACGGTGCGCACGCGGCCCTCGCCCAGGTGCTGCTGGACTTCGAGGATCACGCTGATGGGCGTGGGAACTGTGAAGCCCTCGCTGGTGACGCGCAGCGCCTGATAGATGGGCGGCATCGTCGCTTCTTCAAACTGCACGTCTACCGCGGGACCGGAGACCTTGATTACCTTGCCGATGTTCTCTGCCATTTTTCTGCCTTCTTTGCTGAGGTTGTTATGCCCTCAGGGGCTAACGCCCAGTAATTCTTGATCCTGATCGGCACAACTAAAGTCGTGCCCTGACACAAAGCTGTTTCTTCAAAAACTTATTGCTGCGCCGCTGCTCCACTCACAATCTCGATGATCTCCTTGGTGATGGCGGCCTGGCGCACGCGATTCATGTGCAGCGTGAGCGAGTCGATCATGTCCGAGGCGTTGTTGGTTGCCGAATCCATGGCCGTCATGCGGGCCGCGTGTTCGGCGGCTACCGACTCCGTCATGGCGTGATAGAGCACGGAGTAAACATATTGCGGGAGCAGGCCGTTGAAGAGTTCGCCGGCCGGCTCGTCGTAGATGTAATCCACCTGCGCGGTGCCGAACTTGCGCGCTTCCTCGTCGGCCTCAGCGGTATCGGCCGGCTCAATGGAGATGCCCGCGCTCAACGCAGCCTCCGCCGCGCGCTCGCGTTCTTCTTCGGTGGGCTCCGTGGCGCCGGTAATCTGCGGAATGCCGATCTTCATAATCGGCAAAAGCTTTTCCACCACCAGCCGCTGCGCGATCACTGACTTGAACTCGTTGTAGACGATGTAGGCGGCGTCAATCTCCTCGTGCGTGTAGCGGGAGATGATGCTGTGGGCCATCTCGAGGACGCGGCTGCTTTCGAGCTTCAACAGCATGCCGGGGTGGTCGCCGGTGACTTCAACGGGGGCTTTGCGCTCGCGAATCTTGATGGTGTGGCCGTTTTCGTCGGTCTGCTCGCGGTAAACCGCTGCGGGATAGCGGCGGCGCATCTGGTCGCGGCCCTTGCGGCCCACGGCTTCAATGTCGATCTCCTTGTCCGGGATTGCCGGCGATGAACTGAAAGGCGGTCTTGAGAATGTTGGCGTTGAAGGCGCCGGCAAAACCCTTGTCGCCGCTGACGACGATCAGCAGCACCCGCTTCTCAGGCCGCGTGATAAACAGCGGATGGCAGAGATTGCCGGTCTTTTCGTCAAAGATATCGATGCGGCGGGTCAGCGATTCCAGCACGCTGCGTGATCATTTTGGCGTAGGGCCGGGCAGCCAGCGCCCGCTCCTGCGCGCGGCGGAGCTTGGCCGCCGAGACCATCTTCATGGCCTTGGTGATCTGCCGCGTGTTTTTCACGCTGCGGATGCGACGCCGTAAATCGAGTACGTTTGCCATGATGCTTTCCGTTGCCGAGCTACTAGCTATAGCTTCTAGCCTCTAGCATTTACTGTCCGATTTCCAATTTCATTTTCCTGGCTTGAACTTCTGGTCTTTAGCTAGTAGCTGGAAGCTAGTGGCTAGAAGCTGCGGTTTCCAGTTGCGTCTTGAAGTTCGCCGAGTATTCCTTGAGGGCGGCGTGCAGCTTGTTGCGCAGGTCGTCGTCGAGGGCTTTCTTCTTGGTCAGGTCGTCGATCAGCGCGGTCTGCGCGGCGTCGAGGTACTTGTAGAGACCGTCCTCGAAGGCGCGAATGTCGGAGACCTGCAGATCGTCCAGGTAGCCTTGCGTGCCGGCAAAGAGCGCCACCACCTGCTGCTGCCAGGTGAGCGGCTGGAACTGCGGCTGCTTCAACAATTCAGTCAGGCGCTGGCCGCGGTTGAGCTGCTTCTGGGTCAGCGGATCGAGGTCGGAGCCGAACTGGGCAAAGGCTGCCAGTTCGCGGTACTGCGCGAGATCGAGCTTGAGCGTGGCGCCCACCTGCTTGGTGGCCTTGATGGCCGCGGAGAAGCCTACGCGCGAAACCGAGAGGCCTACGTTCACAGCCGGACGAACGCCGGAGTTGAACAGATCGGTTTCAAGGAATATCTGCCCGTCGGTGATGGAGATGACGTTGGTGGGAATGTAGGCGGAGACGTCGCCGGCCTGGGTCTCAATGACCGGCAGCGCGGTCAGCGCTGCCGCCGCCCTTTTCCTTGGTCATTTTGGAGGAACGCTCCAACAGGCGCGAGTGGAGATAGAAGACGTCGCCGGGATAGGCTTCGCGGCCCGGCGGGCGGCGCAGCAGCAGCGAAATCTCGCGGTAGGCCATGGCGTGCTTGGAGAGATCGTCGTACATCACCAGCGCGTGACGGCCGCTGTCGCGGAAGTACTCGCCGATGGCCGTGGCCGCGTAGGGAGCGATGTAGAGCATGGGCGCGGGCTCGGAGGCCGAGGCGGCGACGATCACGGTGTGGCCCATGGCGCCGGCTTCAGTGAGCGTCTGCACGACCTGGGCGATGGAGGAACGCTTCTGGCCGATGGCGCAGTAGATGCAGATCAGATCGTTTTTGGCGTTGTTGATGATGGTGTCGAGCAGCACGGCGGTTTTGCCGGTCTGCCGGTCGCCGATGATCAACTCGCGCTGGCCGCGGCCGATGGGAATCATGGCGTCGATGGCCTTGAGGCCGGTGGCCATGGGCTCGCGCACCGGTTGGCGGTCAATGATGCCGGGCGCCAGACGCTCGATGGGCAGCGAAGCTGTGGACGCGATGGGGCCCTTGTCGTCGATGGGCTGGCCCAGCGCGTTGACCACGCGGCCGATCATGCCTTCGCCAACCGGCACGCTGAGAATGGTGCCCGTGCGCTTGACTTCGTCGCCTTCGCTCAACTCGGTGTAGTCGCCCAGAATCACCGAGCCCACCGAATCTTCTTCCAGGCTCAGGGCCAGTCCGGCAATGCCGTGCGGAAAGCTGAGCAGCTCTCCGGCCATCACCTTGTCGAGTCCGTGCAGGCGGGCAATGCCGTCGCCCAGCGATGTGATGGTCCCGACTTCGTCCACCTGGACCTTGGAGTCGTAGTTCGCGATCTGCTCGCGAAGAAGTTGCGTAATCTCGTCTGCCTTGATCTGAGCCATTTCTATCCTTTGAGGGATCAGTGAGAGGACTAGGGATCAGTTATCAGTGTCTCAACTCCGTCAACTCGCCAATCCCTTACTCACTTCGACTCTGCTCCTGTTTCCTTACAAATCCTTCTACTCGCTAAATCCATCTTGATCCCTGCTCGCTGTCAGCACGGCCGTCAATGCTTCTTTCAACCTATCCAGCCGTCCGCGGACGGAACCGTCGTAGACCGTGGAGCCGATGCGCACCACCGTGCCGCCGAGGATGGATGGGTCGAGCTTGAAACTTGCTTCGATGCGCGCGCCGGCCAGTTTGCCGACCTCGGCCACCAGAGCGCCGCGGTCTTTCTCGTTCAATTCGCGGGCGGTCACAATCTCCGCCTGGCGAATGCCCAACTGCTCCTGCAACAGCCGGCGATATGCCGCGGCCACTTCGCTTACCTCGGCGATGCGGTCGTTGTTGATGAGCACGGCCAGCAGGTTGCGTAGTTCCTTTTGGAGCTTCAGTTTTTTGTTCAACTTATCCAGAAATGCAACCTTCTCGACGGCGGGAATGGCCGGATGCATGAAAAAACTCGCGCAGCTCGAGGCTTGCGTCCCAGGTGGCAAGAAAGTCGCTCAGCTCGCTGGTCGATGGCGGCTGCGTCCAGCTTGGCGGCGGTGACCACTTCAAGAAAGGCGGTGGCGTAACGGGAAACGAAGGCGGCCATTTAGCTCTTTCCTTTCCCGGTCACATCGCCCACAAACTCGGCGATCAGGGCGCGATCGGTTCTCCGGCGTCAGAACCAATTGCTTGGCGGCCTGGTCGACGGCCAGATCGGCGGCAAAGTTGCGCAATCCACGCCGTGGCCTGAGCGGCGGCCGCGGCGATCTCCTGCTCGGCGGCACTCACGATGCGTTCGCTCTCTTCCTTGAGACTGGACTTGATGCGCGCTTCGTCGGCAAGGCTCTCGCGCTCCACTTCGGCGCGAAATTTTTCAATCTCCTCGCCGATGGAGGAAAGCTTGGCCTCCACCGCGCTGAGCCGGGCGTTGGCGTCCTCGGTGGTTTTGCGCGCCGACTCAATATCTTCGCGTGAGTTTCTGGGCGCGGTTGCGCAGGTAGTTTGGGCAGGAAACGGAAGAGAGGAATGCCGATGGCCAGGGCGATGATGGCGAAGTTGATGATTTCGTAAATGACGGCCACGGTTGCAACCGGCATCTTAAGCGCTTTGGCGGTTGACTTGACGATGGGGCCATTCATCAGGAAGGCATTGTCCTGCTCTTCCTGCGATTTGGCGAGCTCGGGCTTGGCAGTCTCTTGAGCTTGCGCAGCCGGATTGAGCGACGCAGCGAGTCTGTGCCGCGAGGCGGCAGGGCACAAAGGCTGCACCGGCCGCCAGCAGAGCTAAAAGAGCAAATCGGAAAAGCGGTGCGGAAAAACGCGCTTGCTTGCTTGAATCTCTCAACGGGAACCCCCGGCGGCCACTGGCAATACCGCGCGGACCACGCGATCGGCCAAATCTCCCGCGGCGGCCTGAATGGCTTGCCTGGCCTGGGCAGCTTCGGCTTCCAAGTCCGGCCCGGGCCTGGCTGACCTTTTCTCCGGTGGCCTTGCGGGCAGCCTCCAGAGCGGCTTCGCGCTCGGCAACCCACTGCTTCATCCGCTGTTCGCGAACTGTGTAGACCTCGGCGCGCGCCTGGCGCAGCTTGGCGGCATACTCGGCCGCCTTGGCTTCAGCCTGGGCGATGGCCTGGTGCGCGGCCTCGACTGCGCCCTCGGTGCGGGCGCGGCGCTCATTGAGCGTTTTGCTCAACGGGCCCTGTACCAGAAACTGGTAAGCCAAAACCAGCACGATAAACAGCAGAGCCGTGGGCACGGAGCCTACCAGAAGTGTTTCGAGTTGTTGGATGATTTCTTGCATGGTGGTACCGGTTTGCTCAGGCGGCCAATATGCTCTTTCTGTCTCTGTGAACCTCTTGTTTTATCAGGGGGCGAACCGTCAAGTCAACGCAGACGGAGCCATTTGAGCGGAGTCCTGTGACTGCGGTCACGAAATGGGAATTTTGTCCTAAAAAGGACTTGCTTTCGCCGAAAACAAGCCCATACTTAGATTATCACCTAGACCCGATCCAGGGTCCGGCGGGCAAACGGTTTCGGGAAGTCATTCCACTCCCGGAATCGGTGGCCCGCCTCTTAGTTTCTGGACTGCTTTCATCCTTCAGCTTTCAGCTCTTGTGCATGGGCCGACTGCAAATCCATGCGTTTGAAAGCCTGCATTCGCATTACTTTTGATCACACTACACGATTAAGCTCAAAATTGAGAACTGCCTTTGTGTCCTTGCATTCCGCCCAGGCTGACCCGCTGCATCTCTGCCGGCTTGGTCCCGGCGACGGATTTGTCCGGAGTCAGCAGACCCTGGGCGCGGAGCCAGGTCTCCAGCAGATTGGGCCACTGGTCCAGAGCCGGATCGCCCTTGCCCAGGCCGGAGCCGTGGGGTCCGTTGGCGAAAGATGTGCGTCTCGGAGGGAACGCCGGCCTTGACCAATGCCTCGTAAAAGCGCAGTCCCTGCTCCACCGGAACCGTCTCGTCATTGAAGGTGTGATAGAGAAAGTGGGCGGCGTGTCTTTGCTGACGAACAGATCCGGCGAGTACTCCGCCCGCAGCGCCGCGCAGCCGTCCATGGTTTTATAACGCTCGCAGTAGCCGGTGCGTATCGTGAAGGCGCCGATCCACGCGTAGCCCAGCACCAGGTAGTCCGGGCGGCTGGAGACGCGCTCGATGGGGTCTTCCGCATCCGGGTTGCCGGGAACGAACTGCGTGGCGGAAGCGCGGCCAGATGGCCGCCGGCGGAGAAGCCGGTGACCACAATGCGATTGGGGTCGATCTGGAACTCCTGCGCCCGCGCCCGCACCGTTGTACGGCGCGCCGGGCATCGAGCAGCGGAACCGGCATCAGGTAGCCGTTGCGAGGCTGAGCCGGTAGCTGAGCACAAAGGCGCGAAAGCCCCGCGCGGTGAACCAGTCGGCTACCTCGCGGCCTGCCAGATTGCCGGTCAGTTGGTTATAACCGCCGCCGGGCAGGATGATCACAGCCGAGCCTTTGCCGCTGCCCCCGGCTGAGGATCGAAGACGGTCAGAGTGGGAATATCTTCGCAGGCTTTGCCTTTGGCTTCAGGAGCGTCGCCGGGCCACAGGCGGATGGTCTGGATGCCCAGAAAATCATTGTTGTTGCCCGCCGTCGCGCAGGGCTCTTTTTGCGCCTGTGCCGCCGCGCAGGCCAGCAATCCCGCCGTTAGAAATGCAAATAATTGTTTCAATTTGGATACCTCGCCTCTGTTTGCGAGGATTATAGCCAAACCACCGTGTGGCCCGGGCAGTTTGCCGCGGCCTGCGCGGTGAGTTCTTCCGCCAGCTCGAATCCATAGCGGGCAAAGTAGTAAGCTGCGCCGTGCAGCCGCTCCTGCAAGCCCCCCTCGGGATAAAGCGCCTGGCAGATGGTTTCGGCGTGGCGGCCGAGCGTGGACTGGCGCTGCAATTCGAAGTTGGCCGCCAGGGTGCGCAGGCGGCTCATCTGGTAGCGAATCTTGCCGGCCGCGGTCTCAGCCGAACGGCCCAGCCCCTCGTCCATCGCGCTCATCCACTCGAGCAATGTGTTCAACTCGGCGTCCAGCGCCGTTCCCGCGCGCGGCGAGTTTTTGCTTGCCTTCCACGGGCATGGCGCGGGCGGCCAGCAACTGCGCCAGCGAAGCCGGAGTTTCCTCGAAGACCCGCTCCACTGGCAGCTCGTGCTTGCGCAGCAGTTCGCCAATGGCCGGCTCGACCAGCGTTGCGGAGAAGCGCGGCACAATCGGCGTCGGCTTGCCCAGAATGCGCTCGAAGAGCACGGCGGATTGGGCCAGGTAAGCTACCTCCGCCGGTCCGCCGATCTGGACCGAAGTGGAGAGCAGAAAATCCTGAAAAACCGGACGCAGCAGCGCCGAGGGCGAGATGCGCTCCGGCTCGGAGTCCAGAATCCCCACCAGATCCGCGGTTGAAAACTTCTGCCCGTCCGGCCTGCCAAAGCCCGTCCGGTTCGGCGGCGCTGGGTGCGGTCCGCTTGAGCGCCAGCCGGGCGCCGCTGTGCTCGTCGATCAGAAACAGCAGACTGGACTGCGGCGTAACAGCCACCTGCGCGTGATAGCCCGCCGCTTCCAGTTGGCCGTTCCGCTCCATCAGTGCGGCGTGCAGTTCGTCGGCGCGCTCCAGAGCCGCCCGCAGCACCGGCGCGCCCATGCGGTGAAATTCGCGCCCGCCTGCGTCCAGAATCAGCAGTCCCTGTGCGGCAAAGACCTTTGCGTAGAAATCTCCTGAAGGCCTGGGCAAAGGTACGGCCCGGCCGGTAAGCCTCGGCCAGCGCTTCCGTCGCATCGGAGACTCGCCCAGCAATTCCCGCGCCTGATCCACCAGCGGGGTAATGGATTCGTCCAGCACGATGCCGCCCACCGGAAGCGCCGATTCTGCCGCCTGCCCGACAGCCGGCGAATAGACCAGCTTGCGCAGTTCGCGCCCGGCAGGAAAGCTCACGTGGTTGATCTCGGCAAAGTCGTGGTCTTCCGTAGCCAGCCAGAAGATGGCGGCGTGCGGATGGCCTGCTGCCGTTGCCTGGCGCGCATGAGCCACGGCGGTCGCAGCCTTGAATGGCGTAAAAAGCGGTCCGCCGAAGAGTCCCACCTGCTGGCCGGTCACCACCGTTCCCGCGCCCTGGCCAAGCGCAGCAAGCGCCGCTGCCGCGGACGGGGAAGGCGCGGAATTCTGCTCCGTTCAGCAGCCGAACCAGCTCCGGCCAATGCGCCGGAACCGGCGGACGCACCGCCTGGGCGGAATCCGGCTGGCAGCGTGGGCATAGGACGCCCGCGCCGGAGTTTTATCCGGCGCAGTAGTCCAGAAACAGCCGGCTCAGTCCCGGCACAACGGTCATGGGATAACAATCTGCGGTCAGCAATTCATTCTCTTCCGGCAATCGCTTCCGGCTCGTTTGACCCTCGGGGGAATTCAATGCGCTCAAGCGGTAATCACTGTCTTAAGGATGCCACGCCGGACGGAATCGATGCACAAGTGCACATTCGCGACAAGGCAAACCCGCAAGAATGCGTATACTTCTTCTTTACTCGTCATTCAAAGAGAGGTCATAATGCCAGAAGAAGAAGGCCGCCAAGCCGGCGAAAACCAAAGCTGCCAAGCCCAAGGCGAAAAACGCCGCAAAACCCAAGCCGGCCAAGTCAGTGAAGCCGGAGAAAAAGAAAGCCGCCAGGCAAGGCGTTAAAGGCGGCTGCGCCGGAAGAGAAAGAGCGACTGCTCAGCTCCCAGGTGGTCTTTGAGGGGCGGCTTTTCCGCGTGCTGCGCGACCGGCTGATCGAGCCCGGCGGCAACAAAAACGAGCGCGACATTATCCGCCACAACGGCAGCGTGGTCATCCTGGCCATCGACAAATCGAAGAACAAAAAAAATCCCTGGGTTGTCGTCGAGCGCCAGTATCGTCACGCCGCCCGGCAGTTTTTGTGGGAGTTGCCGGCCGGCAAGCTGGAGCGCGGTGAAGATCCCCTGGCCGGCGCCCAGCGCGAACTGGCCGAAGAGACCGGCTACCGGGCAAAAAAATGGAAGCTGCTGGCTGAGTTTTATCCCAGCCCCGGCTTCCTGGGCGAATCCATGCAGATCTTCCTGGCCGAGGGGCTTCAAGCAGGCCCCACCCACATGGAAGACGACGAACAGATCGAATTGCGCCTGGTCAAGCTCTCCGAAGTGCTCAAAATGATCGACAAAGGCGCGATTCTGGACGGAAAAACGCTGATCGGGGTACTTTTGTACGCGCGGCAGAAAGGCAGTCAAAGGAAAGAAGTAGCATTCTGCATCTGCTTGTTTCTAAAGAAACTTTAGATTCAGGGCCGGTCTCCAAAAGGAGAGTGGTGACCGGCCCGTCTCACTTTGTGGAGTACCTGACAAGAAAATAATATAAACCTTTTGGCTGGTTTTTTCGTCATAATAGCTACATCGGCGCGCGATTCCCCTCGCAAACCGAATCCCCACAAGAAGAGCAAAAGAAAGAAGGAGCCTGTGGCTCAGCACAAAGGGAAGGTCAAGTGGTTTAACAACGCCAAGGGCTATGGATTCATCGGACGTGATGACGGTCCTGATGTATTTGTCCACTACTCATCGATTCAGTTGGACGGATACAAAACACTGAAAGAGGGCGATGAAGTCGAGTTCGATATCGTCCAAGGTCAGAAAGGTCCCCAGGCGGATGCAGTAATCCGTTTCAGGGACGCCGCCCACACCGCCAGTAACACCGCAGCCTAGCGGCGCGTTAGACCGGGCGTTAAAGCAAGACCACCGCCAGGTGGTTCAAGCGAAGTGCGCCTGAATTCCAGCCGTTTATCACACAGTAACTGTGATAGGTTACCTCTGATCACTGATCTGTGGTTAACTGTCCCTTCAAGGGTCACGCAATGGATAACCCCACCATGGCGCGGTTGCTGGCTGAGACCGCCGATCTGCTGGAGATTGACGGAGGCGACAGCTTTCGAATCCGCAGCTATCGACGCGCCGCCGAGGCCGCCGAACAAACCACGCTCGATCTCGTGGAAGCAGCGTCCGATACCGCCCGCCTGCTTGAGATTCCGGGCATCGGCAAGAGCATGGCCGCTAACCTGCAGGCCATTGCCGCTTCCGGCACACTGCCCCTGCGCGAGGAGTTGCTGGCCCGCTATGGCGCGGGCATTCTGGAGCTGCTGAAGCTGCCCGGCATGGGGCCAAAGACCATCGCCCTGCTGTGGGATGCGGCCAAAATCGGCAGCGTCGACCAGCTCTCTGAAGCCATTGATGCGGGCCGCCTGGCCGGATTGCCCCGCATGGGCGAGAAGCAGATTGAAAAACTGCGCAAGGGAATCGAAGAATACCGCCGCAACGCCGGCCGCTACCGCATCGATGAGGCCGAAGAGGCAGCCCAGAGGCTTGCAGCATACCTGCTGGCCTTCAAGGGTTCATCCAGCGCAAATATTGAGAAGGTAACTCCCGCCGGCTCTCTGCGCCGCGGCCGGGAAACCATAGGCGACCTCGATCTGCTGGTCACAGGGCCAGCCTGCGTACCGGAACACACCGCCGCCGCCGTCGAGCACGTGGCCGCCTACCCCGGCATTCACGACATCATCGCCAAAGGCGAAAACAAGGTGAGCTTTCATCTTGGAACCGGCATGCAGGTGGACGTGCGCCTGCTGCCTTCAGCCTCCTATGGTGCGGCGCTGCAATACTTTACCGGCTCCAAGGCGCACAACGTGGCCCTGCGCCAGCGCGCTTTGAAGATGGGCTATACGCTCAGCGAGTGGGCATTGGCGCGCCTCGATGACAACTCCACCGTCGCCGCGGCCACTGAGCAGGAGATCTACGCCGCCCTGGGCATGGACTGGATGCCGCCCGAGTTGCGCGAAAACCTGGGCGAAATTGAGGCTGCGGCTCACCACAAGTTGCCGCGGCTCATTGAGAAGGCCGACATCAAGGGCGACCTGCACATGCACACCACGGCCAGTGACGGCCACAATACCATCCGCGAAATGGCCGATGCCGCCCTGGCCTGCGGATACAAGTACATCGCCATCACCGACCACTCAAAAAACCTGGCCATGACCAACGGCCTGGACGAGAAGCGCGCCCTCGAACAGATCCAGATGATCCACAAAGTGGACCGCCAGATGGAGGGCCGCATCCGCGTCTTCACCGGCATCGAGGTGGACATTCTGGCCGATGGCGCCCTGGACCTGGACGACGAGGTACTGGCGCAGATGGATGTGGTCATCGCCAGCGTTCATTCCCGCTTCGATCAGGCCCGCGAGGAGATGACCGCCCGCGTCATCCGCGCCATTGAAAACCCGTATGTGCGGATTCTGGGCCATCCCACCGGCCGGCTGCTGTTGCGCCGCGAGCCCTTTGCGCTGGATATGGGCGCCGTCCTGCGCCGCGCTGCCGAATTGGGCGTGGCCGCAGAACACAACGCCGCTCCCGAACGCCTCGATCTAAACGACCGCGATCTGCGGCTGGCCAAGGAACTCGGCTGCCGCATCGTCATCAACTCTGACTCCCACGATGCCCGCAACCTGGGCAAGATGGACTACGGTCTTCTTCAGCTTCGCCGCGCCTGGCTGGGACCGAAAGATGTGCTGAATACGCTGGGGGCGGATGATTTTCTGGCGGCGTTGCGGAGCTGCCCTGATATCGGTCACAAAGGCACCATTTTTTGTGCAAATTCGATTACTATTCCTTAGCGCTTTGCACGATTTTCATGGTTTACTTTGTCACATGAGAGCTAAGATAAGGGCGCGATGAGTCTACTGCACCAGGAATCTCCGGGAGAAATCGACGATGTCGCCCTCGGTGAGGAATACACCAAGGGTTCCAGCCATCTGGTCCTGGCCGGCATCATTGCGACCGCTGGCTGGTCAGCGCTGCCATCGGCATCTATGTGCTATGCCGGGCAAAAGCCGCCCGTGGCCACCGGAGAGATCGAGCAGATGTGGGCCCACCCGCAGCACACCGAGTCTTCCGGATTCGACGCCAACGGCGAGGCCATGGCCAAGGAGAGCTTCGACCAGGTTTTTGTCTTCGCCCTGGTCAAGCTGCATAACCAGAGCGATCAGCCGCTCTACCTGCGCAACGCCATGATCAACACCAAGCTTGCAGACGGCATCCACTCCAGCTATGCGGCCTCCGCGGCCGATTACGACCGCGTGTACCTGGCCTATCCATCGATGCCCGTTCCGCACGGCAAGGCGCTCATCCTGCAGAGCACCATCGACCCCGGCCAGACGGTGGAGGGAACCATCGTTTCGGCCTTTCGCATGAGCAAGGCAGAGTGGGACGCGGGCAAGGACCTGAACGTAACCTTCGCCTTCAGCTACCAGCCAAGCCTGGTGCTCGCGCCCAAAACCGCCGTTATTGAACAGTAAGCTGGCGCCGGCGCGTTCTTTGGCACCGCCAGGTACCCGGTCACCTGGTTCTTTGAGTTCACCGCGTTCACCACGATCTCGAACAGCAGCGGATCTTTTCCGCTGTAAAACTGCAGCGGCTCATCCAATCCCCGGTTGTTCTTCATGACGGTCTTGTCGTCTGAAGTCACTTCCAGGTTGAAGTTGTTCCTCTTGGGGTCGGCCTTTTTCAGCAGCAGGCTCACCGTGCCCACGGGCTTGCTCTGTCCCTTGGTCAGGGTGAACTCGTAGTAGGTGCGGTCGCCTTTGTGCTTCAGAATCTCCAGCTCACCGTGATTGCGGGCGATCAGGCTGCTGTGCTCGCTCAAATCCCCCTTCATTGACATCAACTGGGTGACGGTATCGGCCAGATCGCTCTGCGTCTTGGCCACGTTGGTCTTGATTCCGCCCACGTCGGTCTTCACGTTGGAGACTTCACTGGAGACTTCGTTCACCTGCTGCGCGGTCTTTTTCTGGGCATTCGACAGCCTTTGGGCGTCGGCCTCCTCGCGCGTAAGGATCTCCTGGGCGCGGGTATCCATCTGCTTCTGCGTCAGCCCCAGCGAGTTGCCCAGCTCCTCGGTGGCTACCTTCAGCCGTGCGTCGGTCTCGCGCAGCTGGGCTTCAAGATTTACATTCTGCTGCTTGGCGTCAGCCAACTCAGTTTGCTGGCTCGACAAGCGGCTGCTGAGCGCGTAGCTCCAGATCAGACCGCCCAGCGCGGCCAACCAGGGCCACGGCGATGGCTGCCAGCAGCGCGCCGGAGTAGTTTCTGGGGCATTGCTGTCATTCTGTTTCATCATCAATCATTTTGTTCCTTTCTCCTTGTTTGACGGTCCGTACAGCCGAACCGCTGACTTCAACTATGCAGATCAATTCATGGTGAGGTTAGCGCCAACCGGTTCGGTTTGACGCACGCTGAGAGGATTCTTGTTATCTCTGGAACTTCCCCTGTCTTCGCTTCAGTTCCAGCCTCAAAATCGACCTCCGGCGATTCCGCTCCGGGCACTCTCAGCGGGAGAATCTTCAGAATAGCGGATGAATCCGGCTTGTGCTGAAAAAAGCTGTCTCTGCCTTGCCAATCGCACCCACGGGAGGCGCCTGCGCAGGCCCCGGAATCACGGCTTCTGGGTCCAGTTCTCGCGCCCTTGCCGTCCCGCACTCCGTGACAACTATGGAATCTCTACGTTATAAACATCTTTACTGCATATTCAGACGCTGGGTCCGAATCTGAAGCAGGGTCTCCCTCATTCCGAGGTTCTCTGATAGAGATCTTCGCCTACGGGGTAGTGGGTCAGCACATACGCCGTCCGCCGCGGCGAACTAGATAATAATCGCAAGGGGGAAATCCGAGGGCTATGTCGACTGCTACCGCAGGAAAGGGTCTTGAAGGAATTGTTGCGGCGAACTCCGGCATCTGCTGGATCGACGGAGAAGCCGGTGTGCTGTCCTACCGTGGAATCGACATTCACGAGCTGGCCGCGCACTCCACCTTCGAAGAAACCACTTACCTGCTCTGGAACGGCATTCTGCCCAACCAGTTCGCCCTGCGCGAGTTCCAGTCGCAACTGGCCCTGGCCCGCTCGCTCGACCATCGCATCATCGACATGCTGCGCAGCTTTCCCATCAACGCCACGCCCATGGAAGTGCTGCGCACCTCGGTCTCCGCGCTCAGCTTTTACGATGCCGACGAGAAAGACAACTCCCACGACGCCAACGTGCGCAAGAGCTACAACCTGACCGCGCAGATCGCCATGCTGGTGGCCATCTACGACCGGCTGCGCAAGGGCACTGGAGGTTGTGCCTCCCGACCGCTCGCTCAGCCACGCCGCCAATTTTCTGTGGATGCTGAACGGCGTCAAGCCCTCAGAAACTGCCGTAAAAACCATGGACCTGGCCCTGGTGCTGCACGCCGAGCACGAGCTGAACGCCAGCACCTTTGCCGCCCGCGTCATCGCCGCCACCCTGGCCGACGTTCACTCGGCCATCACCGGCGCCATCGGCGCGCTCAAAGGCCCGCTGCACGGCGGCGCCAATGAAGGCGTCATGCGCCTGCTCCACACCATCGATAAAGCCGGCGCCGACCCGGTGGAATACGTGAAAAACATGCTGGCCGCCAAGCAGAAGATCTCCGGCTTCGGCCATCGCGTCTACAAGACCGAGGATCCCCGCGCCACCCACCTGCGCAAGATGAGCGAGCAGTTGGGCAGGGACGCGGGCCAGCCCAAGTGGTATGAGATGTCCCGCGCCATCGAGCTTTATATCAACGCCGACAAAAAGCTGAACGCCAACGTGGATTTCTACTCCGCCTCCACTTACGCCACGCTGGGCATCGACATCGATCTCTACACTCCCATCTTCGCCATCAGCCGCATCGCCGGATGGACCGCCCACGTCATCGAGCAGTTGGACGACAACCGCCTCATCCGCCCCCGCGCCGAGTACATTGGCCCGCCTTACCCCTCGCCTTACATTCCCATCGAGGAGCGCGGGTAAGCCACGCGTTCCCGCAAGACGCTTTTATAGCGTCCCTGCGTCTACAAGAAAGAGACTACCCATGAATGAAGACAATAGTTGCGCTTCGCGTTGTCCTGTCGGCTGTTTGCCTTATCTCGGATTGCACTGACACATTCGGAGGATTCCAACTGAGGCAAAGTGCCGGAACGCCCACAGCGGCTTGCAAAGCAGTGTCAGCCCGCCTCAGCTGATCGGCGCCAGATGCTTGGTGTTCTGGTAGGTATAAATAATTCGATGCGCCACGGTGATGGTTGAGAGCACGGCCAGCACCCACAGCACCGGCGCCATCACTCCCCAATGGTTGAACAGGGCGCCCAGAAGAATCAGCACGATCCGCTCCGGCCGCTCCATGAAGCCCACCTTGCACTGGCCGATCAGCGCCTCGGCGCGGGCGCGCGTGTAGCTCACCATCAGCGACGTCACCATCACAAAGGCCACCAGCACCACATAACGCATGCGATTGATGCGCCCGTAGTAAACCAGCAGCCCGAAGAACAGCACCACGTCGGAGTAGCGATCGATCACCGAGTCGAAAAACGACCCGAAGACCGTCACCTGGTTATTGCGCCGCGCCACGCGGCCGTCAAGCATATCGAAGATGCCGGCGCAGAAGATCACCACGCCCGCATAGAAAAACATGATTCCGGAGTTGGTGGCGTTGGCGTGCCCAAACAGAAACGCGGCCACGATGTTGATGATCAGGCCGATAAACGTGAGCACGTTGGGAGAGATGCGGGTTAGCGCCATGCCGCGCACAATGCGGTCCAGAAGCCATCCGCAGGCGCGGCCGAAAGCGCTGGTCCAGGTCATTTCTTATTCTTCCTTACTTATCTGAGGCGGCGGCGATTCCGTTTTCTGTCTCGGCTTCGCCCGCTTCATCGTGGATCGTGGTCAGTTTCAGGATTTCAAGCTCGCGTTTGCCGTTGGGGGTAACGATGGTGGCTACATCGCCCACCCTCCTCCCCACCAGCCCGCGCCCGATCGGCGAGGTCGTCGAGATCAGCCCCTTGGCAACGTCGGACTCTTCGCTGGTTACCAGACGGTAAACAATCTCCTCGTCCTTGGTCGAGTCGTAGACCACCACCGTGGAGCCGAACCCGGCCTTGCCCTTGGGAATGTTGGTCAGGTTTACCAGCGACAGCTCGGCCATGCGCCTCTTCAGCTGGCCCAGCCGCGCATCCACAAAAGTCTGGCGCTGCTTGGCCATATGATACTCGGCGTTCTCTGACAGATCGCCCATGGCCACGGCCTTCTTGATCTCGGCCGGAAGCTCGTGCGAGAGCTCGTGCTCAAGGAGCGCAATCTCTTCGAGGAGCTTCTTTTTGATGTGCTCTGGCATTCTTGGTCCGTGGCGGGGGAGCGGGGCTGCTCATTCCGCAAGAGATAAAAGAACTCAACTACTAATTATAACCGGGGAGAAGGACAGGGGCAGGGAACAGGGAATAGGGATCAGCAGGAAGCGTCGCGGAGATGCCGATTCAGGGCAACAGGGCTCGCTATTGAAGCTGGATTCATAGCCAGATTACGTCCTGATGCGATCGCTATTTCGCGGTCCGCATAATCCCTGATTCCCTGTTCCCTGATTCCCTGCTCCAAAAACGACTTCAAAATCAGCGTAGCCGCCACCTGGTCTACTACCTTGCGGTGCTCCTGGCGGGCGTGGCCGGCCTCATACAGAATCTGGTGGGCCTCGCGGGTGGTCAGGCGTTCGTCCCACAAATGAATGGGCAGGCCGGTCAGAGTGCCCAGTTCGGCGGCAAATTCTCGAGTCTTTTCAGCCTGCGGGTTCGAGTCGCCGGAGAGATGCACCGGATTTCCCACCACAATGCCCGCCACGCCGAACCGCCGCGCCAGCCGCGCCAGTGAGCGCAGATCGTCCCGCCGGTTGCGCTTCCGCTCCAGCGTCATCACCGGCTGCGCCGTCAGCCCCAGTTCGTCTGACACAGCCACCCCGATGCGGCGATTGCCGACGTCGAGACCGAGATAGCGGGGATGAGTTTCCAGCTTGCAACTCCTTGTCCTTCCAGATTAAAGCTCCAAGCCTGCCCTGAAGAAATGCCCTGCCTGGGGCGTCCGTCCCGATACAATCATTTGATAGAGAATCCTCCTGGAGGAACTCTCGAGCTTTTTATCAGTACGAAGGATCGATTGCGCCTGAATGGTAATCCGCAGACGGAAGAGCAGGAAGAGGAAAAGTTCTGGCGCGGCGGCATTTCTGCTGGCGGCTTTTTTTGCGGCGCTGCTTGCCGCGGCCGCGTTGGCCTGGGTGGTGGTTACGCCCTTCGGACCGAATACGGAGACCTTTGTCGAAGTAGCGCCGGGCTCTTCCGACGGCGCGGATCGGCCAGCAACTGGAGGCGGCCGGCATTGTGCGCAGCCGCTATGCCTTCGATATACTGCGCTATCTGGAAGCGGGGAACGCTCAGGGCCGGCGAGTACCGCTTCGATCATCCGGCTCCAGTGACCGAGGTCTATTCGCGGATTGCGCGCGGGGATGTTTTTACCAGGTCAGTCACCATTCCCGAGGGCTCCAGCATCTTTGATATCGCCGCACGGCTGGAGCAGGCTGGGTTTGTTTCGCAACAGGATTTTTTAGACGCGGCGGTGAATCAGGTGGGGCTGGTGGCCGACCTGGACCCCGGAGCGGCGAGCCTGGAGGGTTATCTGTTTCCCGATACCTACCATTTCCCCCGCAAATTCACCGCGGTGCAGATTTGCGCGGCCATGGTGCGGCGGTTTCGCGGCGGTAGCCGGGCAAATTGGATTGAAGGGAAACGTGCATCGAGTGGTGACATTGGCTTCATTGATCGAGCGAGAGACGGCGGTGGATGCGGAGCGGCCCCTGGTGGCCAGCGTCTTTGAGAACCGTCTGGCCAAAAAGATGCCGCTGATGACCGACCCCGCCGTGATCTACGGACTGGAACTGGAGGGCCGCTGGCGCGGCACGATCTACCAGTCCGACCTGAGCCGCGACACTCCGTACAACACCTATCTCCACGCCGGCCTGCCGCCTGGGCCGATGGCCAATCCCGGCGTGAAGTCGCTGCGCGCGGCCATGCAGCCGGCGCAAACGGATTATCTCTACTTTGTCGCCGCCGGCAGCCAATCCCCAGGGGCATTCGATGTTTTCCAGCACGCTGGACGAGCAAAACCGCAACGTAGCCGGCTACCGACACGCCGTGAAGAAGGCGGGTGGCCGATGAAAGCAAACTCTCGCCTGGCCGCCCGTCGCAGCGCTGTTTCTTCCGCTCCTGCTCTCCGGGTGCTTCATGCTTCCCACCACGCGCAAGCTGCCCGTGCCCAAGGCGCCAGCTATCACCCAGACTGTCGCGCCGGAGGAATTGGTTGCGCGCCTCAACCAGCGCTGGGACGCGCTCAATACCCTGAACGCCACGGTCGAAATCCAGGCCAGCGTAACAAAGAGCAAAGAAGGCGTGGCCAAGGACTACACCACGCATCCGCGGGATCATCCTCCTGCGCAAGCCGGCAATGCTGCGCGTCTACGGGCGGGTTCCCGTCATCGGCACGCGCGCCTTCGATATGGTGAGCGACGGAACCAACTTTACCCTCTACATTCCCTCGAAGAACAAGGCCATCAAGGGCGCCAACTCCCTGAAGAAAAAATCGACAAACCAAATGGAAAACATGCGGCCGGGATTTTTTTTCGACGCCATGGTGGTGCGGGGGCTGGAGAAGGACGATCTATTATTCGGTGACTGCGGATACCGAAACGGTGGAGGACGCGGCCAAGAAGCACCTGTACACGGTGCCCGGAATACATACTCAGCATCATGCGCCGCAAGCCCGGACAGCCAGGAGCTGGAACCCGTGCGCGTAGTAACTTTTAAACGCGACAATCTTCTGCCTTATCAACAGGAAATATACGACAAAGAAGGCAATCTGGAGACCCAGGTCACCTATGCGGACTACCAGGAATTCGATACCGGCCTTTACCCTTCCAGGATCATCATCAAGCGCCCGCTGGAGGAGTACCAGATTGTTCTCACGGTCGATAAAGTGGTCGAGAATATGACGCTGACGGACGACCAGTTTGTGATTAAGATTCCCGAGGGGACCCAGACTCAGAAGCTGGAATAAAGAAAAGCGGAGTTCCGCGAAAACTGAGATCGATCTGAATAAGTGTGCTCCGGCTCGTCAGGCATGGCGGGCAGTCCGCTACAATCTTTGGTGGTTTAGAGCGGTCGTTCGAGGAGTTCACTCAATGAGATCAGACTTCAGGTCAGCTTGATTGTGGGATTGCTTGTGCCGGTTTTGGCAGCTTCGCAGTTCTGTGCGGCTTCTGCGCAGAACAACGCGAAAACGAAGGTATTCCAGATCGGGGAGTTCAATCGCTCCTCTGGTGAATTTGCATCCGGGAATCCGCAACAGAAGGTAAATTTCGTCGTATCTCACAAGCGATCCAGCAATTGACTGGTATGGCAAGCAGCCGGCTGTGCTCAGTTCAGACGGCAAGCCGCAGGAATCCAGCATTGAGACCGCCCCGCGCGCGATTTCATTTTCGATTGCCGGATCAGCCGGCAGACGACTTATCAGCTTCATGTTGCCCTGCTGATTGAGAATCCCAGCGTGCCGGTTCTGAAGGTCGGCATCAACGGCAAGAGCGGCGTCTTTTATCTTCATCCCAAGCTCGATTACAGCAGCGGCGATCTGGTAGACGTCTTCGATCCCGCTTACTCCGCCGCGGACGTTGTGTTCGACTTTCCCGGCAGTTATCTGCAAGCCGGAGCGAACACAATCACACTGCAGGCCATCGAAGAAGCGGACGAGGCAGTTCCCGATGCAGGATTGCATTACGACGCGATCGAGCTTGACAGCGTTCCCGGAAACCCAGGCGCAACGGCCTTCACGGCGCAAATTGTACCCACCATCTTCTTCCATCAGCAGAACGGCGAACTGCTCGAAACCGTGGATGCATTCATTCGCTGCTCTGGGCAAATCGAGCCGGGAAGCAAAGTCGAGCTGACCATCGCCGGGCAGAGTTATCACGCCGCACTGCGCGGTGGCTAGCGATTTCGGCGATGAGAAGGCCGAGTTTGCGGTGCGCGAATTTGCGCCTCAAACCGAGGCTCAACTGACCGCGGAGATCAACGGCCGCAAGCAACATTTCAAGCAATCGATCGATCCCGCGAAGAAGTGGACGATCTTTCTCGTTCCCCATATTCATGTTGACGTCGGCTACTCCGATTACCAGGCCAAGGTCGCCGCCATTCAGGCCCGCACCATTGCCGAAGCGATGGATATGATCGCAAAGCATCCCGAATTCCGCTTCAGCCTTGACGGCGAGTGGGACCTTGAGCAGTTTCTTCAAACGCGCTCCGCCGCACAGCAACAGCGGGCAATCGAAGCCGTACAGAAGAAACAGCTGTTCGTTCCCGCGCAATATGCCAATCTGCTCACCGGCATTCCCACGGCGGAGACTCTGATCCGCTCGCTCTATCCCAGCGCCAACTTCAGCAGGAAATACGGCACGCCCTTCGACTACGCCAACATCACCGACGTTCCTTCTTACTCCTGGTCCTATGCATCCATTCTTGCTTCCGCGGGCATTCCCTATCTGGCCGCCGGCAGCGATAACTATCGCGGCTCCAGTACTGCTCCAGGGCCGCTTGAATGAAAGCTCGCCGATGTGGTGGGTGGGACCGGACGGCAAGAAAGTTCTGCTGTGGTATTCGCGCCATTACCACCAGATGAGAACTTTATTCGGGTTGCCTCCGGTGGTCTCAGCGGGCCACGATACTTTGCCGCTCTTTCTGCAAATGTATGAAACTCCCAAATACCATGCCGATGCCACGATTATCTATGGCACGCAGGTGGAGAATACGGATCTCTTTCCTCAGCAGGCGGAGTTAGTCGGGAAGTGGAATGCGCTTTATGCGTACCCGCGCTTGCAGTACTCGGGATTTCACGAGGCGATTCAGAATATTGAAAAGCAGTTTGGCGATAACATCCCCACCATCCGCGGAGATGGCGGACCGTATTGGGAGGACGGCGCGGCCTCCGATGCTTATTACTTGGCCATGGAGCGCTGGAATGAAGCGCGAGGGCAAACGGCTGAAAAGCTGGCCACACTGGCATCGCTTGTGAATCCGCTGCTCAAGACGGATACTGCCGAGTTGGGTCGCATGTGGACCGATATGGTGCTGATGGATGAGCACACATGGGATTCGGATAACAGCGTCACCGACCCCGCAAGCAAGGAGGCGACCGGTCAGCTCGCGGTGAAAGAGCAGTTTGCGGTCAACGCCGCGGCGGAGGCGGACTTTGTGGCCAAGCGCAGCATGGCAAACCTGGCCGATGCCATTGCCGCCGGCCCGGGAAGCCTGATCGTCTTCAATAGCTTGAACTGGAAGCGAAGCGGACCGGTCTTCATCGATCTGAATAAAGGCGACGAGATTGTGGATGCGGCGACGAACCAGCCGGTGCCCTTCGAGATCGTTAAGCAGCGGGCAACGCCTTCAACCACGTTCGCTTTTCAGCCCAGGACGTGCCGGCGGTCGGATACAAGGTTTATGCAATTCGCAATGCGCAGAAAGCTGCGGCCAGTCCTCGAGCCGGAACAGAACCCATCGCTTGAAAGTCCGTACTACAAGGTGCAACTCGATGCGGAGACCGGCGCCATTCGCAGCATCTACGACAAGCAGTTACAGCGCGAGTTAGTGAGCCAGGATGGCTCCTATCGCTTTGGAGAATATCTTTACGTTACCGGCGGCGATAAGTCTCCCAATACCATTCTTCATTACAGCCAGATCAATCCAAAACCGGATTTGGAGGTTCATCCCTCGCACCACGGCAGGATTGTATCCATAACTCGCACTCCCTCCGGAGTGGTTGCGCGCATGGAAAGCGAGGACCTGAACACTCCCTCAATCAAAACGGAGATTCGCCTCTTCGACGGCGAGAAAAAGATTGAGTTAGTTGAAGACGTGGACAAGAAAGAGGTTTATAGCAAGGAAGGCGGTTTACTTTGCTTTTCCTTTTGCCATGAGCCAGCCTCAGTTCCAGTACGAGGTTCAGAACGGAGTCGTCGACCCGGCGAAGGATATGTACGCCGGTGCGGGTCACGAGTGGTTTACCGCGCAGCACTGGGTTTCAGTTGAGCAGGACGGGGTTTCGGCGAGCGTGCTTCCACTCGATGCGCCCATGATTACCCTGGGAGATATCAACCGCGGCGCGTGGCCGGAAGAATTCGGGCAGCGGCCGGGAAACGTATTTTCCTACGTAATGAATAACTACTGGGATACGAACTATCGTGCCGGCCAGGGAGGGCGATTCAGCTTTCACTATGTGATTACCAGCGCGGCTTCAACCAGTGCGAACGACTTGAGCCGCATGGGATGGGAAGAAATTACTCCCCTGGAAACGGATCTGGTTACGAGCCAGGACAAGGCTGTCGCTCAGAATGAGGCGGCGCAGCCTGCGGCAGTGACTGCCGATGCCGGCTCTCAGCGAAGTCTTGACGGCAAGCAGGGAAGCTTTCTCGAAGTCGATGATCCAAACGTGCTGCTCGAAACATGGAAGCCCGCCGAGGATGGAGATGGAACCATCCTGCGCTTTCTTGACTTAGGCGGCGCGGAGCGGACCGTGACCGTCCGCACTCCAACCCTGCACCTGGATCGAGTAACTCAAACCGACGCTGTGGAAAGAGGAGCGACGGCTGTGCCGTTGGCGGGAGACGATCAATTTCATTTCACAATCCATCCTCACGAAATCGTGACGTTACGGATGGTTGCAGGGAGCAAATAGAAGCGTTGGGAAACGGATGAACCAGGGCAGGTGGACGAAGGTCTGCCGGAGTATCGCTATAAAGACAGCCCGCGGTTTGACCATGGAGGCCGGTGATTCATTCCCCCGACCCTCATGCAGGTTATTTGCTGATAAATTAAATTGCCTTGGAAGCAACTGCTCACGGCAAAGAGTTTTCATTCTGTGCTAGTATCCCGGCAAGCATGAATCACTCATTTCTGAGGAGCCCGGCATGGAAACCAGCCCTCCGTCCACTCAGCCTCGGCGAAATTCTGGATCGCACCGCTCAACTTTACCGGACAAATTTTGTCCTTTTTGCGGGAATCTTTGCCGGGTATTGCGGCATAGGCCTGGTATTTGAACCTGCTGCTGATTGGCCTGCAGGAGCTGCTGAGAGCGCAGCAATCAACGGCGATGTCAGCTGATCACTTGGCCGCCGCTGGTCTTAATTGCTGATTCTCTTCCTGCTGATTGGGCCGGTCATAGCCGCCATCAGCCGCGCCGTGGCCTGGGTGCACCTGGGCGAGCCGGCCACCATCCGCGGAGCATACGCGAGCGTCCTGCCCCGGTTTGGCAGTTACCTGTGGCTGATGACCATCACCGCGTTTCGTCGATCTGGACGCCGTTTGTGTGATCTACGCCGCCTTTCTCTGGATCGTTTGCTATCTGCGGCGAAGGGCTATGGGCACCACGCCGCTGCGCAGCCGACCGCACAATCCGCATTCCCTGGCCGCGATCGGCATCGCCTCGGTGGCCTTCATCCTGCTGTTATTTCCCGTCCTCGTTTATACCATCCTGATGACCCTGCGCTATTCGCTGGCCTTCCGGCCTGCGTTGCTTGAAAATCTGCCGGCCCGCAAAGCGATTCGCCGCAGCATCGAGTTGAGCAGGGGAGCGCGCGGGCGCATCTTCGTTCTGCTGATTGCTGATCTTCGTTATCAAGATCGGGCTGGTCATGGTCACGCAGATCTTCGTTCTTGTGTCGGCCGTCCAGAACCACGGTCAACTGGGACCGGGAATGTACAGGCGATCTCAGCAGATCATATCGTTCTTCACCGGCACCTTTCTCGGGCCTATCGGCGCTACCGGCATCACGCTCTTCTACTACGATCAGCGCATCCGCAAGGAGGGATTCGATATCGAGTGGATGATGCAGGCCGCCGGACTTACGCCGCCTGCGCCGCCCGTCCCGAATCACAGCAGACCATTTGTCTCAGCAGCAGACGGAAAGCACGCATGAATGAGCCCCTTCACCCGTCGACCCTGGGCGAGATTCTGGACCGCACGGTTCATCTCTACCGGTCGCGGTTCCTGGTCTTGCTGGGCATTGCCTCCATTCCAACCGGAGTGGTGGTGGCGCTGGCGGTGGATATTTTTTCTACTTTTTGCGCTGGTAGGTTCAGAGCGCAGTATCCATCGTCTCCGGAGGTGTTAGGCATTGCGGCGCTCGTGGTCTTTGGCTGCTCTGCTGGTGGCTCTTCCGCTGCTGATTGCGTTGACGGCGCTGGGAACGGCGGCCCTGAACCACGCCGTTGCCCGCCCCTGGCAGGACGAGAAGATCACCATCCGCGAAGCCTACAGGATCGCTCGGCAACGCGGCTGGAACTACATTGGACTTTTTCTACTTGAGGCGCTCATCATCTGGGTTGCTCCTATGGTGGTGTGGATTGTGCTGGTGATCTTCTCCGCCGGAGTGACAGCATTGGCGCAATCGGCCGGCATGGGCGCTGCGGCCGGCGCGCTCTTTGCGCTGGGAACATTGCGGTGGTCATTGCTCTTGTCGGCTACTGTATCTGGATGCTGCTCCGGCTCTCCCTGGCTTTCCCCGCCTGCGTGGTGGAGCAGATTGGCGCGACTTCCGCGCTCAAGCGCAGCATCTCGCTCAGCAGGGGAACCAAGGGCCGCATCTTTCTCCTCTATCTGCTGGGGACGGTGCTCAATTACCTGCTAACCATGGCCTTCACCATTCCGGCAATCATCGTGATTGCCCTGGTGCCCGGAGCAAGCAATCCGAAATATGCACAAACCGCGGGCACGGTCATGATGCTCGTTATATACGGAGCGTCATTTGCCATCCAGGCCCTCACCAAGCCGGTTTACGGCATCGCGCTCATGCTCTTCTACTACGACCAGCGCATTCGCCAGGAGGGCTTCGATATCGAACTGCTGATGCAGCGCGCCGGGTTGGTGGCGCCTCCACCACCTCCGCCGCCAGCCGAGAGGTGGCCGCCGTCGATTTTACCCAGAGCTCAGGCGGCTGCGGCTGTGATGCCGAAGCCCGCAATGCTTCAGCAACCCGCAGAACCAATCCAAACAAAATCCGAGGAGTCTCTATGAACGATTTAGCAGCTTCCGCGCCCTCCGGTCCAATGCCCGCCGCGCCCAAAACCTTCGGCCAGATTCTCGACCGCACTTACCGGCTCATGCGTGCTCACTTCAAAACTCTGGTAGGTATTGCGGCCATTCCATCGCTTCTGATGATGCTGGCAGTTGGGTTGATGGAGGCGGCCATCTGGATTCCGATGATCCGGCAATTTCCAAAGCAGCCCACTCCCGAGGCCATGCTCCATAACTTCTCGTCGGCGAGCTCATTATCTTTGTGTTTCTAGTCTTCTCACTGCTTTGCTTCGCAATCTTCTCGATCTATCTGGCGGCGGCAAGTTATGCGTCCACCAAGGCGGACTCAGGCGTCAAAGTCACAATCGGCGAAGCTTATTCACTCGCATGGAGGCGCATCGGCCGTTACCTCTGGCTGTTGATTCTGGTGCATCTGTTACCTCTACGTACCCATTGCCGCGGTGCTGGCGCTCGTGGGCCTGGCAGTCGCTCTGCTGCACTTTGTTGCGCGGGTAGGCATCAAGTCCATGAGCAATTATTCCTGATTCTCACTTTGGTCCTGCTGTACCTCGCAGTCCTGGTTTATTCCATCCTCATCCTGCTGCGCTTTGCCCTGGCTTTCCCGGCATGTGTCGAAGAGGAGCTATCCGCATGGGCATCGATGCAGCGCAGCTTCAAAGCTCACCCGCGGCGCCAAGGGCCGCATATTTCTGGTCATACTGGTTATCTATGCCGCTCTTTATGCCGCCATGCTGGCGCTCGAACTCGTTGCCGTACTGCTCGGTGCAGTTGGCGGCATTGTCATGATGGTTCTGCACGCACATGTGGCGGCGCCATGGAGTTATATCGGAATTGGGCGTGATCGGAATCTGCGCCTTTGCCGGCATGGTTCTTTTCATGTCGCTGACTTATGCAGCTCTGGTGGCGGCGCTTGCGGTGCTCTATCACGACCAGCGACTGCGCAAGGACGGACCATTGCCCGCGCCCGCACAAGCCGGAGAGATTTCCTGAAGGCGCACCGGAGTATACTGGCGCGTTGCCGCTGAAATTGAATCTCAACCCTCGATCGCACCCGGTTCGCCCGGAGGACTTATGACCTTATTCCGCGCATCTCTGCTCTGTATTGCTCGCGTTATTTGCCGCTCAAACAGTCGCCGCTCAAGTTACGGGCGACGTTGCAGCCAAGGTAACTTCGCCTAACGGGCAAATTACTTTTCTACTCTTTAATCCCGCGCCGGCAAAGCACCCCGAGCGTTCGGACTGGGAAAAGCCGCCCGCGGACGACCTGCGCTATGCGGTGGAGTTTCACGGCAAGCGGTTGATCGATCACTCGAAGCTTGGGCCTGGAGATCGCCGGGCAGCCCGCACTGGGGCCAGGGATGCGCTCGACGGCTACTCAACCATCAAGCGTGGACGAGAGTTATACCATCCCCGTGGGAAAGACCAGCACGGTGCGCGACCACTATAACTCCGCACGCACTGATTTCGAGGACCAGGCGGGGCGCAAAATCACGATTGAGGTACGAGTCTTCGACGATGGAGTCGGCTTCCGCTATCTGGTGCCGGATCAGCCTTCGTTGAAGCAAGTCCGCATCGCGCGAGAGAACACGGAATTCTGCTATACGAAAGACGCGACCACTTATCCGCTGATTCTGGACGGTTACCAATCATCGTGGGAGGACGAGTATCAGCAGCGGCAGGTGAACGGCCTGCATCACGACTGGCTCATCGGGCTGCCTTACCTGGCTGAGGTTCCGGGCGTTGGCTGGGTTGCTGTTACCGAGGCGGACATCGATCACTACGCGGGAATGTATTTGCGCAAGGGTGACGGACACAATTGCGTGCGCGCCGATTTATCGCCGCGCGTGGATGATCCGAAGGTTGCGGTGGAGACGGCGACGCCGTTTGCGAGTCCATGGCGCGTGCTGATGATCGGCGACGAGCCGGGGCGACTGATCGAGTCCAATATCGTTCTCAATCTGAATCCGCCCTCGAAGATTGCCGATACCTCCTGGATTCGCGCCGGCAAGTCGGCGTGGGACTGGTGGTCGGGCGAGGCTGCTCCGAGCGTGAGCTTCAAGACCGGCATGAATACCGCGACCATGAAGCACTATATCGATTTCGCTTCGGAGTCGGGATTTCCTTATATGCTGATCGATGCCGGCTGGGCATTGGCCGATTACAAGAGTCCTGACGACTACGCGGCGCTGGCCGATATCACTCGCGTGACGCCGGCGATCGATATGCCGGAGCTGCTGCGCTACGCGAAAGAGAAAAATGTTCGCCTCTGGCTGTGGTCGCACTGGACTTCGGTGGACAAATATATGGACCAGGCGTTTCCGCTTGTTTGAGAAGTGGGGCATCGCCGGAGTCAAAATCGACTTCATGAATCGCGACGATCAGCAGATGGTGGACTTCTATCATCGCGTGGTTGAAACCGCCGCCGCGCATCACCTGATGATCGACTTCCACGGCGCTTACAAGCCGGATGGCCTGCGCCGCACCTGGCCGAATCTGATCACGCGCGAGGGCGTGATGGGCAAGGAGTATCTGAAGTGGAGCGCCCGCACCACTCCCACGCATAACACCACTCTGCCTTTCACTCGCATGCTGGCCGGGCCAATGGATTACACTCCCGGCGCCTTCGGCAACAGCAACCGGGAAAACTTTGTAGCGCGGAAATTCATGCCGATGGGTTTGGGAACCCGCGCGCACGAGTTGGCGCTCTTCGTGGTCTTCGAGAGCCCCTTCGAGATGGTCGCCGATTATCCCGAGCACTACCAGGGCCAGAAGGCATTCAACTTCATCAAGCAGGTTCCGGCCACATGGGACGAGGTGCGCGTCCTCGACGGAAGGCCGATGGAGATACATCACGCTGGCGCGCCGCAGCGGCAGCGACTGGTACGTAGGCTCGCTGACCAACTGGGATGAGCGGACGGTAAAGGTGCCGCTGAGTTTTCTCGGCGAAGGCAAGTACGTTGCCGAAATCTACGCCGACGCTGCCGACTCCGCTACTGAAGCCACGCACACGACCTTCACAAAGCAGCCCGTCGACCGCGACGACAGTGCTCGACGTGCACATGGTTTCCGGCGGCGGAAATGCGATCTGGATTCACCCGGCCAATGTTCATTGAGGGCTGAGAGTTCAATCCTTCCTGGCAGTTCCGTCGAATGGTCTACTATCATCAGCGCATGCGCGTGCAGGGACAACAATTCGACGGAATGAAGAATTCCTTTCAAATAAATGCGCTGGAGGCTTGGGCGTGACGACCCGAAATATCTTCGCGGGCATTGCATTGGCGGCTCTTCTCACCGCCGCGCCGTCGCACGCCTCTCGCTCGATCCCCGATTTGCCCGCTCTCGTGGCGAGCAGTTCGCGGGATGCTTCGCTGGACGACTACCGCAAGCATTTGCAGGACCTGGCCGCACTGGTGGAGAGCCTGCGCCAAGGCACGCGACACAATATCCTGCGACCCCGCACTCGTTGGTCCCGACGATCGCGTTCCGCTCACAGCAAATGCAGAGCGGCGGACTGGTGCGCTACGGCTGGCTGCGGGTGCTGCTTGTCAAGGCCCAGGAGAAAGATAAGGCCACAGGCAAGCCCAAAGCCAAACCCGCCGCAGGCGAGCAATCCGATGAGGGCGCACTGCCGCCTCCGCCAACCACGACCGAGCTATTGAAAGCCGCGGAAACGCGCCTGGCCGAGGATCTGACCCAGACCAACTCCGCAACCATACCCGCAACAGATCACGCGCAGCAGCGCGAGACGATGAAGCAGGTGCTGGCCGGTCGCGAATTTCGCAATCTCTACGAGCCTACGGTAAAGAACACGCTGCTGGAAAAGCTGGGCAATTGGCTCAACAAGCTCTTTGAAAGACGCCGCGCAGTTCCGAGCACGCTCCGCGTGGGTGGGTTTCGTGATCTATTGGGGATTTATTCTGGCCGTCTGCCTGGGGCTGGTGTGGGGCTTGCTGCAATTGGAACAGCGCTGGCGGATGCGGCCTTCGCCGGAGAGCGGCAGTTTATCCACTGGAGCCGTCTCGGCGCGCGAGTGGCAATTGTGGCTCAAGGATGCGCGCAATGCCGCCGCTGCGGGCCAATGGCGCGAGGCGATTCATTTCCTTTACTGGGCGGCGATCTCGCGTCTCGAATCGAAGCGGCTGTGGCCCGCCGACCGCGCCCGCACTCCGCGCGAGTATCTTGCGCTGGTTGCGCCGCAGGACCCGCGCCGCGCCGGTTTGGCCACGCTGACCGGCAGCTTTGAGCGCACCTGGTACGGTGGCCGCGCGGCTGAAGAGCGCGACTACCGCAGGGCTGAAGAACTGGCTTCGGCGCTGATCTCCGGAAGCGGCGAGCCATTCAAGGGAGGACGGCGCAATGAAATTTCTTTCCTCGCTCGACGCCAAAGATCGCCGTCTGCTGCTCTGGTGCCTGGGCATCGCCATCACGCTTGCCGTAGTGACTGGATTCCTGCTGCCCAAAGGGAACAGCAACGACAATCCCTTGCCTTCGAGTTATCTTTCCGGTCAGCACGGCGCCCGCGCGGCCTATGAGACGCTACTCCGTTCCAATTATCCGATTGAGCGCTGGGAGCGGCCGCTCAGCGAACTTGCCGCCACGGCGGGACCGGAGACAGTGGTGATCTTTGCCGATCCTTTCACCCGCGAAAGCGCAGACCTCAAGGCGGTGCGCACGATTGTGGAGCGCGGAGGCCGGGTACTCGCCACCGGGGTTGGGAGGCGGATTCATCTTGCCCGGCTCGGCCAGCGGCATGCCCAAGGCATTCGACTTTGCCGCCTGCAAGCTGGAGCCGGAGGGCCTTGGTTTTTCATCTGACGCGCTCTCCGATTCAGGCGAGGTGTGGATGGTTCCTGAATCTCCTGGGCTGTGGGCAACCCCGCGCACCGCGTGGACTACAGTTGCGCCGGGCAGCCGGCGGTGGTGGAGTACGACTGGGGCAAGGGGCACGTGGTTTGGTGGGCCAGCTCCACTCCGCTTGAAAACGGCTCCCTGGCCCGCGCTAACGACCTGGACTTCTTTTTGAATTCGCTGGGGCCGCGCGAGGGCCATCATTTCTATTGGGACGAGTCGCTGCACGGAGAGATTCGCTCCGTCTGGAGCTACGCCGCCGGACCGGCGCTCACTATGCTGTGGATCAGCCTGCCGATTCTGGGGCTGCTGGTGGTGCTCAGCTTCAGCCGCCGCAGCGGGCCGGTGCGCGAGTTGCCTGCGCCGGCGCGGGCTACGCCCATCGAGTTTCTTGATGCTCTGGGCTCGCTCTATCGCAACGCCGGCGCCGCGTCTACGGCAGTCTCGATTGCCTGGGAGCGTTTTCGCCGCCAGAGCTTGCAGCTTTGCGGCCTGCGAGGCAAAACCATGGGCGCGGCTGAGCTGGCGCAGACGATTCGCTGCCGCTTTCCCCAGGCCGATGCCGATCTCGAAGCCGACCTGGCCGCCTGCGAAGAGGCCGCGTGGGGCGAGACAATCGACCCAGGCGAGGCGCTCAAGCTGATCCAGAAGCTCTATGCGCACCAGGAAAAACTGACGCGCCGCGGCAAAACACGGCCGGCCGCAAACGAATTTTGAAGACATTCATTCCAATCAGCAGGAAAGGGCTTCATGAGCCAGGAAAATAATCCAGGAACTAGACCAAAACTCTAAAACTCCGGAGGGGCTGCACGCAACCAACCAACTGATGACCCACGCCCGCGCCGAGTTGGGGCGCGTGATCGCCGGCCAGTCGGGAGCGATCGAGGAGGTGATGATCGCCGTCCTCTGCCAGGGTCATGCGCTGCTCGAAGGCGTGCCCGGCATCGCCAAGACGCTGATCGTCAAAGCGCTGGGCCGTCTGCTGGGCCTCGGATTCCAGCGCGTGCAGGCCACGCCGGACCTGATGCCCGCCGACATTCTGGGCACCACGATTCTGCGCACGGGAGCCAAAGCTGGTTCGGAGAGCTTCAGCTTCCACGCCGGCCCCGTCTTCACCGATCTGCTGCTGGTGGACGAGATCAACCGCATGCCGCCCCGCACCCAGGCCGCACTGCTCGAATGCATGGAAGAGCGGCAGGTAACCACGGACGGCGTGCGCCGACCGCTGCCTGCCTGGTTCACGGTCTTCGCCACGCAGAATCCGGTCGATTTCGAAGGCACCTATCCCTTGCCCGAAGCGCAGTTGGACCGCTTCCTGCTCAAGATTCGCGTGGCCTATCCCAGCGAGCGCGATGAGATGCAGATTCTGGAACGGCACCACGCCGGCTCGGGCGCCGGGTCTGCTGGAAGATGCGCAAATCGCGCCCATCCCCGAGGGATTGCTTGCCCGCGCCCGCGCCGAGGTGCGCGCAATCCGCATCGAGCCGGAGCTATACAGCTACATGCTTTCCATTGCCCGCCGCACCCGCGAGTGGCCCACGCTGCTGCTGGGCGCCAGCCCCCGCGCGGCGCTGAGCATGATGCTCGTGGCCCAGGCTACGGCAGCCTTCGACGGCCGCGATTACCTGGTTCCCGACGACGTGAAGCGCGCCGTGCAGCCGGTGCTGCGCCACCGCGTAATGCTCAAGCCCGAGGCCGAACTGGAAGGCTTCGACGCCGACCGCGTACTGGCTGACGTGATTGCCGCCGTCCCGGTGCCCCGGCAATGATCTCTCCCTAGCTCCATCCCGACCCGGTGCGCGCCGTCTGCGAACGGCGCGCCGCTGGGGCTTCGGCCTCACGCCGCGGGCCATCGGCGCTGCTCTGCGTGGGCTTCATGTGGCTCATTCCCGGCTTCTGGGACGGGCGGCTGGCTTACGCCATGCCGGCCTGGGATGCGCTGGTTCTGCTGGCCGCGCTGCTCGACGGTTTGCGCCTGCCGCGCGCCGCACAACTCACCGCCAGCCGCTCCTGGTCCAACGCTCCGGCCCTCGACTCGGAGACCGAGATCGAGTTGACCATTGAGAACCACGGCCAGATGATCGTCGAGTGCCGGCTGGTGGACGATCTGCCGCCGGCGCTGGTTGCCGAGCTGGCGACCCATCGGCTGATCGCATTCCCGCGCGTGCCGGCCAGCCTGCGCTACCGCGTGCAGCCCCAGGAGCGCGGCGACTGGGAGACGGGCTGGCTCTACGTTCGCTACCGGTCAGGGCTGGGACTGGCCGAGCGTTGGGCCCGTGCGCCGCTTGCCCAGACGGTGCGGGTCTATCCCGCCCTGCGCACCGGCGAGGAGCAGCAGATCTTTCTTGCCCGCAGCCGGCAGATCGACCTGCAACTGCGCCGCGCCCAGCAGCGGGGGTTGGGACGCGACTTCGAAAGCCTGCGCGAGTACCGCGAGGGAGACGACCTGCGCGATATCTGCTGGACGGCCACCGCGCGCCGCGGCAGCCCCATCACCCGCCAGTACCAGACCGAACGCAGCCAGCCGGTATGGATCGTGCTCGACTGCGGGCGGTTGATGCGGTCGCGGGTTGCAGCAGGTGCATCGGGAAAATCGGCGCTGCCGGTTGCAGAGTCTGTGGCGCACGTTCACTCCAAGCTGGATCACGCATGCACCACCGCCGTAGCGCTGGCGCAACTGGCACTCTACTCCGGCGACCGCGTGGGCCTGCTGGCCTACGGCCAAAGCATCCAGCAGCGTCTGCTCCCCGGCCGCGGAGCCGCGCATCTGCGCCAGTTGATCGAGTCGCTGGCCCAGGTGCACGCCGAATCCGGCGAGGCCGACCATCTCCGCGCCACGGCAACGCTCAACCGCCTGCAGCCCCGACGCTCCCTGATTCTGTGGATCACCGATCTAGCTGAGACCGCCATGCGGCCGGAGGTCATTGACGGCGCGGTGCAACTGCTGCGCCGCCATGTGCTTCTTTTTGTGGCCATGGCCCAGCCGGAGGTTGAGTCCATCGCCCAGGCACGACCTAAAAATGTGGAGCAGATGTTTCGCGCTGCCGCCGCCCAGGAGATGGCCGGCCGCCGCGAGCTGCTTCTCGCCCGCCTCCACGAGCAGGGCGCGCTCACCCTCGACCTGAACCCCGAAGCACTAACCTCATCGGTGCTGAATAACTACCTGATGGTGAAGGAACGCGCAATGGTCTAGCGGAAGTCTCTGCGGCTTTTCTCCCTCCGCCGGAATCCCGCCCGCCCGCTGCCTCATCTGAGAAAATAGTGATAGTGAATCGAGCACATAAATTTATCTTCCAGGTGGGAGCGGCGCAGGCGCTTCTTGCCTTGTTGGTTCTCTCCGGAGCGGCTGCGGTTGCTCGCGCGCAGGCGCCCAACCCCACCTCCGCCACCAATCCGTTTTTCGGCAGCGTAACCGCCCGCCCTGCCAGCGATGAAGCCCTCAGGCTCTCGCTCGACGAAGCCATTGGCCTCGGACTTGAAAACAACCTCGGCCTCAAGGAAGCCGAAAACAACGAAAAAATAATTCAGGGAGAAAAGAAAGAGGCCCTCCAGGAGTTTCTGCCCACCATCACTCTCAGCGGCGATACCGGCGCCCACCAGCAGGATCTGGTCACGTTTGGCTTCAGCCCGAGCGTCCTCAAAGAGTTCAGCGCGCTCTTTCCCGGAGGCGTAATACCACCTGGTCTCTCCTTCATCACCCGCGACGAACTGACCGAAGGGCAAATCCACTTCAGCCAGATGCTCTTCTCCGGCCCTGTGATCGCCGGCTACAGAGCCTCCCGCGCAGGCGAGAAGGCCGCCCATTTCGCCAAAATGTCAGCGCGCGACGAGGTGGTGCAGCAGGTAGCCACGGCTTATCTTCATGCCATTGCCGCCTCCAGCGAGGTGGATAACGCCAAAGCCCTTGAGGCGGCAGACCAGGTGCAGCTTGAGCATGCCCAAGCCGCGCACCAGGCCGGAACCGTCGCCAATCTCGACGAGCTGCGGGCGCGGGTCCAACTCCAGGCCCAGCAGCAGGCCCTCATCGAGGCCCAAAATTCCTTTGAGAAGGACCTGATCCTGCTCAAGCGTGAGATCGGCGTCGACCCCGGCCAGAAGATCGTGCTCACTGACCCCGCTCCCTATAGCGAACTGGCCGCGCAAACCCCTGAAGAGGTGCGCGCCGTCGCTTACCAGAACCGCCAGGACTACCAGAACCTGCAAAACCAGGTGGTCGCCTACAAATCCATCCACGCCGCCTATCGCAGCCAGCGCCTGCCCAGCCTCAGCTTCGGCGGCTACTACGGCGTAAGCCAGGTGGGCGCCGTGGGCTCGCACGGAAACTTTGTCGCCCAGGGCACGCTCAGCGTTCCGCTCTTCCGCGAAGGCAAGCTGCGCGGCGATACGGAAGCCGCCCAGGCCCAGCTCTCCTCCGTTGAAGACCAACTGGCCGACCTCCGCAACCACATCGACCAGCAGGTGCGCTCCGCTCTGCTCGACGTGGACGCGACGGCCAAGCTGGTTGAGGTAGCCCGCTCCAACGTCGAACTGGCCACTCGCGCCCTGAGCGACGAAACCGACCGCGTAAACGCCGGCGTGGACGATAACCTGCCTCTGGTGGATGCGCAGGCCACTCTGGCCTCGGCCCAGAGCAACCTGGTCGAAAGCCTCTACCAGTACAACGTGGCCAAGCTGGCCCTGGCCCGCTCCGCTGGAATTCTTGAGCAGCAGTACCGGGTCTATCTGGGACGGTAAGCGGCTAGAATGCAGAACTGCTTATGCACTTGGTCCATTTCATAACTGTCTTGTGAACATTGGGAACTCGCTGCCAGTTCACGAGTAGAGTAGGAATAAGGAAACCAATCAACTATGGCCAGAATACTCAGAATTAAATACTACGTTGAGCCGGACCCGGCGGCCTTGGCTCGCCGAGCGGCGCAGTATTTTGTTGAGATGATTGGGGAAGCGGTAGCAGGCCGCGGGCGGGCGCGCATCGCCATCAGCGGTGGATCCACGCCAAAAACCACGTTCCAGTTGCTCGCCGACCCCAACCAGCCCTGGCGCAACCGCATGCCATGGGACCGGCTGGATATCTACTGGGTGGACGAGCGCGCCGTTCCTCCCGATAACGCCGAAAGCAACTACCGCATGACCCGCGAGGCGCTGCTGGACCACGTGCCCCTCCGGCCCGAGCAGATTCACCGCATGGAGGGCGAGCTGGACCCCGAAGTTGCAGCCTCCCGCTACGAGTCCGAGCTACGGAACAGCTTTCGCCTGGAAGGCGCGCAAAGCCCCCGCTTTGACCTTATCGCGCTGGGCATGGGAACAGACGGCCACACCGCCTCGCTCTTCCCGCACACTGAGGCCATCCACGAAATCGGCCGCCTGGTCACAGCCAACCACGTGCCGCAAAAGGACGCCTGGCGCATCACCCTCACCTGGCCGGTCATTGACCACGCCAGCTCCGTCTTCTTCCTTATCGCCGGCGAGGATAAAGCACAGATTCTAAAAGAAGTGCTAACCGGACCGCACGATCCGGAACGGCTGCCCAGCCAACTTGATCTGGCCCGCAAGCGGTATACTCACACTGTTCCTGGATAAGGCTGCGGCTGCTCTTTTACCCGCAACTGACGGGGAGGGTTGCGGGGTTTTGGAGAGGGAACGATGATTCTGGCGGGAGATGTAGGCGGCACCAAGGTCAACCTGGCGCTGTTTGACTTTATCGATGGAAAACTCAAGCAATATCAGCGATAAACAGTATCCGTCCAGGGAATACTCAGGCCTGGAAGAGATCGTAAAGGAGTTTCTGGCCGCCGACAAAGTGACTGCGGCCTGTTTTGGCGTGCCTGGCCCGGTGCGCGACGGTCGTCTCCGCCTCACCAATCTGCCCTGGACGCTGGACGGCCGCGAGCTGGCCGCCGATCTTGCAATCGACCACGTCTTCCTGATCAACGATCTAGAGGCCAACGGCTACGGCCTGGCCGAGCTCTCCGGCGGCCAGATCTTCACGCTGAACCAGGGCGACGCCAGCCAGATTGGCAACCGCGCGCTGCTCTCGGCCGGAACCGGCCTGGGCGAGTGCTACCTGGTCTGGAACGGCCACCAGCACATTCCCTACCCCTCCGAGGGAGGCCACGCGGACTACGCGCCCCGCAACGAGGACGAGATCGACCTGCTGCGCTACCTCAAGCAGAAGTTCAACGGGCGCATCAGCGTTGAGCGCGTGGTCAGCGGCCCGGGCCTGATAACATCTACGAATTTCTGCGCGAGGTGCGCGGCATGGAAGAGCCGGCCTGGCTCCGCGAGCGCATCGCCAACGAAGACCCCAACGCCGTCATCACCGAACTTGCCATGGCGGCCCGCAGCGAGATCTGCGAAAAGACCGTGGATATGTTTCGTCTCCGCCTACGGAGCCGAGGCCGGCAATCTGGCCCTCAAGTTTCTGTCGGTGGGCGGACTTTATGTTGGCGGCGGCATCGCGCCCCGCATCGTCGAGAAGCTCAAGGACGGCACCTTCATGAAAGCATTCACCGACAAAGGCCGTCTGAGCCAGTTGCTCATCAATATGCCGGTGCGCATCATACTGGAGAGCCGCGCCGCGCTGCTGGGCGCAGCCGCTTACGCTGAAGCCCGCGCCGCCGAGATAAGCGGAATCTCTCCCCGCGCCGCATCAGTAAAAATCTAACTTCGCAGCATCACCCATTGTGCGCGCTAAGTCAGGGTGCCCCATTATGGACTCAATTTATAGATTACGTTGACTGTCGTTTCAACCTCGACGGGCTCGCCATTCAGCTTGTAGGGCTTGTACTCCCACTGGGAAACAGCCCATAAGGCCGATGCAGCGAGCGAAGGCCAGGGAGCGGAAACTACGTGCAGATCATAAATGCTTCCATCGATGCCTATTATGGCTCGTAGAACCACCGTGCCTGAAATCTGGGCGTTCTTTGCGTCCTGGGGATAAACAGGCTGCTCCTTCTTGACCAGAAATCCAGCTAGAACACCTCCCGCAATATTCACTTTCTTTACATCCGAAACGTACACGTTTTTCACATCCGAAACAGAAACTTCTGTCACTGGCTTAAGCGCAGAATCGTCAGTGTTCAGCCAGTTAATCAAATCCACATTTGCGGTGAGAAGTTTACGCTTGCTTTCGGTAAGTAGAATCTCACGAGCTAGATATTTGTTCTGAGCCTTCACGATATTGCCAAATTCTGCAGTCATCGAGCCAAATGATGTGCTGGCTAGTAAAACCGGCTTTTGCGGATCGAAACAATATGTGGGGAACAAACCCAATGGCACAGTTTGTATCCTCCCATGCTGTGGCATCAGTGGAACTACCATAATGCAAGGAAACTTGTGGCCCATTGATTTAAGGGATTCGCTGTCCAGGCGAACCTTGGCTGGGTCCAGATCGCTGAGATCCGGGAGCGGTGAAAATAACTCACTCTGCAACTTGTATTCAAAGAAATTGAGCCGTTCTCCAGAAGCTTGGTATGCATGTTTGCCGTCGGCGGTATGCCAATCGGTGCGCGTTGCGCCGGGCCGCGTCCAACTGCTGCGATAGACCTTCGGCGAAACCCACCAGTATTCATAGGTCCCCTGCACGGTCGGCTTGCCTTTTTCGTCGTAAAGCTGGTAAGTGGCCTTCAGGTGCCAGGGCTTCAACTCCGGCGATGTGAAGTCATAAAACGGTGCAGCCGCCGCGAAGATTGCGCGCGGGTCCTTGGGCAAACCCGGAGCAGCGCTGCCGTCCGTCTGGCCGAACAAAGGCAGCGCTGCCGTAATACTCAAAGCAAGAAAATAAAGCAGGCGCATGATGCGCACAGATTAGCATGGCTGCCACAGCCCGGTCAGAGAGACAATCCCCGCCCAAATAGAGGAAGCCAGCGTTGGATGTGAGCTGACGGTTTCGCCCAGCGCGGTTACTGCTGCTCCTTCATGCGCTCCGCCAGCACCTTTCTGTAGAGATTGCACTGCGGGAGGCGCAGTCCCGCGGCGTTTGCTATTCCGCCGTCCTGCGTAAATTCGAGAAATGCCTGCCCATGCTGGAATCCCGGCCAATGGGGCAGCCCATTTGAATTTGGATTGCCGGTTTTAGCAAAGTTAGTCCAGTAACTCTCCATCTCATCGGCGAGCTTGAAGTCGGCATCCACAAACTTCGCAGCAACTTCGAATTGCCCGGATTTGGGGTAATAACCAAAGACATACGGTAGTTCAGCGGAGTGAGTGGCTCCTTCTGCTTCACCGGGGCTGACACGCTGGAACTCGTACTCGTAAGTGGGATGATGCGCGGCGCTGTGCCAAGCTGCCTCAGTAGCGGCTGCGCAACGGTAGCGCGTATCGGCCAACCACTGGTCGGCTACTGAACCATACAAAGGATCTGCCGTGCCTTGCCCGCCATTGGCTAAACCATAGAGCGCCAGCGCCTGGGGCGCAAAATCCCCCGCCTCCTTTTGAATTGTCTTTCTCAGTTCGTCCGCAGTGGCCGTGCTGCCGGACTCGATGGCGTTAGAGCCGATTATCAGGGGAATCGCCGACTCCTGCCCGGACGCAAAAACCTCGGCCGGAGGACGCGCGAATGATCCAGCCGTCGATAATCGGATGCGTGGTGGGACGGTGCTGCGCGTCCTGGGCATTCACCGCCTTCAACAACTCTTCAGCCGGCATCTGGCGCAGAAATTTCACCGCGCCCTCCCCGGCTGGAACTTTCATTTGAGCCGCAAACTCGACTCCGGCTTGCTCCGCAGTGGCGCGAGAAGACAGCAAAGTATGCATTGGCGTTCCGCTCTCCACAATCGCTTTTTGAGGCAGTTCCCGCGCCAGAGAGGTCATCATCAAACTCGTATCCAGCGCACCCGCCGACTGGCCAAAGATGGTAATGTTGTGCGGATCGCCGCCGAACTTGGCAATGTTGGCGATCACCCAGCGAAGGGCGAGAATCTGGTCCATCAGCCCGTAGTTGCCAGAGGCATGATGCTGCGACTCGCGCGTCAACTCGGGATGGGCAAAGAAGCCGAAGATGCCCAGCCGGTAGTTGATCGTAACCAGCAGCACGCCGTGATCCACCAGCGTTCCGTCGTTGAAGAGCGGGGTCGATGCGGTCCCGCCCTCATTTCCGCCGCCGTGAATCCAGAACATCACCGGTAGAGGCTTCTTCACCGGCCAAACCGGCGTAACGATATTCAGGTACAGGCAATTCTCATTGTCGGCTTTTGCGAAGCTCCAGTTCCAGTCCCCCTCGGCATCCGCCCACTGCATGCACGCTGCTCCGAAGGCATTTGCATCGCGCACGCCGCTCCACGGTTTCACCGGCAAAGGCTCACGCCAGCGCAGATCGCCCACCGGCGGTTGTGCGTAGGGAATCCCCAGGAACTTTGCGCCCCCGTTCGGCCTGGCCACGCCGCGCAGTTTGCCGCTTGCGGTTTTCACAATCGGCGCATCGCCCTGCGCATAGGCCGCGCTGCCGATGATAGAAAAAATCATTGCAGCAGCAAATACGAAAATCGCCGTTGCATTACGGCGCGCGCTGAATTTGAAAATGAGTTTGGCCACCTGGTTTCCCCGCATTCTTCGATCATTGGAGATTTTATCAATTTTGTCACAGTCGGGAATCATGGCATGCTAGCGAAGAACTCCCGATCCTGCGGCTCCTTCGCTTGCTCACTCCCGGTTTGCAGCTATTCTAAAGAGAATCGCAAAATGAAAGGCTGGAACGTGATCAAGCGTTGGCTGATTCGCATCCTCGTCGTACTCGTTGCAGGTTTCCTAGCGGTCTATGGAGCCGATTGGGCCATCTTCCGCCTGCGCGGCTCGCCAACCTCTACAGTCACCGTCAATCGCTTCCTTACCGTGCCGCTCAAGGGCAACAAAATCGAGTATGACTATCTCGGCTCCGCGGATGTGCCCTGCTCGCTCTCGCTCTTTCCGCAGGCGGGACTGAGTCCCTGTTGGCAACTGAGGCGGAACATCAACCAGACCACAGCCCTCTGAAAATGTGTCGCGCCAGACGGCGCATCACAATGCCAAGTGATGCGTATCACGCCGGGGGAATGAAAGTGCGCCTAGCATCGGAAAATCTCTGGAGTATTTCCGAGGAACGATGTACAGCCGCACACAGAACGAAAACGGTACTTACAATACGCGCTGCCTCGACTGCTTCATGACCATCGCCTCTTGCGTTGAGACTATGGAAGAACTGGATCAGCGTGAAACCCGCCACATCTGCCCGGAAAAAGCTTTGGCGCAGTTGCTGGCGCAGGAAAGATCCAGCGTCGTCCATGCCCGGCTCAACTAAAGGGCTTCGCCGGCCGCCGAACCGCAACTTCCCTAATGCATCCGCGCCAGATCCCTCAGTTGCCGAGCTGTGGCCTCCAGGAAAGTCTCCACGCTTGTGCCCTGAGGCGCCTCCAGCCCGGACTTTGCCTGCAGCGCTGTAGCGATGCGCTGGGCCAGGGCACGGCGCGTCTCCAGGCTCATATCAAGTCTCCGCGACAAAAATCCCTCCAGCACTTCGAGGTCGGCTGTGGAGAGTTTGGCGATGCCGGTGGTGGGCAGAGTCACGGCTAAATGCGGCTCGGGGGCCGGTGCATTCACGGCAAAGCTCTGCGCAGTAAAGGTTCGCGCGCCCGACTCGCCCCATAGCGGCGACTCTTCTTCCCGATCCCTCACCACCAGCGTTCCGGCGGCCAGGTCGCCAAGCCGCTGATGCTGTTTGGTTGAGAACATCACGATTACCCCGACCGCATAGAAAAACGGAATCTGGTCAACGTAGCGCACCAGGTTGCGCGCCATGGACTCAAACAGGCCGATCGCCCGCCCGGAGCGCTGGATGACGCGAATCCTGGCCACACGCTTGCCGGGAGTGCGCCCGTTCCAGAACGCCTCAAAGAGCGTGAAGTAGCCCCACTGAAGCAGAAAAACGAGGATGATGACGAAGGCCGTCGCCCATTGCGCGGAGATTTTTGAGAATGCGCAGGATGCCGGGAAGAATCACCGCGAAGACCAGCAGCATAAACAGAAGCCCGGCGCCGCAGATTAAATAATCGAGCAGCAGGGCGATAAAACGGCTGCCGATGCCGGCCAGGGGCATCTCGATAGCCACCAGTTCCGGGGTATCGATGCTAAGCTGGTCAGAACTCAGGTCCATGGCACAAATCCTCTCAAACCAGTGGATTCAAAAGCGGCGTCCTTATTGGGACCGGCTCTCCGGCTTACTGGCTCAATCCGGAGCCGGCGGCCTGGGCGGGCTCTCGCGCAAGGAGCTGCAGGAGCTGGCCCTGCTTTACCGGCAGGTGGCCGCAGACCTCTCAGTGCTGCGCCAGGACCAAACCGCCCACGCTTACGCTGCGCATGTGAATCAGTTGCTGGCTCGCGCTCACCATATCATCTATTCCGGGCGGAAGACCAATGCGGGCACGCTATTGCGCTTTCTGAGGGACGAATATCCGGCTATCTTCCAGCGGCAGATCGGGTACGTGCTGGCTTCAGTTGCGGTTACGCTGGCCTGGGGAGTTCTGGGCGCGGTGCTCACCAGCGCGCGGCCTGAGTTCATGCGCCACTTCGTCGGGCCGGAGATGATCGCCACCATGGAGCGGCACGAGATGTGGACCAAGGCCATCGTGGGAATCGAGCCGCGGGCCTCGAGTTGGATTATGACCAACAATCTCACGGTCAGCTTTGTTACCTTCGCCACCGGAATTACATTCGGTCTGGGAACTTTCTTCTACCTTGCCTTTAACGGGTTGATGCTGGGCGTGATCGGCGCGGCTTGCCATCAGTACGGAATGTCGCTGAAGTTATGGAGTTTTGTCGCGCCTCACGGGTCGCTGGAATTGCCGTCGATCATCATCGCCGGAGCGGCGGGTTTCCGGCTGGGGCACGCGATGCTCTTTCCCGGAACGCTGCGCTGGAAGGAGTCAGTTGCGCGAGGCGGAGCTGAAGCTACACGGCTGATCGCGGGGATTATTCCGCTGCTGGTCATCGCCGGCTGCCTGGAAGGATTTTTCTCGCCTTCGCAAGCGCCGGTCTGGCTAAAATTTACCGTCGGCGGAATGCTTTTCTCGCTGCTGCTGCTGTGGCTTTTCAGGCCGGTGAAGGATGCGCTATCGATCAATCTAAATCATTAATTATTAATCTTTTACGTTGAAGTTGGAGCCTGCTGTCGAGGGAACTCACGCGGGATGTTCACAGTTTCACAAGTGCTGTGAGGCTCTCGGCAGAGTTGTGTAACCTATTGATTCTGTTTAGTTTAATTGATGTCACAGTTTCACGGAAGCTGTGCCGCTCTGTGGTTTGATGCGGTAATCTATTGATTCTGCTTTGTTTATATGACTTCACAGTTTCACGGCCGAGATTTTCTTGTCTATAGGGGGGGTGGGTGTTGATTCTCACGGTTAGTTACCATTTTGCCAAGTATTGGTTACTACCGGATAGGGGGGTAGGGGGGGGGTGCCTATGGGGTATAAACCGGGGACATTCCCGACAGATTGGAGGCGGGAATGGCAGGCGCAGGGATGGTGACGTGTTTTCATCCGTTCGCAAATCCGGCGGGGGGGCATGGGTTCTTTGTCTATCCTTCCAAAACCATTGTGCGCCCGGGGAAGGTAATTATCTGCAAATAGCTATACCGGGGTATGGTATATTCTGTATGTTTGATTGGGCCGGGTTTTCACCGCGCCTACATTGACTCAACTATCTTGAAAATCAATCAGCTCATCGAAGCAACCGCATAAGAACCCTTTCGGGAATAGACTGCTCCTCTATTACTTTCAGAACCTCATGTAAACTGACCTGATTCCCACAGCACCCTTCGACATCTTTTCGCTGTAGCATATTCGCTAGGGGAGACAATCGGATTACCGACCCGTCGCCATGGAAATCACAAGCAGAGACAAATTGTTGGTGCGCATCAACCGCAAGGATTGGTGGCATGTTCCTCCAGGCGACCCGGAGACATACAGGAAGCGCGGCAAATTCCTTGCTCCCACATTTCGTGAGGCAGAGTTTTGGGGCCGTCCCGACGACACTCCCACCCGCGTTCACATCAGCAATCCAATCATCGGGGATGAACCCGCCATTGAGACGGAACTCCTCGGTGCTCCCTCCGAATATCCGGGTGACGATTCGCCAAAGATAATCGAATGGAGATGGAAGCTGGACGCAAAGTTGAAAAAGGCAGCGCTGACTATTGGGTACGACTCAATCGTCCTTATGAACCGCAACGCATTAGCAATGCTAACAGCGGAGTGTGAAATACCAACAACCAATGCCCAGAATCACATTCGCACAGATTGGCAGAGGGGAATGTCATGATTGGAGATTTGTTTGAAAAGTGGGTGTATGTTGATTGGCCTCACGAAATACCAAATGATTGCACGAATCTGGACAATGACCGCGATTGCCTCGAGAAGAATCTTCCTGCGTTGTGTCCGTCGTGCTGGGAGTACAGTCGTCGAATTGAAGTGTATTACAGCGATTGGGATTAAGTTGCCAGTTAATAATGTATGAATCCGAATATTGTTGCAGGTTTCATGACATATTTGGCATGTATCGCATGAATCCGCTTGGGATGAAGGGACCGAAGCTTTCCTTACAACAATACTGAGAAGGTATGCACCCCATGCAGTTGAGTTGCGACACAACCATTGCCGATATTTATAAAAGCGAGGCTCAAAAATCACGGGTTCTCTCCGAAGCATGGTTTCTTTCCAACGGCTACTGCCTAGCCTGTGACAATGACAGATTGATTGCCACAAAGGCTAATACGAAGGCGACGGATTTCGTTTGCCCATCTTGCCGGCAGAGCTACGAGTTAAAGGCTTCTCGCAATCGAATGGGGAGAACGTTGCCAGATGGCGCTTACGATTCGCTCATGGGCCGGATTCTCGACGGTTCAGTGCCAACCCTGATGATGCTTGAACGGAATGATGAGTGGAAGATTCAAAGCCTTACTGCGATTCACCACCTCTTTCTGACCCCCAACATCATATTGCAGCGAAAACCGTTGTCTTCCACAGCGAGGCGCGCAGGCTGGGTAGGTTGTAACATACGTCTCGACCTAATAGCATCGGATGCTCTGATATCAGTCGTTGGGAACGGGCGGCCTTGCGAGCCGCGCCTGGTTAGGTCAGCCTTCCGTCGATTCAACAGCCTAAAGGGAATCGCACCATCTGCGAGAGGCTGGACAACACTGACTTTGCGAATTATCCGAGGCCTTCAGAGTAATGAGTTTTCCCTCGACGCCGTCTACTCCGAAGAAGAGTCATTCAGGGCAGCCTATCCAGGCAACAAAAATATCCGTGCGAAAATCAGGCAGCAACTGCAAATATTACGTGATTGCGGGTATCTGCAATTTCAAGGCAAAGGGAAATACCGGATGCTTGTATGACGAGGCAGCTACGCTAGGGGGTCGGAATTGTCCACTACGAAGCGGACGACGAGCCACTCGCGCCAAGGACATACGACTTAACGGAATACACAAGCGTGGCTGAGAGAGCGAGAAGCGCCCAAGGTTACATCGCTTCGCAGATTGACGCCGCAGCCCGTGAGAGAGCCGATACCGCTCATCAGATGCTAATGAACTGCGTCGCAGATAGAATTCGACGGGCCAGGGCGATCCCCAAACAGAACCGGTACATCGACCTCTCGGCGACGATCAACAACAGCCACTATCTTTTCGAAATGAAGTCAACGACAGCCGCCAACACACATAGTCAGGTTCGAAAAGCTATCTCACAGCTGTATGAATATCGCTATATTCAACAAGCTTCTGATGCCAGGCTGGTTGTGGTCATAGAAAATCCTGTACCGAGAGACAAGCGGTGGCTCATCGACTACGTCGTCAACGACCGGCAGCTTCTGATCGCCTGGGACGGCGACCGTACAAATCTCCATTGTCCCGAAGGACTGAGACAGGAGCTCAGCTTCCTGGTGCAACAGTAGCGGCGCTCATCGCCCGATATAAAACGTGAATATTCTATGTCTGCATTTCCCTCAGGGGCTGAAGCCCTCTGTTTTATTGGGCATGTTGCGGCACGCGACCCACCCACTGGGTGGGTTCCCCGGTCATGCCCGGATACAAAACAAGATTTGAAATTTTTTCACTGCGGATTAAAGGCTGAGGAGGACTACGGCGGCGAGGGCCAGGGCGATGCCGGCGAATTGGCGGCGGGAGGGGCGCTCGCGCAGGAGCAGGGCGGCTAAGAGGATGGTTCCGGCGGGGTAGAGGGAACAGACCAAGGCGGCTACGTCGAGGCGGCCGAGTTGCGTGGCGCGGAGATAGAAGAGATTGCCGACGGTATCGAGGGCGCCGGCGGCGATGCCGGTGAGCCAGAAGCCGCGCCATTTTGCTTTGGGGGGCATGGCGAGGAGTACCAGGAGGATGGCGACGGAGCCGGCGGCTCGGGCTGAGGTCATGGTCCATAGGATGCCGCCGGGGCTGGCGAATTTGAAGAGAATCAGCTGGGTGCCGAATCCGATGCCGGCCAGCGCGCCTAGTAGGAGGGCGGTTGGGGGTGTGGTGAGGTCTGGTGGCGGCGGGCGAGCGGGTGATTAGCCAGATGGCTAACAGGCCCATGGCCAGGCCGGCGGCGGTTAGGGGGGTGGGCAGACCGTCGTGGATAGGATTGAAAAGAGGACGGGGATCAGGGCGGTGAGCAGGCCGGTGAGGGCGGCGGTGAGGCCCATGGCTCCCATGGCCAGGGCGCGATAAAAGACGGCCAGGGCTACGGAACCTTCAAAGCCGCCCAGTGCGGCATAGAAGAGATAGGGGTAGCCGGGGAGGGCGAGATGGATTCCCAGGCAAAGGGCGAGCAGGAGGAGGAGGGAAACGATGTGGCCGGAGGCGACCACCAGCAGGGCGGGAGCAGCGGCGCGCGCCGAGGCCTCCGACGAAATCGGAACCGCCCCAGGTGGCGGCCGAGACAGACCTAATCCGGCCGCGGCTCCTGAGGAGTTCACGGGTTATTGGGCGTCCTTGGCGTTGGGGTAATAGCCGGTTTTGGCGATTACCTCGAGGCCGGGACGGTCTACGCGCACATCGATCTTGCGGAACTTGCCGTCGATGAAGGGCTGGTGGCTGAGGTAGCCGAGCGTGTACTGGTTGCGGGCTTCCTCGGCGATCTTGGCGTAGCTCTTCTCGATTCCGTTCACGCCGCGCTCGGAGTCCAGAGTTCCGCCGGTGGCGAGGGTGTATTTGGCGAGGATGTTGTCATACATGGTGAAGGGCAGGTGGACGCGGCTGACGAAACCCTCGCCCCAGCGGGCTGAGTCGCCGACTAGCGGTGCCATAGACGGCGATTTTGTTGGTTTCGAGGTAGCGGATAACCTCTTTGTAGGTAGCTTTGCTGCCGTATCTCCTTGCCGTCGGAGATGACGTAGATAATGCGGCGGCGGCCCTTGGGGCGGGTGGAGAGCTCCTTGGCGGCGGCCAGGATGGCGTCGTTGAGGGTGTGAATCTCCTTGGGGATGGTCATCCAGGTGCCGTTGCCGCCGGCCGATCGTCCCGGCTGAATGTTGGGGTCGACGCAGGCGCCATTTTCGGTGATGCTGCAGCCGGCCAGCGGACCGCTGTTGACCGGGTTCAGCATCTCGCTGCCGGTCTCCTTGGTCAGGGCCAGTACGGCGGGCACGCGGGGACTTTGCGCGCCGGTAAAGCCGGTGCGCTCCTGGGCCCCGTTGTTGTAAGAGAAGATCGGCGACTTCGTCGTAGGGAGTGAGCGCGCCCTGGATGGCGCCGAGGGAGTCGTTAACCTTGGCCATGACGTCGGAGGTCAGGCTCTGATCGATGACAAAGGCGATGGAGAGCGGGAAGGGATCGACGGTGAAGAGGCGCAGGGGCTCGCGGGTATTGTTTTCGTAGACTTTGAAGTCGCGGAAGGTGAGGCCGGCGACCAGCTTTCCCTTGGAGTCCTTGACGGTGACCGGGACTTCAACGAAGTTGACGTTGAGGTGGAGCAAGGCGGTGGTTTTTTCAACCCCTTCGCCTGTAGCCGGCAACTCTGGAGGGGTGGTCTGGATCTCTTCCTTGCCCTGGTTGGAAGGCGGATGGCTGCTGGGGGGAGGCTGCTGCTGGGCCGGAGCGGTAGCGGACGAACTGGCCCCCGATTGCACGTCGCCGGCGCCGAGGCCGGGCGTGATGGGGCCGTCCACTCCAGATAAAGGAGGGGGCGCCTGGGGAGCGGGAGCATCCGGCACCGCGGGTTGCTGCTGCTGGGCCACAGCGGCCGTTCTTGGAATGGGGTTCAAGCTCAGAAGCGCCGCCAGCGCGATTGCCGTCAAACCTAGCTTCACAGGTAATTCTCCAATGTCAAAAAACCAGCCGAAAAGGCCATACACGTCAGATTATCAGACGCGCCAGCGCCACGCATGTTGCGCGCCATGGGGAAACGAGTTCCGGTATGCTGTTTTCGCAGTGCCATTTTGGTCCAACGGGGGCGATATGCGTGTGCGATTAGGAGTTGCTGCTTTGCTGTTCAGCCTGCCGGCGTGGTGCGCGACGGGATGGGCGACAGCTTGCCCCGTCGCCGGATGCGCCCCCGGTGAGCACTGCTCCGGCGAGCCTGCAGGAACGGCGGCGACGTTCAAAGTGAATGTGAACCTGGTGGACGTGTTCTTTACCGTCAAGGACAAGGACGGGAGACTGGTTCCTCATCTGACTGGGGACGACTGCACCGTGAGCGAAGACCAGGCGCCGCAGAAGCTGAAGAGCTTTGCGGCGGAAACCAGCCTGCCGCTGACGCTGGGGATTCTGCTGGATACATCGGGCAGCCAGTACCGGGTTTTGGCGAAGGAGCAGGAGGCGGGAGACCGGTTTCTGGAGCAGGTGCTGAAAGCGAAGGACGTGGCATTTCTGATCACCTTTGATGTGAACGTGGACCTGCTGCAGGACATTACCGGTGATGTGCAGTCGCTGACGCGGGGCATGAATAAGGCGGAGATCAATACGGCGGGCGGCAATGGAGCGGGCGGGGCGCCGGGAGCCGGCGGAGGAACGATTCCCACCATAGGAAGACCCAAGGGAACGCTGCTCTACGATGCGGTTTACCTGGCCGCCAGCCAGGTGATGAACCAGGAGACAGGACGCAAGGCGATGATCCTGCTGACCGACGGGCAGGACGAGGGCAGCAAAACCAAAGATTGGCGAGGCGATTGCCGCGGCGCAAAAATCCAACGTGCCGGTTTACGTGATTCTGATTGCGGACCGGAGCTTTTATGCAGATGCGGGATTCGGGGACCTGGGCTACAGAGGCAACTCAGCTATGAAGAAAATGACCGAGGAGACGGGCGGGCGGCTGATCGAAGTGGGCAACAACAGCAAAAAGCTGGAGGAGGCATTTCAGCAGATTGAAGACGAGCTGCGCACGCAATACGTGGCCAGCTATACGCCTTCGAATGCCAAGCTGGACGGCGGCTTCAGACGGCTGGGGGTGGAGTGCCGCGGGGATGGATTGAAGGTGCAGGTGCGGAAGGGGTATTTTGCGACGGGGGACTAGGGACTAGGGACTAGGGATTAAGATCAAGACAGCACCTGCCTTTACGGGGAATGATATTCGCTAACTTATGCTTGCTGGAAACCGATAGGTACTGCTCAGGATCGGGGTGGGTGGGTTAGGCTGTGCAAAACAGTAAGAAAGGGCTGAAACTGTCCTGTTTTTGGACAGTACAATTACCTTCGTACGCTACTTCGGTAATCTGGCGCATGGAGTTAGTCTTCTCTAAGATCGGCGCAGTAGGAAAAACTTGAGGGTTCTCATGAATTATTTTTCAGCCTCAGGATTTTTTCACTTCCGAGGAGCCTGCGATGATTACCAACTGCGCCGCCAATGACGGATTTGAGATCAGCCCCCGGTTTCGCCGCACGATTGAAGAGAGAATCGAGCGGCTGGAGAAGGATGCGGCATACGACGAGGCGCAGGTGGCGCTGCTCGAAGACGGTGACCATATTCGCAGACAGATGCGGCTGGTGGCCATGCAGCGGTCAGAGGCGCTGCGCATGAGACTGTTTCTGGATCGCGCGCAGGCGCGAATGCCGCGGCCGTTGATCGAGCTTTAAGAGCAGGGGTTAGGGATTAGGGGTCAGGGATTAGAAAAGCCCGTTGTTCTTGTGACTCTGCTCGGTGCGCGGCGAAAACCAGAATTACTATTTTAAAATAAATTTTGGAGCACCGGGCGGGAGTTGAACCCGCGCATACAGGTTTTGCAGACCTGCGCGTTAACCACTTCGCCACCGGTGCCTGAAGTGCAGGGCAAATAAGGAATAGGGAGTAGAGAAGCACCTGCGAGTTGAATGTCGACTTTCCAATCCCAGGTCTGAAAAGGCGAGACCCTGGGGCACGAGATCTATTAACTAGTGCATATTCCCTAGTCCCTTATTCCCTGCAACTAAAAAACCCACCGCGCCTATCGGCGGGTGGGTCGTCTGGGGATTCTTTACTTCCAAATCTAGACCAGAGAACACGCCCGCGCGGTGCGGCAGCTTGGACAGCAGCAGCACTGACAGATTGCGGGAGTGAAGAGCTGGGTCACAAAAATTCCTTTGCCGAAGAGCGCTTACGCGCTTCAGGGCGGTTATTTGTAGAGTAGGTGAGCCGGCGGGCTTGTCAAGCAGCTGGTCGAGGATCAGTGGGCCAATCAAAATACGGATTGCCTGCCATAATGGAACCAATGTTTACGCGGATTTGATACCGTGAACTCAAGCAAAGGAGTTGCTCAGGACGGGCAGCTCGGCGGCTGGGTGAAGATGCGGCGCTGGATAGGATTCGCCGGGCAGCGGGAGTTGAATCTCCTCGCTGGGGCCTGCCTCAAGGATGGCGTCGAAGAGGGAGGCATAGAGAGCTGCCGGGCGAGTCAATTGCTCATTTCGAAACGAAGAAAACTGAAGCGGAACAAAGAGCAAGGTTCCAGTTCGGCGAGAAACTCCGCAGAAAAGAATTGTTGCGCTTCGGCAACCGCCATGTGGATGAGCGAGCGCCAACTCATACGCAGAAGATTTTTCAGGGTCTCGCTTCCGTTGGGCAGGAGTTCCATACGGTCGGCAACATATTCGCTGAGATTGAGAAGCTGCTGAACGAGGCTATCGAGGGGCTTGCCTTCCGCGGCTGCGAGGGTAAACAGCGTGACTGAACCATGTCGCAGATCCTCGTGCACGTCCTGCAGGTCATCCCCAAGTTGGAGCAGCACGCCCCACAGGAAAGCCGCCATGCTTTCTTCCTGGGTGAGCTGTGGATTTGCGAGGCAGGCATCCGCCAGGACAGAGGTACCACCCTTGGCGCAACTGATGCGCAGCAGGTCGATGGTCTTTAAGGAATGATCGAGGCGATTGCTGAAGTCGAGTTGCGCGATGCTCTGCTCTTGAGCTTGATGGATGGCCAAGAGACAGTCGAAGACTTGCGGGTAGAGCAGGCGTGGATACTGATTTTCGATCATCTGAACCATGGTCCACACTGCTGCTTCATGAGAATTGCAAGGGGGATGCAGCCGGCCGCGCAGGCGCTGGCGGAAGCGTTCACTGAAAAGGAGTTTTTCAGAGCGGGACAGGCGAGGATGGTCGAGATAGTTGTCGCTGTAAGGATAGAGGAGGCTGTAACCAATGATTGCAGGGGTCAGGTTCATGGCCTGACCGAGGAGAGGCTGCAAGCCGCAAGCGGTCCAGGCATTGCGGCAGGCCTGGATAATGTCGTCCATGGTGAGGGTTGAATCGAAGCTGCGCGCCAACCTTGCAAACTGCGCACCAATGGTCAAGAAACCGTCGGTGAGCAGGCGCACGGACTCGCCTTCAAGACCAAGTGCAACAGAAGCGAAGCCAGGAAAGAGCTCCACAATGCGCTTTTGCGCGAGCCGTTTTCCGAAAGTCGTGCGCGCAGCCCGCCCGGCTTCGCGCTGAACGGCGCCCAAGGCCTTGTCGTATGCTTCTTCGTGCTTCCGCTGCTCTTTCACGGTGTAACGCGGAGAGGCAGGCAGGGAATGAGCGGCGCAGTCGTTCCACACTTCGATGCTTTCCCCGACCCGGGCCTCAACCCATGACCAATGGTAATGTTGTTTCATCTTTTTAGAGGGTACGAAAAATGGCGGCAAAGAGTTCCAAGCCAAATTCAGAAAACGGACTGCCTGAGTAGATCAAGTTAGTATCGACGCTACCTTGGCAATGAGCGGAAAAATCCCGCGTAGAGGCGAATGGAGCCAGTCTGATTAAACTAGGAAATTTTGTAGTGGATGTTTTTACCGATACTGCACAGGTGGGGAATCCGTTGGCCGGTTAATTTTTATTTAGCGGCGATCATATGGCGAGGGTGAGCGATGTGCGCGTGGCGGGACGCACTGTTGTTGTAGCAACCGGACGGCTTTTCCTGCCGTGATGCACATGCTTTCAACAGGTTTTCATCTTCGCAAGTGATGGTGAGTGATTGGCTGTAGCTAATTCACAGTTATTTCATGAAGATTTTCAGAGTGAGTTTTCGCCTACATTTCTCTCTTTCCACGAATTTCCAATGCTCGTACTCTTGGCTTTCATTGATGCAATTTAACCGGGCCCCTATGCCGGTTTCTACCCCAGGCCTCATTCACTGTTTTATGAGACCGAAGTTGGCCTCCTGTGATTCGGAAGCAGGTTGCCGATTCATGTGCGCGAAGCGTCGTGCTGAACAGCTTGCGCGCAGACACGGCAGTTCCGTGCGCAAGATTAACCGGGAGAAGTGCTTACAAGTAACCAGTCGCCGGGCCCTGAATAACAACTTACCAACTTGCCAAATGAGCAAAAAAGGCGAGGGTGAAGTGTTGGCAGGCGCGCTACAGAAACGAAATTGCAAGACTCAAGGAGCTTACCCAGACATGCGGCCAAAGAAAGTGATTCTCTGCGTCGACGATAACGAACAGGAGCTTTCAGTACTGAAGTTCATGCTGTCAACCAACGGCTACCGGGTACTATCAGCCTGCACCGGTCAGGAGGCGATCGGCATCTTTAACCAGACCCAGGTGGACCTGGTGCTGACCGACTATGCGATGCCGAATATGGATGGGAATCAACTGGTGGACCGGCTGAAGCAGATCGCTCCGCATATTCCCATGATTCTGCTGGGGGACGAGCAGAAGATGGGAGGCGAGATTTATACCGCCGACGCGCTGCTGGCCAAGAGGAACTGCTCGCCGCACGAGCTGCTGGAACGCATCAAGGTGATGAGCGTGCGCAAGCGCGGACCGCGCAAGGGAGCGTTGCGGATGACGCCGGTGGAGGAACTGGCGGCGGCGTCGTAAAAACAGGGAATAGGGACTAGGGAATAGGGACTAGGGACTAGCGGCCTGACAGATGCTTGCAGGCTCCAATTCAGCTATGCTGTCGAAGACCGACTTCAATCCTCGAACCCGCTTGCTAGTCCCTAGTCCCTGTTCCCTAATCCCTGACTCTGTTTTACTCTTGACGATTGTACGCTGACAGGGGCATACTCGCCAATTGTGCCCATGCTGGAGGGTTTTTTCCTGCCAGCGGGAGTTGGCTTCTTATGGACTTGATCGTGCTTCGTATTCTTTTTGTGGCCCTTCTTGGCGGGGTCTGTTATTTTCTTCATCCATTCGGCCTGACAGGATGGGTGAGTGCGGGTGCGGGCGCCCTGACGGCCTGCGCGGTGATTGTTTTTGAGTTGCGGGTGCGGGCGCTGAGCCTGCGGCGGCTGATTGGGGCGGTGACGGGGAGCGTGCTGGGGATCTTTGGCGCGGCGCTGTTCTGCCTGGTGCTGCGGTCGGCGCCGCTCTCCGGGTCGACCTCGGCGGTGCTGCAGATCTTTGTGCTGCTGCTGATGACCTATGTAGGGCTGCTGGTGGGGGCGAGCAAGGGCGACCTGCTGAACCCGGCGGCGCTGGGCACCGTGTTTGCCACGGACCGGGCTACGCGGCCGAACGCCAAGGTGCTGGACACCAGCGTGATCATCGACGGGCGAATCGCCGATATTGCCGAGGCCGGCTTTATCGACGGCATGATGGTGGTGCCGGAGTTTGTGCTGCGGGAGCTGCAGGTGGTGGCCGACTCGACCGATGGGTCAAAGAGGCAGAGGGGACGGCGCGGGCTGGACATGCTGCAGCGGATGCAGTCGAACGGCAACATCCAGGTGCAGATTGTTCCCGACGATTTTCCGTCGATCCGCGAGGTGGACCTGAAGCTGCTGGAGCTGGCCAAGAAGTGGGAGGCCAAGGTGGTGACCAACGACTTCAACCTGAACAAGGTGGCCCACCTGCACCACGTGGAAGTGCTGAACATCAACGACCTGGCCAACGCGCTGAAGCCGGTGGTGCTGCCGGGCGAGAAGATGACGGTGCTGATCCTGAGGGAAGGCAAGGAGTTCAACCAGGGGGTGGGATACCTGGACGACGGGACGATGGTGGTGGTGGATAATGCGCGGCGGCTGATCGGCAAGTCGGTGGATGTGAGCGTGACCAGCGTGCTGCAAACCGCCAGCGGGAAGATGATCTTCGGCAAGATGGATGAGAACGGCAGGAACGGGGAGCGGGACGGCCGGGGCCGGTGGAGATGGAGCGGTAGGGGGAATTTGATGTCCCGGCTTTGGGGCGACCGCAGTGCTCCTTCAAGGGTCGAGAGTGAGCGGGGACCGGGAGGTCCACGATGCAGCGGCCGGGAGGCCGGCGTTACTTCTTACTGTGCTGCCGTTCCATAGAAAGCATTGGTTCCGGAACGCAGGTCGCGGCCATAGATGAGCGACACGCTCGTTCCCAGGACTGTTAGTTTGACTTCGGCTCCGGCGTCGAAGAGCCACTTTCCGTTCGACAGTCCGTAGGTGGGCGCGCTTGCCCTGCCGATGTCGAGCAGCGGGCCGGCCTTGATCGCGAACAGGCCGTTGCCATAGAGCCGTTTGTAGAAATCGGTGTTCGAAACAAAATAGTTATTTCCGAGAGGCGAGCTGCCTTTGCGCCCGTCGCGCGTGCCGATTTGTCCGCACATCCATAGGTCGTTGTCCCGCTCCATGCCCAGCATGAACAATTCATCGAATGGCGCGCCGTCGAAAGCTCCGGCCCGCACGCAGCCTCTGTTCTGCTTCGTAGCTGGTCGCCTTGCGCCTGCGGAAACCAGTGCGCCGCAGCCGAGCCTTGCAGTTTGCCAAACAGGAGCGGCGGAGTGGACCAAAGCCGCGCGACCTCAGAACTCGGCTGCTGCCGTGAGTGAAAAGCGCCGCTCGGGAAAGTCCAGGATTTTGTCTTCAATTGAGGCCATCGGCTTCAGCTCGAATCCGGAAGAAACCAGCGCGGGAGTTAGCGCCGTTCCATGCGACGACATTGCGATAACTGCGGTGCGATAACTCGGCGCCTGTTGACCATTGCAGGCGTCCGCTGGAGAACGAGGTCAGCAGGCCCGTGAAGACCTGCCGCTCAAGGTTGAGCGACCCCAGCGCGGGAGCGGGTCCGGTGAACGATTGTCGAATCGCCCAATTTTCATCGCGTGCGTCGAAGGATAACTGAGCCTCGGCGCTGGGGCAGGTCGTGGAGCGGAGCGGAGAGCGAAACCCAGGCCCGGCGCTTGTTCGCGTCCCAGCGCAGAAGCGATTCAAAATTGGCGGCCGATCCTCCGATGTTGAAGTAGCTGGGATAAATGGTTTCGTAAGGCGCGCCGGCAAATGTTGCAGACCAGGGCCTGCCAGCGGCTGCTGCCGAAGCCGTCCCGTTCGAGCGCATGAAAATCGGCGTCGAAGCTTCCGTCAGGGCGCGCAATCAAGCGCAATGTTGTATGCGGGAAAAATGCCAAGGCCCTTCAATCGTGCCTCTGTCGACGCGAAGTCCGGCTGCTTGAGAATGGCGGCTGGAGAGAAGACAAAAGAGCGGTCGAGAATGAGACGTTGCACGCGCAGGTGGGGGTCAAAATCGAGAGCGGCAATATACGGCTTTTGAACGCGGTTCCAGTATTTGAGGGCCGCGTTCAGGTTTCCCATCATGAAGTAGACGGTGCCGGCAAAGTTATTGGCATAGCTGTCCTGGGGATCGAGTTTCAACCCTATTCGCAGCCACGTGGCCGCTTCGGGGTATTGTTTCCGCTCAAAGGCAATGCCCGCCAGTTCGATGGGAAAGCGCTTCTGGCTCGGGACACTGGGCCTTGCCGGCAATCAGCGCCGACGCGCGCCTCAGGCAAACGCCCAAGGTGAGCCAAAGCGAGGCCGTAGTCGAAATTCAAATCGGGCGAGCGGGGCGCGAGCGGCTCGGCCAGCCGCACAACTTCGTTCCCAATTGTGCTGCTCGAAGAGTTGTTGGATTTGAGAGTGGTCTTGCGGGTTCGAATGCATTGCGCGCGCAGGGTACCGCGGAGCAAAATCAGCGAAAGCACACCCATGAGCATGACGGTATCTCATTGTGGCGAGGCGCGCCGGCAGGGCCAGCAACATCCAGTTGTGAGTTGCGCTCCACTCTTTCTCGAATCCCGCACGCTCCCTGGTCAGCAGTTTGCGTTCCGCCGGATCGTTCATCGTCACCAGTTCATTTACCGGATCGATTCCATCAATCACCACGTAATGAAGCTCGCTTTGCCCCTGCGGCCGGAGCGCGGCAATCAGCGGCCGCCCCTTGCTTAGCTGTTCTTTCAGATCGTTCCAGCTTCCATTCAGGGCAAAAGCCAGAAAGCCGTGCTTGCGCAAATACTCCTGCATGGACGATGCCGTGATGCCGTGTTCTTTGCGCGAATACAACTGGCGCTGGATGAGCATGGCATCACTATCGGGTCGGGCGGCGAGGCCGCGCTGCCGCGCCCAATACTCCATAACCATCGCAATGGATGCGGCTCCGCATCCCTCTTTCGGTTGATGCACAAAGGGAACATCGATCCAGATCGCGAGCGGACGCCGCGGCCCACACAACTGCCGCACAGCAGGAACAGGGCAGCTGATGGCGCCGCACCTGGAATCAACGTACCGCCGCGACAATGATGATAACGGCACCAGAAGAATGACGAAGCAGCGAGACATGTCGTATGCTGATGCCAGCCGGCGGCAAACTTTTGTTGCGCATCAGAAGCGCGCGCCGACAGGCTCGCCAGTTCCTGGTCAGAAAGCGTGGGAATGGCCGTTCGCACCTGCGCGGGGTTTATATGCGCATCCCGCATGGCGCGCTCGGCCTGGGGCGAGGCGAGAAATCCCGTTACCGTGGCGATATCTTTTTGCCGGTTTGCGGATGAGGATTCCAGCTGTTGCTGCATCGCCTGGGGATTGACGATATGGTCCTCAGCCGTGGCCTGGGAGAAAAGGTCAGGCGGGAAGGCGAGAACGAGAAACAACGCGGCGACTAGAACTTCTCGGCTCGGAAGCATGGAAAGCACTGACAGTCTCTTCATGGGGGCTCCGGAAAAATGAAATTGTTCCGTTCATGGGACGCTTCGTGCGATTCATGGGATGCTTCGCGCGACACCTGGGTTCACCTTAATGATTGCTCAGAGGCAATTTTGTATCACAAACAATATTTGGATGATGCGAATGCCTGTTACCCCAGCGCCAGGCCATCCACGGCGAACGGATGGCCCGTAAATTCCGGTCGGATGCACAGCTTAGTGTGATCCATTGTCCCCGATCCGGGAGAAATATGAAGGCCGAAATCCGGCGTCTTGCAACTCGCGGGAAAGGTCCTCTCAATACATTCGGAACCTTGGGGTCGATTTGTTCGCTCCAGGCGTGGATGCCGCCGGCGAGGTTGGCTACGCGGGGGTAGCCGGTTTTGGCGAGGAACTCGGCGATGCGCTGGGAGCGGACGCCGGAGTGGCAATGGACGATGACTTCGCGGTCGCGGTCGATCTCGGAGAGGCGGTTGGGGACTTCGTTTTGCGGGATCAGTTTGCCGCCAATCTGGGCGATCTTGTGCTCCCAGGGTTCGCGTACGTCGATCAGTTGGACTTCATCGCCCGAGTCGATGCGCTGCTTAAGTTCATTTACGGTGAGCTGGGGGATTCCGTTCTTCAATGATTTCTCCTTGGCGGGATCGGCGCGAGGCCTTCGGGGATTGATGCCCGCGTTGATTCAAAGGGCTCTGGTACCGATGATATTCGATGAAGCGGTTGAGGCGGTATGGGGCTGGAGAAATATGCGACGGGAGATTGGCCGGCGTGCGATGGGAAGATGGCGGAGGGTAAATTGCAGCAGACAGCGTGGGTATGCGAGATTGGGGATGCGGGGTTGGAATGGGGCAGGCGTGTGCCGGTTCCAGATTTAAATGACCCCGCGGATTGGAAAGCGATGATGGCACACAAATCGCACACACTAATTTCGATCAGATGCTGGAGATATCTGCGCGCTCACGACTTTGAAGTTGAACCGTTTGCCGGGGGTCGCGGGCGGGGTGCTGGTAAGCAAGCATGGGGCGGGAGCGGTGCTGGTGGCGGCCGAAGGCAAGGATGTGCCGGTCGGCGATTGTGGAGGGGCCGGGAGCGCTGGTTGGAGGGGAAGTGGCGCTGTTGCTGGACCGAGGGTACCAGAAATTCTTTAAGACTTCCAAATTTGAGATTCCCGCATCGGCCAGCCAATTGCAGGGGGTTCATTTATTCAGCGAGGAACTGAAGCAACTGACCGGCGGCATAAGTTTTTACAACGAGTCGCTGGGGACCACCAGCGATGTATATGAATATGATCGGTTGCAGGGCCGCGAGGCAGAGGAAGCGGCGGCAGTGAGTCCCCGGGAGCGGACTGCGGAGAGCTGAGCTGCAAGAAGAAATCCGGCGGAGCGGGCGATGGAAGTGGAAGAGAGGGCGGAAGTGCCTGACAGGGCTGGATGCGAACGCCGGGATATGCCGCGGTGCGTGGTGGACGAAAAAGCCGTGCTGCTGCTGGTGGGACACGGCGGCTGGGTGAATTGCCGGATAGTTGAGCTGAGCCTGACGGGCTGCCGGATCAGCACCAGGGAACGGCTGCCGGCCGGCAGCGGTCACCGCGTGGAGGCGGTCTTCAAGCTGCGCGGAGTTGCATTCCGGTTTATCGGCGTGTCGGAGTGGACCGATGGGCAGAACCTGGTGGGAATACGATTTGTGGATATGCCCGCGCGGCGCCGGGATGAGCTGGCCGAGGTGCTGTGCGAGGTGGAGGCGGAGAACGCCGCCAAGCTGGAAAAGATTGCCGCGGCAAGAACTAGCCGTGAAGAAGCGGCTGCTGCAGAACAGGCCGATCAAGAACGAATGCGCGCGGAAGTAGGGCTTGCAGCAGAGCGGGGCTGAAGAATGTGGCTCAGGAACGGCTGAAGGCAGGCGGAATTGAAGACGGTTGGCAGGCGCGACAGTCGAACGAGGTCCAAGCGCTGCAAAGCGGAGCGAGCGGCCGAGCCGGTGCATTGGAGCCGGTTAGCCAGCCGCCGCACCGTCCGCCAGGCCGTTAAACGCGAACGCCGCCAGCAGTCGCGGCACGAGGTGGATACATCGGCTGCGATTCTTCTTATCAACGTGGGGTCGTTGCTGCAGGGGCGGATCGTGGACCTGAGCCTGAGCGGCTGCCGCATCCGCACCGACGAAAAATTTCCGGTGGGCATTTATACGCGGGTGGAGACGGAGTTTCGACATTGAAGGATTGCCCTTCCGTCTGGGCGGAGTGATCCAGGCGGTGCACGATCGGGACCGGCGCAATGTGGGCATTCGCTTTCTGGACCTAAGCACACGCAAGCGGGAGCAGGTGGAGCAGTTAATCGAAGAGATTGAGGAGTTGCGCGCGAGATAGGCGAAGGCGGGAGAGTCTGATATCGAAAACCAGGGATCGATATCGTTGAGACCTTATTGTTTTTGAGCGCGTGATATTGTTGATTTCGATGGAGTGCTGTGGGATCCAGCCCTAGCAGCAAAAACCCGCCGCGGCGGAAGGCTAGAGTGGGGCACTCAGCGTTCGTCATTATCGAGGGGCTTCCGGCCAAAGCGCTCTTATAAATAGTTGCCGGGCGGATATGTATTCATTCCGTTAGCTTAAAACCCCTTCGTCAAGCGCGGTGAGGCACTTCACCCGTGCCTTATAGCCAGACTTATTTTGAGGGGCTATGAGTTCCGTTTACGGCAGCGGCGGGGGGGGCTTGAATTTTTTTTGAAAAAGTGTGCAAAATTGAACAGGTAGCCCCCGCTGGCCAGTGCGATTCTGTGGGGAATTCGGGGGTCGAAACTGCCTGGCCAAATACTGCGGATCTCAAGCATAATGTGAGGTTTATAGTGCTAGGGCTACGTACAAAGGAGATGAATTCCCGTTCATCGCCCGTAAGGCACACTTGAGCAGATGGAAATGCGGTCACGTACCCCTGCAAGCTATGCTGCGGGACCGCATCCGGGGGGAGATTTTTAAATGATTGAACTTGAAAAACCGCCATTCGATGTCGCAGCATTTTTGGCAAGCACCGGCCTGGGACGAAAGATAATCCAGGTTGAGGCCAAGCAGAAATTCTTTTCGCAAGGCGACCATAGCGATTCAGTTTTCTATATACAGAAGGGCCGGGCAAAGATCACTGTCATTTCGCAAGCGGGCAAGGAAGCTACCATCACGTTTCTCGGCGCCGGCGATTTTCTGGGTGAGGAAGCGCTGGCGTCCGTTGCGGGAGTGCGCTTGTCGACGGCCACGGCAATCACGGCTTGCACCGCGCTGAAGATCAAGCGGGAGGAGATGGTCCGCGTAATGCACGAGGAGCACGCATTCTCTGACCTGTTCCTGAAGTTTCTGCTGGAGCGCAGCATGCGCATCCAGGCCGACCTTGTGGATCAGCTTTTCAACTCGAGCGAAAAGCGGTTGGCGCGGATTCTGCTGCTGATGGCCGAGTTTGGCCAGCCGGGCGAACCGGAGCCGCTGATACCCAAAATTTCGCAGGAGACGCTGGCGGAGATGATCGGGACGACCCGATCACGGGTGAGCTTTTTCATGAACCGGTTCCGCAAGCTTGGCTTTATCGATTACAACGGCCGCATACGGGTTTACAAGTCGCTGCTGAACGTGATTCTGCACGATCGCCTTCCGGACGACGACGGCGAAGAACCGGAGAGCACGGAAGAGCCGGAGATGTCTGAGCAATGAGGCGATGGGCCGCGTTTACTTCGGCTTGATGCGCGCGCGCTGGCGCTGCAATTCGCGATAGAGTTCGCTTTTCGACTGGCCCAATTCGCGCGCCAGACGCTTGAGGGCTTCCTTCTCGTCGATGCCGTCTTCGGCTTGCATGCGGGCGATGCGGGCCGCGATATTCTCGGTTGCGGCGGCGGGATTGCGGCCCTGCGTCGCTCGACCGGGCAGGCGCTTCGACCAGCAGCGTGATCTCGCCGCGGATGCGATCGCGGGCGGCAAGTTCGCGGCGCAGCTTCGGCCACCGTTCCGCGCAGAAACTCTTCGTGAATCTTGGTCAGCTCGCGGGCTACGACCACGCGCAGATGCGGGTCCCCAGACGGATTCAAGATCGGCAAGCGTTTCGAGAATGCGGTGCGGGGCCTCGTAAAAGATGAGAGTGCGCGGGCTTGAGCTGGCTGCGGCTTCGGCGGCGAGGGCTTCAAGGCGGGTGCGGCGTGCGCCGGCTTTCTCCGGCAGAAAGCCGAGAAACAGAAATTCTTCGGTGGGCAGGCCGGAGGCGACCAGCGCGCTGAGGGCGGCATTGGCGCCGGGGATGGGAATGACCGGGACTCCGGCGGCGATGGCTTCGGCGGCCAGCCATGCCGCCGGGATCGCTGATGCCGGGCATTCCGGCGTCGGAGACCAGGGCGATGGCGCTGCCCGGCCTTGAGTGTTGCGATCAGTTCGGTGGCGCGGGCGTGCTCGTTGTGCTGGTGGCAGCTTACGGTGGGGGTTGCGATCTGGAAGTGGTTGAGCAGCTTTTGCGTCTGGCGCGTGTCTTCGCAGGCGATGCGGTCGGCGCGCTTGAGGACGTCGAGGGCGCGCAGGGTGATGTCGCCCAGGTTGCCGATGGGGGTGGCGACGAGGTAGAGGCCGGGGGCGAGCGGGTTGATTCCATGGAACTCAGTTGTGATATGGATTCCAGGACGTGATGCAGGGTCTGAGGTTCCCACCCTTGCGCAAGAACAAAGACGTCGCAAGGATGGGGCACCCAGTTTTGTGGCATCGGGCTGCTGCTATTCCTCGGCTTCCTGGCGCTCGATGCGGCGCTGCTCGGCCAGCAGGGACATGGAGCTCATCAGGTTCTGCACGCTGACGATGCCGACTACGCGGCCGCTCTCGGTGACGGGAATGAGCGCCAGGCCGCGGCCGGCGGTGAGGCGGCGGATGGTGGTGCCGAGCGTATCTTCAGGGCGCGCCACCTGGAAGGCGCGGGACATGACGGACTGCACGTAGCCGTTGCCGTCGTTGCGCAGGGCGTCGACGATGCGCTGGCGGGAGACGATGCCGACCAGTTGCGGGCCGCGGACGACGGGAAAGTCTTCCTGCAGGGAGTGAACGCAGCGGACCAGCGCGTCGGCCAGGGTGTCGGAGGGCGAGAGGGTGGCAAAGTCGGTGAGCATGACTTCGCGCATGCGCACGGTATCGACGACGGATTGGAAGAAGACGCCCTGGTCTTCAATCTGCGCGCCGATCATGATGAAGAAGCCGGCGATGATGAGCCAGGGATTGTGGAGCAGCATGCCGCCGACCATGGCGGCGAGGGCGAGCACCTGGCCGAGGCCGGTGGCGGCGCGGCCGGCGGGCGCGAAGCCGTGCTTGCGGGCGAAGCTGCCGCGGATGCAGGCGGCCGAAATCCAGCGGATAGGCGGGCAGCAGGTGCAGCAGGCCGAGGCCGGCCTGCATCCAGACCATGCTGCGCAGCAGATAGGCGGAGCGTGATGAAGGGCTGGGCGAGGAGATGGATATTGCCGCTGGCGCCCAGGAAGGCGGCGGCCAGCACCAGCGCCGTGGCGCCAGTTGGCCAGGGGCCCGGCGAGCGCCATGGCAAATTGGCCGCTGCCCTGGTTGGCGTTTTCCTGGCTTTCGGGATTGGCGTAGGCAAAGAGCCCGCCGATGGGAAGCAGGAGAATGGCGCGCAGGCGCAAGCCCGAGCCAGGCGGCGACCAGCAGGCGCGCGGTTTCGCGCACGACGACCGCGGCCACGAGCACGAGGAACAGGCCCAGGCCGCGCAGCCAGCCGTCGGCAGCGCTGAGCGCCAGGCAGACGACTGCCAGCAAGGGGAAGAAGGCGTGGACGCGCATCTCGACGCCCATCCAACGGCCCAGCGGGATTGACCAGCCTCGCATATCTGGATTGTAGTGGGTAGCGCGAATCGCGTCCGGTATGCTGGTGTGCGATGCGCATCATTGCCGGACGATTCCGATCCCGCACGCTGGAGGCTCCGGCCGGGCTGGCCACGCGGCCCACCAGCGACCGGCTGCGCGAGACGCTTTTCAACGTGCTGGCGCCGCGCGATCGAGGGGGCGGTTTTTCTGGATTTGTATGCCGGCTCGGGGGCGGTGGGCATGGAGGCGCTGAGCCGGGGCGCGGCGAGCGTGGATATTTGTGGAGCGGGCGCCGGCGGCGCTTGCGGTGCTGCGCGAAGAACCTGGCCAGGCTGGGATTGACGGAGGGATTCCGGGTCCACACCAGTGGCGTGGGGGTTTGGTTGCGGGGGTCGCGAGGAGAGCTGCTTCGGACCAGAAGCCGGGATGCCGCAGGCATTCGATGTGGTGTTTCTCGATCCGCCTTATGACGCGCGGAGGAGTATGCGGCTACGCTGGGGTTGCTGGGCGGCGGACGGTGGGATTGCTGGCGCCGGGCGCGTTGGTGATTGCGGAGCATCGGCGCAAGGAGCGGCTCGAGGAGAGATACGGGAGCTTGGGACGGACGCGGCTGCTGGAACAGGGCGATGCGGCTTTAAGCTTCTATGCCGTCAGCCCTGAGGTCTGATGCTATAGCTGAATCCAAGCGCGGCCAATTCGGTTACAGTGTGTGCATGAAAATCTGGCGATTCCTAATTGCGTTTGCAGCGCTGGGCATGATGGTTGCCGGGGCGGGCGGGCAAACTGCGCCTGCTGCACGGCAGCTTGCGGCAAAGCCTCAACTGGTGATTCTCGATACCGATATCGGCGACGATATTGACGATGCCTTTGCGCTGGCGCTGGCTTTGCGGAGCCCGGAGTTGAAGCTGCTGGGCATCACGACGGCATACGGCGATACGGAGTTGCGGGCGAGGCTGGTGGATCGGTACCTGGGCGCGGTGGGGCGAAGCGATATTCCTGTGGCGGCCGGCGTTCCAGACGCACGAGCAACCAATGCATTTACCCAGGCTGCTTATGCGCGCCAGAGTCTCCTGAGAGGCGGAAGCATGCCGATGGCGGCTGAGTTTCTGCTCGATCAGATTCGAGCGCATCCGGGGCAGATTACGCTGATCGCCATCGGGCCGCTGACCAATGTGCAGGCGGCGATCGAGCGCGATCCGGCTACTTTTCGCCAGCTCAAGCGGGTGGTGATGATGGGCGGGAGCGTCTACCGGGGGTACGACGACTGGAAGACTGGGAGCGCAGCGGCCGCCGAGCGCGAGTGGAATATGCGCTGCGATCCGGCGGGATTGAGGGCGCTGCTGGCTGTCCGGAGTGCCGGTTTTCATGATGCCGCTGGATTCGACGCAAATCCAGCTGGAGACGAAGGAGCGGGAGGCGATTTTTTCTCATGGGTCGCCGCTGACCGACCAGTTGACACTGCTTTATCACCAGTGGATGGGCGGGAATCCGGATCATCCGGTGGCGCCTACACTCTTTGATCCGGTGGCAGTGACCTATGCCGTTCGGCCCGATCTGTGCCCGGCGACGCCGATGCGGCTGGAGGTTGACGACAAAGGGTTTACGCGGCCGGTGGAGGGGGCGCCGAATGCGCAGGTGTGCTTGAAGTCGGACGAAAAGGGGTTTCTGGAGCTGCTGGTGGGCAGGATTACGACGGATGCGGGGCGATGAGTGGGCGAGGACGCCCACTCTACAGCCGGTCAGGAGACCGGCGCTACACCGGGACCATCGTTTTCGTGCTTTATTGTGAGCTGAAGGGTCGAAAATATAGCGAAAATTCCTCGCGTGCGGGGAGAATTCATTGACCCAACCCCTCTTTCTTGATATTGTTAAAAGGTTCCGCAAGAACGCCTCTGTCCGTGTGTCTTGAACGGCGGAGGCGAATGGGCAGCCCGGCCAGGCGGTAATTGGCGCGGGTTGAGCCCCAGGCCAGGTGCAGTTGACCGGCCAGACAGGTCCCCGGAATCGCTCTTTTCTTGCGGAGGGCAGGGGACAAATCGCTACGGAGCCCGCGCGTTCTCCACCTTGGAGGGCTATGCGGGCCGGAACCGCGAAACGGAGTTGGCTTTCCAGAGCTTGGAAACGCCCGGCCACCGTCCCGGTTCTCGTCTGAAGATTGGAACGAAGGCAGACGCGAAGCAGCAACAACAGGGCTTCTGTGCGCTTGCACGGCTGAATGTGCCGTTCAAGGCCAGGACGGCCCGAAGGGTCTGCGCGCGGCTGAGAGCAGTTGGAAGGGTTAACGGTTTTTGCGGTAAGGAGTTTCAGTTTGCCTACATTCAATCAGTTGGTTCGCAAGGGGCGCACGGCCCCGCGGTACAAGACGGCGTCGCCGGCATTGCAGGCCTCGCCGCAGCGGCGCGGAGTATGCACCCGCGTGTATACGCAGACGCCCAAGAAGCCGAACTCGGCTCTGCGCAAGGTAGCCCGCGTGCGGCTGACGAACGGGATTGAGGTCACCACCTATATTCCCGGCATCGGCCACAACCTGCAGGAGCACTCGATTGTGCTGATTCGCGGCGGCCGTGTGAAGGATCTGCCCGGCGTTCGCTATCACGTGGTGCGCGGCACGCTGGATTCGGTGGGCGTGGCCGACCGCAAGCAGAGCCGGTCAAAGTATGGAGCCAAGCGCGCCAAGGGCGGCGCGGCGCAAGAAGTAAGGACAGGAACTAGTAGCTGTCAGCTGCTCAGCTGTCTAGCTGATCTGGAAACGGTTCCGGGACGAGTTGGACCCGGACTAGGGCAGAGAAGCTGGCGCTGAAAGCGCGAAGGATTTTGAGGATTATGCCGAGAAAAGGGCACATTGCGAAGCGGGAAGTGGCGCCGGATCCGGTTTACGGGTCCACGCTGGTCACCAAGTTTGTGAACTCGATGATGTGGGGCGGCAAGAAGTCGACGGCCCAGGGCATCTTCTACCAGGCGATGAAGAACCTCGAAGAGAAGGGCGGGGGCGACGATGCTCTGAAGCTCTTCAAGAAGGCGGTGGAGAACTGCAAGCCGCTGCTCGAGGTGAAGACGCGCCGCGTGGGCGGCGCCAACTACCAGGTGCCGATCGAGGTGAATCCCGACCGGCGCACCTCGCTGGCCATTCGCTGGCTGATTACCTACGGGCGCAGCCGCGGCGAGAAGGGCATGACCGACAAGCTGGGCAACGAGCTGCTGGATGCGGCCAACGGGCGCGGCGCGGCGATGAAGAAGAAGGAAGACGTGCACCGCATGGCCGAGGCCAACAAGGCCTTTGCGCACTACCGGTGGTAGACGTAGCGCTGAAGAGATGAGGTTCGCACTAGGTCGCAAGAATCAGAGACTGGCGAGATGGGGCACCCGAGAGATTTTGACTGTTGAAGTGAAGTTAACCGCGGGCGGAAAGCCCGCAAGGGAAAATCACCGTGGCTCGCACCGTACCTCTAAATCGTTGCCGGAACATCGGAATCATGGCGCACATCGACGCCGGGAAGACGACTGCGACGGAACGCATCCTTTTCTATACGGGCATTACGCACCGCATCGGCGAGGTGCATGAGGGCACGGCGACCATGGACTACATGGAGCAGGAGCAGGAGCGCGGCATTACGATTACCTCGGCCGCCACTACCTGCACCTGGAAAGATGTCCGCATCAATATTATCGATACCCCCGGCCACGTGGACTTTACCGCCGAGGTGGAGCGGAGCCTGAGGGTGCTGGACGGCGCGGTGGCGCTGTTCGATTCTGTTTGCGGCGTGCAGCCGCAGACTGAGACCGTGTGGCGGCAGGGCGACAAGTACAAGGTGCCGCGCATCTGCTTCGTGAACAAGATGGACAAGAACGGCGCGGATTTCGAGCACGTTCTGGAGACCATTCGCAAGCGGCTGGGCGCGCGGCCCGTGGCGCTGCAGATTCCCATCGGCGCAGAGGCCGGCTTCAAGGGCGTCGTCGACCTGATCGAGATGAAGGCCATTCGTCTGGCACGACGAGACCATGGGCGCCGAGTTCTCGATTGAGCCGATTCCCGCCGCACTGCAAAAGAAGGCCGAGGCCTTCCGCGCTGCAGTTGATTGAGGTGATTGCCGAGACCGACGATGTGCTGCTGGAGAAGTTTCTGGAAGGCGAAACGCCCACCATCGAAGAGCTGAAGGCCGGCATTCGCCAGGCCACCATCGATCTGAAGGTCTTTCCCGTTCTCTGCGGAAGCGCATTCAAGAACAAGGGCGTTCAGACGCTGCTGGATGCGGTGGTCGATTACCTGCCCAGCCCTCTGGATAAGCCTCCGGTGGAGGGCATCAATCCCTCCCATCCCTCGAAAATTGAAATCCGCAAGCCGGACGACAGCGAGCCGCTGGCGGCGCTGGCCTTCAAGATCATCAACGATCCATTCGGCAAGCTGTGCTTTGTGCGCGTCTACTCCGGCTCGCTCAAGACCGGCGACACGGTGCTCAATCCCCGCACCGGCAAGACCGATCGCATTGGCCGGCTGGTGAAGATGCACGCCGACAAGCGCGAAGACGTTACCGAGATTCTGGCCGGCGACATCTGCGCCTGCGTGGGGCTGAAGGAACTGAAGACCGGCGATACGCTATGCGCTCCGCATCATCCCATCGCGCTGGGCGCGATCACCTTCCCGGAGACGGTGATCTCGGTGGCCATCGAGCCCAAGACCAAGGCCGACCAGGAAAAGATGGGCGTGGCGCTGTCGCGGCTGGCCGACGAGGATCCGACCTTCAAGGTGCGGACCGACGACGAGTCGGGGCAGACGATTATCAGCGGCATGGGCGAGCTGCATCTGGAGATTCTGGTCGACCGCATGCGGCGCGAGCACAAGGTGGAAGCCAATGTGGGCGAGCCCAAGGTGGCCTTCCGCGAGACCATCCGCAAGAAGGCCGAGGCCGAGGGCAAGTACATTCGCCAGACCGGCGGCTCGGGCAACTACGGCCACTGCAAGCTGCGCATCGAGCCCAACGTGCCGGGCAAGGGCTACGAGTTTATCAACGAGATCAAGAGCGGTTCGGTGCCCAAGGAATTCATCAAGCCCATCGACCAGGGCGTGCAGGGCGCCATCGAGCTGGGAATTCTGGCCGGCTACCCGATGGTGGATATCAAGGTGACGCTCTACGACGGCAGCTACCACGAAGTGGACTCCAACGAAATGGCCTTCAAGATTGCCGGCTCGATCGCCTTCAAGGAAGCCGCGCGCAAGGCTCGCCCGGTGCTTCTGGAGCCGGTGATGGCGGTTGAAGTTACCGTTCCCGAGGAGCACATGGGGACGATTATCGGCGACATCAACTCGCGCCGGGGACGGATCGAGGGGATGGAGCACATCGGCGGTTCGCAGGTGATCAAGGCCATCGTGCCGCTGAAGGAAATGTTTGGTTACGTGAACGACATTCGCTCGTCCACGCAGGGCCGCGCGTCGTACTCGATGCAGTTTGCGCGCTACGAAGAGGCGCCGCGCATGATTGCCGATGAGATCATCGGCCGGTTGCAGGGCAAGTAGGGTCAGGTTTTGGGGCTGGAGCCGGATGGCCGGCGCCCCGAGTTGAAACGTGCAGTACAAGCTATGAAAGGGATGCAGGGACTTTTATGGGCAAGGAAAAGTTTGATCGCAGCAAGCCGCACGTGAACGTGGGAACGATCGGTCACATCGATCACGGCAAGACGACGTTGACGGCGGCCATCACCAAGGTATTGCAGAAGCACAACCCGAAGATCCAGTTCCGGTCGTTCGATTCGATCGACAACGCGCCGGAAGAGCGGGAACGCGGCATCACCATCGCCACGGCGCACGTGGAGTACGAGACCAAGAACCGGCACTATGCGCACGTGGATTGCCCCGGTCACGCCGACTACATCAAGAACATGATCACCGGCGCGGCGCAGATGGACGGAGCGATTCTGGTGGTTGCGGCCACCGACGGGCCGATGCCGCAGACCAAGGAACACGTGTTGCTGGCGCGCCAGGTGGGCGTGCCCTGCGATGCGTGGTCTTTCTGAACAAGTGCGACGCGGTGGAAGATCCGGAGCTGATCGACCTGGTGGAGATGGAAGTTCGCGAGCTGCTGTCGCAAGTACCAGTTTCCCGGCGACGACGTGCCGGTGATTCGCGGCTCGGCGCTGGGCGCTCTGAACGGCGAGGCGCAGTGGGAAGCCAAGATCGACGAGCTGATGGAGGCGGTGGACAAGTATGTTCCGCGGCCCGATCGCGCGGTGGATCTGCCCTTCCTGATGCCGATCGAGGATATTTTCTCGATCTCCGGGCGCGGCACGGTGGTGACGGGCAGGATTGAGCGCGGCAAGGTGAAGGTGGGCGAGGACGTGGAGATCGTCGGCTTCCGGGAGACGCGCAAGACGGTTTGCACGGGCGTGGAAATGTTCAAGAAGCAGTTGGACGAGGGCATGGCGGGCGACAACGCCGGGATTCTGCTGCGCGGCATTCCCAAGGAAGACGTGGAGCGCGGGATGGTTCTGGCCAAGCCGGGATCGATTACGCCGCACACGGTTTTCAAGGGCGAAGTGTACGTGCTGAGCAAGGAAGAAGGCGGCCGTCACACGCCGTTCTTCAAGGGCTACCGGCCGCAGTTCTACTTCCGCACGACGGACGTGACGGGGGTGGCGGAGTTGCCGGAAGGCGTGGAGATGGTGATGCCGGGCGACAACGTGCAGCTTGAGGTGGAGCTGATTACGCCGGTGGCTCTGGAAAAGGGATTGCGCTTTGCCATCCGCGAAGGCGGACGCACGGTGGGCGCGGGTACGGTTTCGGAGATTGTGAAGTAAGCAGGGAATAGGGACTAGGGACTAGGGAGCGGCCAAGATGGCTGCACATCATCGTAGCGATTTTGCTAGTCCCTAGTCCCTTAGTCCTGAGTCCCTAAGAAGGGAAGCCAATGGTAGGACAGAGGATTCGCATACGGTTGAAGGCATACGACTATCGCGTGCTGGATAACTCGACCGGCGAGATTGTGGAGACGGCCAAGCGCACCGGGGCAACGGTGGCGGGGCCGATTCCCTTGCCGACGATGAAGAACAAGTATTGCGTGCTGCGTTCGCCGCACGTGGACAAGAAGTCGCGCGAGGCGTTCGAGATTCGGACGCACAAGCGGCTGATCGACATTCTGGAACCGACCCAGCAGACGGTGGACGCGCTGATGAAGCTCGACCTGCCGGCGGGCGTGGATGTGGAGATCAAGGCGTTTGAAAAGTGAACTTGCTGTATCAGGCGGACGCGCCCTTCGGGCGCAAAAGCATGGTTGTGGCGACGCGAAGCAGTAAAAAGCCCGAGAAGGGCCCGGCAGTGCGGTGAATTCAACATCGCATGATGAGGCGAGGACGAGATGGCAGTTACGGGAATTTTAGGTAAAAAGATCGGCATGACGCAGGTCTTCGACGAAAAGGGCGACGTGCACCCGATTACGGTGCTGCAGGCGGGTCCCTGCGTGATTACGCAGTTGAAGACGCTGGCCAAGGACGGGTACGAGGCCGCGCAGATCGGGCTGGTGGAGTTCGTCAAGGACGAAGAATGTGACCAAGCCTCAGGCCGGCCACTTTGCCAAGACCGAAGCGCCGCCGGTGAAGGTCATCAAGGAAGTGGATCTTGAGCTGGACGCCGAAGGCGTTGTGGCTACCAAGGCCGGCGACCGGGTTCTGGTGGACATTTTCACGGAAGCGAAGTTTGTGGACGTGATCGGCACTTCGAAGGGGCGTGGCTTTGCAGGCGTTGTGCGCCGCCATCATTTCGGCAGGCGGACTGAAGTCGCACGGGCACATGTTCCAGGTGCAGGGATCGATCGGCGCCTCGAGCTATCCTTCCCGCGTTTTTCCCGGCCAGCGCATGCCCGGCCACATGGGAGCGGCACAGATCACGGTGCGCAATCTGCGCATCCGCGGAATCGATTTGGAAGAGAACCTTTTGATGGTCGAGGGCGCGGTGCCCGGATCGCGCGAGGGTTATGTGCTGATTTCGAAGGCCAAGAATCCGCCGCGCGAGCGCCGCGGCTTTGCCGGATCGGGCACGGTGGATCCGTTGAAGGCTTCGAAGAAGGCCGGCGGCAAGAGAAAGTACGAGCTTTTAGCTGTTAGCTCTTAGCTTCTAGCTTGACTGTGGCAGAACGCGGCGATACTGCAGCTTGCAAATGGAATTGTGAGCTCAAAGGCTGAAAAGCTAGCAACTAGCGGCTGGTAGGAAGAAGAAGATGGCAAACGTGGATGTAGTGAATATGAACGGCGAGAAGGTGGGCTCGATCGAGCTGGCCGACGCGCTCTTCGGACCGGACCAGGTGAACGAGGGCCTGCTGTGGGAGGCGGTGAAGCACTATCGCGCTTCGCTGCGCCAGGGCACGGCCAAAACCAAGAGCCGCACCGAAGTTGCCGGTTCGGGCAAGAAGCTGTGGAAGCAGAAGGGCACGGGGCGGGCTCGCATCGGGTCAGTCCGGTCTGCTTTGTGGCGTCATGGTTACACGGTGCACGGACCTCAGCCGCGCAGCTACGATTATGCGTTTCCGCGCAAGAAGCTGCTGGGCGCGCTGCGCTCGGCGCTGGCTTCGAAGCTGGCGGACGGCAAGCTGACGGTGGTGGACATCGTTCGAGCTGAAGGAGCCGAAGACCAAGCTCTACCGGGCGGCGCTGGACAAGCTGGACGTGACGCGCACGGCTCTGCTGGTGGAGAACGGTAAGACGCTCAGCAAGGCGCTGCTGCTGGGCGCGCGCAACCTGGCCGGCGTGGAGCTGGTGCTGAACAACGAAGTGCATCCCTACGATCTGCTGCGCTATGAGCGGGCCATCTTTTCAACGGCCGCCCTTGAGCAGTTGACGGAGATGCTGGAGAAGAACGTTTCGAAACGCAAGCTCGCCCGCAGCGACGGAGGTGGCGTAATGCCGAGTGTTTATACCGTGATTCGCCGCCCGCTGATTACCGAAAAGGGGCTGAGCGTGAAGGAGACCGAGAAGACGCTGGTCTTTGACGTGGCTCCCGAAGCAACGAAGACCGAAGTCAAGCAGGCCGTGGAGGCTCTCTTCAAGGTGAAGGTGGCCGCGGTCCGCACCGCAAATGTGATTGGCAAGGAACGCCGCCGCGGCAAGTACACGGGCTTCCGGCCGGACTGGAAGAAGGCTTACGTCCGGCTGAAGGAAGGCGAGAAGCTGCCTGAGTACGTGAGCAACCTGTAAGACAGGGACTTAGGGACTAGGGACTAGTTCAAGAGCCGCTGAGAGATACGAATATCGAAGCCGTGAAATACGAGAAGCTTCGGAGAAACGGGAGTGAGGCGCAGCACGAGGGCGCAGGCACTCCAGGACAAAGACGATGGCAATCAAGACATACAGACCGATAACGCCGACGCTGCGGTTTCAGACCACGCTGGTGAACGACGACCTGACGACGTCGACGCCGCACAAGCCGCTCCTGGCGGTGAAGCAGCGCACGGGCGGCCGCCGCAACACGGGCGACCTGACCATCCGCCATCACGGCGGCGGGCATAAACAGAAACTGCGCCTGATCGACTTCAAGCGCGAGAAGTACGGAGTACCGGGGAAGGTGGCGACCATTGAGTACGACCCCAACCGGTCGGCCCGCATTGCCCTGGTGCACTATGCCGACGGCGAGAAGCGCTACATTCTGCAGCCGGTAGGGCTGAAGGTGGGCGCGACGGTGAGCTCGGGTCCGGAAGCGGACATTTTGGTAGGGAACGCGCTGCCGCTCAAGAACATTCCCGCCGGCACCACGGTGCATGCGATCGAATTGCGGCCGGGCAAGGGCGCGCAGATGGCGCGGTCGGCCGGAACGCAGGCGCAACTGGTGGCCAAAGAGGGCGATTACGCGCTGCTCAAGCTGCCCTCGGGCGAGACCCGCAAGGTGCTGGCCGAGTGCATGGCGACCATTGGCCAGGTGGGCAACACGGATCATGAGAATGTGTCCATCGGCAAGGCGGGACGCAACCGCTGGAAGGGCATTCGCCCGGCCAACCGCGGCGTGGTCATGAATCCTGTGGATCACCCGCACGGCGGCGGCGAAGGCAAGACCTCGGGCGGCCGTCATCCGGTGACCCCGTGGGGCCAGCCGACACGCGGATACAAGACACGCAACAACAAGCGGACTGACAGCTATATTGTCAGCCGCCGGGCGAAGTAGAGGAGCTGAGGATTTATGGCACGTTCGACAAAGAAGGGCCCGTTCGTGGATGCGCACCTGACGGTGAAGATCGAGGTGCTGAACCAGGCCAACGACAAGAAAGTTGTGAAGACCTGGTCGCGCCGTTCGACGATATTTCCCGAGTTTGTGGGCCACACGATCGCGGTGCACAACGGCAGGAAGTTCATTCCGGTGTACGTGACCGAGAACATGGTGGGACACAAGCTGGGCGAGTTCGCGCCCACCCGCATCTTCAAGGGACACACCGGGGGCAGCAAGGCAGTTTCCGCCGAAGCCGGGGCCAAGCCGCGGTAGTTGAGACAGGGACTAGGGACTGAAGGGACCAGGGACTAGGGCCGCAGGACAGGGCCAGCCGCTGGCAGAGAGATTGAGGAAGAGACAATGGCAGTCGAGACAAGGGAATACAGGGCCGAGGCCAGGTTCCAGCGCGTGTCGCCGCAAAAGGCGCGGCTGGTGCTGGACCTGATCAAGGGCCGGGGGGTGGAAGAGGCGCTGACGACAGCGGCCTTCACCAAGAAGCGCATCGCTCCGGTGATCTACAAGCTGTTGACCTCGGCGGTGGACAACGCGAAGTATGTTTCCGGCGAGCAGGGCACGGATCTGGACGTGGACAATCTCTACGTGAAGACGGCCCTGGCCAACGACGGACCGCGCATGAAGCGGATCCGGCCGGCGCCGATGGGACGGGCCTTCCGCTACCAGCGCAGGCTGACGCACATTGTGCTTTCAGTGGCCGAGCGCGAGTCGAGCGCGGGTTTGGTGACCAAGGTCGGAGGAACCGGCGGCGGCGGTGAAAGCAGCCCCGGCGGCCAAGGCGAAGGTTGAGGAGCCGAGGCGGCGCCCAAAAAGGCCAAGGCAGCAAGAAGAAGGCCGAGGAGCCGGAGACAAAGGCCAAGGCTAGCCAAGACAAAGGCTGAAGAGCCGAGACAGCGGCAAGGCAAAGCCACAAAGAAGAAGGCCGAGGAGCCGGAGACGGCGGCCAAGGCAACCAAGAAAAAGGCCGGCAAGTAGGCCTAGAAGGTTTTGAGAGGAAAAGCATGGGACAGAAAGTCCATCCTTACGGATTCCGGCTGGGAGTGAACAAGCCGTGGCGTTCGCGCTGGTTCTCAGAGCGCGACTATTCGAAGCTCCTGGTCGAGGACGTGAAGCTCAAGGCTGAGCTGCGCGAGAAGCTGAAGGCCGCGGGCGTGAGCTCGGTGGAGATTGAGCGGCCGGGCAACAAGCTGCGCTTTTTGATCCGCACCGCCCGGCCGGGCATCGTGATCGGCCGCAAGGGCGCGGAGATCGAGAAGCTCAAGACGGAGCTGGGCAAGCGCACCAGCCGCGACGTGTTCATCGACATCATCGAGGTGAACAAGCCGGAGCTGGACGCGCAACTGGTTTCTGAAGCGATCGCGCTGCAACTGGAAAAGCGCGTCAGCTTCCGCCGGGCGATGAGAAAGAGCGTGGACTCGGCGCTGCGCTTCGGCTGCAAGGGAATCAAGGTGAGGGTCTCCGGCCGGTTGAACGGCAACGAGATTGCGCGCTCGGAGTGGTACCTGCAGGGGCGGTTGCCGCTGCACACGCTGAGGGCCGATATCGATTACGGCTTCACCGAGGCGCATACGACTTATGGCGTGATCGGCGTGAAGACCTGGATCTATCGCGGCGATATCTACGAGCAGAAGCGCCGTCAGGCGCCGCCGGTGGGAACGTCGGTGTTTTAAGAGCAGGGACTAAGGGACTAGGGACTAGGGACTAAGGCAAGAGTTACCCCCGATATCTGGTCCGAAGAGTTTTGGTTTTTGAAGATGCAGTAAGTTGGCCCGGGAAGTGAATGGTGGTGGGATGAAATTAGTCCCTAGTCCCTATTCCCTAGTCCCTGGTTTTCGAGGTTTTCGTTATGTTGATGCCAAAGAAGGTGAAGTTTCGGAAGCAGCAGAAGGGCAAGAGGCGCGGCAAGGCCTGGCGCGGTTCTACGCTGTCGTTCGGTGAATACGGATTGAAGGTGATGGAGTGCGGTTACATCACCGACCGTCAGATCGAGGCCAGCCGTATCGCCATGACCCGCTTCATCAAGCGCGGCGGCAAGATCTGGCTGCGGCTGTTCCCGGACAAGCCGATTACCAAGAAGCCGGCCGAAGTGAGAATGGGCTCGGGCAAGGGCGCGCTGGACCATTGGGTTGCGGTGGTGCGGCCGGGCAAGATCCTCTTCGAGATGGAAGGGGTGGATCCGGCGACCGCGCAGGAAGCCATGCGGCTGGCATCGAACAAGCTGCCGCTGAGAACCAAGTTTGTGCAGCGGCCGGGAGCGGAAAAGGCCGTGGCCGAGGCAGCCAAGTAGAAATGCAGCTTTCCCAGCCGCTAGCCTCCAGCATATAGCGCTTGAGTTGGATCGAAGGGTACACACGAGCAGGGTGACAGGCTAGAAAGCTGGACTCGCCAGAAGGCTGGAGAGAGAAACAGAGATGGAACTCGAAAAGATTCGGAATTTGAGCGACGAAGAACTGGTGCACCAGGAGAAGACGACCTCCGAGCAGCTATTCCGGATTCGCTTTCAGATCGCGACGGACCCGAGCGACGGAGTGAAGAAGCTCCGCGAACTGCGCAAGGAGATCGCGCAAATCAAGACCGTAGCCAAGGAGCGCGAGCTGGGTATTCGCGGCGCGGCCAAGGACGCGGCCGTGGACGCTAGGGCGGACGCGGAGAGCAAGAAGGGAGCCCGCTAAATGACAGACGACTTTAGATGCAGCGCAGGCGCCGGCGGCAGCAGGCGCGCGGCGTAACGAGAAGGTTGGCCAGGTGGTTTCGACCAAGATGCAGAAGACCATTGTGGTCGAGGTCGAGATGCGCAAGGCGCACGCGAAGTACAAGCGGATTGTGCGCAGTACGAAGAAGTTTTATGCCCACGACGAGCAGAGTTCGGCGCGGATGGGCGACGTGGTGCGCATCCGCGAGACCCGGCCGCTGAGCAAGCTGAAGCGGTGGTCGCTGGAAGAGATTGTGCGGCGATCGACGCTGGGACAGATCGAAGACGCGAAGCTTCCGGACGAAATGCAAGGCCGCCAGCTAACGCGGGCGAGTAAGGAGAAGAACCCATGGCTGTGCAAATGAGAACGATGCTCGCGGTGGCCGATAACTCCGGCGCGCGCAAGCTGCAAGTGATTCTGCCGCTGGGCGGCGGACTGGGCAAGAAGGCGGGCCTGGGCGACATTGTGACCGCCGCGGTGAAGGAAGCTTCGCCGGACGGCACGGTGAAGAAGGGCAAAGTGGTGAAGGCGGTGATCGTGCGCACCCGCAAGGAGTACCGGCGGCGCGACGGCACCTACATCCGCTTCGATGAGAATGCGGCGGTGGTGATTACCGACGACCACGAGCCGGTGGGCACGCGCGTTTTCGGGCCGGTGGCCCGCGAGTTGCGCGAGAAGAAGTTTTTGAAGATTGTTTCGCTGGCCCCGAAGTTGTTTAGAGCAGGGAATGGGAACTGGCAATAGGGAACAGCCCAAGAGACTGATCAACTGTTACTGTTCCTGATTTTGGAGAGAAGATGCCGAGTTTAAATATTCGTCGCAACGATACGGTCAAGGTCCTGACGGGCTCGGATCGCGGCAAGACGGGCCGCGTGCTGCGCGTCTTCCCGGACAAGGGCACGGTGCTTGTGGAGCACGTGCGGGTGGTGAAGAAGACGGTTTCGGGCAAGCAGGGACAGCGGACCCAGGGCGGCATCGCCGACCAGGAATCGCCCATCAATGTTTCCAACGTCGTGCTGGTGTGCCCCAACTGCGGGCCGGCGCGCGTGGGATACAAGGTCGAAGGCGTCAGCAAGATGAGGATTTGCAAGAAGTGCGGGCAGGAATTGCCCACGAAGAAGTAGGAAGAGCAGCTTCTAGCTTCTAGCCTCTAGCTCCCAGCTTCTAGCTTTTTCGTGAAACTGAAGAGTTATACGGAAGTTGAGACGGGCTAAGGCTAGAGCTAAGACTGGAGCTGTTATTAAGCACCTTCCGCAGCGGTAAACGGGCTGAATAGCCCACTCCGGGCGCCGGAAGAAAGAGAGCAAAGCAAATGGCGGCAAGGCTGAAAGAGAAGTATCACAAGGAGATCAAGCAGGCTCTGCAAAAGGAGCTGGGTCTCGACAATCCGATGGCGGTTCCGGAGCTGAAGAAGATCGTGGTCAACATGGGACTGGGCGAGGCTACGCAGAACACCAAGCTGCTGGATCCGCTGGTGGCCGACCTGACGGCGATCGTAGGGCAGAAGCCGGTGACCACGAAGGCGAAGAAGTCGATTGCGGCCTTCAAGGTGCGGGCGGGCATGTCGATTGGCGCCATGGTGACGCTTGCGGAACGAGAAGGCTTACGAGTTTCTTGACCGGCTGATTTCGACGGCGCTGCCGCAGGGTTCGCGATTTTCGCGGCGTGTCGACGAAGAGTTTTGACGGGCGCGGCAACTACACGCTCGGTTTGCGCGACCAGCTGATTTTTCCTGAGATCGACTACTCCAAGGTGGAGAAGCTGAAGGGCATGAACATTACGATTGTGACCTCGGCGAAGGACGACAACTCGGCGCGGGCGCTGCTGAAGCACTTTGGCATGCCGTTCCGGCAGGGCGCGTAAAGAGGATTTGAGGGTTTATGGCAACTACTGCAAAAAGGGTGAAGGACGCGCGGAAGCCGAAGTTCAGCTGCCGCAAGCACAACCGGTGCCAACTGTGCGGGCGGCCGCGCGGGTTTCTGCGCAAGTTTGGCGTTTGCCGCCTGTGTTTCAGGGCGCTGGCGCTGAAGGGCGAGATTCCCGGCGTCGTGAAGTCGAGCTGGTAAGTAAGACAGCTATCAGAATTTAGCTGTTAGCTCTCAGCTGTTCGTGCTTGGTCAATCGAGTGCGATCCAGCAGGATGAGCTAAAAGCTGAAAGCTAATAGCTGAAAGCTGTTTTAAACATTCCCGCAGGTTTCTCGCCGCGGCGGACGGACGAACGGGGAATGAAGGAGAAGGAATGAGTCTGACCGACCCAGTAGCAGATTTTCTGGCGCGGATCCGGAATGCGATCCGGGCGCGTCATCAGAAGCTGGATGTTCCGGCTTCGAAGCTGAAGACCGAGATTGCCCGCATCCTCAAGGAGGAGGGGTATATCTCGAACTACAAGACCCAGGAAGAAGAAGGCAAGCTGGTGCTGCGCGTGTATCTGAAGTACGGCGGCACGGAAGCGGCCATCCGCGACCTGGCGCGCATCTCTCGTCCCGGATGCCGGGTGTATATCGGCCACGACGAGATCAAGCGCGTGCAGGGCGGTCTTGGCATCTCGATCATGACCACGCCGAAGGGCGTGATGACCGGCCGTCAGGCGCGCCGCGAGCGCGTGGGCGGCGAGTTGCTTTGCGAAGTGTGGTAAAGGCAGGGACTAGGGAACAGGGACTAGGGACAGTTTCCACCAAATCTGTCAAAGTTCATGCTGATTTCGGGTATTAGTCCCTAGTGGCTGGTCCCTGTTTTAAAGGCTGCAGTGGAACGATGGCGCGTTGAAACTGATCACTGAAAGCTGATCACTGACAACTGCTTTTTCGGGACTCGCAAGCCACTAGAAGGATTGAAACGATGTCGCGCATTGGAAAGAAGCCGATCCCGCTGCCCGCGGGCGTGAAGTATAAGGTCGAGGGCAATACCGTTCTGGTCGAGGGGCCCAAGGGCAAGGTTTCGGCGCTGATCGCCGAGGGGATTTCGCTGGAAACAGTGGGGGCGGAACTGCATGTGAATCGCGACAGCGACAAGCACGCCGCATTTCACGGGCTGACGCGGGCGCTGGTTTTCAACGCTGTTCAGGGCGTGACCAAGGGCTGGACGCGGGAGCTGGATATTGTGGGCATCGGCTATCGCGCCGAGATGAAGGGCAAGGGCACGGTGGTTTTCACGCTGGGCTACTCGCATCCCATTGAGGTTCCGCTGCCGTCGGGGATTGAAGTGGCGATCGACCCCAAGCAGACTCACCTGACCATTACCGGCATCGACCGGCAGAAGGTGGGCCAGGTGGCGGCCGATATGCGTTCGCTGCGCAAGCCTGATCCTTACAAGAACAAGGGCGTGCGCTACTCGGACGAGAAGCTGAAGAAGAAGGCCGGCAAGACGGGGGCGAAGTAACAAAGGCAGGGACAAGGGAATAGGGATTAGCGGATCTAGGCGAATAGGAGACTAGGGCAAAAGATTGACTCCGCTAGAATTCTCTAAGCTCCGCTAGCTAACCGCTGACCATCAACCGAACGGAGCCGCAGGGCTGCTCCGCTGATAGGAACGAGAGACCATGATTATCGAGACCAAGAGAAACGAAATTCGCCAGCGCATTCACCAGCGCATCCGCCGCAAGCTTTCCGGCACCGGGGAGCGGCCGCGGCTGAATGTTTACCGTTCGCTGGGCCACATCTATGCGCAGGTGATCGACGACCTGAAGGGCGAGACGCTGGTTTCGGCCTCGTCGCTGACGCTGAAATTGAAGAGCGGCGGCAACGTGGCCGCGGCTAAAGAAACCGGCAAGGCAGTGGCCGAGCTGGCAGTGAAACAGGGCATCAAGAAGGTGGTCTTCGATCGCGGCGGCTACCTGTATCACGGGCGCATCAAGGCCCTGGCCGATGCGGCGCGCGAAGCTGGGCTGGAGTTTTAAGAGCAGGGACTAGGGAATAGGGACTAGGGAATAGGGAAAGCCGCTGTTCGCTGTCCACTGGAAAGAGAGAGCAATGACGATTTTGAAGAAGAAACTCGATGCCAACCAGTACAACCTGAAGGATCAGGTGGTGGCCATCAATCGCGTGACCAAAGTGGTGAAGGGCGGCAAGAACATGTCGTTTGCCGCGCTGGTGGTGGTGGGCGATGCCGCGGCAGGGGTGGTGGGCCACGGTTCGGGCAAGGCCAAGGAGGTTCCCCAGGCGATTCGCAAGGGGATCGAAGCGGCCAAGAAGAACCTGGTTCGGGTGAACCTGACCGATACCACGATTCCGCACCTGGTTCTGGGCCGTTACGGCGCGGGACAGGTGCTGCTGAAGCCGGCTCCCGAAGGCACAGGCGTGATTGCCGGCGGCGCGGTGCGCGCGGTGATGACCTCGGCCGGGGTGCAGAACGTGCTGACCAAGAGCATTGGCTCGCCGAACCCGCACAACGTGGTCAAGGCGACGTTCGACGCTTTGACGCAGTTGCGCGACAAGGGCGATGTGGCCAATATGCGCGGCAAGACCGTGGAGGAGATTTAGCCATGGCTAAGACAAAGGTAAAAAAGATTCGCATTCAGTACTACCGCTCAAAGAACTCCACGCCCTATCAAGCACAAGCGGTGGTGAAGGGGCTTGGGTTTTACGCGGCTCAACCAGATTGTGGAGCGGGTGGATAACGAATCCATTCGCGGCATGGTCAAGGCGGTTCCGCATTTGGTGAGGATTTTGGAAAGCTAGTGGTTAGTGATTAGTGGTCAGTTTGTTCGTGCCGGAAATGACGGCTTGGTAATAAATGGCATTTGCTAATCACTAACCACTAATCACTGAACACTGTATTAACGCGAGTCGGCGGAGTTCACAAATTCTGCCGGCGCTACAGCGAGGATATGATGGCGAAGAATTTATCGAATTTGCGCGCGCCCCGGAGGGCCAATACTGGGCGCAAGCGCGTGGGCCGGGGCATGGGATCCGGTATGGGCAAGACGGCGACGCGCGGGCACAAGGGCCAGGGTTCGCGCTCCGGCTTCAGCCTGATGCGGGGTTTTGAGGGCGGCCAGATGCCGCTGCACCGCCGGTTGCCCAAGCGAGGCTTTACCAACATCTTCCGCACCGAGTATACGGTGGTGAATCTGGAACGGATTGCGGAGCTTAAGGTGGCCGAGATCGGCCTGGACGACTACAAGAAGCTGGGCCTGGCCTCAAACAAGAAGGCGCTGATCAAGATTCTCGGCTCGGGTGAGCTTAAGTCGGCGGTTACGATTCATGCGCACAAGTTTTCCAAGTCGGCGGTGGAGAAGATCGAAAAAGCCGGCGGCAAGGCAGTGGTGGCTGGCGGCGAGGATGCTGCGGCAGTGGCGGTTGAGGCAGCTCCGGCAGCGGTTGAGAGTGCTCCGGTGGCTGCTGAAGCTGCTCCGGCGCCGATTAAGGTTAAGACCAAGACCAAGGCGGTTAAGCCGACGGCGGAGTAGGCGATTGTGGTCTCCCAGGTCTCTCCGCCGCGGTCCGCCGCGGCGGAAGACCTGGGGCAATCGGCCTGGGTCTTGTAGTTTCCCAAGGGTTTCCTGGGACGGTGTGAGTCAGGACACTGCGGGCCAGGCATGGGTAAGATAAGCTGTGGCAGTGAATCAAGTGGCGTGTAACGCCCTGAAGCGGATAACCAATTATGCTTGAAAAGTTTCTTAATATCTTCCGGATTCCCGACCTGCGCAAGCGGGTGCTTTTCACGTTCGCGATTCTGGCCGTCTATCGGCTGGGCGCGCATATTCCCACGCCGGGCGTGAACGGCCAGCAGTTGGCAGCTACTTTTCAGCCAGCAGAGCCGGATCGGCCCTGGGGCTGATGGACCTGTTCGGCGGCGGCAACCTGCGCCGCATGACCGTCTTTGCCCTGGGCATTATGCCGTATATTACGGCCTCGATTATTTTTCAGCTTCTCACCGTGGTCTATGAGCCGCTGGCGCGCATTCAGAAGGAAGGCGAGCTGGGACGGCGGAAGATCACGCAGTGGACTCGCTACATGACGGTGATTCTGGGAGTCCTGCAGTCGATCGGTATCGCGGCAATTTTGACCAAGCAGAACCTGGTGCTGCACCCGGGCATCGGCTTCAGCCTGATGACGGTGCTCACTCTTACAGCCGGAACGACATTCATCATGTGGCTGGGCGAGCAGATCACCGACCGCGGCATCGGCAACGGGATGAGCCTGCTGATTTTTGCCGGCATCGTGGCCGGCCTGCCCCGCGGCGTGGCCGAAATGTACTCGAAGGTCCAGACCAACGCCTGGGGCTCGTTTACAATCCTGGCCGTGCTGCTGCTGTTGGCGGCCATGATTGCCGTGGTGGCGTTTATCGTCTTCGTGGAGCGGAGCGAGCGGCGCATTCCCATCCAGAGCGCGCGGCGCATTGTGGGCCGCCGCATGATGGGCGGGCAATCCAGCCATCTTGCCGCTGAAGGTGAATGCCGGCGGCGTGATGCCGGTGATCTTCGCCGGCTCCATCCTTTCGGCGCCCATGCTGTTCGCGCAGGTGGACTGGGTGCAGAACAGCCGCTTTCTTCAGCCCATCGTTCAGGCGCTCGCGCCCGGTTACCCGTGGTACGAAGCCCTGTACATGCTGGGCATCATCTTCTTTGCCTACTTCTATATTTCCATCATCATGAAGCCGGACGACATCGCCGACAACTTCCGCAAGTCGGGCTCGTTCATTCCCGGAATCCGGCCCGGCAAGCGCACATCGGATTTTATCAACGACATTCTCACCCGCCTTACGCTGGTGGGCGCGGCTTACCTGATTCGTGATTTCGCTGGTTCCCACCTTCATGATCTCGGGCATCCGTTTCGACAAGTTGTGGCTGATCGGCAGGGTTTTTGAGAATCTGCCCAACTGGACTACGCATGGTATGGGGGTCAACTTCTACTTTGGCGGCACCTCACTGTTGATTGTGGTGGGTGTGGCCATGGATACAATCAACCAGGTCGAATCGCAGCTGATCATGCGGCACTATGACGGCTTTTCCCCTCGTTCCGGTCGCATCCGCGGAAGGAAAACGTGGTAAATGTCTTCATCTATGACTGCTGTTGAAACAGGCCGGGAATCGGGTCGAAAGACTATTCCCGGCCCGATTCTTTTATTGGGCGCGCCGGGCGTGGGCAAAGGAACCCAGGCCAAGGAGCTGGTAAAGCTGTGGGGGATTCCGCAGATTTCGACCGGCGACCTGTTGCGCGCCAACGTTGCCCAGGGTACATCGCTGGGCCGGGTAGCCAAGGAGATCATGGGACGCGGCGAGCTGGTACCCGACTCGCTGGTGGACGAGATGGTGGCGGTGCGGCTCGCAGCAGCCGGATACCGCTAACGGATATATTCTGGACGGGTTTCCGCGTACGTTGGGGCAGGCCGGCTGGCTGGATGGACGCCTGGCTGCACAGGCGAAGAGCTCAGAGCGGAGCGGGGCTGCCGGTGATTGCCGTCAGCATCCAGGTGGACTATAATCAATTACTGCGCCGGATTACAGGGCGCAGGAATTGTCCTGTCTGCCAGACCATCTATAACGTCTATGTGAATCCCCCGAAGCAGGATGGGATTTGCGATATAGAGGGTGCGGCGCTGGTCCAGCGAGCCGACGACACGGAAGAGGTTTTCAAGGGGCGCATGCGCGCCTATGAGGCCCTGACCGCGCCTGTTATTGAGCATTACCGGGCACTGGGACGTTTTGCTGAAGTGGATGGTGACCGGCCGATCGCAGTAATCGCGGCCGGAATTGTTGCCGCCGTCGAGCGGTTACGCGGATAGCGTGGCCGAACGGCGGTTTTGTGGTAGAGTAGCTGAACTGAAAGCTGGTTGAGTGGCGGTTGTACTTAAGTCGTCCCAGGAGATCGAGAAGATGCGCCGCGCGGGCCAGGTGGTTCGCGAGGTTCTTGAATTGGTGCGAAGCAAGGTGAAGCCGGGCGCTACGACTCTGGATCTGGAGAATGCTGCTCAGGCGCGGCTGAACGAGTTGGGAGTGAAGGCGGCATTCAAGGGGTACCACGGTTATCCTTGTGTGCTTTGCGCTTCAGTCAACAGCGAAGTGGTGCATGGCATACCGTCGTCGAAGCGGGTGCTGAAGGAAGGGGATATTGTTTCGCTCGACTTTGGGGCGGTGGTGGACGGTTACTACGGAGACGCAGCCATCACCGTGCCGGTGGGCGAGAAGATTGACCCGGGCACAGCGCGGCTGTTGAAGGCGACGGAAGCTTCATTGCACGCAGGCATTGCCGCGGTAAGGCCGGGGGCGACCCTGGGCGATGTGGGCGCGGCTGTGCAAGGGGTGGTTGAGGCCGAGGGATTTTCTGTGGTGCGGGATTTTGTGGGCCACGGCATCGGCGTCCACATGCACGAGGATCCGCAGGTGCCAAACTTCGGCGAACGGGGCCGCGGCATGAAACTGCGTTCGGGGATGGTGATCGCCATCGAGCCGATGGTGAATGCCGGCAAGGCGGACGTAGTGGTGTTGGAAGACGGCTGGACGGCAGTGGCCAAGGACGGAAGCATGAGCGCTCATTTTGAGCACACGGTGGCGGTGACCGCTACCGGAGCCAGAGTTTTAACCGAGTAGCACGCTCGGTATAACGGCCGGAGGCGGGAAGAGCGTACCGGCGGAAGTGGACACAGTTTGTCGAAGGAAGACGCGATCGAGGTAATGGCGGTGGTCACCGAGACACTGCCCAATGCCATGTTCAAGGTCAAGCTCGAGAATAATCACGAGGTGCTGACCCATGTTTCGGGAAGGATGCGCAAGAACTTCATTCGCATTTTGCCCGGCGACCGCGTGGCCGTGGAGCTGAGTCCCTACGACCTGAATCGCGGGCGGATTGTTTACCGCTACAAATAGGATTTTTTTGATAGTTCGCGCCTGGATTTTGAGCGCGGAGAAGGACAGCAGGGATGAAAGTTCGAGCATCGGTAAAGAAGATTTGCGTCAAGTGCAAGGTCATCACCCGCAAGGGAGTGGTAAGGGTGATCTGCGAGAACGCAAAGCACAAGCAGCGCCAGGGCTAGTCGGGACTGGCAGAACGCGGAAACTTTCACGAAAGGGATCAGGGATCAGGGTTTAGGGATCAGTAAAGGCGATTGCAGCAGGAACGCGAACTAATCCCTAACCTCTAATCCCTAACCCCTCGTTAAAGGGGCTAGTTAGCTGGAGTCAAGGCTTGCGATGAACCCCTGGAGGCAACCGCATTAACCGTGCGAACCGGCTCAGGCCGGGGGCACACAAACCGGAAATCGCAAAGGAATTCGCATGGCACGTATTTCAGGCGTCGATCTGCCCCGCGGCAAGCAGGCCAGGATCGCGCTCACTTACATCTTCGGTATCGGGAATCCCCGCGCTCTCAAGATTCTGGAGAAGGCGAATGTTGATCGCCTTCAAGAAGGTCCAGGATTTGGGCGAGGACGAGGTCAACCGCATCCGCCAGGTGATCGAGGACGAGGGGAATGTGGAGGGTGACCTGAGGAAGGACACCCAGATGCACATCAAGCGTCTGATCGACATTCAGAGTTATCGCGGCACCCGTCACCGGCGTTCGCTGCCGGTACGCGGCCAGCGCACCCACACCAACGCCCGCACCCGCAAGGGCCCGCGCAAGGGAACAATTGCCGGCAAGAAGAAAGCGACGGGTAAAACCTAATGGCGAAAGCAGAGCAGAAAGCCGGAGCCGGGAAACCGGCCGGCAAGAGGCAAGAAAGTTCAAGAAGCGCGAGCGCAAGAATGTGCCGTTCGGCATTGCGTACGTTCAGGCGACGTTCAACAACACCATCGTCACCATCACCGACCAGATGGGCAACACGCTGAGCTGGAAGAGTTCGGGGTCGCTGGGTTTCCGCGGATCTCGCGCAAGGGCACGCCCTTCGCGGCGCAGCAGGCTGCCTCAAACGCCGCCAGCATGGCTCGCGATCACGGCCTGCGCGCGGTGGATGTGCGCGTCTCCGGTCCGGGTTCGGGCCGCGAGTCGGCCATTCGCGCCCTGGCCGCTGCCGGGAGTGGAAGTAAGCTCCATCCGCGACGTGACGCCGGTGCCGCACAACGGCTGCCGGCCGCCGAAGAGACGCAGAGTGTAAGAGAAGCAGGTGACAGTGGACTAAGGGACTAGGGACAGTAAAACCGGGGGTAATCACTGACTATTCTCAGTCCCTTAGTCCACTAGTAATCAACCGGGCCGGGAGGAAATGTCCTCCGGACACGTAAACCGGCCGTCATCCGAAGTCAGGAGAAGAAATGGCACGTTATACCGGAGCAGTATGCCGCCTTTGCCGACGCGAAGGCACCAAGCTCTTTTTGAAGGGCACCAAATGTTTGTCTGACCGTTGCCCGCTGGAGAAGCGTAACTTTCCGCCGGGGCAGCACGGCAAGGACCGCAAGGCCAAGATTGTGGGCTACGGCCTGCAACTGCACGAGAAGCAGAAGGCCAAGCGCATGTACTTTACGCTGGAAGGCCAGTTCCGCGAGTACTACGAGAAGGCCAACCGCGCCGCCGGCGTTACGGGCGAGCTGCTTATCCAGCAGTTGGAGCGCCGTCTGGACAACGTGGCTTTCCGTTTGGGATTTGCCATCTCGCGCCGCCAGGCCCGCCAGGTGGTGCGCCACGGCCACGTCACGGTCAACGGTCGCAAGGTCAACATTCCCTCTTACCAGTTAAATGTAGGCGACGAGATCGCTATCCGCGAGAGCGCAAAAAAGCTGCTTATCGTGGAGCAGGGGTCGCAGTATGCCGCGCAGAATCCCGTGCCCACGTGGCTGGAAGCGAATTTTGAGAATCTTTCAGGGAAGGTGCTGCACCTGCCCAAGCGCGCGGACGTCAACCTGCCGATCAATGAGCAACTGATTGTGGAACTGTACAGCAAATAACAGGGACTAAGGGACTAGGGGCTAAAAACACTTGCATCAGCAAAGTGAATGAGTCTCTAACCACTAATCACCAAATAGCTTTTCAAGCGAGAGATCGAGAAGTAAGTAGTAAGGGGAAAGGGGAAAAAGGGAACGGGGAACAGGAAACACGCTTGCACGAGCGTCGTGATCTAGTCCCTAGTTCCTTAGTCCCTAGTCCCTCATTTCAACCGAAGGAGAACTTGCGCGGCCGCCGCAAAATGCATCGCGACGTACATGCCGCGCCGGAAACGAGACAACGATATGCTTTGGAGAGGATTTCAAAAACCGAAGCGTTTGGCAGTGGATGCCGAGACGCTTAGCGAAACATTTGGCAAGTTCAGCGCCCAGCCCTTTGAGCGCGGCTTTGGCACCACCATCGGCAACGCACTGCGCCGGACTCTGCTCAGTTCGATCGAGGGCGCGGCGGTGACCGCGATACGCATCGAGGGCGTACTGCACGAGTTCCAGTCCATCAGCGGAGTGGTGGAGGACGCCACCGACATCATCCTGAACCTGAAGCAGATTCCCTTCAAGCTTACGGGCGAGGGTCCCAAGGCGCTTTATCTGCGCGCGGACCAGCCCGGCGTGGTTACTTCGGGAATGATTGAAGCCGACGGGGACGTGGAGATTCTGGATAAAGACATTTACCTGGCTACGCTTTCAGAAGGCGGCAAGCTGGATATGGAGATGCGCCTGAAGAGAGGGCGCGGTTATATCTCCGCAGACAAGAATTTCGATGCCGACCTGGGCCTGGGCTTTATTCCCGTGGATTCGGTCCACTCGCCGGTGCGCCGCGTGAATTATGTTGTTGAAGCCGCCCGACTGGGACAGATCACGGACTATGACAAGCTGACGCTTGAAGTGTGGACTAACGGGGCTGTGCTGCCCGCCGACGCTGTCGGCCTGGCCGCCAAGCTGCTGAAGGACCACATGAACATCTTCATCAACTTCGAGGAGGAAATCGAAGCCGAAGCGCGCGGCGAGGAAGGCCGCTCGCTGCTGCGCAACGACAATCTGAACCGCTCTGTGGAAGAGCTGGAGCTTTCAGTCCGCAGCTACAACTGCCTGAAGAACGCCAACATTCAGACCATCGGCGAGCTGGTGCAGAAGACCGAAGCGGAGATGCTGAAGACCAAGAACTTCGGACGCAAGAGCCTGAACGAGATCAAGGAAATTCTGGCGCAGATGGGTCTCTCGCTGGGCATGAAGATCGACGAGCATGGCAACGCGGTTCCCGGACCGACCAGCATTCCTCCCGCAGCAGCACTGGCCGCAAGTTATGGCCGCTACGACGAAGAGGACGAGCCGCTGGATTCGGTGGATTTGCAGTTGCCGACCGAGAGCGAGAATTTTTAAGAACAGGGACTAGGGACTGAGCGTGACTAAGCGTCGAGCTACGATAAGTGCGATCACGCAGCTTAATCCTTAGTCCGCTAGTCCCTAGAAGCTCAAACGCTAGAATCGAAAGAGAGTTTTACTATGCGCCATCGCAATGCAGGATATAAGCTCGGACGCAATACCAGCCACCGCCGCGCGCTTTTGCGCAATCTGGTTACGTCCGTTCTGGTGGAAGACCGCGTGGAGACTACCCTGACCAAGGCCAAGGCAGTCCGTCCACTGATTGAAAAGATGATCACCCTGGGCAAGAAGGGCGATCTGCACTCCGCCGCCAGGCGCTCAGCTTTCTCATGACCGACAAGTCCGTGACGCGGCTGTTCGAAACAGTGGCGCCGCGGTACGGCGACCGTGAGGGCGGTTATCTGCGGATTATCCGCACCGGATTCCAGCAGGGCGACGGGGCCGCGAAGGCCTTCATCGAATTGCTGGGGGCCGAGAAGCAGCTCGATGCCAAGCGCCAGAAGCGCGACGATATGAAGGCCAAGAAACGGGCCGAGCTGGAAAAGCAATTGGAAGAGCAGAAGAAGGAAGAAGAAACCAAGGAAGCTGCCGCTTAGGACTGGCCGTCCAGGCATTCCTTTCCTGGTTCATCGCCAACGGGCGCATCCCCTCGAGGGATGCGCCCGTGTTCGCTTTGAGTTGTTTACGAGAGTAGCTTACAGGAACACATAGCCTTTTGAGTTACGAATTACTCAGCCTGCACGCCCATTTGCTTCGCCCCGAGTTTATAAGTCGAATACACGGTGATGCTCTGGGCGGGAAGGTTGTCTTCAAAGGATGGGTGGCCGGGATGAACGGCGAAGGATGCCTCTGGTTTCAACTTGATGTCTGTGCGGTCGCGCATGGCGGGGGTCATGCGATACCGGTATAGCTTGAGCGCGCCGGCCAGATGATCGAACTCGATGTTCCCGCTCATATCCTCTGTCCCATCATTCACCACCAGTACCGTCACCTTCCCTTTTGGGCTTCGCAGCCCGGCGGCTACGAGGCGCTGAATTCCGTCGACTGATCCGCCCTCGGTGTGGAGCGCCAGAACCTGGGAGTTCAGGGCTGTGTAGCGGCTCATCAGCGCCCACATGTAATAGGCGTTGGGGTGGGGCTTGAACTTTGTCAGCAGGCGGTCGGCTTTGACGTTCCAGGTGTCCACCAGTTGCCACTGGCCGTCGAGTCGCCGCGATTGATGAAGCTCCAGCGATTGAAGCCGTCCGCTCCGGCATTGATGGCATCGAACCACGAGGGATGCGTTCTTCAGGCTTGCCTCGTAGCCGTCGGGGCCGGGATTGTTGTCGTGCCAGCCATAGGCCATGGTGCCGATTTCGGAAATAAAAAAAGGCTTGTTGTGCTGGTGAGCCCAGGCAGCCCAGTCGTCTATGCGGGCCATGGTGGTGGTCATCGAGAACTCGCCGAGTTTGCCGGGTTTGTCGAAGTCGGCAAAGTAGGAGTGTAGGTCGTAGGCGCCGATGTAGGGATCGAAGTCGATCTTTGCCGGATCCAGCGGCGGCATATCGGTCCAGTCCGGTCCGGAGATGGGTAACGTAATTCCGCGCCGGTCGAGGGCGGCGCGCACTTTCTTGAAGTCGGGTGTGGGGGCAAGCGGCTTCATGTCCGGCCCTTGCCACCAGGAGAAATCATGGCCCGGCTCATTGTTGAGGCTCAGCCAGCGAATGGAGGTATAGCCCTTGACCTTGACCAGGTGATAGATCAATTCAGCATAGCCGTCGGCAAAGTCGTCCACGGACAAGGGAGCGCTATGCACGCGCTTGGCGGGATCGTCGCGCAGTTCAGGCAAGGAGTTCCAGGTGGTATTGCCCCACATCTGCTGGAGAAAAACCTGCGTGTGGCGAGACTTCAGCCCAGTCGAGGATGCGGTAGAGAATGCGCATCTCCGGGCTGTCCCAATCGAAGCGCCCGCGCTCGGGCTCGTAGATGCGCTGCTCCAGTTCCACGCGGCACCAATCCAGGCCCAGCCAGTCAGCGTAATGATAGAGGGATTGCCAGGCGGCCTCATCTTCGGCCGGCGGGTAAGCGCCCCATCCGCTGCCGCCGTTAGCGCCGGGAATGGGGGTCTCAATGGCGTGCCAGGAGGCGCCGATTCCACCTTGCATGGTGCGCACCGGTTGGCCTGCATCAATCTTCAGCGTCACGGTTGACGGCCGTGCAGCGCTGCAGAAGCAAACAAGGAACAATAGCGAAAGAATGCATTTCATTTCATCTCCTTTGGACTATGCAGCTCGTGCCAGCCGCTTGGGCCTGAATAGACGCATGAAAATATAGACCAGCCAATTGCATTACGATGGCGCCGCAGCAATCGAGCAGCACATCCCAGGCCGAGCCGGTGCGGCTGGGGATGTAGGTTTGGTGCCACTCGTCGAGGCTGGCCATGGCGGCGCATCCGAGCAGGCCGAGCGCGGCGTCGTGAAGGAAATGGGAGTGGGGCAGGGTCATCCACCAGGCGCGAAGCCAGGCCAGGCCGATGAGGCCATATCCGCAGAAAGTGGCCGGACTTACGGACACAGAAGTTAATGGTGTCCCAAGGGATGTCGTGGACGTTGCCGAAGATGGATGCAAAAAGCCCAGCGCAACAGGTGTGCGGAGTGCGTGGAGCTGAAGAGGTCGCTGGAGGATGATGGCGACGACAGTGATGCTGAAAGCGACGGGCCACCAGGCGTTGATCCAGAATTGGAACCCGCGGCGGCTACTCGACATGGTAGTTGGGCGCCTCCCGGGTGATGATCACGTCGTGGACGTGACTCTCGCGCAGGCCTGCGCCGGAGATGCGCACAAACTGCGCCTTCTCCTGGAGTTCAGCGATGGTTGCCGCAGCCGACGTAACCCATGCCGGAGCGGAGGCCGCCGACGAGCTGGAAGACCATGGACTCGAGCGGCCCGCGGTAGGGGACGCGGCCCTCAATGCCCTCGGGAACGAATTTGGCCAGGCGATTCTGGTTGGCGCGTTCGCGCTGGACGACACCCTCGGCTCCCGATTCCGCGCTGGCCAGGTCGTCAGTGCTCTGGAAGTAGCGCTCGCCGGAGCCCTGGCTCATGGCGGTCAACGAACCCATGCCGCGATAGCTCTTGAAGCTGCGTCCCTGGTAGAGGATGGTTTCGCCGGGGCTTTCGTCGACGCCGGCAAAGAGCGAGCCGATCATGACCGAGCTGGCGCCGGCGGCGATGGCCTTGGTGATTTCGCCGGAGTACTTGATGCCGCCGTCGGCGATGACGGGAATGCCGTGTTCGCGGGCGGCGCGTGCGGCTTCGGAGATGGCCGTGATCTGCGGCATTCCGGCGCCGGTGACCATGCGGGTGGTGCAGATGGAGCCGGGTCCGATGCCGACTTTGACGGCGTCCGCGCCGGCCTCAATGATTGCCTGTGCGCCCTCGTAGGTGGCCACGTTGCCGGCCAGAATGCCGATCTCAGGGAAGCGCTTCTTGACTGCGCGGATCGCTTCGAGCACGCGCGTGGAGTGGCCGTGCGCCGAGTCGATGGCCAGCACGTCAGCGCGCGCGCGAATCAGCTCAGCCGCGCGCTCAAGAAAATCGCCGGTGGCGCCGATGGCTCCGCCCACGCGCAGACGGCCCTGATCGTCCTTGCTGGCGTTGGGGTATTTCAGTTTTTTCTGGATGTCCTTGACCGTGATGAGGCCCTTCAGATTGTATTGATCGTCGACCACCAGCAGCTTTTCAACGCGATGCTTGTGCAGGATCAGCTCGGCCTCTTCAAGCGTGGTGCCCACGGGAACGGTGATCAGGTTCTCCTTGGTCATCACGTCGCCGATGGGAATATCGGTGCGGGTTTCAAAGCGGAGATCGCGGTTGGTGAGGATGCCCACCAGCTTTTTGCCGCGCGTGACCGGCACGCCGGAGATCTTGTAGCGCCGCATTACGTCGAGGGCGTCGCCGATCATCTGGTCCGGGCCGATGGTCACCGGGATCAACGATCATGCCGCTCTCAGAGCGCTTCACTTTGTCGATTTCGCCCGCCTGGTCGGCGATGGAAAGATTGCGGTGCACAATGCCGATGCCGCCCTGCTGGGCCATGGCGATGGCCATGCGCGACTCGGTCACCGTGTCCATGGCGGCCGAGATCAGCGGGGTGTTCAGCGTGATTTTGCGGGTTAACTGGGTTTGCGTACTGACCTGGACGGGCACTACGTCGCTCAAGGCAGGCACCAGCAACACGTCGTCAAAGGTGAGGGCTTCAGGTAAGTTTTTGGTCAGCATATGCTCTGATGCGCCTGGCAGGCCAGGGACTCGGGTCCCTGGCGTGGCAGGCGCTTCGTTCTATTGTAGCGGAGACGGGCAAGGGGCTTTCGGGGGGGAAAGCGCGGTTGTCGGCCCAGGCTAAGCAATCTTAGGCATATAATCTTTCTGTCGCATTTCCCGCTTGTTTTCGCTGATTCGGGTAAGGTGCCATTTCGATTCAGGAAAGGTAATTGTGATAATGTACGCGCTCGGACGATTTGCCGCATTCCTCTCGTTGTCAATGGTTTGCTTTTGCGCCTGCAAGGCGTGCACGCAAACACCAACTCCACTCACAATGATCAGCGCGCCGCAAGGCGGCAAGATAGTTTACGGCAGCGCATCTGAAGCTACCACCCAGTCGGCAGCCATGAGCAGCATGCTGAAAACAGTGCATACCAACTGTGGCGAGAAGCCGCAAATTGGGAAAGTCTTCCAGTTCACCGGGACTAATTCAGTTGGGGTCTTCTTTACGGTGACAGACCACCCAGACGGCAATCTACCGCTGGCGGGAATGGTGATTGCCACCGCAACCGGACCGAACCAGGCGGAAGCGGCAATGATCTATGACAGGGCGGCCCAGTTCGGGCAGACGGTGAACCCGATGCTGCAGCAACTGTCCAGCGTCTGGCATCCGGGCGCAACAGGGACGGCTTCCGGTTACCCATCTGGCGCGGTAACTGCTTCGGCCTCCGGCTCGGCGGTTGGCGGACAAACGGCCTCGCAAGCAGGAATGCACCAGGTTATGCTGCCCGACAGCACGGCCAGCGCCAGCATTCCTGCTGGCTGGACGGTGGACCCCAAAAGCGGCGGCGGAGGCATACTCCTCCATGGCCCGCAAGGCGAGGTAGTAATTCTCGGCAGTATGTTTCTTGCGCAGGATCCCAATGGGCAGGCCTACCGCAATACGCAGCGGATGGGCATGAAGCCGCTGAAGGGGATGGTTACTTATCCGGCCAATGCCGATCTGGCGAAGAACTTTGCACAGATCGTTCAGCAGTTAAGCCAGTCGAACGGTTTCACTCCAGTCACCCTTAACATCGATAACTCCGAGCAGGTCTCACCGCCAGCAGGTTCGTCGTTCCAGGGCGAGCGATGCGCTCAGGCCTCGGGGCAGATGAATCCCGATGGGAAGGGCGTGCAGGCTATGTTCAGGGTGATTTGCGCAACCACTCCTGACCAATACGGAGATTACAGTTTCTTTGACTATGTGGGATACTTCCCCAATACCGGCGCCAGCCAGGCAAACGCGATCGCGGCCGCTATCTTCACCAGTTTTAATGTAAACGAAGCTCTTGTTGCCCAGCGGGCAAGTGCGGAGGCGGCTCCGCACATTGCACAGTTGAAGCAGGTGGATGCCCAGCAACGTGCGGCCGTCCAGGCCAACACCGCGCGAATCGTGGGCAACATCCAGCAGATCGGCGCCAACGCGACCGCCCGCATGAATGCGACCGAAGCCGCTAACAGCGCCGAACAAGCCAACTGGAGCGCCGGCCAGAATGCCAATGCCCAGAACGCACAGGGCTTCAGCAACTACCTGCTCGATCAGTCGGTGGTGCAGAACAACAGCACGGGCGCCCACACAACGAACTGGAACTCCGCCGCGGATGCGATGGTGAAATCAGGAAAATATTCGTACGTGAGCAACTCCAATTACATTCCGGGGACAGATTACTGATGGACAAGACGCTGCCGGCTGTCTGTCCGCCAGATGCAGCGCTGACTGACAGGAGTAGAATCTGACGGGAGCGGTGTGGCTTCATCTTCAGTGCCAGACGAAGCGAGGGGTGTGTTTATGCAAGAAGAGATGACATCGCTGGAAAGATGCCTGGCAACGATACGGTACGAGCCTCATGACCGGGTTCCGGTAGACCTGCACAACTTTATGATGACAGTTGCGGGACTGGAGCTTCCGCCCCGGAAGATCTTCCAGGACGGGCAATTGCTGGGTGAGGCGCAGGTGGCCGCGTGGAAACGGTTCGGGCACGATTTGCTGCTGGTTGAGAATGGAACCGGAGCGCTGGCGGAGGCCTGCGGCTGCGAGGTGGTTTATCTGCCGGGCAGCGCGCCGATTATCGAAAAGCCGATGCTGAAGAGTTTGCGAGAGGTTTCGAGCCTCAGGAAGCCCGATCCGTGGAACTCTCCGCTGACCAGGGCCGTGCTGGATGCCACACGCTATGTGCTCGACCATATCGGTAACCAGGTTTTCGTGCTGGGACGGGCCGACCAGGGGCCGTTCGACCTGGCTTGCCTGATTGCCGGGCCAGTAAATTTGATGACGGAGATGGCGGCGGGCGAGAGCGACGAGCAGATCTTCGAACTGCTGGAGTATGCGAGCGATTGCTTCATTCTTTATGCGCAAATCTTCAAGGAGATGGGATGCCCTGGGACTTCGCTGGGCGAGGCGCAAGCTTCTCCGGATGTGATCTCACCGAAGATGTTTGAGAAGTATTGCCTGCCTTGCGGGAAAAGGGTGGTGAGTGCGCTGCAAAGCGACGACTTTACCGTGGCTTACCATACCTGCGGCAACACCACGAAGATTATCGACGGGATGGCGGAGACGGGGGCAAAGATACTGGAGTTCGATTACAAGTGCGATAAGGCGGCGGCCAAGCGGGCGACGGTGGGAAAGACTACGCTGCTGGGTCCCATCGATCCCAGCGGGATCTTGCATGAGGGGTCGGTTGAGGACGTGGAGCGAGCGTGCCGCGAGGCGATTGAGGTGCTTGCGCCGGGAGGGGGATTTATTCTTGGGCCGGGATGCGCGCTGCCGGCTACTACGCCTGCGGCAAATATCGATAAGTTGGTGGGGTGCGCTAAGATTTACGGAAAGTATTGAACAAAAGAAATTGGAATTCCTACGGACATGTTTCTCCTTACACCCCCACCGGGAAGGGCTTGGGGCTGGACTCGTTGTTGTTTGCGCCGCCGGAGCGCCAGCGGTCGAAGCTGCCTTGCAGCAGGCTCATGAGGCCGGTGTACCAGAAGCCGACAATGAAGATCATAAAGAATGGCGCGGTGAAGAAGTTCTCGCTTAGAAGGTTGTAAACAATGGCCCAGCCAAAGAAGCCGCCGAGGATCAACTCGATCCATGGAGCCAGTAGCAGCCGTTTGCGATATTTGGTGGCTTTGGATTTTTCACCTTTTTTTGTCACGCTGAATTTCGGCGTGCGCACAAAGGCACTCTTGAATTCCAAAGAGCGCCTCCATCACTGCTTTTGTGTTGGTGACCGTCAGCCCGATGCCGAGGGCCATCAGCAAGGGCAGATAGAAAATGGACTTTTTCCAGTTGTTGGGGAAGAGCTCGCGCTGGCTCAGCACATAAAAGATGGCGATGGAAAAACTGGAGGCGGTAAAGATGCGGGAGGTCGAATGAGCAGCATGACCCAACCACCCCTGCAGAGCTTCAAATCATGACCGGCATGAGCAGGACGGACATGATGACCATCAGCGGATAGCGCGATGTTGGCTGTCAGGTGGTAGACGCCTCGAACTTGATGCGGCGGGGCGACGTGCGACGTGAAGATGAAGGCAGCAGTTTGATCTGAGTCTGGATCAGTCCCTTGGCCCAGCGCGCCTGCTGCGTCTTAAAGGCGGTCATCTCAATGGGCAGTTCGCTGGGGCACTCAACCTCGGGCAGGTATTTGAACTTCCATCCGGCCAACTGCGAGCGGTAGCTGAGGTCGGTGTCTTCAGTGAGGGTGTCGTGCTGCCAGCCGCCGCCGTCGGGGATGGCCTGGATGCGCCACATGCCGGCGGTGCCGTTGAAGTTGAAGTAGTCGCCGGTGCGGACGCGCGAGCCGTGCTCGATGACGAAGTGGCCGTCGAGCAGAATTGCCTCAATCTGGGTCAGCATGCTGTAGTCGCGGTTGATGTGACCCCAGCGCGTCTGCACCATGCCGATCTCGGGCTCGGCGAAGTGATGGATCACCTTCATGAGCCAGTCGGGCGGCGGAACAAAATCGGCGTCGAAGATGGCCACGAACTCGCTCTTGGCCACCTTGAGCCCCGCATCCAGGGCGCCCGCCTTGAAGCCGTGGCGATTGGTGCGGTGGATGTAGACGATGGGTGGCCCATGGCGGCGTAGCGCTCCACAATCTCGCAGGCTACTTGCTGGCTCTCGTCGGTGGAGTCGTCAAGGACCTGAATCTCGAGCTTTTCGCGCGGATACTCGATGGCGCAGATGGCTTCGATCAGCCGGTCCAATGACGAACTGCTCGTTGAAGATCGGCAACTGGATGAGTGACCGTGGGCAGTTCGTCGAAGCGCCGCTTCGGGTTGGGATCGTAGTTCTTTTCGATATTTGAAGTAGAGGTAGCACATTGTGTAGCGGTGGAGGCCGTAGACCGACAAGACGATCATCACGGCGAAGTACGGAAGCAGCAGCGACAGCGTCAAACCAGTTCCAGTGGTAGAGCCCCTTGAAGGTCTGATCGGTATATTGCAACGACTTCCAATAGTGGAGCAGGCCATTCTGGGACGCAAAGGACAAGAATGTCGGCGATGCGCGACGGCAGGCCCCCATGAAGGATCCGAAGAAGGCTGGAAACGGGATTCGAGATTGGTCAAAAGCGCGGCGAACAGGGCAAGCCTCCACGACCGGGATAACGTCCATTGTATGCGAAGGGGCTATTGTTGAAATGCAGGGCAAGGCGCATTGCATCGAACAGTAGCGCCATATGTGAATTTTGCACATTTGCCCTTTGCTACCCTGCTGGCGTACTGTTTTCTGTCAGTTGGAGATACGCTCTATGTCCACGCATTCCGCTATCGCCGATCGTTGCCGCCGCGGGTGGGAGTTTTCTGCTGGAGACCCGCACGCCTGCCGAAGTTTTTACTCCTGAGGACTTGAACGAGGAGCAGCGGCAGATTGCCGCTACCGCAGCGCAGTTTGCCCGCGAGGAGATTTTGCCCAGGGCGGCCGCCATTGAGGCGAAAGGAGCCGGGCGTGATGGCGGAGATGATTCGGAAGGCCGGCGAACTGGGATTTACCTCGGTCGATATTCCCGAGGAGTACGGCGGGATGGGGATGGACAAAACCACCTCCACGCTGGTTACGGACCACATCGCGGTGCTGGCGAGTTTTTCGACGGCTTTTGGCGCGCACATCGGGATCGCCACGCTGCCGCTGGTTTGGTATGGCACCGAGGAGCAGAAGCGGCGCTATCTGCCCAAGCTGGCTTCAGGGGAGTGGGTTGGATCGTACGGGCTTTCGGAGGCCAGCTCGGGGTCGGACGCGATGAATATTCGCACCCGCGCTACGCTCTCAGCCGACGGCAGCACTTATACGCTGAACGGCGAGAAGCAGTGGATCACCAACTGCGGGATCGCCAGTTTGTATACGGTTTTTGCCAAAATCGACGGGGAGAAGTTTTCGGCGTTTCTGGTGGAGCGGGATACGCCGGGGCTGAAAGTGGGCGCGGAGGAACACAAGCTGGGGATTCACGGCTCGTCGACCTGCCCGCTGGTGCTGGATGGGTGCAAGATTCCCGCGGGCAATCTGCTGGGCGAGGCCGGCAAGGGGCATCACATTGCATTTAATGTTCTGAATGTGGGGCGGTTCAAGCTGGGAGTGGCCTGCGTGGGCGGAGCGCGCCATGCGCTGGCGAACATGATCAGGTATGCCAAGGAGCGGCGCGCATTCGGCAAGGCGATTGCGGAGTTTGGTTTGATTCAGCGGAAGATTTCTTCGAGCGCAGCGCGCCTCTATGCAGCCGAAAGCATGGCCTACCGGACGGTGGGGATGATCGATGCGAGTTTGGCGCAGATGAGCGAGGAGCAGGCGAAATCGCCGCGGGAGACGCAGAAGCGAATCGAAGAGTGCGCCGTGGAGTGCTCCATTCTGAAGGTTTATGGATCGGAGATGCTGACGCTGGTGGCGGACGAGTTGATCGCTACCATGGGCGGGTATGGGTATGTGGAGGAGTATCCGGCGGAGCGGTACTACCGGGATGCGCGGATCAACCGGATCTTTGAAGGAACGAATGAGATCAACCGGATGATCATTACCGGATGGCTGATGAAGCGGGCGCTGAGCGGGCAGCTTCCGCTGCTGGGAGCAATCAAGAAGCTCATGGACGAAGTGACGCAGCCGCCGTCTTTCGATGCGGGGGCGGATGCGGGCGAGGTGCTGGCGCGGGAGGGTGAGGCGCTGGCGGCGGTGAAAAAGATGGCGCTGTTTGCAGCGGGAGTGGCAAGCCAGCGGTTCATGACCGGTTTGCAGGAACAGCAGGAGGTGATGGCCGACCTGGCCGATATCATTACGCAGGTTTATGCGTTGGAGTCGGCGCTGCTGCGGGCGCGGAAGATGGCGGAGGCTGGGCACGGTGCGGCTGAGGCTGCCGCGGCGATGACGGGGCTGCTGGCGGACGAGAGCATGGGAGTGGCGGAGCAGGCGGCGCGGCGGGTGCTGGCGGCCTGCGGCGAGGGCGATATGCTGCGGACGCAGTTGGCTATTCTGCGGAGGCTGGCGCGGTTTACGCCGGGCGATGCGGTGGGGATGAGCCGGATAGTGGCGCGGCACGCGATTGAGTTGGAACGGTATCCGGTGTGAAAGAACAGGGACTAGGGAATAGGGACTAGGGAATAGAAAAAGCCACACGGTCGACTCGCGGTTACCCACCCTTCGCCAGAAAAGCGAAGGATGGGGCACCCGCACTTTTGTGGTAACTCAATGGGGCACTTCCGTTTCTGCTTCAGGGGAGTTCTTTCACTACTAGATTCTTGAATTCGATTTGATAGCCTTCAGCCTCCAGACCGATATAACCCTTTTCCACGTCGTTATGAATTGTGTTCACCACTTCGCCGTTGACTGCGAGCGTGCAGGTGTTGGCTACGCAGCGAATATCGTAGGTATTCCATTTGCCTGGGGGATTCAGACGGTTCTCCGTCATGTCCTTTAGCTCATTGAAGTGCGTTAGTTTACCGTCAATGATCGTCATGGCCGAAAATATAACCGCCATTGACGCGCGGTTTGTGCCTGGTGCCAAATGGACCCGTCCTTGTTGTTGCGGAAAAAGACGCCGCTGTTGTATGCGGGAGACCCTGGCAGTTTGGTGAAGCGCCACTTGACGTGGAAAGTGAAGTTGCGGAATTCCTGGTTGAAGCGGAGCCATTCGTGACCGCCGTTGCCGTCACAAACAATGGTGCGCTTGGATGGGTCGATATGCCATTGCGCGACCTGGCTCACAGGATGATCGGGTGGAATGGCGACGCGCGTCCATGCGTCCTGATAATTTTCAGGGAACAAGTTAACAGTTTGCGAGAATGCCGGCAGGGCAGCGATCAAAAGAGCGAGCAGTAGAAGTTTGCGACTTATGGAAGTACCTAATTCATGAGTTTGCTATTTGATCTCGGCGGGATTGCGATAACTCAACATTTTTATAAATCTCCCTTCAGATAATGATTACAAATGGTCTTCTTCAAGCGGATAATCTATCATGAAGAGCACATCATAAGTAACATAAAGGAACTCACCGCCTGAAATCAATCATGCTTTCCAGAATGCGGTCCAGTGAGAGACCGTATTATCGACTAACACAAGATCGTCTTCGATGCGCGAATGGGCGCCTTCGATTTGAGTGAAATGGAAACGGCTGCCAAGTTTTGCAGGGAGAGAAATCTTTTCAGGCGCGGGGCCTGGTTCGCGTTCAAACTTCAAACGCCAACCCTGGCCGTGATCAAGAGGTTCGAAGCGCAGGTTGAGACGGCCGAAGCGCGTGGGCGTTGCGGTGAGGAGCGTATTCCTTGCGCGGTGCGAGTTCACCGTTGGTGATGCCGGCCAGCAGGCGCAGGTGGGTTGCGTCTTCAAGCGCGAGCATGTGGCGAATGTAGCGAATGCACTCCGCGCTGGCCCAGTTGTGGGGCATATCTCCCACATAGGAACCTACCAGCGCATTTTGCAGCGGCTGCTCCTCACGCCAGCAGTACTGAGGGCTGGCATGGTTGAGAAATCCGATGAAGGTATCGTGCGCGGCCTGCTTCATGCCCAGCCATAAGTAAACCTCGGCGACAAAGGCGGCGTTATAGTTCCATACGCCTTCATGCTGAATCCATCCGGTCTCGGCGGGAATATCTTCTTTGGTTACAGCTTGCATCAGTTGCACATGACCGCGCACGATGGGATGCTGCGGAGAAAAGACGAGGCCGGGGAAGATGGCGTGCGATAGCGCCCACTGCGCGGATTGCGGACGCGGCCTGTCCCATGGGTCGGGTAACTCCCAATCGGGATCGTTCTTCAATACCATGGGCAGGTATTCAAAGCCGGTTTCGTAACGGCGCATCTCGTTGGGAGCGGCTTTGTGGAATGCGGCGTCTAACTGATTATAAAAGAGTCGAGCGTCGCTGAGGCTGTCTATCTTTTGCTGCTCAGACGCTTCAGCGACGGCTTTAAGGCCGGCCAGAACCCAGAGCGTGTTGGTGAACTCGTCTCGCACTCCGCCGATGCCACCGTCGGCGAAGCCTTTGGCTAACAGGCCGTAGCGGCCGAGGGCGGAGTCCTGTTGGATTGCTTCCGACTTGCAGGGAGCGCAGGAACGCGATGGCGTGAGCAACCTGCGGCGAGAGTTCGCGCAGGAGCGACCAATCCTGGCTCAACTCGCATTGGCGAACCAGCGTGAACATGGCGATGGCTGTATCTTTCCAGTGCTCTTTGCCGCCAGAGGCAACGACCTGGCCGCTGGACAGTTGCCGGGACCACGTGGTTCGCAGTCCTTCCAGCGCTTCCTTATCGTGGCCCAGATAGCGCGCGGCTTCCAGAATGAAATTTCCGTCCACCACCCACAGGCCGCGGTAGCAGGTGGGTCCGACTTGAAAGGTGAGTTTGCCGTCGCGGACTTCGCGCGCCTGCAAGATGTTGCGCGCGCAGGCCTGGACGAACTCGCCTTGCCGGCCCGGCACTGTAATGGCAACGGGTGAATGAGTTGCGGACCAGGCGTTCCAGAATGCGCAGCAGCTTTCGTAGCGGTCGTCGGGATCGGAAAGGCCAGACGATAATCTGAGGTGTTTCCTGATCGGCCAAAGGAAGCCGGAAGAAGGCGCGATAGGGATTGGCCTTTGAGGCTTGTCCGCGATGAAGCGCCAGTTTTTGCGAGCGATCGGTTTCGCCGTCGAGCATGTCTCCACTGCCGCGCTCTTGCGATCCGCTCCCAAGCACATTGCCTACCAGCAGAACCTCGCGCGATTTGCGGTGCAGCACGGTGAAGTAACTGCCTTTGGATTCGAAGTCGAATTTTTCTAAAGAGTCGATTGTGATTACCGGTTCGATGCTTACCGATTCGCTGGAGTGGGGAGTGACTTCGACGATCACATTGTCGACCCGGCCTTCTCCGGCCAAAATTGGTGGCAAAGGTGGTGAGCAGCACGGAGATGCCGGGGTACTCGAGCGCGGTGCGAACGATGGGCATGGAGGGGTTTTCGAGCTGCTGGCCCAGCACCTTGGGAGTCTGCATGCCATTGAGCGCGAATCCGATCTTCAACGGGAAGTATGAGACTGAAGCGGCACTGTCGTATCCGTAGAGCAACTGGCCGGCCTGGTTGACCAGGCTCTTGAAAGGATCGTCGGGAAAGCAAAAGGCGGTTTGGCTCTGAAGCGGAGCGTAACGGAAATCGATGGCGGAGGAGGCGAAGTGGGGATCGGCCTTAGGGTGTGCCGGCGGCGGAGTTGCGGGAGATTGAGCTTCTGCGGCGGTGAGGGACGATGTTGCGAGCGTGGCGCCCGTGGCCAGAACGCCACCAAGAAAATCTCTGCGATTGATTGAGGGCATGGGAAGGTTTATATTCTCGCGGTGCTGGGCATGTCAATGACGAGTCTGGGGAGGGTGAAATTGGCACAGAATTGAGATAAACGGGTTGATTTTTATACCTAGTATCACACTTTCGCCCTTTCTTCACAGAAATGATACCTAACATACTTTGTTTCATTACTTTACAAAAAATAGGGGGGAGGGGGTGGGGGTCGCCTCGTTTCCGGCGGGAAAACGGTCATTTGAATGGAATCTGGCCATGGGGTTATTGTGCGCTTTTGCGGGGTAATTATATGCAAATAGAGACGACAATTATTTGCGGTGCGGCTTCTTTCGTGAACCTATGCGCGCTGGATCAGCGCGGACTTTCTCGGAGGTTTACGATGGAACGCGCGGAGGTAGTGGTAATCCCAAGTCTCAGAAGCGAGACCTGGGGCAAGCGGCATTTGTGGGATGGATGGATGGTTTGGCCGGGTTCTGATTGGTGGGTTTTGTGGTATCCCACCCATCCGCAAACTGCGCGGATGGATGGGGCACGGGGATTTTGTGGGATCGGGAGTGATGAAAAACAAACGCAGGTCCTTCGACTTCGGTCGCTGCGGCGACCTTCGCTCAGGATGACAGCGTTTGTGGGGTGATTGGGTAAAGCATGTAAAAAGAAAACGGCCCGCTTCTGTTGATGAGGAGCAGGCCGATTTTGTTCTGGTTTCGGAATTAGATCGTGCTTCATATATCGCTATGTACCCCTGTAGTGTCCCTCAGGGGTTAAAACCCTATGCTTTCAGGCTCTTTTCGACACGACTGAAGTCGTGCCCTGACACAATGCCTTTTTTGAAACACTCTCCAAGTTGAGTTATGCTTTGGCGCTGGTTAGGGCGCCGAGGTCGGCGGCTAGTTTTTCGGTGCTGAAGGCTTCGATGAGGTCGCCTGCTTTCAGGTCGCTGAAGCCGGAGAGGCCGATGCCGCACTCCATGCCGTTGGTGACTTCGCTGGCGTCGTCTTTGAAGCGCTTGAGGGAGCCGATCTTGCCCTTGAAGAGCTGCTCGTCGCCGCGCATGACCTTGACTTCGGCGTCGCGGCGGATGACTCCGTCCTGGACGCGGCAGCCGGCGATGGTGCCCACCTTGGGGATTTTGAAGATGTTGAGGACTTCGGCGCGGCCGAGGTAGTTCTCCTTGAAGGTGGGATCGAGAAGGCCCATCATGGCCAGGCGGATTTCGTCCTGGAACTCGTAGATGATGGAGTGGAGGCGAATCTCGATGCCTTCCTGCTGGGCCAGCTCGGCGGCTTTGCGCTCCGGGCGGACGTTGAAGCCGATGATGATGGTGTTGGAGGCGGTGGCCAGAAGGACATCGCTCTCGGTGATGGAACCGACGCCGGAGTGGATGACCTTGATGCGCACCTTCTCAGTGGACATGCGGGTGAGCGAGTCGGCGAGAACTTCGACGGAGCCGGTGACGTCGCCCTTGATGATGAGGGGCAGGTCTTTGACGCCGGCGGTGCGAATCTGCTCGGCAAGGCCTTCGAGCGAGACGCGGGAGCTCTTGGCGAGCTGGGCGTCGCGCTCCTTCATCTTGCGGTATTGGGCGATGCCCTTGGCCTTGTCGCGATCGGCTACGACGAGGAAGGTGTCGCCGGAGTCGGGCATGGCTTCGAGGCCGAGGACTTCAACGGGGGTGGATGGGCCGGCTTCTTCGATGGCGCGGCCGCGGTCGTCGAACATGGCGCGGACTTTGCCGAAGGTGTTGCCGACGATGTAGCTGTCGTTGAGGTGGAGGGTTCCGTCCTGTACGAGGACGGTGGCGACGGCGCCACGGCCGCGGTCGAGCTTGGCTTCAATGACGGAGCCGACGGCCTTGCGGCCGGGAGTGGCCTTGGGGGCGCGAATGTCGGAGACCAGGCAGATCATTTCAAGCAGCAGGTCGAGGTTGATGCGCTTTTTGGCGGAGACTTCGACGAAGACGGTGCCTTCTTCGCCTGCGCCGGCCCACTCTTCAGGGATGAGGCCGCGGTCGGCGAGCTGCTTTTTGACGCGGTCGGGGTTGGCTTCGGGCTTGTCGATTTTGTTGACGGCGACGATGATGGGGACGTTGGCGGCCTTGGCGTGGTCGATGGCCTCGAGGGTCTGGGGCATGACGCCGTCGTCGGCTGCGACCACGATGACCACGATGTCAGTGACCTTTGCGCCGCGGGCGCGCATGCGGGTGAAGGCTTCGTGGCCGGGGGTATCGAGGAAGACGATCTCGCGGCCGGAGGCGGGCGAGCCTTCCTTGGAGAACTTCACCTTGTAAGCGCCGATGTGCTGGGTGATGCCGCCGGCTTCGCCTTCCGCCACGTGGGTTTCGCGAATGTCGTCGAGCAGGGAGGTCTTGCCGTGATCGACGTGGCCCATGACGGTGACGACAGGAGAACGGGGGACTTCAAGCTCGCCGGTGTTTTCGGCTTCGAGAACTTCTTCGATGGCCTGGTTGGCGATCTCTTCTTCGTAGCTGATGACGGTGGCGGCGGCGCCGAACTTGGCGGCGACGTCCTTGACCATCTCGGCGTCGAGGGACTGGTTGACGGTGACGAAGATGCCGCTCATGAGCAGCGTGGCGATGAGGTCCTTGGCGCGGACTTCGAGTTTTTCGGCCAGGTCCTTTACGCTGATGCCCTCAGTGACGGTGATTTCGCGGGTGATGGGAAGGGGCTCGCCGCCGTATTGAACTCCGCTATAGCGTGGCGGCGGAACAAAGCCCTTCATCGGGCCTTCCTTGGTTTTGGGATACTGCGGGCGACCGCCGCGACCACGGGAAGGGGCACGCTGCGGACGGGGCGCTTCGCCGGTGGGCGGAGCGCCGCCGGGCCGGGACGCGGACCGCCGAAGCCGCCGGGGCGGGGTGCAAAGCCGGGACGCGCGCCGAAACCGGGACGTGCGCCGGGAGCCCAGGGGCCGCCGGGTCCGGCGTAACCGCCGGACGTGGTGCGAGTGGGATGCTTGGGCCGCGGGCCGCCGGCGAATTGGCCGGGTGCGGCAGGGCTGCCGGTGCGCTGGTAGCTGCCGGGGCCGCTCGATGGTCTGCGGTCGAAGATGGGCTTGCCGCGCTGGAGGCCGCCAGCGGCTGCGACGGGAGCGTTTGGATCAACAGGGGGCGCGGTGTAGACCGGGCGGGGCCCGGTTTGCGGCATGACCATGCGGCGGGCGGGCCGCGCACGGAGTGGGCGACAGGGGTTTGCGTGTGCCCCTTGGTGCGACTCGCCGAGGTGCGCGCGGCAGCGGCTGAGGATTCGGCTGCAACCGTGGGGACTGTATTCTTCAGCAACCGGAGCGGGGGCTTCGACAGCAGGCGGTGGGGCAACTGCCACGGGTTCAACCGGAGCGGGCGCGGCGGCTGCGCCGGCTGCTCAACTGTGTGAGGCTGGTCCTTGCGCTTGGCGAGCGTTGCGGGAGGCGGCAGCGGTTGCGGCCGGGCGGCTTGACGACCACGGCGACCGGAGGCGGAGCGACCACGACTACCGGACGATGCGCGACGGCAGCGCCTGCCGGAGCCTTGGCGACCACAGGACCGGCGGGCGGCCTGGAGGCAATGGCCGGCGTAGCTGGAGGCGCAGCGACAACGGCTGAGGCGGCTCGCGGCTGGGGAACGATTTTGCGCGGAGCCGGACGGGCCGGGGTTGCGGCTGGAGGCGCGGCGACGACGGGAGCTTTGGCCGCGGGTACTGGATGGGCCGGTGCGGCGGGAACTGTCTTGACCTTTTCCGCAGCGACGACCGTGGCGCGGGGCACACGGCCGAGGCGCGTGTCTTCTTCTTCTTTTTTCTTGGCCTGGATGGCCTTGAGCACGTCGCCGGGCTTGGAGATGTGCGAGAGATCGATTTTGGGCGTAATGCCCTGGGGTGCGCGTGATGCGGCGCTGCCGTGGGCGGCGGACTTTGCCGCAGTTCCACGCTCAATGTGCGCGCGAACTTTTGCGGCCTCGTCCTCTTCCAGCGAACTGGAATGGGTCTTGCCGCTTGCCAGGCCGAGTTCCGCCAATACGTCAAGAACCTGCCGGCTCTTGACTTCCATCTCGCGCGCGAGATCGTTGATACGAACCTTACTCATCCGCCTCTTTTCGAATTGTGCTACCCACGGCCCTTAGATGCTCATAGCTACTCCATGGCAATGGTTGCGTTTGAAACTTCTCTTGTTGCCCGATTGGCCTTGAAGTGAGCGGCGCGGGTTACGCGCCGAACGCTCAAGGCCGCCTGCACTTACTCATTGTCGCTTTCAGTTTCGTCCGCGTCGGGAACGTCTTCAATAGCCAGTTCCTCGGCGGTGATTCCTTCCGATTCCGCGTCCGCCTCAGCATCCAGATCGGCGCCGGAGAGGATTTCACTTTCCTCGGCTGCCTGGAGGCCTTCCGCTTCCTGAAGAACGTCGGCGGCGTTTTCGGCTTCGGCTTCCGCTTCGTCCACAACTGCGGGAGCGTCTTCGATCTCCGCTTCGCCGCGCTTTTTTAACGGCCGACTGAATGGTAACTTCGCCGGCTTTCTCAGCGGCTTCCGCTTCGGCATGCTCGGCGTCGATGGTTTCGGCTTCAGCGGCCTGGGGCACGTGGCCTTCTTCGCCCTCTTCAAAGTGGCCGAAGTAGTGGCGTACGGCGACGCTGATTTTTTCCAGCGTCTTTTCGCCGATGCCGGGAATCTCCTCGAGCTGCTCGGGGGTCATGTCGGCCAGGGCCTCGACGGTGGTGATGCCGGCGGTGATCAGCTTCTGGACTACGCCGGGGGCCAGCTCGGTGACCTGCTCGATGGGCGTCGTGGGTCCGCCGGAGAGAGCCTGCATCTGCTCCTCGACCTCCTGGCGCTTCTCCTCTTCGCTCTTGATGTCGATCTTCCAGCCCAGCAGCTTGGCGGCCAGGCGAACATTCTGGCCCTTCTTGCCGATGGCGAGCGAGAGTTGCGTGTCGTCGACGATGACTTCGAGCTGCTTTTCGGTCAGGTCAGTGATGGAGACGCGGCTGACCTTGGCCGGCTGCAGTGCCTTCTCAGCGAAGGTGGTGATCTCGTCGGAGTACTCGATGATGTCGATTTTTTCGCCGCGCAGTTCGCGGATGATGGACTGCACGCGCATGCCCTTCATGCCGACGCAGGCGCCGACCGGGTCAACGTCTTTGTCGCGGCTCTGGACGGCGATCTTGGTGCGCTCGCCGGCTTCGCGGGCAATGGCGCGAATGACCACTGTGTTGTCGTAGATCTCAGGGACTTCAGACTGGAAGAGATTTGAGACCAGCTCGGGAGCGGCGCGAGAGACGATGACCTGCGGGCCCTTGGCGGCGCGGTCCACCTTGAGCAGAACTACGCGGACGCGCTCGCCGATGGAGAACTGCTCAAGGCGGGACTGCTCGCGGCGGGGGCAGTGGGCCTCAGCCTTGCCCAGGTCGTAGATGATGTCCTGGCCCTCAATGCGCTTGACGGTGGCGTTGAGGACTTCTTTTTCGCGGTGCGCGTATTCGTTGAAGACGGTATCGCGCTCGGCTTCGCGGACCTTCTGGAAGATGACCTGCTTGGCCAATTGCGCGGCGATGCGGCCCAGGGGAGTGGTGTCGCGATAGAGGCGGATCTCGCTGCCTACCTCGACGCCGGGCGCCAGTTCGCTGGCTTCGGTGACGGTGATCTGGTTGAGCGGGTCTTCGATCTCGGCGTCGTCAGGCACTACGGTCTTGTAAATGTAGGCCTGGATCTCGCCGGTCTCTTTGTTCAGCTCGCCGCGCATGTTTTCCTGGGTCTTGTAGTACTTGCGCGTGGCCAGGGCGATGGCTTCCTCGACGGCGCCAACGACGATGGCGGGTTCGATGCCTTTTTCCTGGCTCAGGAGCTCGATTGTCTGGTACAAAACGCTGGCCATACTCTTGTTGCTCTCTTGCTTCTAGCTCGCTAGCTTAGTTCTTGTGGTCACCGCGATCCTTGCTTCAACCGCATAAAATCTAGTCCCTAAGAGCTAAGCTTCTTTCAAATCTCCGGTACCAGTTGCGCTTTCTCGATGTTTGCGAGCGCAATCTCTACCGTGCTTACGCCGGTCTTCCGGCTCTTGCTGTTCTGCTTCACTGCGGCCAGGTCGAGCGTAACGATTTCGCCGTTTCCTTCCGGCTGGGACGCTACCAGCCTTCCCTGCCAGTGCCGGTTGTTGCGGATGGGTTCAAAGGTCTGCACCTTGACCAGATTGCCCACAAACCGCTTGAAATCTTCCTTGCGGCTCAGCTTGCGGTCGAGACCGGGAGAGCTGGCCTCGAGCGTGTACTCCGCGCCGGGAACCAGGTCTTCCACGTCCAGCAAAACACCAAAATCGCGGCTGAAGGCGGCGCAATCCTCGTGGGTGATGCCGCTCAACTGCTCGACGCTCAGCCTGCCCTCGACCAGCCGCTCCGGAAGGCCTTCGGCGCCGGCTTCAATGGCTGCCTTCAGCTGCGCCCGGCCCTCGGCGTTTTTCTCGAGGTAGATGCGGAGGGTGCGCTCCTTCGCCGGGCCAATGAACTCGATATCCACCAGGTCCAAGCCCATGCGAGGCGGCCACCCTTGCCGCTGCCGATCGGATTTCTTCCAGCTTCAGCGCCATCGTTCCTTCATCCCGGCGAGCAAAATCGCTCGCTGGGAACATGTTGCTAAACCGCTCATTTTGCGGCATTTCCGAGGGTTCGGACCCGGGGTTTTGCCGCAAATAAAAAGTGGGCTGTGAGCCCACTCCTCTCTCCGCCAGCCGGTGTGGATCACAGCAACCATGGCGGACAAATTCGTCTGCATCCTTAGCATACGACTAAATGGGGCAAATTTCAATGGGGATGCGAGCCATTCCTCTCGGGATTCAGCAGGTTTAGAGATCCGCTGATCAATAGCAGAAATTTCGCAGTCCAATGAATAGTCGGTTGACAAGGGAATATACAATGTATATACATATAAGGAGATGGACCTCAATTTCCTCTACCACGGTCAGCGCTTTGTGTGGGATTCGGAGAAAGCGTCCATCAATGCTAGAAAGCATGGCGTGAGCTTTGAAGTTGCATGCGAGGTTTTCTTCGACCCATTTATTCGCATCGAAGATGCGAGCGCCGATAAGGAACTGCGGGACGCAGCGATTGGACTTACCGAGGATTGGACTCTGCTCTTCGTTGTTCACATTTTGCGCGAAGGTGACACAATCCGCATCATTTCAGCACGGCAAGCGACTATGCAGGAACGGAGGTCTTATGAAGACAGCGAGTGAACGAATGAAGGAGCGATTAAGGAAGGACCGTCCGATGACGGTGATCAGCCTCCGTATGCCAGAGGACGTGATCGAAGAGTTGAAAGAGATTGCGCCATCGCTCGGCTTCGGTGGCTATCAGCCGCTGATTCGCGCCTACATCGGTCAGGGCCTGCGCAAGGATCAGACTCGGATGGAGAATTCGCAGGTCCAGGTGCTTACCGAGAGCTTGCGCAAACATGGGATTGCCGATGGGGTTATCTCCGCTGCAATCGCGGAAGCGCAACTAAAATCTGCATAGGGTCGTTTCTATCTGCGATACTTTCGGCCATGAATCCAATATCTGCTCGTTGCCTTGTAATTCTGGCTGCTGCATTGGCTATTGCCACACCTGTCTCTTTGCTTGCCGATGACTCGGCTGCCGCCATCGCCGCCGGAGGGTTGGTGCCGCGCCGCGAGACCCGGATTGTGATGGCCAAGGAGGTGCTTCGCATCAGCCTCAAGAAAGTGATAGTAGAGTACGACTTTCGCAACGATACCGACCAGGATGTGACGACTGAGGTGGCGTTTCCCGTGCCGCCGTATATGAATGAATTCGCGGATGGACCAGCGCTGGAAGAACAGTCCTTTCAAAGCTTCAAGCTCTGGGTGAATGACAAATCTGTCGAGTATGAATCCGAGGCCACAGCCACACTCAAGGGCAAAGACATAACCGCTATTCTCAAGTCGAATCACATTGACATTCCAACCTTTGGCCATTTTGTAGATCAGTTGGATTCTAAGTTCCGAGAGGTGATCGACACGACTGATTTCAATCGACTTTCCAAAAGTACAAGAGATCATCTGGTGAAGACAGGGATATTCGACGTTGAAGGTGCTGCATGGGGCAAGTGGACCGTCCATCTGCAATACCACTGGACGCAAAGATTTCCGGCTCACTCGACAGTTCATATCCGGCATGAATACACGCCGGTTGTGGGATTCACGCAGATTACTCTCACAGAAGTTGAGGATCGCTTGGCAAAAATCACCACTGGCCACAGCTCGAATAGCGACCAAGATCAGGACAAACTGCTGGCAGGGTTTTGCGCAGACCGCCCCCTTTTGAGTACGCTCGCACGCCAACTGAACGAGAGTGAGTTACAGGCTAAGACGTACAACGAGAAACTCATGGCGGGAACCTCTTATCCGCACTGGGTGGATTTCATCCTGACCAGCGCCAATACCTGGCAACGGCCCATAGAAGACTTCACGCTCATCATCGAACGACCAAAACCGGAGCACGGTGGACGGGTTCTAGTCAGCTTCTGTTCCCCGGCTAACGGGAAAGTGGAAAAGATCGATGCGGACCATTTTCAGGTTCATCTAACGAATTTTGTGCCTGCGGCGGAGTTGCACATTGGGTTCTTCGATCTGCCATTGATTAAGGCTGCACCGAAAAAATAGGTGAATGTATCCTGCGTTACGCCTCACACCGCCCCTCCAGGGCGGGACTCTTTTAATCGAACGCACTCCCAGGGTTTCACCCTGGGCTATTCTCACCTCCTCCCGCTGGGAGGAGGAAAGACCACGGTGTTCATTTGGTTGCCTTGTGCGAAATGATGGGGCACGGGGCTTTTACAGGTGATGGAACTCATGGCTTTTCGCGTGGTGAGATTGACTAGAAGCCCCGGTGCTAGACTTGGGCTTATCTATGGCTGTATCTCATTCTTCCCATCCTTACCATTCGTCTTTGGCTGGCTCCTCCATTAGCGAGGCGCGAACCGCTCTGCTGAAACGGGCTGCTCGCGACGCGATGGACTACCTGGAGGGCGTGGATGCGCGCTCGGTTGGGCCAACACCCGAGGCGGTTGCGGCGCTGAGCGCGCTGCGTGGACCGCTGCCGCCGGGACCGACCAGTGCGGAGGCGGTTCTGCATCTGCTGCATGAGTATGGGTCGCCGGCTACAGTGGCTAAGAATAATGGGCGGTTCTTCGGGTTTGTGAACGGTGGATGCCTGCCGGCGGCGCTGGCGGCGAGTTGGCTGGTGAGCGCGTGGGACCAGAATGCGGCGTTTTTTGTGCAGTCGCCTACGGCGATCGAGCTGGAGGCGACGGCGCTCGAGTGGGTGCGGGAGTTGATGGGTTTGCCGAAAGGAACCGGCGGTGCGGTGGTTACCGGGGCCACGATGGCCAACTTTACCGCGTCTGGCCGCGGCTCGTCATGCATTGCTGGAGCGCGCGGGGTGGGACGTGGAAGCTGACGGGCTGTTTGGCGCGCCTCCGATTACGGTGGTGGTGGGCGAAGAGGCTCATGCTTCAGTGCTGAAGGCGCTCACCTTGCTGGGGTTGGGACGGAAGAGGGTGGTGCGCGTGCCGGTGGATGGGCAGGGACGAATGAGGGCCGACGCTGTGCCGCATCTGGACTCGCAGACGATCCTCTGTTTGCAGGCGGGGAACGTGAATACCGGGGCCTACGATGCGGCGGCGGCGATTTGCCCGGAGGCGCGGGCGGCTGGCGCGTGGATTCATGTGGATGGGGCCTTCGGGCTGTGGGCAGCGGCTTCGCCTGAGTACCGCAAGCTGACCAAGGGGTTTGAACTGGCGGACTCGTGGGCTACGGACGCGCATAAATGGCCGAATATCGGCTACGACTGCGGCATTGCGATGGTACGCGATCCAAGCCAACTGCGGGCGGCGATGCGGATTCATGCTTCGTATCTGGATTTGGGAGAACATCGCGAGCCGTCGGATTACAATCCTGAGCTTTCGCGGCGGGCGCGCGGGGTGGAGTTGTGGGCCGGGCTGCGCTCGCTGGGGCGGTCGGGAATGGCGGAGATTGTGGAGCGGACTTCAGGCCACGCGCGGCGCTTTGCGGCAGGGCTGAAGGCGGCAGGATTCCAGGTGCTGAACGAAGTGGTCATTAACCAGGTGCTGGTCTCGTTCGGCTCGGCGGAGAAGACGCTGCGGACGATTGCGCGGCTGCAGGCGGAAGGAACTTGCTGGTGCGGGTCGACGGTGTGGCAAGGGCAGACGGCGATGCGGATCAGCGTTTCATCGTGGGCCACGACCAAGGAAGACGTGGAGCGGAGCCTGGCGGCGATGGTGAAGGCGGCGGAAGAGTAGGAAGGGCGGTGCAAACTGTTTGGGCGGCCTGCTTCGGTGGGTGAATTTCATCGCATACCGCTGAAGATAAATTGAACGTGCCGGTTAAAACGGCGCGGGTCCCTACGCTGGTGACCTCCTTCTGTAGTGCTTGACAGGCGGCGCATGGAGTATGAGGCTGGTTCCATGTGCAAAGTGAACCGCTTCATCTGTGCAGCCGGCCTGGCATTCTCGATCCTGATCCTGGCTGCGCCTTTCGCTCATTCGCTTGAAAAACAACCGGCCTCGGTTTATCACGCGCGGCGCATGGCGCTGGGGGCCAAACTCCATGGCGGCGTGGCGGTGCTGTTTGCGGCTGAAGAGGCGCAACTGGACTTTATGCCTTACCGGCAGGATGCGGATTTTTATTACCTGACGGGATGGAATGAGCCGGGCGCGGCGCTGCTGATTGTGGCTGAGGCGCCGCAGGCGCAAACTCCGCGCAGCGTACAAGGAGATTCTGTTTTTGCCCACGCGCGACCTGCGCATGGAAAAGTACACCGGGGCCAAGCTGGATGCGGCTTCGCCGGGCGTGGCCGAAGCGGCTGGCGTGGATGCGGTGCAGCCGATGACGAAGCTTGCGGGAGTGCTGAATGGGCTGATCGCCGTCGACCGGGCGACTGGCATGGAATGTGTGGACGCAGCCGGATGCTCCGCAGGCCAGGGCGCTGCTGAGCTTTACCGCGGCGACACTGGGCAAGGATGCGAATGAATTAGCGGCCAGGGACGTGACCAAGCCGGTAGGCGAGTTGCGGGTGGTGAAGGACGCGGGAGAGATTGCGCTGATCAAAAAGGCGACAGCGGCATCGATACAGGCGCAGCGGGTGATGATGAAGGCGGCAAAGCCTGGAGTGACCGAGCGGGCGATTGCGGGAAAGATGATGGCGGCGTGGATGGAGGGCGGCTGCGAGCGGCCCGCCTATGCGCCGATTGTGGGCTCGGGGATCAATTCGACGGTACTGCACTACTCGGAGAACAGCCGAACGATGGAAGATGGGGATCTGCTGCTGGTGGATGCGGCCTGCGAGTACTCGATGTACGCGAGCGACATTACGCGCACAGTGCCGGTGAACGGGCACTTCACGACGCGCCAGCGGGAGATTTACAACATTGTGCTGGGCGCGCAGCAGGCGGCGATCAACGCGTTTGTGGCCGGCAAATCGAAGATCAACGACCGCGACCGCAAGGATCCGGATTCGCTCGACACCGTGGCTTACAACTACATCAACACTCACGGAAAAAGTTTGAAGGGCGAGCCGCTGGGACAGTACTGGCTGCACGGGCTGGGGCACATGATGGGCATCGACGTTCACGATCCGGCGGATTACCCGGCAGTGCTGAAGCCGGGGATGGTCTTTACCATCGAGCCGGGAGTTTATATTCCGGAAGAAAAGATCGGGGTGCGGATCGAGTGCGACTTTCTGGTGGGTGAAGACGGCAAGCTGATCGATCTGGATGCCGCACTGCCGCATACCGCAGAAGATGTGGAAGCGGCGATGCGAACGAAATAAGGTAAAAATGGACCCGCGCGACGAAGCAGATCCGGCGCAGCTTGAGGCGCTGGCGAGTGTATTCAGGGAGCAGTTGCTGGCTTGCCTTGAAGAGTGCGCCCAGGGTCGCAGGGGACTGTTTTCTCATTTCGATAAAGACGAAGAAGAGCAGGGTTGGCCTGAGGCGGACCGGTTGCGGGAGCTGGCGCTCGCGTTACAGGGGGTTTTTACGCTCGAGGAAAAACGGAATGCGATGTGCGATGAGTTTCTCGATTTGTGTTCGATTCACGGCGAAAGCAATCCGGGAGAACGAAAGCTGGCGCGGGCGTTTCTTGAGCGGATTGAAAAAGGCGAGGTGGGCGTGAATCCTGCTGAGGAGAAAAAGGCTTGATCATCCTGCGCACATTTCTGGCATTGTTGGCAGGTTTTGCCACCATGGCTTTGCTGGTGATTGCGATTACAGCACTGCTGACAAAATTGATGCCGGGATGGGTAGGCGAACAGGGCAAGCCGGAGTGGAGCTACATAATTGTGAACCTGGGTTACTCGTTTCTTGCGGCTGCGGCCGGAGGTTATGTGACGGCGTGGGCTGCGGCAGCCAACCCACTGATTCATGTGCTGGCGCTGGGGATTGTGGTGCTGGCGCTGGCCGCGCTGAGCGCGCTGCAATCGAAGGGCAGGCAGCCTATCTTGTACCAATTGACGCTGGTGGCGATTACGCCGCTGGGCGTGCTGGGCGGCGGGCTGCTGCGGATGAGGGTGATGGGGATTTTATAAAAGCAAGTTCGCAGATTTGCTAGAGCATGTTTCAGAAATGGCTTTACGGAAGTTGGGGTAATTCCGCAGGGGCTAAAGCCCATTTTTCTTGCAACCTTTTTCGGCACGACTGAAGTCGTGCCCTGATACAAAACGGATTTTTGAAACAAGTCTAGTTATTTGCTGTGAGAATGGAAATTTACTTGTCATTTATGTTAGCCAGGCTGTAGACTCGGGTTGCTGGATCCCCAAAATTTTAATCATTAAGGGGAGGTCGAATGAGAATGCGTGAAGCGGTATCTTTGCTTACTGGCGTTGCGATGGTTGCGCTGGCAGCGGCAGCGATGGGTGCGCCTCGCGGGGGCGGACCGGAGACGGTGAGCGCCGATGACAACGAGGTTCGCCACTATCTGCTGACGATGGAAAAGGCTCAGAAGGCGGCCACGGCATTGCAGGCGATCAATCAGCTGGTTACGGCGAATCCGAGCCTGAATGCGGCCATGGATGCAGGGTCCGATACAACGGGGAAGAAGCCGATCACGCAGCAGGCGCAAGACATCGATACGAAGTATCCGCAGGTGGCTGCGATCATTCATCAGAAGGGGCTGGCTACGCGGGAGTTCATCGTGCTCATCGGTGCGTTGATCAATGACATGGGCTGGGTTGGGATGAAGAAGCAGGGGGTGGTCAAGGCTTACCCACCGGGGATGATTACACCGGCAAATGCGGCGCTGATTGAGGCAAACTGGGCGGCATTCCAGGCTATGGGGTCGAAGATGAGTCCGCCGAGCACCCGGTAGCTGAATTTATTTACTGGGGTGAATCGATTTGTAGCCGGGCTGCCGCCTGGCCTCGTCGATGAAGGCAAGCATATTTTCCAGCGGCACATCCTGCTCCACGGCGTGCGCGGGAGAAAAAATGTAGCCGCCCTGACTGCCCAGTTCCAGCAACCGCTTGCTCTCTCTGCGCACATCGTCGACGCTGCCGAAGGGTAGAGTCTTCTGAGTGGACAGGCCGCCGTGGAAACTCAAACGGCCGCGATATCGAGGCAGCAGTTCGTAGACGTCCATCACCTCAGGCTGGAAGGGATTGAAGCAGCTCAGGCCGATATCGACAAGCGGATCGAAGAGCTCGTCGACGTCGCCGCAGGAGTGGATGGAGACGAACTTGCCGGCAGCGAGGACCACATCGTACATGCGCTTCAGGCGCGGCTCAATGAACTTCTTCCACAAACGCCGGCCCATGATCAATCCGTGCTGGCTTCCCCAGTCATCGCCGAAGTGCACCGCGTCAATATCGTATTCCAGCGCCTTGGTGACGTGGGCTATGTTGTAGTCGCAGATGCGGTCCATCAGCTCATGCACGAAATTCGGGTTCTCCACGAAGTCCATGAGCAGCGGTTCCATGCCGCGCATTGCCCAGGCGCGTTCATAGAGCGAGAAGCCCACATCAAAGACTCTGAAGCGATCAGGGTAGTTTTCGAGTTTCTCGGGAATGTCTGCGAAGTAACGATGATCGGTGGGGTCGGGAAAGTTGTAGCCTGCCATGGTCGGCTCCGGCAGCACCTGGCCCTCAACGTTGCCGATATCTTTATCGATGTGGCGGTCCCACACCACGCCGAAAACATCCTGGAAATGATCGGCGCCGATCTCTCGAAAGAACCCGACAGATGCTCCCAGCCTGACCCAATGATTTCCGATCTCCTCGCCGATGTCGATGTTTCCATAGTGCGCGGAGAGCTTGGCGAAAGCCTCTTCAGTGAAAGGGAACTCCCAGGGAACGTAGGGCGGTATTTTGTGTTGCAATACGGCCCGCACCACTTCTCGTTTGGTCATAACAACTCCAGGGGCAAAGCCGGCGAACTGGAAGCCTCGCGCGCTCCTGCATACGAATGAAAAAGTACAGCACGCAAATGCAACAGTCGCTTCATCATATTGAAGTTCTAACTCGTTACATAGATCTTTCCCGGTTTCATGACGTCTCCCCAACCGAGAACTTCCCCGTCGGGGCGATCGAAGTCGATTCCGGGGATACGGCCTGCCTGGATCAGCGTTCCGAGCTGGAAGTACACCGCGTCCATATCGGAATGCCATCCAGGATAATGCCCGAATCCACCATCGGGATTGCGACAGCTAAGCGCCCAGTTGGCGGCCTTGTCGATCGCGGTCCGGCATGCGCTGGAATTTTCTCCGATCTGGCGCAGAATAAAGACGGCATCGAAGCAGGAATGCACGTCCCAGCTCCGGTCCTTCATCAATTGCCATCCTCCATCGGGGCGCTGGTCGCGGAGAACTCGCTGCACAATTGCATCGGCCTTCGGGGTTGGTTGGCCAGTGAGCCGGTAAAAATGCACCAGGTGGAAGGTGGCGGCCACATGATCCTGCAAATACCCATCCGGCCCTTGGTTCTCGGTTATGTGGCGCTCAATAGCGAGCCGGTATTTGCTGGGAAAACGCACGCCAAGGGCGGCATAGAACAGAGGAAAGAAGCTTGTGGTATACCATGGCAGTTTCGCGAATGCCCCGTTTACGAAGAAGCGATCCACAACATTTACAGGATCGACCCGCGGCTTCTCTCCCAGGGCGTGCAGGCTAACGATCCCCTGCACCGTGTTGTAAAGGATTGCGAGGTCGGACTTAGGGTCAAGGCTGCCGGCATGATTGGAAAAAACGCCATCCGGCTGCTGGTGGCTCTGGATAAACTCCGCCAACTTTTTTTTATGCTTAAGCGGCCAGTCAACTTGCTTGGCCAGGATTGCGGCGTAGGCAGAAGCGGCCATATCGGTCATGGATGTATCGCTATACCCATGGTAGCCTGGGTCGGGCGATGGAGAGTATCCTCCATCATTACGTGAACATCGCTTGATGAACCTGAAGGTAGTCTCCTTGATCTGTTGACCGTCAAGAGTGGAAGACGGCGAAATCTCGCCGCCGATACCAGCTAAGCCCAGAGCAGACGCCGCCCTAACATGAGTTCCGGCTGCCACCAGCAGCGCCCACTGCAATACATCGCGCCTTGAGAGTGCGTTTTTCATGTTAGTAGAAATCTCAATTTTCAATATCGATTTTTCTGAATTGTACTGTGCGTGGACCGGATTCGCAAGAATTGACCCGAACCGGTTCCCGTCTTTCACCGAAGAACAGCTACCGCATAGGTGTCGACTTTAGGCAGAACGAAGCTCAACCTGTTACCCGAGCGCTGGAGTGCCGCATCCTTGCTCGTTGCCGCATCGGGCGAAAAAACCTGGAGCGCGCCCTGTATTGTGTTCTCGCATTTCGGGCCCAGATCGACCTCAATGCGCAGATCGGCGGAGGGAGACGGCGCGTAATTGAGGATGTGGATGGCGAGCGCCTTGCCAGCGTCGATGCGCGTTATGTTGCCAAGCACGTTTCGATCGGGATCGATGGACAGCGATGCGCATGCCGGCGGTTCTTTCTGCAAGGCGACGATCGTTTCCTGCGGCGCTCCATCCACCACATCGACCTGGCCTCCCCGTTCCTTGTAGTTTTTCAGATCATTAGTCCATGGAACACCTTTGGGAATGACAACCGTTCTGTACTTCGCAAGGTCGGCTTCCTTCACCCTGGCGGCGAGCATCAGGTTGAAAAGAACGCTTTTCTTCGCCAGCATATCGTATAAATCATTCGTTCCCTGGAGCCGGTCAAAGCCCTTCCCGAGCCAGTCAAAGCCACGCCCGGCGCCCGGCAGCAATACCAGATAGTTCGCGACCTGCGTGGCGTTATGGTAAAAATCCCGGTGATCGGAGAGAAACCGGTTATATTCTCCAATCGCGTTCCACGAGGCCATCGCGTCCTTATCCCCGTGCATCAGCGCATCGTCGAAAGGCCCTTCTATGTTGTGCTCTAAACTGACTCCGAAGACAGCGGCTTCGGCAATCACAGGCGCTCGGAACGAGGCGAAAGATAGTTCGTGAAATTGCTTCCAACGTGGTATTGGTTGTACTCCGTGAGCATCGGCTTCCACTCTGAAATCATGCCCCTCATATACTTGTGGCGGCGGATGTTGCGCACGTTCCACTCATCTCCCCAGACGCCAGGCTCCTCATAGAACTCGTCGAAGACGACATCCATATCGACGTTGAGCTTGGCTCTTTCCGCATCCAACCCGAAGTTGGAGAGGAGAAGAATGTTGGAGTGCTTGTCTTCATGCACAAAGCGGCGCAACTCCCGGAGGAAACCATCCATGGTGGCCGCATCCGCCAAATTCGGGTCGGAGGTGTTGTCAAGAAACACGGCATCGAAACCGGCGTCGATGGCAGCACCAAGCCTCTTCTTTTCCAGCGCGAGCCAGCCAGGTTTGGAGCCGTCGGCCATAAATCGAAAAGAATCCAAGCCGGATGAGTAACGATAAGGAAACCCCTGGGGATCGAGCTTCACCCAGCCAACCGACTGGGGCTGATCGCGAAACATGCTTTGCCAGAAGATACTCGTTGCGCACATATAAGCGGTGACATGAATTCCCCGCTGGTGCAGCCGGCTAACCATCTCCTTGGCCAGCTGGCGCTGCGCCGCCTCATCCTGCCATGAAAATCCGACGCTCCACGTAAGCCAGACCCAGTTCACGCCGCCCTGGGAAAGCAGATCGATGGCGTGAGCGGAGTACTTGCCATACATATTGCCCAGCACCTCCTGATCTGCGCTGGTAAAGTCTTTTCCCCACAACGCTCTGGAGGCCTTCTGCACTTCGATGGGTCCGCCATCCAGGCGCATGAAGTGGAAGTTTCCCTGCTCGGCCCACGCGGGAATCCATGCGGGACGCGGAGCGTAGTTGCCCTCGGCCTGTTGGCCGGAAGACTGCGCCGCAGCGCGATTCGCTGCGCCGGCCCCGCTGCGATCGAGAACAGGAGAAACTGTGTTGCCAATCGTCTGGGCCTGCAATGCAGTGGCGGAAAACATAACAGCAAAGAATGCGAGATGAACGAGAAGCTGCCTCATAACAAACCCTCTCAAGCGGGAAATCAGATAAGCTGTAAATCCCGGGACAATGATACCATCGGAACGGACTCCAGACAGTGATCCTGGTGATTGGGCAGGTTGGGTGCGTCCTAATTTCCGATGAGAGATTAACCAAGCAAATCCACAGATACAGAATCCGGAGCCAAAATATAGTTCACGCCAGAAGAAGGCATGGATCCTTCATGTTCCATTGGAGATATTAAAATGCAACAATTGACGTTCAAACTAGTGTTGCTGCTGCTTGTGTCCGCATCCTGTTGTCGGGCATCGGACCTTGCGGCGCTTTCCGGGTATCACCGCCCGGACCCATTTGGAGGCATTGTCGCCAGCGATAGCGCTGGAGCAAGCTGGGACCATGCGATCAAGCTATCGTCAGCGCGCGGAGGATATGTTTCGTTCCAACTGGTTGTCAAGTCGGACAATCCTTGCAAAGACTGCAGGCTCTCGATTGAGTCATCGCAGCCGGTAGATGTGTATCGCGAGTGGTTTCACTCTCAACACGCCCGACAAGCACTATTATCCGGATGCGCTGATTCCGGTGCATCTTCCTTACAGCTTCCAAATGCCCGATCCGGAGAATGGAATCGATGGACAAAAAGCGCGCGCATTCTGGGTGGATGTCTGGATCGCTGCCAATACCAAGCCCGGCGTTTACCATGGCCAGCGCGCGGCTTATGGATGGCTCGGCTGGCAAGAAAGTGTCGATTCACCATCTCCGTGTTGCCGGCGGTGATCCCAGCGCAGGATATTATCGACATGGATGCCAATTCCTACGGCATCGGATGGATGCGCGAGCAGTATCCCAAGGCGCTGGCCGGTTCGGGACGCGCGCAAGAAAGTGAACTCTTCCGGTTGATCCAGGCCTATCATCGGATTTTCTACGAAAATCGAGGCATCTTTCACCAACTGGCCTACGCACATAACGGACATGTTAATCCAGAGTTCGTGCCGGAGCTGGATGGCACGGGCGCGCAGAAACACATCGTCAGTTGGGATAAATTCGACCGCTTGTTTGGGCCGCTGTTGGACGGTTCCGCGTTTGCGGACACCCGCCGCGGACCGAGCGCCTATCCCGTTCATGTATCTGCCGATCAATCCAGAGTGGCCAGCGAATTACTTGTGGTGGGGAGAACCGGGCTATCAAGCGGAATTCACCAACGTGGTGGGCGAGATGGAGCATCATTTCCGCGAGAAACACTGGACCGAGCACGAAATTCGAGATGTTCTTCAACCAGAAGAAGCGCTACAAGGGATTTGAATGGGATGGAGACGAGGAGAGAGTTTCCCACGGATTATCAGCTACTTACAGACCTACCACGATCTGCTGATGAAATCCTGCCCGCGAATACTCCTGTCCACTTCGTAATGCGCGCGGACGTGAGCTGGTCCATGGGGCGGCAGATGCACGAGCTGAAGGACGCCATCAATATGTGGTGCGCGGCCGGGCGGGATGTTTGTCTGGTACGCGGATGAACTGCCGGCGCTCAGGCAACACGGCGATACTGTTTGGAACTATGGCGGAACACCGCCGGTCCAGGAAGTTTCGACATCCATTGCAGCCGATCCGCTGCGAACATGGATATTTGGGCGTGGATGGTTTTACGCGTTGGCTGGCGGTCGATCCAGGCTCCCATCCATTTCAGGCGCTTTCCGATGGCGGCACGTGAGACGCTGGTCTATTCCGGAGAGCGATTCGGTCTTGAAGAACCGATTCCCAGCATTCGATTGAAATTGCAGCGGAATGCTGGTTCAGGATATCGACCTGCTGGAAATGGAGGCCAGGCGAGGCTCTCGGGACGCCATCAAGGCGCAGGTTGTGCGTTTATTTGACAACACGGAATCTTGCCCAATGGAGCCATTCGCCCTTGCCGCCCCCCGCGGGTAGTCCCGTGGATTGGAACAATACCGACATCGGCGATGCGCTGAAGCCATACGACGCGCAGTTTCCTACACCCCAACCGGACGCGTGGCAACGTGTCCACGACTTTACCATGGAGCATGCCGGAGGTGTGCAATGAAAACCATCGTTTCGCTTTTTCTGGGCCTGCTACTGGCCGTTTTTTCAGCCCAGGCGGCCGTCCCACGTTGACAGTCCGGCGACCGAAGCCGGCGCCGCCGCGCGGCAGCGGGAGCTGAGCGAGATTGCGCGCAGTCGCCACCATCATGATCGACGGCGATGTTTGTCAGCACATCGTGACCGATCGCGCGCTGGAGCACATGCTGCATACCGGATCCGCGCGACGAATGGCAGGCCGGAGATCAACTACGACGTGAACAATGAAGCATTTATCCAAACAAAAAAGACTCTGATACGGCTGGCGATGCTGGCGCCTTATCCCGTGAATGTGAATCTATGGATGCCGGTGCCCACCACCCATGACATCCAACTCGTCATTGAAAACAAATATAACCTGGGCCAGTACTGGACATTGGGAGACTTGCGGCAAGCCATGCCGCCGGAGATGCAAGAGGTTTTGAAAACCGGCAAACAGGCAGTCTATCAAGAGACGCCGGGGATGGTCTCTGTGCTGGCGCCGGTACGCAACAGCCTGGGCGAAATCGTTGGCCTGGTGGAGGTGGTGAGCAGCACGCTTCCTCCTCCTCAGGTGAACTTCTAACGAGGAAACCGGGTGAGCAATGGGTTCGCTCTGGCCACGCATGTCGATTGAATCGCGGAATCTAACGATATTCATCATTCATAATACGGTTTTCTTCGTCGCATATATTGTTGTTTGTGCAGCAGGCTTCAAGGGCTACTGAGCCCCACCGCAAGAACCAGTTGTTGCCAGCCCAGTGCCTGTACAATATTCATCGATGAACAGCCAGGCCGGAGCGATGCTCCGGCCTTGATGTTTTGTTGCGGACTGTCGATCAGCCCTGAATGTCGAACTGCTCGGGGTGGAGGGTGGGGTCGCTCTTGACGAGGATGTTCTTGCCGACTAACTCCTCGAATTCGGTGAGCCAGTTGCTGCCGTTGGACTTGAGCACCTTGACGGTTTCGGGGTTGACGCGGAGAAGAACGTCTTCGCCTTCGAAGTGCTTCTTCATCTTGCGCAGCTCGACGTAAGATTTCGTTGCAGACGGTGGTGGGACTCTTGACCATGCCGGTGGCCTGGCAGATGGGGCAGGGCACAGAGAGGGTCCGTTCCAGAGACTGCTTGACGCGCTTGCGGGTGATGGCGACCAGGCCGAAATCGTTGAACTGGAGAACCTTGGTGGGGGCGCGGTCGCTCTTGAGAGCTTCTTCGAGGGCGGCCAGGACCTTGAAGCGGTTCTTGCGGTCGTCCATGTCGATAAAGTCGATGACGATGATGCCGCCGAGGTCGCGCAGGCGAATCTGGCGGACGATCTCAGGGACCGCATCGAGGTTGGTCTTGACGATGGTGTCTTCAAGGCGCGCGGATTTGCCGACGTATTTGCCGGTGTTGATGTCGATGGCGACCAGCGCTTCAGTCTGGTTGATGACGATGGAGCCGCCGGACTTGAGCCAGACCTTGGAGCGCAGAGCCTTGGAGATTTCGTCCTGAATGCCGAAGTGCTCGAAGAGCGGAGTCTCCTTGGTGTAGAGCTTGACGCGGCGGACCAGCGTGGGCGAGAAGCGGTTGAGGAAGCGGACGATGCGCTCGTAGTCGTCCTGGGAATCGACCCAGATGCTGTTGAAGTTGGAGCTGACCTGATCGCGAAGGATGCGCTCGATGAGCGAGAGATCGTGATAGATGAGGGCCGGGGACTTGGATGTAGTCAGAGCGCTGCTTGATCTCGCCCCACAGGTGAAGCAGGAAGCGCAGGTCGGCGCGGAGCTCGTCTTCCGATGCGCCTTCGGCGGCGGTGCGGACGATGAATCCGCCGGAGGCTTCGCCGCGCTCGTGGACGAGAATGCGCTTGAGGCGCTGGCGCTCCTCGTCAGAGGCGATTTTGCGGCTGACGCCGATGTGGGTGACGGTGGGCATGAAGACCAGGAAGCGGCCGGGGAGGGCGATGTGCGAAGTGATGCGCGCGCCCTTCTTGGCGATGGGTTCCTTGGCGATCTGGACCAGAATCTCCTGGCCGGCCTTGAGCAGGTCGCTGATGATGGGCAGATCGGAGGTCTGCATGGAGCGGCGCGAGGGACCGCGGCGATTGCCCTGTGCGCTGGAAGCAGGAGGATGCGCCACGGCCACGGCGACCGCGTGCGCCACGGTCGGGGCGCTGCCTGGATTGCGCGCCGGCGGCGGGCTGGCCTTCGGCGGACGGTCTCTTCGTCGTCTTCTTCGTCGCCGTCCTTGCTGTCGAAGTTCAACTGGATGCGGTGGTCGAGGTGAGCTTCCTGGAACATCTCGCCCAGGTCGCCGGTGCGCAGATGCTTGGGCAGGGTCTCCTCTTCAAAATCGTCCAGGTCGTGATCGTCGGATTTGCCGTGATGAGGGTGATGGGGCGCATCGAACTCCTCGCCTTCGATGACCTCTTCAACGATGTGACCGCTGCCGGGCTTGTAGTTTGATTTTGGCGGGGCGGCTTTTTCTTCCTTCTTTTTGCCAAAGCCAAAGAGGCGGAAGCCGGAGGGGGAGAATGGATCGAAGCGGTGAGAGGCGGATGCGTCGGGGTCCGATCTTCCGACTCATCCTGCCGCTTGGCCGGTGTTGCCAAATCGCTCCTCGACGGATGGTTCGTCGATCACCGGCTCGATTTCATAGTCTTCGGTATCGTCAGTGGACTGATTTGCGGGCGCGGTTTCGGCCGTCTCTTCGAACTCGTCCTCTTCGAATGATTCTTCCTGGGTCAGGTGATCTTCTTCGGGCTCGGGAAGAAGTTCTTCCGAAGCTGGCTCGATTCGCTGTCTCAGAGGCGGATTCTGTGGCGGACTGAGTGCTCCCGGTGAGGAATTCTTCCTCTTCGATCTCATCGGGAGAGGCGGCGCTCTGCCGGGTTCGGCTTCGACGGCAGGCTCCGGCTGGCGGGCGCGATGTTTTGAGAGCGACTCGCCGGGAAGCAGGCCGCTGCCATCCCACGCGAGGGGCGCTTCAATCAGCGTTGCAGGCTTGAAGGTGCTCGCCGGGCGAGACGGCGCTGCGGTTCCTGCCGTGGATTTGGGAGCGTCTTCTGCCGGCTTGCCGCCGTACTTCGAGAGCGATTCGCCGGGCAGAACAAAGGGGACCGGGGGCGCTGGGGAACGTGGCTGGTGCGGGGAGCAGGCGCGGGAGCGAAGGAAGCTGGCATGAATCACCGGCGCTACTTCAGTTTCCGCGGGCGACGTGGTTGCGGCTCTCTGAGGATTCTTCAGAGCTGTTGGCCTCGGACTGGCTCTGAGGCGAGCCGGCAGGAGCACCGCCACCGCGACGGCGGCGGCGTCCACGCCAGCGCCTGGAACTTGGGCCGCTTGAATCATCCTGGGCGCTGCCGGTTTGGCCGGAGACGGCGAGGGATTCAGGGGCCGGTGCTTCGACGGCCTCAGGAACGGACTCCACGGTGAGACGGCGGCCTCTGGGCTGGCGATCCTGCCGAGGATCCTGTCTCTCGGCTGGTTTTTGAGCGGGGCGCTGGCCAGTATTTTCGCTAGGGGCGTTTTGGTGGCGGACCTCGCGGGGAGGCTGGTTGCCGCTGGCAACGGTGGCTTTTTCAAGCTCGTCGGTCTCTTCCGAGTCTTCGAGCTCCAGGAAGTCGGTTACATAGAGGAAGGCGTCGCGCTCCAGGCCCACGTCTACAAATGCGGACTGCATGCCGGGCAGGACGCGGGTGACGCGGCCGTTATAAATGGAGCCGGCCAGAGTGTATTCGTTTTCGCGTTCGTAATAGATTTCCGCGAGTTGATCGTCTTCAAGAATTGCAAGCCGCGTTTCATGCGGCGTGCTGGAGATGCAAATTTCTTTTCCCATCGTACCTTTCCATCCAGAGGCATTAAGCCTGCTGGGAGATGCGGCGAGGCGGTATGGATGGGCTCGAAGGCGGAAGAAGAAGGAATGAGCGGATGGGGTGACCTGCAAGTTGCCGGTGTGCCGGTTACCGCGCGGTTGCCAGCCAGTGAGGGCGGCGAGCCGTAGGTAATCCTGACCAACCAACTGCTTAGTGCGGTGATCCGATTGCAGAGAGTTTGTGGCCAACGCTCCGGGGCCCCGGCGACAGGTTTTTGTCGCTGGGGTGGAAGCTTGCCGCTGTGTGCGGCGGGGCCGTTCCAACCGTGGCGTATGCACGAGCTTTCTGCGCGATGGGAGCTGATTTTTTCTGTCCCAATGCTCCAGCGCGTTTCGTGCAATTAGTACGCTGCCAACGGTTTTCCCGTCTCTGCGTGCTCATGAATCCTTGTCCTGCCGGGCTCGAGATCCCTCCGGACCTGGCCGGCTAATGCGTTTTTCCAATGACTGCAATATGGGAAACCACAACTGCCAAGTGGTTTAACAAAATCGGAAAAGCGCCGTAAATGCTTGAAAAACTGCTTATCTTGTGGGCCGGACAGTTCCGCGGGACACAAGAAGCGAAGCTCTTGAAACTCAGTCGGGGCGAACAGTCCCCGAAATGCTCAGTTTACGAACCTGCGCATGCGGACATTCATCGCCGCGCCTAGCGCCAGGAAGGTAAACAGCACCGAAGATCCGCCGTAACTCATTAACGGTAAAGGGATTCCGGTGACGGGCATAAACCCGATGACCATGCCCACGTTGACCGCAATCTGGAAGGTCAACACAGCCACCACTCCCATGATAATCAAGGAACCGGACAGGTCCGCGGCTGTTTGAGCGTTTTGAATCAAACGCATCAATATAGAGAAGTATAACAGCAGCACCAAAATCGCGCCTACAAAGCCGTGCTCCTCACTGAAGGCGGCAAAGATGAAGTCGGCGTGGGGGATGGGGAGAAAGTCGCCCTGGGTCTGGGTGCCTTTGGCCAGGCCTTTGCCCCAGATTCCGCCGGAACCGACGGCGATGAGGGATTGGCGGATCTGGTAACCGGTGCCTTTGGGGTCGTTGTCAGGGTTGAGGAAGCTGGAAAGGCGGGCCTTTTGATAGGGCTTGAGCAGCTTGCCGCTGGACCATACGCCGACGATCAGAACGGAGGAGGCGGCGATGAGAATCAATCCCTGGCGAAGGCTGATTCCACCCAGAAATAGTCCGGCGACCAGGATGGGCGTATAGGTGAGCGTGGTTCCCAGATCGGGCTGGCGAATGACCAGGAGCATGGGAAGGCCCACCATCAAAAAGGACTTGAAAATATCTTTCCAGGTGAGGCTGCGACCGCCAAGATTGGCAAAGTAGCGGGCCACGGCCAGAATCAGCACCAGTTTGACCCACTCGGAGGGCTGGAAATGCACGGGGCCAACGCCGATCCATCGGCGGGCACCCAGCACTTTACGCCCCACCACCAGGACCGCCAGCAGGGCTACGAGGCAGACGCCATAGGCCCACGGCGTCCAGTCGAGAAGCAAGTGATAGTCGATCTTGGCGAAGATGAACATGACCACGAGGCCGGCGGCGATCCATAGGAGTTGCTTGCTGTGGTAGCCGGCGTACTTGGTGTGGAGCGTGGCCGAGTAGATTTCAAAGACCGAAACGGCGCACAGGAGCAGCACCATGGCCAGCAGGGCCCAGTCGAAGTCGCGGAAGCTGAGAAAGCGGCGCATCAGGGAGAGCCTTGCTTATATCGGGGCGGCGATGCAAAAGAGCCAGGCCGGCAAGAGGGCTGACCGCTGGCTAGGGACTGCGGACGCGGGATCGACGATGAAATGGCCGGCGTGGAGGACGGAAGCCTGCTGCGGCGTGGCGGCGTGGCGGTTTTGGGTCGGCGCGGGCTCTGACCAAACGGCGCCCACTTCAACCGGTTTGCACGTGCTGGCCTGGTCAAGGACGTTGTTGTCCTGCGTGCGCTTTTTGTTTACGTAAGCGGCCACGACCTGGGCGGCGATGCGGGCCGAGTTGGAACCCCAGTCGCCGTGCTCCTGCAGGACGGCAACTACGATTTCAGGATTGCGCCGGGGCACCATGCCGACAAACCAGGAATTGGGGGTTTTGGCGCCGCCTTTGGTGTGGGTGTCGCCGCCACCAACCACCTGGGCGGTTCCGGTTTTGCCGGCAAAGTCGATGCCCTGCATGTGCGCGGCTCGGCGGCGGTGCCGGTGGTGGTGGCTGCGGCCATGCCATCGGTGATGATGGTCCAGGTATCGGGGTTGAGAGGAAAGTAAACATCGCCGGAGCCGGGGAAGCTGTCAAGAACGGCCTGATGGAATTCGGCCGGAACCTGGCCGGGCATGACCAGGTGGGGCCGGACTAAATGACCGTCTGAAGCGATGCCGCCCAAAGCCCGCGCCAGTTGCAGAGGCGTAACCTGCGTTTCTCCCTGGCCGATGCCCACGGAAATCGTGTTGCCGGGGTAATACCTCTGGTGGAAGTTCTTCATCTCCCACTGCGTTGAAGGCATGACGCCGGCCATCTCATTGGGCAGATCGATGCCGGTCTTTTGATCCCAGGCCGAGAGCGGTGGCATATTTGGCGATGGTATCGATGCCCAGCTTTTGCGCCAGGGTATAGAAGAAGGTGTCGCAGGAGAGCGGAATGGCGTCGCTGATATTTAGCACGCCATGGTGGTGATCGCAGTGGAAGAAGCGCCCGTAGAAGGTCGCCTCCGCCCGACGCAATTCACATGCATATTCTGGGCCACGCCTTCCTGCAGGCCGGCTACGGACATGATGATCTTGAAGGTGGAACCGGGAGCCAGCTGGTCCTGAATGGCCTTGTTCATCAGCGGATGGTTGGGATTGGTGATGAGCTGGTTCCAGTCCGTGCGGTTGATGCGCACGGCGAAGGCGTTGGGGTCGTAGCTGGGGTGGGAGACCATGGCGAGAATCTCGCCGTTGCGGGGGTCCATGGCGACGACCGCGCCGTTGGCGTCGCCCAGGGCCAGTTCAGCGGTGCGCTGCAGGTCAATATCGATGGTCAGCTTCAGGTCCTGGCCGGGGGTTGCGTGCTGGATGCCCAGGTAGCCGACCTCGCGGCCATGGCTGTCGACAATCACCTCGCGAGAGCCGTCCTGGCCGCGCAAGTATCTCGTCGTAGGTCTCTTCGACGCCCGCCTTGCCCACCACGTCGCCGGGCTCGTAGGCCGCATAGCGGGGATCGTTGAGCATCTCTTCGCTCACTTCGCCCACGTAGCCGATCAGGTGGGCGGCAAAGCCATCGCGGGGATAGAGCCGCCGCTCCTCGTCGATGGTCTCCAACTCCGGCAACTCGTTGCGGTGCGCTTCGATGAAGGCCTGCTCGTCGGCGGTGACCTCCTGCTTGATGGGGATGGGCTGGTAGCCGGGCGTGGCGCGATAACGGTGCAGCGTGGCGCGCAGACTGCTCAAGATCAAGGTGCAGCCCGCTTGGCAATCAGCGGCAGATCGGCGTCCACGTTGCGGTTCTGCTCGCGGACCAGGAAGCAGGAGACGGAAGGGTAGTTGTCCACCAGCAGGCGGCCTTCGCGGTCAAAGAGCTTTCCGCGGGCGGCCAGCACGGGAACCTTGCGGATGCGGTTCTGCTCGGCCAACTGGCGGAAGTTTTCCGCGCCCAGCACCTGCAGGCGCCACAGGCCGGCGGCCAGGGCCAGCATCATGAAGAGAATGCCGTACTGCACCACCGTCAACTTGAGGGTGGAGAGCTTTTCGCCGCGGCTGCTGCTGCGAATACATATCTCTGCGCCTTTAGGATACAGCTACTTTCGATTTCGACTTCCTAAAATCTCGTTTCGTCAATCCTGTCTTGCTCTCAGTCCCTTATCTGCAGACGGTCCAGGAGGGGAAACAGCACCAGGGCGATGCAGCGAATTTCCAATCGCCTTGAAGAGTTCGGTGAACCAGCTCCACTCCAGATCGAGCCCCAGCAGGAACGCGGTAGGTGAAGACGTAGATCGCGCTGGCCAGCAGGGAGAGCAGAAAGTTGAGCATCAGGCGGATGGTGACATTATCGACGTCGATGCGGATTCCCACCGAAGCGGCCAGAAAGCCGGCCACAGTTTTGGCGATGCCGTTGACGCCGATGGCGTGGTTGGAGAGCGCATCCTCAAAGAGTCCCATGGAGGCGCCCATCAGCGTGCCCTGGATGGGGCTTCGCCGGCCCAGGGCGAAGTAAATGGTGACCACCAGGGGCAGGTCAAAGAAAACGTGGTTCCTGAGCACCCTGGGCAGCCAGGCTTGCAGCACCAGAGCCACCAGCGGCACCATAACGTAGACCAGCAGCGGATAGCGGCGAATCTCCAGATCGCGGCGGAAGTCAGCGCCCAGGACGGACATGGTTATGGATTCCTCCGCTGGCTTGGGTTGCTTGGGTCTCGGTTTTCTTGCCGGGCTTTGCGTCGGGTTGCGCATCCGGATTTGCGCCCGGCGCGATCTCCGGCGCTGTGCTCGGCGTGAAGCGGTCAGGATGCCGCGGTGGCAGCAGCTTGGGAAGGCCTTGCTCGGGAATGGGCGCGGGTGGATTCTGTCCCGGTTGAGGAGCGCCCGGGGTTTGAGCCGCATTTGCCGGCGGAGAGTTGGCGTCGGTAAGGCCGGGGAGCCGCTCGGCCATGATCTGGGATGCTTTTTGCTGCTCCTTGATCGCCTCCGCTTCAGGGCCCTTGAGCGCTTCGCTGGTGGCCAGGTCCTGCTGCTGCTCCGGCGAGAAGCGCGGCTGGGTGGAGGTGATGACCAGCACTTCGTCGAGACGGTCAAGATGGGCCGCCGGCTTGACGATCACATCAATAAAGTTTTCGCGCTCCGGGTCGCGGACGACTTTCTCCACCACGCCCACCGGCAGGCCGCGCGGGAAGATCTGGTCGCCCCCGGCGGTGAGCACCGCTTCGCCCGGCTGGATGCGGCGGTCGGCGAGGATGCCGATAATTTGCGGCTGGCCGGCGGCGTTGCCGCGCAGGATGCCGCGAATGCGTGTGGTTTCGCAGGATCACTCCCGCGCCGCTGGTCTGGTCGTTGATGGCCAGCACCTGGGCCGAATGGGGAAAGACCTCGCGCACCTTGCCCACGATCCCATCGGCGGTAATCACCGCCATATCGCGGGCAAGGCCGTCGGCAGAACCTTTGTCGAGATAGAAGACGCGCGACTGATCGCTGCCGCTGGAGCCGATGGCCTGCGCGGCGACCGTCGTGTAAATGTACTTCTGCTGGAAGCCGAGGAGGGCTTGCAGGCGCTGGCCCTGGCGGGCATCTTCAAGCAGGGCGGCCTGCTCCAGGCGCAGGCGGTCGATGGTCTGGTGCAGATCGTTGTTCTGTTCGCGAACGTGGCGCAGGTCAAGATAGTTTTGCCACATGCCTGCGGCGCCCAGCTTGGTGTATTGGATCAGCCGCTCCGGAGGCGAAACCAGCGCATTGGCCCACAGCCGGATGAGCCGCACGCTGGACGCGTCCCGCGGGTCGAGGGTGTTGCGCCCGTCGCCGGTGTGGCGCACCTGCACGGCAAGGCCGACGATCTGCGCCCCCAGGATGGCCAGCAGCACGAGTAGATTCCGATAGCGGATGAAGAACGATTCCATGGCTCAACAAGCAGGGACTGAGGGACTAGGGACAGGGACTAGAACAGAGAAAAGAGTGAACGCCGATGGTCTGCATATCGCTTAAACGTCTCTGGTATTCCTATGCCGCAGCCTGTTAGTCGAGCCTAGTCCCTGGTCCCTAAGCACCTAGTCCCATTGTTAGTCGATCTTTGATCTTGCGCAGGAGGCGGAAGTCGGAGAGCATTTTTCCGGTTCCCAGCACCACCGAGGCCAGCGGATCGTCGGCTACGGAGACCGGAAGGCCGGTTTCTTCGCGGATGCGCTTATCGAGATTTTTGAGCAATGCGCCGCCGCCGGTGAGGACGATGCCGCGGTCGCTGATGTCGGCGGAGAGCTCAGGAGGGGTGCGCTCCAGGGCCACGCGGATGGCGTTCATGATGACGGCGATGCACTCGCCCAGGGCTTCGCGAATTTCGCTGTCGTCGATGGTGATGGTTTTGGGCACGCCTTCAATGAGGTTGCGGCCCTTGATCTCCATGCTGAGCGGCTTATCCATCGGGAAGGCCGAGCCGATCTCGATCTTGACGTGCTCGGCGGTGCGCTCGCCGATGAGCAGGTTGTACTTGCGCTTGAGGTAGTTGGTGATGGCTTCGTCCATCTGGTTGCCGGCCATGCGCACGGAGCGCGAGTAGACGATGCCTGCGAGCGAGATGACCGCAATATCCGTGGTGCCGCCGCCGATATCGACGACCATGTTGCCGGAGGGCTCGGTGATGGGCAGGCCGGCGCCGATGGCCGCCACCATGGCCTGTTCCACGAGATAGACTTCACTGGCCTTGGCGCGGTAGGCGGAGTCTTCGACGGCCCGCTTTTCAACCTGCGTGATCTCAGAAGGCACGCCGATGACGATGCGGGGATGGACCAGCATCTTGCGGTTGTGGGCCTTCTGGATGAAGTAATTGAGCATCTTCTCGGTGACTTTGAAGTCGGCGATGACGCCGTCCTTCATGGGCTTGATGGCGACGATGTTGCCGGGAGTGCGGCCCAGCATCTCCTTGGCCTCGCTGCCCACGGCCTCCACTTCACCAGTATTTTTGTTGATGGCTACGATGGAAGGCTCGTTGACGACGATGCCCTTGCCGGCCGCGAAGACCAGCGTGTTGGCGGTGCCGAGATCGATGGCCAGGTCGCTGGAAAACATGCTGAAGAGCGAACGCAGGCCGTGCGAGCGCGAAGGGCGCGAAGGATAACCATTCAATGACATTGGAAGACTGGAACTACCTCATCGCTATTGTACGGCTTATGGGCCGGGGCCGCTAAAAACGCCCAAAATTGGATAAAATCGGCCAGGCGGCGGGGTTAGCGGAGCGGCGGGCTTATCGGCTCATCCTGGCGCGCAAGGCGCCGGCGCCCGCGTGCATGAGGGTGCACATTGAACTGCGGTCGCACTTATAGTGGATGCTTACGGGATAGTCCTGCCACCTGGGGTCGACTCCTCTGCCGCTTTTCTTGACGAAGAATGTTCTTCCATATTTGGTTTCGATGATTCCCCTGGCGGCGTCATAGTCGACAATCGCATCGTCTCGCCTCGATGGAAAAAGCTGCGAGGTTTTGCGAGGCTCTCAGTCTTCTCGCGCTTGCGAGCGGCTTCTTGAGCGGCTAATCTGGCCGCGTCGGCAATCGACTGCCTCCTTGCCGTTCTCCAATGCATTCTGCTCGTCAAGGGTAGGAAAGTTGGAGGTGAAACTCCAGGAAACAGCTTTGGCCCAGTCGCTCTTCGAGCATGGCATCGTGCCTTCCGAGCTGATGGCTACAATTTGTCCGGCCGGGCCGTAGATGTTCTGAAACAGATTATTGTCCATGCTCCCGCTCCATCTCATCCGCGTTGCGGGATCGGACTTCATCAGGATATGCATGCCGCACAAGGCCGTGTTCTCGGAATCAAAGAGCTGGATATAGAACGAGACCGGGCGCGGCAGCATGACTTACGGCGAGTGAAAATCCGTGCAAGCTGATGCTGGTCGCCGGGCTCGATCTTCAGGCGATATTCAAGCTGCCCAACCCATCGCGTGTAGAGATGCCCGTTCAGTCCATCCGGGCTGGAGACGACCGTGCCCAGATCGTAACGGCCTTTTGCGTTGCCGAAGAGCCCGGGCATGGTGAAGTAAACGGCTCCAACCAGAACTCCGATTCCCGCCAGGATTACGGCGTAGATGAAGATGGAATTGCGGGCGGGTTTTGGCGGCTCCTCGACGGGCTGTCGACGGCTGATATCCGCCATTGCGTCGTAGGGATTTTCCTGGTTCTCAATTGTTCCCCCGGCTCCAGATTGCGGGTCCGGTTCGGTTATCTCGCTGTTGGGATCCTGCTGGTTCTCATCTGTCATATTGCCGCACCTTCTTCCGAGTGCCCGATCTCCGGCAAGGGGAGTTAGAGCCATTGAAACACCAGCCAAGCCGATTGACAATCAAGAGTTTGCCGGAAAGTCTGACAGTGCGCCTGATTTTGCAATAGATGACAAACCTGTGGGTAGTTCGTGTGCGGGCGTACTGTGCCATACTTTTTTTGATGACGCTGCTGCGGGTAGACCGGGTTTACCGCGGGCATCCGAGAAAGGAATCTATGCAAACCAGTTATGTAGCCAATGCAAAGCGGTATGACGGGGCGGAGTTCAGGCGCTGCGGGAGATCGGGGCTGGTGCTGCCGCCGGTGTCGCTGGGGCTGTGGCAGAACTTTGGCGGGGCGGATGTTTTTGAGACCGGGCGGGCGATGGTCCGGCGGGCATTCGACCGGGGTGTGACGCACTTCGACCTGGCCAATAACTATGGGCCGCCGTACGGGTCGGCGGAGGAGAACTTCGGGGAGATTCTGCGCAAGGATTTCGGCGGGCTGCGGAATGAGATGGTGATCTCAACCAAGGCGGGATGGGATATGTGGCCGGGGCCGTACGGCGATCGGCGGATCGCGCAAGTATCTGCTGGCTTCGCTGGACGAGAGTTTGAAGCGCATGGGGCTGGAGTATGTGGATATTTTCTACTCCCACCGGCCGGACGATGGATACGCCACTGGAAGAAACCATGGGCGCGCTGGTGCAGGCGGTTCACCAGGGCAAGGCTTTGTATGTGGGGATTTCCTCGTACGACGCGGAGCGGACCCGCGAGGCGGCGGGAATTCTGAAGAGCATGGGCGTGCCGCTGCTGATTCATCAGCCTTCTTACTCGATGCTGAATCGCTGGATGGAGGACGGGTTGCTGGCTACGCTCGATGAGCTGGGCGTGGGATGCATTGCATTTTCCGCGCTGGGGCAGGGACTGCTGACCAGCAAATATCTGAAGGGAGTTCCGGAGACCTCGCGCGCGAAGTTGGGAGATACGTTTGATAAGGAGTTTCTGAGCGAGGAGATTCTGAAGCGGGTGCGGGCGCTGAATGAAATTGCGCAGGGGCGCGGGCAGACGCTGGCGCAGATGGCTATTGCCTGGGTGCTGCGCGACAAGCGGGTGACGACGGCGCTGATTGGCGCGCGCAACGTGGAGCAGCTCGACGACTCGCTCGACGCGGTGAAGAAGCTGGGATTCACGGATGCGGAACTGAAGGAGATCGATCGTTATGCGCAGGATGCGGGGATCGATATCTGGAAGGATGCTCGCGAGGGGACGGCGTGAGTCAGCGTGACAGCTAAGACTTGATTCCTTCCAGAACATTTCTGAGCGCGAAGCTGGTTTCCAGTCTTATGACTCCGGGCAGGCGCGATAGCTCGTTGTGGTGCAGGCGGCCGTAGTCGTCGATGTCGGCTACGCGGACGACGAGCATGTAATCGTATTGGCCGGCGATCAGATGGCAGCTCGAGATTCCTTTTGATTTGCGGACGGCTTCTTCGAAGGCGGCCAGGACCGGGGCCGACTGGCGCTCCAGCGTGACGCGGATGAAGACGGTCATGCGCTTGCCGAGCAGGCGGTCGTCAATCTGGGCGCGGTAGCCGTGGATGGCGCCGGAAACTTCCAGCGCCAGGATGCGGCGGGAGGCCGCGGAGGCGGAGAGACCGACGGCTTCGCCTACTTCGTAGTTGGTGGCGCGGCCGTGGCGCTCCAGGTGGCGGAGAATGGCCTCATCCAGTTCGTCGAGGCCATGATTCGCCTGCGGCGCGTCTATCGATTCGGATTTCCGTCTGGGCTGCGGTTGATTCTTGCGTAGAAGCGCTATTTTTATCACGTTTCGTTCCCATAGGGTACTTTTATCACGAAGTTTGCATACATTGGAAGCGGTTTGCGCCGTAGGCTTCATTGCAGTTGCCAGTGGACGCAAGCCCGGCGCCTGCGATTGCCGTCCTCCAAAGGCTCGTTGGCGCCGGGGTCCCTCCTGACGCCAGCTCCCCCAGCCGGCAGCAAAATCCATAAGGAGGCAGTCCATGATTATCGGCGTTCCCAAAGAAGTGAAGGATCACGAGGACCGGGTGGGCGTTACCCCGGCGGGCGTGAAGGCGCTGACCGAGGCAGGGCACACGGTGCTGGTGGAGACCCAGGCCGGCGCGCAATCGGGATTTTCCGACGACGAGTACCAGAATGCCGGCGCGGAGATGGTGGGCGAGGCCGGGTATGTTTGGGGCAAGTCCGAGATGGTGGTCAAGGTCAAGGAGCCGATCGAGAAGGAGTATGTTTTTTTCCGCGAGGGGCTGGTGCTGTTTACCTATCTGCACCTGGCGCCGGTAAGGCCGCTGACCGACAAGCTGCTGGAAGCGGAAGATGATCGGCATTGCCTATGAGACGGTGCGCGACCGGCAGGGCACGCGTCCGCTGCTGACGCCGATGAGCGAAGTGGCGGGCAGGATGAGCGTGCAGGTGGGCGCGAGCTATCTTGAAAAAGAACGCGGCGGGCGCGGGATTCTGCTGGGCGGCGTGCCGGGCGTTCCGCCGGCGCACGTGGCGATATTGGGCGGCGGGGTGGTGGGCACCAATGCAGCCAAGATCGCGCTGGGATTTGGCGCCAAAGTCACTTTGATTGACGTGAACCTGAACCGGCTGCGGGAGCTGGACGATATCTTCGGCGGGCGGCTTTATACGCTGGCCTCGAACAGCTACAACGTGGCCCAGGCCACGCGCGAGGCGGACCTGGTGATCGGCGGAGTGCTGATTCCGGGCGCCACGGCGCCGAAGATTGTGACCCGCGCCATGGTGGCGCAGATGAAGAAGGGCGCGGTGATTGTGGACGTGGCTATCGACCAGGGCGGATGCGTGGAGACGGCGCGGCCGACTTCGCACTCCGATCCCAGTTTTGTGGTGGACGGCGTGGTGCACTACTGCGTGACCAATATGCCGGGCGCGGTGCCGAATACTTCCACGCTGGCGCTGACCAACTCGACCTTTCCTTATGTGCTGCGCATGGCCAACCTGGGCGTGCGCGAGGCGCTCCGGCAGGATGCGGGGCTGGCCGAGGGACTGAATACCTGGATGGGCACGCTGACTCATAGCGGCGTGGCCGAGAGCCAGCAGCGGGAGTGGACGGCGGCGGCTGAAGTGATTGGGTGAGAGCAGGGAGCAGAGATCAGTTGTCAGTGGTCAGTTTGTCCTTGCGGATTACTAGAGTTGTGGTTTCCTACCCTTGCGCAAAAAAAGCGCAAGGGTTAGGCACCCGCCCAGATTGCAAGCGTTGGCTACTCGTCGTGGGCGGGGTTCAACCCGGAGTACCATAGCCCCGGTACAGGGTTCTTCGGCACCGTCATCGAGCCGACGGTGACAATGCGGACGAATGCTTCAGCATATCGGCATCCGTACTCTTTGCCGCGAAATTTCGCGCACAGCTCGTAATCGGCCCAGATGCTCTTCCCGTCCAGAGTGTTGTCCATGATCGCTTGGCGGCTCAAATCGTAGACCGATTCGACGTCGACCCAGCGATTGGGCGCGAATTGCTGCGATGTTCCCTCGCTGCTGTCCCAGGATTCGCAAAAATAAAACTCAAACTTCATTCCGCTCTGCAGCCACGCGTTGAACGCGAGATTGCCCGCGGCGCGGTGGTCGGGATGAAACTGCAGGGGCCACATGCCGATGACGACGTCCGGTTTCTCGGCGGCCAAGGTCTTGTTGAACTCCATGTACGTCTCGGGATCGACCCGCATCTTCTGGTTGTTCTGATCCAGGACTTTCAACTGCGCGCCGATGAGTTTAGTCCCTTTCATCGCGACTTCTCTCCGTAACGCCGCAAGTTTATCGAGGGGCATGTGATACTCGTTGGCCATACCCTGCGAGTCTCCCGGCGTGAAAGAGAAACATAGGACATCATGCCCCTCACGCGCATAACGTGCGAGGGTTCCGACGCAGAAAGACCAATCATCGATGTGCGCGCCAACGAAGACAACTTTCAGTTTGCGATTCGTCTCCGCGCCCGGCAACGTGTCGACCGGTTTGAGCGCCGCCGTTGAAGATTGCTGACCGCGTAAGCGCAACGCGTGGGCAAGCACGCCACACGCCATGCCGTTAAAAAATGTTCTTCTGGTGATCATATATTCCTCCCTGTGGAACGCACGTACTGTTCCGAATCGTGAGATCGCTAAACTATATCAGTCAAGGAACCCTTAGTTGTTCGGTTGAACGATCGATATCGCAAAGGGGCTTGTCCCTGATGAAAGAGCCACTTTGCATGATATCCGCGCGTCAACGGGCGGACCGAAAACGCCAGAGGTCATCTAATCAACATCATGCAGTCCTCGCAAAGCGTCCCTCAGGGACTAAAGCCCCCCAGTTTTGTTAGGTATTTTGCGGCACGGAACCCCGACCCAGAGGGTACCCCGCCGTGCCCTTTCAAAGACGGTTTATGAGATAGCTCCCATGAACAACTGAGGAAATCAGCAGTCCGCAACATAGTTTTCAGCAACTTGCCAGGCCGCAAGCGTTGGCTAATCGTCGTGGGCGAGGTTCAACCCGTAATACCATAGCCCAGGTACGGGATGCTCGGGCGCTTTATCAGAGGCGACGGTTATGATGCGGACAAAGGCTTCAGCATATTGGCATCCGTACTCTCTGCCGCGAAATTTCGCGCATAGCTCGTAATCGGCCCACATTCCCTTCCCCTCCAGAGTGTTGGCCATGATCGCTTGGCGGCTCAAATCGTAGACCGATTCAACGTCGACCCAGCGATTGGGCGCGAATTGCTGCGGCGTCATCTCGCCGCCGGGCCAGGTTTCGCAGAAATAAAACTCAAATTTCATTCCGCTCTGCAGCCACGCGTTGAACGCGAGATTGCCCGCGGCGCGGTGGTCGGGATGATACTGCAGGGGCCACAGGCCGATGACAACGTCGGGGTTCTCGGCGGCCAAGGTCTTGTTGAACTCCATGTACGTCTCAGGATCAACCCGCATCTTCTGGTTGTTCTGGTCCAGGATCCTAAACCGCGCGCCGAAGAGTTTGGTGCCTCTCATCGCGTCTTCTGTCCGTAACGCCGCGAGTTTATCGAGGGGCATGTGAACGGCGTTGGCTATGGCCTGCGAGTCTCCCGGCGTAAAAGAGAAACATAAGACATCATGTCCCTCGCGCGCATAACGTGCGAGGGTTCCGACGCAGAAAATCCAATCATCGACGTGCGCGCCCACGAAGACAACTTTCAGTTTGCGATTCTTCTCCGCGCCGGGCAACGTATCGACCGGTTTGAGCGCCGCCGTTGAAGATTGCTGACCGCGTAAGCGCAACGCGTGGGCAAGCACGCCACACGCCATGCCGTTAAAAAATGTTCTTCTGGTGATCATACTTTCCTCCCTGCGGAACGCACGTACCATTCCGAATCATGAGATCGTTCATCAATTCCACAGTATCATCGTGGAAAGGCTGGGATACTACGAAATAAACTGACTCACTAGCATAATTCCGATACTCTGCCTTCTTTGCGCGAATCGCACTATAATCGCCGCATGCGGTTCCTCAGCGATCCACGGCGGCGTTCGGTTGCCCTGCTCACGGGGCTGACGCTGCTGTTTTTCGCAGTGCTGGGCGTGCTGCAATGGTTCAACACCTCCAGCGTGGGGTTTCTCAATCCTGAGACCTACGGAGAGACGCTGGCCTTTACCGGGCTGACGTGCTGGTGTTTCTGCTTGCTGATGGTGCTCCTGATGCTGTTGCTCAGGAACATTCTCAAGCTCTATGCGGACCAAAGCAGCAGCGCGCTGGGAGCGCGGTTGCGGACGCGAATGGTGCTGGGCGCTGCGCTGATTGCGCTTACTCCCGCGGTGTTCATGTTCCTGTTCAGCTTTCAGCTGCATGAACCGCTCCATCGACCGCTGGTTTTCGCCCAACACATCGGAGTTGCGCGAGGACTCGACGCGGGTGGTGCTGGAGCTGGCGCAATATGTGACCAACAACGCGCGCGTGGAGGCGGAGTCGATTGCGGCTTCAGGCGCTCCGGATCTGGAGCTGCCGGCGCTTCAGGACGAGTTGAGCGCGCATCGCATTACGCTGGCGGGCGGCTTTGTGATTGTCTATGGCAAGGATCTGCACATGCTGGCCGAGTTTCAGGCGCCGCCGGAGAAAAGCCCTGCCAGCCTGCTTCCCTGGATGGACGAAGGCGTGCGCGGAGAAGCAGTCACGCTCAACGGGCCGCTCTCTGCAGTTCTGTTATCGGCGGCGCAGCGCAACGATCAGCCGGTGATGAAGGTGGCGGGGCAGGAGTTTGCGCTGGGCATGGCGCCAACCAGCTACCGGCAAGGTGGTGGTGGTGGCGCTGCCGATGCCGGAGGGACTGAACCAGACGGTCGAGCGCATTCACTCCGGCGCGGACGAATATTGGCGGCTTTTCCGTTCGCGCAACCGCATCCGCACCACGTTTTTCCTGATGCTGTTGCTGATTACGGTGTTTGTCTTCTTCTCCAGCGTATGGCTGGCGCTGTTTTTATCCAAGCAAATTACGCGGCCGGTGGAGGCGCTGGCCGACGCCATGGATGAGATTGCGGCGGGCAAGTACGAACATCGCGTGGGGCTGGTGGCCAGCGCGGAGATGGGCGACCTGGTGCGCTCATTCAACCACATGGCGGCGGACCTGGACGCCAGCCGGCAGTTGGCGGAGAGCTCGTCCGCGCAGTTGACTGAGGCCAACCTGGCCATCGAGGAGCGGCGCCGGGAGCTGGAGACGATTGTGGAGACGATTCCCTCGGGCGTGGTGACCCTGGATGGCGCGGGAGTGGTGCTGAAGTCGAATCGCGCCTTTGCCGCGCTGATGGGACTGCGCGAGGATACCAGCCTGAGCGGGGAGAGAATCGAAACGCTGCTGCCGGCCGACTATGCGGAGGAGCTGGCCGGCGTGATCCGGCGCGGTCAGCGGATGGGCGCGGCCTCGACGGAGATTGATTATCATGTTCGCGGCCGCACCATCCATCTGGCTATTACCAGCGCGCGGCTTGAACTGGCCCACGGCCAGCAGGGAACGGTGCTGGTGGTGGAGGATACGACCGAGCTCTTGCGCGCGCAGCGGCAGTTGGCGTGGAAGGAAGTGGCGCAGCGAGTGGCTCACGAGATCAAGAATCCGCTCACGCCCATCGCCCTTTCGGCCGAGCGGATTGGAAGGCACCTGGACCGGGGCCAGTTGGACTCGCCGAGCGTGATTCGCAAATGCAGCGAGGTGATTCTGGGATGCGTGGGGACGTTGCGCACGCTGGTGGACCAGTTCTCCGCGCTGGCGCAGTTTCCGGCGCCGCAGCCGCGGGCCTGCGACTTGAACCAGGTGGCCGAGGAGGCGCTGGCGCTGTTTGCGGGCAGGCTGGACGGGATTACGGTGCAGAGGGACCTGGAGCCGGGATTGCCGCTGGTGATGGCCGACCCCGATGCCATACGACGCGCGCTGGCCAACCTCATCGACAATGCCGCCGAAGCCATGCAGGGCAGCCTGTTGCGCGTGCTGGCGGTCGAGCAGTTCGCTCAGCGAGGACGGCGCGGCGGTGGAGATTGTGGTTTCCGATACCGGTCACGGGCTGACGGATGAGATTCGGGAGCGGCTGTTTCTGCCTTTCTACTCGACCAAGCATCGCGGGACTGGGCTGGGGCTTTCGATCGCGGCCAAGATTGTGCAGGAGCACGGCGGCAGCTTGCGCGCCGAGGCCAATAGTCCCAAGGGCGCGCGTTTTCTGCTGCGATTGCCGCTGGTGGAAATGGTTGGCGATGCACAGCCGGCTGCGGCCACGGTTGAGGGGAACCTGCAGGCGGGCAATGACGAAGCGCCGGAAAATGCTGACGCTCCGCTGAAGGGAAGTCACGGATGAATCACATTCTGGTGGTGGACGACGAGGCGGAGATTCGCACTTCACTCGAAGAGATTCTGCGCGAGGAGGGCTACGGCGTGGCCACGGCGGCTACCGCTGCCGAGGCCCTGTTGCTGCTGAATGATGCGCCCTACGATGTGGTTCTGCTGGACATTTGGCTGCCCGATCGCGACGGGCTTGACGTGCTGGCGGATATTCACCAGTTGGCTTTGGAGATGCGGCCGGAGGTGGTGATCATCAGCGGCCACGGCACCATCGAGGCCGCGGTGAAGGCCACCAAGCTGGGCGCATACGACTTTCTGGAGAAGCCGCTCTCGCTGGATCGCACGCTGATTGTGGTCAAGAACGCGGTGGAGGCGCGGCGGCTGCGCACGGAAAATATCGAATTCAAGCGCCAGTTCAGCGTGGGCTCGGTGCTGACCGGCGAAAGCGTTCCGGTGAAGGCGCTGCGGCAGCAGATACGGCTGATGGCGCCCACCAACGGACGAGTGCTGATCTACGGCGAGTCGGGCACCGGCAAGGAATTGATCGCCCGCGCTATTCATGCCGAGAGCCTGCGCCGGGAGGGGGTTTTTGTGGAGCTGAACTGCGCGGCTATTCCCGAGGCGCACATTGAGGCGGAACTCTTCGGCTACCGGCACGGCGCGCAACCCGGGCGGTCCGCCTGGAACAGCGCGGCACACTGGAACGCGCCGACGGAGGAACGCTGTTTCTGGACGAAGTGGGCGACATGAGCCTGAAGACCCAGGCCAAGGTGCTCTCCGCGCTGGACGACCAGCTGTTTACGCCGGTGGGCGGAACGCAGCCGCTGCGCGTGGACGTGCGCCTGATCGCATCAACCAATAAGGATCTTGAAGAAGAGATTGCCAAGGGCAACTTCCGCGAAGATCTCTTCTACCGGCTCAATGTTGTGCCGTTTTTTGTGCCGCCGCTGAGGGAGCGCAAGCAGGATATTCCGCTGCTGGCGCGCGAGTTTCTGGCCGAGTTTGGCCGCCAGTACGGACGCCCGCGCATGGAGATCGGCGACGAGGCGCTGGAGACGCTGGCCCAATATCACTGGCCGGGCAACGTGCGCGAATTGAAGAACGTGATCGAGCGGGTGATGATTCTCAATCCCCGCGTGCTGCGCATCGAGCGCAAGCATCTGCCGCCGCTGACCCATAAGGCCGGCACGCGCTCGACGGAGGAATTTTCAACGCTGCAACAGGCGCGCGATGCTTACGAGCGGGAATACATTCTGAAAAAGATTGAAGATGCTCACAATAACATCAGCCACGCGGCGGAGTTATTGGGTCTGGAGCGCAGCCATCTTTATCGGAAGATGAAGGCGCTGGGGATCAGCGTGCGCGAGTAGCGCTTACTCCTTTTGGCTAATCCTGACGAGAATCTCGATGGTCCGCTTCTGCAATGCATCCAATTGAGCAACCCTGCGCTCCCGATCCTGGAAAGTGGCCTTGGGCATATTGAGGGCGTCGCTCTATTCAGAGACCAGTTGGCTGGCTTCGGCGCGCGTTGCTGCGTCGATTACCGGAGAATCTCCGTTGACAATCAAGCCAATTTTCGCTGCCAGTTGAGAGGAATTCAGGGACCAGAAGTTTACCGTGGAGTCGTCGTTCGCCATGCGAATGCCTCCTGGATGCCAGGGAAAAGAGTGCAACGATTCATGCCGTGCAATTTTCCTCAGGCATCGTCAGGCAAATCATAACGAAGGCGAATGGGCATGTCGAGAAACCATCGAGAATCATTCCCAGCTTAATTGCATCTAATTTTGTTATGCTTGAAGCAGGGGTCGTTGCTTGACAGGATTGCAGGCGCAAATCCGCGGAGATCGCCGTCGCAAGCCAGGCGCTTTGCCGGCGGCGACGGTGGTGTGCCTCTTCCTGATGGCGCTGCTGGCCGTGGTGCAGGTGGCGCACACGCATACGCTGGAGAGCGATGCCGACCACTGCCCGCTATGCATCGTGATGCACTCGGCCGCGCCTGTCGTGGTTGCGGCTGCCGTGGTTGTGCTGGTGAAATCGAGGTCCATGCGCCGGTATATGAGGCGCGCGCGGTGGTTCGCTACTGGCATCCCAAGCTTTTCACACGCCCTCCTCCCGCCGGCTGCTAAGGCGTCCTTCCGATTTTTCCGATTTCAGCCTGAGTTCCGTTGATCCTTGCCGCTCTTTTGGCGGCGATGCTTCGGCGCATCTGCACAGGCTGGCCCGCCAAATCGGAACGATGCCTCCCAATGCGCAGAGGATGCCGCTGCCTTTCGAGTCGCGGCCTGCTTTCCAGCATCTTTCAGCCATTTTCTGGAGACTATATGCCATTCAATCGAGGTACAATCTTTCGCATTCTTCCCCATTCTCATTCTGATCTTCGCGGCGCTTACCGCATCTGGCCAAAGCGGCAACGCAGGCGCTGTGCGCGGAACCGTCGCCGATCCCACGGGCGCTGTGATTCCCGGCGCCACGGTTCACCTGACCAACGAGGTCAGCGGATTCGACCAGACCACATCCACCGACGCACCGGGCCAGTTCGATTTTTCCAATGTGCCCTTCAACCCCTACCGGATCAGCGTTTCGGCCAAAGGCTTTTCCCGATCTGAGCCAGAGTGTGGAGATTCGCTCGGTGAGTGGGAATCAACCTCAAGCTGGTTCTGCAGATCGCAACTGCCGCCATACGGTTACGGTGGAATCCAGCGGCGACCTGGTTGAAGACCGATCCCACCTTCCACACCGATGTGGACCGCGACCTGTTTATCAAGGTGCCGCTGGAGAGCCAGTCCTCATCTCTCAGCTCCCTGGTGACGCTCACCACTCCCGGCGTGGCGGCCGACTCGAACGGCCTCTTCCACGGCCTTGGCGACCACGCATCCAATTCGTTTTCTGTGGACGGCCAATCGATCACCGACCAGCAGAGCAAGGTCTTCTCCAACCAGATTCCCTCCGACTCGATTCAATCCATCGAGGTCATCAGCGGCGCGCCACCGGCCGAGTACGGCGGAAAAACCAGCCTGGTGATTGTGGCGACGACGCGCTCCGGGCAGGGCGTCACCAAGCCCACCGGCAGCATCAGCACTTCTTACGGCTCCTTCGGCTCAGCGACGGGCGGATTCGATCTGGCTTATGGCGGCAAGAAATGGGGCAACTTTATCGAGGCTGACGGCCTGAATACCGGCCGCTTTCTCGATCCCCCGGAGTTCACGGTCTTCCATGACAAGGGCAACGAGCAGAACGTCTTCGATCGCGTGGACTATAACTTCACGCCGGCCGATTCGATTCATCTGGATCTGAACTACAGCCGCTCCTGGTTCCAGACGCCTAACTCCTACGACAACCTGAACGTGCAGAATGTGGTGACTAGCGGCCTAACAGCGGCACAAGCGCGAGACCCCGCTTCGGCAATGTCGGCAACACCGACCAGCGCTCCAAGATCGAGACCATCAATATCTCGCCAACTTATACGCGGGTCATTAGCGATTACTCGGTGCTTCAACTTGGGCGCATTTGTCCGCAGGGACGCCTATAACTACTATCCCAGCGACAATCCCTTGGCCGACCTGGGACCTGCCAACCTGCAAACCTCTTCGATCTCCCAATACCGCACCCTGACCAATACCGGCGATTCACTCTGACTTATCATACGTCAAGGGAATCAGAATATACTCAAGATCGGCGCGCAATACGGACAAACCTTCCTGAATGAGAACGACAATCTGGGGGTGGTGGATCAACACTTATAACTCGCCCTGCGTCGATGTGGATGGCAACCCCTTGCCGGGATACTCCGATCCCTCGGAGTGCGACGATGTTGTGTCGTTCCCGAATGCCAATTACCTCTCCGTTCTCGCGCCCTATGACCTTACTCGCGGCGGCAGTCGAATACAACTTACTTCGGCCACACCGACATCAAGGAATTGGCTCTGTACATCGAAGACCAGATCAAAGCCGGCAACTGGCTCTTCAACCTGGGCCTGCGCGAGGACGTTTACAACGGCCTGACGGATGCCAACCAGACGGAGCCGCGCTGGGCATTGCTTACAACGATGAAGCCTCCAGCTACCGTGCTGCGCGTCTCCTACGCGCGCACGCTGGAAACGCCGTTCAACGAGAACCTGGTGCTGTCCAGCAACGGATGCTCGAATGCTGTGCTGGCGCCGCTGCTCCTCTGCACTCCCGGCGTTTCCGGAATACTGCATCCCGGCTACCGCAACGAGTTTCATGCCGGATTCCAGCAGGCGCTCGGCAAGTGGGTCGTGGTCAGCGGCGAGTACATCTGGAAGTACACGCACAACGCCTTCGACTTCAGCGTACTGGGCAATACGCCCATCACCTTCCCCATCGACTGGCATAACTCGAAGATTCCCGGCTATGCGGTCAATATGGAGGTTCCCAGATATCCACGACTTCAGCGCCTATCCGTCATGTCCTCGGTGGCCGCCCGCTTCTTCCCGCCGCAATCGGCCGGAGCTGGAGCACCGTAGGGCAGACCGGACTGCCCTTCCGCATCGACCACGACGAAAAGTTCAACAGACCACTCACCTCCAATACACAATTCCCGGCGGCAAGTTTTCTACAGCGGCATCTGGGGCGGCTTCAACTGGCGCTATCGACTGCGGGCCTGGTACGCCGGCTCCGTGCCTTGCTACAACCGCTTGCCAACGATCCCAACAGCCTCTGCAATCCGGCCAACGGAGGTGCTTCGACTACTCTCCCGGCGGGCAGCCGGGCAGTTGATCCTGAGCGGCCTTACCGCGGACGAGCAGTTTCAGGCTGGCATCACCTGCAACGGCGTGGCGGCCACTCCACCGCGGGATCCGTTACCATCGTGCGACGCGGCGTCGCAGTATACCTCCAAGCTGGTAACGATATTCCCGCGCCCGGCACAGAGCGACAACGACCACGACCCACCGCGCATTCGCATCCGCGAACCTTTGACGCAACCGTCGGCAAGGACAACATCTTCCGCGCCAGTCGCTACAAGATGAACCTTGACCTGACGGCCATCAACATTACCAACAAGTATGCGTTGTATAACTTCCTGTCGACGTTCAGCGGCACGCACTATGTAACTCCGCGGGCGCTGACGGCGAAGATTACTTTGAATTTTTAGGCTCACTGGGAACATAGGGGCAGGCGATGCGGCTTGCCTCCTATGCTCATTGGCAATCGTTATCCAAGGCCAATCTTCGGTGGTGGCGCAGATTGAACCTGTGAAGTTGGAACCCTCAGAGCCGACTCTCTTGCGTATCTTCAAGGAGCCGGAGATGATGCGTGGTACAAGATGACGGAACGCGTACAGGTCGGTACTCAGCCGTCGAAGCCTGCTCGTCGCTCATGCTCCGAAGCCGCGCGGCACGGTGATTTGGTTGCAGGGCGTCACGCTGGCATGGATGCTGGTGGAGTTTGGCGTCTCTGCTTATGCTGCTGTTACTGCTCGCAGCCCCGCGATGCTGGCTTTCGGCTCCGATAGCCTCGTGGAGCTATTGTCCGCTGCCGTTGTTATTTTGCAGTGGATTCCGAGTATGACAATCCCGGAACGGAGGGCAAACCGTGCAGCCGGAGTTCTTCTCTTTGTGCTTGCCTTAGTGGTTGCGGCCATTGCCGTTGGATCGTTGGCTCTGCGGGTGCGTCCTGAAACGAGTGGCGTTGGCATAGGAATCACCATTGCAGCGCTTTGGTCGCAATGCCCGTTATGGCATCATTGAAGCGGCGTGAGGCTCGCCGCAGCAAAAATGCAGCTCTGGCCGCCGATGCAGTGCAATCTGCCACATGCGCCTACATTGCGTTCATCACGTTGGCCGGCCTCGCTGATAAATGCGGCATTTCATATCGCATGGTTCGACTCGATTGCCGCCTTGGCGGCTGTTCCTATTCTCATAAAAGAAGGCAGGTCGGCTTGGCAAGGCCATGAGTGCGGATGCTGCTGAGATGCCCTGACTCTCAAACTGGACGCCTCTTTCCCAATCCTTGCCTACGAGAGCTTTTGCACGGCGCTGAGATAGGACGCATAGACCGATTCGTCGAAGCAGGCGAAGATTACTTTTTCAATCTTATCGTTTTTGCTCAGTTCCTCGGCTGTTTCGCGCAGCGCGATCTCCACGGCCAGGTTGACGGGGAAGCGATAGACGCCGCAACTGATGGCTGGGAAGGCCAGGGTGCGCAGGCCGTGGGCGTTTGCAATCGCAAAACAGGAACGATAGCAACTGGCTAGCAGTTCCGGCTCGCCGTTCTTTCCGCCGTTCCAGACCGGGCCAACGGTGTGAATAATATTTTTGGCGGGAAGGCGATAGCCATCCGTGAGTTTTGCCTGGCCGGTGGCGCAACCGCCGAGCAGGCGGCACTCGGCAACGAGCTCAGGGCCGGCGGCGCGATGGATTGCCCCGTCCACGCCTCCTCCGCCAAGCAGCGAGGTATTGGCGGCATTGACGATGGCATCGACGGCTAGAGTCGTGATATCTGTTTTAAGGATTTCGATTTTTTCGATCATTGGCCCTTTACCGCCCCGGTTTTCGCTGTCCTAGCATGCTAACTCCGCTGCCGCCTCTCCGCAAGCGGGACTAAGGACGAGACTCGAACCGGAGGGGTGAGCGGCTGAGGGCGAGAGTTTTCGAAAGAGAGGCGCACCGCCGCAAAGCCATGAATCCAAGTTGATTATGAACGGCATTGCAGGAGAGGATGTCGCGCCGGCGAAATTTCCGCTTCCTTCTCGCGGCGATCTCTGTCATACTTGATGGTGTCCACCAGTTCCGGCCAATCCCAACAATCAAATAGCGAGGTTGCAGCGATGTCGGCAAAGTATGTCTTTGTGACGGGCGGAGTTGTGTCCAGTTTAGGCAAGGGTCTGGCGGCGGCCTCGATCGGCTGCCTGCTTGAAAGCCGCGGCCTGCGCGTGAACCTGATGAAGTTTGACCCCTACCTGAACGTCGATCCGGGAACCATGTCGCCGTTTCAGCACGGCGAGGTTTTTGTCACCGACGACGGCGCGGAGACCGACCTGGACCTGGGCCACTACGAGCGCTTTACTCATGCGCCGCTCTCGCGCGACAACAACCTGACCACGGGGCGCATCTACGAGCAGATCATTTTGAAGGAGCGGCGCGGCGACTACCTGGGCAAGACGGTGCAGGTGATTCCGCACGTGACCAATGAAATCAAGAACGCGATGCGCAAGGTCTCGGCGAACGGCGCGGACGTGACGATCATGGAGATCGGCGGCACGGTGGGCGATATTGAGTCGCTGCCGTTTCTTGAGGCGATCCGCCAGATGCGGCAGGAACTGGGCCGCGAGAATACGGTCTTTGTGCACCTGACGCTGGTGCCGTGGATTGCGGCGGCGCAGGAGCTGAAGACCAAGCCGACGCAGCACTCGGTGAAGGAGTTGCTCTCGATCGGGATTCAGGCCGATGTGCTGCTGTGCCGCTCGGAACGACCATTGAGCCGCGAGATCAAGCAGAAGATTGCCGCGTTCTGCAACGTGGAGGAGCGCGCGGTGATCGGGGCCAGGACCGTGCCCTCGATCTACGAAGTGCCGCTCTGCTTTGCCGCAGGAGGGCGTGGACGCGCTGATCCTGAAGTATCTGCACAAGGAAGCGCCGGAGGCCGATCTGAGCAAGTGGAAGGATCTGGTGGATCGCTGCTACCACCCCAAGGACGAGGTTCACATCGCCATTGTGGGCAAGTATGTGGAGTATGAGGACAGTTATAAGTCGCTCAAGGAAGCGCTGACTCACGGGGCGGTCTCGCAAAACCTGAAACTCAAAGTAACCTGGATCGAGGCCGAGGGGCTGGAATCGAAGACTCCCGAAGATAGGAGTTATGAGTCGCAGTTAGAGGGATTCGACGGGATTCTGGTGCCGGGCGGCTTTGGCAAGCGCGGCATTGAGGGGATGCTGAACGCGATTCGCTATGCGCGCGAGAAGCAGGTGCCCTATTTCGGAATTTGCCTGGGGATGCAGACGGCTTGCATCGAGTTTGCGCGCAACGTTTGCGGGCTGAAGGACGCGAACTCAAGCGAGTTCGACCCGGCCACGCCAGCACCGCATCATTTACAAGCTGCGCGAGTTGCTGGGCGTGGAAGAGATGGGCGGGACGATGCGGCTGGGCGCGTGGACCTGCATTCTGCAGCCGGATTCGCTGGCGGCGAAGGCTTATGGCGGAGCGACGGAGATCAGCGAGCGGCACCGGCATCGCTACGAGTTCAATCGCGAGTACGAAGCGCTGATGACCGGCGGCGGGCTGCGGCTGAGCGGGACTACTCCGGACTCGACTTATGTGGAGATTGTTGAGCTGCCCGACCATCCGTTCTTTCTGGGCTGCCAGTTTCATCCGGAGTTCAAGTCGAAGCCGCTGGAGCCGCATCCGCTGTTCCGGGAGTTTGTTGCGGCGAGTTATAAGAACCGGCAGGGACGGTTGGCAGTGGAATCCAATCATGAATCGACTACGACTCACGTTGGGCAATGACAGAGTGCGAATACACATTCAAGTAATTCGAATGCACGCATTAGTTCAGCAGCACAGCACCTTTCACCTTCCCGGCCAGCGCGCGGTCGAAGGTGACGAGCGTTACTTCCGCAGCGAGACTGAAGGCGGCAAGATATGCATCGGCCCATTCCTTGGGTGAGACTTGCTGATTGCCGGTAAAGGATCGGAAGATCGATTCCAAGTCTGCCGGTTCCTCGGTGAACATTGCGCCTGCGGTTCCCAGCAAGCGGTCATAAACTTCCCAGGACTGCGCTTGAGTCAGGGTTCCCGGTCCCATGACTGCTTGCATTGTGAGCAGGCGAAGCAGTCCAAGCTGAGTGATCCGGCAGAAAAGCAGGACCGTTCTGGGCGGCAATTTCTGGTACTAGGTCCATGCGGATTCAAAATGACTGTGATCCGGAGAACTGAGGGCAAGCCAGACATTCACATCAAGGAAAACCGATGAGGTCATAGATTTGCTCGTTATCAATGTCAATGGAGCCTGGCGCATATGACTTCAAGATGGGCGCAGAAAGCCTGGGGAGGGGTGGAGGCTGAGTGTTTTGTTCACCAATCTCGCTGAAAATGCCGCGCAGGGCAATTTCGCGGATGGTTTGACCCTCCATCGCAGCCTTGATCTTAAGGCGACGGTAAGCCTCATCCGGAATATCGAGCGTGGTTCGCATAAATACATATTAGCATATTTATGGTTTTATGGCTATCAGGTTGATTGCTCCTCTATAGCGTAACTATCCGGTTGGACGGGCTGGGTCCATCCGGGCAGAGTAAAATTGCTTTGTGAGCAACTCCTTTGAAATAGGGCCGGTACAGGTGGGCGGGGGACGGCTTTTCCTCATCGCCGGGCCGTGCGTGATTGAGTCGGAGGCACATGCGCGGAGCATAGCGGAGGCGATTCAGCGAATTACGGCCGAGCTGGGCGTTCCTTTCATCTTCAAGGCCAGTTACGACAAAGCCAACCGAACCAGTGTGAAGAGCTTTCGAGGGCCGGGGCTCAAGGAGGGGGTGCGGATTCTGGGCCGCCTGGCCAGGGAGACAGGGCTGCCGGTTCTGACCGACGTGCACGAGCCGGGGCATTGCGAGATGGTGGCAGAGGCAGTGGATGTGCTGCAGATACCGGCATTCCTGTGCCGGCAGACTGACCTGCTGGTGGCCGCGGGCAAGACGGGGCGTGCGGTGAACATCAAGAAAGGGCAGTTTGTGGCGCCGTGGGATATGGAGCACCCGGTGGTGAAGGTGCGCACGACGGGCAATGAGCGGATTTTTGTTACCGAGCGGGGGGCGAGCTTCGGCTATAACAACCTGGTGGTGGATTACCGGTCGCTCCAGGTGATGCGCGGAATCGCGCCGGTGGTTTTTGACGGGACGCACTCGGTGCAGCAGCCTTCGGCGGCAGATGGAGTGAGCGGCGGGCAGCCGGAGTTTATTCCGCTGCTGGCGCGGGCGGCTGTGGCGGCGGGGATCGATGGGCTGTTTCTTGAGGTTCACGACGACCCGGCGAATGCCAAATCCGACGGGGCGAACGCGCTGGATTTGAAGCTGCTGAAGCCGCTGCTGGAGAGGCTGCTGGCGATTCACGCGGCGGCAGGCGAGTGATTCGGCAACTGTGCGTTCCCAGGTCTCAAAATCGAGACCTGGGGCACCCAAGTTTGTGGACACGATTACAAAATCACCAAGTCAAGGTATAATTAAGGGTCTGTAATGAATCAGCCTCGATTGGATGGCATCAAGGCTTGTGTCTTCGATGCATACGGTACGCTCTTCGACTATGCTTCCGCAGCGCTACGTTCGAAAGACGTACTTGGGGACAAACGGGAACCATTCACCCGACTTTGGAGAGAGAAGCAACTGCAGTACACATGGCTGCGCAGCCTGCAAAGCCAGTACGTTGATTTTTGGCAGGTGACTGGCGATGCTTTGGATTTCGCGATGGAGGCGTTTGGAGTGGCGAGCGCCGCTCTTCGCGAAAATCTGATGAATACATATCTTGCGCTGGATGCGTTCCCGGAAGTGGCGGAGACGCTGCGCCGTTTGAGAACGATGGGGCTGAAGACTGCCATTCTTTCAAATGGCACACCCGAGATGCTCGAACGCGCCATAGTCAACGCACATCTTGAAGATCTGTTCGATGTGGTGCTGTCGGTTGAGGAAGCAGGCGTTTATAAGCCTCATCCGAGCGTGTACCAATTGGCCGTCGATCATCTTTCACTGAAGTGCAGAGAGATTTTATTCCTTTCGTCCAATGCCTGGGATGCATATGCCGCATCGGCATTCGGAATGCGCGTGGTCTGGTGCAATCGTTACGGACAGAAAGCAGAACGGCTGCCGGGGAGACCCGACCATGAGATAAAGACGCTGGACGAATTGCCTGTACTCATTGCCACCTCGTGGGGGAAATAGCGCTAAGAGCTCGAACCGTGACCGCGTAGATATGTGGTCTGCCAGGTCTCTCCGCCGCGGCGGACGAGACCTGGGCGTCCATGTTTGTGGATACGGTTACAAAATCGCCAGGCACGGTACTAGTTGTTTTCGTGGTGGGTGGCATCGATCAATTCCGCCTGAAATTCTTGTTACCCGAACTCGAATCCGGCAATGGCATAGACCAGCGCGCTGTTGTTTTCGATCGCTTCTCCGCGGCGCATGCGCCACAGTTTGCGACGGCGCGTGAAGCCGAGCTCCGCAGCGCAACGTACCGCTCCCGGATTTGCATGGAGCAGATCCCAATACCAGGCGTGCGATTGCGGAACTTCATGCTCTTTGCCTGAAACTATGGAATCTTCAAGGCGTGCTGCAATCAATTTACGGGCTGCCGCTTCCGAGGTTGCCACGCAAGGTCCAAGATACTGCGCCGTTCTTCCCGGACGCGTAAACAGATAGCCATTCGCCGTGGCAATACGATGATTATCCGATGCGGAGAGCGACTCAAGCAATGCTTTGCGGTCTGCGCCGAATGCTTGTTCGTCAAGAGAGAATAAGCCGCTGGATATGCGTTCGTCGTGCGAGGGGTATTGGCCTGGATTCTTGCCGAGTACCCGCACGGAAGTAAATTCCTTAGCCTCTCTCCCCCACCGTTCGACTGCGCCTTCCACGACGAAGCCGAGACTCTCATAGAGCGGGCGGCCTTCATCGGTTGCATCGAGCTTCAGGGTGCGAATGCCTTCTCGTTTCGCGCACGCGATGGCATCTTCCATCAGACGCCTTGCCAGCCCTTGCCGCCGATATTCAGTTCGGGTAAGGACCATGCCGATCCATGCCAGACGATTGCCATAGGAGAGAAGACTCGTGGTCGCAACGATTTTGCCGTCATCCTCTATCAAGCGGCAGCCTTGCGGGGCGAGTTGCAGGATGCGGAGCCAGTCGTCCGGAGTCTGATTCCAGCTTGCGGCGTCCACGAGCTCCATCGCGGAGGAAACGTCGCCCGGCTTCATGGTTCGAATTTTGCTCAGCATCAGGCAGTCTCTCCCAGGCAATCGCATGGGGAATTTTCTTGACATCCGAGTAGCGGAAAAAGCGCGAGTCTGTCCGCTTTCGGCTTCTTCCGGCGTCAATTTTGATGGTAAATGGTCCTCAAAATGGCGGATTTCAGCAGATCAATTCGACCTATGCCGCCGAAATCACCTTCACTAACTGGGATTTGTGCCTGAGAATTCCAAATGGGATTGCCCTGGCGCTCGACATAGAAAATACTGACGTGCGTGTATTATTATAAATTTCCGCTTGGGATCGATGGTTACGAACGCAGTCGGAGGGAAATGAATTTGAAAGGCGAGCTCTGGACTTGGGATGCGTGCGAACTTGCGCAAGGCATAAGGACGGGTCAGTTTTCCAGCCGGGAAGCGGTTGCGTCCTGCCTGGAGCGACTCGATGCCATGAACAGCCGGGTCAACGCGGTAACGGTGGTCTTCGCCGAGCAGGCGCTGGCGGAAGCCGATCAAGCCGATCGGAAAAGAAGGCGAGGGGAGCCGCTTGGGAGCCTGCACGGGATCCCGGTGACCATCAAGGAAAACGTCGATCTTAAAAACAGCGCCACTACCATGGGTGTAACCGCGCTTCAAGACATGATCGCTGAATCGGATAGCCCCCAGGTTGCGAACTGGAAGCGAGAGGGCGCGATCGTGATCGGGCGGACCAACACCCCGCCGTTCGCAATGCGGTGGCACACCGACAACGAGCTGCGAGGGCCAACATGGAATCCGTGGGATAGGACGCGTACGCCTGGGGGGTCAAGCGGCGGCGCCGCGGCTGCCGTGGCCGTAGGTATTGGGCCCTTGGCCCACGCCAGCGACTACGGCGGTTCAATCCGATTTCCGGCCTATTGCTGCGGGGTTTCCGGGCTTCGACCGACGCTTGGGCGAGTTCCCGCTTTCAATGGCACGGGGGCGGAAGAGCGGCCACTGACCGTCCAGCTCTGTTCAGTCCAAGGCCCCATCGCCCGTCGGGCGAGGGACTTGCGTCTTGGACTTGCCGCGATGGCCGCCTACGATGCTCGGGATCCCTGGTGGGTTCCAGCCCCGATGCGTGGTCCCGAGGCAGCCCGGCCTATCCGCGTCGCCCTCACAACGAACCCAGCCGGGCTCGGGGTCGATCCAGCGGTAGTGGAGGCCGTGCGACGCGCCGGCAGGGCTCTTGAGAACGCCGGCTACGCGGTCGAAGAAGTCGATCCGCCGTCTGTGGAGGCAACCGCCGATCTGTGGTGGAGACTGGTCTGGAATGAGATGCGTCATCTTCAGGCGCCGATGATGCGCAAATTGGGTGAGAAGGCAGTTGTCCGCGCGACGGAGCTCTACCTGGCGTCGGCGCCAGACCTGGATTTGGTTGGATATATGAGAGACCTGGCGAGCCGAGCGACCCATCTCCGGGCCTGGCTGCTGTTTCTCGAGCGCTATCCTCTGGTTTTGGGTCCGGTATCGACCGAGCTTCCATTCCCGGTGGGCTTCGATATCGACGAATCCGCCGATGTCGGCGCACAGAAGCAGGCTTACCGCCTGATGATCACGGTCAGCGTGCTAGGGCTGCCCGCGGCCGCGGTGCCGACTGGATTAGCAGACGGTGTTCCAGTCGGAGTTCAAATCATCGGCTCGCGCTATCGTGAGGATCTCTGCCTTGATGCCGCGGAAGCGATAGAGGCACAATGCGGTCTTGAGACGCCAATCGATGCCGCTTGACCCTTGATCGATGCGTAAATAATTCCGATTTAGTCTGTTAGCATTTTCGTATGTTTTTGACGGTTTTTCGCAAAACCTTTCGTGCCGGGTTGATTGCCGGCGCCGCGCTGTTTCTGTGCTTTGGCATTCATTGTTCCATTGCCGGGGCGCAGGTCGGCGGCTTCTGCTTCGGGTTCCGCTCAGGATCGGGCTCGGATCGAAGAGGTTCTGAATGGGCTGAACCGCGGGCGCCAGATTGGCCAGGTGGCGATTGCGCCGGACGGCAAGCGGCTGGCGTGGATCGAGCATGGACAGCGGTGGGGTGGAGATTCGGGTGGCTCCGCTGGACGATCTGAAGAAGAGCCAGCGGGTGACGGCGGCAGCCAAGCCGGAGCAGCATTGCCATGAGGGGGAGATGGTCTGGTCGCCGGATTCGCAGGCGCTGGCTTTCTTTTCCGATTGCGCGAAGGCGGGCGAGCAGGCGGATTTGTATCTTTCGCGGCTGGACGGGCAGCCGGCGCGGCGGCTGACCGAGCTGAAGGGGTATGTGGAAGCGCCGGCTTTTTCGCCGGATGGAAGCCGGTGGCGTTCTTATATGTGGAGGGCGCGACGCGGCCGGCTGGGGCGCTGGCGGCGCAGAAGCCGCCGTCCGGGGTGATTGGCGAGGACGGGGTGGAGATTCAGCGGGTTGCCGTGGCGCGAGTTGGAGTGCGGCAAAGCCGGACATGCGCCGGTGCTGGCTGACGCCGGCCAATCTGCATGTGTACGAGTTCGACTGGCGCCGGATTCGAAGGGGCTGGCCTATGTGGCTGCCGATCCGCCGGGAGAGAACAACTGGTGGGTTGCGAAGCTGTATACGCAGGCGCTGGACGGCGACGCCCAAGGCGATTCTTGCGCCGGCCGAGGTTGCGGGTCCGCTGCATGGGTTGCAGATTGCGGTGCCGCGGTGGTCGCCGGACGGGAAGGCGATCGCCTTTATCGGCGGGTTGATGAGCGACCAGGGCTCGACGGGCGGCGATGTGTGGATTGTTTCCGCGGCGGGAGGCCAGCCGCGGGATCTGACGCCGCGGCGGCCTACCTCGCCGGCCTGGATCGAGTGGGACGACGATAGCCATCTATTTGTGAGCGAGCTGGCCGGCGGGAATTGCCAACTGGTGCGCATGAAGCTGCAGGGGGACCGGGTCAGCGAGAGCGTGGCCACCAGCTTTGGCAGCCCCATCTTCAGCATTCCAGGCAGTCGTGGGCGACGGGCGGATGGAGCTGAGCCTTTCTTCCACCGCCGACCATTCTCTTTTTGTCTTTCGCGCCAGCACCTTCGACCATCCGCCGGAGATCTTCCTGGCCAGGACCGTTGCGCCCGCAGGCAGCCATTCGGCGGATTGGGCTCCCATCGGCCAGCTCTCCCACTTCAACGACGGCGTGGAACCGGCGTGGGGCAAGACGGTTTCGCTCGAGTTGGAAGAGCGAAGCGTTCAACGTGCAGGGCTGGCTGATGCTGCCCCTGGACTACGATCCGACAAAAGAAATATCCGCTGATTGTGGAGGTGCACGGGGGGCCGGCCTCGGCGGAGGTTGCGCATTGGGGCGCGGGCTGGGGGCTGAGCGCGGCGGCTTTCTCCGCGCTGGGCTACTTTGTGCTGCAGCCCAATCCTCGCGGCAGCTTCGGGCAGGGCGAGGCGTTTACCCAGGCCAACCGCAAGGACTTCGGCTACGGGGATTTGCGGGATATTCTGGCCGGGGTGGATACGGTGCTGGCCCAATACCCGGTGGACCCAGAGCGCGTGGGCCTGACGGGCTGGAGCTACGGCGGATTCATGACCATGTTTGCCGTGACCCAGACGCAGCGGTTCAAGGCGGCGGTGGCGGGGGCGGGAATCTCCGACTGGCTGAGCTACTACGGAGAGAACTCGATCGACCAGTGGATGACGCCTTACTTTGGCGCATCGGTCTACGACGATCCGGCGGTCTACGCAAAGAGCTCGGCGATCAACTATATCAAGCAGGCCAGGACGCCCACGCTGGTGGTGGTGGGCGACCGGGACGGCGAGTGCCCGGCGCCGCAATCCTACGAGTTCTGGCATGCGCTCGGGACCTGCACGTGCCCACGCAACTGGTTGTCTACCCCAACGAAGGGCATGGGTTTGTGGATCCGGCCCACCGGCGCGACGTGATGGAGCGGGCGGTGGAGTGGTTCGAGCAATATATGCCTCCCGGGGAGTGAGACGGGAGCTGCTCGCCATCCGGGGCCGGCGGCGTCTATGGCAAGTGGGGCGCGGGGTTTCGCGGCAGAGGGCTTCCCGGCCTTCTGCCGGGGATGGCCCCGTCCTGATACACTTTTTACCTAGGGATTCATTGAAGCGTGATTCGCCAGCCGGCTGCATGGCCGGTGCTGGGCATATCGCTGAACAGACGATTTTTCAGACGTATTTCGGATAGACCGTTTCGCGGATTGAAGAGGCGGGACGGGGAGGATTCATGCGGCGGTTTTTGACGCTTGTTTGTTTGTTGTGCCTGGCCATTCCGGCGGGAATCTCGTTTACCGGCTGCGTACGCAACCCGGCCGCGAACTATTGCAATGGCCAGGGTTACGGGTTGAAAGATCACCGACGTAGCCGTAATCACGCTGCAGCCGCAGTCCTTTGGCATTTCGCTGGCCTATGGGCAGACGCAGCAGATCAGCAGCGCCCCAGGCCAAGACGTGCCAGGGCGACTCGGCCACCGTGACCTCGGTTACACCTAGGGCACCACCAACAACCAGTTGGTGGATATTTCGCCCACGGGCAACCTATGCGCCGGCACATGGAACCGGAACACCGGCGGCGGCATCGCCAACTACACCATACTGCAACTTCCCCAATCCGCTGCCCTCGACCGGCGGCCTGCCTTACGGGATTGCGTACATCACGGCCTCGGCCAATGCAGTGACCTCCAACCCGGTGACAGTTTATGTGCATCCGCAGGTGACCTCTGTCAGCCTGGTCACTGAGCCCGCGGCAGGGAACGCGCAGCAGTGCTTTTCGCAGAACACCGTTGGCGACACTGGACGCGCAGGCGTGCTTTGATGGGAAGCGACAACCAGCAGTATTTGCTCTGCGCGCCGCCTTCGGTCACCAGCTTCGCAACTCCCAAGCTATGCCTGCCCGCTGTCCTGCCGACGGTGACGCTCGGCCTCAATTCCCGACTGCTCGGAGGCCATCGGCAATCTCAACTATTCGGTCGGCAACAACGTCAATCGCCACGCTCAATACTGAGACCAACTGATCACCGCGGCGCAGCCGGGCACTACCGTGATTACCGCTTCGATAGCCGGCGGGAGTTCATCGGCCGGTTACTTCTCCACCTGCCCGCCAAAATCGATCAGCGTTACCCTGGCGAACGGCGAAACGACAGGCACGATCACCCAGGGCGTGACCCAGAACCTGACCACGACCATCCTTGACACCAACGGCAACCCCATCACCGGCCTGACGCTGGATTACCAGTCCACCGACCCGATCGACATCACCGCGGGAGCCGGCGGCGCCATCACCACCAGCTTTCCCGGCATCGCTTCGGTGTATGCCATCTGCCAGCCGACCACCTGCAATCCGGCTCCGAACAATCTGTTCGGTTTATACGGCACCGGCCTCTCCATTTCATCCAACCCGGTGCACATCACCGTACCCGGCACCGCCAGCGACTACCTCTGGTTTGCGGCTCCCGGCCAGTCTCAGTACGTTATTCCTGTCGAGTTGCTGAGCGGCTCGGTGGGCTCAACGGTGCGCCTGCCTTATGTACCCAACTCGATGCAGATGGACCGGCTGGGCACCAATATTTACTTTGGCTCACTGCACGAGCTGATGATCTACAACACCGCCAGCAACGCGGTTACCAAGCAGGACACCTCCGCGCCGGGCGTGGTGCTGGCCGTGGCTCCAAACAACTCGGAATTGCTGATCAACGACCAGGTGCGCCAGGTCTTCTACCTGTACACCCCGAACTGCGGCATCATTGCGGCTTTTGGCGGTGTTGGCAATGCCGCCGCCTGGACTCCCGACTCGAAGACGCTGTACATCACCGACAGCGCGGCGCTGAATAACACGCCGGAGAATATGCGGCGGGCATCCCGACCATCCGACACGCTATACGTCTACAACGTGAACACCGGCTGGTCCACCTATCCTCTGGCTGCCTCGGGATCGGCCACATCGAATCCGCATGGCGCGCAGAATCTGGCGATTACCATCCCCGGCGTGGGCGCGTTTCTCAGCGGCTCTCCCACCGTGGCTCACACCTGGTGCCCCACGGGCACGGTTGGCAACGCGGCGAGCCTGCTCTACTATCCGCAGAGTCGCCGCCGGACAATTCAGTGGATGCGGCCACCGAAGTTCTGGCTGCGACCACAGACGGCAACCACATACTGGGCGCGGCGCTCTCCGGCGCCAACATCACACTGTCCGACATCGGAGTTTCCATCCCCTCACTTGAATTGCCATCGACCTCCGGATCCTGCCACGATCCGCTGGCCCTTGGCGATACATTCTCGCCGCTGGCGCTTGCAACCACGTTGCACCAGCCGTCGACGGTCACAGCCAATGCCGCCGGCAGTCAACCAGGTGGTGCCCTCGCCTAACTCCAGACCTGGCCTTCATCACCTACAATCCGGCACACACCAACACCAACTTCACTGCCTTACTACGTGCCCGTACTACGTGCCGGACAGTTCCCGGCACAGTGAATTATGTAACGCTGGGCGGAAGCTCGGCTTCGGCGATCACGGCTCCCATTGCAGGCGCCTTCAGTCCCGATAGCTCGTACTTCTTTGTTTCCACGGCGGGCGACAACATGATCCACTACATCAGCATTCCGCCGTCAGCCCGACAACGCCGCCTCGACATGCAGCAGATCAGCCCCAACCTGCCATCTTGCACGCCCGTTTCCGCAGGCGGAGACGATCTGGGCTGCACTTATTCGGGTCCTAACCGGGCACCGCCGTCGTTCCGGCCACGGGCATCGAGGTCAAGCCGCGGCTCCACGACATAGGCTTGCTTGCGAACTTAACAAAAAAGGCCGGCTCTGTGCCGGCCTTTTTTTGTGCAGGATTCGCGCCGGCGGCGGATCAGCAGCCGGCGAGCACTAGGGAATGCCGCGTGACTGACCCGCCACTCCAGCGCGATAGAATCAAACCATGATCAAAGGGATCTCCTTTCTTCGTCCTGCCGGAAGCGCCGCGGTCTATGACCGGCTGGCCAGCTTTTTTTCGGCGCTGGGATTTGCTCCCGGCAAGGGATGGAATGAGGAGAACAGTCGAGGCGCGGCATTTCTGGCTCCGCTGGGCAACCTGGAAATTGTCGATGGCCAGTTTCCATCCGTTGCCGATGTGATGGTGGAGGTAACGACTCTCGATGCGGTCTACCAGGCCGCCGAAAGCTGGCTGCGCGCGCAAGGCGGCGAGGCTGCCGTGGCGCGCCTCACACCCATCACTGAAACCCACTGGAAGTCGCGCATCTTTACCGTGGAGCCGGAGCCGGGATTTGCGTTTTCTTTCTGGGCGTGGACCGATCCGCTGCGCGGCAAGCCGGTGGCTGTCGAGGGCGATCTCTGCGCGGATGGAATGCGCTTTGCAATTGTGGTGGCGCGCTGGAATGCGGTGATTACCGAGCGGCTGCTGGAGGGTGCGCTGGATGCGTTGCTGCGCAGCGGCGCAAAGCGGGCTGAGATTGAGGTGGTTCGCGTTCCCGGCGCCTGGGAGATTCCGGCCGCGGCGCGCACTGTGGCCGAGCTGGGCAAGGTGGACGCAATCGTGGCGCTGGGCTGCCTGCTGCGCGGCGAAACTGCGCACTACGAGGCCATCTATAACGAAGTGGCGCGGGGCATTGGCCAGTCGCAGCAGGAGACCGGCATTCCGCACAGCTTTGGCGTGCTTACCTGCGAGACCCTGGAGCAGGCGCTCGACCGGGCCGGCATCAAGGGCGGAAACAAGGGATTTGAGGCTGCCATAGCGGCTATCGAAATGGTGAGCCTGCGCCGCAAGCTCCAGAATGGCGGGACGGCTTGACCGCCGGACCGCGGCGCAAGTCGCGCGAATTGGCGATGCAGATGCTCTACCAGGCGGACATCGGCAAGCAGTCCGCCGGCCAGGTGCGCGCCACCTTCTGGAAGGCCGGCGACGAGGTCGGGCCCGAGGTGCGCGGCTTTGCCGAGGATCTCTTCCAGGCGGCCACGGATCAGCAGGAAAAGATCGACGAGCTGATTGTGGCCAACTCCAAGCACTGGCGGCTGGAGCGCATGCCCGCCGTGGACCGCAACCTGCTGCGCATGGCCGTGGGCGAGATGCTGGGCTTCAAGGGTACGCCGTTTCCCATCGTCATCAACGAAGCTCTGGAGATCGGCCGCCGCTACTGCGCGCCTGAGTCCATCAACTTCCTGAATGGAATGCTGGACACGATTGCGCGCGTGCTGATCGGGAAGTACGATCAGGAAATAGGTAATAGGGAATAGAGAATAGGGAATAGGGAATAGGGAATAGGGAATAGGGAATAGGGAATAGAAAGGCTCCCGGTTATGCCCTGATACAAAGCCAATGCCTTGATTCGCAGTTGCGGCGGCGGCGAGTTATTCAGGACATGGAGTTAGTTAAATTTCACCTTTCATCAGTCTAGAAGCGCTCAACGCATTTGAGGTGCATTCGGGTCGGAGACCAAAGCTGTGAGTCTTGCGGCGCGAAGTGTGCGCACCGGGTCACCAGTGGGCATAAACTCCATGGCTACGTTATGACGGTAGTTAAGCTGGGCGAGCTTGCGATAGATGTTGGCGTAGTTGATTTCGCCGGTGCCGGGCTCGTGGCGGCCGGGGACGTCGGCGATGTGAATGAGGCCGATGACGTCGATGTGCTTGTCGAGCTTTTCGATCAGATTGCCTTCGCCCATCTGCTCGTGGAAGATGTCGTAGAGAAACTGCACCTGGGGATGGTTGACGGCGCGCACGATTTCAATGCCTTCGTCGGCCGAGGTCAGGAAAGTAGTGCGGATTTTCTTCGGGGTCGATGCACTCGAGCAGCAGGCGCACGGGCTGGCCGTCGATCTGCCGGCCTTCGACGAGCTTGCGGCCTGCTTGAGGGTTTCGATGCAGCTTGATGCTGCTGCTTCGCGCGTGAGGCCGGGGACGACGTTGCCGGAGAGCACGATCATGGCCGGGCATGGCGAGCGTTTCCATGGGCTTGAGGGCGCGGTTGAGTTCGGCGAGAAATGCATCGCGGAGGCGAGGGTTGGCGAGGGCGTGAATCAAGCCGGCGGTGGCGTCGAAATGGATGCCGAGGCGCTTGCGCGCGGCGTTGGCGCGCGGCGAAGTCGGCATCGGTCCAGTTGCGGTACTCGCCGACCAGCTCGACTTGGTTGTAGCCGGCTTCGGCGACTTTGGCGAGGCGCTGCTCGAAGGGCAGATCGGTGAAGACGGTCCATAGCATGACGGAGAGCGGAAACGGCGGAGCGTGGTTGTGGGTCGTGGCTGCGGTTGCTTGAGCTCTGCAGCGGGAACGACGGTGCGGCTGCGCCGAGGGCGGCTGCGGTGAGAACTTGCGTAAAGGTGCGGCGGTTCATGGGTGTTTCCTCTTAATTGGGACTGTTGGGTCTTATGGTATCCCATGTCTCAAAAGCGAGACATGGGGCAACCGGCTTTCTGACTTGTTCGATAGTCGACTTGCTACTGCGTATTTTGACTTGGATGGTGACTTTGTTCCGGCTTTGCCGGAGCGGCGCAGGTCCTGCCAGTCTTTTTCGGTCTGGTCGGCGTAGAGGGAGCCGAATTTGGCCAGCGCCTCGGCAAAGCCGTCTCCGTTGCCGAGATAGCCGGCGATGACCAGCGGGTCGCCGGAGCGGGCGTGGCCGCGCGCCAGCAGTTCGCCGCAGACTTCGGCGAAGGCCTCAAGGCCGCTGCCGGCCAGGTCTTCGAGATCGATGGAGCCTTTGTGGTCGTTGAGCTGGCGGACGAGAAAGTGGCGCCCGCCGATGTGCGTCCAGCCGAGAAACGGATCGGACTGCATCTGCATGGCGCGCTGGCCCTCGGCGGTGCGCTGGCCGTTGTGGTGGGCGGGATGCGCGTCGGGCAGATAGGGCGCGTAGGCCGAGGCCGGCTCTTCCTTGATCTGCAGAAACAGCGGATCGCCGGGGCCGTTGCCCTCGAAGTAAATGCAGTAGTCGCGCAGGCCGACGGAGCCCGTGCCGACCACTTTGAAGGCTACGTCGACGGGCCGGTAGAAGGAGAGAAGGTGCTGGCGCTGCGGGCTCGAGCATTTCGCGATAGGGGTCGAGCGAGGCGAGAACGGCTGCGGCCTGCGCGCCGGTGACGCGGGTGAGCATGGGCTTGGTTTCCTTGAAGCGGCGCGGCGCTCGCGCCTGAGCTTGTCCTGGGCTGGACGAGGTTCGGTGAGCTGTTCCAGCGTGTGCTGCGGCGTGGAGCGCTCGGCCTTGAGCAGAGCCTCGTGGACCGGCTCAACCTGGCCGAGGCGATGCACCTGGAAGCGGCCGACCTCGAGGATGGGCATGCTGGCGAAGGCGCGCATCTGCGCGCAGTAGCGGACGATGCATTTTTCAACGGCATCGCGGGCGCAGGATTCCTTGTGGCCGGATGGCGCGGCCGGCGAGAGTGACGCGAAGCGGCCATGCGCTTCAGGTCCCACTCGAAGGGGCCGCGGATGGTTTCGTCGAAGTCGTTGATGTCGAAGACGAGGCGGCCGTCGGGCGCGGCAAAAGCGCCGAGGTTGCGCACATGGGCGTCGCCGCAGAGCTGGCTGATGATGCCGGTGGAGGGCAGCACGGCCAGGTCGGCGGCCATGACCGGCACGGCGCCGCGAAAGTAGCCGAAGGGCGACTGCAGCCATCAGTTGGTATTTGAGTTTGATGAGCGCGGGAACGCGGCCGCGCATGGAGCGCTCGAGAAGTTCGAGGGGTGAGGTCTTGCGCGCTTTGATGTTGAAGTGAGCTGTGTTCGCTGGCGGCCCACCTGCTTGCGCCGCGCCTGGCCAAGATGGGTGCGTTCTTCCGGAGTTGCCCAGTTCATGCACGCACCATACTACGCTCCGGCTACGGCGATGCAAGATGGGAAAGCTGAGTGATTTAGACTGCTATGCTGGAAGAACGCCGCGCGCCAACTGGCACAGGTTTGAGCGCAGGCGGCTGTGCGCCGTCCCGGAGGAATGCATCTTGACGCGTAGATTTGCACTGATTGTTTTCGGCTGTCGGCTGCACTTTCGCTGGGTGCGGCTTTTGCTTGACGCGCAGGCTCCCCAAAAGCCTCTGACCGTGGAAGCATCTTTGCGCATGGGCCGCTGATCGGGCATCCGCCGGAGGAACTGACCTGGTCGCCGGACGGCAAAGCACCTGACTTATCTGGACGGCGGCGAGCTGATGGATCTGGAACCGGGGATGGGCTCCGGCGCGGGCAAGCCGCATGTGCTGGTGAGCCGGGCCAAGCTGGCATCGCTCGATGGGGAGAGCGAACACGGAGACGGACCGCGACCATCGCGAACGCTATAAGATGGCCAGCTACCTCTGGGCTCCGGACTCGACGCATCTGCTGTTTGACTCGAACGGGCGGCTGTGGCTCTACGATCTGCATCAACGGCACGGGAGTGGAGATCGGCGTTAGCGGAATGGGCTCCGGCGACGATCCGCAAGTTTTCGCCCAACGGCGAGTACATTTCGTTCATTCGCAACCACGGGCTGGCAGTGGTGCGGCTGAAGGAAGCCGGCACGCCTGTGATTGCGGTGGCTGCCGCGCCCAACCCAGCCATGCTCAATGGCGAGGTGGACTGGGTATACGAGGAAGAGCTGGACATGCGCAGCAACTACTTCTGGTCGCCGGATTCAGCACGTCTGGCGTATCTGCAGATGGACGAGACGGCGGTTCCTGAGTATCCCATCACCGATTGGATTCCGACGCACGCTACGGTGGATATGCAGCACTATCCGCAGCCGGGCGATCCTAACCCAACGGTTCGCGTGGGGGTGGTCAGCGCCCGGGGGGCGCGACGGTTTGGGTCATGCTGCCGATTCGCGCCGGGCAGGATTACATTCCGCGCTTCGGGTGGGTGGACGCGAAGACGCTTGTGGGTTGAGACACTGACTCGCGATCATAAGCACAGGGATATTTATTTTGCCGATGCGGCCACAGGCAAGGCGCACGCGGTGCTCAAAATTACCGACGATAAGTTCTTCGACGAAAACTACGATGTTGCTGTCGGCGATGGCAGCATTGTGCTGACGAACTGGAGCGACGGGCACAATCATCTCTATCTCTACAGTTATGATCCGGCTAAGTAGCTACTACGACGGCTACCCTGAGCGGCAACTTACCAAGGGGGATTTTGAGGTGGGCGACGTTTTGCGGCGTCGATACTGCGGGGAAGGCAGTCCGCTACGAATCGAATGAGGGTAACTTGCTGGAGCAGCAGTTATGGCAGGTGAGCTTTGACGGCGAGCGCAGGCAACTGAGCTCGGGCGCTGGCATTCCACGACGGTAATTTCGCTCCCACGGGCGGCGGATTTGTAGATAAGCATTCCACGCGCCTGGATCCGCCGGTGCTGCGGCTCTGCCAGGCTGCGGGCAAGTGCACTGTGTTCTGGCAGACCCATGCGCTTGAGCCTTATCATCTGCGCGCTCCGGAGCAGCTTGAGGTGAAGGCGCACGACGGCACTACGCTCTACGCCACACTGCTGCTGCCTGGGAGCGACCGGCGGCCAGCCCGCCGCGGCGAGCAAGTGCCGTTGATCGTGAATCCTTACGGCGGGCCCGGCGTGCAGACGGTGGTCAACCGCTGGAACGATGCGCTGCTCTTTGACGAGCTGCTGGCGCAGCATGGATTTGCCGTGCTGCACGCCGACAATCGCGGCATGGGCGGACGCGGACGCGCCTTTGCGCAGGCGGCTTATCATAACTTCGGACCGGTGCAGTTAGAGGATCAGTTGACCGTGGTGGACGCGGCGTTGGCCAGGTATCCGCAATTGGACAAGAAGCGCCTGGGGTGGTGGGGATGGAGCTGGGGCGGTACGTTTCACGCTCTATGCGATCACTCATTCTGACCGCTTCCGCGCCGGGGTTGCCGTGGCTCCGGTTACTGATTGGCATAACTACGATTCGATCTATACCGAGCGGTATATGAGCGAGCCGGCGGAGTTTGCTTCGGGTTATCGCGATTTTTCCGTGGTTAACTCGGCGGCTAATTTGAAGGGGCGGGTTCTGCTGGCGCAGGGGACGGGCGATGATAACGTGCACATGGAAAACTCCGTCCAGTTTATTCAGAAGTTGATCGAGGCCGGGATTCCCTACGATCTGCAGATTTATCCGCGCAAGACGCATTCGATTGCCGGTCCGGATGTGCGCACGCATCTGTTTAATCGGATACTGGCGCAGTTTGAGGAGTATTTGAAGCCATAGGCAGATGGGGGAGTTTAGTCTCCCACGCTTGACGCGAGTCGCACTGTGATCTGTAAGAGTATGGGTCACCCTCACTATTTGGTATGTAAATGTCGAGGCCGCAGGCCTGTTTTAGCGATCGAAGCGTTAATGAAAAGAGACGGGAGTGTTCGCAATGTTTATCATCAAGAGTAACGCCGATAAGGGGAACTTCGGAGTACGGCCGCGAGCCTTATGGAACTTTGCCGCATTTCTCGTTTTGCTATTTGCGGCTCACTTGCTCGCGGAGCCTCCGCGTCCGGTCTACACATATTTAAATGACTTTGCATTCAGTGATAAGTCGGCAATCGGCGTATCGGGACCCGCGCGCGTCATTCTTCTTGACGGTAGACGCGGCATTAACATGAGCAGTATCCGTTCCTTTCTGGAATTGAAGGCGCATACCCTAAATGAACCGCAGGGAACAGTTTCGCTGTGGTTCTTTCCTCTGGAAGATCTAAGTGCTTTTGACTCAAAACCACTTATGAGCATGAGCAATCCAAACTACTATACCTATCCTTTTCTATCGGACAGTCCAAATCCGCAAGACTACGACAACGGAGACTTCAAGATCGTCTGGACTCCGCGCGTGCATCCAAGCATCACCGCTCTATTTGCCAAAGGATCGTTCTACGAGCAAGCCTTCGAGATTCCCCATCGAGCATTTGTAAGCGTGAGCCACGTGGCCTTTCACAGTAACACCTGGTACCAGCTTGCATTGAGTTGGGACTACACCAAAGACAAATACAGCCTATATCTTAACGGGATATTGATTGGGAGAGAGGATCAATATTATCCCAAGAAATTTCATAGGGATACGATTCGGCCATCGCTCTATGCCGGCAATCCGGCACTATGTCTTTCTACGATCGAATCCTACAACACTGTGCTTAGCTCCCAGGATATCTACAGCACCTTTAGAGCCGAGGCGACCTCCTTCAGTCAAAAGCTGGAAGATGAACTAATAAGCACCTATGACGGCAAGGGAATGGGAAGTTTCAGTTGGAGTCCGGACAAGGATTGGCAGGAGGAGCTATCGGTAGACTTCAATAAGCCATCAGACCTGGACGGATTCTATGTGCAGGGCAACCCGGTAGCGGTGAAGGTAACCAACGAAGGTTTGTTGATGGAGACGATCGATGAGTCCTACACGGAGCACTTGCTGGACTCCCAGGTATATCTCTGGTCAGGCAAACCGTTCGAAGGAGACCTATACGTCGAGTATGAATTCAAAGTGCTGCGGCCGGGTGGATTGAGTTTATTGATGGTTCAGGCATCCGGCATGAATCGCGAAGACTTCATGGCCGACTATCCTTTACGCACAAGTGGGAGGATGCTAACCGTCTATGGGGAGGACGTACGCAACTATCACTGGGAGTATTACAGAGAAATGTCGGATATGCGCAACGACGTCTCCAATTCGGCGCTTATGAAGAATCCATTCCTGTACCCGCTTTCGTTCAGCGCGCTAACTACGCCAGTTGAAAAGAACACATGGCACAAGCTTCAGTTTCTTCAAATTGGCAATAAGCTAACAGGCGCCATTGATGGAGTCATCATGGTAGAGTTCACCGACGACGGCTTCACGAACAATGGCCCGGTTTACAACTATGGACGCATAGCGATTCGGTGCATGTTGCATAGCAAGATGCTCTTCAGAAATCTCAGGGTATACAACAGGAATAGCTTCACGGTTGAAAAAATATTTCCGTAGTGAAAGGGACGAGTCCCCCGAATCTTTATCTGCCGCTGATGACAGATTAAGCAGTCTCAAAGTCGAGACATGGGGCACACGTTGTCTAATTGTTAGTAATGGACCTGCCGTTCATTGATAAGCGCACATACCCTACATAGCATGATGGCGGAAGATGTCGTCTTTGTCGCGGCTGGGGCTGGTGGCGCACTCCAGGCAGCAGAAGAGGAAGAAGGCTACGCCCAGAGTCACCACGAGGGCGAGGGCGTTTTCGGGAATCATGAACCATTGAAGCAGGCTATGCATACTCAATGACCTTCTTCCTAAGGAAATGGAAATTCCGCGTAAAGTGACCATTCGGACAAAGTTTTCCGAACTTTGGTTAGACGGAATCTTGCCGTTTCGGGTTTATTATCGACGATTTATTAGTTGCTTTACAGGGAATAAAAGGCGAAAATAGTATACAGAATGGCAACTTGTCCCAATCTGAAGCCGGATGCCACGATGAACGAAGAACTTCAGACCTCGGAACCGGAGGCCGCACCGGCACGCAAAGAGGCGGCGAGCGAGGCTGCTCGCGGCGAGCAGCGGCCTCAGGGGACGGATCTGAATTGGCTGTTTGTCGATCTCAACTCCTACTTTGCTTCGGTTGAGCAGGAGGCGCGGCCTGAGCTGCGCGGGCGACCGGTGGGGATTGTGCCCATGATGGCCGATACCACCGTTTGCATTGCCGCCAGTTACGAGGCCAAAGCCTATGGGGTGAAGACCGGAACTGTGGTCGGCGAGGCCAAAAAGATGTGCTCCGATCTGGTGCTGGTGGAGGCGCGGCACGAGCTTTATGTCGAGTACCACCACCGCATCGTGGAGGCGGTGGAAAGCTGCCTGCCGGTGACGGCGGTGATGTCGATCGACGAGATGGCCTGCCGGCTGATGGGCCGCGAGCGGCCTCTGCTGGCGGCGTTGGAGCTGGGCCGCAAGGTGAAGCGGCGCATTCGGGAGAATGTGGGAGAAACGCTGCACAGCTCAGTCGGCCTCGCGACCAATCGCTACCTGGCCAAGCTGGCCAGCGATATGGAGAAGCCCGACGGACTGGTGGCGCTGCCGCTGGACATTTTGCCCGAGGCGCTGCGCCGGCTCCAGTTGCGCGACCTGACCGGCATCGGCTCGCGCATGGAGAAGCGGCTGAACGAAAAGGGCATCCACACCATGGATGAGTTGCTGTCACTGGACAGCGAGCGTGCCGGCGAGGTTTGGGGGTCGGTGCTGGGCGAGCGGCTGTGGCACTGGCTGCAGGGCGAAGACTTCGATTTTGACGAGGCCGAGCATCTGAAGTCGATGAGCCACCAGCACGTGCTGGCGCCGGAGATGCGCACCCAGGAGAAGGCCTGGGCGGTGGCCCACAAGCTGCTGCACAAGGCGGCCATGCGGCTACGCGGTGAGAATTTGTGGGCCAGCGGCATTGGGCTGGCGATCGGGTTTGCAGTGCCGCGCGGGGAAAACTCGCCGGTGAGTAGATTTGGAGTGCCGACGCGGGGATGGAAGGGCGAGATCAAGCTGAGCGAGTGCCAGGATAATCAGACGCTGATCGCGGCGCTGAGCCACTTGTGGGCCAGCCGCCCGTCGGGAAAGGAGTATGAGCATCCGTATTTTATCGGCGTGCATTTGAACGGGCTGGTGCCTGACCGGCTGCACTCGCTGAATTTGTTTGATGGGTCAGAGGAGGAGCAGAGCCGGACGCGGCTGATGGCGACCATGGATGAGCTGAACCATAAATATGGATTGAGCACGCTGGCTCCGGCGACGATGCTGACGGCGTTCAAGGCAGCGCCCACGCGGATTGCGTTTCACACGATTCCGGAACTTTTCTAGTCTTCGCCTGTCCGCCGGCGCCGGTCGCGATTGGCGCTTCATGTGGTTAAGGAATAGAATTCAGGGCGAGCCATGCCAGGCATATTTCTTGGCCTCGAACGACCCTGCCACTTCCCTTCGGTGGTTGCTTCAGGTTGACCTGAGCCTCTCAAGGCCCTGGGTTGATTGCGCTCTGAAGAAGGGAATCGAACATGTCACAAAAAGTTGTTTTGTACTCGGCGATTCTTTGCCTTGCCCTCCTTTCACCGGCGCCCCTGCTGGCGCGGAACACACTCTCCACGCATTGGTATCAGCCGCATTACATGGCGAGAGTTGAGGACGCAAGCAGCCGCATACAATTCCTTGCTCCGCACTTTGCCCCCTCACCCGGGGGCCCGTCGGATCAATACACGCTGACCAATCTCACCCAGAGCGAGTTGGGGATCAACCTGTTCTTCAACGAGAGCGGCGTGAAGAGCGTGCCCCAGGGCCTGCTCGGATTAACCTCCATCGATACCCCTTACACGGAGGACACCGTCTCTTCGTTCGCCTATGCTGATATTGACTACTTCATGATTTGGAGTTACTCGATTTACGGGTCCAACGCCAGACTTCCGTGGTGTATCGATGCCATCAGAAACCACTATATATCGGGCAGAGCTAACATTTGCGTCTCATCCGAGTCAGAGGCCCATCAGGTTGTCGATGCTCTTGTAACCTTGGTGGCGGCCAGCGGAAAGGATCTCCTCACCGATCCCGGCATGTGTTTGCCCGACAAGTGTTTGTCCCCACTGACGTCAAGGGAATTGCAAAAACATCCTGAGCTGGTCTGCAGGGTCGATATGGTGGAAGTGGATGGGCCTGCCGAGAAAGCCGGCATCCGGGAGGGCGATATTCTGCACGCCGTCAACGGCACACCCTGCTCGATTGAAGTTGTATACGCTGCCGTCGCCGCAGCCACCGCTAAATCGGGAAACGGCGTCGTACACGTGGATGTTCTCCGCAAAGGCCGACCACTGGCCTTCGATCTGCACTATCCCACTCAAGACGCCGCCATAGCGCAGTTGCGCCAGCCCGGCGCAGCGCCGTCGGCCAGACACCCGGTGGGGTCAGTCATTTCGGTTCCTGAGGGCATCCAGGCAGCGCCGGCGGCTCCGGACGTGAGCCAGGCCGCACCGCCGTCCGCTTTCCGGCTTGGCATTCGGGTGCGAGCTGTGACGGATTCAGATGTGATTGCAATGGCGCTGCTGAAACCCAAAGGGGTGGTGGTAACCAGCGTGGAAAAAGGCGGCCTTGCCGAGGAGATGCAGATGCAGATTGGCGATGTGATTGTTGAGGTGAACGGTTCTGAGATCGGCGATGTCGACTACTTCACGCAGTTTGTGCGCAGCGGCGTGGCGAAAAGCTTCCGTGTCTGGCGCAAGGGTCAAACGCTGGAACTTACCGTGCCCCAGAGCATGTAGAACAACCTGGGGGTCGCCGGCCTTTTTGTGCAACGGTGCTTCAGTGCTGCCAGGAACCAAACTCGATAACGGAATCAAGCTGTGCCTATGCGGCGCGGGTGCCGCTGCCTAGACTGATGGGTAACATGGCCAGTTTGTCTCCAACGCCGACATCGAGTTATCGAGGGCGGCTTGCGCCTTCGCCTACGGGCTATTTGCACGTGGGGCACGCGCGCACTTTTTTGACGGCATGGCAGCGGGCGCGCGATTCTGGCGGCGCGCTGGTGATGCGCATGGAGGATTTGGATCCCGACCGCAGCCGGGCAATGTATGCGGATGCCGCAATCGAAGACCTGCGCTGGCTGGGGATTCGCTGGCAGGAGGGCCCGGATAAAGGCGGGCCGTTTGCGCCTTACGTGCAGAGCAAGCGGCGGACAATTTATCTGGCGGCATGGCGCAAGCTGCTGCGGTATGGGCATCTTTTTCCCTGCCGCTGCTCGCGCAAGGATCTTGAATCCGCGCTCGGCGCGCCGCATGAGAGAGTCTCGGCGGCCATGCAGGGTTCGGTCTCGCTGGGAAAACTGGACCTGATGGACGACGATCCCATCTATCCCGGCACCTGCCGCGGGCGGCAGGGCAACATTCCGCAATTGCCCGGACCAACCGCGAGCGAGCTCGATACGCCGGACGGGATCAATTGGCGATTTCGCGTGCAGGACGGCGAAGTGGTTGAGTTTGACGACCTGAACCTGGGCCGGCAGCGCTTTGTTGCGGGCGAGGATTTTGGAGATTTTGTGGTTTGGCGGCGGGACGGCGTGCCCAGTTACCAGCTTGCCTGCGTAGCCGACGATGCGGCGATGGGCATCACGGAGGTGGTGCGCGGGGCCGACCTGCTGAAGTCCACGGCGCGGCAAATTCTGCTCAATCGCGCGCTGGGATACCAGAATCCCCGCTGGTACCACTGCCGGCTGGTGGTGGACCACAATGGCCGGCGGCTGGCTAAGCGCCACGACTCGTTGAGTCTGCGCGCGTTGCGGCAGCGCGGGCTTACGCCGATGAATATCATGGCGGCGGATTTGCCGGAGGAGGAGTGAGCAGTAATTGATGTTCGCTTCTTACGCCTGACTCTGCGCTTTCCGAAAGCATTTCTTGGCCAGTTTGACCAGGACGAGAGCCTGTTGCCAGCGGTCGCTTTCTTCTTTTCCGTTGAAGGTGCGCGCGTAGTAGATCTCCGCGCCGAGCAGCTCGGTGGCAAAGCAGAAACGGTGCGTTGCCGGCTTGCTGAGATAGGCAGAAAAGACCTGCGTCCACACGGTGCAGAAATGGCCCACGTAGGGGCGGGTCGCGGAATCCCCATCGCCTATGTCGACTTGAATACAGCCTGGGTTTCCGATGCGGGCATGAATGAATCCCATGCGATCGATCACCGGGCGGATGAATTCAATCTTCTGTTCAATGCCGCCATAGACCATCTCCTGTCCTGTGTACCAATGCGAAAAATCGCAATTGATTTCGAGCTCCGGGAAGCGCTTGACTAACTGAACGGCGCGCCAAATGTCCTGAAGGATGGTGGCGCGATGAGTTTCAACGTAGAGGGGGATACGATGCTTTTGAGAAGCTTGAATGACGGAGGAGGCCAGGCGATCGACTTCGGAATCGTCCTCCGTGCCCCAGCCAACATGCACGGTGAGGCATTCAAATCCGCAGTCCACGCCCTTCTGTGCGAGTGGAGACGCTTCCGCGGGCGAGTTGATTCTTCCGCTGCCGCAGACGCCCAGGCCGAGAGCCTGCGCGGCTTGTATACGGTCTAAGGTTGGAAAATCGCCGAATTGAACGCCGACGTATCCGGCTTCGAGGATAGTGTGGAAAGATGCGTCCGCGGTGCGAACGGATGCGTCAAGCGAGCCAAGATTCATATAACAGCCGAGGCTGTGCTTTGCTGGATTGGTCATGACTTCCTCAGGCTTACTGCGCTGTGGTCTTCGCTTATATCGAGGAAATCCGGCATCCTCGCTTGCCGCGCCGAAACGGCGGGCGCCGACTTCGAGAATGGCTGAGTCGCGAAGCTTGGTCAGGGGCGTGTAGCGGGGATGGTGCGACTCTTTGTAGGGATTGTTACGGGCTGCGTTGTAGCAGACGATCATCGACCAGCGCGAATGGTCGGAACGGTTCTGGTCGGAGCGGTGCAGCAGGTTGGCGTGGAAGAAGAGCGTATCGCCTGGGTCCATCTCGACATAGACCAACTCCTGACGCTCCAGCAGTTTTTCCACGCGCTCCCGGTCGGCGCCGGCCTGGTCGCCGGTCAGAACATGCTCGATGCGCCCGGCATGATGGGAGCCGCGAATCACCTGCAGGCAGCCGTTCTGCCGGGTTGCAGGGTCAACGGCGATGAAGGCGCTGGTAAGCAGCGGAAAGAGGACTCCGTTCTGATACCAGTAGCCGTAGTCCTGGTGCCAGGCCCACGCACCACCGACTTTGGCATCTTTCATGATCATCTTGGAGTGATAGTGATAGACCTCGCCCTCGAGGATCTGCTCGGCGTGCGTAACCATGGAATCGGAGCGGGCGATGGCGCCGTAGATCGTATCGGTGGGGTGGTTCCACAGCGAAAGACGAACCGTTCCGCCCTCGCCGTCGGCGCGTCCCTGGGCGTGCTGATCGAGGATACGATCCTGCCGGGCGGTACGGCCGAGGAGCTCAACTTCCTCCCCGCTCAGCATTCCGCGAATCAAAAGGTATCCGTCCTCCCGATACTGCTGCAAATCATCCTGGGTGAGGCGTTTTGCTTTCATGTGGACCTCCAGGCTCTGTTGCGAAGGGTGCGCATTCGAGCGTTCGTAGGCAGAGTCTACTGTTGGGTTCTTCGGGAAGTCAACAGGTTATGGCTTCGGTTCCTCAAAAACTCCTGATAATATGCTTATCTCAGGTATGCAATGCGCGTCACTTCTATTTTATCTAATTCGTCATCGATCATAATTACCATACGACAATCGCCGATACGGATGCGCCATGCATCCCAGCCGTCTCAAGGCAATTTTGATCCGTGCGGATGAGGGTTTGTGGCAAGCGCTTCAATTCCTGGGTGTAAACAGGCAATTATCTGGTTTGGGAGTCGGAGAAGTTCCTTCTCCGCACTGGATTTTAGAGCAACCATGCATTCAGGCACTCAGCTTGCCGCTATTGATAAGATTTGCCTTAAGCGCTTGGGTGCCCTGATTTCCTGCTTTCTGGTCTTGCTTACTTCTTCAGGGAATGCGGATGCGCCGAATTGTCTTTGATTACATAGAGGAGATTCTTGCCGTTTTCTGCAGCCAATACGTACAGCCTGCCCCGGGTTGAATCTACGCCAATGCTTGCAGGAATTACGCCTGCTGCGAGCGGAAACGAGGTAACGAGAGAACCGGTGGAGAGATCGTGCACATCAATGCACGATCTGGCGGCATTGCTCAGGTAGAGATGATGGAGTGCGTGATTGACCGCTACGCCACTCGGAGAGTAGCCCAGGGCGATGCTGGCGGCAATCACTTCAGGATCGGGTTTTCCGTCTATGATCTCTAAAGCATTGTCTGCTATCGCATACAGTTTGCCGTCAATCGTATCGACGGCCTCGACCACTCCGAAGGCATTATCGGCGACTGCAAAGGTCTTCGGAATTACCCTTCTTGAAGCTCCGGAGGGGCCTATATACAGCCTGCCTGTCGCCGGATTGACGACTGCCGGCCCCATCACGCCGCCGGACAGGATGGGGCCGGAGATGAGGGTAAATTTGTCGGCGTCGAAGGCGAAGATGGGATCGCTGCCTTCTCCGCACTGGGTGGACACCCATGCTCTGCGCGCCTTTTCGTCTATAGTTGTCGAGACGGGGCAACCGTCGCTGGTGGGAACGGTGGCGACTTCCAGATTGTCTCTGCCGGAGCGTACGATTGCGGTTCCACCGTAGACGGTTGCGGCCCAATAGTTGCCGGTCTTGCTGTCGACGCTGGCTCCGCTTCCCGTGCCTGCTACCCCTCCTTTGAACGTGGTTCCGTTGACGACAAAAACCTGTTGATCTGCTGGATGCACCGCCGCTTACATAGATTCTGTTCAGCGAGGCATTCACGGCAACGTTGCAACAGGCGCTCGATGGCATGGACACCGTGGCCAGGATCGTCTGGGCCCCGGACCTGGATGACAAAGAGGACGATGAACAATAAAGCCGTTACGCAGGCGCGGGCCAGGACGGCCTTGAATATCTTTTTCACTTTCATCTTGCGATTCCTCCTTCGCGCCGATCGACGCACAAAGCTGCTCAGCGTCTGCCTGAGTTGAGCCATTATGCCGGTCAGCTTTGAAGGATTACAGGAAAACTCTTCGACCTGCGCTTCGTCAAGCCTTCCAGGATTGCAGGAAGGCTTGACGAAGTGAATATTGCCGCATGCGCAAGCCGGGGAGGCTATTGCTCGGACTTGGCGGGAGCGGCGGGCTTCTTGTGCGCGTGCCTGGGGCTTTTGTGCTTTTTCACCGCATTCGGCTTCACCACCGTCTCATCCACTGGGGTGGTTCCAGTCACGTCGGTTGCGAAGTCGGCTCCAGAGGGCACAAGGTAGTCTTGCGCCGTCTGGCTATCCGCGGCGCCGGTGGCGACGCTGACGCGTGTAGCGTCAATACCCTTCTCGGTCACGAGGTACTGCTTGGCATTGACGGCGCGCTGGGCGGCCAGGTTCACAGTAAGCTTGTGTCCTTTCCTCGGGGACTTCTCGAAGACGGTTGCCTCGCCCACAACAACAACTTTCGCATCCGGTTGTTTCATCAGGTCGAGCGCAACTTCGTCAAGGCAGGCCTTGGCAACGTTGTCTACCCGCGCAGGCAGCTGCCTGTTCTTATCGAAGGAGAGAGAGCACAGTGCCTGGCTGCGGGGAGCCGGGGCCACATACGGGGCCACGATAGTTACAATAGTGTTCGCAGTTGCGCTACTACCCTTGTCGTCCTCTACGTTGCAAGTGATTTCCACTGCGCCGGTCGGAGCGCCCGCTGAATTGAACTCTGCCGTGGCGCCGGTGCCGCCTATGCTGCCTGACGAAGCCGAGTAACTGTAGGTAAGCGGACGGTTTTGCGGGCTGACCGCGGTTGCGGTAATGGTGCTCATGTCGCCCGGCTTGATGGTGGCGGGGTTGGCGAGTGCAACTGATGGTGGGCGACTCGAAGGGCTTGACTGTGAAGATGGCCGAACATTCTGCCGTCTCCCATGGCTTTGCGCCTTCCCTGCCGGGCTTGCCTTCCTTCACGGTGCCCTTCACCGTATAGGTTCCCGCAGGCAGAGAATCGGTGGCCACGGTGGCCGTGGTATCGCTGCCCTTTAGCGCCGGCGCCGGTCCAGGAATAAACCGCATGCAGTTTGGGATTGAGTGATTCCGTGGATGCGGTCACCGTAACCGGTTCGCCGGGGTAGACCGAAACCGGACTGGGCGAGCATGCCATCGCACCGGCAACGGCGGCACGGTGGAACTGATGTGGAAGACAACGCCTGCGCTCAGGCGCGCAATATTGAACGAGCTGGTGCCACCGTAATCGGGCGCAAATGGTATGCTGGCATACTGATAATCCGCCTGAATCATGCGAATGGCCAGATGATGGTGCAGCCACGGCGTGTTGTAGTCCACGCCGCCGCCGGCGGTCGCCGCCCAGCCCCATGTGTCAGGTTGATAGAGACTGCCAACCCGCTCGCCGCCGAAGAGAGCATGGACAAACGGCGTGAAATTGCCGGCGGGATAGCGGAGGATTAAGCCACCCGATCCATTGGCGAAATCGTCGTTCGAATTGTCCGCGCTGTTATCGGAGCCGGGGGGCCAATTCTGGGATTGATCGTGCCAGTCGCCCTCGAACTGCAGGCCCACAAACTTATTGAAATAGCGGGTAACGCTGGCAACCCCGCCGAAGACAATGTTCTGGTAGGGATAGCCCTGCACCGTAGCTCATTCGGTTCGAGGTAACTGTAACCTACAAATAAGTCCCATTGTGACGGTAGAGTACTCGCACCAGTTTCCTCGGCCGACACAGCCTTGACCTGGGCTCTCATGACAACTGGCGCCAATGCAAGGATTGCCAGGGCAATCATCAAACTAAAAGTCTTCAATCCTAGACACTTCATGCGCATATCCTCCAAATCGAACAAGCTGAACTAGCAGGAATACCATCCCTCGTTCAGAAATTGCCATCAGATAACTTTAACAAAGGATACATCTACTTGAAAATTCAAATACATGGTTTTAATAGATTAAGGACTCAATTGTTTCAACTATACTGATGGCGCGCGTATGTTACCAATAAAGCACCAATGACGCACAATGCAAACGAGCAGTTAGAAGCCAGGCAGGAACGGTTACCTTTTTCCACTGTCCGGCACAGACAGCCTGCGTCACCTGGCAGGTCAAGCTATCCCCGTCCTGTTATCCTTGAAGGGTGATTCAACGCTCAAGAGCCGGTGGATTCTCAGGCATGGTGATGTTGCTGGCCATGGTTCTTATTGCCTGCCACAAGGAAGAGCAGGCGGTGGTTGGGGTAGCCCAGAATGCGGTTAACGCGGAGCATAAGGCTGAGGCTGCCGCCCAGGCCTCGGCCACAGTGCGCGAGCAGCAACGGGCCGAGTTGGCGCACATTCCGTTGCCTACCAAGAGCATGTATGTTGACGTGCATGAGCCCGGTGCTTGGGTCAATCCCTTTCTGTCGGTGGATGCCTCCACACTGAGCCTGCGCGTGACGATGACCGACGCCAACCCAAGCAGCATGGGGCAGGGAAGCATGATGCGCCCAGAAGCGGCCCGCCGCCAGGTGATTCAGTTGCGCCCCGGCGACCTGGCCGAGGCGATCGCCGCGCTGCCTCCCGGCGCCTGGCGCTATGGTCGCGTGATTGCCGTGGCGGAGTCGCCGCTGGCCAGCCGCAAAGACCGCCCCAAAGTACGCCAAAACGTGGAAGCTGCCATCCAGTTGCTGAACGATCTGGGCATCGTGGTGGAGGAGTGGCCCGCGCGCTGACGCAAGATCAGTTAGGGGCGAAAAGACAGGCAGGGCCTTGAGATTGCAGCTTTTTGGGCTGGAATGGAGCGCTGCAGCCGTCAAAATTTCTTTTCATCTGCTTGCAAAAGACCGGATGACGCAGGAGTAATTTGCTGTATTGTATTGAGGAGGAGCAGGTTACCGGCTTTGCCGGAAATGCCTTGCAACTTTGGCGCGCAGCCCGCGTCCAATGCGCAGAGGTTACAGCGGAAATTTGCTACGGATTGGCGTTTGCTGGTCTTGCAGACAGGCTTGAGCAGACTAACTGAGATTTGCATTACAGCGGAAAGTTATTGATGCGATCAGGCATTTTTCATGTTGAGCGAAAGGAGTCTTGGTTATGGCAGAGGAAAATAAAGCATACGGCCTGGCATGGTTTTTAGCCGGGTTGGGCGTGGGCGCACTGGTGGGGATTCTATATGCTCCCAAGAGCGGCCGTGAGACTCGTGAGAATCTGGCAAACGGCGCCCGTGAAGGTACGGAGTATCTGCGCAACCGCAGCCAGCAGGTCGCCGAGCAGGTAGGCGATCCTGGTGGACAAGGGCAAGGAGCAAGTGGGCGAGTACGTTGATCGCGGACGCGATGTGGTAGATCGCGGACGGGCGCAGTGGGAAGAGTTTGTGGAGCGGGGCAAGAACCTCGTCACCGACCAGACCACACGGGTGAGCGCAGCGGTGGATGCAGGACGCCAGGCATACAGGGCGAACACCGACGAGCCGGCCTAGCGCCGAGCCGCCGTCTTCCCCGGGTGCAAATCGGGCGGAATCCTGTTGCCCGATCAATCGTACCGGAGCTGAGCGCGCAAGTTGCAGAAAGCTGCGCGCGCCGGTTCAGGGCTGAGCGCTTCTTTCCGCCTAGAGGCGCGATGCAAGCGTTATTTATTCCTGGAGTCAGCAGTTGATTGCGCGAGAATACTGCGATGCCAAAATTAGATAATCAGACAATGATGCTGGCTATCGTCGCCGTCACGGCGCTGGCAGTGCTGCTGCAGGCATTTATTCTGCTGGCCATCTTCGTCGCCGTGCGCAAGGCAGCTCGCTCCCTGAAGGAGCAAGTTGAGGATATTCACTCCGCGGCGATGCCGATCATCAACAACACGCGGGAACTTTTAACCCGCGTGACACCTTATGTCGAATCGACGGTCTTTGATGTGGCGACCATGGCGCACGGGCTGCGCGAGCAAACCGTACAGGTGGAAGTTACGGCCAAAGATATACTTGAACGCCTGCGCAAACAGAGCAGTCGGGTGGATGCGATGCTGTCAAGCGTTCTGGATGCCGTGGATCGTGCGGGAAGCTTTTTGACCGATGCCGTGAGCAAGCCGGCGCGTCAGCTCGCGGGTGTTTTGGCGTCCGTCAAGGCAGTCGTCGAATCGCTGCGCTCCTCCGATGCAGTCGTTCCGGCAGCCTGCTCCACCTGAAGACCTCGAGGATTTACGCTCTCCCTTGGATGAGGATCCGTTCGTTTAAGCGATCCATCCGCCGCCCACCACTTCTTCACCGTCATAAAACACCGCCGACTGGCCGGGGGTTACGGCGCGCTGAGGTTCGTCGAAAGTGGCGACCACCTCGTCCGCGTCCTGCCGGCTCAAGCAGAGCCCAGGCAGGCTCGTGGCGATGGCGAATCTTGATCTGCACGCGCATGGGTGCGGTGAGAGCCGGAATGCCGATCCAGTTGAGGCGGCGGGCTCTCAAGTTGCGGTGGCGAGTTCGGCGTCTGCGCCCACGGTGACGCGGTGCGTGGCCGGGTCAATATTGAGAACGTAGAGCGGCGAGGGTGAGCTGACGCCCAGTCCCTTGCGCTGGCCCACGGTGAAGTTGAAGATGCCCTCGTGACGGCCGATGACTTCGCCGTCGGAAGCTACAAGTTCGCCGGCGGTCTCAGGAACCTGCTCGCCCTGCTCTTCAAGATAGGCGGTGAGGAACTGCTTGTAGTCGCCGCCGGGGATGAAGCAGATCTCCTGCGAGTCGGGCTTTTCGGCCAGCGCCAGGCCGTGGCGGCGCGCGACCTCGCGCACTTCGGGCTTGGTGAGGCGGCCGAGCGGAAACAGCGTGTGTGCCAGCTGCTCCTGGGTGAGGCCGAAGAGAAAGTAGGTCTGGTCCTTGGCCAGGTCGGCGGGGCGCTTCAAAATCCAGCGGCCGCGTGCGGGGTCATACTCGTTCACCGCGTAGTGGCCGGTGGCGATGCGGTCAGCGCCGATGGAGCGCGCGGTCTGGAGCAACTGGTCGAACTTCAGGTGGTTGTTGCACAGCGAGCAGGGAATGGGCGTGCGGCCGGCCAGGTACTCGTCGACAAAGGGGCGGACCACATCGCGCTCGAAACGCTCTTCCTGGTTGACGACGTAGTAGGGAATGCCGAGGTGCTCGGCTACGCGGCGGGCATCGTATACGTCGTCCAGCGAACAGCAGCGGCCGGCCTTGGGCGCATCGGGAATGCCGTGCTTGCCGGCCAGGCGCGTCTGGTCCCAGAGCTGGAGCGTCAGGCCGACGATCGCGTGCTCTCCGTGGGCGAGCAGGGCCGCAACCGTCGAGGAGTCTACCCCTCCGGACATTGCTACGGCGATGGTTGTTCGCTCACTCATATAATTCTCAAAGCGGAGCTAGTTTTACCTGTGCTAACTCCGCTCTTCCAGTCCTCAACCCGCCGTTCCGGCGGCTACGGGTGAAAGTGCGCGCAGGTGTTCGACGGCTTCAGGAACCACCTGCAATATATGGTCAATATCCGCGTCCGTTGCGGTCTTGAGCAGGCTGAAGCGGAGGCTGCGCGGGCGCGGGTTTTGTTCAGGCCCATGGCCATCAGTACGTGGCTGGGCTCGGTGGCCCCGGAGTGGCAGGCCGAGCCGCCGGAGACGGATACGCCCTTCAGGTCCAGCGCAATGACCAGCGCTTCGCCTTCCAATTGGTCGAACCAGATGTTCGTCGTGTTGGCTGCGCGGGGAACGGGTTCTCGTCCATCGACTGGGCACCCATTGCCTCCGTTGACGCCGGTGCCGGGGATGCGCAGAAGCTCAGCTTCCAAGCGGTCGCGCAGGGCAGCAAGCCGGGGGATGGTTCCATCTTCGAGCGAGTGCATGGCGAGCTCCGCTGCCTTGGCCAGGCCAACGATGCCGGGTACGTTCTCAGTGCCGGCGCGTTGACGGCGCTCGTGGCTGCCGCCCACCAGAAGCGGCTCGATGCGGAGTTCCGCGGCGCACGAACATTGCGCCCGTGCCCTTGGGTCCGTGCATTTTGTGAGCGCTGATGGAACAGAGATGGCAACCGAAACGGCGCACGTCGAACGCGACCTTACCCGCGCCCTGCACGGCATCGATGTGGAAGAATGCGCCGGCCTCGGCGGCGATTTTGCCGATCTCTTCCACGGGTTGCAGGACGCCGGTTTCGTTGTTGGCCAGCATTACGCTGATCAGGCGAGTCTCAGGGCGGAGGGCGCGCTGAATATCTGCCGGGTCAATGAGGCCGCTGGGCTGGGGCGCGACAAAGGTTACTTCAACGCCGCGATCGGCCATGCGCTGGGCGGCCTGCAGAATTGCCGAGTGCTCAATGGAAGTGGTGATGAAGTGATCGCCGGGACGCAGCAGGCCGAAGATGGCCGTGTTGTCGCCCTCGGTGCCGCCGGAGTTGAAGACCACCTCGGCGGCGTGGCAGTTGAAGAATGCGGCCATGGTTTCGCGGGCACGGTTTATGGCGGCGCGCGCCTGCTGCCCGTCGAGATGGATCGAGGAGGCGTTGCCAAAGTGCTCCATCCAATACGGACGCATGGCCTCCACGACCTCCGGCAGCAGAGGGGTGGTGGCGTTGGCGTCTGCATAAACTCGGCGCACGGCATAGTTCTCCTTTTATTGATTGTACGGGCAACCGTTATTTCGCGTGCATTCCTTACACTGAACTGCATCGTTCCTCCGGCCAGCCGCGGCAATTGATTCATGGTTAACCCTGGCACGCGGTGGGGTAATCGACCAGGCCTTCGGTTACCCCTCTTGCATGCAAGTCATTGATGCATAAGCGGGGATTCTTACGGGACAATCCGCTTGCCCGCGGATGAGCTGCGGGGCGAAATAATTGAAAGCACTACTATTTATACGGAAAGCTCGAATGACTCTAAAGTAATGAAAGAATGATTTTTAACCGTTGAATTCCGGTTGACTCTGTCTTGATTGCTGATATATTGTGGCAATTGGCTCGGTCAGGATGGATGCGAAGCCAAGCCGAAGATGGATGAAAGCACGTGCTTTCATTCGCGTGGTCTGCAACTGTTTTGGGAAGGGCCTGATTTGCCCAGGCCGGGGTACTGGAAAATAATCCTACCCCAGTGAGGATGGCTGGACGTTGCGCACTACGGCACATCGGCGTGTTCGATCGGAGCGCAGTTCCATGGCGGCAACACTGCCGGATGCGCCCAGCGAATCGAATTGGTTTGCCGTTTATACGGCCTCTCGCCACGAGAAGCGCGTTGCCCAGCACCTGACCCAGAGAGAGATCGAGTTTTATCTTCCCGCTCTATCGTTCGGCGCGCAAGTGGAGCGATGGGTCAAAGGTTACGCTGGAGCTGCCGCTGTTTCCCGGTTATCTTTTTGTTCACATCAAGCGGAGCGAGCGCGTGCGCGTATTGAATGTGCCGGGTGCCCTGGCCGTGGTGGGGGGAACGGGGCGCGAGCCTGTTCCGCTGCCGGAGGGAACCATCGACGCGCTGCGCGCCGGGCTTCACCTGCGTGCTGCCGAGCCTTACCCGTTGCTGACGTGGGACAGCGGGCCCGCATTCGATCCGGCGCTCTGGCGGGGATGGAAGGCGTTGTGGTGCGGAAGAAGAACGGCTTTCGCGTGGTGCTCACGCTGGAACACATCATGCAGAGCATCGCGGTGGAAGTGGCCGCTGACGATCTGGAGCCGATGTCAGCCGGGGTTCTGGCCTGCGCCTGAATCTCAGGGTGCGGGTTCACACTTCACGCGGCTGAAAGAATTCCTGAGCGGAAAATACCATACAAAAAAGTGCAGGCCCATCTGAGGATAAGCCTGCATTTTTTAATGGATGATCGTTCTAATTGAGATTGGTGCGCTGAATCCGGCCGGCTATTCCTTGTAAAGTGCGGCGCCGGCAATCGCGCCGAGGACAACCTCGACCAAGGCCGCCAGCGGTTGTGTAGGCCGCACAGGTGACGCGAAAACAGGCCGGCGATCCACATGAAGCTGAGATTGGGAAGCAGCGAGCCAACAATCCAGACGGCAACGCCTGCGCAGATCGCGGTCTTGCACTCCGGCGCCAAAACGAGGCCGGATGGCGGCATAAATCCAGATCAGCACGATTCCACTGACGATTCCGAGCAGCGTTGAACCATATCCACATGGTTTGTCGAGAAATCGCCATGACCGAGCGCCGTCATTCCGGCATTCCATCTGGGCGCCAGCAATACGCCATCGACGAGGTAACCCAGGATATCTGCAACGATCCCGGCGACAATGCCACCGAGGATTACACGACCCAAATTGATTTTTCCCATACATTCTCCTTATCTGTTTCGTTGAGGTGGACATTCGGAAAAACAGCTGCTATTAAGCAACTGCTGAGGAATCTGGCAAGTATACGCACGCTATAGGGGACGGGCAAGAATATTTTTACGTATCTCGACGGCACGGAATTCGCGTTTGAGGGGGGTGAGCCTGACGGCGAGTCAGGCCTGAAGATGGAGCGGACCTATGGCGGGCAACGGAACAGATCGATCGGAGTTCGGCCGCAGACGAAACTGGCCCGCGACGAGGCATGGACGATCGGTGAATCCAGCGGGATCCGCTTCAGCTTCTAATCGTCAGCACTGGGCAAGGAGCATCCACTATGATCCGAAAGGCCCCTGATGTTCTCATCTCCATGCTGATGTGAGAAGTCTTCCGGATACCGAGCACCAGCAGTTCGATCGATCGCTCTCTGATGTGTTCAATGATTTTGTCGTGCGCTTCGCCGAGAGCCACATAGGTTTTGGGATCACAGAATTCTTTGGCACATTGCGGCACAAGTGCTTCAAGGGCGCTAGAAAATCGAGCCTGTAGATCGGCGAGATGATCTGGACGCTCGAATACGGTCTCGTGAATCACATTGAGCACATCGATCTTAGCGGCAAACACCTCAGCGAATGTGAGCGCATAGGTCGCAGCATTGGCGGACGCCTCAGTAAAGTCGGTCGCAAAAAGAATTCGCTCGAAGGGGAACGTAAGTGAAGTCAGGGGTCGAATATGGGGGCCAACGGTAAGCGCCGGCCAGCGAGTTGACCTTAGGATTTTCTCCGCGACAGAGCCAATGAATTCCCGCTCAAGCCGGCCTCCGCCATGCGTTCCCAGAACGATCATGGACGGCTGATGCTTATCCGCCAGATCTGGAATCACATCTTCCGGACTTCCTTCCAAAAGTGTGGGAACGATCTCGATCGAATTTGATCCCAGAGAATCAGCCTCTCTCGATAGAAGATGCGTCAAGTTTTGTCTCTGCTGGCTTAGTTGTCTGTCGCCAGTTTCAACTTCGAGCGCGGCTTGTTCCAGCGTGAAGGCATGAGTCACCAGCAGCTTTGCTGAGAAATAGGCGGCCATGCGCGCGGCGTAGAGGCCGGCGTTCCTGGAGCAGAGAGAAAAATCTGTTGCAAAGATAACGGTATTCAGGTTCAGTTCGGGCCTGTCGCCGATCACTGGCATGGTGGCTATCTCCTGGAAACAAAGCTTAACATCGGAAGGACTAACACTGTCACACTCACTGCGGCATAGAAACGGTCCCTTAGAAGGAGAATCCCGCCTTAGCGAAGATGACGACGGTTTCCATAGAGCTACTGACCTGTCTGGAAGCGCACAACCGCAAGCGCGGTTTGATAGGAGTAGCGGGCGTTGGTGTAGGCGATTTCAGCCTGCGTCTGGTTGAGCTGCGCCTCGCTGATCTCGACGATGCCGCTCAATCCGATGTTATAGCGCGCCGAAGCCAGATCGAGCGCGAAATTCGCCTGGTTCAGCAACTGCTGGGTAACGGCGATGCGCTGGTATGCGGTTTGAGCGTTGAGCACCGCGGTACGCACGTCGCGGGCGATCACGTCGCGCAGATTGCGCACATTCTCCTGGGCCGCCTGAGCACGCAGCCTGGCCTCTTTCTCTTCGGCGTTATAAAGAAAGCCGTTGAAGACGGGAATGCCGATGTTGGCTCCCGCGGTGCCGTACCATGACGAGAGGATCTGGTCGGCGCGCACCGGCGTGCCGCCCACGGCGCCGATTGCGGAGACGGTCGGCATCCACAATTCACGTTCTGCCGTCGAGTACTGGCGGGCGGCGAGGGATGTGCTGTTCAGTGCCGCCAGGTCGGGGCGCGCCGCGAATGCGGTGTGAACAAGCGCTTCGGGATCATCAGGCGCGGGAGGCGGATTGCCGTTAGTCTCGTCGACCAGAGAGTACTGCTGATCCTGCTCGGAGCCGAGCACGTTATTGAGAACCGCCATGGCAGCCTGTTGGTTGTTCTCGGCGTCAAGCAGCAGCAGCTTGGCCTGGGAGAGCTGAACATCGGCGAAGCTCAGGTCGAGAGCGGAGCGGATATTTGCCTTAGTGAGAGCGCCGACCTGATCAACGGTGGCCTGGCGTTGAGCGACGGTTTCCTGCGCAACTTTCAACACCGCCTGCGAAGTGAGCGCCTGATAGTAGGCCTGGTCGACGGTCAATATAATGTCGAGCTGCGTGGCGCGCGCGCTTTCAAGCTGCGCCTTGGCGGTCGACTTGGCGCTGAGCACAAGGTTGTGCGTGCGGCCGAAGTCGGTGATGAGCTGACTCACGGAAAGTCCGCCAGCCGCGCGGTCGAAGATGGACGGATTGGAGAGAAAGCCGGCAGTGATGCGGCTGCCATTGTGAGCGTCGACTGCCGTGAGATCGCCGGCTACCATGGGCATTTCGATCGAGCGCACCTCGCGCGTGACCTGCGCCTGCGCGAGCGCGAGGAGTTGTGCGACGGTGACGTTGGGATTATGTTGAATCGCCATCCGCTCGGCTTGCCCGATGGTAAGCGAGGGCCCTGCCGTTGCCGGTGTACCTGGCGCCGCCGCGGACATCTGCGAGTTAGCGGCGGGCGGCTGCTGTTGGGTTGCAGGCGCCTGCTCCAGGGTCGCGACGAGGTGCGTTGACGGCGCGTCAGGCAGCGGCTGTTGCTGCGCAGTTGAAGGCAGCGCCGTGAATCCGAGCGCGAGAATGGTAATGCAGGCGGATGGAAAATGTTTGGTCAAACATTGTTTATTCATGGTCAATGCCCTCCGCGCCGGCAGCCTTCGGCTCGCGCCGGCCGTGAATGACTATATACACGGCTGGAACCAGAAAAACGGTGACGACGACAGAAAGAGCGAGTCCGCCGATGATGGAGCGGGCCAGGGGAGCATACTGCTCGCTGCCGGCCTCAAGGCCAAGCGCCATAGGCAACATGCCCAGGAGTGTAGCCAGCGAAGTCATGAGGATGGGACGCAGACGAACCTTGCAGGCCTCCACTGTGGCCTCAAGAATCGGCATGCCCTGCTTGTGCAGAATCCCCGCGAACTCCACAATCAGAATGCTGTTCGAGACAACGATGCCGGTCATCATGATCACGCCCATGAGCGACATGATGTTCAGAGTGCTTCCTGTAAAGAGAAGAATCAAGGCCACGCCGGCCAGGCCGGGCGGGATGGCCATGAGGATGATGAATGGATCGATGAACGACTTGAACTGCGCCATCAGGATCAGATAGACGAGCAGAATGGCGATGATGAGCCCCACGCTGAACTCGTGGAAGGCCGCATTCATTAAGACCACAGCGCCGCGCACGTCGATCACCGTGTTTTTGTCGTGCTTGGTTTGGGCAAGAATGCCGTCGATGCGCGCGCCAACCGTTTGCAAAGCCTCGGTTTTTGTCGCCACGAAGATATCAATGACGCGACGGATCTGATAATGATCCACCTCCGTGGGGGTATTGATCTTCTCAATATCTGCGACCTGGCCAAGCGGCACATAACCCGTCTTATGGTCGCCTTGGAAGAACTCCGGCGACGACGGAGGGTCGGCCATTCTGCCTTCTTCCATGGGGCTGTAACCCGCGGGGCGCACGCCGCGCAGCGGGACGTTCTCCAAATCCTCCATCGACATGTGATTGATCCATCGATTCGCATACTGCACGGTGACCATGTAGTTGTTGCCGGAAACAGGATCGATCCAATAACTGGGAGCAATCATGCCGTCGGAGGTCAGCGCAGTCACCACGTCGTCGACCACGCTTTTGGCCGAGAGGCCCACGAGACTGGCTTTCTCGCGGTCGATATTCAGCGCAATGCCCGGATAATCGAGATTCTGCGGAATGTACACGCTGCTCACGTTGGGAATTGTCTGAATCTTGGCCGCTAGCGTTTCAGCCAGGGCGTAGGCACCGCCCATGTTGTTGGAACCAATCTGGATATCGATGGGCGCCGGCAGGCCCTGGTTGATCACACCGTCCACCAGGCCGCCAACCTGGAAATAGGTGGAAAGCTCAGGCATCTCGCGCGATAGTTTCGCCTGCACCTCGCGCATGTACTTATAGCTGCCTGTGCTGTGGCCCTCCTTCAGGCTGGTCTGCACAAATGCTGTATCCATGGAAGCATTTGTGGTGTAGATCGCCGATAAGTCGGGATAAACGCCGATATTGGAGACGATCATGTCCAGATCCTTCGGCTTCACCACGCTGCGGATCACGTTCTCAACCTTGGCGATGTACTGGTTGCTTACCTCCAGCCGCGTGCCGCTAGGCATGCGGATATTGATGATGAACTGCCCTGGATCGGTGCGCGGGAAGTAGGCGCGGCCGAGGAATGGAATGGTGAGCGCCAATATCACCACCACACCAACGGAGATGACCAGAGTGGTAAAAACCGGCCGCTGCATGGCGCGCTTGGCACGAGCTTCATACCAGTTCAGCATGGCCTGGAAGCTTTCGTTGAACGAATTATTGAAACGCGCAAATAGGCTGGGCTGCGAATTTTCCGGGCTCTCCTGTTGATGCGGCCGGATGAACATGGCGCAATAGAGCGGGACAACGGTCATGGCGAAGAAATACGATGCGAAGATCGACAGCGCTACGCCCAGCGCCAGTGGCGTGAAGATGTACTTGCTCACGCCGCTGAAAAATGTCACCGGGAAAAAGACGATGGCTGTGGTGAACGTCGCGGCCAGCACGGCCATGGAAACCTCTGTGCCCCCTTCGGCGGCGGCAACCTGCGGCGATTTGCCCAGCTCCATATGCCGAAAGATGTTTTCCAGCACAATAACGCCGTTATCGATCAGCCGCGAGAAGACCAGCGCCAGTCCGCCTAGAATCATGGTGTTGATAGAGCCACCCATGGAATTCGTGATCATCAGGCAGACGATCATGGAAAGCGGAACCGCTAGCAGCACGGCAACGGTGGCGCGGGGGCTGCCGAGAAAGACCAGGATCATTACGCCAGTCAGGACCAGTCCAATGAACGCTTCCCGCGAAACATTGCTGATGGCCAGTTTCACAAACAACGACTGATCGAAGACCACCGCGGTTTTGAGCTCGGCGGGCACATCGACCAGGTGTTTGATGGCCTTCTTGATTCCGTTGACGATGGTGATGGTGTTGCTGTTACCGCCTTGCTTGAAGATCGGCACGTAGACCGACCGCTGCCCGTCGATGCGCACGATGTTGTATTGCAAAGCGCCAGAGTCTACCGCCTTGCCCACATCGCCCACCAGCACTGAGGAGTTGCCTACTGTCTTCAGTGGCATCTCGTTCATCGACTTGGCGTTGGGGAACTGGCTGTTGGCGTAGATGTTGTAGTCCTTGGAGCCAATGCGGACGTCACCTGCCGGCAGAATCAGGTTGGAGCTGTTCACCGACTCGACTACGTCGTTCAGGCTCATGTTGCGGGCTTCGAGCTTCAGCGGATCGACGTAAATCTGAATCTGGCGATAGGTTCCCCCATAGGGCTGCGGAACTGAGGCTCCCTGCACATTCGAGATCTGGTTGCGCACCTCGAACTGCGCCAGATCCTTGAGCCGCGTTTCGTTCAGTCCCTTGCCCTTCAGCGTGACCAGGCAGACCGGCTGCGTGGAAGCGGTCATGCCCAGCACGACAGGGGGCAGCGTTCCCGGAGGCAGGCGGCGCAAGTCGGCCATGGCCAGATTGGCCACGTTGCTCAGCGCGGCATTGGCATCGGTGCCCGGTTTGAAGTAGATTTTGATCAGGCTCACGCCGGTCAGCGAGCGCGACTCGCTGTGATCGACATTGGCGGCCAAGGTGAAGAATCGCTCGAAGGTGTTGGTGATGTCGGCTTCAATCTGCTCTGGAGGCATGCCGTTATAGAACGTAGCCACCACCACCACCGGCATATCGATCGAAGGGAATAGGTCCACCGGCATGCGCACCACTGTGACCGTGCCAACAAGCGCCACGACGAGGCACAGCATCAGGATGAAGAACGGATATCGCAGAGCAAACTTCGGCATTATTGGCTGTCTCCGTTGGCTCCGTCTTTAAGGTCGATCATGCCCCCCGACTCCTGCGCGGTTTCCGATGCGGGCGTCGCGGCGACAATCGGGCTCACCTCTTCGTCTTCGCGGTATTTGTCCTGTCCGCCCAGGATCACCCGGTCACCCTCGCTAAGGCCGGAATTGATCTCTGCCAGTTTCGATCCCTGCAAGCCCACCTGGACGGCGCGAATGTGAATATGGTTGTTCGGGCCGAGCGCGTACACCGTCTCCTGCTGCTGGGAGTTCCGCACCAGCGCTTCAACGGGAATTGTGACCACGTTTTTGACGCTCCAGAGTTGGAGCGCGGTGTTGGCATACATGCCCGGAGCGATGGAGAGATTGTTGTTCTCCACGTCCACTTCAGTCTCCATGGTACGAGTCTCAAAGTTTACACTGCGCGTGAAGCGCACAATCTTGCCTGTAAACGATCGATCGATGGCATCGACGCGGACTTCGAGAACGTCTCCCACGTGAACATATTTGACGTCGTCTTCCGGCACCGGAATGCGCAGGCGAAGCAGGCTGCTTTGCGAGATGCGGACTATCGGAAGTGTTTGGTCGTTGGAGTTTGTACCGCCCTGAATCAAGGCGCCAGTGTCCGCATAGCGCCAAATGACTACGCCCGAGATAGGCGCGGTAACGGTGGTGTAGTTCTGCAGCGCCTGAACGCGCTCATTGTCGGCGCGGGCGGCTTCAGCATGTTGCCGGGCCGCGGCCAAGGAGGCTTTCGCAGAGTCAACCTGTGCCTGCGAACTCAAGTCTTTGGCCTGCGCGTCATCCAGTTCTTGCTGCGCGATCAAACCGGGCCGCGAGGCGGCGGCCTGCTGCAGCCGGACCGATTCAGCATGTAACGCGGAGTCAAGAGCTTCGGCGCTATTCACTTCGTGCTGAGCGCGGGTGATCTCCTCCTGGCTTTGCTTGAGCTGGAAGACGGTTTGCCGCAGCTGGGCCTGGAGTTCCGGAACCTCAAGCACCGCCAGGGTTTCTCCCTGGTGCACGATGTCACCGATGTCGACATTGATGCGCTTCATGTAGCCGCTCACCTTGGGGTGGACGTCGACCACCTGATAGGGCTGAAACTGCCCTGCCAGCGTGAGCTCATGGGAGATGCCGCCGCGCTGCGCCGTGGCCACCTGTGCGGATGGAATAGTTGCGGCTTTCGCATCTGATTTGCTATCCGCCGTGTGACAGGCAACCAGACTGGTCACCACCAGAAACGCCAATGCAATGGCGAAAATCAAGGAGACTGGCTTTCGCATGTCTCGATTGCTCCTCGTAAATGAAATCTTATTACTGCCGGGTCAATGTGAAATGACATATTTGCCGCTGGAGAGCATGCCACGCGACTGCCTGCCCGTTGGCCCAAGCCGGATGCGTCAGTCTCAACTGCGGAAGAACAACTAGGCGAAAATGGGCGGGGGCCGAACGAAGAAGATATGCAATAGTCCACGACGAAGATGCCACCCATGACTCGTGCGCGGTTTTCTTTGGCGTGATGCTTGTGGGTTCAATATGCCAGGGGGTAGCAACAGAATGAAGAAGACGGCGGTAGATACGGTATAGCTAATCTTGGTAGAGGTTTTAGTTCGAACTGCCAGTGGGCGTTCCGCGATTCCGGATAGCTCATTTCCTGATAGGAGCTTGGCCTGTGGAATCTTATGCGAAGCCGCCTGAGCTGGATCATAAAGGGAAAGCTTATATTGCAGGCCCCACGCGAACACGCAGACAGACAGCCCCAGGAACCCGAGGATCGCCAAGAGACTGAATGGCCGAGTTGCACTTAATCGTTGCATTTTCACTGGGATACAGATCGAAATCCAACCCAATCGGCTGACGCAACTCATGACCCTGCCAGCCCATTGTAGTTACTCTAACGCTTTGACGGCAAATCGCGCAAATAGGTAGCTCAACGCATGGCTAACCTATGGCTTCCGCCGCACGCATCCGTTTTGCCTTCGGAAGATAAGCTGCTGAAGATAAGCAGCTCAGAGTTGGTGGAGGCGGCGGGAGTTGGATTAAACCATCGCATTGACTCTAAATAAGTTATTGTATTTTCAACGACGTTAGAAACGCAGAGGACGCAAGAATCACGGTTTCCACACACATAACATATACGGGTTTATCACCCACACATTCCCAAATGCAGGTGCGACAATTATTCGCATGGGAATACTCGACAACGCAAAAGAAGTCGCCAATGCAGTTCACGAGATTAAGAACATCGAACTGTACGGTCGTGTTCTTGATCTGAACTTTGGAATCCTGGACCTCGTTGAGGAGAACCGAAAATTCCGCGCCGGGAACGAAGACCTCAAGAAGAAGCTCCAGCTCCGCGAACAGATGACCTTCAGGGAACCGTTCTACAACCAGGACAGCGACAAGACGCCATTCTGTCCGGCTTGTTGGGAACTAAAGAATTCCCCCATTCACCTCATCTTTGTTTCCAACCGCGAAGATGCCGTACATTGGTATTGCCCAGTCTGCCACAACCAATATAGCGACAAAAAAGATCGCGGCGTAGCGAGGGCATACTATCCCGAACCACCCCGATCAGAATGGGGATAACTATACCTTGCAATACCCAGAAGATGTGCTTTAGTTAAAGCGCGACCTTTAGAACTCGCCGAGCGATTTATAGTCTTGCTTTGGCAAAAGCCCGTCCTGATCCGGACTTTAGATACTTCTCGAAGGCGATAGCACGTGCCTCATCCGTAAACACGACATAACTCTTAATGCGCCACGGCCGGAACTTCGATGTGTGTGTCACCGCACCGGAATTGTGCTTTGATAGCCTGGCGCCTAGGTCGTCGGTAATGCCTGCGTAGAAGTGCTCACCCGCAAGGCTTTGAAGAATGTAGACGTACTTCATAATTTGTCCGCCTCCGCCAAGGCTCCGGCGCGACAGCCTTCGCCTGACTTCGAACAGCGAGTTTATTGGTCACTTCGAGGTGGCATGCCGAGCCGAAGCCCTCATGAAGAGGGCGAAGGCTGGTGGAGGCGGCGGGAGTCGAACCCGCGTCCGAAATCGCTGTCAGCCAGGAGTGTTCATGCTTTGTCCGGTTCCTTTTGGATTCGCCCCCGGACACTCAGAACGGACAAGATGCGCCGGAAACTAGTCCGATGATCTCGCGGTTACAACACGGACCGAGCCGCAGCCGCCAGCCTACTGTATGACGTCCGCTCACAGCCCATAGGCGAAGCCGTGGAAGACGGCAGCTTAATTAATTAAGCTGCAAGTGCCAGATTATCGTTGGCAACTTTGTTTTTGCAGGCGATTACGGGTGCCCACACCCCGGCATGACTCCTAAGCCGCAATCGATCCCGTCGAAACCGTGACGCCCCCAGGTGGTACGGCAACTTTCCGAATAAAAATATTGCGGAAAGTGCCCAGGTGCGAGCCGGAGCCAACTGGCTCGTGCTGCTTAACTCCATTCTACGCTAATTCCGATTTTAACTGTGGAGCAAGGGTGATAGGGTGACAGGAGGCTGTCATCAATGAACGGCGGGGAAAGGAGAAGAGAATGGTGGAGCGGATGGTTCGGTTGACGGTTGACATGACGGTCAACGAAGGGCAATTGGATAAATTCATGAGCATTGCGGAAACCATGACCGCAGGCTGCCGGAAGGAGCCCGGCACGCTGGGGTACGATTGGTTTTCGAGCGGCGACAAAAAACGCTTCCGGCTGGTGGAAACTTACGGGGATGCCGATGCCGTGCTGGCGCACTTTACGGGCCCGGTTGTGCAGGAGCTGGTGCCGAAACTTGCGGCGGTGTGCAGCGTGACCGGATTTGAGGTATATGGCGATCCCGGGCAAAAGGTGAGCGGAGATGGCGGCGGGATTCGGGGCGGAGATCTTCGAATATTGGATGGGCATCAGCCGCTGAGCCTGTGCCCGGCTGAGATGCGGATCTACTGCTTTTCCAGATCGATGCTCTCGTACTCGTGGCGGGCGATGGCGTCGCGAATCTGGGCAGGGGTTTTGCCCGCTTTGGTCATGCGATACGCGAGAAATGCCTCTGCCGCGCAAAGTGAGCATTCGGTGCCGTGCGCGTTCTCAAAGCAACTGCGCAGGCTGGTGTGGCCCAGGGAGCGGTCGCAGCGGCAGTTGCAGGGCAACTGATAGAGCACGTTCCCGATCTGGACGGCCTGCTGGTAGACGTGCATCTGCCAGGGATAGAGGAAGTGTTCGCCGGTGAGTTGTGCGCCATGCAGGATGGGCGGCAACTTGCGCTATCTTGAGCGGGGCGGAGGCATGATAGGCGGGAACATCGTCGGCCGGGTTAGACCACTGCGCATAGCTGGCCGCAGTGAGCGACGAAGACGGCCACACCCATGGCCCAGCGGCGTTTGATCAGGTTCTTCATGGAAGCACACTCTCCAAGAGCCATTGTAGTCCGGAAACAGGATGGAGAGGAATCGGCGGGCCAGCCGGATCGAATTGCAAGGGGGAAGCACTGTGTCTTGCAGGCAAAAAAAGACGGCACGAACGGTCTAGCTGTTCGTGCCGGGAGGCCAGTGACGCAACTTACTTCCAGCACGGAGCGAGGAGAAGACCGTCTCCATCACTGGAATAAATACAGCATAGCATAGATTCGGTTGAATGCAAATACAAAAATCGAAATTATTTTTCCCATGTTGGAATGGGGTCGATTATGGTCCGAACTGCGTCTAAGACGAAGGGTCAATTGGATCAGGCAAAGCAGAAAACTTCGGAAGCAAGGCTCTCGATACGATGACAAACGATTTAGAATCTGGAACTTCATCCGAGCCGCAAACGGCAACCGGTCAACTCTCCGGCTGGCTCAAACTGGGAGTTGTGGCTGCAGCTACTGTGCTTGCCGGGGGGCTGGCGGCTGCCTGGCGGTACCGAAACACGGTAAAAAAGCTCCACCGGGCAGATGAAATACATACAAATCCACATTTTGGGATGCATGGGGACGATCATGCAGACGAGGCCTGAAGGCTACTGGGCCACCTTATCCGCGCCGGCAGCCACGGCGAAGTCCTTGCTGGTGATGCCTCCGGCATCATGGGAGACCAGGGCCAGGCGGACCCGGTTATAGCGAATATCGATGTCCGGGTGGTGGTTGGACTCTTCGGCAATATCCGCCACTTTGTTGACAAAGGCGATGGCTTCAGGGAAGGTCTCGAACTTGAAGATTCGCACCAGTTCGCCGCCTTCGATCCGCCAATCGGGGCGCTTGCTCAGGTGGGAAGTGATTTCCGCTTGAGAAAGTACGGTCATATCTGCTCCGGGGAATACAGGTAGTCGATCTATTGAATTAAGATGCCGGATTGGGCTCCGGGGAGCGGCAAATAATGCAGATGCTTCAGATCTCCATGCGGTTTGGGGGCGCCGGTAAGCTCGAAGGTCGAATATCGCTTGTTCTGGTCGATGATCTCAGAACGCAACTCGTACCAAAGCTCATTGGAGATTTTGAGCAGAACCTCGACAACGGCGGGATCGAACTGCGTGCCGGAGCAGCGCAGAATCTCTTCGCGGGCCACATCGAAGCTTCTGGGCCTTGCGGTAGGGGCGGTCGCTGGTGATTGCGTCCAGGGTGTCGGCGACGGCAAAGATGCGTGCTCCGATGGGAATATCGCTGCCGCGCAATCTGCTGGGATAACCGCTGCCGTCGAAATGTTCCTGGTGAGAGAAAACAATCTCGGCAGCGCCGGCGAGGAAGGGGATTTTGCGCAGCATGTGGTAGCCGCGGCGCGCAATGCTCGCGCATGATCTCCTGCTCTTCGGAGTGAGCTTGCCTGGCTTGCGCAGGATTTCGTCGGGAATAGCCATCTTGCCGATGTCGTGCAGGAATGCGCCGCGCGCGATGACCTTGATCTCTGCCGGGGCGATGCCCATGGCGCGGGCCAGCGCGATGGTGTAAGCGGTGACACGCTTGGAATGTCCTTCGGTCTCGGAGTCCTTCAGATCCAGCGCGTCTCCCAGAGCTTCCAGAGTGACGTCGTAGGAGTGCTCGAGATTTTCCATGGCCTGGCGGAGCATCTCGGTTCTGGCGCGCACCACCTGCTCAAGGTTCTGCTGGTAGTTGTGGCTATCCTGCAGAAGCTGGCGGTGGTCGAGGGCGCGCTGCACGGTGTTCACCAGGTGTTCGCGCTCGAAGGGCTTGAGCAGATAGTCGTATGCGCCGCGGCGCATGGCGTCGATGGCTACGCTGATGTCGTGAACGGCCGATACCATGACCACGGGAAGCTGCGGTTGCTGCGCGTGGATGCGGTCCAGCACGGTAATGCCGTTTCCATCCTGCATCACAATGTCGGTGAGCACCAGGTCAAAGGCGTTTTGGTCGAGGAGTTCCAGCGCCTGGTTGCCGCTGGAGGCCAACTGAACGTCATAACCGTGGCGTTCCAGAGAGGCGCCCATCATGGAGCGGACGTGCGCTTCGTCGTCCACGACCAGAATGCGTGCCGACTTGCGACGTCTTGCATTCGGGCGCGCATCTGCTTCCGCGTTCTGATTCACCGCGGGGTTTGGTACTCCGATTCCTGCCAGGTTCAATGCCAAGCCGTGTTCTCCGTTGACCTTCGCCTGCCAAAAAAGGGGGAGGCGAAAACGTGCTCTTTTAAAACAATCATCCCTTGCTCACAGTCCCGAATTTAGAAAATCAAAACCGCGGCGGACTGTTTCGATATTTGAAGCGATAACCCTAATCCTCATGGAATACGCACCGGAAGAGCGCAACGTTCCCGGACAAAATAACCGCGGCGCTCAATAAGGTGTGCGTAAGTCCCAAGCCTTCCTGAACTTCTTACCCATTTCATTTCAATCGATCAAGAGATCAAGAAGACATCGTGCGCGGGTCAAAAAGTATGAATGCAATTTTTGTTCAATGTTCAATATGCGAAGGCGGCAGAGGGGAAAATCTATCCTCGCCTGCCCATGCTTACCGCATAATGTACGCTGCAATTATATAGAAAGTTATGCCGAGCACAGCCGGATGGAAGTGGCTCGCAGGCGCCTGTTGCGGCAGATGTACCAAGAAAGCAACGAGTTAGGGCGGTTTTTAATCGATTTAGCAAAAATCAACGAGCTGCGGAGAGCTTCAGGCCTGATCTGGCTTTTTATGCCGGGCGCGCCTGGCGGCTGCCCAACCATTCCTGGTAACCTGGCGAGCCCGGCTCACGGCCAGCGATCCGGCCGGCACGTCCCTGGTGATGCAGGAGCCTGCGCCGATGAAGGCGCCGTCCTCGACGGTAACCGGGGCGACCAAAGTGGAATCGCTGCCCACGAAGACGCCCTTGCCGATGCGCGTGGGATGTTTGTCGACGCCATCAAAGTTGCAGGTGATGACTCCGGCGCCGATGTTGGTTCCCTCACCGATTTCAGCGTCGCCCAGGTAGGTGAGATGGCCGGCCTTGACGCCTTTGCCCAGCTTGGCTTTTTTGATTTCAACAAAGTTTCCCACGTGGGCTTCTTCGCCGATCTCGCACCCTGGGCGCAGGTGGGCGAAGGGACCGATCTTTGCATCGTCGGCAATTGTGCTATCGGCCAGCACACAGCTCTGGCGAATCAGCACGCGGTTACCCAGGGCGCAGTTATCTATCACGGAATAAGAGCGAATGAGGCACTCGGAACCGATGCGTGTGCGGCCGAGCAACTGCACAAATGGCTCGATGACGGTTTCCGGCGCTACGGCAACGCCATCGTCGATGACGCAGGTTTCAGGGCGATGGATGGTTACGCCCTGGGCCATCAGGCGGTCGGCGGCCGCGACGCGCCTTGCGTTCAATTCGATTTCACTTCTCATGTGTGAACTCCCGTTGAGATTGATGGTTTCCCAGGTCTTCCGCCGCGGCGGAAGAGACCTGGGGCAACAGGCTATTTATTCTCCGCTGGAGGCTTCGGCATGGGGATGGTGATATCGATCGGTTGTGCGGGGCCCAGGTTCAGTTCATCAAGCGGCGGCTTGATCTGCGGTCCGTTGCCGACTACCAAAACGGCATATTTGCCGGGATGAATGTACTTTTTTGCTACCACAGTCACATCGTTCAATGTCACTTTTTCGAGTCCGGCTTTGTAGGTCTCAAGATAATCCGCCGGGTATCCGTAAAACTCCAGCAGCACCCGCTCGTTGAGTACCTTTTCCCTGGTGTCGTAGCGGAAGAGGAAAGTGTTGAGGATGTCGTCCTTAGCACGATTTACTTCCACCGGAGTGAAGGGCGTGGTGGTGAGACCGGCGATCACTGCCAGCGCTTCATTTGTGGCGTCAACAGTGGATGAACTCTTGGTGAGCACCTCAACGCGAAATGGGCTTGGATGATCGTAGTCGAAGCTAATGCCGCCGCCTACGGCATAAGCCAGCCCCATCTCGGTGCGAATTTTTTGGAAAAGACGGCTGGTAAATCCTCCGCCCAGGATTTCATTCATCACCGCCAGCGCGGGCACGTCGGGATTGTGCCGGTCCGTGCCCAGTCCCACGATCTGCACGTTGGACTGGTTTACATTTTGCTTATCGATAAAGTAAAGGCCGGGTTGGGGGCCGTTGAAGACGTCATGGCGGGAGGGAAGGGGCTTGGCAGGCGGAAAATCTTCAAAGGCGGCGCGCAGTTTGGCTTCCATGGCTACGGGATCGAAGTCGCCGAAGACACCGACAATGAGCTTGCCGTTGATGGTGCGGTCGTGCCATGCCTCGAGATCGGCGAGGGTGACCGCGCTGATGGTGGCCAGTTCCGGCTGACGCGTATAGGGGCTGTTTACGCCGTAAACCAGCTTGGCCGATTCGCGATCGGCGATGGCATCTTCATCGTCGTTGCGGCGGACGATGCCGGTGGCTTCCTGCTGCTGGGCCAGTCGGAGCTTCATCGCGTTGAATTTGGGGTGCAGGAGCAGATCCATGGCGAGCGAGAAAACCTGGTCGGCATCGCCCTTGAGCGAATCCCACTCGATGGCAGTGGAGTCTTCGTCGCCCGAGGTTTCAATGTGGGCAGCCTTGGCTTCAAGCAGATCGTCGAGTGCATCGCCGTCCATTTTGGCTGTGCCGCTGGTGCGCCACGCCTGACCGTAGAGGCCGATGAGGCCGGCTTTGGCAGGATCTACGTCGCGCGAACCGCCGGGAATGAGCACCGATCCAGAGACGAACGGCAGCTCATGATCTTCTTGCAGGAAGAGGACGATTCCGTTTTTCAGCTCGATGCGTTTGGGCTGGTGGGGTTTGAATTCGTGCAATTTGGTGATGGGGATTTTTTCCCAGGGCTTGCTTTGCTGGGCTGGGAGTGTGATGGGGGCAAGTACTGCGGCAACGATTACGCCGGCCATGTTCACTCGGGAAAGATTCTTCATGTGCAGGCTCTTCATTGCGCGCCTCCCTCTTTCGGTGCCACCGTTGATTGCTGTGCCGGAGGAGCGGCAGTATCGATCCATGCTTCGGTGCGGTTGCTTTCGACGAAAATCTTGTCGGCCACGCGGCGGATATCGGCTTTGGTCACTTTGTCTACCCGGTCGAGTTGCAGGAAAAGCTGTCGCCAGTCGCCGTAGCGGGTCTGGTACTCGGACAGGTCGCTGGCCAGGCCTTGATTGTCAGCGAGGCCGCGTAGCAGGTCGGCGCGAGTGCGGGTCTTGTACATTTGCAGCTCATCGTCGGTTACGTCAGTGGTTTTGAGCTTTTCAATTTCCTTGTGAATGGCGTCGCGCATCTCCGCCGGTGTGTGCCCCGGCAGGGGAATGGCGCCGAAGACAAACAGACTGGGATACTTGTCGCCGGGGTAAGGGCTGAAGCCCTCGGCGACAGCGGCAATTTGCTGGTCGCGCACCAGGCTGCGATAGAGGCGCGAGACGCGGCCGTTGGATAGGATGTCGCTGATAGCGTCGTAAACAGCATCGTCGGGATCGCGATAGTCGGGCCGATGGTAGCCCTCGACGTAAATGGGCTGCGTGGCCTCGCGAATGTCCAACGTCTTTTCGGCAAATTGTTTGGGCTCGACGGTGGTCATCTCCTCCGGCTTGGGTCCGGCGGGAACGCGGCTGAAATATTTTTCCAGCATCGGCATCGCATTGGATGCATTGACGTCGCCCACCACGGCGACCACGATATTTGCTCCCACGTAATATTTCTTGTGGAATGCCATGGCTTCGGTGGCGTTGATCTGGCTTACCTCGCTGGGCCAGCCGATGCCGCTGCGGCCGTAGGGATGGGCTACGTAAGCGGTGGCGACGAACTGCTCGAAGAGACGGCCCTCTGGGTTGGAGTCGGTGCGCATGCGGCGCTCTTCGATGACCACATCGCGCTCTTTGTAGAACTCGCGGGGCACGGTGTCGGCCAGTCGGCTGCTCTCGAGATAGGCCCATAGCTCCAGGCGGTTTTCCGGCATGGACCAGAAGAACTGGGTATCGTCGAGGCCGGTCTCGGCGTTCAGGCCCTCAGCGCCATTGCGCTCGGCAATATCGGTGAACTGGTTGGGAATGACGTACTTGTGCGCTTCGGCCTGGGCTGCAAGGAAGGCTTTTTTCAGCTCGGCCAGCTTTTTGGGGTCGCGGCCCACTTCCTTCAGGTACTCTGCCTCGTAGGCGTTGTTGGCCGCCTCCACTTTGGCCAGCGCAACTTTCTCGGCGGCGTAGTCGGTGGTACCGATCTGGCTGGTTCCCTTGAAGGCCAGGTGCTCGAACATATGGGCCAGGCCGCTCTCGCCCGATGGGTCGTTCACGTCGCCGGCGTCGACGAAGGTGGAGTAGCTGAAGACCGGCGCTTCAGGACGATCGCAAACAATGAGGGTGAGACCGTTGGGCAGCACCTTGACGGTGGTCCGCTGCTCAAAGTTCTTCAGGTAGGGGTCTTGCGCGCCGGCATAGGCAATCGCCGACAACGCCAGAGCCAGGACAAAAAAACTCTTCCAGAACCGGGGAAGTATCCTGCTTAGCATTCAATCTCCTTATCCGGGGAACGCGAAACCGTAGCCCCGGCACTCTTCCAAACTATTGCCCGCGACCGATAAGGGTCAACCAGTTAAGAGCTATTCTTGACCGCGTGCCGCGCGCCACCGTATTCTGCGAGCGTTTCCGCGTGGTGGATGCTTCTTAATTCCAACCCGCTTCAGGGAGAGCCCGCATGAGCAAGAATCCCCCGGCCGCAACTCCCGTTTCCAGTTCTGCCGCTCAGCCATTTCTCGTCCGTCGCGCCGCTGTGCTGGGAGCCGGAACCATGGGTTCCCGCATCGCCGCTCACCTGGCTAACGCCGGAATTTCGACGTTGCTCCTCGATATGATTCCTGCCGGCGATGGAGGGCGCAATCGGTTGGCTTTGGCTGCGATCGAGGCTCTCAACAAAGCCAAGCCCGCGGCTTTCTATGAACCTTCGCTGGCCGCGCTCATCACCCCCGGAAATTTTGAAGACGACCTGGGCAAATTGGCGGCGTGCGACTGGGTGATCGAGGCCGTGGCTGAAAATCTGGCTATCAAGTCAGCATTGCTGGCGCGGGTTGTGCCTCATCTTGCGGCTCATGCCGTGCTGACCACGAATACTTCAGGATTGCCGATAAGGCAGATTGCGGCGGGACTGGCTGCGCACCGAGAGCGGTTCTTCGGAACACACTTCTTCAATCCGCCACGCTATATGCGGCTGCTGGAGACGATTCCGACCGCGGAGAGCGATGCGTCCGTGGTGAGCGCTTTTGCCGCATTCGTCGACCTCAGGCTGGGCAAGCAGGTGGTGTTTGCCTGCGATACGCCGAACTTTATCGCCAACCGCATCGGCATTGCCGTGATGTTCAATGCGGCGGCCCTGATGTTGAAGCAAGGTTTGACCATAGAGGAGGTGGACGCGCTGACCGGGCAGGCGATCGGTTGGCCGCGCACTGGAACTTTCCGGCTGGCGGATCTGGTGGGCATCGACATTCTGGCTCACGTGGCCGCGAATTTTCCTCAGGGCGTGACGCAGAGTGGTTTTTCTCAGGTTCTCGAGGAGATTGTGAAGCGAGGCTGGCTGGGCGATAAGGCTGGGCAGGGATTCTACAAAAAGATTCGCGGCGCGGATGGAAAAGATGAACGGCTGGTTCTGGACTTGGACACGTTCGAATATCTGCCCACGGCCAAGCCCGCATTGCCGGCGCTGGAGATGGCGAAGAATGCCGCCACGCTGCCGGAACGGCTGCGGCTGCTACTCGAGAATGATCCAGAGAAGGATAAAGCCGCTGCGTTTCTGTGGCCGTTTCTGGCTTCGTTGTGGAACTTTGCCGCGGAGCGCATCGGCGAAGTGGCCGGCGACGCGGCCTCCATCGACCAGGCCATGCGCGCCGGATTCAACTGGGAGCTGGGGCCGTTTGAGATGTGGGATGCAGCCGGAGTTGGCTTGACTGTGGAACGCATGAAGGCGCTCGCGCTTCCGGTGAGCGAGCGGGTTGAGGCAATGCTGGGTCGCCGCGGCGACCTGGCTGCGGGGCAGACGGGCTGGTATACGAGCGATGGGCGGGCGTGCTTTCAGCCGGCGACGGGCAAGTTGGAGCCGGTCGCCAGCGTTCCGGGGCACGCGCGGGTTGCGGATTTCAGGCGGATGAATGGGGTGGTCCGGTCGAACGCGGGCGCTTCGCTGGTGGATTTGGGCGACGGCATCGGCTGCATCGAATTGCACTCGCTGAAGAACGCTATCGGCGGCGACGTGCTGGCGTTGATTTCGGCGGTGCTTAAGCCTGACTCGGACGCGGTTCGCGACTTTGCCGGCTTCGTGATCACCGGCGACCGCGATCACTTCAGCGTGGGCGCCAACCTGATGCAACTGCTGCTGGTGGCGCAGGAAGGTGAATGGGAGGAGCTGGCCGCAGTCATCCACGGCTTCCAGCAGATGAACGCGGCTATCAAGTTCTGCCCACGGCCGGTGGTGGTTGCGCCCTTCGGCATGACCTTTGGCGGCGGCGCGGAGATTTGCCTGCACGGCGCGCGGCGGCAGGCGCATGCGGAGACTTATATCGGGTTGGTTGAGGCTGGCGTGGGACTGATTCCGGGCGGAGGAGGAACGAAGGAGATGCTGTTGCGCGCGGTTGATCAGGCCGCAGCCTTCGCTCCGCCCGACCCGCGCTTGCCAAATTCTAATTTGGCTTCGCGTTTTGCTCAATCGGCGGAGATGGGGACGGCGCTGCGGAGGGTTTTCGAGACCATTGCGCTGGCTAAAGTCTCCACTTCGTCTGCCGAGGCGCGGGCGTTAGGGCTGCTGGCGGCGGCGGATCGCATCTCCATGAACCGTGAGCGGCTGTTGCTGGATGCGAAGACGCAGGCTGTGGCACTGGCTGAAGCTGGGTATGTTGCTCCGCAACCAAGGACGCAGATTCCTGCGCCGGGATTGGGCGCGCTGGCGGCGCTTGAGACTGGCGCTTTTCTGATGGGCGAGGCAGGGTACGCATCGGAACACGACCAGAAGGTGGCGCGGTGGGCGGCTTACATTCTGGCCGGCGGACGGGTGACGGCGGGTTCGCTGGTGAGCGAGCAGTATTTGCTCGACCTGGAGCGGGAGGCGTTTCTCTCGCTTGCGGGCGAGCGGAAGACGCAGGAGCGGATTGCGTTTACGCTGAAGACCGGCAAGCCGTTGCGGAACTAGGATCGAAGTGTAGGGTACGAAGATTGGCAGAGGAATGGCTGGAGCGAATTTATCTTGTGCCCGAGTGAGACGGAGCGGATGGTTGCTGGGCGGATTGTATTTCGCCTTTGCTGTGATTCTGGCTCAGCAGCAGCCAAACTCTGCGCAACTCGTCGAGTCGGGGCGGATTGTTGTTGAGGGGCACTCTACTCCTTACCGGATTCGCCATTTGCCGGTTAGTTCGTTTCCAGAGTTGCCTGTTGGGATTCAAGACCAGCTCAACCGGCGCGGGTGCTTGATTCCGCAGACTTATGAGGCTTATCACCCGGAGAACGTGGTCCATGCCAGTTTGGAGCGGGCGGGGTCTTCGGACTGGGCGGTTCTGTGCTCGGTGGAGGGAACAGCCTCGCTGCTGGTTTTTTTCGGCAGCAGGGGTGGGCAGCCGATCGTGCTGGTTTCGGCGCTGGAGACGGAACGATTGCAGGCTTACGATCCGAGCGGAGTGCTGGGCTTTAACTGGGGCATCGATCCCGCGTCGCCGGAGCAGGTTCGCGAGGCGCAGTACGGCATGGAACCTCGGCCGTTACGGCTGGACCACGACGCGCTCGCTGATTCGGTGGTCGATCGCGGCACGGTCTACCATTTTTACGCAAAGAACGTTTGGACGCTGGTGGAGATGCCGGAATGAATTCGCTTTATTGAAAGGGGCATTCCCCTCAAGGGCTAAAGCCGTGCCCTTTCAAAACGGCGATGGTTGAGTTTCGTGGTATCCCACCCATGCCACAAAAACAAGAACGTGGCATGGATGGGGCACCTGGCGCCTTTCAAAACATAGCCGCATCCTATCTAGCAAGGAGCAACACTCATGCCGGAAGCCGTGATCGTCAGCGCTGTTCGCACTCCTGTTGGGCGCGCTCCCAAAGGCGCGCTTTCTACCACTCGCCCCGACGACCTGGCCGCAACTGCGTTGGGCGGAGCTTTGGACAAGTTAACAGAGCTAAGTAGAACCGAAGTCGAGGACGTGATTCTGGGCTGCGCGCAGCCGGAGGGCGAGCAGGGGTGGGATATTGCGCGCTGGGCGGCTCTGCGCGCGGGTTTGCCGGTGGAGGTTCCTGGGGTTACTGTCAACCGGCTTTGCTCCTCGGGACTGGAGGCGATTGCGCTGGCCGATCTGCGTATTCAGTCGGGCGGTGACAGGGTGGTGATCGCGGGCGGGGTGGAGACCATGAGCCTGCTGCCTTTTGGCGGCCTCAAGCCTAGCCCCAATCCTTATATGGCGGAGCACTATCCGGCTTCGCTGCTGACCATGGGTTTGACCGCCGAGCGGGTAGCCGGCACTACGGCGTTTCGCGCGAGGATCAGGACGCATTTGCGCTGGGCAGCCACCAGAAGGCTTTGGCCGCGCAGGCTGCGGGACGATTTGACGATGAGCTGATTCCGGTGACGGTTACGACGGCTGTGCCGGGGACGAAGGCGGGAAAGCCAGTGGTGACGGAGACGGTGTTTGCCGCCGACGAAGGACCACGCGCGGATACTTCGGCCGAGGCGCTGGCGAAACTGAAGCCGGCTTTTGCCGCGCAGGGAACGGTGACCGCGGGCAACTCGTCGCAGACCTCGGACGGGGCTGCTGCGGCGGTTCTGATGGAAGCGGGGCGGGCGCAGTGAGCTAGGGATCAAGCCGCTGGGACGGCTGGTGGCTTACGCGGCAACCGGCTGCCTGCCGGAGGAGATGGGCATTGGACCGATTACCGCGATTCCCAAGGCGCTGAAGCGGGCCGGGCTCAGGCTGGACGAGATCGGGCTGATCGAATTGAACGAGGCGTTTGCTGCGCAGGCGCTGGCGATCATTCGCGAACTGGGGCTCGATCCGGAGCGGGTGAACGTGAACGGAGGCGCCATTGCGCTGGGGCATCCGCTGGGCTGCACCGGAGCGAAACTCACCGCGACACTGCTGGGCGAGATGCGGCGTCGACAGGTTCGCTACGGCATGGTGACGATGTGCGTGGGCGGCGGAATGGGCGCGGCGGGGATTTTTGAGCGGCTGGATTGAGGCATGGACACCGTAATTATTCGCAAAAAAGGAATAGCCGGGATTGGTCCCGGCTGTTTCTGCTGACTTCGAAAATCTATTGAGCTGCGCCTTACTTCTCTTTTGGCGGTTGGGGGCGGGGCGGGGGCGGATGGTGGTGATGGCCAGGGTTTTCAGGCGGGCGTTGAGGCGGCTCTTGTAGCGGGAGACGGTGTTGTCGTGGAGAATGCCCTTCTGCACGCTCTTGTCGAGGGCGGAGACGGTCTCGCGGTACTGGGCCTGGGCGGCTTTTACGTCGCCCTTGGCGAGGGCCTCGCGGAGGTCGCGGAGGCTGGTGCGGACGCGGCTGCGGTTGGAGCGGTTTACTTCAGTGCGGGTTTCGGTTTGCCGGGCGCGCTTCAGCGACGATACGTGGTTTGCCATTCTGCTTCCTTGAAATTCAAGTGAGTTTTGCGGTGTGAGAATGCAACTTTAGCCGCATCCCTCGCAATTTCTTAGTCTACGGGAAATGGGGCGGGGGGTCAATGCGGGGGTGGGTTTCAGGGCTTGTTGCGGAGGGTGAAGATGAGGAAGGTGTAGTCGAGGTTGAATTGGGGCCAGTGGATGGGTTTTTCTGCGCAATCGAGATTGACTTCGCCGGTTTGCTCGAAGCCGCATTGGGTGGCCAGCTGCAGCATGGCTTGGATTTCGGGGCGGGTGAAGATTTTGATGGGGGCGCCGTGGGCTGATTGGCCGCGGGTATCGATGGGGGTGGGGTAGTAGTCGGTGGAGGTGATGAGCAGGGCGCCGGGCTTGAGGATGCGGTGCATCTCGCGGAAGTAGCCGGCGAGAGGGACGCCGTGCTCGATGACGCTCATGCAGGTGGCGGCGTCGAAGTAGGCGTTGGGGAAGGCGGTTTGGGTGATGTCGCCGGGGAGATAGCGGATGGGGCCGCGGCGGGCTGGTGAGGGGAAGGAGAGATTGAGGGCGTAGAGGTTGCGGTATCCGTAGAGGAAGAGAGCGGGGAGGACGTTGCTGTAATACTCGGCGCCGGCATCGAGGATGCGGGCCGAGGGGGTGGTGTTGGCGAGGATGGCGAATGCGGCGGCGAGGTGGTCCCAGTTTTTTTCTTCGCCGCGATGGAGGGGGAGACGAAGGCGGCGGGCCTGGGCGAGCGCGGATTGCCACTCGGCGGTGGTTTGGAGGGCGCCGTTGGGGAGCGGGGCGGCGGGGGGTGCGGGAGGATGGCCGGAGCCGAATTTCAGTTTGAGATAGAGGCGATAGGCGAAGTCGGTGCGCAGAACGGCGCTTTTGATGCGGCGGAAGAAATTTCTGGATGCGGAGGGCACGGTGGAGTTGAAAACCTCGTGATTGCAGATTGTTTGCCTAGGCTGCTGCAGACTATAGGTTTTTGCGGGGGCGCATTGCAAGCGGGGGCTCGAGGTACCTGCGAAGGCACTTTGGTGCGGAAAATTCATGGATTGGTGGATTGACGTAAATAGGCGGTTGGCGGTACTCTCAAGCGCAGATACAGGATTTGGTCGCCTACGCCATCCCGCGGTTCAGCAAGGCAGCCCAGAGCTTAGGCTCGGTTGCGCTTTGCGCGCGGCGGGTTCCCGAAAAATCTGATGAGGTTTGGTTTGGAAGTCATCCCTCAGGGGCTAAAGCCCCTGTTCATTTGCCAGGCATGCTATGCGGCACGTATGAAAGCCGCGCCTCTCTTCGAATTCGCTGATCAAATTACTCTACTCAGCAGCCGGTTCACAAGCCGATGCGGTCGCGCTCTGCTCGAATCGCCGGCAAATTCACTTCAACTTCACAACGCCGCATAGGAGGCCACAGAAACCTTTGAAGATCGCTCTGGAGATCACGCCCAATCTTGAGCCCCTGTTTGGGACTCGCGATGAAAACCTCAGGCTGATGGAAGACTCGCTCGGCGTACGGATCGATCTTCGCTCCGACGCTGTGCATGTGCAGGGAACGGATGCGGGCGTGGCTCGCGTGCAGAGCATTTTTCAGGATTTTGAGGCGCTGCGACGGCAGGGCGTGAATCCGCACAATGGGGAGCTGAACGGGATGCTGCGGCTGGTGGTGGCCGACCCGGCGACTACGCTGCGCTCGCTTTCCGATGCGGGCAAGCAGCGGTCGGCGGGCGTGAAGCGGACGGTGCAGCCGCGATCGATCAATCAGCGCAAATATGTTGAGGCCATTGAGCAGAACGATATGGTCTTTGGCGTTGGGCCGGCGGGGACGGGGAAGACTTATCTTGCCGTGGCGATGGCCGTGGCGGCGATGAACGCGAAGAAGGTGAGCCGCATTGTGCTGGTGAGGCCGGCGGTGGAGGCGGGCGAGCGGCTGGGATTTTTGCCGGGCACGCTGCAGGAGAAGGTTGATCCTTATTTGCGGCCGCTTTACGACGCGCTTTATGACCTGCTCGATCCGGAAAAAGTGGACAAGATGCTGGAGAAGAACGTGATCGAGGTTGCGCCGCTGGCGTTTATGCGCGGGCGCACGCTGAACGACGCGTTCATCATTATGGACGAGGCGCAGAACACGACCATCGAGCAGATGAAGATGTTTTTGACGCGCATGGGGAATAATTCGAAGGCGGTGATTACGGGGGATATTACGCAGATCGATTTGCCGAATCCGCGCAAGTCGGGGCTGCTGGATGCGATTAATATTCTGGGCGGGGTGGAGGGGATTCACTTTTGCCACTTTGAGGACTCGGACGTGGTGCGGCATGCGCTGGTGCAGCGGATTGTGCGGGCTTACGAGAGCGCCAAGCCGCAGCAGCAGGAGTTGCCGCTGGCGATTGGCGAGGCGATTGAGGTGGCGGACGGGGCGCGCGAGGAACGGCCGCAGGCGCAGGGGATGCAGGCGGGGAAACCGCAATAATCTTGCGATACGCGTAGAATTGGAGATGAGATCGGGGCCGCGCTGCGGCGGCTCCGAGCACGATGATCCTCGTTGACCCAGATTTGGAGCCAGACCCTGCGCTGAAGGCTACTTCAGCGACGCGGGAGGTCTGCGCGTGGCTCTCACAAAAATCTTCTGATATTCGAAGCTGCCTTCGGCGCGGAGTTTGGCGCGGTTTCTGAAGGCTGCGCAGGAGGCTGTGCGGCTGAAGGGGCAGGTGACTGTGCTGCTGACTACGGATGCGGCGATTCGGGATTTGAATCGGCGGTTCAGGGGGAAGAATAAGGCTACGGATGTTCTGTCGTTTCCGGCGGAGGGGCCATTCAGGTTGTCCGCGGAGGGGATTGCGGGGGACGTTGCGATCAGCGTGACGACCGCGCTGAGGCAGGCGGCGGAGCAGGGGCACTCGCTTGCGACGGAGATCAAGGTGCTGATTTTGCATGGGGTGCTGCACCTGGCTGGGTTTGATCATGAGGCGGATGAGGGGCAGATGGCGCGGCGGGAACGGGTGCTGCGCGGCAGGTTGGGGTTGCCGTTGGGGTTGATTGAGCGGGCTGGTCGGGAAGAATATCTCCTCAGGGGTTAAAGCCCGGAACTTCTTTTGGGCAATCATCGGCACGGCTGAAGTCGTGCCCTTTCAAAGAATCCGAACCTCGGGCGGGCTAAGGCGAAAGCTAAAGTGCGCCGAAAGGCGATGCGCGCACTTCCGGGGCTAAAGCCCGTAAGAATAGCGAACAGGCATTCAGGGGCCTAAAGACCCCTGCTCCCTCCGATGAAAACGTAGCCCGATAGAAGAAGTGGCTCCAACAAAAGCGCTGTCGTCCCCCAAAAAGGGCGCTGACTTTGTGCGGGGTTCACGGCCATGAGCGGCTGGCCATTGCGATGGTTTTGCTGCTGGCTGCTGGTGGAGACGCTGGCCAGCTACATCAGCCGCGTTTATGCGGACTTTGGGAAGATTCTGGCGCGCGAGGAACAGGAGAATCTGGACGCGTGGGAAGAACTGATCGAGCCGCAACTGGGGCTGAGCCGGGAACATGCGGCCATCAGCGCGGCGGTGTTGCAGCAATTGGCGCTGGGGATTATTGCGCTGGAGTTTGGGGCGGTGCTCTTCGATCGCGCGCCTCGGCCTGGCGCGGCCTACTTATGCGGAGATTGCGCAGGCGGTGCTGGGCGTGGTGCTGGTGGTGGTTTTTTGCAACCAGGTTTTGCCTTCGCTGCTGTTTAACCGCACCAAGGGGCGATGGGTGAGGCGGATGGTGTGGCCTATTCGCCTGCTGCTGTGGGTGGTGACGCCGATTACGGTTTTTGTGCGCTTCTTCTTTTCTGTGGCGGCGCTGGCGGAGGAGCCGGTTACCGCGGAAGAAGAGGCGGCCGTGGATGTGGAGGCGCTGCTCGAGGCCGGCGAAGAAGAGGGGATTCTGGAAGAGAACGATATTGACCTGGTGCGCTCGGCGGTGGAGTTTGGCGACAAGCTGGTGCGCGAGGTGATGACGCCGCGGCCGGAGGTTTTTGCGGTTCCCGATTCGATGACGCTGGAGGAGTTTCTGATTCAACTGCGCGAGCATAATTTTTCGCGCGTGCCGGTTTATGCGGGGTCGCTGGACAATGTGACCGGGATTGCGTTTGCGCACGACCTGCTGCAGATTTGCGACGAGGAGGCGCGCACGCGGACCGTGGGCGGCATCAAGCACGAGGCGGTTTTTGTTCCCGAGACCAAGCGCGGGTACGAGCTGCTGCGCGAGATGCAGCGGGAAAAACAGCACATGCGGATTGTGATCGATGAGTATGGCGGCGTGGCGGGGCTGGTGACGATTGAGGATCTGCTGGAGCAGATTGTGGGCGATATCTGCGACGAGCACGAAGAGGAAGTGAACCCGCAGCGCGAGCCGGGAGGGGTTTGGGTGGTTCCGGGGAGCTTTCCCGTGGATCAGTTGGCGGATTTGTTTGGCGAGCCGATTGAGTTGGGGGATGAGTACGAGGCTACTACGCTGGGCGGGTTGGCTAGCGAGATCACGGGGCGGATTCCGCTGGCCGGCGAGGTGGTGATGCTGGAGCCTGTGGGCTGCGATGGAGATTGTGGCTTCTACGGGAAGGCGCGTGGAGCGGTTGCGGGTTTTTCCGCCGGCGGTTGAATCGGCTCCGCAAGTGAAAATGCCGTAAACTCAGTCAGGAGCATCATCCCCTTTGAAATCTGGATTTGTTGCTATATCTGGGCCGGCCGAATGCCGGGAAAAGCACGCTGCTGAATGCGCTGACTGGCGAAAAGGTGGCTATCGTCTCGGCTAAGCCGCAGACTACGCGGAATCGTATTGCCGGGGTGGTGGAGGTTGCGGCGAAAAAAGGGCGTGCATGCGGCGGCGCAGATTGTTTTTGTGGATACGCCGGGGGTGCATAAGCCGGGATCGCAACTGGACCGGCGGATGCTGCAGGAGGTTTATGAGGCGCTGGAGACGCGGGATTTGGTGCTGGTGCTGATGGATGCTACTCGGCGGGTGCAGTTGGAAGAGGTTGGTGAGCTGGCGTCGGGTTCGTGATGCAGCGGGATTGGTCGCAGGAGGACGAATCCCGAGGCTACCTCCGGCTAACTCACAGCGAGGGTACCAGGGGCACCCAGGACTCTGATGGTGAATGTCCAGGGACTTCCAATGCGCCCAAAACGCGAACGCACGAATTGGGCTAGCGAGGATGAGTTTTTGTTTGGGTTGATTCGGAAGGTGGATTGCCCGGTTTTTTTGGTGCTTACGAAAATTGATTTGGTGCCTAAGGATCGGCTGCTGCCGCTGATCGATTCGCTGACTCGGCAGTATAAGTTTGCTGAGATTATTCCGGTGAGCGCGCGGAAGAGGGACGGGCTGGATCTGCTGGTGCGGAAGATTGTGGAGGTCTTGCCTACGGGTGAGCGGTACTATCCCAAGGATCAGTACACCGATCAGCCGCAGCGGTTTATGGTTGCCGAGTTGATTCGCGAGAGCATTTTGGTGGAGACGGGCGAGGAGGTTCCTTATGCTTCGGCGGTGGTGATTGAGCGGTTTGAGGAGCCGGAGGTTGCGGCGCCGGGCAAGAAAAAAAGCAGCCGGCGCGGCTGCCGCTGACGCGCATTGCGGCGGCGATCTATTGCGAGCGCGATGGGCAGAAGGCGATTTTGATCGGCAAGGGCGGGGCGAAGCTGAAGGAGATTGGGACGGGGGCGCGGCGGCAGATTGAGTCGCTGCTGGGGACGCGGGTTTATCTGGAGTTGCACGTGATTGTCGAGCCGAATTGGCGCGAGTCGAAGAGTTTTGTCGAGGGGCTGGACTGGCGGAATCAGTTGGAGCGGCTGGTGGGGAGCAGATTACTGTAAAGGCTGCGGACGAGGATGGATAAATCGGCCGATGATTTATTTGTCTCTATTGGTGCGGGAAGAATTGAACTCTATCCGGGGCTACAGCCCACGCTGATTTCGTTGACATAATGCGGAGGATAAAACCTCCACCTCCCTCCGAAGCTTGATGCGGAGGCTAAAATCGTGCTGTGATCGCTCCGAATCAAGTTCGTTTTGGAGCTGGCCTTACGCGCCGCGGACAGTGCCCCGTCCGCTCAGCTTTACCAGGTACATGCGGGCGTCGGCGGCGCCGATGATGGTGTGGACGGTGGCGCCGTCGGCGGGGGCGGTTGCCAGGCCTACGCTGGCGCTTACGTTAACTCGCGGCCGTTCTTCATGGTGAAGCGGGTTTCCATCAGGGCGCGGAGCAATCTCTGGGCAAAGGCCAGGGCGTCTTTGGCGCCGGTCTCGGGCATCAGGATGACGAACTCGTCGCCGCCGTAGCGGAAACAAACGGTCCTGCTTGCGGCTCAGCTCACGGAGGCGGCGGCCGGTTTGGGCGAGCAGTTCGCTGCCCACCAGGTGGCCCTGCTCGTCGTTGACCAGCTTGAAGTGGTCGAGGTCAAGGAACGCCAGGCTCACGGGCAGGCGCATAGCGGCGGGAGCGCTCGAGTTCGCGGCTGAGCACATGGTAGAGATGGCGGGCGTTGAAGAGGCCGGTGCAGTCGTCGGTGATGCTCAACTGCTGGATGCGGGCGACGTCGCGCGCATTCTCAATGGCGATGGCGGCGTGATCGGCCAGAATGTGCAGGTAGGCGATGGTGTAGTCGGTCATCTGGTCGGCGCGGGGGTTGAAGATCTCGATGACGCCATGGGTGCCTTTGCGGCCGCGCAGGGGCAGGGCGATGACCGAGCGCACCTTGCCAGGCTTGGTGGCATGCTCTTCCATCAGGCGCGGATCGTGCTCGGCGTCTCCGACGATGAGGGTTTCGCCGTGCTGGACCACCCATCCGGCGACGCCCTCGCCCACCTTGACGCGCAGGCCGCTGAGGGCCTCGTGTTCACCTCCGGCGGCGATGGCGTAGTAGAGGTCTTGAGAGGTTTCGTCGAGCATGAGCATGGTCCACAGCTCGGCCTCCATAATCCGCTCCATCTGCTCGAGGATGGTGCGCAGAATGGTATCCAGTTCGAAGCTCGAGGTGAGCGAGCGCGTCAACTGGTGGAAGACAAGCAGGTCTGCGAGCGGGATGCGATTTTCCGACTCGTTCATTTTTGAAGGCCCGTTGCAGGGAGTCTATGCATGCAATTCTTGCACAAGATGGGTACGAGTGCATGCTAACGCCAGAATTAATTCACACTTGAGCGAATTTCGCAGTTTGCAGCCGCCGGAGGGTGGTCTGGCTGGAGCCGAAAGCGGTGTTAGTCGAGCCGCGGCGTTCCCCGGCGCAACAGGAAGCCTGCGATGCCGAAGACCGCGATGATGGCCAGGACGATGAGGAAGTAATAGAAGATGGGGTGCGCCCAGCCGGGCGAGTAGGTGAGGTCCTGGCCAACCCACAGCAGCAGGATGGCGGCGATGACGGCGAATTGGCCGGCGATGACCAGGAAGGTGTGGCCGAGGTCGCGCCGTTTGTCGAGCGCCTCCACCTGGTCGGGGGTGAGGAAACGCTCTTCGGGGGGAAGCAGGGAATTTGCCATCGAGTCTCTCCAGTTCTCGGGGCGGGCCGCGTCCATCAATTATGGTCTGCGGCTCCGGCCGTTCTCACTCTCGATTCAATCACAGGTTGCGGGGGCAGCGCCAGTTGCCCGAGTGCGGAATTCGTGTGGTGAGTCAGAAGTTCATTGAAGAACAACCGCAGATCCTTCGACTCTATTTTGGCGCAAAAAGCGCGGCAAAATTCCGCTCAGGATGTACAGCTTAAAGTGATGCGAACTTCAGACTCAGACACTAACGATCTTTTGTGCCGGGTGGTAAAGAACGAGGTCCAACGCCGTCTTTGGTCATCTTCACGGGTTCGATATTGCCGTTGGCATCGAAGATCATGCGGTCGATGGCCAGCACGCGCTGACTCGCGCCGGTTGTGCCCAGCGGATGCCGGTGGTAGACGATGAACCGTCGTCTGTCCTCGGAATGTGCAGCACGGAGTTGCTGCCTGGCCCGTTGGCAATTGCGGGGTCTGTTGCGAGAATCGTGCCGCTGCGCTTGAACGGGCCTGTCGGGGTACTGCTCCGGGCATAAGCGACGTCGTAGCTTGAGTTTTCCCAGTCGCCTTCCGACCACATCAGGTAGTACACGCCCTTGCGCTTGATGACGTAAGGGGCTTCAACGTAATGCTCCGGCGTGATCTCCTTGTAGATCTCGCCGTCTCGCATCAGGAATACACGCTTCAGGTCAGAGGAAAGCCGCGCCACGTTGCAGTGACCATGGCCGCCATAGTAGAGATAAATCTTTCCATCGTCCCGAAAAACCATGGGATCGATGGGCTGAGCTCCGTTGTGGTACTCGCCAAGGAGCGGCTTGCCCAGCGGATCGATGAACGGGCCATCGGGACGATCGCTGACCGCGACTCCGATGCCGCCGGGAAATGTGTCGTGCTCCTGGATATCGTTTGCCGCAAAGAAGAGGTAGTATTTGCCCTTCCAATGGATGGCCGAGGGAGCCCAGAGCGCGTAGGCTACCCAGGGAGAGTTTTTGACCTCCAGGACGTCCGGATGGATGGTCCAGTGGACGAGATTGGGCGAGGAAAGGGCGTCCATCGATGTGCCATGCAGATAGCCGTGATGGATCAGATGCCCGGCACGAAGCTTCTGCTGCAAAGGATTGAAGGTTTGCTGCTCATTGCGATCGCGGTGATGGCCGGTCAGATAGATCCAGTATTGTCCCGCGAAGATATGAATCTCGGGATCAGCGTACCAGCCCAGTTGCGCAAGGCTCGCCGTGGCCTGCGATCGCCCAGGCACGGCGCAGAGCACGGAGAGAAGCAAGAATAAAGAGGCGCGAAAACTTCGCTGCATGACGACTCCAGAAAAACAGTTAGGCACGCCTGCGTCAGGGGCGGTGTGCGGGAAAGGGAGCAGAGCCGCTTCGATTCAATTACAAGCTGCGGGAGTACAACTTCTTTATCTGCCGCAGAGACGTCATACGGCGGCAAGGGCTAAGCACCGTCCAATGCGTCCAATGGTAAATCATGCTTTATGCAATGCCCTTTACAACGTTCGTATAGTTCCAGACCCAGACGCGAAGGTGTAATATCGATTTTCTCCGCAGGAAGATAAGTCGTAAAGTCAAAGCCCTTTTCTATGATTCCGAAATTGAATAGATATGCAAGGTCCGTAGCAATCCTGGAAACATCATACATACCGGTAATCTGAATCAACTGATCGGGCAAAAGGATGATTGGAGCCGAGGGAGGAAACTCAGTTCCCGATATGTGCTGTGATGCCTTCATGCATCCGGCAACGAAGATCCGGCACTGAGTATTTGTAACATTGATGAGCAGATCGACGAACGCGCTATTGGATTGGTCCGTACCTTCTGCGGAGCAGGATGTGGCCAAAAGACCAGCCCACAACTGCCTTGTCAAATCATCCGCCCATGAGCCATGTTTAAGTATGCTTAAGACGATGTTTGGATGAGCGCGTAACCTTTGATCGGGTTCTGATGCCAGGAGCTTTTCCGCACACGCTGCAATCTCCATAGCGTTCTCAATTCGAGTCTGTTCCAGTTCTCCTCCAAGCAACAGAATGGATTCGTTGGCTCCGTCGTGACAAAGACGGCACAAGAACAGGATTGTTTGGAGGAGCCTGAGCGTATACAAGATGTCTTTCGGATCCGTCAGCACGAGGGCGTTTCTGATGAGAACATCCCAAAGGTTCGGATCGAGGCCTTCCGGGAGCACAAACGATAATCCGATGCCATCTTCGTCGTGCCGTACAACTATCGCCTGCACTGTAATTTTAGGCTCTAAAGGATCCTCAGAAAACCGCTCAACTTCCACTGTCAACGGGATCAACTCACCAATGGGCCAGCGTTCCTCTGTCAGGAGGTAAATTCCGGCGGAGCTGATATCTCTGATGGTGGCCGGTTTCGAAGCGCGGCTGTCCCGGCGCCGAGCGGCAAACCCTAGCGGGTTTCGTCTTTCAGCCCGCGGCCTCTCAGGATAACCTAGTTTATGGATCCATGTTGTCCATTTATTCAATGAAGTCATTTTTCCAACCGGAATCTCGATTTTCGGGATAATTTGATGGAATTATATCGCTCCTGAGGCGAGTTTGCGACGCCAGAACGAACATTTGTACTGAAGATAGCCAGTGCCTGCGGGAGAAATGCGAGGCGATTCGCCGCCGTGCTTGCTTCGCCCGCTTCAGCGATGCCCTTCAAGTTGTTTACGCCAACAGCTATGGAATGGGGAACTTCCGGGAACCGCAAGCCGTTTGTAAATACAGTTTGCATCTCTCAGAGAGAGGGGGACGCTGTTGGTGCGTCCTTCGGGGTTATGCGAGGATGGTCGCCAATTCGGAAGTTACCCTACATTCACCCCTGTGACGCCGCCGGAGTTCGGGCAACTACAGAGGAATATGGCTATCGCTCAAGAATCGGGATCTACCAAGAAACTCGATCGCTTGACCAATAACCTGGTTGAAAAGGGTACTTTGCGTTCTTTCTAGCAAAGCCTGCCGGGCGGAAACACCGGGGCTCCCTGAATTACTCCGACAGAAACGCCAGCGATTGCAACTGGGTAATCTCGAAGGGCTTGCGGCAGCGGACGTTGGCGCAGGAGAGCTTGTCGTCGCGGCGCACCATATAGGACTGGGCCTTGGCGAAGCGGGCGCGGTCGCGCTCGTCGGCTCCGCGCGGGCAGTTGCGCGCGCTTGCGCCGCACTACCCAGGTGACTTTGTATTCGCCCGCCTGGCCGCACTTGGGGCAGGTGAGGGTGTGGGTTCGCTGTTCCGTGGTCTCGTTGAAAAAATCCCGTTCTTCCATCGCGTTCCAGCCTCCGGGGACTTCCCCTCCACGGTTCAATTTTAGTCCATACTCATGCTTGCCATGAGGAAACGCAAGCCAGGACGGTTTTCAGCAACCAAGGCGGTGAAGGCCAACGCCCGCGAGCGCGTGGGTCAGCCCAAGCCGGCGCGCGTGCTCGCGACCGAGCCGCGGACCGGGCGCGAGGCCAAGCACAAACCCAAGACTGGAAGAGATCATCCGGCAGGAGGAATAGCGATGGCGAAGGCGGTTGGAGTGGGAGGGGTATTTTTGAAGGCGCGTGATCCTAAGGCGCTGGCGGCGTGGTATGCGGAGCATTTGGGCATCCCGGATCAGGGCGGAGGCTCGCTGGCCTTCGATGGGCCGGAGTCGGCGGGGATGACGGTCTTTGCGCATTTTCCAGCTGGACTCGAATTACTTTGGCGAAGGCGCTCAGCAGGCGATGGTGAATTTTCGCGTGGACGATCTGGACGGGTTGCTTGAGCAGTTGGCTGCCGCGGGGGTGCGCATCGACCCGAAGCGGGATGATCACGAGTATGGGCGATTTGCGTGGATTTGGGATTTGGAGGGTAACCGGGTGGAGTTGTGGCAGGCTCCTTCGGCGGGCTGAAGCGGATCTTCAACTCAAAATTTGAGAAGCGAATCTCAGTGGCTGTAAGACAGCGTGTGGGACGGGCGTGGGGTGCGGAATGGCTTTGTCTTACGCGGTCTTACGGGCGTAAGACAAATGTTTTACGGCGTAAGACAAATGTATTTTGCCCGTGCTAGACAGCGTTATTTGTCTTGCTGGCGCGCGGAACTGGATTTGGCACGTTGCTTCGGCTAGGATGAGCGTCGAGCGTGGATTCGCACGCGACTACAGCCGATCATGGAGACCGGCGCTACAAAGTGTAGAAAGCGTCCTATAAACTGATTGCAGGCCAGCGATGAAAGATTCGATTCACGTCTCGAAAGAGAATTACCTGAAGGCCATTCTGGAGGCTGAGGCCGAGGGGCGCCAGGTGATTCCGGCGATGCTGGCGCACTGGCTTGAGGTTTCAGCGCCGGCGGTGACCATGGCGCTGAAGCGGCTGAAGCGGGACGGGTTTGTGGAGGTGGGCGCGGACGGGATTGTGCGGCTGACGGCGGCGGGGCGGGAGACGGCCTACCGGACGGCGCTGCGGCACCACCTGATCGAGCGCATGCTGAGCGAGATTTTCGGGATGGAGTGGCACGAGATTCACGAAGAGGCGGAGCGGCTGGAGCATGCGGTTTCGCCGGCCTTCGAGGCGAAATTGAGAGAAAAACTGGGCGAGGGCGGGGCCTGTCCGCATGGGAACGCGGTGCTGCCGGAGAGCCCGGCGGAGCGGAAAGAGCGCGGGGAGACGCCGCTTTCAGAGGCTGCGGAGGGCGAGCGCTATACCGTCGTCAGCCTGCAGGAGCGGGATCCGAAGCTGCTGCTTTTTCTGCATCGGACGGGGATCGGGCCGGGGCAGAGCCTGCGCGTGGTGAGCCAGAACTACGATCAAACCGTTTTGATTGAGCTACCTACGGGGAATTCGATTCTGGGAAGGCCGGCGGCGGAGGCGGTTTGGCTGCGGCCGGAGACTACACGGTAATTAAATATAAGAATATTTAGTTAACCATAGTTAACAAGTTGTGGCATACTCGGTTGTAGTGAGCCTTAGTCGGTTCGAATTCCCCTGTCAACGCGAAATCCACTGGTCTGGCGCCTGACCCAGAGCACCTGGAGCCCTCGCTGCCGGAGGTGCATGCGACCGTGCGCGTCTCGCGGTCGCCGATTTATTGGCGGCGGCTGCTGGGGTTTCTGGGGCCGGGATTTCTGATCTCTGTGGGTTACATGGACCCCGGCAACTGGGCTACGGATATTGCCGGCGGGTCGAGGTTCGGCTATACGCTGCTGTTCGTCATCATGGCTTCGAATCTGATGGCGATTCTGCTGCAGAGCCTGAGCCTGAAGCTGGGCATCGCCACGGAGCGCGACCTGGCGCAGCTTTGCCACGAGAGCTATGGCCGCAGGGTGAGCTTTGTGCTGTGGGTGGGGGCGGAGATTGCGATTGCGGCCTGCGACCTGGCCGAGGTGATCGGCTCGGCGATTGCGCTGAATCTGCTGTTTCACATTCCGCTGTTTTACGGCGTGCTGATTACCGGGCTGGACGTGCTGCTGATTTTGCTGATGCAGCGCTGGGGCTTCCGCTATGTGGAGGCGCTGGTGATGACGCTGATCGGCACCATTATCGCGATGTTCGGCGTGCAGATGTTTTTGTCGAAGCCGGATTACTGGCCGGTGCTGCAGGAATCTGTTTGTTCCCTCGACGGCGATTGTGACCAACCCGGCGATGCTTTATATCGCGATTGGAATTCTGGGCGCGACGGTGATGCCGCACAATCTTTATCTGCACTCGTCGATTGTGCAGAGCCGGCGCTACAAGCGGACGCCGGAGGGCAAGCGCGAGGCCATCTTCATGGCCAACATGGACTCGGCGCTGGCGCTGACGGTGGCGCTGTTTGTGAATGCGGCGATTCTGATTGTGGCGGCGGCGGTCTTCAATCGCAGCGGGCATTATGAGGTTGCGGCGATTCAGGATGCGTACAAGCTGCTGAGCCCGCTGCTGGGCGCGGCGGGGGCGAGCACGCTGTTTGCCGTGGCGCTGCTGGCGAGTGGGCAGAACTCGTCGATTACCGGAACGCTGGCCGGGCAGGTGGTGATGGAGGGGTTCATTCACCTGAAGGTTTCGCCGTGGATGCGGCGGATGATTACGCGGACTCTGGCTATTATTCCGACGATTATCGTGGTTGCGATTACCGGCGAGCAGGGGACGGAGAAGCTGCTGATTCTGAGCCAGGTGATTTTGTCGCTGCAATTGAGTTTTGCGGTGGTGCCGCTGGTGATGTTTACGGGCAGCAGGAAAAAGATGGGCGAGTTTGTGAACGGGCGCTGGCTGCAAGGGCTGGCGTGGTTTACGGCGGCGCTGATTGCGGGGCTGAATGGCTGGCTGCTGATTGAGACGGCGATGGGCCGATAACTACTACAATTCCCCACGGAGGCAAAAGCATGAAATTTGTGTGGACAATACGGCCGATATTTTTTTCGCTATTTTCTGCTATTAACCATAGTTAACTCACAGTTATTAGAGCGACAAAGCGGCACATCGAGCGCTATCTCGGGTACCGTGATGGATTCGACAGGCGCGGCGCTGCCGGATGCGGCAGTTACAGCAACAATGTGGATACAAAGGCGACCCGCGCCGGAGTTACTAACGCGGACGGGCGGTATTTGTTTTCGCAGGTAAATCCCGGCACTTATACCGTCACGGTAAGAGCCAGCGGATTTGCGGAGCGGAGTTCAGCTCCGGTTCAGGTTGAAGTGGGGCGCACGGTGACGTTGAATCTGACTTTGCGGTTGTCTTCGACAACGCAGAACGTCGAAGTGAAGGCGCAACAGGCGATGCTCAGCCTGGAGAACGCGAATACCACGACGACGCTGGAAAGCAAGACGATTGCGAGCCTTCCCAACCCAGGGCAGGACCTGACTTCTATCGTTCAGTTCGCGCCGGGCGCGCTGATGAATACGGCCGGTTCCTCGAGCGATGCGAAGGCCCCGGCGGGTACGGCAACGTGGAATTCAACGGGCTTGCCCGCGACCTCGAACGGCTACATTGTGGACGGCTACGACACCAACGATCCCTGGCTGGGGCTGAATATCGGGCTGTCGACGAACCTGGTGATCGGGCTGGATGCGGTTGAGGAAGCGACCGTCAATACGAATTCTTACTCCGTGGATCAGGGTAGATATGGCGCTTCGCAGGTGAATTACTTCACAAAATCGGGGAGCAATCGGTTTCACGGCGATCTTTACGAGATATGGAATGGCTCGCTGTTCAATGCAGAGAATTATTTTCTCCACGCCAACGACACGCCGGGCAACATCGCCGCCAAAGCCGCGCTCGATGTGGTCAATGAGTTCGGGGTGAGCGTGGGCGGGCCGATGCGGCAGGAACAAGCTATTTTTCTTCGTCCACTATGAGGGCATTCGCCTGGCATTGCCCATCGTGACGCCAACCACCCTGCCGACGCCCGCCTATGAGCAATATGTGCTGGGACAAACATATGTGCCCGGTCCTTATGTGCAGGGTCAACTGGAGACAGGCGGAACAGATCCGATTACCGGAACCACGCTTCCGGCCCAGCCCGCGGAAGTACCCTTTTATCAGAATATGTTTTCACTGCTGCCTGCGCCCGGCGGATCACCGGTCGAGATCGCAGGGTGCCCTCTCGGAACCAACGGGGACGGCTGCGCGACCCAACAGCAGCTGTCTCTGACCAACAGCGACAGCGAGAACCTGATCGTGGTGAAGATCGACCACACCATCAACGCCAAAAACAGCGTCTGGTACCGCTTTCAGCAGGACACGGGCCTGCAGGCGGAATAGACAGATCCCATCAACTCCATCTTCAACTCCTATTCGCCGCAGCCGCAGCGCACGTTGGTTGCGGGCTACACGCACATCTTCAGCCCCGATCTGGTGAATCAATTCAATCCCGGCGCAAGCTGGTACTCCAGCATCTTTGAGCCGAACAACTACGCGCAGGCGCTCGATACCTTTCCTATCGTGCTTGCCTCGGGCAGCGACAGCGTGCCCTTCACCACCATCGGCGGCACTGAACGATACATTTCCGCAGGGGCGCAAGGTGACGCAGTGGCAGATCAACGACAACCTGATCTGGACGCGCGGAAAGCACACACTGCATTTCGGCATCAATACGCGCCGCATGGACACCAGCGACTACGACCTGGGAGAGGGCGTCGTGCCGACCGTTGCCTATAACGACCTGGCGGAGTTCACTTATGGAGCCGCATATACTGCCCAGCAGAACTCCCCGGTCTCTCTGAAGGATCGGGTGGCCGTCGGCAACCTCGAATACTACGGGATGGACACGTACAAGCCAACTCTGAAAACGACCCTGACTTACGGCATGCGCGTTACCTGGAACACCAACGTCACCAGTCCACAGGGGCTCTTTGGCCGCATGGCCGGCTCCTTTCTGGATGCTTCGCATGAATCCAGTCAGCCGCTGAATCAGGTCATCCTGGGCAATGTTCACAACCTCTTTGCGGCAACTCCTTTGTTCATCTACCAACCGCGCGCTGCGATCGCTTACCTGCTTCTTCCGCATACCGTGGTTCATGCCGGGTTTGGGGTCTTCAACGACATCATCCCGCAGCAGATTGCGGATAACGGCCTGATCAACGCTCCCAACGATCCCTCCTTCACCGGCGGTATCGGGGGAGAGGTGGGCGGCCTGGGGATCGCTCCTGACGTTACGGGAAGCGCCGTGGACGCGGCGGTTAGCGCGAATAAGTCGTTTCAGGCAACCTTTAGCTCCGGCGGCGCGCCGTGCGCGGGCATCCAGCCCGGCGCTCCCACTTGCCCGCTGGCCGTCAGCCTGAATACTTTCCCCACGGGAACGCTCAAGACTCCGTACTACTACCAGTACAGTCTCGGCGTCGAGCAGCAGTTCGGCTCGCGCGGCGACCTGCGCGCCGACTATGTGGGCACGCGCGGACTGCACGAGCCCTACCAGGTGCAGCTCAATGGGTACCAGAATGTCTGCGATGGGTGTTTCGCGCCGTTTCCCTACCAACAGCCGCTCGATCAGCGGTTTGGGAACATCACCGAATTCCAGACCGGAGCCAACAGCATTTACAACGGATTGCAGGCTGTCTATACGCAGCAATGGGGCGGCTTGACTCTGCGCGGCAACTATACTTTTAGCCATTGCCTGGACGAAGTGTCGAACGGAGGACTGCTGGCGTTCTCCACGCAGGGCCTGGAATCTCCTTTACCGGGAGAATTGAGGAAACAATATGGCAGTTGCGACTACGATGTGCGGCATAACATCTCCGCCTACGGAATCTATCAGGTGCCGTTCCACTCCAGTCACCCGATTCTTCGCCAGGCGCTCGGGGGATGGTCTTTTTCGGAGACGGGATTCTTTCATACCGGACTGCCCTTCAGCGTGTTGAGCCAGCAATATAGCGCCAGCGGCCATGGCGTGTTTCAGGCGTCCAACCCCGCGCAGACCATCCAGTTCGCCGTGCCAAACTATGCCAACCGGGTTCCAGGCGTGCCGCTCTACTTTAAGACTCCCTACTCCGGAGTTACCGTGGCGGGGACGAAGCAATGGCTGAATCCAGCGGCATTTGTCTCGGTGGTCGATCCGACGACTGGCGCTTGTTATACCGGCGTACTGGGCGCACAGGATGATAATCCGACCATCTGCCAGTTCGGCGACTCAGGCCGCAACTCGGTGCGCGGCCCGCACTTCACCTATTCGGATATGTATATCACCAAGTCGTTTCCGATTCGGGAAGGGATCAAGCTGCGCATCGACGGTCAACTGTTCAACGCGTTCAATCACCCTAACTTTGCGCTGCCCAGCACGGTCGAGGCCGGCGTGCTCGGTTCGGTTCCGGCAAAGTTCGGAACGCTTGATAGCACGACTTCGCCGCCGACGGGACTGCTTGGCGTGGGGTTGGGTGGGGACAGTTCACCGCGCATGATTGCATTTCAGGCAAGAATCGAGTTCTGATATCCGCTACTATGGATGCGATGAAGATTCTATCCGCTGGCGAGATGCAGGCTTGCGACCGCGCGACGACGGAGCGCTTCGGCGTGCCGTCGCTCGATTTGATGCGGGCGGCCGCGGCTGCGGTGGCGGGGTTTGCGCGGGAGCGGTTTCCGCGCGCGCGGCGGGTAACGGTGCTGTGCGGCAGGGGGAATAACGGCGGCGACGGCATGATGGCCGCGCGGCTGCTGGCTGGCGCGGGGTTGGAGGTGACTACGCTGCTGCTGGGCGAGCCCGCGGGGCTCACGGGCGACGCAGTCCAGGCCTGGCTGGAGGTTTCCAATTCGGCGTGCGGAAATATCCACATGATTACCAAGGCGGAGGATCTGGAGCGGCATGCGGATGCGCTTGATGCCGATTTGATTTTGGATGCGGTGGTGGGTACGGGATTCAAGCCGCCGCTGAAGGGGCTTGCGCTGGCGGCCCTTGAGTGGGTGAAAGGGAGCCGGGCTCCGATTCTAGCCGTTGATTTGCCTTCGGGTTGGCCGGCGGACGCGACCGAGGCTGTGGTGGAGGGTCCTGTTTTTCCCGCCGATGCGGTGATTACCTTTACCGCGCCCAAGCCGGCGCATGTGTTTGGGCAACTTACCCGACGCTGGGACCAGCCGATTGTGGTGGCGCCGATCGGGTCGCCGGAGGGGGCGATCGATTCGGCGCTGGGATTGGATTGGGCGGGGTCGGCGATGGAGATGGTGCAGACGCCGAGGGCTGCGGGAGCGAATAAAGGCAACTTTGGGCATGTGCTGGTGGTGGGCGGATCGGTGGGACGGTCGGGCGCGCCGGCGATGGCGGCTATGGGAGCGCTGCGGTCTGGGGCGGGGCTGGTGACGGCTGCTGTTCCCGCTGCGGCGCTGGGGATGGTGGCCGCGGTTGCGCCGGAGTTGATGACTTTTCCGCTGAAGGCGAATGCGGCGGGGCAGATTGCGGCGACGAACCTGACGGCTGCGGCTTTGAAAGGGCTGACGGCGGGGAAAACGGTGCTGGCGATCGGGCCGGGATTGGGGCAAGGAGCGGAGACGGCGAAATTTGTTGCCGGGCTGCTTTCGGCGACCAGGATTCCGGCGGTGATTGACGCGGACGCGCTGAATATTCTGGCTGCCAGAGCCGGCGCTGCTGGCTAAACTGGCGAAGGGACGGACGTTGGTGCTGACGCCGCATCCGGGCGAGATGGCGCGGCTGACCGGGACGACGGTGGCCGAGGTGCAGGCTAACCGGCTGGAGGTTGCGCGGGAGTTCGCAAAGCGGTTGGGCGTGACGCTGGTGCTGAAAGGGCGCGCGGACGCTGATTGCGCATCCGGATGGACGCGTGGCGGTGAATACGACGGGGAATCCGGGCATGGCAAAGGGCGGCAGCGGCGATTTGCTGACCGGGGTGATTGCGGGGCTGCTGGCGCAGTACCCGGCAGAGGCGGCGCGGGCGGTTGAGGCGGCGGTTTATCTGCACGGGCTGGCGGCGGACCTGGCTTTGACAGAAGCAGACGAGCATACATTGTTGGCTACGGATAGTCTTCGATATTTTTCCCGGGCTTTTCGATTTGAATCGCGCGGGTCGAACGGGTATGTTTGGTTGCAGGGGGCATTGCATGCAGCGGCCCCTCATGAGGATCTGGGATGAGCAATGCCGCACCAGTAGCCGAAGGCCGGATTCACGAGTTCACGACGCAGAGCGGGGCGGACACCATCGAGGTGGGCCGCAAGCTGGCGAGACTGCTGAAGCCGCCGCAACTGCTGATTTTGCGCGGCGACCTGGGTACCGGGAAAACCACGCTGGTGAAGGGGATTGCCCAGGCGCTGGATGCGGCCGAGGCGGACGAGGTGACCAGCCCGACGTTTACGCTGATTCACGAGTACGACGGCGTGCGGGACGGCAAGCCGGTAAAGCTGTTTCACCTGGATGTGTATCGCCTGGAAGACGAGCGGCAACTGGAGACGCTGGGGCTGGACGAACTGCTGACTCCGGATGCGCTGGTGCTGGTGGAGTGGGGCGAAAAATTCAAGAGCATCCGCAAGAAGGCTACGGGTGAGATTGTGATCACCGCCGAGGGCGGGGATGCGCGCAAGATTACTGTGACGCTGAAAGAGTAGCTAGGGTTATTTTTAGTTGAATTATTTAAATTTGTGGTATCTCACTCTTTGCGACAAGAACAAAAACGTCGCGAGGGTGGGGTACCCGGCCACGGCCGCGAAGCTGGCATAGACTTTTTTATTCAGGCGTTCAATGAAGTATTTCGCAATATTCACCGTCTCTTGGTTATCTTGTCATGATGCCGCGCTTAACTGTGAGGCATGATCTATTTACGCAGTCGTCTCTCTCCGATTCTTCTCGGAATTGGCATGCTTTTGCTCGTTATCTCAGGGGGCAAGCTGCAAGCTCAATACGAGAATGGCAGTATTGTAGGAACCATCCTTGACGCATCAGGATCTCCTATTGCCGACGCGAACGTTTCGGTCGTCAATACAGCAACCGGCATCACCAACCATGCCAAGACCGATGGAGCCGGCAACTATGAGGTGCCGCAATTGCGCGTGGGCGTGTATACCATTACGGCAAGCGCGCCGGGCTTCTCGAAAGCAGTCGCGCAGAACATCACCGTCTCCGTCGGTAACCGCCAGCACATCGACCTGAGCCTGAAGGTGGGCGCAGCGGAGACTTCAGTCGAAGTCTCCGACGTTGCCCTGCAGATTGAAACTGAATCCAGTCAGCGCGACCAGACCATCACCAACTACGAGTCTGAAGCCCTGCCACTGGTGAACCGGAACTATACAGACCTACTTGCTTTGGTGACCGGTGTGCGCCAGGCGCCTACGCAGGCCACCACTTCCAGCAACATCAACAGCCTCCTCCGCCAGGGCGCGTACAATGTCAACGGCCAGCGTTCGATTTTCAATAACTTCCTGCTGGATGGCATGGACAACAACGCATACGGCGAGTCGAACCAGGGCTTCGACAATCAAATCATCTCTATCCCGCCTGATTCTGTTGCGCAGTTCAGCGTTGTCACCAACAATGAGAGCGCGGAGTATGGACGCAGTTCAGCCGCAACCATCAACGTAGCCTCGCAATCCGGCAGCAACAGATTCCATGCCACGCTCTATGAGTTCCTCCGCAACACCGATCTGAACGCCACTGGCTTCTTTAAGCCAGTCACGATCGGCACCAACGGCCCTGTTCCGTTCCAAAAGCCCGCCACCCATCGCAATCAGTTTGGCGGCAACTTCGGCGGCCCCATCCTGCACGATAAGATGTTCTTTTTTCTCGACTATGAGGGCCTGCGGGCAATCACCAGCCCGCTCTATGTTCTGACGCTGCCCACACAGAACGAGCTGAACGGTATTTTTGTCGTACCCGTCGAGAACCCCACTACCGGCACTGTCTACCCCGCGGGCACGGCCATCCCCTCCGGCGACATCAATCCGCTGTCAGCTCAAATTGTGGCCGCGTTCAAAAACATTGCCAACCTTCCGACCAGCGGGTCCGCGAGCACCGGTCAAAATAGCGCCGACTACTCCGTGCTGATACCCTTCCGCGATTACTATGACAAGGGCGATCTGCGGCTGGATTATGCGCCGAAATCCAATGAGAGCTACTTTCTGCGTATCAGCGAACATAAGGAGACGGGCATCAACTACCCCACCATTCCACTTCCGCTTGAGGGTCAAACCGCCGGTGATCAGCGCATTCTGGACCAGCAAATCGCGCTTGGATACACGGGCACCTTCGGCTCCAACCGGGTTCTGGATCTGCGCCTGGGCATCTCACGAACCAAGGCCGGCAAGTCGCCTTTGAGCGCGGGAACAGCCCCGGTTCTGGTGAATGGCGAGCCGATTCCCGGCCTCCCAACCACGCCCAGCGTGCGGGCGGCCTGCCTGCTGTCAGCATCTCCGGCGGCTTTACATCGTTTGGCCGTCAAACCACCAACCCGCAGTTCCAGAATCCCGCGCTACTCGATCCGAAGGTCAACTACACCTGGGTAAAGGGCAACCACTCGCTCAAGTTCGGCTACGAGTATGAAAAGATCTGGATGGGCGTGCTGGACAACAACCCGCTATACGGCTCGTTCACCTATGGCGGCGGCTACAGCGCATGCCCCAACGGTACACCCATCCCGGGTGGCGGCACGTGTTCTTCCGCAACCGGAACACCCCTGGACGAATCTACAGCTAAAGTTGCCGACACCTACATTGCGGACTTCCTGTTCGGCACTACGAGCGCCTACGCTCTCGCCAACTACTTCGAAGCGCATCTGCAGGCAGACTCTGGACAAGCGCCTATGTGCAGGACGACTGGAAGCTACTGCACAACCTGACTTTGAACCTCGGCCTCCGCTGGGAGTATGGATCGCCCTATTCGGAGCAGAATAATTACGTCTCCAACTGGGATCCGACCACGCAAACGGTTCTCACACTTTCTCCCGGCGCGGTCGCGGGCAACGGCATCACGCCAACCACCGGCCCCGGCACATACGGCAAGACGCTTGTCAATCCGGACCTGAACGACTTTGCGCCCCGAGTCGGCTTTGCGTATGCGCCTTTCACAAAGAACATGGTCCATCCGCGGCGGCTTTGGCACAAGCTACGTTCACTACACACGCGCGGGCTCCGGAGACATTCTCGCCATCAACGCTCCGCAGGCGCAGTTTGCCTCGGTTCATCCAAATCGCGCCAACGACCTCTAATCACTGTTCCTCGCCGCTCCCCGCCCAAATCATAGCCACGGGATCGACAACGGAAAGCTGCTACGTGACCGCGGACCAGGGCTTCCCATCGGGACTGGTAACCAGCTTCAATCCCGCCACCGATAACATCACCTGGGTGCCGAAGAATAAGCGCGATAGCTATGTGGCAAATTACTATCTCGCGGTGCAACGGCAGCTCACGAAGAACAGCCTGGTCGACATTGCGTACGTCGGTAACCGCGGCCTGAAGCTGGAAGGTTTTCTGAACGGCAATCAACGCAATATCATTGACACTCCCAACTCAAGCGCATACACTTACTCGCGTCCCTTCACCAACTGGCCTTCCGACATCACGGAAGCCCTCGACGAGTTCTTTTCCAACTACAATTCGCTGCAGGTGCGGTATGAACAGCGGATGGTGGCCGGGTTGACGCTATTGAACAGCTTCACCTGGGAACACTCGCTGGATAACGCCAGCGCCTCGCTTGAGGGCAATACCCCCTCGCCGCAGGATGCCAACAACCTTAAGGCCGACTACGCGCAGTCGGACTACAACCTCCCGCTCAGCAACGTCACCAGTCTCGTCTACGATCTGCCGTTCGGCCGCGGCCGCTCTTTCGGTCAGAATCTCAATCCGGTGATGGATGGGGTCCTCGGAGGCTGGCAAGTGAGCGCAATCAACACCGCGCAGTCCGGCACGCCCTTCAACCTCACCTACGGGCCTAACTCCGCCCAGCTTGCCTCCACGCAGATCACCGCCAACTACCGCGGCGTCAATCTCTATCGTCCTAACAGGGTAGCCGGCGTGCCGCTGACGCAGGGACGCAGCGTGCGGCAAGCCAACACCGGTTATGTCCAATACATCAACTACAATGCCGTCGCGCTGCCCGCGATCGATAATGCCAATGGCGCCGTTCAGCCGCCATTTGGCGATATGTCGCGCAACCCGGCCCGCAACCCGCCACTGTATGAAACCGATCTCGACCTCAACAAGCAATTCGCCACGCCGATCGAAGGCATGAAGGTCGAGTTCCGTTCCGAATTCTACAACGTCTTCAATCACACCAATCTCTACCTTCCGTCTACGATCTCCGGCACGCAGGGTGCAAACGCCAGCTCAGGCGGCCTCATCAGCAGCACCTTCACCCCGCGCGTGGTTCAGTTTGCATTGAAGCTAATTTACTAAGCCGGTTCTCCACAGCAAGCGGCCAGAAACAGATGGCCGCTTGCGTTTCCTTTTTGGACAGGAATCCGCCGCGGTAGGTCCCAAGGATGGGGTACCCGATCTTTATGCTGAACGGGGTTATTTTTACTGGGCCTATTGAGTTTTGTGGTTTTCCACCACTTGCGACAGAAAAAATTCCTCGGAGGGGAACCGGCATAACCACGGCTTGTACAATCGATGACGAGGAGTACAATTCCTATCGGAGCGGTCTTTGCAGTCGGCAGACTGACTGCGTGCAATCCGTCTTCATCTTTTCGAGCAGTACATTAGGGGGCTTCAGTGCGTCTGATTCATCACTCGGCAATTGCGGCGGTTCTACTCTCGATGCTGGCGATTGGCCCAGCGGCAACCGGGCTGCGACCAAGCCTCACATCTTTCAGCATCCGGCGCTGAGCCGGGATTTGATCGTCTTCTGGTTACGCGGGCGATTTATGGAGCGTGCCTCGCGAAGGCGGGCGGGCTACGCGGCTGACGATAGGCGTGGGCATTGAGACTGCTCCGGTGTTCTCGCCCGACGGCAGCACGATTGCGTTTACCGGAGAGTACGACGGGAATACGGATGTGTTTACGATTCCCGCGACGGGCGGCGTTCCCTTTCGCGTGACTTACCATCCGGCTCCCGACAGCGCCGTGGGTTGGACTCCGGACGGGAAGCAGATTCTCTTCCGCTCAAACCGCGAGTCGGGGAACCGGTACACACAGCTTTACACCGTTCCCGCGCAGGGAGGCGTAGCCAAGGCTCTGCCGCTTCCCATGGCCTACGAGGGTCAGCTTTCACCGGACGGCGGCCATATTGCCTACACGCCGCTGCCGCCGGCCTTTGGCTTCGAATACACAAACTTTTCCTCCTGGGGGAACTACCGCGGCGGTCGCGCATGCATGATCTGGATCACCTCGCTGCCGGGGCTGGACTCGGTGGAGATTCCGCATGAGCAGGCCTCCGATTTCTCGCCGGTGTACGCGGGCGAGCAGATTTATTTTCTTTCGGGACGCAAGGGGCCGATCAGCATCTTCCGCTACGATCCGGCGACGAAGACGGTGAGCGAAGCGCTGCACAACGAGGGGCCGGATATTCGCAGCCTGGCCGGCGATGGAAAGACGCTGGTCTACGACCAGCTTGGCGAGATTTATCTTTTCGATACAGCGACCGGGAAGAGCCAGATGGTTCCCATCGAGATTGGCGCCGATCTTCCCGAGGTGCGGCCCAGGATTGAGAGCGTGGCGGATGAGATTGAGCATACTTCGATTTCGCCGACGGGCTTGCGCATGGCGGTGGAGGCGCATGGGGAGATTTTGACTGTCGCGGCCAAGCACGGGCCTACGCGCGACATTACCAACACGCCGGGCGTGATGGAGCGCGCGCCGGCGTGGTCGCCGGATGGACAGTCGATCGCCTATTTCTCCGATGAGTCCGGCTTGTATGCGCTGCACGTGGCTTCGCAGACGGGAGATTCGCAGTACGGCAGCTCTCCGGTGAAGAAGTTTCCGCTGGCCCAGGAACCGGCCTACTACTTCGATCCCTTGTGGTCGCCCGACTCGAAACTCATTGCCTTCCACGACAACCGGCTGAATATTTATCTGCTGGATACGACGACGGGCAAGCTGGTGACCATCGGCGAGAAGAATGTGTTTGGAGGATTTTCAAGCCAGAACTACGATCTGGCTTGGTCGCCGGACTCGAAATGGATTGCTTATCCGCAATCGATGCCCAACCACCTGCACGCGCTATTTCTATATTCGGTTGAAACGGGCAAGTCGACGCAGGTGACCAGCGCGATGGCGGACTCGAGCGAGCCGGCCTTCGATCGCGACGGCAAGTATTTATATTTCATTGCCAGCACCAACGCGGGCGCTACCTCGGACGGGATCGATATGACCAGCGATCTCTACGATGTGACTTCACATATTTACGCGGCTGTGCTGGCTGCGGACCAGGCCTCGCCCATCGCTCCTGAGATGGAGGACGAAAAGACGGCGGAAGAGCGCAAGGCGGATGCGAAGAAGGATGCGGACAGCCCGCCTGCCGAGGAGAACAAAGGCGAGACGAAGAGCGGCAAAGACGACGCGCAAGCCGATGCCGCAAAGGCTGACAAAAAGGACAAATGGACTCCGGGACAAACCGGTCAAGCCGACCAAGGTCGATCTGGCGGGAATCGAGTCGCGGATTGTGGCGCTGCCGATGCCGGCGGCGAATTACATCGGACTGGCCACGGGGAAGCAGGGCAGCCTTTACTTTTTGAAAATTCCGGAGTCGAACCGCTTTGGCGATCACCGGCAACCCTCTACCGCTGGGTTTGGGCGGACCGCAAGACGGACAAAGCTGGCCGAGCGCGTGGTGAGCTTTGAGCTCTCAGCCAACGGGGAAAAGATGCTGCTGGCTCTCTCCAAGCACGATCCGGACGCGAGCTGATGCTGCGGCGGGCAAGGGTGGGCCGCCGGAGTGGGTGATTGTGCCGGCCGATGCGCCGGTGAAGCCGGGCGAAGGGGCGATTTCGTTTGCCGATCTGAAGGTGCGCGTGGATCCGCCGGCGGAGTGGGCGCAGATGTACCACGAGGTTTGGCGCATCGAGCGGTCTTACTTCTACGATCCTCACTATCACGGAACCGATACCGTGGCTGGATGAGCGCCGCTACGAGCCGTACGTGGCTTCCGTCGCATCGCGGGCCGATTTGAATTACATCTTTCACGAGATGCTGGGAGCTTTCTCGGTGGGGCATCTTCGCGGCAGCGGCGGAGCCATACCGAAGGCCCCGAAAGTGCCCGGCGGACTGCTGGGAGCCGATTACGTGCTGCACAACAATCGTTATTGCCTGGCCAAGATTTATACCGGCGGGCAGTTCAATCCGGAAGAGAAGGCTCCGCTGGCGCAGCCGGGGCTGAACCTTTCGGTCGGCGATTGCATCGTGGCCATCAACGGGCAGGAGCTGACTGCCAGCGACCGATATTCAGCAGCCGCTGGAAGGCACGGCTGGGCATGTGATCAGTTTGCATGTTGAATCCGCCGACGGGAAAAACGGGCGCGAAATTTCGGTGACGCCGATTGCCAGCGAGGCCGCGCTGCGCAATATCGACTGGATCGAGGGCAACCAGCGCAAGGTGGATCAGCTTTCCGGCGGGAAACTGGCTTATGTCTACCTGCCGAATACGGGCAGAGGGCGGGTTTACGAATTTCAATCGCTACTACTTTGCGCAGACTGACAAGCAGGGCGCGATTATCGACGAGCGCTTCAACGGCGGCGGGCAGGTGGCCGATTACTTTATCGAGGTGATGAAGCGGCAGATCGAGGCGTACTGGTCGCCGCGCTACGGCAACATCGAGCACACGCCGAACGGGGCTATCTACGGGCCGAAGGTGATGATCGCGAATGAATTTTCAGGCTCGGGCGGCGATGCGCTGCCGTGGCTCTTCAAGCAGGCCAAGCTGGGGCCGCTGGTGGGCAAACGGACCTGGGGCGGGCTGGTGGGCATCGGGTCGATTCCGGTGCTGATGGACGGCGGGCATGTGACTTCGCCGAGCGTGGCGTTCTTCTCGCCCAAGGGCGTGTGGGACGTGGAGAATCACGGCGTCGATCCGGATGTGGTGGTGGAGCAGGACCCGAAGGCGGTGAGCGAAGGGCACGATCCGCAACTGGAAAAGGCTGTGGCGCTGGCGATGGAGGGGATGAAGGAGCATCCGGCCGTGCAGGTGGAGAGGCCGGCTTATCCGGACTATCACAACAAATAATGTACTGCCCGCAGTCGCCGAACGCGACAAGGCCCTCCGAGCTCGGGGGGCCTTGCTGTTTAAAACTACCAGTGTGCCGGTGCCGGGTGCCCCACCTTTGGTTATTCAAGGGTGGGATTCGAAACAACTTACTTACAGCGTGTTTCAAAAATGGTTGTACAGAATCAGTTTGTTATCCCTCAGGGGTTAAAACCCCTTCTATTTGCTGCCTTTTTCGGCCCGGCTAAAGCCGTGCCCTTGTTACAAAGCTGATTTATGAAACACACTGTAGTAATTATTTGCGTCCCGCCGAAATTTGTAGCTTCCCACCCTTCACTGGGAAAAAGCGATGGATGGGGCATCGGGCACTTTTTCGGCGAAGTTAATGCAGGTGCCCATATCTCAGTCTGTCACCAAATGGTTGCCCCAGGTCTCGATACTGAGACCTGGGATCTATAAGCCTATTTGGGATATGGTTCGTGAAATGAGAATTCGACAGGTGAGGTCAGCGCTTTCCCACATCTCAGAATCGAGATGTGGGGCAACCACTTTTGTGGATGGCCAGATATAGTTTTCTTGCCGACAGAATTAGAACCCCATGATGTTATAGCCGCAGTCAACGTAGAGGACTTCGCCGGTCACGGCGCTGGCTAGATCGCTGGCCAGGAAGAGGGCTGCGCCGCCTACTTCCAGCTGGTCTACGTTGCGGTGTAGCGGGGCTCGGTCGGAGTGGGACTTGAGCATGTCGCCGAGGGCGCCGACGCCGCGGGCGGCGAGCGTCTTGATGGGGCCGGCGGAGATGGCGTTGACGCGGATGTTTTTGGGGCCGAGGTTCCAGGCGAGATAGCGGACGGTGGCTTCAAGCGAGGCCTTGGCTACGCCCATGACGTTGTAGTTGGGGACGACTTTTTCCGCGCCGAAGTAGGTGAGGGTGATGATGCTGCCGCTTTCGGTCATGAGAGGCGCGGCGGCGCGGCTGACGGCGATAAGCGAGTAGACGCTGACGTCGTGAGCGATGCGGAAGCCTTCGCGGCTGGTGTTGATGAACTCGCCGCGGAGCTCGTCGGCGGGGGCGTAGGCTACGGCGTGGACGAGGATTTCGATTTTGGCGTACTTCTGCCGGATGGCGGCGAAGAGGGATTCGATTTCAGCGTCGTTGGAGACGTCGCACTGGAAGCCGGCGGCGCCGGGGAGTTCGGCGATGAGCTGCTCGGCGTCGGCTTTAGGCGCTCGTTCTGGTAGCAGATGGCGAGGGTTGCGCCGGCGGCGTGGAGTTTTTGGGCGATTCCCCAGGCGATGGAACGCTTGTTGGCCAGCCCGAAGACTACGGCCGTCTTGCCTGCCAGATCAATCATGCTTGTTTTGCTTCCTCCGAGGGTTGTGTTCGGGCTTGCTGAGGGGAATTCGGGACCGATTTATAGAATATCAGCGATTATCAGCCGCCGAGGTCGACCAGTTCGACCTGGCCTACGGGGCGGCCTAAAAAGCGGGAGCCGAGGCGCTCGAATTTTTCTACGGAGTCGGTGGCGAAACAGCGGATTTGCGCTTCGCCGGTGAAGCTTTCCGCAGGGGCTAAAGCCCGCAGGACTTCGGCCGGTTCTGCGGCACGCGACCCACCCACTGGGTGGGTTCCCCGGTCGTGCCCTGTTACAAAGCCTGAATCGGACACGACGAGGTCGGGATTTATCTTTGTTTGCGACACTGCGGCGCGGCCATTGAAGAGTTGCACGGCGGCATTGGCGGCGGCTTCGGCCGAGTCGATGACTTGCATTCCAGCCGGAACCGCGCGTTCGAGTAGCGGGCGGAGGAGCGGGTAATGGGTGCAGCCGAGGACAAGCGCGTCGGGATTCAGCCCTTCAGCGGCGGCCTTGGCGGTCAGTTCGTCCAGATAGATGCGGATCACCTCGGCGGTGACTGCGGTGATCGGTCCAGCCTTCTTCGACCAGGGGAACAAGCAGCGGGCAGGCCATCTCCAGCGCGCGCAGTCCCTGCGCCTGGCAGGCGGCGGAGTAGGCGTGGCTTTGGACGGTGGCGTCGGTGGCGATGACCAGGACGTCGCCGGTTTTGGAGGCGGCGCGGGCGGCGGATGCGCCGGGCTCGATGACGCCGAGGACGGGGACCGGGACTGCTTCCTGAATGGCGTCGAGGGCGAGGGCGCTGGCGGTGTTGCAGGCGATGACGAGGAATTCGGCGCCCTGCTCGCGGACCAGGAACTGCGCGCTCTGGGCGGCGTAGCGGGCAATGGTGCGGCGGGACTTGGAGCCGTAGGGGAGACGGGCGGTATCGCCGAGGAAGGCGAAGCGGGCCTGGGGAAAGCGATCGATGAGAGCGCGGAGGACGGTGAGGCCGCCGAAGCCGGAATCGAAGACGCCGATGGTGGGGGATGGTGGCGCTGGATTGGGTGCGGACGAGCTTGGGGGTGGTCATGGGCGGGCTTCCTGGGTCGGGACGGCATCGGTGTAGAGATAGGTGCGGGTGAGGTCGGCGTGGCCGGCCAGGGTGGAGCGGGGCTGGCCGTCGACGAGGAAGCGGATTTGGGTGACGCGGGGCAGGTTGGCGTGGAGGGTGCCGCAGATGGAGAGCACGGTGAGGTTTTCAGTTTCAAGGCCGGAGGGGTGGGTGGAGACGAAGCTGCCGGTGAGGTTGACTACGGCGAGTTCGGGGCCGGTTGACGGAGGATGATTGGACGGGTGGCCGGTTGCGGGGGCGGCGGGGCTGTCCTGGGTCAGAGCCGGCATAAGGAAGACCTGGGCGATGGAGTTGGCGCCGCCGGGGACGGGGTGGGCGGCATCGGGAGCGGCGTAGAGGTCGAGCAGCTTGCCGAGTATGACGCGGGCGCGGGCTTCGGGGTCCTGGGGCAGGGGCAGGGATTGGACCTGGGTGAGCAGGGAGCTGTCGGCGTCGTTGGCGACCATGAGGGTAGCCGGCTCGGCTTGCGCTACTTCAGGAGCGTGCGTGGGGGCTGAGTCCTGGCCTGGCGAGCAGGCGCTGGTGGGCGCGCTCGCGCAACTGCCACAGGGCCACGGCCATGACCACAGAAGCCACGAGCAGGACGATGAAGAGAACGGTCTGATAGCGAGGGATCATGGGCGGGCCTCCGTTCGCCAGGCATCTGTACGCCATTCGAGCAAGGCGGCTGCCAGATGCTTCGGCGATTTGGGCCTGGTAGTTGGGATCGTCGAGCGATCCCGGGGTTTGCTGGCCGGAGTCGCGGGCCTGCGCTGTTTCGGGGGCGATTTCGACGGCTACGGCGGGGCAGGTCATGCTGTCGACTGTGGGCAGAGCGGCGCGGGCCATGCTGACGGTGAGTCCGGCGTGCAGGAGGGCGGAGTTGAGCGTGCCGGCAAGGGCCAGGCTGCGGGTGACCCAGGCGGATTGGGCGGTCTTCCAGGCGGCGATGCGCGTGGGCTGCGTGGGGGCGAGCGAGGAGATGAAGAGATGCACGCCGGTGCCGCTCAGAGTGGCGTGCAGGCTGAGGCAGGCCTGGGCGTTGGCGTGGTTGGCTAGCTCGGCGCGGCGGATGGGGTCGATGGTTGCGTCGGATTCGCGGGTGGTGACGACCTGGATGCCGCGCGCGGCGAGCAGGGAACGCAGACGCACGCTGAGGGCCAGGGTGAGGGTTTTTTCGTCTGTGCCGTTGAGGCGGCCGCCGGGATCGTCGCCGCCGTGAGCGGCGTCAATGACCACGACGAAGCGGGCTGCGGGTGCGGGAGGGGCTGCTGCGCGGCGGCGAGTGATCCTGCTGCCGCGAGAAGTGCCAGCGAACCTTTCAGCACCCAATTATTCCAGCGCATAGATGGTCAGGCCGCTGAGCAGCTTGGGGAAGAAGTCGGTGGACTTTTGCGGCATGACGTCGCCGGCAAAGGCCACTTCCCTGAGCTGCTCCATGGTGACGGGGTTGGTGAGGAAGACGACGTCGGCTTCGCCGCGGCGAACCTGCTCTACCGCATCGCCCGCATCGCGCAGGTAGCGGATGTTGGTTTGCTCGCGGACTTTTTCGGCGTCGAGGCCTAGCAGGCGGTCGAGGATGATGGAGTGCAGTTGGGTGAGGTCGAGCTGGCGCTGGCGTTCGGGCAGTGCGGCCAGAGCGGCGGCAACGGCATCCGGCTTGGAGCGCAGCAGCAGAGCGCCGGTGCGGGTGACGGCGACGAAGGCTGTGCCTTGCTGCTTGCCGAGGGTTGCAATGTAGCCGGAGGCATCGGCGGCGGGCAGCGCTTCGACGGTGAAAAACTCGGCGGCGGCGCTGGGCAAAGGCGGCGGGGACAAAGTTGGGCAGGCTGTGGACCACGCGATGGGTGGGCAGAATGACCAGGCCGTCGCAGTCCATATTGACGAAGGTCATCATGACGGCGGCTTCAGGGTAAGGCGGCTGCGGCAACTGGCTGGTGCTGGACTCGGCCCGGGCCACTGATGCGGGCGCGTGGTCTTTGGAGTATTTGAGAGCGGTCTCGTAGCGGTGGTGGCCGTCGGCGATGATGAGCTTTCTGTCGGCCATGGCGGTGGTGAGCAGATTGATGGTCGCCGGGTCGCTGACGCGCCAGAGGCGGTGGAGCACGCCGTATTCGTCGGTGACTTCGGCTTCGGCTGGGCCTGCGTCTTCGTAGAGAATCTTTTCCACGCTGCCGGCGGGGTCAGAGTAGAGCATGAAGATCTGGCCGAAGTGGGCGCGGGTGGCCTTGAGCAGGTTGAGACGGTCGCTCTTGGGCTTGCTGAGGGTTTGCTCGTGGCGGAAGACGACCTGCTCGGAGTAGTCGTGGAGCCGGCCGAGAGCGATAAATCCGCGGCGTTCTTTCATCACGTCGGTGCCGGGAACCTTGAAGCGCTGCGCGTAGGCGAAGATGCAGGGGTCTTTTTCCTGGACGAGGACTTCCTGTTCGCGCCAGGAGCGGAAGTCGCGCGCGGCGCGGGTATAGACGTTTTCGCCGCCCTCGGCGTCGAAGAGCTCCGGCAGGCCGAGGATGATGCGCACCAGATTGTAGGGGCTGCGCTGGTAGTAGGCCTGCTGCATGGAGGGGGAGATTTTGTCGTAGGGCTGGGTGACTACGTCGTCCAGCCGGACGATGGAGGGATTGTAGCGCCAGGCGCGAAATGGATAGATGCGGGCCATACGGAAGGTCTTGCTCCACGTTCAAATTGCTGAATTTGCGCGCCTGAGAGCATTTCTGCCGACCCTGGCCCTCAGGATGCGCTCAGGCTCGATTGTATCGCAGCGTTCGTGCGGGGCATTTACAGGTGGGATGCGGCATTGGGAAATCGTAATTCGAACAGTTTGGGGGCGAAGATTCATCGCGTCCCTATGGGACGCAATGGCCTGGTTGGGGTCCGTTCCCCCGGATTTCATCCGGGGCTATTCTCACCTCTTCCCTCCGGGAAGGTTTCGGTTGCATCCTTTGCTCCTTCAGGAGGATTTCAGCTCCATCCGCTTACTCCTACGGGAAGATTCCATATCCATTCCTTATCCCCTGGGATGATTGCAGTTCATTCGCTTGTGGTTGCCTATTAGTTTTCATCGTAACTAATAACCGTGAACTGCACTCGCGCCGGGAAGGGCGTAAAGTGAAGAAGAGGGAGAATCCCGCACGAGGATTGCCTTCGCACTCTGCCCATGCTCGCACAGGTATCCAGACGCCATAGCCATCCCGCGATTCTCGCGGCTTTTTTTGCCGCGGCGGTGCTTACGCCGGCGGCGCAACAGGCTCCCGTCCTGCCTGCTCCGGCTAAGACACCGCTGGCTGCGGTGCAAGCGCCGTCGCTAACGGTGGATCGCGACCCGGTGCGCTCGCCGGACGGCGAGCCGGCCACGAATCCGATGGCCAATCCCGCCGGGCAGATGCACAAGCAGGGCGAAGGATGGATTCTGCACACGGAAGCGGAAGAGGTGGAGCTCAATTGCACGGTGCTCGAGGGCAACCGGCTGGCATCCGGACTTGAAGAAAGAGGACTTCGAGGTTTACGAGGACGGGGTCAAGCAGACGCTGATCAGCTTCCTGCACACCGACCTTCCGGTTTCAATTGCGCTGGTGGTGGATAACTCCGGGTCGATGTCGCGCAAGCGTCCTTCAGTGAACAAGAGCGCGATGGACCTGATTGAGGCCTCGAACCCGCAGGACGAGGCATTTGTGGTGAACTTTTCCGACGAAGCATTCATCGATCAGGATTTTACCTCCGACGTGAACAAGCTGCGCGAAGGGCTGGCGCACCTTGAATCGAGGGGCGGCACGGCGCTTCACGATGCGGTGGTGGCCTCGGCGGACAAGCTGGCGGCCGACGCCAAGAACCCCAAGCAGGTTCTCATTCTGATTACCGATGGCGACGACAACGCCTCGACGCTGAGCCTGGAGCAGACCATCCACCGGGTGCAGCAGCTCTCCGGGCCGGTGATTTACACCATCGGATTGCTGTTTGGCGACGATGATGAGCCGCAGTGAGGTCGCAGGCGCGGAAGGCGCTGGAGATGCTCTCCGACCGAGACCGGCGGCATGGCATTTTTCCCCAAGAATATCGAGCAGGTGGACCAGATTGCCGCCGAGGTGGCGCGCGATATCCGCAACCAATACACGCTGGGGTACCACTCCACCAAGCCGAGCACGGTGCCGGGTTTTCGCCACGTGGAGGTGACGGCGAAGGCGAAGGGCATGGGCAAGCTTACCGTGCGCACGCGCACCGGTTACTATCCCTTACCAGCCGGCCGCAAAAAAACCGGTTCCATTCGGAACTGCATACTGAGGGGAAATGGAAAGGAAAAACGATGCAAGGAAAATGGGATGGACGAAAGACGACGATGGCCGTTGCGGCAAATGCCGCGGCGCTGATTTTTTGTCTGGTGCTGCTTGCGGCTTCAGGGTACGGCCAGAGTCTGGCGGGGCGATGGGCGGCGACGGGGCAGCCGTTGCACAACGGCGAGTTGCATAAATCGATTCTTACCCTCACGCAGAACGGCAGCGAGCTTAAGGGCAAACTGGTGGCGCTGGGGTACGGCGTGGACGTGAAGGGCACGGCTACGGGAAACCACTTTGAACTCTATGCATGGGATCACAAGAAGCCGTTTATCGTGGGCGACCTGGTGAATGGGGAGCTGCACTATACGCAGTGGGGCGGGGCGTTCGTGGCCCACCCCGCTACGCCTGCCGACGAGTTTCCGAAGCTGCCTTATCTTGAGCCGCCGGCGCTGCACAAAGTGCCCTATAACGGGCTGGCGAAGACTCCGCCGATGGGGTGGAACAGTTGGAATCTCTTTGCGGAGAAGATTGACGACAAGACGGTGCGCACCATGGCCGACGCGATGGTTTCGAGCGGGATGCGCGACGCGGGCTATGTGTATGTGAACATCGACGACACATGGGAAGGCGTGCGCGATGCGCAGGGAAACTTGCAGATCGAACTCCAAGTTTCCCGATATGAAGGCGCTGGCTGACTATGTGCATTCCAAGGGGCTGAAGATTGGAATTTATTCTTCGCCGGGGCCGCGGACCTGCGGGGAATATCCGGCCAGCTATGGGCACGAGGAGCAGGATGCGAAGACCTTTGCGGCGTGGGGCTTCGATTATCTGAAGTACGACTGGTGCAGCGCGAGCGAATATCTACAAGGACGACAAGCTGCAGCCGGTTTATCAGAAGATGGGCGACGCGCTGCGAGGCGACGGGACGGCCGATTGTTTACAGCCTGTGCGAGTACGGAATGGGCGACGTGCAGAAGTGGGGCGCGCAGGTGGGCGCGAATCTGTGGCGCACGACGGGCGACATCAACGACTCACTGGGAGAGCATGATCGCCAACATTGAAAAGCAGGTGCCGACGGCGCCCTATGCGGGGCCCGGCCACTGGAACGATCCGGATATGCTGGAGATCGGCAACGGGCATATGACGGCCGATGAGTACCGCACGCATATGAGCCTGTGGGCGCTGGCGGCCGCGCCGCTGCTGGCCGGGAACGATGTGCGCACCATGACGGATACGACCAGGTCGATTCTGCTGAACAAGGAAGTGATTGCGATCGATCAGGACCCGCTGGGCAAGCAGGCTTCTCCGGTGAAGAGCGGCGATTTTGAGATCTGGGTGAAGCCGCTGGCCGATGGGGGCGTGGCTGTGGGCGTGGTGAATATGGGGGCTGACTGCGGGGCAGGCAAAGGTCAAGGCAGGCGATCTGAAACTGAGCGGCGAGGTGAAGAAGGTGCGGGATCTTTGGGCGCACAAGGACGTGAAGTTTACCGGCGGGGTTTATGAGGCTACGGTGCCTTCGCATGGGGTGCTGCTGCTGAGGGTGAGCACGAAGTAGAAATGGCTGGTGCGTTCCCAGGTCTGAAAATCCAGACCTGGGCACCCAGCCTTTGAGGTAACCCACCCTTCGCTAGAAACAAGCGAAGGATGGGGCACCCGCAACGCAAGTCATGTGCTCAGGATGAGAGTGTTCGGAGGAATAGAGGAATGCGGCTCGGATAACACACAGCATTCCTCAATTCCTATTCCCGTTCATTTTGCTGCGATAAGCTGGAAGACAGGAGCTTACATCGCGAAAGATGAAACCTTCCCCCTACAAATACTCGACCCTTGCCGTTCATGCCGGGCAGTATCCGGACCCGCAGACGGGCGCTGTGAATGTGCCTGTTTACCTTTCTTCGACTTTTCAATTGACCGGCATCGGCACGGACCGGGGCTGGGACTACTCGCGCGCCGGAAACCCCACGCGGGACCGGCTGGAAGAGGCTCTGGCGGCGCTTGAGGGCGGGCATCAGCGGCCATGCGTTTACCAGCGGAATGGCGGCCATCTCCGCGCTGGTGGCTATGCTGCGGGCGGGCGACCACCTGATCTGCTCGCAAGGATGTTTATGCCGGGACGGTGCGGCTCTTCGACCAGATCGTTTCCGGCTACGGCATCGAGATCGAGTATGTGGATACGAGCGATCTGAAGGCGGTGGAAGCGGCGATACGGCCGACGACCAAGCTGATTCACATTGAGACGCCCAGCAATCCGCTGATGGTTTTGACCGATATTGCCGGCGGTGAGCAGGATTGCGCACGCGCACGGCATCGAGGTCAGCGTGGACAATACTTTTCTGTCGCCGGTGTTGCAGAGTCCGCTGGCGCTGGGCGCGGATATTGTGATGCACTCGACCACCAAGTATCTCAACGGCCACTCGGACGGGCTGGGCGGGGCGCTGATCGGCTCGAAGCCGGAGCACAAGGAGCGGTTTTCGCTTGTGCAGAAGGCGGCGGGCGGGGTGATGTCGCCGTTTGAGTGCTTCCTGGTGCTGCGCGGCATTCGAGACGCTGCCGCTGCGCATCAGGCAGCACGAGGAGAACGGCAGGGCTGTGGCGGAGTTTCTCTCCACGCATCCGAAGGTGAAGAAGCTGGCCTATCCGGGATTGAAGACTCATCCGCAGTACGAGCTGGCGGTGAAGCAGCAAAAGGGATTCGGGTCGATGATGAGCTTCGAGGTGGAGTCGCGGGAGGCGGCGGGACGGTTCCTGGGGGCGATCAAGCTGTTTTTGAGCGCGGAGTCGCTGGGCGGGGTGGAGTCGCTGGCTTCGCACTCGGCTACCACTACGCACGGCTCGGTGAGCGATGAAGTGCGCGCGACGATGGGCATTACGCAGGGGCGGATGCGGCTCTCGATCGGCATTGAGGACAAGGAAGACCTGATCGCCGATCTGGAGCAGGCGCTCAAGGCCGTATAATCCTACGCCATGCAAGACTATGCATTTCTTCTGGCTATCGACACCTGCGGGCCCACCGGCTCGGTGGCGCTGGGGCAGCAGCTTTACGGGGAACTCCACATTCTGGGCGAAAAAACGATTGGCTCGCAGCGCAGTTCCGCCGAGCTGGTTTCGTCTGTCTGCGAGCTTCTCGAGCTTGGCGGAAGTGCAACTGCCACAGCTGAGCGCAATTGTCGCCGTCAACGGGCCGGGCAGCTTTACCGGCGTGCGCGTGGGACTGGCTGCGGTGAAGGGGCTGGCGGAGTCGTGCGCAGATTCCGGTGGTTGCGGTTTCGCGGCTGGAGGTGCTGGCGTGGAAAGCCGGGCGTTCCTTCGGCGGCTCTCGATGCGCATCGCCACGAGATTTTTCTGCGCATTGGCGAGCCGGGGACACCGGCGAGGGAAATGCTGGCCGGGGCTGAGGAACTGGCGGCTGTCGATCCCGCGCCGCAGCGCATTGCCGTTTGCGATGAGGCTGCGGAGGCACTGCTGGCGGCGGCCTGGCCGGCTGCGGAACTGGTGCGGACTGCGGAACCGACTGCCGCGGATGCGCTTCTCTTCGGCGCGGCGCGGGTCGATGCCGGGGAGTTTGTTGACCTGGCGCTGCTGGACGGGCACTATCTGCGGCGGTCGGATGCGGAGATTTTTGGCGAGGAGGCCAAGGCGACTGAAGAGAGCGCGAAACCCGAGCCGGTGATGTGTGTTTGTCCCATGTGCCGGGGCGTGGGTGAATGAGGTGATGGAGATTGCCGGAAGCCTGAAGGGACTGCCCCAATGGACGCGCGAGAACTATCATGGCGGCGCTGGACCCGGATGCCGTGCCGCGGCGGATTGCGCTGATGGTGCTGGGGCCGGATGAGGACCGGGATGACGGGATTCCTGGTAGCCAGCCTGCTGCCTCCGCAGGCCGAATTGGAGATCATCGCGGTCGATGCTCGAGTCCAGCGGCGAGGCTTGGCGCGGAAGCTCTTTGACGAGCTGGTCTGCAAACTTGGCCTGGCCGGGGTTACGCGAGGTCGTTCTGGAGGTGCGCGCATCGAACCAGGCGGCGCTCGAATTCTACCGGGTCACTGGGATTTGTCGAAACCGGGCGCCGTCCGCGCTACTACGCTGATCCTCGAAGAGGATGCGGTTCTGATGAGGCTCGAACTCAAGTGATTCCTTGTGCCGAGTATTGCCAGTGCGGAAGCCGGCGGGAAGGCTATGATTCCGGGCACGATTGCACTTTTTTCAGCCAGCTATCCACAGTTTCTAATGACTTTCACACATTTTTTGCCGGTTACCATCTTGCCGATTGCGCGCCTGCGGGGGAATATGTAATGGTTCTGTAACAAGGGGGTGCTTGATGGATGAAGTACAGGATCCAACGCTGAGCGAAGAAATCGATCGCCTGCACGCGGAACATAAACGCTACGCTCAGCGGCTGGAAGAATTGCTTGAAAAACCCTATCTTTCAGAGGACGAACAGCTCGAAGAAGTGCGCCTGAAGAAGCTGAAGCTGCACGCCAAAGACCTGATTTTCGCTTTGGAACGCCGGTCTCCGGCGGTGGCTTAGGGCAGCAAAGCAGTTGAGTTGGAAGCAGGCGAATCGAGTGAGCGACAAGCCCGTGCGGCCTCAGGTGTGGGTAGTTCGCAGCCTGAGCCAGGAGTCGGCAGAAGAGCCGAATCACCGTATAATCGTTGGGACAATGGTTCGCGACGGTTACATTTACGGATTGAGCTTTCTGGCGGTGGCGGGGTTGCTCAAGTGGGCGACGGGCAGCTGGGCGTGGGTGATTGCGCCGCTGCTGCTGGCGGTATTTTTTCTTTGGTTTTTCCGCGATCCCCGGCGAGCGGTACCTGCCGGCGCAGGGTTGATTGTGTCGCCGGGAGACGGGTTGGTCACAGAAACGGCCACCATCGCCACCTCGGAGGGTCCCGGCAGCGGATCAGCATCTTCCTCAGCGTTTTTGATGTGCACGTGAATCGCTCGCCGATCGGCGGCGTCCTGAGCAGTGTGCGCTACCAGAAGGGGCAATATCTGAACGCCATGAACCCGGCCTCGGCGGACCGCAACGAGCAGAACATTGTGACGGTGCGGGGCGACGACGGCATCGAGATCACATTCAAGCAGATTGCCGGGCTGCTGGCGCGGCGCATCGTCTTCAACTTCAGCGAGGGCGACAGGGTGGAGCGCGGGCAGCGCGTGGGGCTGATCAAGTTTGGCTCGCGCGTGGATGTGCTGCTGCCGGCCGAGGCGATTTTGCGCGTGAAGGTGGGCGAGCGGGTGAAGGGCGGCGCGAGCGTGCTGGCGGCGATGCCGGGCGGTGAGGGCTCATGAACGGCCGCGACCCCGGCACTGATGCAAGAGCCAATGCAAAGGCCCGGCTGCGGCGGGGAATGTTTCTGCTGCCCTCGCTGTTTACCGTGGGCAACATTGCCGCCGGCTACTTCTCCATCACCGAGACCATCAAGGCGATCAGCAGCAACGGCGACGCGCACACGCATCTGGACTGGGCTGCCATTGCCATCCTTTTCGCCATTCCCTTCGACGCGCTGGACGGGCGCATTGCGCGGCATGACCAATACCACCAGCGAGTTTGGCAAGGAGCTGGATTCGCTGGCCGACGCCATCACCTTTGGCGTGGCGCCCAGCCTGCTGGCGCTGATCTGGGGATTCCATTTTCTGCCGGATTCGATCAACCCGCAACTGCTGCAGCACCTGCACCAGGCCGGAGCGTTCATCTGTTTTCTGTTTTTGATCGGCGGGGTTTCGCGGCTGGCGCGCTTCAACATCAGCCACGATGCGCAGCCGCAGGAATCCGGGAAGGCCGGGACGAAAATACTTTGTGGGCATGCCGATTCCGGCGGCGGCGGGGCTGCTGGCCGCAACGGTGCATTTCTTTTACGGCTATCCGGTCTATGAGTGGTGGGTCGCGATTCCCTGGCTGATCCTGGTGGGGCTGGGCGGCTTCCTGATGGTGAGCACCTGGCGGTTCTGGTCGGCCAAGGAGATCAACTTCTCCCGCAGCCATCCATTCCAGTTGCTGTTTGTGCTGCCGATAGTGCTGTACATCATGATCCGGTTTTCCAACGTGGTGCTCTTCGTGATGGCGCTGCTTTATATGTTCAGCGGCATCTGGGCGCGGGCGGCATACTCGTGGTCGCGGCGGCGGCGCAGAAGGCCACGCGGCACTGCTGAGCCTGATGCGAGCAGCGGCAGAACCGGATTCGTTGAAGCCTGGTAGATTTCCACTCGAATAATAAAGGATGCCTGTGTACAAGATCGCCATTGCCGGAGCTTCAACCCTGCTGGGCAGGGAATTGAAGGAAGCGCTGTCGGAGTCGTCGCTGGCCGCGGCCAGCTTTTTCCTGCTGGACGAGGAAGAGGCGCAGGGCCAGTTGGACCAGGTGGGCGACGAGGTGACGTTCGTCCAGGCCATTGGCGCGGATGCATTCGAGCATGTGGACTTTACATTTTTTGCCGGCACGGAGGACCTGACCCGCAGGCACTGGCGGCAGGCGCTGCGCTCCGGATCGACGGTGCTGGACCTGAGCGGCGCGCTGGACCAGGAGACGGGGCGGTGCTGGTGCCCGGTCGCTTCAGTGGGCTTGGTTCCGCGGCAGTGACCCCGGACCTGTTTACTCCCGCGGTGGTTCCGGCGCACCCCGCGGCGCTGGCCCTGGCGCTGGTGCTGGAGCGGCTGCAACTGGCCGCGCCGGTGCGGTTTGCCGCCGCCACGGTGCTGGAGCCGGCCAGCGAGTTTGGCCGCGCGGCCATGGACGAGCTGCACCAGCAGACGGTGAGCCTGCTCAGCTTCCAGGGCATGCCGCGCGCCGTCTATGATGCGCAGGCGGCCTATAACCTGCTGGGCGGGCTGGGCGAAAGCGCGAAGGTGAGCCTGACCGCTGTGGAGGCGCGGATTCGCCGCCACTACGACGCGCTGGCCGGAGGGCGCTGGCCTGCGCTCGCCCTGCAGGTGATTCATGCGCCGGTCTTTCACGGGCACACGTTTTCGATTGCCGTGGAGCTGGAGCGGCCGGTGGAGATATCGGCGCTCGAAGAGGCACTGAGCGGAGAGCACGTGGACCTGGTGCTGGAAGATACGGATTCGCCGTCGAACCTGGCTGCCACCGGGCAGAACGATGTGCTGGTGCGGCTGCGGCCGGAGGCGCCGGGGGCGCGCTAATCCAATGAGACTACGCGATTATGGTTGTGGGCGGCGTCGGACAATTTGCGGCTGCATGCGCAGAATGCCGTGGAGTGCGCGCTGGATTTGCGCAGGCTGAGGCCGCAGGGGACGGTGCAGTAAGGCATCAATTCCATCGAGTAAGACGTATTTTGTTTGTCTTACCTTATTTTTATTGCTTACATTTGTCTATATGTCTTACTTGTGGTAGATTGTAAGTTATGGAACAGCTCTTTACTACCGTCAGCAGCAAGGGGCAAATGGTAATCCCCGCACAAATTCGCGCGGCACTGGGGATTGAGGCTGGGACGCGTGTTGCAATCCGCCAGGAGGGCACGCGGCTGGTTCTGGAGCCGCAGACGCTGGCAGCTAAACTGCGCCTGATCGACGAGATGCGTGGGATCACGGCGGGCGGCCCTTCGATGACCGATATGCTACTCGAGGATCGGCGGCTTGAGCGCGAGCGAGAGTTGAGAGAAGAGGGGTGGTAAGACCTTTCAATGACCGTGTACGTTCTGGATTCGTCGGCTGTGCTCCGATACATCGATAGGCGAAGCTGGTGCAGATCGCGTGATCGCGATCTTTAAGGAATGCGTGCGCCAGCAGGCAGAGGTGCGCGTTTCTGCGTTGCAATGGGGCGAGATTGCCGGAAACCTTCGCAAAAGGTTGGTGCGCCGAACCAGAACCGTATTCTGGAAAGCCTGATTCCTCTTGAGCTAGAGATCATTCCTGTCAGCGGTGAGCGTGCTGTGCGCGCGGCCGAGTTGCGCGTCGACCGGAATATCTCCTATGCCGATGCGTTTGCGCTCGAATTGGCGATGGAATCCACTGATCATGTTTTGGTTACCGCCGATTATGGCTTCAAAGCAGTGGCCGATCTGGCGCGCATCGAATTTCTTCCTGCAAAATAGCCAGACAATTCAGATGCGGCGGCTGAGGCCGCAGGGGACGGTGCAATAAGAGCCGGGCCATGGCATTCTTGTGTTGTCAAAACCTGATCCGCAGACAAAATTACAAAGTTGCCCCACAGGACTAAAATATATGTCCTAGGAGGGAGCTATGAAATTCAATGTGAAAGCTCTGGCACTTGCGAGCGCGATTCTGTGGGGAGGGGCGGTTCTGGTTGTGAGTCTGGTCAACCTGTTCTGTGGCGCCTATGGTCACGCTTTTCTTGAGATGCTGTCGTCCTGGTATCCCGGCTATCATGCCACCCGCAGCTTTGTTGAGGTTGTGATCGTGACACTGTATGCGCTCGCAGATGGTCTGATAGGCGGGGCTATTTTTGCCTGGCTATACAATTGGCTGGCCAAAACCGGAGCCTGAGCGATACAAAATTTCTGACCACCGGTACAGAATGGATAGACCAAGGGGTGGAGTGGGCCAGAGGAGTAGTGCATATCAATCACCGCCCACCGCAGCGCGCCCATAATTGCTCAATAAAACTGTCGGTCATGCCGGCGATGTAGTCGGCTACGGTGCGTTCAAGGCCCTGGGTGGGGATTTGCTCGCGGTGGTCCGCGGGCAGCATGCCGGGGTCGGCGATCAATGCGGCAAAGACGCTTTCAACGACCTTGGTGGCGTGGTCGTGCGCTTCCTCCATTACGGGGGAGTTGTAGAAGCTGGCGTAGAGGAACTCCTTGGCGGCGGCGCGGGCGGCTTCCATTGGCGGGCTGAGGGCTGCCAGGCGGCGGGGCGCGCGGCGAATATCGGCGAGCGTGGTTGCGCCGAGAGCCTCCACGCGGGAATGCACCTCGTTGATCAGATCGGTGACCAATGCGTTGAGGACGCGGTTGAGGGTCTCATAGCCGGCTAGTTTCGGCGGGGCAGCGGGAAATTGCTGCAGCACGGCATCGTGGAAGCCGCGGAACAAGGGCACGCCGTCGCGGACCTGCGGGAGGGTGAGGATGCCGGAGTCGAGGCCGTCGTCGAGATCGGCGGTCAGGTAGGCGATCTCGTCGGCGAGGTCGATGAGCTGCGCTTCAAGCGGGGGAAATTGATCGAGGAAATATTCAGCCAGCTCGGGGTGGGTGGCGGCGGAGTAGTCGTGGGAGTGCTTGACGATGCCTTCGCGGACGGCCAGGGTGAGATTGAGGCCGCGAAAGGCGGCGTAGCGCTCCTCAAACCAGGTGACGATGCGCAGGGCGTGAAGGTTGTGGTCGAAGGTGAGCCCGGCGCCGCGCAGGCAGTGGTCGAGGGCTTTTTCTCCGGCGTGGCCGAAGGGCGGGTGGCCGATATCGTGGGTCAGCGCCAGAGCCTCGGTCAGTTCCGCATTCAGTCCCAGGGCCCCGGCCAGAGTGCGGGAGATCTGGGTTACTTCAAGCGTGTGGGTGAGGCGGCTGCGGAAGTGGTCGGAAGGGGATTCGGCGGGCAGGCGGGCGAAGACCTGGGTTTTGCCGGCCAGGCGGCGAAAGGCGCGCGCGTGCAGAATGCGGGCGGCATCGCGGGCAAAGGGAGTGCGATAGGGATGGGGCGGTTCGGCGTGCGCGCGGCTGGCAAGTTCGCCGTCTCCGCGGACGGCAATTCCCGGCAGGGAGTTTGGCAGGCGAGCTGGTTTCGGAGTCCGCCATCGTCGATGCGCACTAGTATGCCATCCCATCAATGTTTGTCAGTGCGCCGCCCGCAAGAGTAACATGAACGGCGGCTGGCAGGCCAAAGGGGGTTGACGATGAAATCGAAAGGCGGCATTGTTCTCGCTCTGTCTCTGCTTCTGTTATCAGTGGAGAGTTTGCTATTCCCAGGCGAACCTTTCACCAAAATGGGAGGAGCTTACCGGCCCCGACTTCATCCAGGCCATTCATCAGTCGCAAGGGGTTTGCGTGCTTGCCCTTCGGCATCATCGAGAAACACGGGGCGCACCTGCCGCTGGGAACCGACCTGCTCGATGTGCGATTCGCGGTTTTCAACGCGGTGCAGCAGGAGTATGCGGTCGTATTTCCCGAGTATTATTTCGGGCAGATCTTCGAGGCGCAACAGCAGCCTGGAACGGTGGCCTACAGCCTGGAGACGCAACTCACGTTGCTGCAGGAGACGGTAAAGGAGATGGCGCGCAACGGCTGCAAGAAGATGGTCATTGTGAACGGCCACGGCGGAAACAACCACCTGCTGCCGCTGTTCGCGCAGGCGCAACTGGCCAGCCCGCGCGACTACGTGGTTTACGTTTTCGGATTGCCGAAGCGGAACGTGCCGGGACGTCCGGCCCAGAAGACCAAAATGACCAGCACGCGGGCGAGACGGAGACGTCGCTGATGCTGATTGCGCGGCCAGACCTGGTCCACATGGACCGAGCGACGGAGGAATCGGGCGCTGACCTGAATCGGCAGTCTCTGCCGGACGGTGTTTACACCGGGCATCTGGTGGTACGCGCGTTTCCCCAATCATTATTCGGGCGAGGGCGCGGCAGCGACGAAAGAACTGGGCGAGTTTGACCAGAAGGAGTGGTCGCGCCAGATTGCCGAAGCGCTGAAGGCGATCAAGGCGGACCAGGTGAGCCTGAAGCTGCAAAACCAGTTCTTCGAGGATCGCAGCACCCGCTGGACACAAAGCAGTAACAGTATGCGGCGTGTCGCGTACTACTCCGGCTTGGGCGAACCGATGGCGCTTTCCTGTTTGGCGAGCTTGACGCGGGCGCTTTCCAGCTTTTTCTGCACCTTGGCCACGTCGCCGGGCTCCACGTCGGCGGGCGCTGACTTTGCGTACTCGGCCAGCGAGAGCTCCCACTGCGCGGCGGCCAGCCGGATGCGCCCGGTCTTCTCGTAGAGGTCGCCGAGGTGGTCGTGGACCGTGGGGTCGGACTGGTCGCGGTCGACGGCCTGGCGGAGATTCTCCTCGGCGAGCTCGTAATCACCCAGCTTGAAGTAGACCCAGCCGAGGGAATCGAGGTAGGCGCCGTTCATCGGCTCCAGCTCGACGGCCTTGCGGATCATCTTGAGCGCCTCAGGCAAGCGGATGCCCTTGTCGGCCATCATGTAGCCGAGGTAGTTGAGCGTCATGGCGTTGGTGGGGTCCAGCTCGAGGACCTGGCGGAAGAATTGCTCGGCCGGCTCAAAGTGCTTTTGCCGCTCGGCCAGTTCGCCGCTGAGAAAGACCAGGTAGGTTTTATCTTCCTTCTTGGTGGTCAGCGTGGCGGCCTTGTCGAAGGCATCCTCGGCATCCTTCCAGCGGCGCAGGCGAATGTCCATCTGGCCCAGCGCAAGCCACACGGTGCGATCGTTATCGGAGTTATCGAGGAGCCCTTTGGCCATCGCCAAGCCTTCGTCGGCCTGGCCCTGGTCCGCCAGTTCGCCGGCCAGCATCAGCTTGAGGTCGCGATTCTTGGGGTCGGAAGCGACGGCTTTGCGGGAGACCTCGATGGCCTTGTCAAACTGCTTGGCGTCGCGGTAGATATCCACCTGGCCCTGGTAGCCGCGCAGGGCCATAGTCGCCGCCCAGATCGATCATCTTCTGGTAGGTGGCGATGGCCTTATCGACCTTGTTCTGCTCGTGATAGACGGAGCCCAGGCGCTCAAGGAAGATGCCGCGGTTGTTCTTCTCCTCGGCCGTGTAGGCGCCGTTGGCGTGGTAGAGCGACGGCTGCTCCAGCAGGTTCTCGTAAGTCTGTGCGGCATCGTCGAGGCGGCCCAGCACGTCAAGCAGCAGTCCTTCGTTGAAGCCGGCTTCAAGTGAGGTTGGGTCCTTTTTGAGCGCCGTGTGGATGGTGGCCAGCGCATCCTCGTACTTTCCCTGGCGGCGCTGGATCTCGCCGATATGAACGTAGGTCTCAGCGTTCTCAGGATCGGCGTCGGCGAGCAGCTTGAACTGCTTGAGCGCCTCGTCGAGCTGGTTATCGTTGAGCAGGGCCTGGGCCAGCGCGTCAAGGGTGCGCGGGTCTCCGGGTTCCATATCGTTGGCGCGCTGATAGGCGGCGATGGCGTCCTTGGGCTGCTTCAGCTGGTCATAAGCCGCGCCCAGGGCCAGCTCCATCTTGGGTGTGCGGTCAGTCTCCGGCACGTCTTCAATCACCTTGGCGGCATGCTGCAGGTCGCCGCTTTCGGCATAGAGGCGGGCCAGGTTGAGCACTACTTCTTCAGACTCGGGCTCAATGGCTTGCGCGGTTTTGAACTCCTCCTCAGCCTTTTTGGAATCGTGCTTGACGGTGTAGAGCTGGCCCAGAACCATGCGGTCCTCGACGCTTTTGGGCTGCAAGGCGACGATCTTTTCGTACTCGGCGATGGCCTGGTCAAGAACGTTGCCGGAGGGCGAGGTGGAGGAGACGGAGTTGGAGGCATCGCTCAACCGGCGCAGATAAATCTTGCCCAGCAGCTTGTGGGCGTCGATGTCGTTGGGAGAGTTCTTGAGCAGAGCGCGCGCCGTGACTTCGGCGTCGTGGGTGCGGCCGGCGCGGAAGTAGAGGTCGGCCAGCCCGTCATTCAACTGCGGGGAGTTGGGATCGGCATTCAGGGCCGTCTTGTACTCGTCGATGGCGCGGGTGATGTACTCCGGGCGGTCCGTTTCCAGAGCTTCGTCCTCGTAGATGGTGGCCAACGCCAGGTGATAGTAGGCCACGGCGCGGTCAGCGGCGGTTGCGGCGGTCTCGGCGGATGCGGGCTTGGACGGCTCGGCCAGGGCGGGCTTGCCGGCAGCGGGGCCGGGTTTGCCCGGGGCGGCTGTATCCGGCGGCATCTTGTCGGGGGCGGTTTGGGCGCGGAAGTTCGTGGCCGGCAGCAGGAGAAGGAGTGCGGCGGCAAATTCGAGCCAGAGGGGCAATACAAAGGTCTTTGGTTTCATCATCCTGGGGGTTCCGTGCCTTTTGGGACCGGGCGAACAGAAAAAACCGCGCCGGAGGACCGCAAGGCAGCACAGGCAGCCGGTAGGAGCAACTCTGCCTACTATTAAAGACGATTCTACGCGGGATTGGTCGCAAAGGCACGGGGATTCAGGGGATTTTTGGGTAAAACGGGCTAAGGAGGGGTTGAAATGAATGGGTCCGCAATGGATTGTGGAATCCGCTTCGATGCAAAATGAATAATGCGTGAGATTGGACACCCGCTATCTTTTCAACGAGTGCTTGCGTATCAATGCCGGAAATGGCGGATGCCGGTGAAGACCATGGCTACGCCTAGCTTGTCGGCGGCGGCGATTACTTCCTGATCTTTGACGGAGCCGCCGGGCTGGATGACGGCGGTTGCGCCGGCCTGGGCTACGGCTTCAAGGCCGTCGGGGAAGGGGAAAAAGGCGTCGGAGGCGGCTACGCAACCCTGCAGCGGGAGGACGGCCTTCATGGCGCCGAAGCGGGCGGCATCTACGCGGCTCATCTGGCCGGCGCCGATGCCGAGGGTCTGGCCGGAGCGGGCGTAGACGATGGCGTTCGATTTTACGTGCTTGCAGACGCGCCAGGCGAAGAGCAGGCTGCGCAGTTCCTCGGCGGTGGGCGGGCGCCAGGTGACGACTTTGAGCTCCGATTCGGCGATGCGGGCGGTATCGGCGTCCTGCAGCAGCATGCCGCCGGAGACCTGCTTGACGACGGGACGCGGCGGGGCGGAGTGAACTTGAACCAGGCGCAGGTTCTTTTTGGCGGCGAAGCGCTCGCGGGCTTCCGGCGTGAAGGCGGGAGCGACGATGGCCTCGACGAAGAGCTTGGCGATTTCGGCCGCGGCATCGGCGTCCACGGTGCGGTTGATGCCGATGACGCTGCCGAAGGCTGAGACGGGATCGCAGGCGAGGGCTTTCTGGTAGGCTTCGAGGACGATTGCGCCGGTGGCCGCTCCGCAGGGATTGGTGTGCTTGACGATGATGACGGCGGGCTCGTCGAACTCCTGGACCAGCTCCCAGCAGGCGTCGAGATCGACGAGGTTGTTGAAGCTGAGTTCCTTGCCCTGGAGCTGGGTTGCCCCGGCAACGCCCAGGCCTGTGCCGTCCGCATAAAGCGCGGCGCGCTGGTGGGGGTTTTCGCCGTAGCGGAGCGATTGGGCCAGCGGAAGGTTGATGCGCAGCGTGGTGGGCAACTGCGATGCGGCAGACGCCTCCGGCAGGGCCTGGCCGGGTGGAGGAGCATCCGCGATCTGGTCCAGAGTGTTGGCGATGGCCGTATCGTAAGCGGCGGTGGTTGCGAAAAGGCCTGCTTCGCCAGCCGCCAGCGGGTTTCGCGGCTGAGCGAGCCGCCGCTGCTCTTCAGTTCTTCAATCAGAGCGGGGTAGTCGGCGACGCGGGTGACGATGGCGACGTCTTCAAAGTTTTTGGCGGCGGAGCGGACCATCGAGGGGCCGCCGATATCGATGTTTTCAATCAGATGGCCGAAGGCTACGCCGGGCTGGGCGGCGGTTTTCTCAAAGGCGTAGAGGTTCACCACCACCATATCGATGGGCTCGATGCCGTGGGCGGCGACGGCGGCTTCGTGCTCCTTGTTGCCGCGAATATAGAGCAGGCCGCCGTGGACTTTGGGGTGCAGGGTCTTGACGCGGCCGTCGAGCATCTCCGGGAAGCCGGTGAGGTCGCTGATGTCTTTGACGGCCAGGCCGGCCTCGCGCAGAGCACGTGCGGTTCCGCCGGTGGAGACCAGCTCGACGCCAAAGCCGGCCAGCGCCTGGGCAAACTCCACCAGGCCGATTTTGTCGGTAACGCTTAACAACGCTCTGCGGATTCGTTTTGCCGTGCTCACGGTTGCACTCCTCGTTCTTGTAGATTCGCGGCAGTTTACGTTTGCAGCGGGATAAATACCAAAGACCAGATTACAACGTGGCACTGGGCGGGTATTTGCTGCTCGGCTGGGACAAATTTGCGAGAAACAGGCATGCGATTCATGGGGGAATTCACGACTCGTTCTACAGAGTCTTTGAAAATGCTTTAGAGTGGAGTTATGGGAAGTTATTCCCCACCACCCTCCAACCCGCGAAGAAGGAATCTGGTTACGAGCCGGAGTTTCTGCCGCCGGGTACCGGATATATTTCGCCGCCCCCGCCGCCGGTGCGCAAGCCGCGGCCGTTGTGGGCGGTTGCGCCGGCGACTTATCTGCTGGTGGGGATCAACTGCGCGGTCTTTGTGGCCATGGTTGTTCGCGGGGTGAGCGCGGTGGCGCCCAACATCGAATCAACTGATGTACTGGGGCGCCGACAACGCCGGCGCTGTGCTGATCAACGGCCAGTGGTGGCGCATTGTGACCGCCATGTTTGTGCACGTGGGCATTCTTCACCTGGCCACCAATATGTGGTGCCTGTGGAATCTCGGCCTGCTGGCCGAGCCGCTGATGGGTTCGGCGGGCGTGCTGGCGGTTTACATTCTTACCGGAGCGGCGGGCAACCTGCTGTCCACATTCTTGGGCTGGGCGATGTATATCACCATGAATGGGAAGCTATCACGCTCCAGGAGGCATTGACCTGACCGCTGTGTTTCCGCCGGGCGCGGGAGCTTCAGGAGCTGTTTTCGGGATTGCCGGAGCGCTGATTGTGCTGCTCAAGTCGCATCGATTGCCGGTGCCGCCTGTCGAGCTGAAAAAGCTGCGCCGGTCGGTGATTTACTTTGCAGTACTCAACCTGGTGCTTGGCCTTTCAATCAGCTTTGGCACCATGTGGTGGCGCACTCCGGGCTGAATATCGACAATATGGCCCACCTGGGCGGCTGCACCTGCGGTTTGCTCTTTGCGGCTCCCATGGTGCCGCGGATCGGCTCGCCGCGCAAACTGTTTGAGACGCGGCTGCGCATTGCTATAGTCATGGTGGTGGGCATACTGGTGCTGTTTGGGTTTTACCTGGCCCAGTTGGCGGGGTGAGGCCATGAGCGGCATGGCCCACTTGATCCGCCGACGAGTTCACTGCCTGTGCAAGAATAATTCCGTACGCTGATCGCCATTTACTCCGATCCCCGGAGGCAGATCATGAAGCGCCGCGATTTTTTAAAGCAGGCCGGCATTACCGCCGCAGCCGTTGCAACCACCAGCAGACTGAACGCGAGCAACTCGAACGCCTTCCGCGCCCATTGCCCGCCGCGTCACTGGGCCAGACCGGCGAACAGCTCTCCATCATCGGCTTCGGCGGAATTCTGGTGATGGATCGTGGAACCCGGCGCGGCCGCGAACCTGGTGGCCGAGGCGGTGGATCGCGGCATCAACTACTTCGACATTGCGCCCAGCTACGGCAATGCGCAGGAGCGGCTGGGTCCGGCGCTGGCTCCTTACAGAAACAAATGCTTTTTGGCCTGCAAGACTGAAGGCCGCATGAAAGACGACTCGCGCGCGCAGCTCGAACAGTCGCTCAAGGCTGCTCAAGACCGATCACGTCGACCTCTACCAGTTCCATGCGCTGACCAAAATGGCCGATCTGGACAAAGTTCTGGGGCCGGGCGGCGCGATGGAGACCATGGAAGCCGCAAAGAAGGAAGGCAAGATTCGCTTTATCGGATTCTCAGTTCATTCGGTTGAGACCGCGCTTGCGGCGCTGGACCGGTACAACTTCGATACGGTGCTTTTCCCGGTGAATTGGGTTCTCTATTCACAGGCCAACTTCGGGCCGCAGATTCTGAAGCGCGCGCAGGAAAAGAAGATAGGCGCACTGGCGCTGAAGAGCATGGCCAAGACGGTTTGGCCGGCCAGCAGAAAAGCCGCATCATCCGCAGCCCAATTGCTGGTATAAGCCTGCCGGTTTTCCTGACGAAGCCTCGCTGGGGCTGCGCTGGACGCTGGGCCATCCCATCACGGCCGCCATTCCGCCCGGAGACGAGCAGTACTTCCGCCTGGCCATGGACGTGGCGCAGAACTTCAAGCCGCTGGAGGCGCACGAGGAGCAGGCGCTGCTCAGCGGCGCGCATGGAGTGGAGCCGATCTTCCACCTGGGCAATGATGTTTAGTGCGGGTTTGTTCTAGCGGATCGCCGTGGCGGCGAATTTTTTTACCATGGCCAGCAGCAGCTTGCGGTCGCTTTCATTCAGGTTCGAGCTGTAGCGGCGGATCTGGGTGAGGAAGCGGAGTTCCTCGTCGGAGAGCTTTTGCGGGTTGAGCTCGCGGCCCAGGGATGTCGTCGGCGAAGAACTGGGCGATGGGAATGTCGAGCGCCATGGCAATCTTGGATAGCGTGTCCAGCGAGGGCACGGTGTGGCCGTTTTCAACGCGCGAAAGATAGCAGCGCAGCAAGCCGGTTTTCTTTTCGATATCCCCTTGAGACAGGCCTTTCTGCAGCCGGTAAGTGCGAATGGTGGTGCCGATCTTCATGGTGCGGTAGGTCCTCATCCGCTGCCTGCCGAAGTTTACTTCATAGGCAGAAATTAAAAGATTAATGGCTTAAGAGTTAACATGCGCGGATGGAGAATGCAAGCGCAATTGTTGGGCGCCTGTGAAGGCGGCCAATGGACAGAAAATTCTTGAGTGGCCCAGCTTTTCAGCGGGATTGTCAATGTATGCAGCGCGGGGCTCGAATTGAATTGGGCGCGGGTGGGCAAATGCAGGGACACGTAAACCTTCGTGGCGCGTGGTCCGTCAGACTGAACACGGCGCTAAATGCCAGGGAGATTGAATGCGGCGAACGGGGTTGTGGGCAGCTTGGATAGGGATCGTTGCGGCAGGCTGCCTTGCGGCATGGGCGCAGGCTCCAGTGCAAACTCCGGACGCTATCCCGGTGCGGCTAACTCTGCACCGGCTGATGCCACAACCCCGCAGGCTCCAACCACTCCGGTGCAGCCCGATCAGACTGCGCCGGTCAAACTCCCTCCACTCAAACTCAGGCCGGGGGCAAGCTGCACGGCGTGGTGAAAAGCGGCAACATTCCCCTGCCCGGCGTAACCGTGACCGCGCAAAACACGGTCACCGGCAAGCGTTATTCCACTACCACCGGCATTACCGGAGCCTGGTCGCTGAATCGTTCCGCCGGATGGCCGCTACGTAATTCGCACGGAGTTTGCGGGTTTTGCTCCCGGGACGCAGGAGGCGGAGCTCAGCGCCGCGAACAACGATCAGACGGTGACCTTTGCATTGATATCTGGCTTCGCGGGCGGCGGAGCAGCAGACAGAGCGAGTCAGCGAGTCAGCAAGTCAGCAGGCCGGCAAACCGGCAACTGGCCGGAAGAGGAGCGCAAAACCTGAGCCTCGCAGAGCGCTCTGGAAGCCGATACCGAGACCCAGGGCGATATGTCGGGCCAGACAGGCGCCGGCGGTGCCGAGTTGCCCTCCATCGCCGGGAACTCCGACTTCGGCGCGGATTCGGTGGCCATCAGCGGGCAGTCGGGAACGGTAAGCCCGCTGGCCGGCATGGATACGGACCGGATCAGGGACGCGATCGATGTCGGCGCGCGGGCAGAATGGCGGCCAGGGCGGCGGAGGGCAAGGCGGAGGCGGTTTCGGCGGAGGTGGCGGAGGATTTGGGGGCGGGGGATTCGGCGGCGGGCGGGGGAACTTTCGCGGCTTTGATCCCAGCCAGCCGCACGGCGCCGTCTTCTGGATCGGAAGCAACTCGGCGCTCAACGCGGAGCCGTTTGCGCTGCGAGGCCAGCCGCAGGAGCAGCCGCCCTCAGGGAGCAACCGCTTCGGCATCACCTTCATGAGCGAGCCTTACCTTCCGCATCTGACCAAGCCGAGCGGCAAGGATACGATTTTTCTTACGCTCTCCGGCACGCGCGCTTCTACGCCGTCTGATCAGTATGCGACTGTGCCCACGGAGGCGGAGCGGGAAGGCAATATTCCCGGCCTTGCGCCAATCACTCCGGTTCCACAGGCCAATGCGCTGCTACTTGTCCGATCTATTGAACCGGAGCACCTTGCCTGCCGTTCTTTCCCGAGCCAGAATCTTCCCGGCGATACGCAGAACTATCACCTGCTGACTACCGCGCAGACGAACACCACGCAGGCCGGTGTGCGCTATCTGCGCAGTCTGGGCAAAAACGCAACGCTGCCTGGAGGACGCGGCGGATTGGCGGCGGGCGAAGATCGCAGAATCAAGGGCTGCGGCAGACCATCAACTTCAACTACAACTGGATCGGCACGGCCTTGGACAACGTCAACATCTTTCCGCAGTTGGGCGGCAAGAGTGCGACGAACTCGAACTCCCTGCAGGCCGGGTACACGGTGGGCTATCACAAGATGACCAACATCTTCAACGCCAACTGGAATCGCACCACCAGCCAGGCGACAAATTTTTTTACCAATGTTGATGATATTGCCACTCACGATTCGGCATTCTGGGTCCGGGCAGCATGCGCGCTGAATTCCAGCCCGCTCAATTATGGCCTGCCTAATGTGGTTCTCAGCAATTTGACCGGACTGAGCGAGCAGCAGCCGAACCTTTCCATTGCGCAAACCATCTCGCTTTCCGAGACGCTGAGTTGGATTCACGGCAAGCACAATATGCGTTTCGGCGGCGACTATCGCCGCGTGCATCGCGATTTTCTGGGCGGTTCGAACTCCACCGGAACCTTTTATTTCACGGGGGCTTTCAGCGGCTCCTCGCTGGGCGATTTTCTGCTGGGCGAGCCGGAGGAGACCAGCATCGACTCCGCGATTGCCAAGAGCTACCTGCGCGACAACGTGATGGATCTTTATGCCCAGGACGACTGGCGCGTGCTGCCGATTCTCACGCTGAACTACGGAGTCCGCTACGAATTCTATGCGCCTTACACGGAGAAGTATCGGGCACCTGGCCGATGTGGATACCAACCCGGCGACGCTGCGATTTACTTCGCAGTTCGAGCGCTCGACGAAGTGCAGGCCGGAGGCATCGGGGACTTACAACGGCAATCTGCCGAATGCGCTGGTCTATCCGTTCCGCACAGCCGTTGCGCCGCGGCTTGGCCTGGCGCTGCGGCTGCCCAAACAAATTGTGTTGCGGGCCGGCTACGGCATCAACTACACCGTGGGCCAGTACGCCACTCTTGCCACGACCATGGCGCATCAGCCGCCCTTCGCCAACGAGCAGAACAACGAAGCCAGCGCATGCCCTTCCGCGCCCGCCGATTGCCTCACGTTCCAGAATGGATTTCCCGCGCCGGACACTTTCGGCAGTTACGCGCTCGATCCGCATTATCATCTGCCCTATGTGCAGATGTGGAACCTGGACTGTGCAGAAGACCATGCCCTGGAACGTGGTGGTGAACATCGGTTACAACGGATCGAAGGGCAATCATCTGGACGACACCATCGCGCCGCGACCAAGCGCAACCAGCCCCGGCACCGATCCCACTGAACCAGATTTTCAATTACGAGCAGGCGGAGGCGTTCTCGAAGTTCAACGCGGGGACGCTGCAGGGTAAACAAGCGGCTGAGCAAGGGGATTTCGCTGGGCGCCAACTACCAGTACTCCCACTCCATCGACGATGCCGGCTCGGTGGGCGGAACTTCGACCGTGGTGGCGCAGAACTGGCAGGACCTCAAGGCCGAGGAAGGTAACTCAAGTTTCGACCAGCGCCACAAAGTTAGTGGAACTTATCTTTTCGAGTTACCCTTCGGCAAGGATAAGCGCTGGGTAACTTCCGGAACGGCTTCGCATATTCTGGAAGGATTTTCAGTTTCCGGCAGCTTTACCTTCGCTACCGGAACGCCGCTTACTCCGAGTTATCAGGCGGCGCCGTCGAGCGTTGCATGCGGCACGGCCGGCTCCCTGCGTCCCGATCTGACGGGGGTTTCAGTCACGGCGGGCGCCGGCTCGCTGAAGGAGTGGTTCAATCCCGCGGCATTCACGGCTCCTACGCCTGCCAATCCCAGCTATCCATGCGCTGTCTTTGGCAATGCATCGCGTAACTCGATTGCCGGTCCGGGAACAGTTCAGAACAATATGTCGCTCTCGAAGACGATGCAGTTGGGCGGCACGCGCAGCATGGAGATGCGCGCCACGGCCAATAACGTCTTCAATACCGTGCAGTACTCGGGCGTGGATACCAACGTGGTTTCGCCGACCTTCGGGCAGGTGAACTCGGTTGCTGCCATGCGGGCGTTTCAATTTACGGCGAGATTCAGGTATTAGGATCCGGGTTGCAGCAAGTCGAGACCTGAGTGCACGGCAGTTAGTGAGTGCGAGTTAGCGAGTTATTGTATCTGTGAAGGGAATTCATGACGGGTTGGGCACAAAGGATCGGAGCGGGGATTGCGGCGCTGGCGCTGGTTATGCCGGGAGCGCAGCCGGCGTTTGCGCAGAACTCCGGCGACGCATCGAGCTCGCAAGACTCGGGTATACCGCCGGGCGGCTATGTGCTGAAGGTGAATGGCGAACTGGTGCTGACCAACGTGGTGGCGCGCGACGCAAAGACCGGCGAGATTGTGCAGGGGCTCAAGCAGAGCGACTTCAGCATCTATGAGAACGGCAAGAAGCAGCAAATCGATACCTTCGACTTTGAGAGCGTGGACAAAGCCGCGCCGCTCAACGAAGCCACGGTCAGCGGGCTGGCCGCCGGGATCAGCGGCAATGGGAACAATGCCGTCGTGGTGGCAAAGCCCGAGGACCTGCGCAATCACAGGCTGATCGTGATGTTCTTTGACCTGACCTCGATGCAGCCCGAGGATCTGGACCGCAGCGTGGCGGCGGCAAAGGATTTTCTTAAAAACAAAATGCAGCCTGCCGACCTGGTGGCGCTGGTTTCGCTCGGCAACACGCTCAAGGTGGACCAGGACTTTACCGCCGACAAGGACGCGCTGACGAATGAAGTGGGCGTTTACAACGGCACTGAAGGGCAGGGCTTTGCTCTGGGCGCAACCGCGAATTCAAACCAGGTGGAGGACACCACCGGCTACACGCCCGACGAAAGCGAGTACAACGACATCAATACCGACCGCGAACTCTTCGCGCTGCGGGCCGTGGCAAAGTCTCTGGAAAAAATTACGGAGAAGAAGTCGCTGCTTTACTTTTCCGGCGGCATCCAGCGCGACGGCATCGAGAACCAGGCTTCGTTGCGCTCGGCGATCAACGCGGCGGTGCGCGCCAACCTGGCCATCTACAGCGTGGATACGCGCGGGTTGCAGGCGATTTCGTGCTTTGGGCGACGCCTCCACCGGCAGCCTGCGCGGAACCGGCGCCTTACAGCGGCGGCGCGCTGCTGAACAATATGAACAACAACTTCGCCACGCAGGAGGTGATGGGGACGCTCTCCGCCGATACCGGCGGCAAGGCGTTCTTCGATTCCAACGATTTCGCTCCGGCCTTTGCGCAGGTGGAGCGCGATACTTCGGCTTACTACGCCATCGGCTTCCATAGTTCGAATCCCGCGCGTGACGGAAAATATCGCAAGCTGACTATCAAGATCGACCGGCCGGGAGTGAAGCTGGAATACCGGCCCGGCTACTATGCGCCGGCGGACTTCAAGCATTCCGGCCACGAGGATCGCGAGCGCGAGCTTGAAGAGCAGTTGGCCAGCGACTTGCCGGCCACCGATATGGCCGTCTATCTGGACGCGATGTACTTCCGCCTGAACGAGAACAGCTACTTTGTGCCGGTTTCGCTGATCGTGCCCGGCTCGCAGATTCCTTTTGTGAAGGGCGGAGACAAGGACAAGGCTACGCTGGACATTATTGGAGAAGTGATCGACGAGGCGAAACGGCCCATCGGCCATGCGCGGGAGACGGTGAAGCTGAATCTCGATCCCAGCTTGCAGGCGCGGCAAAAAAATATTCAGTACACCACCAGCTTCAATCTGCCGCCGGGCAAGTACCAATTGAAATTTGTGGTGCGCGAAAACCAGACCGGCCAGATGGGTTCGTTTGAAGCCGAGATCACGCTGCCGGATATGAAGAAGGCGCCGCTCAAGATGAGTTCCATTGTGCTGGCCTCAATGCGCCAGCCGAGCAAGAAAGATACTCCACTGGTGCGCGGCGGAGAAGAGTACGTGCCCAACATCACCCACGTCTTTCGCCAGGATCAGCACCTTTATCTGCTCTACGAAATCTACTCTCCGGCGCACGCAAAGCCTGCGGCCGATGCGGACAAGGGAGCGAAATCCGGCATCGACCTGCTCAGCAGCCTGGAACTCATTCAGGGATCGGCAAAAGTGTATGAAACGCCGCTGGTCGAGGCCAGGGCGATCAACGTGGAGGGACGCGATGCGGTAGCCATCGAGCTGGATGTGCCGCTGGCCACGCTCAAGCCCGGCCCCTACCTGTGCCAGTTGAATGTGATTGACGACGCCGGGGGCAGCTTTGCATTTCCGCGCTTTGCGATCCTGGTGCGGGAGCGGTCCGGCGCTCTGCTGCAGCTCAATCTTGGGAGCTGGCTCTGGCCCCTGCGCCCGCGAACCCGTAGGGCAGTGGCGGCAGCCGGAGCTGCAGCACGAGCCGCGCTTCAGTGATAGCCGCGGTGAAAACCAGGTTGGTCCATCGTAGTAATAATCTCCAGGTTCGAGCGCGGGCAGCCCGGACAGCGGCGGGCGGATTGCATCCATGGTTCTATTTTCTCCTGAAGCGGCGCCTGCGAAAACGCCTCAAAAGCTATCGGTAAAATAGATGCATGACACTTTCAGCGCAAGATCGTGCCCGCCGCATCAAGATTATTCTCTTCGACGTTGACGGCGTTTGACCGACGGGACCATCTGGCTTATTTCCCTTTCCGCTTCCCGCAGCCTGGACGGAACGACGAAACCAAAATGATCGAGGTCAAGGGCTACTAGCGCGCACGATGGCGCGGGCATGACGCTGGCGCGGCTGGGCGGAATGAAGTTGGGGCATAATCACCAAGCGGATCTCGGAAACGGTGGCCCTGCGCGCCCGCGATCTGCAAGATGGAGTTTGTCTACCAGGGCGAGGCCTTCAAGATGCGGCGGTGCGCGAGATCATGGAAAAGGAAGGCGTGACGCTGGAGGAGATTGCCTACGTGGGCGACGACGTGATCGATCTGGCCGGTGATGCGCAAGTGCGGGTTTGCCGTGGCCATGGCCAATGCGCGGGCGCAGGTGAAGGCCGAAGCCCACTACGTGACGCCGAACAAGGGCGGCGAAGGCGCGGCGCGCGACGCGATCGAGTTCATCCTTGAAGCGAAGGGCGTGCTGCAGCAATGCATCGAAGCATCCATTGATGAGAGCAATCCGCATTCCGCCTTCGATGGATATCGGCAAGGGCGGGGATTTGAAGTAATCAGGAAATCATGGCGACCGACGCGAAGAAGAGCGGTGGTTCTGTTGAGCGGGGGCCTGGACTCGGCCACCGTGCTGGCCATTGCGCGCAGTGAGGGCTACGAGCTTTACGCGCTTTCGTTCTCTTATGGCCAGCGGCATATTTATGAACTCGAAGCAGCCCGCCGCGTTGCCGCATCTATCGGTGTTGCGGCTCACCGCATTGCGGAGATCGATCTTCGCGTCTTTGGCGGCTCCGCGCTGACTGGCGACATCGACGTTCCCAAGGGACGCACGGCGGACGAGATGGGGCACGGCATTCCCATCACCTACGTTCCGGCGCGCAACACGATTTTTCTGTCGTTTGCGCTGGCCTGGGCTGAGGTGCTGGGATCGAGCGATATTTTTATTGGCGTGAATGCGCTGGACTACTCGGGCTATCCCGACTGCCGGCCGGAGTTCATTGAGGCATTCGAGAAGATGGCCAACCTGGCTACCAAAGCCGGAGTGGAAGGCCGCCAGGCGCTTGAAGATTCATACGCCGCTGATCGCCCTCACCAAGGCGCAGATTATCGCCAAGGGAATCGAGTTGGGCGTGGACTACGGACTGACCAGCAGTTGCTACGATCCATCGCCAACGGGCATGCCGTGCGGGCAATGCGACTCGTGCCTGCTGCGGCAAAAGGGTTTCAGGGAAAATGGGATTGCCGATCCGTTGTCGGTACGAAAAACCTGGCCCTTAGCTCCGATCTTTCAGCTTGTTCGTGCCAGGTTGACAGCCCCAATCCTTGCACGATGCGCTAGAAGCTAAGAGCTAAAAGCTGTAAGCTGATTTTTATGAGCTACTGCCGTCAAGGAAATCTTCTATACGCTGCCAGGGCGAAGGCGCGCAGGCGGGCCGCGCGGCGGTCTTCTGCCGGTTTGCCGGCTGCAATCTCTGGTCGGGACGCGAGGCGGATCGGGCCGCGGCGATCTGCAATTTTTGCGATACGGATTTTGTGGGCGTGGATGGGCCGGGCGGGGGAAAGTTCGATTCAGCGAAAGATTTGGCGGCGGCTATTGAAGAGAAATGGCCTCGGGACTCCTCGTTGGGAAAGCGATTCGTGGTTTGCACCGGCGGAGAGCCTCTGCTGCAACTGGATGCAAGCCTGATTGAAGCGCTGCATCGTTGCGATTTCGAGATTGCAGTCGAAACCAATGGGACGGTCGAGGCTCCGGCGGGATTGGATTGGGTTTGCGTCAGTCCCAAGGCTGGTTCGAAGCTGGTGCAGACAGAGCGGCGACGAATTGAAGCTGGTCTATCCTCAAGCCAATGCCGATCCAAAGGAGTTTGAAGCCCTCCGCTTCCGGCATTTATTTCTGCAGCCGATGGATGGACCCAACCGCGCCGTCAACACAGAGCTTGCGCTCAACTATTGCCTCGATCATCCGCAATGGCGCTTGAGCCTGCAGACTCACAAGATCCTGGGCATTCCATAAAGGAAATCAAGGCCATCGAGGGCCGCGTCGACCACCGCTGCCTGAATGAAGTGGAGGGTGTGGAGAATTCAGCCAGCGAGAACCTTGCGCGATGGCTATGGAATGCGCTGCTACCGGTGCTTCCCGCGCGGAGCAAAATCGTAGTTAGAGAGACCAGCACCAGCGTCTGCATCTATATGGGCGAATCGCAGAACCAGGGAATCTCTGAACAAGTGGAAGTATTGAATGGTCACGGCCGGGTACCCTCTGGGCGCCGTGCCGCGCGGAGAAATGCACGCTCAAATCCGCGGGTCGATTTCTCGATTCGTTCCAACGGAATCGTCAGCGAAAGACGCATGTAACCGGAGCGTCCAAAGCCGGCGCCTGGGACGGCAAGCACGCCTTCACTGGCGAGCGATTTGGTGAACGCAATGTCATCGGGAATGGGGGTCTTGAGAAAGATATAAAACGCGCCTTCAGGACGCCTCACCTCATATCCGATTCGCTCGAGCGCATCGCAGAGAACGTTGCGCTTGTGCTCATAGGGCGCGGCGTCCACCGTCTGATCCAGCGTTTCAAGCATCACCCTCTGCCAGATTGCGGGGGCGTTGATGAAACCGAGGGTGCGGTTGGCAAAGGCGCAGGCAGCGCGGAGATTTTGCGCGTCATCGAGTTGCGGCGAAAGGGCCAGGTAGCCAATGCGCTCGCCCGGCAACCCGAGCGACTTTGACCACGAGTTGCAGATTGCCGTATTGGCGATGAACGAGGCCACTTCAGGCTGGCGCTGTCCGTCGTAAACGAAGGACTTGTATGGCTCGTCGCTGATGAGAGCGATGGGTTGCCCGGAGCGCTCCAGAACCGCTTGTAAATCGCGCAGGATGCTTGCAGGGTAAACGCGGCCGCTGGGATTGTTTGGCGTATTGAGCAGGATGGCGCGCGTGCGCGCAGTGATGGCCGAGGCAATCCGCTCCACGTCGGGCAAGAACGCTGCGTCGGTTTCAACCGGGATCATGCGGCCGCCGTGATTGGCAATATAAAACTGATACTCGGGGAAGAAGGGCATCAGCACGATGACTTCGTCGCCGGGATCCAGAATCGACTTCAGAATCACGTTGCAAGCGCCCGCCGAGCCGACCGTCATGAAGACGTCTTCCGCCGTAAATCCCAGGCCGGTCTCGCGGCGCAATTTCTGGGCGACGGCTTCGCGGACTTCTCTGTAGCCGGGGTTCGGCATATAACCGTGCGCGCCGGGCAGGTTGCTGGCCGCAATTTTTCGCAACGCATCGAGCACCGCGGCCGGCGGCTCGCAGTCGGGATTGCCCAGAGAAAAATCGAAGATCGCGTCGGCTCCGCGCTCGCGCTTCAGCCGCACGCCTTCCTCGAACATGCGTCGAATCCAGGAGGCATTCTCAAGTTGTTTGGAGATAGTCTTTGATATCGGCATAGTTTGTAAACCTGCACCTTGGGTAAGAGCTCTTCGCTCGTCACTTGGTTGATCCCTGCGGCTTGCAGCAGCGCCATCGACGCATCTACGAAAACGAAAGATGAGGACCGCTTCGTTTGCGCGCGAATAGGCGAAGGTATGCATCTATTCGATAGGTGTTCAGGAAGGATCCGCTCTGACGGGCTCTTCTTCCTAAGCCCAAATAGAATTATGGCTTCGCTTCTTCGCCGCAGACTCTGCGCCGATAGGCTTGCGGAGTTTCCATGTGAAACGCCGTCACCCCAGCCAGCGCCAGCAGATCCTCATCGCCCGTCACCAGAACATCGGCTTTGCCGCATTCCGCCAGGTCGAGAAATGACTGACATTTCGTATTCCGGCAATGCGCCGGGCACGATTTTGTGATCTCGACTGCCTCGCACAAGGGAATATAACTGTCCAGTGCTTCCATTTGTTCGTCCGCAGTCAGGTGGAACTTCGGGTACGCAAGAATTCTCATCAACTCATCGGCCGTTGCACGCGAAATGATTGGCATGCAAAATCCGGATTGCCAGTGCCCAACCAGCCAGCTCAACCTGCCGCAGGTAAACAAAAGCGCTGAAAGGACGGCATGGGTATCGAAGACGACTTTTGCTCTGGGGTCAGCGCTCACTTGCTTTCTCGCGCCCAGGCAATTGCGTCAGAAATATCCTGCTCCGTGATGCCGAGTTTTTCGAGTTTGGCACGCACCTCATCCAACCGGCTCGTCCGCAGCGGCTTGAGTTTGATTACGGAGCCATCTGTGCTGACGTCGAAATATTCCACTCCGGCAAAGCGCGTAGCAACCGCCTTGGGGAGGGTTAGCTGGTTTTTGACGGTCAATTTGGCGAGCATAAATCTCCCCGACAAGGAAACAAGGAAGTAAGGCAACAAGGAAATCTTACAACAATCCCATAAAAAATTCAATTTTCAGGTGAATTTCTATTGACATATTCCCATATAAGCATGTATTTTCCAACCATGCCGAGAGCAGCCACCACCTCCGACGCTTTCAACGCCGTAGCCGAACCCCGTCGGCGCGATATTCTCAGTTGCCTGGCCATACGGGAGCGCCCGGTCAACGAAATCGCGGCATATCCTCAACCTCGACCAGCCTTCCGTCTCCAAGCATCTTCGCGTACTGCGCAGCGTTGGACTGGTGCGCGTGCGCTGCGATGGCCGCCATAAATATTACCGGACCAACGCCGAGGCCATCCGCCCGTTGCACGAGTGGGCCGGCACATTCGAGCGTTTGTGGCAGCGCCAGTTGCTGGGCATCAAAACACGTGCCGAGGAACAGATGAACAAATCCATTCCGGAATTCAATCCCATCCCCGAGGAGAAACCATGATTCAGACCCCAGTGAGTATTGAGAATCTGACCCTGAGCATTACCCAGGAGATCCGTGTCAATGCATCGCTTGAAGTAACCTTCAACGCGTTGCTCGAACAGGTAGGCCCGCAATTTGTGAACGATGCGGGCGCTTCCCTTCAAATGAAGCTCGAACCCTGGCCGGGAGGAAGATGGTATCGCGACCTGGGCAACAACAACGGCCATCTGTGGGGCCATGTGCAAGCCATCAAGCGGCCCACGCTGCTGGAGATCTGCGGCCCGCTGTTTGCCTCGTATCCTTTCGTCTCTAACGTGCAATACCGGCTGACGGAAGCGGACGGCGCAACGAACATCGCCTTCCGTCACACGGCGCTGGGCTTTATTCAGGACCAGGTGCAGGACGATATGGACAAAGGCTGGGCGACGATTCTGGAGCGGTTCGCAAGGCCGCAGAAGCACGATAGCTGCGGAAAAACAAGCGCGATCGTCCCCATCGCGCAACCGAGGAGGTTATGATGTGCCCATTGTGTTTGGCGAGCGCGGCGCTGATCGCCGGCAGCATCGCCACTACCGGCGGCCTGTCCGCGCTGGTACTGAAGAAAGCCGTAAGCGGCAAGTCGCAAACAACATCCCCACAAATTCCCCATCCAAGGAGGATCATCATGGCAAGCGTTAAAACAGAGCTCGAGCATCCGAAGGTCGTCTCGCAAGCCGAGTGGCTTGCCGCGCGCAAGGCATTTCTCAAGAAGGAAAAGGAATTCACGCGGCTGCGCGATGAGCTAAGCCGGCAACGCCGCGAACTGCCCTGGGAGAAGGTCGAAAAGCAATATCTCTTCGAAGGGCCGAAGGGCAAAGTGCCGCTGGCCGATCTCTTCGACGGGCGCAGCCAGCTCATCGTCTACCACTTCATGCTCGGGCCGGGATGGAAAGAGGGCTGCCCGAGCTGCTCCTATCTCGCCGACCACTTTGACGGCGCCACCATTCACCTTGCCAATCGCGACGTGACCCTCGCCGTGATTTCGCACGCTCCCTATCAACGAGATTGAAGTCTTCAAGCAGCGCATGGGCTGGCGCTTCCCCTGGTACTCGTCCTTCGGCGGCGACTTCAACTACGACTATCACGTCTCCTTTACTCCGGAAGAACGCGCCAAGGGCAAGGTGCACTATAACTACGAGCTCACCGAGTTCCCCAGCGAAGAAGGCCCCGGCCTCAGCGTGTTTTTCAAGGATGCGAACGGCGAAATCTTTCACACCTATTCGAGTTATGCGCGCGGGCTGGACATTCTGGTGGGCACGTATAACTTTCTCGACATGGCGCCCAAGGGCCGCGATGAAGATGGCCTGGCCCACACCATGGCCTGGGTTCGCCACCACGACAAATATACGCAGGGCTACTTCGTCGATCCCAAGCAACCCTATATGCAACCGGAGAAGGTCGGCGGCGGATTGCTGCTCCGGCGAGCACCACAATTAATCTTCCATGAGCCGGAAGGCAGGGCCCCATTTCCAAATCCCCTGCCTTCCGCTTAAGATTGAAAGCCGCATGGCCTGCTTCCTCTTCAAAACCGAGCCCGAAGTCTACTCCTTCGATGATTTCCTCCGCGACAAGGAGACCATCTGGGACGGCGTCACCAACCCCACCGCCGTCAAGCATCTGCGCGAAATGAAGCCGGGCACAAAGTGGATCTTCTACCACACCGGCGACGAGCGCACCGCCGTGGGCACCGGCACAGTCGTCAGCGTGGACGCCTCCGATCCCAAGGTTCCCATCGTCCGCGTCAAAGTCGGCAAGCGCCTCAAGCAGCCCAAGACCCTCGCCGACATCAAAGCCGAGCCTATCTTCGCAAAATCACCGCTGGTTCTCATCGGCCGCCTCTCCGTAGTCCCGCTCACTGAGGAGCAGTGGAACTGGTTCGTCGGATAAGTAAACGCGCGATTCAGTCGCGATCCCACCTCGTTAGCAGTCGAATTCGTCTCGTGCAATACAAGCCTGTCTGACTCGCTTATCCGTTACAATCAAAAGAATATGATTCGTTTCTCAACTGCCGGGGAGTCGCACGGTGAGGCGCTGATCGCCCTCATCTCCGGGCTGCCGGCCGGCGTTCCCGTCGATCTGGAATTCGTAAACCGCGAGCTGTGGCGCCGCCAGCAGGGCTACGGCCGCGGCGGCCGCATGAAGATTGAAACCGACAAGGCCCACGTGCTCAGCGGCGTGCGCCACGGCAAGACCATCGGCTCGCCCATCGCCATCGAAATCGTGAACCGCGACTGGAAAAACTGGGAGGAAAAGCTCCCCGTTGAAGCCGGCGACCCGGCCAAGCATCAGGCCGTCGCCTCGCCGCGCCCCGGCCACGCCGATCTTGCCGGCGCGCTCAAGTACAACTTCCCCGACGCCCGCTACGTTCTGGAGCGCGCCTCGGCCCGCGAGTCCGCCGCGCGCGTAGCCGCCGGAGCCTTGGCCAAGCTGCTGCTGCGCGCCGCTGGGCATTGAAGTGGCCAGCCACGTGATTCGCGTGGGCCGGGTGGAACTCGACCGCACCGCCGCATGGGAGGAGATCGCCGCTGTTGCCGCTCGCGACGAAATCGTTCTCAGTTGCGTCGATCCCGCCACCGAAGCCCGCATGAAGGAAGAGGTCGAAGAGGTCTCCCGCACGGGCGATACGGTGGGCGGCGTCTTTGAAGTGGTGGCCCACGGCGTTCCCGCCGGCCTGGGCACCTACGCCAACTGGGACGAGCGGCTGGACGGGCTGCTGGCCTGGTCGGTGATGAGCCTGCAAGCCGTCAAAGCCGTCGAAATCGGCCGCGGCATCACCGCCGCCGAGTCCTTCGGCTCCCAGGTCCACGATCCCATTCATTACTCAGCCGAGCCCAAAGGATCCCACCCGCTTCACCCGTCCGCAGAACAACGCCGGCGGCATTGAGGGCGGGGTCTCGAACGGCGAGGATATTGTGGTGCGCGGCTATCTGAAGCCCATCTCCACGCTGCGCCGACCGCTCGAATCGGTGCGCTTCGATACTCGCGAAGCCACCAGCGCAAGTTACGAGCGCAGCGATATTTGCGTCGTTCCCGCCGCCGGAGTGGCTGCCGAAGCCATGGTGGCGCTCACCGTCGCCGGCCTGGCGCAGCAGAAATTCGGCGGCGACTCGCTCGCTCGAAATGCAACGAAATTTCCTCGGATACATCGAACAGATACGGAGCTTTTAGCAAGCCGATGATTCTCAAGATCGTTAAATATCCCGAGCCGGTGCTCTCCCAGCCCGGCGAACCGGTCACCGAATTCAACGCCGAGTTGCGCAAGCTGGTCGCCGATATGTTTGAGACCACCTACGCCAACCAGGGCATCGGATTGGCCGCGCCGCAGGTGGGCGTTTCAAAACGCGTGACGGTGATCGACCTGAGCATGGGCAAGGAACCCAAAAGACAAGCTGGTGCTCATCAATCCGGAAATCATCTTCAGCCAGGGCAAGCAATACGAGGAGGAAGGCTGCCTGAGTTTTCCTGAGATTCGCGAGAAGGTTTCGCGCGCGTTCAAGGTGCGCATTCGCGCCCAGGACGAGCACGGCAAGTGGTTCGAGATGGACGGCGAGGAGCTGCTGTCGCGCTGCCTGCAGCATGAGATCGACCACCTCGACGGCATGCTTTTCATCTTCCGCATGAGCGCCCTCAAGCGCGACCTGAGTCTGCGCAAGATCCGCAAGATGCAGCGCGATGGTGAGTGGTGAAAGCCGTGAAACTCGTCTTCTGCGGCACTCCCCAATTCGCCGTGCCCACGCTGCAAGCGCTGCTGGCCGCTGGCCACGACATCGCCCTGGCAGTCTCGCAGCCCGACCGCCCCACGGGCCGCTCGCAACAACTCACCGCACCCGCCGTCAAGCTGGCCGCGCAATCCGCCGGCTGCCCATCACCCAGCCGGAAAAAATTCGCAGCAACCCGGAATTCCGCGCCCAGCTTGAGGCCATCGCTCCCGAAGCCATCGTCGTGGTCGCCTACGGCCGCATCATTCCTCCCTGGATGCTCGCCTTCCCGCGCCTCGGCTGCATCAACCTGCACGCCTCTCTGCTGCCCAAATACCGCGGCGCCGCGCCCATCCAGTGGGCCGTGGCCATGGGCGACGCATTCACCGGCAATACCACCATGCTTCTCGAAGAAGGCCTCGACACCGGCCCCATTCTTCTCCAGCAGACCGTCGAAATCGCGCCCGATCAAACCGCCGTCGATCTCTTCGATCAGCTCGCCCGCTCCGGCGCGCCGCTGGTGGTTGAAACCCTGGCCGGCCTCGCCGCCGGAACCATTCATCCCCAGCCGCAGAACCACTCCTTCGCCACCTTCGCCCCGCTGCTCGACCGCGAAGACGGCCGCATGAATTTTGCCGCCCGCGCCGCCCACGAGCTCTATAATCGCTGGCGAGGCTTCCAGCCCTGGCCCGGCGCATTCACCACGCTCGACGGCAAAAAACTCATCGTCCATCGCATGGCAGTTGCAGCGGAACCGGCCAGCGTTGAAACCGATCCCGCCGGATCTGTTCTCGCATCTCCCGGCCAATTGCATCATCGAAGACCATCGCCTCTTCGTCCGCTGCGCGGAAGATACCTGGCTCGAACTCCTCGAACTCCAGCTCGAAGGCAAAAAGCGCCTCGCCGCAGCCGAATTTCTGCGCGGCGCTTCACTCGCCGCCAACGCGCGGTTAGGCTGAGCGGTTAGGCTCATAGCAATGCCCGCCGTCTCTCCAGCACGCAAAGCCGCCTTCCAGATCCTCATGGCCGTCGAGCGCGGCCAATCTCACTCCGACGATCTGCTCCGCGGCAAGGGAGTCAACGCTCTCTCGCCTGCCGACCGCAATCTGGCCACGGCGCTGGTGCTGGGCGTGCTCCGCTGGCAGATTCGCCTCGACCACCAAATCCAATTGCTGCTCAAGCGCCCCAACGCCAAACTCGATCCTGAGATTTTGATCGCCCTCCGCCTGGGCGCATTTCAACTGCTCCATCTGGACCGCATCCCCGCCCGCGCCGCAATCGATGAGAGCGTGGAGCTGGCCAAGCAATCCGGCCACCGCTTCGCCTCCCGCATGGTCAACGCCGTCCTGCGCAAACTTGCTACGGCGCTACGAAGGCTCTGGTCTCAAAAACCTTCAGACGCAGAAGAATCCAAACTCAGAAAAGGATTTTGCTTTGAAAGGGCACGTCTTTAGACGTCCGATATAGACGACAAAACACTGGGCTTTAGCCCCTGAGGGAAATCTTCCAAATGAATCCGTCGCCGAACTCGCTCTAACCGAATCCCATCCCACCTGGATGGTCGAGCGCTGGGCGAACTTTTACGGCCTTGAAGCAGCGCGAGCAATCTGCCGCCACGGCCAGACCCAGCCCGTTCTGTCCGTCCGCCTGGCCAGCCCCACCGTCGAAGCCGAACTCATTCGAAGCCGGCATTCAGCTCTCGCCCGGCGAACTGCTCACCGCCGCCCGCACCATCCTCAACGGCGACGTAACAGCAGCGCCGGCCTTTCACGAAGGCCGCGTGCGCTTGCAGGACGAAGGCTCGCAGTTGATCGCCGAATTAGCTGGCAGATTCACTCAACCAGAACGAACAAAAAATCCTCGATGCTTGCGCTGCTCCCGGCGGAAAAACGCTCATCCTTGCCGAGCGCAATCCTCAGGCCCGCATCGTAGCCTGCGAATCCAGCCCTCAGCGCCTCGACCAGTTGCGCAAGCGCCTGGCCGCCCACGCCGACAGAGTCGAGTGCCGCCTCGCCGACGCAACCGCATTCACTGAAGACTCAGTTTTCGATCTGGCTCTGGCCGACGTTCCTTGCAGCGGCACCGGCACGCTGGGCCGCAATCCAGAGATTCGCCACCGCCTCCGCCCTGAAGATCTGCCCCGCCAAGCCGAACGCCAGCGGGCCATTCTCCACGCCGCTCTGCGCGCCGTCCGTCCCGGCGGCCGCGTTCTCTACTCCACCTGTTCCCTGGAACCGGAAGAAAACGAGCAGGTCGTCGCCGCAGTGCTGGCCGCAAACCCCCAACGCCCGCCTAATCTCGCTCGCAACCCGCATCGAAGCCCTGCTCAGCGAAGGCATCCTGACCCCCTCCGGCGCGGAGCGGCTGACCCACTGCCTCACTGCCCGAAGGCGCACTTCGCCTGCTCCCCGGCGCATTCCACACCGACGGCTTCTTTATTGCGCTGATCGAGAGAACAGTCTGAAAATCAGAGTTGGCCAAACCGCCGACTCGACTGACTCGCTCACGTAAACTCCTACTCCGCCGCCAACTTCAACGCCGCATAGTCGCGCCCCAGCACAGCGCACAGCGCTTCCACCACAAGTTCGTGATCGAAGCGCTCCGGCAGCCCGGAGACGGTCGCGCATCCCACCACTCCCGCGCCAGTCACGGCCAGCGGAAACGATCCCGCCATCCGTAGCATAGTCGGCCAGCGGCAGCCCCTGATGCGCGTCCAGCGTTTCTTTCTTCGCCCTCATCTTCATCCCAATCGCATAGGAGCTGCGATGGAACCGCGCCACCACGTTGCTCTTGCGCCGCACCCACTCCGGATGGTCCGGCGTGGTGCCCTCCAGCGCCGCATAAAACAACGGCTGCCCGAAGCGCCGCACATCGATCACCACCGACTGCCCGCGCTCTTCAGCCAGCGTCCTCATGCGCACGCCCAGCTCCCAGGCAAACCGCGCATCCAGCCCCGGCAGCTTCAATTCGCGTTCCTGCAACGCCACCCGCTCCTGATCTTCACTCAATCCCATTTCACTACCTCTCTGTCTTTCACAACTCTTGCTGACTCGCTATTCCCTATCCTGTCCCTATTCCCTAGTCCCTGTTCTTCTCACTTCGCCACCGTCAGCTGAACCACCGTGCCTTGTTCCACGCGAAATCCCGCCGGCGGCGATTGCGCCGTCACCGCGCCCGGCTTTACCGGCATCCTTGGCGGCGCATCTCCGCTGCCCACCGGCCCCACCGGCACATCCACTAAATTCGTCTCCGCTTTGATGCCCACCCGTGCCAGCTCCGCCTGCGCGCTCACCGCCGGCAATCCAACCAGATCAGGCATCACAAAACCGTCGGGCGCATCGTCGCTTGCGGCGGCCACCAGCAGATTGACGCTGGGCCGTGCAATGCCCTGCGCGTGCGCAGGCGGGTCCTGGGCCAGCACCGTTCCCTCTTCCGCCTTGCCGTAGGGCAGCCGTGCCGTCGCGCCCACCTCCAGGCCCACGCGCCGCAAGGTGAGCGCCGCCACCCGCTCCTCCGCGTCCCACCGTATCCGGCACTTCCACCTTCTGCGGCCCCAGGCTCTGGGCCACGCGCACCAGCCACTCCCGGCGCACCACCGTTCCCGGTGCGGGCGACTGCGAAAGAATATGCCCCGCGGCCACGTCCGCCGAGTAGTAGCGATTATCCACGTCCAGGTTCAGCCCCAGCCCGGCGGTTTCGCTGCGCGCATCTTCCTCCGTCATTCCCTTCAGCGACGGCACCTGCACCTCGGCGCCGTGAATGGCGAAGTGCATGGTGGTGATGGCCGACAGCAGCGCCACCGCCAACAGCAGAAGAAGCAGCGACGCCACCTGAAAAAAATTCTTAATCGCACGGCTGGTCATGGCTCGGGCTCCGGAGACATAATCGCGCAGTTCCCCTCTAAGATCATCGCAGCCATCCATTTGCTGTGCGCAATCAGTCTCGTCTACAAACCTTCTCGCACTCTACCGCAGATTATCCGTCACCGGCTCGGGATGAATCGTCACCCGGTACACCTCCGGGCACTCCAGCTTGAAGCGATCCTCCAGCCCGGTCATCACTTCGTGCACCCGCTGCATCGACAAATCGTCCGGCAGCGTGCAATGGCAGGAGAGATAAATGTGCTCGCCGGTGCGGCCCACCATAATCTCATGCACATCCACAATCTCCGGGAACTCGCCTGGCCGCCGCCCGCAGCGCGGACTCGATCTTGCGATTCTCCTCCACCATCTCTCGGGCTGTTCAATGGTGGCCGGCTCGCTTTCAATGTGCGTCAGCACAGCGTCGATCTCCGGCGCCTCGCGCAGAATCTCCGCCTCCAGCGCGCAAACAAATTCATGCGCCTTCAGCAGCGGCATTTTTTCGTCCAGCTCCAGGTGCTGTTCCACGCGCAGCCGTCCATGGTGCGACTGCACGCTCAGCTCGTGCACGCTCACATTGTTGCGCGCCGCCACCGCCCTCACCCGGTCGAAGACGCTCTCCGCCCTGGCCTCGCGCGGCACGGTGTGGATCACCACGTCCGCCGTCGGCAGCGCGCGATGCACGGCCTCGGTAGCCTCGCGCACCAGCTCCCCGGTGTGCCCAAAGGTATAGCGCCGCGGCAGCGCCAGCGTCAGGTCGGCAAAGTAGCCGGCTCCGGCGCGCCGCACCCGCGCCTGTTCCACGGCCAGCACGCCCGTTCACCTGTTCCACTTCGCGCACCAGCCGCCGCCGCGTCTCCGCCGGAACCTGGTCCATCAGCACAGAGACCGTCTCCCGGCCCAGGTGCAGCGTCAGCCGCAGAATCATGAGCGAAACCACCACCGCCGCAAACGGATCGGCGAACCGCAGCCAGCCAATCCCGAACTGCGTTCCCACCCAACTGGCGCCCAGCCCGCACAGCACCGCCAGCGTGGACCAGATATCGGAGGCAAAATGAAATGCATCGGTAGCCAGCGCCGGCGAGCCGGTCAGCACGGCCACCGCCCGCAGCCGCCGCGACCGCCAGTAATCCATCCCGATCGAGAGCAGCAGCACCAGCACCGGCCACACCGAGTTGCGCAGCTCCACCGTGTGATAGAAGATGCGCGCCATCGCCTCCCAGATGATCCACACGCAGGAGGCCACCATGAGAATCGCCTCGCCAAATGCGGAGAGGTTTTCAATTTTGCCGTGCCCGTAGGTGTGGTCCTCATCGGCCGGCTTGTCGCTCACCTGCACTGAAAAAAACGTCAGCGTCACGGCCACCAGGTCCAGCGCCGAGTGCGCCGCGTCCGACAGCACGCCCAGCGAGCCGGAGAACAACCCCGCCGCCAGCTTGAGCAGCGTCATCGCCGCCGCCACCATCATCGAGTGCAGCGCCACGCGCCGCTTCTCGGCGGAAAACCCGGCCAGGCTTGAGTCGGCAGAATTTTGGGTCAGAGGAACTCATCGATCTCCTGGGCTATCGCGGCGCGCTCGCCCGTGTACAACCCCGCAATCCCAAAGGTATACGGCTGCCACGCGCACTCGCGCATACCCCGCCTTGCGCATCAGCTCCAGCATCTCGCGCGGGCGGAGGAAAATTGCCCACCGATGCAGGCAGATAATTGTAGGCTCCCGCCTTGCCGCAAACCAGCCGCCCAATCGCCGGCAGCACGCGCCGGAAATAGACCGCATAGGCCTTGCCGATGAGCCCGCCCGGCTCGCTGAAGTCCAGAATCCCCAACTGCCCGCCCGGCTTCAGCACGCGATGAAACTCCCGCAGCCCGGCCTCGTAGTTGGCCAGATTCCTGAACCCGAATGCCGTCACAATCAAATCCATCGAACTGTCGCGCAGCGGCAGATGCAGCGCATCCGCCTCCAGCGGCACCGCATACGGCGCTCCGGGCTTTCGTGCGGCAAATTTCTTCGCCCCGCGGCTCAGCATCGCGCGAGAAAAATCCGCCGCCAGAATCGGCCGCGCCCCTTGAGGCCGATGCTTCAGCAGCGCCATGGTCAGGTCGCCCGTCCCGCAGCAAATATCCAGCACCGCCGCATCGGGCTGCGCAAGCACCGCGCGAAACCGCCGCGCCGTCCGCCGCCACCACAGCCGGTCCACATTGGCCTGAGAGCACATGATTCAGCAGGTCATAGCGCGGCGCAATCGAGTCGAACATCTCCCGCACCGCCGCAGCCGCGCTGGCCTCATCCACAGCACCCGCCGGCTTGGCTCCGGTCGCAGTCATCAGGCTTGCTTCCCCGCCGCCCGCGCCAGCATATACTTCACCGCGCCCTCCAGCTCCGCCGCCGTCACGTCTTCCACCACGCCCGCATCGCCAATCCCCACCGGCAGCACAAACCGCCTCACTCCGCCCAGATTTTTCTTATCCCCGCCCGTAGCCGCCACCACTTTGGCCGCGCTCAGCTTCAACGGCGGCAGCGGTCCATACAGATAAATCAAACTCTCCAGCCGCTCAAACTGCGCCGGCGAAATCGTTCCCCGCTCGCAGCGCCAGATAGAGCGCAGCCACCATCCCCCACCCCACCGCCTCGCCGTGCAGCAGAGTTTTGTAGCCGGTAGCCTGCTCCAGCGCGTGGCCCACCGTGTGCCCCAGGTTCAAAATCATCCGCGGCCCGTTCTCGCGCTCGTCCCTGGCCACCACCCCGGCCTTCATCCGGATCGACGCCGCAATCACCTTTTCCAGAGCCTTGCGGTCGCGCCCCAGCACGTCGCGCCGCGTGCTCTTCCATAAACCGCACCAGCGCCCGGTCGCGAATAATCCCCGCCTTAATGCTCTCCATCAGCCCGGCGCGCAACTCCCGCTCCGGCAGCGTCCCCAGCACGCCGATATCGGCAAACACCGCCAGCGGCTGATAGAAGCTCCCCACCAGGTTCTTGCCCTCGGGCAGGTTCACGCCGGTCTTGCCGCCCACCGACGAATCCACCTGCGCCAGCAGCGTGGTGGGAACCTGAATATAGGGAATGCCGCGCATAAAAATCGCCGCCAGAAACCCGCCCACATCGCCCACAATCCCGCCGCCAAAGGCAATCAGCAAGCTGCCGCGATCTCCGCCCGCCTGCGCCATCTGCCGCAGCAGCCGCTCCACGCTGGCCAGCGATTTGTACTTCTCGCCCGGCTCCAGAAACAGCACCACTGGAGCCTCGCGAAAGGACTGCGGAAGCACTCCCCCCATAGAGCCCAGATCGGCGCCGAAGTCAGCACAAAAACCCGTCGCGGCAGCCTGCCCGCAACTCTCTCAATGCGCGGCGCAAGCGTCTCCATCAGCCCGCTGCCCGCAATCACGTCGTACTTCGCCGAAGGTGTCTCAACTCGTATCGTCTGCACGCTTTAATCCTAAAGCCATCCTCAAGGACGCGAGGCCGTCTTTAACGAGCAGTGATGCTCTGGAACCTAGCATCTGAATTGCCAGACAATCAGGAGTGATGCATCTCATCTGGCGATTGATCGCGCGCAGCAGCATTGCGCGATTACCGCCGTTCAGCCATCCCAGCCAAAGGATCGGAACCAGTCCCGCCGCAGGCCAGTCCCGCCAGGGACAGCAACAAGGCTCTGCACGCCGGTCTTCCGGTCGGCCAGGCTGAAGGCGTAAATGCCTTTCACAATGTTGTTGCTTGCTGCGGCAATCAGAATTGCGCCCGCGGCAACATTCACAGGCGTCAGCTTGCCCGCCGCCTGGGTCAGCCCCATGATGAACGGGTCCACATCGGTAACGCCCATGATGGCGGCCAGCGTGTTCACTCCCGCTTTGCCCAGATAGGTCACGGCCAATTGCGTAGCGATCAGCATGGCCAGAAACAGCGCCGCAAAAAGAAACGCCGTCAGCAGCTCGAGCGGATTCTTCGGTTCGTACTCCCGCTGAACTTCCTGCGCGTTTTTATCCGCCCGTCGCGACCACAGCCAGCCGCCGCCTACCGCCAGCACCGCCAATACAAGAAAAGGCGCCCAAAGCAGAACCATCAATTGCCGGTTGAACATGGCCAGCAGGATCGCCAGCCGCACATACATCACTCCGGACGCAATCAGGATTCCGCCCGCGAACAGGTGGGGACGATTTTCGCGCGCGGCCCTTTTCGCCATCACCACCGTGGTCACCGTGGAAGAATAAGCGCCGCCCAGCAATGCCGACAGCACCATTCCGCCCTGCCCCTTGGTCACCAATTGCAATACATAACTGGCGTAGGAGATGGCGCTGATGGCCACCACCACCAGCCAGGTCTTGAACGGATTGATGTGGAATTGAGTGAATTCCTGGTTGGGCAAGCGCGGGCAAAATCACCCCGCTCAGCAGCAGAAACTTGGCAAAGGTAAGAATCTCGTGCGGAGCGATGCTGGTGGCCAGCTTCTCCAGCACCGCCTTCAGATCCAGCAGCAGCAGGCTGGCGACGCACAGCGTGGTGGCAATCCAGAAATGCCCGTAACAAACCAGCGCTCCCACCAGAAAGGTGGCCAGGCCCGACATCTCCGTGGTCACGCCGGCAATCCGTGCCCGTACAGGTGAGCTTGTGCCAGTAAGACAAAAGCAGAAATGCGGCGATGACCAGAAAGCCGATGGTGAACGGCAGCAGTTGCGTGCCTGAAATTAAAGCGATGGAATAACCGATCAAGCCCGATCAGCGGAAATGTGCGCACTCCTCCAAAGGAGTACGCGCCGTTGGCCGCCTTGTGCTCTTCCCGTTCCAGTCCGATCAGAAACGAGAGAAACAGCACCAGGGCAATCTTTACGCGCTTCAGGGGGTAGTTGCGAGTAGAGGTCCATCCGATTCTTGCCTCGTGCCTCAAGATAACCTGCCAGACAGCATACACTCCGTACCTGCCGGGCGCACCGATAATCGATGGACCTGTGATTCAGATCAAATGCAAAGCGGCGGAGCCGAGTGGCCCCGCCGCTTTTTCTTAAGATCCGCCGCATGATTCCGCGGCTACTGGTCTACCGGTGTCCGCCGCCGCTTGGGTGTCCACCACCGCCGGCATGTCCACCACCGCTCGGGTGTCCACCGCCGCCGGCATGTCCACCACCGCTGGCGATGTCCACCGCCGCTGGGGTGTCCGCCACCACCGGGTGCCACCGGATGTCCGCCACCGCCGGGATGTCCCCGCCGTGGTCCTCCACCCGTGCCCTATCGTGTCCGCCGCCGTGACCTCCATGCCCGCCGCCGCCGTGAGCCCAACGACCATGATTGGCTTCATAGCCGCCGCGTCCGTGATAGCGGCCGCCGCCGCCATCCACAAAGCGATGCCCGCCCCAGCCGTGGCCATAGCCCCAGCCGGCCCAGGGACCAACGCCGAGGAAGATCCCGTTGTAGAAGAATCCCGGCCCGTAAAAGCCTATCGGCGCGCAGGCGTAGGGTGGATATTCGTAGTAGCCGTATGGGCAGACAGGTGGAACGCCGATTTCGATGTCAATCTGTGCCTTTCGCCGCCGGCACAAGAATCAGGCCCGCAAGCAGTGCTGTTGTACCGAGGAAAATTTTGAATCCGCGCATATGAGACCCCCCTTTAGGTGTCTGCGGTTGCTGTTATGGTGAGATGCGCTGCTGCCTTCTTTAGCTCGTCAGGCAACAGCAGTTTTCCAAGAGAATAATGAAACCGTTAATCGGGAGAAGATCGATTGTCAGGGTGCATTCGCGCCTGCGCCGGAATGGGAAAGTTCGCCGTCGAGAGACCGGCAGAAAATCAGAATCGCTGCACGCGGGAGATTAGATCTCTGCCAAAATCAACCTCGTGTTAAGGCCTTGCGAATCCGCCTCCTGACGGAACAATAGCGCAAGAATTTCACGGAAACATGAGCATGTCAACCTGATTTTTCCAAGTGTTCATGCGCATGAAATGCCTTGTAACCCTTCACGGAAACGATCCGAAAAATCGTAACTGTCGGCAAAAATCATCACCGGCATCCTGAAAATCTGAAGTTACTTTCAAAAACAAAGCGGCGGACGCCGTGCAACTCCGCCGCTTTTCTCATTGCCGCTCCGCTGCCTGACTCAGCAGCTACAAGTTACCGATGTTCATCCGCCATGCGGTGCCCCGCCATCATGCGGTGCGCCGCCACCGTGTGGTGCGCCACCGTGGTGACCGCCGTGATGATCGCCGTGGTGATCATCGTGGTGATCGCCGTGGGCCCAATGGCCATGATTGGCTTCATAGCCGCCGCGTCCGTGATAACGGCCTCCGCCTGCATCGATGAAGCGATGTTCGCCCCAGCCGTGAGCATAGCCCCAGCCGGCCCAGGGACCCACGCCGAGGAAGATCCCGTTGTAGAAGAATCCCGGCCCATAAAAGCCCACGGGTGCGCAGGCATAGGGCGGAGTATTCGTAGTAGCCATAGGGGCAGACCGGCGGAACGCCGATTTCCACTGCGACCTGTGCTTTCGCCGCCGGCGCCAGTATCAGGCCTGCGAGCAATGCTGTGGTACCGAGTAGTGTTTTGAATCCGCGCATATGTGACCCCCTCCTTGAGGCGTCTGCGTTTGTGGTATTGCATGGGTGCTCCGCTGCCAAATTAGTTCAATTCGCCGGCAGTCCCCGCATAATCCCTGAAGCGGTTCTTGAATCCTTCTCGCAAAATCGCGCAACGTTGCCAAACAATCTCAATGTATTTGAGACTTAAGGCATGGCCCGAGTTATGAGCAACCGGAAGCACTTGCTTAAGCTCGCCTGTCAGTCACTCAAACTCCTGAATCCTTATACGCAGAATTGAAAAAAGAGTTGCGAATTAATAAAAGAGTTGTGAAAAGGATATCGAATTTTGTTTGTTAACCCTGGCCAATAAAGATGGGACCTGCACGAACGCTAAGTGAAAGTGGATAGTGAATTGTGCAGCTTGAATGTTTACCAATTCCGTGGTCCCTAGTCCCAGGCCCCTGGTCCCTGCTCTCCGATCCCTGCGCCCCCGAGTGATAGCCTCATAGGTTATGGCAAATTCTTCTCAGGTGGATTTTTTGGTGATGGGCGCGGGAGTGGCCGGTTTGCGCGCGGCCGTCGAGCTGGCGCGTCACGGCGATGTTCTGGTGGTCACCAAGGAGTCAGTTGCCGAGTCGAACACTCACTATGCGCAAGGCGGCATTGCCGTGGCCATGGAGGGCGATGCCGACGTTGCGCTGCACCTTGAAGATACCGTGGCCGCCGGCGATGGAATCGTCTACCGTCCAGCGGCCGAGGCTCTGGTGGCCGAGGGTCCGGTGCGCGTGGCGGAGCTCATCGAGTGGGGCGCGAACTTCGATCGCGAGGGAGACAAGAATGCCGGCGAGCTGCTGCGCACCCGCGAAGGCGCTCACTCGCTGGCCCGCATCCTGCACGCCAACGGCGACGCCACCGGCGCTGAGATCAGCCGCTCCCTGGCCGCCTATGCACGCATCCAAAAGCGCATCCGCTTTGCCGAGTGGACCATGGTCACCGGCCTTGCGGTCGCAGACGGCCGCGTCATCGGCGCCGATCTCGCCAGCGCAGGCCCCCAGGCAGCAGAGCATAAATCGCGAAGAGTCTCCGCCCGCTCCGTGCTCATTGCCGCCGGCGGCGCGGGCCAGGTCTACTCCGATACCACCAATCCCGCCGTGGCCACCGGCGACGGCATCGCCCTGGCCTCGCAGGCCGGAGCGGAACTGGCCGATATGGAGTTCTACCAGTTCCATCCCACCGCTCTCTCGCTGCCCGGCGTGCCGCGCTTCCTCATCTCCGAGGCGCTGCGCGGCGAGGGCGCAACCCTGCGCAACGATAAAGGCGAGCGCTTCATGGAGCGGTATCACCCCAGGCTCGAACTCGCTCCGCGCGACGTGGTGGCCCGCGCCATTGCCCGCGAAGGCATGGCGGCAAATCAGGGTGCGGGAATCGGTGCAACTCGCCCGGTCTATCTCGATATGCGCCACATCACCAGCATCGATCTGCACAAGCGCTTCCCCGGCATCAGCGCATTTCTTGCCCAGTACGGCCTCGACCTCGCCCGCGACCTGATCCCCGTTCGTCCTGCGGCGCATTATCTGATGGGCGGCATCCGCACCGATCTCGCCGGGCGCACCAGTCTGCGCGGACTCTACGCAGCCGGCGAGGCGGCCTGCACCGGCGTTCACGGCGCCAACCGCCTGGCCTCGAACTCTCTGCTCGAAGGACTAGTCTTCGGCGCGCGCGCCGCGCAGTCGATGCTGGCCGATAGCCTGCCTCTGATCGCGTCCGACGCGCCAGAGAGCAATCCAGTCCCGCTCACCGCCAGGGAGGAAGCGCAACTCGAAAAGCTCATCGCCGAACTGCAGGCGGCCATGTGGTCTTACGCCGGATTGCTGCGCGGAAACTTCCCTCTGCTCGAGGGCTTCGCCTCTCAGCAGGAGTTTGCCGACGGCCTGAAGAAACTTCTCGCCAGGGCAAAGCCAGCCGCCGCCTGGCCGAAGCGCAGGCCTGAGCCGCGTAGCCAACGCCATTCTGCACTCCGCCCTGGCCCGCACCGAGAGCCGAGGCGCCCACTTCCGCAACGACTTTCCCCAAGCGCGACGACGCAAACTTCCTGAAGCATTCAGTCTTCGGTAGCAATGGAAAAGTAGCGTTCGAGGCGTGGTAGAAAGCAGACTATTCAGTTGCCGGCTTGTCGCTACGTAAACCACGAAACCACCGCGCACACCGCCAGAATCCCGCCCATCACCGCCAGCGAAATCGTAATCGGCACAGCGATCCAGCGAGCGGCCAGCATCTTCAGTGCCACAAAAGCCAGCAGCGCGCCCAGCCCGTAATGCAAATAACGAAATCGATCCAGCAGCGAAGCCAGCGCAAAGTAAAGCGAGCGCAGCCCGAGCACAGCCGCGATGTTCGATGTGTAAACGACGAAGGGATTGTGGCTGATGGCCAGAACCGCCGGGATGGAATCCGTGGCGAAGAGCACATCGGTCACTTCAACGGCCAGAATCACCGGCAGCAACGATCCGCGCGCCGGCTGCAGCTTCACAATCCACTCCGGAATAGCCGCCCTTTCCGAACCGCCGCGCACCAGCCTCCACGCCGCATAAAGCAGCACCAGGCCAAAGATCCACGTAATCCAATCAAACCACCGCAGCAGCGCGATGCCCGCGGAAATAAACAGCGCGCGCAGCACGACCGCTCCAGCCACGCCCCACATCAGCGCCTATGCTGCCGCTGCCGGCTGATGCGGAAGCCCTGAAAAATAACCATGAATACGAAGAGATTGTCCACGCTGAGCGAGGTCTCGATAGCGTATCCGCCCACCCACTCCAGCGCCGGCTGCCGTCCCTGGCTCACGGCAATCCATGCGGCAAATCCCGCGGCAGCCAGCACCAAAACGGCCGTGCCCAGCCACGCAAAGGCCTGCGGATACCGTGTCGGCCGCCGATGGCCAGGAAGCAATGAATCCGCCAGCAGCAGCGCCGCCACCACCGCGTGAAACCCCACCCACCAAAGCCACGAAACTCCCGCAATCATAGATGAATGCTACTGCAAGTCAGCGGACAGAGAACACGGTTATAGTGAATCGAGGCGTAATCGCACATCCCGCACAGGAGAGAGCACATGGACAGCTTTGAATATCCAGTGGAGCGACTGAAAACCTGATGATGCGCCAGGGAGGCATCCTCATCTTCGGCCCGAATTACATTGAATCGACGATGGGCTTGTCCGACTACACCGCAGGCAAAGCTGTCTTCAGTTGCGCAAAGATCGACGATCTGGAAATCCCCGATACGCTCATGATTGACGGCGCGCTGGTCTTTTGCCATTGCCTCACCTGGTGCAATGGACGAAAAGTTACCAAGGAAGAATTGAATAAATGGACGTCGCAACTCTTGCAGGGCATCGTGCTCAAGCCGGAATCGGTGCCGGGGTTAAGGCCCGAGGAGATCGAAGAGCCGGCCATGAACATGACCGGCGACGAGATGACCAACCATCTTATGCTGCTGGTTCACTGGGGACCAGTGCTGTCAAAGCACTGCGTTGAAGTCGCGCGTTCCCTTGAGCGCGCCTACGCCCGTATCGCATAACAGCGTCGCAGTTCTATCTCTAATTATCCAATGTGACTCCAGCCGCTCACCGCTGATTAATCAGCCGTATCGTTTCCATAAACACATCCCCGTCGATGGTCAGGCTGTGGGCGCTGATCTTGTCCATGGTGTCCTGCGCGGTGTGGTGGTAGCTGTCGTTGGGGCCGTAGTCCAGGTCGATGATGTCGATGGCCGGCACGCCGCGCTCGGACAAAGGGCAGTTGGTCGTCCTTCACATCCGTCATCCCGCTTGAAGAAATAGCGCTCGTCGCCAATTTTTGGCCGCCTGCCGCACCAGCTCGACCAGCCACTCCGTGGAGTTGGTGTCGCGCTGGATATCGAGGTCCTTGTCGCCAATCATGTCGGCCAGCATGAAAGCCTTGATCCGCCCCAGCGTTCCATCCCGTCCCCACTTTGCGGCCAGGTGGCGGCTGCCGTAGGTCGAGTCGGAGTCTGACCAGGACTTGGATGGCCTCTTCGCCGTCAAAAAAAACCAGCCACACCGAGTAGCCGTCGAGAGTCTTGCCGCGCGACCCATCTTCGCGTAATTGGTCGGCGATGGCCAGCAGCAGCCCGGTCGTCGAGCCGCCGTCGTTGGCGCCGACAAAGTTGATGTTCCGCAGCCAGTAGTTGGTCTCGTAGTGCGTGGCCAGCACGATCACGCCGTTCTTCCTGCCCGGGAAAGCGCACGATGAAGTTGCGCATTGCGACCGGGCCGATGGGGGTGTCGGCGGTGAACACATCCTCTTCAAGCTGGTCGTGCTTGAAATGGTCGCGCAGGAACTGCTCGGCCTTCAGATGGCCGGGGCTTGTGGGCCAGCGTGGGCCGATAGCCACAAACTGGCGCGCATACTCAAGCGCCTTTGCGCCGTTGAAGTGGGCTCTGTGCGGGCGCCGCCAGGGGAAACGCCAGGAGCATTCCCGCCGCTATCTTTTTCCATAATGGAATCAAACTCACTTAGCCGCCTCCTTGGCTTCCTTTGCCTTGCGGCGCGAGGGGTGCACCCACCAGGCCACGCCGATGCCTACCACATAAAGCACCAGCATCGGCACCGCGTAGATGCACATGGTCCACGGATCGGGGCTGGGGCAAATAACCGCCGCCACCAGAAAGACCGCCAGAACCGCGTAGCGCATGTTCTTCCACAGAAATTTCGGGCTGACAATGCCGAACATGGCCAGGAAGAAGATGAGGATCGGCATCTCAAAACTGATGCCCAGGCCTAGAATGATCGACAAAAAGAAGCTGGAGTACTCCTCGATGGTGACCATGGAGGTGAAATTATGGCCGAAGTCCACGATCAGAATTTTGAGCGCGCCCGGCAGAACCCAGAAGTAGCCGAAGGCGGCGCCGCCCAGAAACAACCCCACCGTGGCCGCCATAAAAGGAACCACAAACCGCCGCTCCTTCTGGTAGAGCCCCGGCGCAATGAACAGCCACACCTGGAAGAGGATGAAGGGCGATGCCAGAATCGCGCCGCCCACCAGCGAAACCTGCAGCTGAAGGTTCAGCGGGTCCATGGGATGGGTAAACACCAGCGTCTTGCCAATGTGCTCCAGCGGCGCCTGAATAAAGTTGACGAAGCGGTCGCGCAGAAACCAGGAGACAAAGAAGCCCACGGCAAGAAAGGCGGCCGAGCGAACGATGCGCTTGCGCAGCTCGTCCAGGTGCTCCATCAGGCTCATGCCGGGCAGCTCCGCGCGCTGGGTCACTGCCTCCCGTGCTTTGCCGATTGCTTCCGCTGGATCAACCATGGTGGGCTACCGGCTCCGTGGCGGCTGAGGGCTGTTGCTCCTGCGCCTGTTCTTGCGCTGCTCCGGGTTCGGCGGATGACTGCGGGATTCGGCATCGAGGCCGGCGCGGGTGCGGATGGCGCATCCGCCTGCACCTGCTCGCCTGTCGATCGGCGGCTGAATACGGGGATACGGCTCCTCGGCCGGGAGTATCAGCCGCGGCAGCCATTGCGCCCGCCGGGTACTCAATCTCGCCGGGGTAAGGGCTTGTGACCGCAGCTTCACCATTCGCCAAAGAAGTTCCATCCGTTACAGAAATTCCATTCCCCTCAGAAGTGGGTGCCCCAGGTTTCGGGGTCCCCGGCGACAGGTCTTCGTCGCTGGGGTGAGGATTCGCTTCCGAGACCTGGGAATCTGAAACCTGGGAAACAGGCTCAATCGTCTGCGCCGGCGCAGCCAGCGCCAACGCCTTCAGCCGCTCCTCTTCCTTCTTGCGGCGGTCGGCCTCCTCGGCGTTGCGCAACTCCTCTTCCATCTGGTACTTGAAGTCGTTGGAAGCCTTGCGGAACTCATACATCAGCTTGCCGATCTGGCGGCCAATCTGAGGCAGCCGCCGCGGCCCAAAGACCACCAGCGCCAGCACCATCAGAATCAGCGAGTCGGCCATGCCCAGGTTGGCCATTTCAATTGGCGGCGGAGTTCCCATGAATCTTCAATGATACCTGCCCATGCAGGACGCGAACAAACGGGCGCGTAGAATGGTCCGCCCGGATAAGCATTCGCCGCATCCAAATTCAATCGATTACATTGAACCACTAGAGCTTTTCCTTCGACATAAGTAGTGAAAGCGCATGAAGAACGAAGATCGAATCCAATACGAGTGGCTTGCGCTCCGTTGCCAGACTGGCGAAGCGGGAGCTTTCGAGGATCTGATTGCAGTGATGGAGCGGCCGTTGCTTTATTACGCAACCAGCCTGACCGGCAATCCAGACAGCGCGCTCGACGTTCTGCAGGAAGTGTGGATCAAAGTCTTTCGCGGCATCCACAAGCTGAAAGACCCCGGCGCCCTGCGCCCGTGGCTCTACTCCATCACGCATGGAATCGCGGTCGATCGTATCCGCAAGAACTATTCCCGGGAACAAGCCGAACAGGTCCAGATCGAGGACTTTCAGGAAGCCGAAGAGCCGTCGTTTGCAGAAGAAGATGCGGCGGCGATTCATCAGGCATTGAGTGAGATCGGTCTCAAGCATCGCGAGGTTCTGGTTCTGCATTTCCTTGAGGACTTATCGCTGGCGGAGATCGCCGAGGTTGCGGGGTGCAGCGAAGGCACAGTGAAATCCCGCATCCATTACGCAAAACGAGCTATGAAAGAAATTCTGAGTAGAGGTGGTTATGGAAAAGGAAAATAGCAGCATACGCGACCGTCTGTTGGCGCGTTTGCCACAGCCGGAGAATCTTGCAGCTTTCCAGAAGGAAACAGCGGCTTTGCTGGCGAAACATGAAAGGGCGCTCTTCTGGGAGAAGTGGACGGTACAAGTGTTCGCCTTTTGTTTGGCAGTGGTTTGTATGTTGATTTTTTTGTTGTCCGGTTCTGCATGGGGCATACAGACTAATGCTGGCGCGCTTCTCAGGCTTGAATTTGCTGGATTCGTTCTGTTTCTTGCAGTCCAAATTTACGTTGTGCGTGAAAGCGTTTATCGAAGCCATGTCAATCTTCTGAAGGAAGTCAAGCAGGTCCAGTTGCAGGTGCTCGAGCTTCAGGCTTCCCTCCAAAAGAGCGGCGACCAAGAACTTTGATTGCAGCCGGTCCAACCACCCAATTTGGGCCAACTATTACAACTGCGTTACAATAATCATCAATGGCTGTGGTTTTGCCGGTCCGGAGCATCTTCCGGAGTCTGCCGGCTCCAAACCGCATCCAAAGATGAAAGGGCTGCAACACCCCCGTGGGTGGGGGTTCCACAGGATTCGACCAAAACGCCGAAGCCTGGAAGGCCAGCGCATCCACTGCAGCCGCGTTAGCTTTCAACATCTCCGTCCGGAGCCTTCCCCATAAACGGCGGGCCTGCCGGACTGAAGGCGGAACACGGTGAACCTTGTATTAGACGAAGTAGACGGCGGCCTCGCCGCAGCGACTGGCAGCACTTGCAGCCTTGAAAACTACCTCGCGCTTCCCGACCACACCATGGACGCGCGCATCGCCGAGGCCCGCGCCAAACTCGGCGCAACCACCATCCTGCTCGGCCACCACTACCAGCGCGACGAAGTGATCCGCTTTGCCGACGCCACCGGCGACAGCTACAAGCTCTCCAAAATCGCCTCCGAATCGCCAGCCAAATATATCGTCTTCTGCGGCGTGCACTTCATGGCCGAGAGCGCCGACGTGCTGGGCCACGACGGCCAGCAGGTGATCCTGCCCGACCTCAACGCCGGCTGCTCCATGGCCGATATGGCGGAAATCTCCCAGGTCGAAGCCTGCTGGGAAGCGCTCGAGCGCATGGGCCTTGCGGACGAGACCATTCCGCTCACCTATATGAACTCCACCGCCGCCATCAAGGCCTTTTGCGGCGAGCACGGCGGCCTGGTCTGCACCTCGTCCAACGCCCGCGCGGCCTTCGAGTGGGCCTTTGCCCGCGGCAAGCGCATCCTCTTCCTGCCCGATCAGCACCTGGGCCGCAACACCGGCTACGCGATGGGCATTCCGCTGGAGGAGATGGCGGTATGGGATCCGTGGGGCCTTGCAGGGCGGCCAAACACAAGGCAGTCCATCGCCGCCAGCCGCATTCTGCTCTGGAAGGGCCACTGCGCCGTCCATCAGCGCTTTCTGCCCAGCCACGTCGATCAGGTGCGCGCCAAGTACCCCGGCATCCAGGTCATCGTTCACCCCGAGTGCCGCTGGGAGGTCTGCCAGAAAGCCGACGCTCTGGGTTCCACTGAGCGCCTCATCGCCCTCGTCGAGCAGGCTCCGGCAGGCTCGATGTTCGCCGTCGGCACTGAGATTCACCTGGTCAACCGCATGGCCCGCCGTTTCGCCGAGCAGGGCAAGCGCGTCATCACCCTCGACGATACCGGCTGCCTGTGCACCACCATGTTCCGCATCACCCCGCAGCACCTGGCCTGGGCTCTTGAAAACCTCGTCGAAGGCCGCGTGGTCAACCGCATCCAGGTGCGCCCCAGCGTGAAGCGCTGGGCCAAAGTAGCGCTCGACAGAATGATCGAATGGACAAACTATTGAAAGGTCACATCTAATCCCTAGCCCCTGCTTTTTTATGGTGCGGCGACGATGGCTACAGAATCGGTTGCGGTGGTGGAAATGACCTGTACGTCCAGTTGGCCGGGGGTGGTGGAATCGAAGGTATAGGAATCGAAGTAGGGGCTGCCGGCTGAGCCCACTTCCAGCAGGAAGGCGCCGGTGGAGTCTTCGGCCAGGGCGAGCGGCTGAGAGCCGGCCGTAGCAGTGCTGCCCGCCGCAATGGTATAGGCGGGGCCAGCGGCTGCGGTAATGGAGAATGCGGCGATGCTGCCTGCCGAGCCGGCGCCGGTCCCATCGGCGACATAAACATAATCGCCGGTGGCAATGGGCAGGATGAAATTGGGGGCAAGTCCTCCGCTGGCGATGGGGGAGCCAGTGGCCTGGGTGAGCGTGCCGCCCAGCGAACTGTATTCAATTGCGCGCAGCCCACCGGTCGAATTGGACGAGGCGGCCAGGGTTTCACCGATATAGAACAGGCGCGGGGGCGAGCTTGGATCCACGGCCACTGAAAGTGCGGAGCCGCCACTCGAATTCAGCACCGGAATCGTGATGGCGGAAGTGCCGGCGGGCAGAGGATTGGCCGCGTTGAACGGAACCACGAGTGCGCCGCCGGTGCCAAGAGCGATAAAAATGCGGGCATTATCCGGCGAAACGAACAATTGATTCAGCTGCAGGGATGCGTTTGCGACTGCAAATTGCGCGGTTCTCTCGCTGCCGTTATCAGTGCCGGTGGCGGGACTGATGGGGACAGCGCCGACCACCACCCCACTGGTGCCGGGGATGGCTTCAATCAGCCACGAATTGGTAGCGTCCACCTGAATGGCATAAGCCTGATCAGTGGAAACGACCGTGGCGGCCTGCAGCACTCCGCCCAATATGGGGTAGGCGTATACGCCGGAGATGGTGCTTACGATGAGGAAATTGCCATTGGGAGCCATGGCCATGGCGTAGGGCGCACTCTGCACTGCCCAGGGGCTACCGGAGATGGAGGTCAAAGTGCCGTTGACGAAGGAGTCGCCCACAATCTGGGGAGTGGCGCCGGAGTTCAGAATATAGAAGTTGCCGCTGGTTGCGGTTGTGCAGTCGGTGGCGCATCCGCCGCTCCCGTTGCCGCCGCTGCTTCCACTTGGCGCCTGCCAGAAATTACCGCATCCAGCCAGAAGCGGGGCCGCCGCAAGCAACAGAAATGCCCACTTTCCGATCTTCATTGCCGCTCCTTGCTTTTTGGCCGATGATTCCCGCTCAAATGTTAACGCCTCAGAGTGCGTGCTGTCTTGCAATGGAATCAGACACAAGCAGCTTCTCCACGGTTCTAAATGAAAGGACGCGCGATAGCGGGCGTTCGCTCAGGGCTGATCCGGGTGCAGGCTGTCAGGCTTCGTGCTAACCCACTCTTCACCTGACCACCCCACGAACTAAAGACCTGTCCGTGGGGCCCGTATAAATCGAAGAATGGGACACCCGCAGGGGCTAAAGCCCGCCCTTTCTATTACTGTATTTGCGGCCTGGCACCCGACCCAGAGGGTTCCCCGGTACCCGTCCGTGCCTTTGTTACAAAGCGGGCCATTGAGAACCGTGCCGGAGCTAAGTTGGTATTCATCTAACACTTAAATTGATTGGCTGGCGCACATGGTCTACACTGTTCGGGTTATGAGCATCTAATATCACATGAGCATTTAACAGCCACATGAGCATCTAACAGCCAAAGGAGAGAACCATGTCAGACGAAAAAGAAAGCTGTCCGGTGTCAAGCGGCGCTCTGAAACACACCGCGGCTGGAACCCCTTCGAACGCAAACTGGTGGCCCGATCAACTGAACCTGAAGATACTGCATCAGCACTCATCCCTATCCAATCCCATGGACGAGGAGTTCAATTACGCCAAGGAGTTCAAGAGCCTGGACCTGAAGGCCGTGATCAAGGACCTGCATGCCTTGATGACAGACTCGCAGGACTGGTGGCCTGCGGACTACGGGCACTATGGGCCCTTCTTCATCCGCATGGCTTGGCATGGCGCAGGCACCTATCGAATCGCCGATGGCCGCGGCGGCGGCGGGCCACGGAGCGCAGCGATTTGCGCCGCTGAACAGTTGGCCTGACAACGTGAGCCTGGACAAGGCGCGCCGGCTGCTGTGGCCGATCAAGCAGAAGTATGGCCGGAAGATCTCCTGGGCCGACCTGATGATTCTGGCAGGGAACGTGGCGCTGGATTCGATGGGATTGAAGACCTATGGTTTCGGCGGCGGGCGCCCGGACATCTGGGAGCCGGAGGAGACGTTTACTGGGGGCCTGAGACCAAGTGGCTGGGAGACGAACGCTACAAGGGCAACCGCCAGCTTGATAATCCACTCGGCGCTGTACAAATGGGCCTGATCTATGTGAATCCGGAAGGACCCAATGGCAAGCCGGACCCAGTTGCCGCGGCAATCGATATTCGGGAGACCTTTGCTCGCATGGCGATGAATGACGAGGAGACCGTTGCCCTGATCGCCGGCGGACACACCTTCGGCAAAACCCACGGCGCTGCCGATCCCTACAAATATGTTGGCCGGGAACCCGAGGGCGCCCCCATCGAAGAGCAGGGCCTGGGCTGGAAGAACAGTTTTGGCAGCGGCAAAGGCGTGGATACGATCTCGAGCGGCCTGGAAGGCGCATGGACCACGAACCCGGTGAAGTGGGACAACGACTTTCTGGAAATCCTGTTCAAGTATGAGTGGGAACTCACCAAGAGCCCCGCCGGCGCTCAGCAATGGAAGCCGAAGGACGCGGCCGCAGCGGGGACTGTGCCCGATGCGCACGACCCCAAGCGAAGGCACGCTCCCACGATGCTTACGACGGACCTCTCGCTGCGCATGGACCCGATCTACGAGAAGATTTCGAGGCGCTATCTTGAGCATCCGGAGGAGTTGGCGGACGCCTTCTCGAAGGCATGGTTCAAGCTGACGCATCGCGATATGGGGCCGATCTCGCGGTATCTTGGGTCCGCTGGTTCCCAAGAAGCCGCTGATCTGGCAGGACCCGGTTCCCGCGGTGGATCATAAATTGATTGGGGAGAAGGAGATTGCAGCCCTCAAGGCCGAAGATTCTCGCATCCGGGCTTTCCATCTCGCAGTTGGTCACGACGGCCTGGGCTTCCGCTTCAACCTTCCGCGGCACTGACAAGCGCGGCGGGGCGAACGGAGCGCGCATTCGCCTGGCGCCGCAAAAGGATTGGGAGGTGAACCGGCCGGCCGAACTGGCGAAGGTTCTTAAAACTTTGGCCGCGATCCAGAAGGAGTTCAACGGAGCGCAGTCCGGCGGGAAGAATGTATCGCTTGCCGACCTGATCGTTTTGGGCGGCTCGGCAGCCGTCGAGGAAGCTGCGAAGAAGGCAGGCCAGAAGGTGAAAGTTCCTTTTTCGCCGGGGCGCACGGATGCCAGCCAGGAGCAGACCGATGTGCACTCGTTTGCCGTACTGGAGCCGATTGCGGACGGGTTCCGCAATTACCTGCGGAAGGGACTCGAGGGAGCTGAGGCTGAGTTGCTGGTGGACAAGGCAAACCTGCTGACGCTGACCGCTCCCGAGATGACGGTTCTGATCGGCGGCCTGCGTGTGCTTGATGCAAACTTCGGGCACTCAAAAAATGGCGTTTTCACCAAGCGGCCCGGAACACTGACCAATGATTTCTTCGTTAATCTTCTCGACATGCACACGAAGTGGCAGAAGTCCACTGCTTCCGCGGGCGTACTGGAAGGGCGGGATCGGGCGACGGGCAAGCTCAAGTGGACAGGTACCGTGGTCGATCTTGTTTTCGGTTCGAACTCGCAGCTGCAGGGCGCTCGCTGAAGTCTATGCGAGCGGTGATGGGCAGGAGAAATTTGTGCGTGAGTTTGCGGCGGCCTGGAGCAAAGTGATGAACCTTGACCGCTTCGACCTCAAGTAACCTCAAGGGCAAGCGAAATTTGAAAAAGGCGCGGACGGGGATTATCCCGGCACCGCGCCTTTTTTTGAAGCATTCTTGAAACGCACTCAGACTTGGATGGTTTCTTCGCCCCGCTGCCAGCCGCAGGGAGTAAGTTCTCCGGACTGGAGAGCATCCAGAATGCGCAAGACCTCCCTAGGTTCGCGGCCTACGGAAAGGTCGGTGACGTAGACGAAGCGGATGGTGTTCTCCGGGTCGACGATAAAAGTGGCGCGTTGGCTTACGCCGGCTTTCAGGTCAAGAATGCCCAGCGACTCGGAGAGCTCGCGCTTGATATCGGAGAGCATGGGGAAGGGCAGGTTCCTGAGGCCGGGGTGATTCTCGCGCCAGGCCAGGTGAACGTAGTCGGAGTCGATGCTGCCGCCCAGCAACTGCGCGTTGCGATCGGCGAACGCCTTGTTCAGATTGCCAAAGGCGGCAATCTCTGTGGGGCAGACGAAGGTGAAGTCCTTGGGCCAGAAAAAGTAGACCTTCCACTTGCCGGGGAAGCTATTTTCGGTGATTTGCTTGAAGGCCTTGCCGGGGACCACAGAGACCACGGCGGTGAGTTCGAAGAGGGGAAACTTTTCTCCTACTGTGAGCATGAATAACTCCTTTAAAATGCTGGTTGGGCTAACTGAAAGAGTTTGTGTGAGAGCCGCTGCCAGCGAGCAATGCACAGGAAAATCGCGCAGAGGCGGCAAGCAGAGCAATTGAATATGTCTTTGTACTTAAGAGATGATCGAGCGCGCGGAAACGATTCTTCACGCAGACGGGTTTTGCAGCTGGGTCTTGATTTTAAAGGATCGAACGGTACCGCACGGGGTGTGGTACGGATCGCGGATTGAAAAAATCCACGTGGAACAGTTCAGTTGGGCAGGTTGCCGGATGCGGAATGGCGGCGGAAGCGCTCGTCCACCGGCTGGCGGCCCTGAAAGCCCTGCTCTACGGTGTGCCAGTGCTCGATGGCGGTCTCTCCCATGCGCCAGCAGAGCAGCACCACCTGGTCGTCGAGGCGACAGGGAAAATCGAGCAGCCCGGCTTCAAGATCTTTCACCTGCACGCCGATGGAATCGATCTCGGCGATGCTCTCGCGTACGCGCAGCAGGTGGTCTTCTATCTCCTTGCGCTTTTTGGCTACCTTCTCCACGTCGACCTGCATGCCTCCGGAGAGATAGATGCGCCGCGCCAGATTGGATAGGTCGCCCCCGACCTCTTCAGCGGCTTCCTTGCCTTCGATGGCGCGTTTCAGCAGCGACTCCAGCACCGGGAGCAGCGACTGCGCTTCTTCGAGAGTAAAGGTCTTCATGGGGAATGCCCTCGGAAATAGGATACGACGAAATGGGGATGAGGGACTAGGTGTGTAGTGTCAATAGATTGTTCCCATCAGCCAGGCGCTATTGGTCAAGCAGGATTATAGAAAAGATGGAAAGCTGAAAGTGCGCTTTCCACTTTTCCACAACCACGACTACTGCTGATGGAATTTATGTTGCAAGAATTAAATGGGTTTCCGCACGGCTGAAAATATCCAGCAGGGGCTAAAGCCCACATCATATTTGCCGCTATTCGGCCCGCGACCCAGAGGGAACCCCGGCCATGCCCTTGTTACAAGACCAAAAAAGAGGAACAATGTATTGAAACTTCACCCTTAACCCTTAATCCCTAACCCTTGCTCTCTGCTATCCTCAAGAAGAACGCCACAGGCTGTGTTCACGCGATCTCCACTCCCATTCGTTCCATCCTCCAGGCGCCGCGGCGCCTCTGCGCCTTCGCTGCATCCCTTGTTGTTGGCGCTCTGCCTTTGCGTTCTCGTGCTTGGCGCAGGATGCGAGCGATTCCACCACCAGCAGCAGGAGACGGTTTACGTCTCCGCGCGGCAGATGTTATCTCCATGACCGCGTAGCACGCCGTCTCCAATCGCGTGGCCGAAGTGGTGAACGGCCAGCCGCTGGAGGTGCTGGAGCACGGCCGCCGCTTCCTCAAGGTGAAAACCCAGAAGAACGAGATCGGCTGGATTGAAGAGCGGGCGGTCATCGACAATGTAAACTATGACGCTTTTGTCCAGCTTGCCGGCCAGCACCAGAAAGACCCCGTAGTCGCCACCGCAACCCTGCGCGACGATCTTTATCTCCACATCCTGCCCGGCCGGGAGACGGAGCATTTTTATCTGCTGGCCGCCAACGCCAAGGTTCAGCTTCTGGCCCGCGCCTCGATTCCCAAAATCGCCCACGCCCGGTTTCGCTCCGCTTTCCAGGCTCCATGGCGCCAAAACCCGGACAGAAATCAGCGTCCTGCGGCGAAGAATCCCTCCCCGGCGAACGGGCGTGCAAAAGGGCTAACTCGCCCGCCTCCAGGCAAACTCCGGCAGCAGCCAGGCCGGTTTCCAGCGCGCCCATTGCTCCGCTGCCCGTTCAGCCCCCGGTGATGGAAGACTGGTGGCTGGTGCGCGACGCCGAGGGCCACACTGGCTGGCTGCTCTCCAGCCGCATGGATGTGGATGTGCCGGACGAGATTGGCACCTATGCCGAGGGCCAGCGCTACGTGGGCGCCTACGTCCTCAACAAGGTCTACGACCCGGACTCCAGCGCGCCCAGACCACGAGGTTCCGCAGTACGTAACCGTGCTCGGCCCGCCCAAATCCGGCCTGCCCTTCGACTTCGACCAGGTGCGCGTATTCACCTGGAGCCTCACGCCACCATCGCTACGAGACGGCCTTCCGTCTGCATCCCATCCAGGGCTATCTGCCGGTTCTGGTTACCGACGCAGTCCGGCCCAACGGCCAGGCGCCCGTCTTCAGCTTCCAGATCGCCAGACGGCAACAATCTCACCGTCGACCCCGCCACCGGCATCACCCGCCCAGTCTCTCCGCGCACCATCACCTACGAGATGAACGACACGACGCGTCAGTCGCATCGGCCCCGACCTGGCGCCGATCCCCATCACCCACTCAACCGAGCCAAAATCCAAATCCGCAAAACCCCGGGAAAAAAGGCGGAAGTAGGTCTCACCAGCCGAGTGTCAACACAAGAATTTTCTGGACAATTCTATACCTATATAGGCATAATCACTGTGTGAAGCAAGCGTTCAAGCCACTGTATTGGATTGGTTCGTCGAAGAAAGACTTGTTGGTTATGCCGGATGAAGTGCAACAGGTTTTTGGATTTGCTTTGTATAACGCACAGATCGGTTTGCTTCACCCGGATGCCAAGCCGCTCAAGGGGTTTGGGTCGGCGGGAATTTTGGAGATCGTTGAAGACTGGCACGGTGATGCTTATCGCGCCGTTTATACCGTGAGATTCGCGGATGCTGTTTATGTTTTGCATTGCTTCCATAAGCAATCGAAGCGAGGAGCAGAGACGCCGAAGCTGGATATGGATTTGATTCATAAGCGATTGAAGGAAGCTGAGAAATTGGCAAAAGGAGGGACTCGATGAACAAAATGAAAGAGGGAATGAATGTTTATGCGGACCTTAATTTCAAGGATGCCGGCGAGATGCTGGTGAAGGCACAGTTGGTGGTGAAGATTGCTCAGATTCTACGCGAACGGGAATGGAGCCAGCAGCAGGCGGCGAAGGTGCTGGGGTTGACGCAGCCGAAGCTCTCAAAGATGCTGCGCGGCCAGTTTCGCGGCATCAGCGAAATGAAGATGATGGATTGCCTGGTGCGGCTGGGACATACCGTCAAGATTGTTGTGGGACCGGAGGGCAAAGCTGCTGAAGAGCGCGTGGAAGTGGTGGCGGCGTAGGGAGAACTTATGGTTTCCGACTGAGCCTGACTGGGTTAGTGGTTCCCCAGATCCCAAAATCGAGACTTTGGGCACCTAGCAATTCATTTATAGACTTACCGCCCTACCTGCTTGCGACTCACCACTCTCAAATTCTTCATTTCCTTGATGCAAACATGGCGCATTTCCCCAGGTACATCCTTCATGAGAGGACAAACGACGAAATCCCCAAATACAAAATTATCGTCCAAGCGATTATCAAGCAGCATGTCCAACTTGTCGGTGCCGTATGCTGCCCAAAGAAGTCGATGTGTTCCAACGGGCCAGAGCACCTCCATGCCGTCGCCTGTGTAAACGGCGTAGCGCGCATGAATCCTGAAACATAGGCCATATTTAGTCTGTACACAGGCATTTGCGGAAAACACCGGAGTAGCGACACAAAGGAAGCACACGATCATAGTGAGAATGTGTTTCAAGCTTTCGCCCAATTCCTCTTTCTAATGCCCGGATTATGTCCATGAAATCGCATGTAACTCACCCCCGCCGTCTCAACTCCAGCTCCACCACGCGCATCATCTCCGCCTCCGGAGCCGGCTTCCCGGTCCAGATCTCAAACTGCCGCGCGCCCTGCTGCACAAACATCTCCAGCCCCGAAATCACCGGAATCCCGCGCTCCATGGCCAGTTTCAGCAGCGGAGTTTCCAGCGGGTTATAGACCATATCGAAGACCAGCCCCGCGTTCAGCTCGTTCTCCGCAATGGGCAGAGCCTGCTTGTTGCCCGCCATGCCGCAGGGCGTGGTGTTGATAAGCACATCGAAGCGGCTCTTTGCCAGCAGCTCATGCTTCAGCGATTTGGCCTTGGCCTGGCGGGCTAGCTTCACGGCTTTCTCGTGGGTGCGGTTGACGACAAAGACCTCCGCGCCCTGGCTGACCAGCGCGAAGACCGCGGCCCGCGCCGCCCCGCCCGCGCCCAGCACGGCGATGCGCGCATCCTGCAGCCTGAGGCGCTTTTCCAGCGGCCGGATCACCCCCGCCACATCGGTATTGAAGCCGTAAAGCTTGCCGTCCACGCCGGTGCGCAGCGTGTTGCAGGCGCCGATTTTGGCGGTCAGCGGATCCATGTTGGCCAGGTGCGGCAGAACCTCTTCCTTCAGCGGCATGGTCACGGCTACTCCGCCCAGCGGCAGTTCGCGCACCAGGGTCAGCAGGTCGGCCAGCGCGCGCACCTTCAGCGGCAGCATCACGGCGTTCACGTTCTCGCGGCGGAAGGCGGTGGAGTGCATCAGCGGCGAAAGCGAGTGGGCAATGGGGTTGCCGGCCACGCCGAAGATGCGCGTCGCATGGTCGAGCTGCTCCACGCGATAGAGGTCGCGCAGGGTGCGGGCGGCCACCTGCCCCGGCGCCGTCTCCTCGCCCTCGGCGAACGCGGCAAAGGTAAACGCCGCGCCGGCCCTGGGGCCCAGCACGCGGCTCACCAGCCCCTCCTCGCCCATGGCGATGCCCACCACGTGCGACGAGAGCGACTGGCTCTCAATCATCTTCAGCACGGCCAGGTTATCGGCCAGCGAGCGGGCCGTGGAAACCACTTTCACAAAATCCGGCTGAAAGGCCTCAATCCGCTCCGCCGCCTGCTCCAGGCCCTCCAGTTTTCTGGTGCGGGTAAAGTCGTGAGAACTGATCAGCAGCGCGGCGCCCGCGGCCTGCAGGTCAGCCCGCAGAGTCTCCAAAAGCTTCTTCGACGCCTCTTCCGCCGACTCGACCTCGAGATCGACAATCTGGCAGCCGGCCTCCGCGGCCGCGGTCAGAACCTCCAGTTCGGCCTTGAGCGAACCCTTGAAGCCGCCGCCAAACTCCTTGCGCCGGCAGGTGGCGATGGCCGTCACGTCCCGACGGCCTTCAAGGAAATCCTTCACCTTGGAGAGCGCCGCCGACGGCTTGGGCAGCGAGTCCAGCCGGAACTCCAGAAACCTGGAGTCGGCCAGCGCCGCCTCAGCCCGTCTCCATCAACTCCGCCGGCGATTCGGCCTGGATGGAAACGCACAATTTCTCCACATTCAGCCGGGGACCGGGCGGAACAGGGGCCGATCCGGGAGCGGAAACCTTCGTACTGGATGCCAACAGAGTCATATCAATCAATTGACGCATCTTAAAGGGGTTCCGGTCAGGATGCAACAAGAGATTGCATGTCCCGCAATTACGGGCGTACCCCAGCCCACTGTGGCAACCTAGAACTTTGGAGGAATTTTGCCCCTTATGCCCGCTGAAAACCCTGCCGCCATTGCCATCGCAACGTCAACCTTCACGCCTGGGAGGCGGGCGGAGCCGCTTCCGCCGAGGCCCTGGCCGCCTGGGTCGGCGCCCGTCTTGAGGCGCACGAGGCGGCCCTGGCCGCCCTGCTGGCCGTGGAGGGCGCGCGCACCCCGCGAAAATTCGCTGCGGCTCTACGACGAGGCCATTGAGCAGTTGAGCCTGGCCGGTGCGCAGGCCGGCATCCTCAACTCCGTGGCCGCCGACAAGGCCGTCCGCGACCAGGCGCAGATTGAGGCCCAGCGGGTGGCCATGGCGGGCAGCGCTCTGAGCCTGAACCGCGCTGTTTACGAGGCCCTGGCCGCCATCAAGCTCAGCGGCGCCAGCCCGGCAACAAAGCATTTTGTTGAGCGCACCCTGCTCAGCTACCGCCTGGCCGGCGTGGACAAAGACCAGGCCACGCGCGACCATCTGCAAAAGCTGCACGAAAAGGCATCCGGCCTCTCGCTGCGAGTTCAGCCGCAACATTCAGGAGGGCGCAAAGACCATCGAGGCCTCTGCAGGCCGAGCTGGAAGGCCTGCCCGCCGACTACCTCGCCCGCCATCCGGCCAGACGCCGAGGGCCGCGTTACCCTCACCACCGACCCGCCCGATATGCAGCCGGTGATGACCTTCGCCGCCAACCGCCGCACTGCGGGAGCGCATGTTCCTGGCCTACAATACCCGCGCCTATCCTGCCAACAAGCAGATTCTGCTTGACCTGCTGGCAACCCGCCAGGAGATTGCCACGGTTCTGGGCTTCCGCAGTTGGGCCGACCTGGCCACCGCCGACCAGATGATGGGCTCGGCGGCCAACGTGCGCGCGTTCCTTGCCAAGCTGAACCAGGCCAGCCTGGAAGGCGCCCGCCGCGAGCACGAGCTGGTTCTCGACTTCGCCCGCCAGCGCCAGCCCGAGCTGACCGAGATCGATATCACCAGCCGCGCCTGGTGGTACGAGCAGTTCCGCCGCTCGGCCTTCGACTTCGACTCCAACTCCGTGCGCCCCTACTTTCCCTACTGCGCAGGTCGAGGCCGGCGTGCTCCAGACCGCCGCGCGCCTCTTCAAAATCGAGTTCCGCCCCTCCACCGCACCCGGCTGGCACCCGGCCGTCTCGGTCTTCGAGGTCTTTGACGGCGGCCGGGCCGTAGGCCGTTTTTATCTCGACATGCATCCCCGCGAGGGCAAGGACAAATGGTTCTCCGCCGCTCCGGTGGTCACCGGCGTCCGCGGGCGCGCCATGCCTGAAGCCGCGCTCATCTGCAACTTCCCCGCGGGCGATGAGAATGACCCCGGCCTGCTGCAATACAGCGACGTGGTCACTTTCTTCCACGAGTTCGGCCACCTGATGCACGCCATTCTCGGCGGCCAGACCGAGTGGGCGGGAATCTCCGGCTTTGCCACCGAGGGCGATTTCATTGAGGTTCCCTCGCAGATGCTGGAAGAGTTCTTCCGCGACGAAAAGCTGCTCCAGGCCTTCGCAAAGCATTACCAAACCGGCGAGATTCTCCCCTCCGAAACCATCAAAAAAATGAAACTGGCCGGAGCCTTTGGCCGCGCCGACTGGATGCGCTCGCAGCTCTACTACACAACGCTCTCGCTCGATCTCCACGACCAGGACCCCGCCGGCCTCGACCTCGACAGCATCACCAAGCGCCTCTACGAAACCCTCCAGCCCTGGACCTGGTTCGAAGGCAACCGAATGTACGCGAGCTTCGGCCACCTCACCGGCTACTCGTCCAACTACTACACCTACGCCTTCGACAAAGTGATCGCGCTGGACTTCTTCGCCCAGTTCGATCCCAAAGACCTGCTCGGCTGCGACGCCGGCGCCCGCTACCGCAAAACCGTTCTGGAGCAGGGCGGATCGAAGCCCGGCCGCCAGATGGTCCGCGACTTCCTCGGCCGCGATGAAGAGTTTTCAGCGTTCAGCGAGTGGTTGAATGAGGAGTTTGAAGGAGAGCGTCAGCATCCGGCTACTTAGAATCGGTAGCTTAACCGGCTTTATGTCAGGATATGACCGAGGAACCTGCCCAGTCGAATCGTGACCGTCGACCAGAAAAGGCATGGGCTTTAGCCCCTGAGGGAAGTATCTTCGGCGTATTCATCCCATTCGCGGACATTGAGTATTCGATCCTATTTGTCGGGTGCCCGAGGTCTACGCATTCCATGAGACCTGGGATTCACTTACAATGGAGTTCCAAATCGATCCTTGTTTCACCGATGGAATGAGCGATGATCTTCTCGTCACGCCCCATCCGCTATGATGGTTCCGCTATGGCAAGCACACAGGATTTCAACGGCAAATGGGCGCTGGTCACCGGAGCCAGCGCGGGCATCGGCGTTGCGTTGGCGCGGGAACTTGCCAGCCACGGCGCAAAACTGATTCTCACCGCGCGGCGCAAGGAGCGGCTCGATACTCTGGCCGCCGAACTCAGCGCCAAAGGAACCGAAGTCCGCATCGTAGTCGCGGATCTGAACGATCCCGCCGCGCCCCAGCAAATCTACGACGCCACCGAAGGCGCCGGCCTCACCGTCGATATTCTCATCAACAATGCCGGCCTGGGCCAGTTCGGCGAGTTCTACAAAAGCCCCATTGAGCAGGAACTGAGCCAGGTGCGCGTCAACTGCGAGGCCGTGGTGCGGCTCACGCGGCTTTTTCTGCCGCAGATGGTCGAGCGCCGCCGCGGATGGGTGCTGATCGTAGCCTCCACGGCCAGCTACCAGCCGCTGCCCTACCTGAATACCTATGCGGCCACCAAGGTCTTCGACCGCTTCTTTGCCCAGGGACTGGCGGCTGAAGTAGCCCGCTTCGGCGTCAAGGTAACGGCGCTCTGCCCCGGGCCCACCGAAAGCGAATTCTCCCAGGTGGCCAACAGCAGCAAAATCATGCCCGGCAGCAGGCAGTCGGCTGAGGAAGTGGCCAGCCGCGGAATCGCCGCCCTGGCTCGCGGCCAGCGGACCATCATTCCAAAATTCATCTGGCAGCTTACGGCCCTCCTGACCCGCTTTCTGCCCGTCAGCCATGATTACCAATATGGTTGAAAAACACGCTCGCCCGAAGTGAGAACATTTGCAAACTCATGCCATCGAAGACGAGAATGGCTGCGATAGGGTTTTGTATCGAATGAGATTACGCAAAACGACCGGAACGGCTGCCGTTCTGTTGCTGGCAGCGCTGGCAATCGCGGCCTTCGCCTGTGCACAGGCTCCTGATATTCCAAAACACGGCCGCGCGGTGGTCCTCTTTGACGGCAAGGATCTGAGCCAGTTCGACACATTTCTGCCCAGCACCGGCCTCAACGCCGACCCCAACCAGGTCTTCACGGTGGAGAACCGCGTCATCCACATCTCCGGCCGCGAGATGGGCTACATCATCACCAAACAGGAGTTCAAAAACTACTACCTGCGCGCCGAATTCAAGTGGGGCGAGGGCACATTTGCGCCGCGCGCAGGCCACGCGCGCGACAGCGGCATTCTCTACAATATTCAAGGCCCGAACAAGGTTTGGCCGCGATCGGTCGAGTTTCAAATCAACGAAGGCTGCACCGGCGATTTCTGGATGACCGACGGCGCGGCGCTCACCGGCAAGGACGGCGTTCGCGTAACCGGCCCGGCCGGCAGCTCCCGCGAAAATCGACCGCTTCAACAAAGGCGAGTTCAAAGACGTAGTGGGCTATCGCGACCCGACCAACGAACTGGAAAAACCGCACGGCAAATGGAACGTCGTCGAGTTGGTGAACCGCGACGGCCACGTCTGGCAATACGTAAACGGCAAGTTGGCCAACGAGGGAACTGACGCCTTTCCCTCTTCCGGCAAAATTCTCTTTCAGTCAGAAGGCGCCGAGGTCTACTTTCGCAATATCAAACTGTTCCCGCTGAAATAAGCTGCGGAACAAAGCTTCAACGAAATGGAGAGAGTCACAATGAAAATCACTTTACCCGCAGCATTCGTCCTTTTTGCTCTTACTGTTCCGGCCGTAGCCCAGCTCATCGGCGGCGCCGACCGCATCCAAACCCGCGGTCCCGGCCCGGGCGGCGTTCCACAGGCCGTCTTCACTGCCCATCGCCTGGGCACCGACCACGCCGAGGGCATTACCACGCTCGATATGACCGGCAACGGCCGCAAAGATATTCTGAGCGGCGCCTACTGGTATGAGAATCCCGGCCCCAACGGCGGCGAGTGGAAGCGCCACCAGTATCGCGAAGTGGGCGTCGTCAACGAGTATGTCGCCGACTGCGGCGAGTGGACGGTAGACGTGAACCACGACGGCGCGCCCGACGTGGTGACCGCTGCGTGGCAGACCAACGGCGTCTTTTGGTATGAGAATCCGAAAAAGCTGGGCGCGGAGTGGAAGCGCCATTTCATCACCGACAGCTACGACACCGAGGGCGGCTGGATGGCCGACATCAACGGCGACGGCAAGCCCGACCTGATCCTCTCCCACTACAACCACTCCGGCATCCTCTGGATCGACTTCTCCGGCCCCACTCCCAAAGTGCATCACGTGGGCGGACGCGCAGAGGATGGTCACGGCGTCGGCATCGCCGACATTGACGGCGACGGCAAGGCCGACATCATTACCACCACCGGCTGGTTCAAGCAGATCGATGCCGACAACGACAAGTGGGAGTGGCACCCCGACTTTCACCTCGGCGATACCGGCTTCCCCATCATCGGCTACGACGTGCTCAACAACGGCAAGATGGACATCATCTACGGCCAGGGCCACAGCTACGGCCTCTATTGGCTTGAGCAAACTGAAGACACCAAGGGCAACCGCCAGTGGGTCCGTCACACCATCGACGAGTCCTTCTCGCAATCCCACGCGCTCCTGATGGCCGACATTGACGGCGACGGCCAGCCGGAGCTGATCACCGGCAAGCGCTATCGCGGCCACAACGGCCACGACGCCGGCGCCTACGATCCGCTGGTCGTTTACTACTACAAGATCAACCGCAAGACCGGCGAATTCACGCGCTATCCAATCTCAGTAAACGGCACGGCCGGCGTGGGAACGCAGATCATCGCTGAAGATCTTGATGGAGACGGCGATATCGACATCGCCACCGCGGGAAAGACCGGCGTGCACTTCTTTGAGAACCTCACCATCAACAACGTTCCCAAGGAGCAGCGCGAAAAAGAAAATCTCCTCGACCATAACTGGCCCTTCCCCGGCGAAGGCCAGGAAGTAACCCAGGAAGAAGAGCCGGAGCCGAAGAAATAAGGCCGCGCACCAGGCAGCCTATTTCCGCGTGGAACGAACCCTCCCTCGTTCCACGCGGATATTCTCAATACGTATTGCTGGGGGCGATTCGTCCCCAATACTCGCCTGAAATCCTGGCGTGCGTGCCGTCGCAGAAGACGGGGTTGGCAGTGTGCTTGCAGCCGCAAAGATACACGGTTTTTGACTCAGTCGCTTCAAACTTCACCGGGGTAAGATCTGTGGTTTTATGGCTGCCATCGCAGAAGGGCTGATTGGCGCTCAAACCGCAGGCACACCAGTAGTAGCTCTTGCCGGCTTCCACTTGAATGGGATAAGGACTTTTTTGAGCAATCGTCGGTTCTGACATTGGGAGTTCTCCTTTCGCAGGCGTCTCCGTATTAAAAGACACCGATATTAATGAACAGGCGCCGGCTAATCATTCCTGGGCGGCGCCTCGGGCAAGGACTCGGGGATGCCTGCAGTTCTGTCGAATGAGAACGAGCTGAAGAATCGCGTCACATCCTTATCCCGGCGGGCTTTGGTCGAAGGAAAAGCCGCGCTGAGCAGGTAAAGGCGCTGGCCGGCATAGATCATCCGCGAGCTGATGATGCCGCCGTTCACATTGCGGCCCACAAAATCCCGCGCCGGAAAGCCGTCCATGTTGGTCCGGTATTCCTCAATGAGAATGGTCTGGGTGCGTGCCAGCGCATCGTCCCGCGCCATATCCATGGTTCTGTCGGGAGCGTGGCCATTGATGCGCGCCACCGGCGGATCGTCCTCCCAGGCCACGGAAAAACTGGTATCCGCGTTGGGATTGCACAAAATCATCTCCACCGGTTCCGTGCCGCCGTGTTCGTTATAAGCCGGAACCTGGAGCTCCTGAACCTCGGCCGGCATCTCCACCTTGAAGCCGTCCTGGCTCCGGTCCACCTTCTGCCAGTTCATGCGGGCAGGGGCATTCTGTTCGCCGCTGGTATCCTCGCCGACCCCGAATCCGGGTAGACCGGTAAGTCCCAGCTCCTGGCGATGCAGATAGATATAGACAATTCCCAGAATCAGGATGCCGCCCAGAACGATGAAGTATAACTGCTTCACACTCTAAAGAGTGCCAATTCTGCATGATATATGCAAGTTGATTATTGCCTTTTTGAATACGTAGGGTGCCCGGCCGGTAACAGGCGCCGACGGCCAGGCCAAAAATTTTGGTAATCATGCAACTTTTTTGTTATTCCCGCATCTATACAGTTAACAAGCAGAGGCTTCCCCGAAACAACAATCCCTCCAAGAAAGGTATCCATTCCTTTTTGAAGGTCCAACACGGATCTCTTCTCTCAAATCCCCCCTGGACTCCCTCCAAACAAATGCCTCTCAAAAGGGCCTGCCGGAAGGCAGGCCCAACTATTTGCCCTCGCAGATCGAATCTTCAGCAGCCGGATAAAATCCTCACCCAGTTAAAATCGAAATCAGATGCCGTCTTCCACCACCCCGAAACCTCATCCCGACCCCGCGGTCCAGGCCATCGACGAGCTTTTTCAAGCCGCCGGCCTGGTTCGCAATCTTCGCGGGAAAGACTGCCGGCGCATCTACCCGCCGCATGCGTTTCGATCGCGCCGCGCCTGAGGAACTGCGCCAGATGGCGCCTTCGCCCCGCGTGGCTCCGAATGGCGTTGAGTGGCTGCCAGTTCCAGAATGGGAAAAACTCCGCTGGCTCTGGCACGGTTTCAGCACCCGCCGCGGCGGCCTCAGCCGGGCCTACTGCGCTGAAGATGCGCCCGGCGAGCTGAATCTCGGCTTTACCGAAGCCGACGACCGGCAAACCGTGATCCGCAACCGCCGGCTACTGGCCGAGGCAATCACCGGCAGACCCGGCCACGCCTCTCGTGACCCTGCGCCAGATTCATTCCAGCGTCCTCCATCTCGCCGCGGAGATGCAGCCAGCGATCGCCTCTGGAAAGGCGACGGCCTGATGACCGATCAGCCCGGCCTGCTGCTGGGCATCCAGACCGCCGATTGCATTCCAGTGCTGGTAGCCGACCGCAAACGCCGCGCCGTTGCAGCCTTCCATGCCGGCTGGCGGGGAACGGTAAAGCGCATCGTCGAAACCGGCGTAGGCCGCATGCGCCTGGAGTTCGGCTCCCGGCCTGAAGATTTGATCGCCGCCATCGGACCCGGCATCGGCCCCTGCTGCTACGCCGTCGGCGAAGAGGTGCTCTCCGAATTCGAGTCCCAGTTTGCCTATGCCCGCGAACTCTTCTGCGAGGTCTACGATTCCGACCCCGTGCGCAACAAATACCCCATGCTCTTTCTCACCCAGCGCGCTCCCGGCCACTCACCCATCGGCCCCAGCCTGCACGTGAATCTGATGGAGGCCAACCGCCGCCAGTTGCTCGATGCGGGCCTGAAGCCAAGCGCAATCAAGCTGACTGGCGGCTGCACAAACTGCCAGCCCGAGCTTTTCTTCTCCCATCGCGCCTCCCACGGCCACGCCGGACGCATGCTCAGCGTCATCGGCATCAAGCCGCGCTGACGGTTTTGCCGTTCCTTCATATTCTCGCCATTTCCAGGGTGATAATCGCGCCGAAGGCGCAATATTGACTAGCCCCGCGCTTTAGCGTGGGGAAAAGGTATCTCAATTCGCTACGTAGTCCCGTAGGGACGCCGCAACTTCAGTCATCGGATTGCATAAATTCGAGGAATCGATTCAAAGAAGCGCCCGCTCAGAAAGCGCTGCTGGCCTCGCCCGGATTCACCAGGTCGCGAAGCTCCTTGGAAGGCTTGAAGTAGGGAACCCGCTTGGCCGGGACCTCCACGCGCTCGCCCGTCTTGGGGTTTCGTCCTATGCGGGAATTGCGCTGGCGGATGCGAAAGGACCCGAAACCGCGAATCTCAATCTTCTCGCCTTTTTGCAGCGCCCAGATCACGCAACCCAAAATGGTCTCAACAATCACCTCGCCGTCACGGCGGGTCAGATCTCCCAGGGCGGTCACTTTTTCCACCAGGTCTGCCTTTGTCATATCCTTTGGCCTCCCCTCACAGCATAACCGTATTTTACCGTCGAAGGCGTGAAAAAAATGCGCCCGTTATGAAATAAGCCTTTTAGCTTGGGCAAGTTGGGGCAGCCCTTGGCAGCTGGGCACGGAGCCGGCCCACCCCTCCCGAGTGCGGTATCATGGCCTGAGTCCTGCTTGAAATTCCGGCTGTTGAGAAAGCTTTCAGGCGCGCACTTGAGGGAGTTGGTTGCCGGCGTGGCACAGTATCCGCAGTACAGCATCGTAATTCCGGCCTACAACGAAAGCGCCCGCATTCCGGCGACTCTCCAGTCGGTCGTCGACTTGCATCCGCCAGCACGGCTGGTCCGCCGAGGTCATCGTGGTCAACGACGGCTCGCGCGACCAGACGGCCGAGGTCGTTCGCGACTTTGCCGTCCATGCTCCCGAGGTCCGGCTGATCGAGAATCCCGGCAATCGCGGCAAAGGCTACAGCGTACGCAACGGCATTCTTCAGGCACAGGGCGACGTGGTCATGTTCACTGACTCTGACCTCTCGGCCCCCATTGAAGAAGCGACGCTGCTCTTTGCCGCCATCGCCGCCGGCGCCGATATCGCCATCGGATCCCGATGGCTGGATAAAAGCCGCCAGACCCACCGCCAGCCCCTCTACCGGCAGTTCTTTGGCCGCTGCTTCAACGCCGTCACCCGCGCCGTCATGGGGCTGCACTTTGCCGATACCCAGTGCGGCTTCAAAGCCTTCACCCGCGCCGCCGCCCAAACCGTCTTCCAGCTCCAGACCATCGAGCGCTGGGGTTTCGATCCGGAGATTTTGTTCATCGCCCTCAAGCGCGGCTTCCGCGTCGTCGAGGTTCCGGTCAGCTGGTCTCACGACGAGCGCACCCGCATGAGCTATCTCAAAGACGGATCACCATGCTCGAGGAGATCGCCCTCATCCGCTGGAACGCCCTCACCGGCCGCTATAACAGGCAGATAGAGCCCATCTAACCTCCAAAATGAGCCCAAATTTTCGAGGAAACCCAAGATGAAGTCCGTTGAAACCCCGCGAATCCTGGGAATGCCATAAAAAGAAAAATTCAGCGCTGTAAAGACGAATCGAACTCCTGATAAACAATTTATGGAATTGCGAGGATGATGGAATTACGGGGCCATGAACCCACATTCCACAATACGGTACATCGTCTCCCTAAACGGGTGCACACTTAGGTATGGCCATTTTTGCGGGGATGATTCCCCCCTTGGATTTTTTCCGCCTCTGTCACGTCTATTCAACATTAAAACGTTCGTCCGGACCGCTCTATTTCGCTGTCCGGTAGATCAACGAGGCCGAGCGCGCTTTGACGTAATTTGAGGGAGCACGTTCCTTCGAATCCGGCGCATGCGCAGCACGGCAAAGCCATCGGCTTGAAATCAGGGCCTGAGAAAGAGGAATTCATGACGGTTGCTGCTCGTTATCCAGGAATTCGGGTTACCGCAAACGGAAACCAGCTCGTCTCCTATCACACCGAGACGCGCATTGCCGATGCCGGCGTTTTTTATCCCATCACCCCTTCCACCGAGGGCGGCGAACTCTTCCAGCAGGCCTATGCCGAAGGCCACTTGAACGTCTTCGGCCACAACACCATCGCCATTGAGACCGAAGGCGAGCACGCGGCCCAGGGCGGCGCCATCGCCCACTCCGTCTGCGGCAAGCGCGTAGTCAACTTCACCTCCGGCCAGGGCGTCGTCTATGGCGTCGAACAGTACTATCACGCGCCCGGCAAGGGCAGCGACCATGGTGCTCGAAGTGGGCGCCCGCGCCCTTACCAAGCACGCCCTCAACGTCCACTGCGGCCACGACGATATCTACGGCGCGCTCGACACCGGCTGGATCATGCTCTTCGGCAAAGACGCGCAGCAGGCCGCCGACCAGGCGCTCATTCTCCGCCGCGTCACCGAGCTCTCCCTCACCCCCGGCATGAACATCATGGACGGCTTCCTCACCACGCACCTGGAGCGCACCTTCTACAAACACGAATCCGACCTGATCCGCGAGTACCTCGGCGCTCCCGACGACATCATCGACTGCCCCACCGAGGCGCAGCGCGTTCTCTTCGGACCCACGCGCCGCCGCGTCCCCAAGATGATGGACCTCACCAATCCCATCCTCCTCGGCCCCGTGCAAAATCAGGAACACTACATGAAGGGCGTCGTCGCCCGCCGCAACAACTTCGCCGAGCCGATCCTCGAGTTCCTTGAAGCCGCCTACAAGGACTTCGCCGAGCTCACCGGCCGCAGCTACGGCCTCATCTCCGAGTACAAAACCGCCGACGCCGACACCGTCTTCGTCTCCCTCGGCTCCGCCGCTGAAAACATCGAGGCCGCCGTCGATTACCTGCGCCAGACCCGCGGCGTCAAAGGTCGGCTCCATCCACGTCAACGTCATTCGCCCCTTCCCTGAAGCCGCCATCATCAACGCGCTCAAGGGCAAGAAGAACGTCATCATCCTCGAGCGCACCGACGAAGCCCTCGCCGGCGACAATCCTCTCGGCCGCGACATTCGCACCGCATTCTCAAAATCAGTCCAATCCACCGCCGGCCTGCCCGCCATCTCGCTGGCTGAAGTCCCCAGGATCTACGGCGGCAGCTACGGCCTCGGCTCCCGCGACTTCCGCCCCGAGCACATCATCGGCGCCTACGAATTCGCCACCGCCAACCGCGCCCGCAAAGACGGCAAGCGCGCCTCCGATGGAGTCAACTTCTTCGTCCTCGGCATCGACCACCCCTACGCGGTCATCGGCGACGAAACCCCTTCCCTGCTTCCCGAGGGCGCGGTCGCCGTCCGCTTCCACTCCATCGGCGGATGGGGCGCCATCACCACCGGCAAAAATCTCGGCGCAATCCTCGGCGACCTCAACGATCTCATCTTCGAACGCGATGGCGAGCGCGACGAGCTCGGGCTACCCAAGGAAGTCATCCACGTCAGCGCCAATCCCAAGTACGGCTCTGAGAAGAAGGGCGCGCCCACCAGCTACTTCATGGTCGCCGCCAAAGAGCGCATCCGCGTGAACTGCGATCTGCGCCACGTCACCGTTGTTCTCTGTTGCGACCCCAAGGCCTTCACCCACACCAACCCGCTCGACGGCATGGCCGAAGGCGGCTGCCTCCTTTGGGAGTCCGACGAGGAAGGCGAACAGGCCTGGGAGCGTCTGCCCCTCTGGGCGCGCAAGCAGATCATCGATAAAAACATTCGCGTCTTCACCCTCCCCGGCTTCGCCATCGCCAAAAAGGCCACCGACCGCGGCGACTTGCAACTCCGCATGCAGGGCAACGCCTTCCTCGGCGGCTTCTTCGCCGTCAGCAATCTGCTCCAGGAGTTCGGCATCACCCAGGAGCAATACCGCGACGTCGTCCACAAGCAGTACGTCAAAAAATTCGGCAAGCTCGGCGATGCCGTCGTCGCCTCCAACATGGAAGTCATGATGCAGGGCTTCGAGCCAGGTAAAGGAAATCAAGATCGGCGCGCTCACCGCCGCCGACCACTCCACTCTCCGCGGCCAGGCGCTGCTCCCCATCCTCGAGCTGGCCACCGCCGGCGGCTGCAGCACCGGCTGCCGCTCCACAGCCATCCCCGACGGCCAGGCCGCACGCACTCCCATCAGCCGCGTCGCCAACTTCGACGCCGAGTTCCGCTCCACCTTCGGCTATAACCAGCCCGCCACGCCGCTCGCGGCCATGGGCGTCATCGCCGCCGCCACCGGAGACACAGCCTCCAAATACGTGGCCCGCCGCGAAACCCCGCTCTACATTCCCGAAAACTGCACCCAGTGCATGGAGTGCATCTCCGTCTGCCCCGACACCGCACTGCCCAACTGCTCGCAGGATCTCAGCACCCTGCTCTCCACCGCCGTCTCCTACTACATCGCCGACCCGGCCGATCGCACCAATCTGATGCGCGCCCTGCCGGAGATCGAGAAGCGCACCCGCGAGCGCATGGTCGCCGAAGATCAAGACCGGAACCCCGCTGCCCACCATCCTCCGCGAAGTCACCGACTCCGTCGACGGCTTCTCCGCGCAATCCAAGCAGCAATTTTTTGACATCATCGCCAAAGTCCCCATGGCCTACCAGAAGGTGAACGCCATCTTCTCCTCGCCCGAACGCAAAACCCCCGGCTCCGGCGGCATCTTCTCAATTTTCGTCAGCGACCTCTGCAAAGGCTGCGCCGCCTGCGTCACCGCCTGCGGCGACCACAACGCCCTTCGCATGGTTGCGGAAACCGAAGAAGTCAACGCCGAGCACGAAAGCGGCACCCACTTCCTCGATCTGCTCCCCGACACCTCGCAAAAGTATCTCGGCCTCTTCAACGCCGCCAACCCCTCGGACTCGAAGACCGCGACCCTGAGAAATATGTTGATGGTCCGCACCAACTACGATGCCCTCGTAGCCGGCGACGGCGCCTGCGCCGGCTGCGGAGAAAAATCCGTCCTCCGCTCCATCGCCGCCGTAACCGAGGCCTACATGCGCCCCGTCTACCACGCCAAGAGCGACCGCTTCGTCGCCAAAGCCTCCGACCTCGAAAAGAACGGCGTGGCCCGCCTCGCCGCGCTCCAGGCCGCAACCCCGGCGAATACGCCCTGCTCCGTCAGGCCATCGCTCATCTCGTCCTCGGCCTCGGCGGCGAAGACATCCCCGACACGCAAGCCCGCATCGCCGCCTACGAAGCCGAGCACGGCCTCCATCACCGACGCCGAGCTGGTCGAAGCCATCGCCGCCGTGCTGCTGACCGAAGCCTTCAACCACAAAACTCTCCAGGCCGTCGACGGCCGCCTCGCCAACGGCATGACCGTCATGGCCATGGCCGCCCACACCGGCTGCAACACCGTCTACGGTTCCACCGCCCCCAACAACCCCCACCCCTACCCGTGGATGAACTCCCTCTTCCAGGACGGCGTCACCGTTGGCTGGCTCATGGGCGAGAGCTTCATCGTCGACCACGCCCGCCGCTCCGTAATCCCCGAGCGCCTCGCCGACATCCTCCTCACCGCGCGACAGCCAAATCGTCATCGACGACGCAGGAGTACTACAACCTCTCCCACTTCACTGACGCCCTGATGACCGACCAGGAAATTATCGAACTGCCCAAGGTCTGGGTCGTCGGCGGCGACGGCGGCATGGGCGACATCGGCTACCAGAACATGTCCAAGGTGATCCTGCAAAACCGCCCCAACATCAAGGTCCTCATGCTCGATACCCAGGTGTATTCGAACACCGGCGGCCAGAACAGCGACTCCACCCCCATGCTCGGCGGCGGCGACATGAACACCTTCGGCGCAGCCACGCAAGGCAAAAACACTGAGAAGAAAACAGTGGCCGAAACCTTCCTTGCCGGCCACGGCTCGCCCTTCGTCGGCCAGGTTTCCATGGCCAACGCCCCCAAGCTCTACCGCGCAATTTTGGATGGATTGGAGTACCGCGGCACCTCGTTCATCCAGGCCTTCACCACCTGCCAGCCCGAGCACGGCGTCCCCGACGACATGGCGCTCTTCCAGGCCCAGCGCGTCCGCGACTCCCGCGGCGCACCGGAGTTCGTCTTCGATCCCCGCAAGGGCGAAACCTATCAGGAAGCCCTCGACCTCAAGGGCAACCCTTCCATAGATCTCGATTGGTACGAAACCAAAAACAAGGTCACCGGCGAAACTCAGCGCTACACCGTAGCCCACTGGTGCACCACCGAAGCCCGCTTCCGCAACCACTTGAAGAAGGTCAAGCCCGAAGCCGCGGCCAAGCTGATCCCGCTCGATAACATGCTGGTCCGCATCACCCAGCAGGACGTAGTCTACCGCCGCTATCTCGACCCCCGGTCACCGCGCCTTCATCCCCGACTTCGGCGTCTACATCACCATGGAAGAAAACGGCAAGACCGACTACTGCGCCCTTAGCCGCCAGTTAGTCATGTTCTGCGTAGAGCGCCGCAAAGCCTGGCGCATGTTGCAATCGAAGGCCGGAATAGTAAACAAGGAATACGCCGCCCAGAAAGCCATCCTCGCCGAAGTAGAATCCGGGCAAGCTCCCTCTGGAAGAATTCCTCGCCCACGCCCACGAACTCCTAACCGAGCGCCTGACCGGCGGCGTGTTAGCAAAGGCATAACTGCGGTGTCGTAGCTCTAGATCGGACGCCTCGCTCTCGCGCTGTCATCCTGAGCGGAGCGCAGCGGAGTCGAAGGACCCGCGGTTGCTTTTCAACGTTTGAAAGGGCACGAATTTATTCGTGCCACAAGAAGCTCATTGATTTTGAAGGGTACGGGCTTCAGCCCGTACATAACAACCAACAACAATCCAATCCAAAATGCAGAACGCGGACCGCAAGGTCCGCGTTCTGCGCTCATGGAGCACTTCGGATCTCGCAGAAACCCTAGTGAACGCGCCGGAGGCGCAATGTTTGTTAACCCCGCGCTTCAGCGTGGGGATCGAAAGCGAAAGATTGGCATGAGTCCCGTAGGGACGGCTCATTCTTTATGTATGGGCTTCAGCCCATACATAAATCTGGCAAAATGATGCAGAGTCCGCCGCTTCGGGCACCCGAGGAAATGATTTTCCCAGACTGCCCCACTCCGCTCCCATGCAGGAGTATCCGTTTCCCCCCACCCGTGCTACTATGCTGCGTGACCACTACATACATCCTCGTCTATATTGGCTGCCTGGGGGTGGTAATCAAAGGCATCTACAACAGCGAAAGCCGTTGGGCTGCTCTCGGCTACTCCGCCTTGGGATTTGTCATCCCAATAGCGTTGGCCGCCCTGGCGGGCATTCTTATTGCGCCGCATATGGGCTCGGTCATGGATACAAATTCGGCGCTGAATACCATTGGCGACGGAATCAACCTGGCCTGCCCTATGGGTGCGGTCGTTGGCATTTTGAAAGCCACATCCAGAAAGAAGCCCCAACCGTTATGAGTTACGCCTCCATATCGAAAACGCTCAGCGACTTCACGCAAAAACTTATCAAGTTGGTTGAGGACGGCTGCGACCTTCAGCTCCATGATCACACGGATGAAGATGTTGCCAAACATGAGCAGAACGTCAGGAACGTCACTGACAATGGGACCAAAGACATCAGCAATGAAGCCGCCGACGCGGCCAGGGAACGTGCCACCTTCCATCTGATGAGCAAGGGCATGCTCAAGGCGGATGCCGAGGCGCGGGCCGATCAGGCGGTGAAGAAGGTGATCGACCTCGCCGAAAAAGCCCGCCAGGGCGCGTCGCTCACATGGACGCAAATGGTAGGGCTGATAACGGCAATCTTCGTTGGAGCCTCAGGGTACGTCTATGTCCACAACAAGCCGGCCCGCGACGCCCAACAGGCGGCTCTCGACAGCCTGCGCCGCGTTCAGGATGAGCAAGAGCAGATTCAGAGTTTATCGGCCATCGTGCTGAGCAACGATGATTTCAACATGACGACAGCCAGCCTCTTCGTTCCCTCGGCGCCCCCGCCCGTCACTCAGGATGATCAGCCCATTGCCGCCGTTCCCGCGCCGTTGCCGCCGCCCATTGCCGCCGTAGCCGCGCAGCCCGTCGAAGTGGAAGAAACCAACTCAGCGGGCGAGGTAACTCAACAACTCACAACCACGGTCGAACATGCCTATCGCAGTCTTCCCCGCCAGGCGCAACAGCAAATGATATCCTCGCCGCCGCTCAAGCTTGACCACGACTACGACCATGAAAATTTAAACGATTGCTTCCATACGGATTGCTTCAAGGGCATTGACAAGCAGTTCCACAAGGACATCAGCATCACCAACGGCGACGGGACGGCAACGATCTCCGTCAGCGTTCCGCGCTAGGCCGCTTCTTTCAGTGGAGCTTTTTGCAGATAATTACCCTTCCCCGGCGCAAACTATGTCTAGAACCCCGGCGAAACTTCGCCCCACGAAAGAGAACGCATGCGCAACATCACCGTATCTGTAAGTGATGAAACCTATATCCAGGCCCGAGTCTGGGCAGCGCAGCGCGATACTTCAGTAACGGCAATCGTGCAATATCTCCTCCAAACCCTCCCCTCGGTCACCAAAGCAGCCCGCGCCTTTCCGGTCCGAGACCACGAAGCATCAGATACCCCACCCCCTCCCCCGTCAAAAAGCGCGTTTTTCGCGGTGAACCTGTGGAGCTACACAACCCATTCAAAACAAACCGCTTTCAGAAGCCACATCGCAGGAACCAGAACCGTGCTCCACTAATTCCGTGCAGGCTCAGCCAACGCATTCAATTGAAAGCTTTTCCGCAGACCATCGCGACAGGAACACAAAGACTGTGAAGTTATGCGGGAGCAGCTATATCTAAAAAATATTTGG
>CAVRVZ010000017.1:0-5000 GCA_963724755.1 uncultured Acidobacteriaceae bacterium
TGTGATCAGCAAGCAGCAGTTTGACGCCGCCGTTGCCGCCGCCGATGCGGCCAAGGCCTCGCTGTCCGATGCCCATCACTCAGAGCAAGCTGCAAGCGACGCCGTGCGCGTAGCCCGCGAGAAGGAGACGCAGGCCCAGGCGATGCAGAAGTACGCTGAGACTGGCCCGCAGCAGGTGGCCGCGCAGAGCGCACGCGCCCGCCAGGCTGAAGCACAGGTGCAGCAGGCACAGGCCCAACTCGACCAGGCCAGGCTCAACCTGAGCTATACCAAAATCGTGGCTCCCGTCGCCGGCATCATCACCCGCAAGAGCATGGAGATCAACCAGAACGTTTCTCCCGGCCAGAACCTGCTCACCCTGGTTTCGCTTGAAGACCTGTGGGTCACGGCCAACTTCAAGGAGACGCAGTTGCGCCACATGAGAGCCGGCCAGCCGGTCGAGATCGCGGTGGACTCGACAGGCAAAACCTATCACGGCAAGGTAACCCAGATCGGCGGAGCCACCGGCTCGGTGCTTTCGCTGTTCCCGCCGGAGAACGCGACAGGAAATTATGTGAAGGTAGTGCAGCGGGTTCCGGTGCGCATCGACTTTACCGATTTGGCCCACGAAGACCCCGACCATCTGCTAAGGCCGGGCCTCTCAGTGGAACCGAACGTGCGGGTGAAGTAGAGAAGTTGGAAGCGGTTGGTCTTGGGTTGGATTGGAAAGATATGCTCCGCAGGGGCTAAAGTCTCATTATTTTTGCGGGCTTTTCGGCACGCGACCCCGACCCCGAGGGTATCCCGGTATCCCGGCCGTGCCCTGCTACAAAGCTGGTCGATTTAGTATTCACCAAACACTGCAGTATAGTTCGGCAGGATACTGCTCAATTCCACTGTAAATAGAAAGTGCTCCCGAAGATTCGCGATTTCTGTGCGAATCTGCCGGAGCACCTTGATTGCTTAGGCCACAGAGTGTTGTCCACGCTGCGGATAAATTACGTTAGTGCCGGCGGAATTTCCACCGCGCCAGCCCCGCCAGGCTGAGCATACCGGTGCCAAGAAGGATCAGGCTGCTGGGTTCGGGCGCGTAATTGACCTGCGCATCGAACTGGGCGTTCACACTTGGAGTTGTACTCGAATGGCCGGGCCTTACGGAATCGACGACTACCTTGATGTTGTTGTCCCCGTAATCATCGTCGTAATCGGCGTGTCCATTCTGGTGGTAAGGGGCCACGCCAATAACGGCGAGCGCCAGTTCAATCGTGCAGGAGCCACCAGCGCTAATCGTCCCGCCGCCAGTGATAGCTCCGCACGTCCCCCCAATGTCCGTGGCCGAAGTGACTGTGTCAAAAGGGTCGCCTGGGTCTTTGTTCCCCTCATTGTTATGGGGTACGACGGTCACTGTGATGTTTGTGATGTCGACCAGAAACGTATTGGGATTCATGATGGTTTCCCAAATATCTACTATTCCTGCACTTGAATTGATGCCTATCTGGTTGTCGGGACCAGAGCCGGCAGAGGTGTAGGTTAGTTGACTTGCGAAAGCCTCGTGCGACGCGAAAATGATTGCTGTTGATACTGCTACGATGGCCACGCTTCTGAAAAGAAACCGTCCGTTCATAGTTTCATCTCCATGGGAATGTAGTGGTTTGAAATGTAGTGGTTTGAGTTGGCCCGGCGTACACCATAGCCGATGACGAAACGCATATGCTGCTGATACAGGTTATCTATATCTGTTATTGCAATTTAATAACCGTTATAAACTCTGTAACTAAAGCACTTACACGCCAATTTTCCTTTTTAGTGCAAAAGTTTGCAGGCTAAGTGGTAAATGTTTATCCCGCGCTCACCCCCAGCGGAGTTGCCGAAGGGTAGTCAGGAAAACGACCTGATTGACTACTGATTCAGAGCGGGTTAGCCCCGAACTACGCGGGCCTTTAACCCCTGAGGCATGATGACTAAATTAATAAGAAATTTCTCCCGGCTTCTCTACTGCTGCTCCTGATAGCGATAAGGTCCGGGCAGCGAAGGCTCGGATGCTTGATTCCCCGGGGGCGCATTGGCTGCAGCCGCGGTTCTTTTCGAATAAATGCGGAACTGCACCACCAGGTCCAGCAGCACGGGAACCGGCTTGCCGTCCAGAATCGCCGGCGCGAAGGTCGCCTTGCGAATCGAGTCCACTGCATTCTCGTCCAGTCCGAAGCCGATGGGCCGGCCCACAGCGATCTCCGCGGCTTTGCCGTCGGCGCCGATCACGGCGTGATAGAGAGCCAGGCCGGCAATGGCGTTGGCCTGCGCGTACTCGTTAGACGCAGGATCGGTGAACGTCAGCAGCCGTGCCTTCTTGTCCACTGTATTCTGGCGCATGACGGCGGGATCGCTGGGCCGGTAATCGGTTTTAGCTACCGCTGCACGGTAATATAACTTCCAATAGCTGGGCAGCGACGCAATCAGCCGGTCGTCGAAGCCTTGCGCAAAAATTTTGTCCAGCGCGTCTTTTAGAACCTTATTGGCGTGCGCCGGCGAAATGCTCGTGGTGATGCTCCCCGGATCGGCCGGCCTTTCAGCCGCGGGAGCGGCAGCAATCGATGCCTTGATCTGCTCGGCCTCGCTGGGCTCGGCTGCCGGCTGTGCTGGCGTTGCAGCGGGTTTTTGAGCCGCGGCTTTTGCCGTGGTTGCAGGCTTGCCCGGCTTGCCCCATGGCAATAACCTGCTCCTCTTCGCGGGCGCCACCACCAGTTCGCGGTCGATGGTGATTCTGATCGCCTTCTTGTTGGGCGTGATCTTTACCGGGTCCACTGACTTGCCGATCTCCTCATTCGGCAGGTTGCCCAGAAAGTGCAGTGCGTAGCGGTCTCCCTCCAGCTCCAACTTGTGCTTGTTCAGCTTGACCCGGTTGATCTGGATTGCGTTCAGCGTGTAGGAGCCCGTTGGCGAATGCCCGATCAGCACTCCGTACTCATTAAACGTCAGATTGTCGTTCATATAGCCACCCAGCATGAAGAGCTGCTTGCCCACCAGCATTTGCTTCACTTCCGCTTCCGTGATCTCGCCCGCCTGGGAGGACACGCTTGGCCGGGCTGCCGGAGCCGGGGCCGGCGCAGCGGCCGGGGTCTGAGCCGCGCTTGCCGGTGCAGGCTGCGGCGACCGATCCGCCTGTTGCGCGGATGCTGAGAAAGCCAGCGCCAGTGCCAAAGCGCCACTCAAGGCCACGGTGCCGGGCCGGACCGAAGTCTTTGCAACTAACCGGAAAGGAAGGCGAATTATATTCACTTGCACTGGGTACCTTTGTACGCTACTTTAGCAGAAAAATGTTACCACGGTGCAAATAAGTAACGTAACCAAGCCTCGGTTTTCTCGGCCCGGACTCTAAATCCTTTTACGGAACCCGTTTAAGCCGCCATAGAATCCGCCGGAAGAGTCCCAGAATGCGGCGCGAGTCCCGTCTGCTGGGTCCCAGGCGGCGCAGCAGCAGGCGCAGATCGTGCCGGTTTGCCTCCCTCATCGAGGAGGGCGAGTAGCCGGCGGCGATCATGGTTTCCTCCACCACCCCCGCCAGCAGCTCCAACTCGCCGCAGGCCGCGGCGGAATCGCGCATGTCGGAATCGATCCCGGCGGAAACGCCGCAAAAGGAATCGCTCTCTTCATTGAAAGGTACAGGCTGGCAGGCCAGGGCTTTAGCCCTGACATCGCAGGCTTCAATATCGTCCCCGGCTTTAGCTCCCGAGGGATACTCTACGGGGGTCTCCGCATCCCGCCCAAGTGCACTTCTGCCCGATTCATCTGGCAAGAATGCCCTCGCTGCCAGCTCATACAGGCAAACAGCCACGGCCTGGCCCAGGTTCATCGAGGGCTGCCGGGCATCGGTCGGAATTTCCACCAATAGATGGCAATAGGAAAGGTCTTCCCGCGTAAGCCCATGCTTCTCCGGCCCGAAGACCACGCCCCACGCGCCCACCGCGTAGCAACTCCCGCCGCACCAGCGGCCCCAACTCCGGCAGCCGCACCACCCTCTGCTCTGGCCTGCGAAAGGTCAGCGTTCCCGTGCCCACCACCAGCGTGCACGCGGCCACCGCCTCGCCCAGCGTCTCCGTCTCCACGGCTGCAGCCAGCAGCTCCGGCGCGCCCACGGCAGAGCGAGCCTCCCGCCAGTGCGGCGCATAGGCTGCCGTCACCGTCAGCCGCCGAAAGCCGAAGTTAGCCATAGCCCGAGCCGCCGCTCCTATATTGAGCGGGTTGCGCGGTGAAACAAGCACCACGTTGATGCGTTCGCGTTGGTCTTCAGCAAGCACGTGATGATTGTAGATTGGACGAACGGAAGACCTGAGGGAGCCGGGGGTTTCAACCTCCAGCTCCCAAAACAAAAAAGCAACCACTCTCTTCCTGTATAGAAGATGGCGAAAAATAATCATCCCGTACAAATAGGGGCGATATTATTCTTCCCGTGGGAAAGACGTGATAATAGCCCAGGATGGAGTCCGCTGCCGCGGACGTAATCCTGGGAAAGCATCCCCATCAAGCCGTCGAGTCCCATAGGGACGCGGCGAAACACTGAGCGGGATGGTATTCGTCATGAATTTCAAGAGACCACACAGACAATAACGTCCATCCCGATTTTCCCAATTGTCCAAAACAATCCAAATTTTGGGTTTACCGCATGCACACAATTACGCCCCCAACACGCCCTCCAGCTAGTCATATCCAGCCAAAATGTTCTAGCCTCAAGAGATGATCTGGACCAATCCAGCCGAGCTGGCGTTGAACGAATTGAGCACCGCGCCCATCGTCCGCTTCTCGGTGCTGGCGCTCAGCTCGATCTTTTTTCTGGTCGATCCCTTTGCCGCTATCCCCTCGTTTCTGGCCATTACCGCCAATGCCGACCCGGCCAAGCGGCGGCGCATGGCGCGCAAAGGCGCGCTCACCTGCTTCATCGTGCTCACCAGTTTTGCCTTCGCCGGGCAGCTCATCTTCAAGATGTTCGGCATCACCCTGCCCGCCTTTGAAGTGGCTGGAGGACT
>CAVRVZ010000017.1:10000-326919 GCA_963724755.1 uncultured Acidobacteriaceae bacterium
AGGCGGTCCCTAAGGTGAGGCCGAAAGGCGTAGCCGATGGACAGACGGTTAATATTCCGTTCCTCCCAATGTTCGTTTGACGATGGGGTAACGCAGAAGGATAAGCATGCCGCTCTATGGCTATAGCGGTTTGTGCGCGCAAGCTGGATTCGACAGGCAAATCCGTCGGGTCTTAACAGTGAGGCGTATGACAGTCCCGTATGGGGCTTACGATGCTGATTTCACGCTGCCGAGAAAAACCTCTAAGGAGAACAAAGGGAACCGTACCCCAAACCGACACAGGTAGACGAGGAGAATATCCAAAGGCGCTCGAGTGAAAGCTCGTTAAGGAACTCGGCAAATTGGCTCCGTAACTTCGGGAGAAGGAGCGCCCACGCAAGTGGGCCGCAGTGAAGCGCGAACGGCGACTGTTTAACAAAAACACAGGTCTCTGCTAAGTCGAAAACGACGTATAGGGGCTGACGCCTGCCCGGTGCCGGAAGGTTAAAAGGAGAGGTTAGCGCAAGCGAAGCTTTGAATTGAAGCCCCGGTGAACGGCGGCCGTAACTATAACGGTCCTAAGGTAGCGAAATTCCTTGTCGGGTAAGTTCCGACCTGCACGAATGGCGTAACGATCGTTCGACTGTCTTAACGAGTTGCTCGGCGAACTTGTAGTACCGGTGAAGATGCCGGTTACCCGCAGCTAGACGGAAAGACCCCGTGCACCTTTACTACACCTTAACTATGGGTTATGATTCTCGCTGCGCAGGATAGGTGGGAGGCTTTGAGGCCAGGTTTTTGGACTTGGCGGAGCCAACGGTGAGATACCACCCTGCGATAGTTGTGACTCTAACCTCCTCCCGTAATCCGGGAGAGGGACATAGTTAGGCGGGTAGTTTGACTGGGGCGGTCGCCTCCTAAATTGTAACGGAGGCGCGCGAAGCTACTCTCAGACTGTTTGGAAATCAGTCGTCGAGTGCAAAAGCATAAGAGTGGTTAACTGTGAGACCTACAAGTCGAGCAGGTACGAAAGTAGGCTTTAGTGATCCGGTGGTTCTGTATGGAAGGGCCATCGCTCAACGGATAAAAGGTACGCCGGGGATAACAGGCTGATCAATGCCAAGAGTTCATATCGACGCATTGGTTTGGCACCTCGATGTCGGCTCATCGCATCCTGGAGCTGTAGAAGGTTCCAAGGGTTAGGCTGTTCGCCTATTAAAGCGGTACGTGAGCTGGGTTCAGAACGTCGCGAGACAGTTCGGTCCCTATCTGCTGTGGGCGTAGGAGATTTGCGGGGGGCTGTCCTTAGTACGAGAGGACCGGGATGGACGAACCTCTTGTGTTCCAGTTGTCCTGCCAAGGGCATGGCTGGGTAGCGAAGTTCGGTTGTGATAACCGCTGAATGCATATAAGCGGGAAGCACGCCCCAAGATGAGATCTCCCTGAAGGGCCCAGAAAGACCATCTGGTTGATAGGCTGGAGGTAGAAGCGCAGTAATGCATGTAGCTTACCAGTACTAATCGCCCGTTCGGCTTGTCCATAGAATTAACTCCGCGCAGTTCTGGCGGATGCTCTTCTAAAACAAGCCTTGTAGTCCCAATCAATTTCGTTGAAACACATGTTTAGGATCAAGCAGCGTTGGCAATGTTTTTTTGGCGCCAGATTGTTGTCCGTGTTCCTGCGCGGCCCGGGAGAAACCATCCGGGACAAAGCAGATGTCACGGCCCACTGCGGGGAACCACCCGCCAAGCGCCATCAAAAGTTTGCCGGTGACCATACTGCGAGGGATCACCCGTTCCCATCCCGAACACGGAAGTTAAGCCTCGCTGGGCCGATGGTACTGCACGGGCGACTGTGTGGGAGATTAGGTGATCGCCGGCAATTAATTCTGACAAAAGGCCATGCCCACAAGGCATGGCCTTTTTGCGTTATGGCGCGGCGATTTACGCAGGCTGCCTCTTCATGTAATAATTGCTCAATTCCCAAATTCAAAGGTGGCAGGTAACTCGATGAGTATTCGTCTATCTAATGGCAAAGAAATCCCTATCGAGATGCACAAAATCCGCATCGTGCAAAAAGTAAGATTGGCTCCGGTTCGCGAGCGGCTCCAGGCAATGGAAGCAGCGGGCTACAATACATTCCTTCTTCGTACCCGCGATATTTTTCTGGATATGCTGACCGACAGCGGCACCAATGCCATGAGCGACAATCAGCAGGCAGCCATGCTGCATGGCCGACGACGCCTATGCGGGCTCGGAGAGTTTTTACAAGCTGGCGGATGCGGTGAAAGAGATTCTCGGCTACGAGTATCTGCTGCCGGCTCATCAGGGTCGCGCCGCCGAGCACCTGCTTGCCAAGACCTTTATCAAACCCGGCACTTATATCCCCATGAACTATCACTTCACCACCACTAAGGCGCACTTCAACCTGATGGGCGCAACCGTGCTTGAGCTTTTCGGGCCTGAGGCTCTCAATACACAGAGCACCTATCCGTTCAAGGGCAATATGGACCTGGGGCGGCTGAAGGACGCGATCGACACGCACGGCGTCGACAAGATTCCATTTCGTGCGCATGGAAGCGACCACCAACCTGATCGGCGGGCAGCCGTTTTCGCTGGCCAACCTGCGCGAGGTGAAGGCGCTCATCGCGCCGCTGGGCATTCCGCTGGTGCTCGATGCCAGCCTGATTTCTGAAAACGCCTATTTCATTCGCCAGCGCGAGGTGGGTTACGCAAATTCGTCCATTCGAGAGATCGTCCTGGAGATGATGAAGGTGGCGGATCTCTGTTATCTCTCAGGGCGCAAGAGCTGCATGGTGCGCGGCGGCATGATCGCCACCAACCGCAAGGATCTCTACGAAGCGATCCGGCCCTGGCTGCCGGTGTATGAGGGCTTCTATACCTACGGAGGAATGTCGTCAAAGGAGATCGAGGCCATGGCCGTGGGCATGCGGGAGATGACGGATCTGGAAATTGCGGGCTCGTCGGCCGATGCCATCAAGTATTTCTGCGGGCGGCTGATCGAGAACGGAGTTCCCGTGGTTACGCCTCCGGGCGGCCTGGCCTGCCATCTTGACGCCGGGCGTTTTGTCTCGCATCTTCCGCAAACTGAATATCCCGCAGGTGCTCTGGGTGCGGCGGTGTTCATCGCTTCGGGGATTCGCGGCATGGAGCGTGGAACCCTATCGATGGACCGCGATGAAGAGGGCAACGATGTGCCTTCGGATATCGAACTATTGCGGTTGGCTGTTCCGCGGCGTGTTTTCACAATGTCGCACTTCGAGTATGCAACTGATCGGCTCAAGTGGCTGCACGATCACCGCGATCTTATCGGTGGACTTGAGTTTTATGAGGAGCCTCCAATTCTGCGCTTCTTCGGCGGAAAGCTGAAACCGAAGAATAATTGGGGCGCTAAGTTGGCGGAGGCATTCGAGAAGGATTTCGGGCCGGAGTGCCGATAACTGTGGCGTGAGCATGCTTGCCGATGGTACTGCATGGGCGACTGTGTGGGAGGTTAGGTGATCGCCATCAATATATTTCAAGCAAGAAGGCCATCCACTACGGCGGATGGCCTTTTTACGCTCTACGGCTGTCGAAACTTTTAGCGGACGGGGGCAGGATGGGCTTGAAAACAAAGGCCGATGATTTTCCCCGGCTTATGCAACTTCTGCAGGCGCGAGGGGTTCCATTGGCATAAACTGTACGCGGAGTTGCATTTCGGGCCCCCATAGCGTAAATCCAACACGAGGTCTTTTCATGCGAGTTCCCCACTCAGCATTCCGGGTGATCCCTTCACTGCTTCTCTCACTGGTCACAGCCATTCTGCTGCCGGTGCAGAGTACCGCTCAGCGCGCAAAAGGCTTTCCAGCACACAACAGCGGGAACGCGCCAGGGCACACCACTTTCAAACCGCATTTGTCGAAGGGCGGGAAAGCCCATAATAAAAACGTCGCCGACGGCGCGGCGAAAGGCCAGGCGAATGAAGGAACTGCCCCTAATACCAACGGCGGCTCTGGCGGCGGTACAGGGAAGTCCGACTCCATCAACTACAACGCCTCAAAGTCGAATACGGGAAATTTTACTGTTCATAAGACGATCGACAGTGCCTCGCCGAGCGTGGCAGGCGATCCCCACCCGCAGCCCGGCATGGCTGTGAAGGGTCAGGGGGTGCCGGAAAATCCAAAGGGAACCAAAAAGTCGGCTACGGACGACTGGCAGGCGCCGACATCGGCAGCGCCGGCTACCGGGACTCCCAAGGGCAAATCAGCTACGGATGATTGGCAGTCGCCGAATTAGCCTGTAGTAGGACTATAGTTTGTTCAGCGCTAAATTCAGAATGAAAGACAGCGAGGCCCACGGTTATCCGTGGGCTTAGCTGTGTCTGGGAGTCGATTCTCTTGGCGCAGCCAGCTCGATACCAGCGATTTCCACTTCGATGCCGCCGTACTCGGGGTGGTCGTTTTCGCGGATGCGGTAGGCAAGGTCGATGAGGGAGCCCTTTGCAAGGCCGAGCGCGGCAGCTCGTTCGGCCAAGTGCCAGCCGACGGCGCGAATGGCAGAGCTTGAGCCGGCACGAACTGGATCCTGGGTTCGCGGCTGGGTGGGGCCATTCACCGTTTCCTGGGCCAGTTCCAGGCGAATGTGGCGCTCCTTCATGATGCGAGGCGCGGTGAGCAGGCGGGCTTTGCGGGCCACAAAAACCGGCTCGGGATTGCCGTGGCCCAGGGGTTCGAGCTTGCGCAGCCATCCGGCCAGCACCGGGGTGATGCGGTCCAGAGGCAGTTCGGCGTGAATGTGCAGGATGTGCTCAGGCTCTCCTGCGGCCAGATGCTCTTCCGCGTAGTGACGCAGTCGGCGCTTGAGTTCGGGCAGCCGGCCGGCGGGCAGGGCGAAGCCGATGGCGAAGGCGTGACCGCCGAAGCGGGTGAAAAGATCGGCGCAGCTCTCGATGGCGTTGAGGAGCTGGAAGCCGTCGACGGAGCGGCCGGAGCCGTGAGCCACGCCGTCCTCAACGCTGACAATGATAGCGGGTTTGGCGGTGCGCTCGACAACGCGCGAGGCAAGGATGCCGATGACGCCGCGGTGCCAGCCCTCGCCGTCGATCACCAGCAGGCGGTCGGCGGCGATTTCAGCACTGGTGGCCAGCAGCGCCTCGATAGCCGTGAGCGCGGCGGCTTCTGCATCGCGGCGCTCGCGGTTCAGGCGTTCGAGCTTGGCAGCCAGTTCAGCGGCGCGGACGGACGAGCGGGTGGTGAAGAGCTCGATGACCTCGGAGGCAACATCCATGCGGCCGGCGGCGTTGATGCGCGGGGCCAGGCGGAAAGCTACGTCGAAGCCGGTGAGCTGTTTTGCGGCGGGGTCGAGGGCGGCGGCGGCAAAGAGGGCGCGCAGGCCGGCGCCGACGGGACGGCGTAGTTCGCTCAGGCCGAGCGCGGCAATGACGCGATTTTCGCCACGCAGGGGAACGGCGTCGGCAATGGTGGCGATGGCGGCCAACTTCAGAAAACTGGGCAGAGTTTTTTCGCGGGTGCGGGCCTGGTCGCGGCGTTCAAGAACGGCCTGGGCGAGCTTCAGCGCGATCGCCGCGCCGCAGAGGAATTTTTCCGGGTAGCTGCAGCCGGGCTGGTTGGGATTCAGAATTGCCAGCGCGATGGGAACCGCATCCTTTGCATCCAGAAGATGATGGTCGGTGATGATGAGATCGAGGCCCAGCTTGCGGGCGGTTTCAGCTTCGGCAAAGGCGCGCATGCCGGTATCGACGGTGATGACCAGGCGGACTCCATCCGCATGAGCCGCTTCAAGCACGCTCGATTGCAGTCCGTAGCCCTCATTGAGGCGGTGCGGAACGTGGAAGCGGGCAACGCCGCCGAGCATCTCGATCGCGGTTTTCAGCAGGACCACGGCGGTGGTGCCGTCCACGTCGTAGTCGCCGTAGAGCAGCACCGGCTCACGGGCGGCGATGGCCCGCTCCAGCCGCTCGACGGCCGCCGTCATGCCCAGCATGAGGAATGGATCGTGGAGATGAGCCGGCGTGGGATTGAGGAAGGCGAAGGCTTCAGCGGGCTGGGTGATGCCGCGGGCGACCAGCAATTCTGCCAGCACATGAGGCAGCCGGGCCGAGCTGGCCAGTGCTGAGGATTCGCCGGGATGCGGCTCGGCGAGTTGCCAATGCTGGCGAGGGCGGCGGGGCGCTTTGCGCGGCGGCGCCGGACCGTTATCTGCCGTGCCCGCTGGGCTCACCCGGCTTACTCGTCCTCGCCGTCCACCCTATGGGCGTCGTCGATAACGATGTCCTGGAAGCTTTCAATCTCTTCAAGCAGCATCTGGAAGCGCTCATACCACTCGGTGGTGGTCTCGTGCAGAAAGACCAGCCCCTGGTAGACGAAGCCAAGCTGGATATAGCCGAGATTGCCGGCGTACTTGCGCAGCCATTGCGCTTCCACCAGTTCGGTGGCTTCCTCGTCGGGGAAGTTCATCTCGCTGGCTTCCTCGATGAGCGCGTCCAGTTCCTCGCGCTCCAGCGTCATCTCACTGAAGGTAACAAAGGGAGCGCCCACGTGCTTGGCCATCTCCACAAAGTCTTTCCATGCGTCGGGGTTGCCGTTTCCCTCCCACAGAATGGAGGGAATGTCCTCGGTGACGTAACCGGGGAGGCGGTGCATTCCGTGGCCTTCAATAAAGGCCACCATGTCGTCTTTCAGCGAGAGTAGGTTATCGGTGCTCATTGTCCAGTAATCATTCTCGCAGATGGGGGCGGGTGGGCGTGTGGAAAGAGCAGGGAATTGGGAGACTAGGGGTTAGGGGACTTAAGGGACAAGGGGACCATGCGTTAGTCTGGAATTATTCGGGATTGAGGAGGAACGCCGTTTGCCTGCTTTTGAACGCCACGTTTTTGTCTGCCACAACACACGGCCTGCCGATGCGCCGCGGCCTTCCTGCACCGCCGATGGAAAGAGCGAACTGCATACCCGGCTGCAGCAACTGGCGAAGGAGGCTGGGCTGGCGGGCAGGGTGCGGATCAACAAGTCCGGGTGCCTGGACCAGTGCGAGCATGGGCCGACGGTGGTGGTTTATCCCGATGCGGTCTGGTACGGCCATGTGCGGCCCGAGGATGCGGCGGCGATTGTGGAAGAGCACCTGGTGGGCGGACGGCCGGTGGAGCGGTTGCGGCTGGCCGAAGGGTGCGTGAATACCAAGAGCTGCCCGCACCGGGGATAAGAAGTCAGTTGTACAGGGAGCGGTCCGATGAGTTATTCTGAACGTTAATCCATGATTTTTTCCCGCGACTACATCGGGTATCTGGCCCGCCGAACGGTCAAACACCTCATCGACGCCAAGATGATCACCACCAGCGACTTGAAGGTGGTCGAAGCGCGCGTCCATGACGGTTTGATCGAGGAACTATCCCTTGAAGACCGCATCAACGAAGAGGTGCGCGTGATTCTGGACGCCTACTCCGAGGAGATGCGCAAGTCGCGGCGCGCAATATGCCGAGATGTTCAAGAAGGTGAAGAACGAGCTGACCAAGAAGTACAAGGCGGTTCTATGAGGATCAACCGCGACAAGCTGAACAAGCTGGCCCACACGGTGGCCGACACGCTGGCCGATATCGACGAGGTGGGTTTCCTTGAGGACCGCAACACGATTCGCCAGGAAGCGCGCAAGGCGCTGGAAGAGCTGCTCGACGAAGAGGCCAGGATCGACTCGGCGGCGCGGCTGAAGATCGCCAATCAGCGCAAGATCATCCTGGAAGGCTCGCAGGAGTGGGAGATTCTGTACCGCAAGTATTACAACGACGAGGTACGGAAGCTGGGGATCTGAAGGGCCGGCTGCTCGCCCGCGTCTATCTTTGCCGAACGCAGAATATTTGTTAAAGTAGAGGAGCGGCTCGCCGCGGCGAGCTCCCGCACAGAGTGTGGCGCTATCGTCTAGGGGTTAGGACGTGAGATTCTCAATCTTAAAACCCGGGTTCAATTCCCGGTAGCGCTACCAGATATTTACGCTAAAGCCCGTCTAAATCAACGGGCTTTTCCTTTACCAGGAAAGACGTCCGGCGCATCCCCACCGCTTCTGGCGCATCCTTATTGGTAGTTGCGCGAATTAGAGGACTCCAGTAAATCAATCTCGGATAGTACCTCCGGCGCCCTCGAGATAAATTGCCAAATCTTGTCGTATGATTCGGACAGACTCAGAGTGCCGGACTTGAAACTGAATAGGAGCCGTCCCCAATGAATTCACAATTGTTGAGAGAGACCGCAAAGTTGCTTTTCGCCGATAACAAGGGCCTGCTTGCGATGGATGAGAGCATCGGAACCTGTAACCTGCGCTTCGAGAAAGTGGGAATTCCGCTGACTGTCGAGGCGCGAAGAGCCTACCGTGAACTGATTTTGACCGCTCCGGGGCTGGGCAAATGCATCGGCGGCGCAATTCTCTTTGACGAAACCATTCATCAGCAGACGGCCGGCGGAACGCCATTTGTGAAAGTCCTCCAGGATGCGGGGATTATTCCGGGCATCAAAGTGGACATGGGCGCAAAAGAGCTGGCCCTGCATCCCGGCGAAAAAGTTACTGAAGGCCTGGACGGATTGCGCGAACGTCTGGCTGTGTATTTTCAATTGGGCGCGCGCTTTGCCAAGTGGCGCGCGGTGATTGCGATCGGCGATGGCATTCCGAGCTGGGGTTGCATGGCGGCCAATGCCCATGCCCTGGCGCGCTATGCTGCGCTGTGCCAGGAGGAAGGTTTAGTTCCTATTGTGGAGCCTGAGGTCATCATGGACGGCGATCACACCATGGAGAAGTGCCAACAGGTCACGGACAAAGTGCTGCGAACGGTATTCAGCGAGTTGTTCGCGCAAAGGGTCATGCTGGAAGGAATGGTTCTGAAGCCTAACATGGTGCTTCCCGGCCTGGACTGCGCAGTTCAGCCGGCATTGGACGAGGTAGCCGATGCCACCGTGAACTGCTTCCTGCGGGCCGTCCCCGCCGCTGTGCCGGCGATTGCGTTCTTATCGGGAGGCCAATCGGCAGAATTGGCTTCGGCCCGATTGAATGCGATGAACGTAAGATTCAAGTCGCGTCTGCCCTGGGCATTGTCATTTTCGTTTTCTCGCGCCATCCAACAGCCGGCCCTGGAGATTTGGAAGGGGCAGGATAGCAACGTATTGGCGGCACAACAGGTTTTGTATCACCGCGCATATTGCAACCGGGCTGCGCGCGGCGGCGAATATTCCCCTGCGATGGAAAAGAGCTAACCGGGCGCATCGAATCGCCGGCCTGCGCACTAGAGAGTTGCAAGACAAAGTTTGACTCAAATAACTATCAAAACAAAAAGTGTATTTCAGCACTTCAGGGCAGAATCCGTTACTATGGGGAGCGGAGATAATTCAATGGAACGCATGCTTGCAACGCCTGCCGATGCTGAGATTGTACTTAAGCTCTATCAACTGCGCACTGAAGCGGTGATGCGCCAGGCTCGCGCGTGGGTGACGGGGGAGTTTTGGCCGGCGACGGCGGAGGAGTTCTTTGCCGTGGCGGATAATCCTGCCGACCCGCACAATGCCTGGCTGCGGCAGGTGCTCACCTACTGGGAGATGGCGGCGGCAATGGTGCTGCACGGGGCGGTTTCAGCGGAGCTGTTTGTGGATTGCAACGGCGAGGGATTTTTTCTGCTGGCCAAGTTTGCTCCCATCCTTGAAGCGATCCGGGAAAAGAATCCTGGCTTCATGATCAAGACCTACGGAGTTGGTGGGGCGGTTTTCAGCGGCGGCGCAGCGCTACGAAGCGGTGCTGAAGAACGTGGAGGCACGGCGGAAATAAAGGGACGGCAAAATAGGAATCGCAGCGGCGAATTCTAATCCGCGGAATGCCGAGACTCGCTTCAAAAACTGATCTGCGAAGCTGCTGAGATTCAGCCGGAAGATAAGAATTCACCGTGTTAAATACCGTCCACATCCGGACTTCACTTCGAACCAGGTTAGTTGATAGTTTCTACGAAGCGCGTTCCGCGCCAATCCAGAGACTGGAGCGGGCATTTGCCTGGCCTGGCTTGATGCGTTTCCAGGGGACTGCGCCGGCGACGGCCAGTACGATAATGGCTGGCTCGATGGGCTGGCGATAATCCATCAGCGGATGGGTGATGTAATAAGTGATCGGAAAGAAGCAGATGAGAACCAGGTAGGGCAGGAGGGCGGCGCGGTTGAAACGCCAGAAACGGCGGATGCCGCGCAGCATCAGCAGCGTAACGCAGCTAACGTAAAACAATTTGCCGGCCAGTATGGTTGATCGCTTGTAACTCTTCCGCGGAGAAGCTCCAGAATCCGGTCCAGTAATAGAGAACGCGTCGCATCGTCTTATAAGCCAGGAAAGAAAATCGCGGATTATTGTGAAAGTCGTTGATGGCCAGGGCGTGCTTTTGCGCCAGCCAGGCCGGTTCGCCCATGGAGAGGAACTTTTGCATCTCCGCCGGACTGCTGGCTGGATAGGGCCGATTGTCAGCGCTTGGCGGCGAGGTGCGATCCAAGGTAAGCATCGCCGAAGTTGTCGGTATAAATCTCCAGCCAGAAATTGTCGCGAACCGGGCAGAGGATGCCCAGAACGCGGTAGTTGCGCACAGTCCACGGGGTGAGGACGGCGAGCACGGCAACGAAGGTAAGCGCGCCGTTCAGCATCCAGCGTCCGCCCGCAGCGACGCACCCTGTAGAGCGCCAGCAGGAACAGGAACGGCAACGTGGAAAGTACCGCGGGATTGGAGAGCGCAGTGAGGCCGAAGAGCGCGCCCCAGCCCAGCCAGGCCAGCGGTTTGGCTGAGGTGTGAATGCGCTGGGCGATGCAAAAGCAGGTGGTGAAGAGCAGGCAGGTGAGCGAATACTCCCAGACGCGTCCTGCGGAGAAGTAGATGGCAAAGGGATAAAAGGCCCAGATCCAGGCCGCTATCTTGGCGCCGCGCGCGCTGAGGGAATATTTCGCGCTGAAGTAGATGGGGATGCAGGTGAGGGCGCTGAACAGGCTGTTGAGGGTGAGGATGACAAATCCCGAGGTAAGCGTGTAGATGCCGAAGAGCCGGAAGATGACGGAGAGGAGAGCGGGATAGAGCGGAGGCTGAAGCGCGGTGGGTCCGCTCCAGGGAAAGTACGGCGAACTGTACCCGTGGCCGCTGGCCAGCGCGCGCGCAATCCAGCCCATCTCCCAGCCGAACTGCTCATAGAATTTATCGGCGTCGGGCAGACCGCGATAAGTGAAGCAGACCACCACCATGCGGATGGCGAACGCGGCCAGAACGATTGCGGGAAGCAGCCAGGCTGCGCACTTTTGCTGTGCGCGCGGAGTGTGGGTGGTGGATATGGGCATAGCCAAATTATAAGGGAGATGCGTAGGGCCCTGCATGTGGCGGAAAAAACGCCAATAATAGTATAATGACGCATATATTATCCCTTGGTAGCGAAGTTTGCAATTCTCGTTGCGATGGGAAGATGGATTATTTCAATTAGGCGGTGCCGTCTTTTGCGGCGGAATGACGGCATAAATGCAGACGGTTGAAATTAATAGGAGATGGCAGTGGCGAATTATCAATTGTGCGACCGCATGCAAAACAATGATCCTGGTGTATCAGTCGATCTAAGTGTGATCGTACCTTGTCATAACGAGCAGGAGTGCATTGATGAGTTTTATCGCCGCATGCACAGTGTTCTTGATGAGTTAAATGGTACCTTCGAGATAATATTCGTTAATGACGGCTCTACGGATCGGACGGCGGAGAAACTTGTTGAGATACAAGAGCTTGATGAGCATATTGTTATTGTCGATCTATCTCGAAATCATGGGCATCAACTGGCTCTTTCCGCGGGCCTGGATGTGACGCAAGGCAAAAGAGTGCTCTTGATCGACGCCGATTTGCAGGATCCTCCGGAGTTATTGCCCAGGATGATGGCGACCATGGATGCTGGCGCCGATGTGGCCTATGCCAGGCGCATTTCGCGGGCAGGCGAAAGCCGCTTCAAACGGGCGACTGCCGGATTATTCTATCGGCTTCTTCGCTGGTTGTCGCAGACCGAGCTGCCCATTGATACAGGCGATTTCCGCCTGATGAGCGGGCAAGTCGCCGATATTCTGCGGCAGATGCCGGAACCGCACCGATTTCTGCGGGGCATGGTCGCGTGGGTCGGCTTTCGGCAGGTCGCGGTGGATTATCATCGCGACTCCAGGTTTGCGGGAAAGACGAAATATGGCATCGGAAGCATGGTGAGCCTGGCCATCGACGCTGTCACGGGATTCGCTTCGGCGCCCCTGAGGTTCATGTTCTATTTGAGCGCCGCCGCGAGTGTTGCCGCGGCCTTCTTTCTTGCCTGGACAGTTTATGCGTTCCTGTTTCTTTCCGTCGTTCCCGGATGGGCGAGCATCATGTGCGTTCAACTCACGTTTTCGGCAATTAATTTGTTCGCCCTCGGACTTATCGGGGAATATGTTGGCCGCACCTTTATTCAGGGTAAAGGCAGGCCGCTGTTTATAATTCGCACGGTGAAGCGAGGGAAAAGCGAAGCGGGGGACGAAACGAGCGATTCGCAGTGCAGCCTTATCGGAAGTCATGGAGATACTACCCCGTGACAAAAGCTGAATTTGATAGTTATGCGGATACTTACTATCAGGAACATAAAGCTAATGTGAAGATAACAGGAGAGGATCCTGAATATTTCGCAGAGTACAAAATAGCCGACCTGGCCACTTATCTCGCTAAAGCGCGTGCTTCCTGCGGGCGTATTACAGATTTTGGCAGCGGCATCGGCAATTCAATCCCCTACTTCCGCAGATACTTTCCCGGCACGGCGCTAAGTTGCGCTGACGTATCCGTCCGCAGCGCTCAACTGGCGCAGAATCGATATCCGGGCTATGAAACCTATCTGTTAATTGAAGCAGAGAAGATACCCATCAGCGACGCCAGCCAGGATCTTGTGTTTTCCGCCTGCGTCTTCCATCATATTTCCCACAAAGATCATGAGCTATGGCTCAGGGAGTTACTGCGCATTACCAGGCCCGGAGGCGTTCTAGCGATCTATGAACATAATCCCCTCAACCCACTGACAGTTCGAGCCTTCAATACCTGTCCCCTGGATAAGAATGCCCGCCTTATCGGAGCCCGGAGTTTACGTCGAGCATGTTTGGCGGCGGGATGGTCCAATGTGAGCATTGCCTACCGGTTATTCTTTCCCCGAGCCCTGGCGTACCTGCGCCCGCTGGAACAGCGATTGGGATGGCTTTGCCTGGGCGCCCAATACCGGCTTATAGCTTCGCGTCGATAGAGGGAATTCGACTCTGCCTGGGCATGAAGTTGGAATCTTCATTCTGTTATTTCGCCTGGGAGAGAATTTACCGCCAATTGCATCCGCTTGCGATCGTGAGACTGGGTGGTAGCATGGATTGTTTTCGAAAGTAAGCCGAGGAGATAGTTATGTTGAAAGCTCTTTCAGCATTCGTTGTTTTGCTTGCCGCCTCATTCGCCGCCTCAGCCCAGTCCGCCGACAGCCAGCTTCGATGCTGCCCGCAAGGTCTTCTGGCTGGATGGAGGCCGGGTCTCCTATGTCTTTGGCGTGAATGAGAAGGGCGAGCTGCAGCAACTTTACTGGGGCGGACGGCTTGGGAGCTACAGATAGCTTTCCGCAGGCGCAGGACGATTCCGGAGTGGGCCTCGTTCGACTCTTCCAATACCACCACGCCGCAGGAGTATGCGGGGTGGGGCGCGGGACTCTTTGTTGAGCCGGCGCTGAAGGTGAGCTTTGCCGACGGCAACCGCGACCTGGTGCTGCACTACGATGAGCCACACCGTAACGCCGCACGGCTTTGATGTGGTGCTCAAGGATATCGGGCGCAAAATTTATGTCACCCTGCACTACGAGATGGACCCGGAGAGCGGGATTCTGGCGCGGTCGGCGACCATCGAAAACCGCGAGGCGCAGCCGGTGACGGTGGAGCAGGCTGCCGCTGCTGCATGGGCGTTGCCGGCCGGAGCCTACACGCTGAATTACCTCACCGGGCGTTGGGCGGGTGAGTGGAACCTGACCCAGGAAGCCGTGCATCCGGGAGCGCGGGTGATCGAGAGCCGCAGAGGTTCGACGGGCCACCAGGCCAATCCCTGGTTTGCGCTTCAGGCAGGCAAGCGCCGACGAGGACCACGGCGAGGTTTGGTTTGGGGCGCTGGGATGGAGCGGGTCATGGAGAATCACCGTCGAGAAGGACCAGATGAACGCGGTGCGCGTCACCGGCGGCTACAATCCCTTCGACTTCGGCTACGTGCTGCATCCGGGAGAGCGGCTGGAGACGCCGATTTTCTATGGCGGGTACTCGCCGAACGGCCTGGGCGGAGCTTCGCGCCTGCTGCACCGCTACGAGCTGGAGCGCATTCTGCCGCGCACCGCGGCAACAGCCGGCCAGCCGCTGCCCAAGGTGCGGCCGGTGATGTACAACTCCTGGGGCGTGACCAACTTTAACGTCAGCGAGGCCGGGCAGATTGCGCTGGCGGAAAAAGCTGCTGCCCTCGGAGTCGACCGGTTTATTGTGGACGACGGCTGGTTTGGCCAGCGCAAAGACGACCACGCCGGCCTGGGCGACTGGTACGTGAACAAGGAGAAGTTTCCTCACGGCCTCAAGCCGCTCATCGATAAGGTTCACTCGCTGGGGATGGATTTCGGCCTGTGGGTTGAGCCGGAGATGGTCAACCCCGACTCCGATCTCTATCGCAAGCATCCGGATTGGGTGCTGAACTTTCCCGGCCGTCCGCGCTCCGAGCAGCGCAATCAGTTGGTGCTCAACCTGGCTCGACCCGATGTGCGCGCCTTTGTGTTTGGCTTCATGGACAAGCTGCTCACCGAAAACGATATCAACTACATAAAAATCGACTACAACCGCAACTGGAGCGAGCCGGGATGGGATCAGCTTCCCGCCGCCGAGCAGAAGCGGGTTTACGTTGAATTCGTTCAGAACATGTATGGCATTCTTGCCGAGCTGCGCAAGAAGCATCCGAATCTTGAGATCGAAACCTGCTCCGGCGGCGGCGGGCGCGTGGACCTGGGGATTATGCGCTATGCGGACGAGGCGGCGATCTCCGACGATGGCGATCCTTTCGACGATCTGTCAATGCAGGATGGATTCAGCTACGCTTACACGCCGCAGATCATGACGACCTGGGTGGGGGATTCACCAGACGGCATGCAACGCGTCGTTCGACCTCCATGGCTTACCGCATGTTGGTCGCCATGCAGGGCTCAATGGGGATCGGCGCCAACATTACCAAGTGGAACGACGAGCAGACCGCCCTGGCCAAACGGCTGATCGCGGCTTACCACCAGTTGCAGCCGACCATTACTGAGGGCGATCTTTACCGCCTGATCTCGCCGCGCAACGGAAGCGAGTTTTCCGCCAACGAGCGGGTGAGCGAGGACAAAAGCCAGGCGGTGGTTTTTGCGTTCATCCATTCTACGCAGAAAGGCTGGGGATTTCCCCTGCTCAAGCTGAAAGGCCTGGACCCGGCGGCGGAGTATGCGCTCACCCCCATCGAAGGCAAGGCGCGCGAAGGAACTCCGGCCGTGGCCAGCGGCGCCTGGTGGATGAACCACGGCCTGGAGATGGACGAAAACTTCCGTGGAGATTTTCAAGCAGCCGCATTCCGTCTGGACAAGAAGTAATGATGCAATAAGCTATCTGATAAGTGGTTTTGAAAGGGCACGGCTTTAGCCGTGCCGCAAAATGCACAATAAAACTAGGAGCTTTAGCCCCTGAGGGTATATTTTCCCGCTTGACGAACACTTGGCGTATTACCTGACACCGCTTAACCCAACCCGAGAAAAACAGCCAGCGCCCGGTCGACAGCCGTCAGAGTCCGCCGCTCCAGCTCGCCGAAGGGTTCGCCCGCCTTATCGCGCGGAATCGTGTGCGCCTTGTCCACCATAATCTGCGATCGTGCGCGCAGCCCGTTCTTCTTGCTCGGCTCGGCGGCAATGCGAAAGGTTTCGATGGGGCGCAATTCGCTGGTGACGGGCAAAACCGTGACGGAAGGATGCTTTTGAAATAGGTCCGACTGAATCACCAGCGCCCGCCGTGGCTTTCCATACGCTCCCGCCAAAACCACCGGGATCAGATCGCCGCGTTTCATACCCACCCATCCGTATCCGCGACCTCGGCAATCCAATCAAGCGTCTCGGCCTCCAGCGGATCGGTTGCCAGCGATAGCGACTCCCGCTCGCACTTCCGGCGGAAACTCGCCGACCGGGTATCGGGAACCCAGATCTGCACCGGCTTCAACCCCTCAGCCCGCAACTGCTCGCGGTGCTTGCGAACCCTGATTGTGACAGCTGATCCCATGGCAAACCTCGAGTTACATGAAACATTGATACGTTATTGCAATGTTTCATGCAACATAATTTTTCGCAAGAACATTCCATGCAAGGCCTATGCCGCTCGCACAGCAACTTAAAAAAGTAGAACGGAGTTACAATGAGGCAGCGGGGGCTGCATGGCGACTATGCAAAATACAGTGGTTGTGGATTTGGGTTCGTTCCGGGAAACGGTCGATAAGCGGGTCAAAGCTGGCTCCTATTCCTCTCCTGATGAGGTGATTCAGGCCGGTTTGCAGGCTCTAGAACGCGAGGAATATGGCCTGAACGAGTGGCTGACCCAGCAGGCGGAGGAGTCGTTGGCCGATCCGCGACCGAACATTTCGGCGGATCGAGTTTTCCGTGAGTTGCGGGCTATTCATCTTGTGGACGTTCAGGATCAAGCGCATTGAAGTAGAATCAGGTCATCTTCCTGCTGCAGTAAGGAAAGGCGATGACCAAGCCAGTTCGGATCATTACGCTCTTTATTCTTATCCTTACTTGTGCTGCTGCGGGAAGGGTCGCTTGGCTGAAATTCATGCGTCCACCTGCTACAACCCCACGGTCACTGATCATTGCCTCCAATGCTCCTCTGCAGAAGTCAGTCCACAACCAACTCATACCCACACTCCAGATTGAGAGGTGTGAAGCGTATGTACAAACACATCGAGGCGAGAATCTGGAGCCACGTGCGTTCCCCAATGCTTCGATCGAGAAATTCCGACGAGCATATGGCCAGGAATCGAAGTATACGAATGAAATCAGAGAGTGGGAGTGGCAAGCGGATGATTTCAATTTGCAGGTGTGGGGCGATAGTGACCCAAAGAGGGTACGGTCAATTGGCCTCGATGCCAGGCCCGGTCACATTATTACAACTCCCGACGGAATTGATCTTAGAAAGGATACATTTGCGACTCTTCTTCAGAAGATGAGGGATCGCGGGATCTCTGTCAGTGAAAAAATGGAGGGGGCAGACGGAACATGGATACTCTTTGCTTCGTTTCCCTCCCTTTGCAATGCAGATGACTGGAGCGAGTATTCCTGGTATCTGAACGGAACTCCTGCGGTTGACGATGCGGTCGGGAACTCTATTCCCTTCCGCTCGAATATCTTTTTGCAGAAGGTCGTGGAGAATTACTCCATGGCTATAGGCAAGGAATCTGAAGGCGATATTGAAGGCCAGCCTGCCACCCACGAATAACAATAAAGAAGCCGGACAATCTTAGATCATCCGGCTCTTGGCATAACTTTATTTGACAGTATTTCTACCGGTTCTTAGCGACTTCTTCGACCGTGACCGGATCGAGGAAGGGCATCTGGGCGCGGAGTTGCTTGCCGACGATCTCGACCGGGTGCTTGGCTTCGGCTTCGCGGAAGGCTAAAAACTCCTTGCGGCCGGAGTTCTGGTCGGCTAGGAAGCGCTTGGCGAAGCTGCCGTCCTGGATTTCGGTGAGGATCTGCTTCATGGCTTTGCGGCTCTCGGCGTTGATGACGCGGGGGCCGCTGACGTAGTCGCCCCACTCGGCGGTGTCGGAGATGGAGTAGCGCATATAAGCCAGGCCGCCGCGATAGATGAGATCGACGATCAGCTTGAGCTCGTGGAGGCACTCGAAGTAGGCGCTCTCGGGCTGGTAGCCGGCCTCGACCAGCGTCTCAAAGCCCGCCTTGATGAGCGCGCTGACGCCGCCGCAAAGGACCGACTGCTCGCCGAAGAGATCGGTCTCGGTCTCTTCCTTGTAAGTGGTTTCGAGCACTCCGGCGCGCGTGCCGCCGATGCCCTTCAGGTAGCTGAGGGTCAGCGCGTGGGCTTTGCCGGTCGCGTCCTGATGCACGGCGATGAGGCAGGGAACGCCGCCGCCTTCCTGACGAAGACTTCGCGCACGCGATGGCCGGGAGCCTTGGGCGCGGCCATGCCCACATCGATGCCCGCTGCGGGCACAATGGTCTTGAAGTGAATGTTGAAGCCGTGCGCGAACAGGAGCAGCTTGCCGGCGGTCGAGGTTGGGGCCGATCTCCTCGGCATAGAGCTTGGCCGCGGTCTGGTCGGGAACCAGGACCATCACCACGTCAGCCCACTTTGTGGCTTCGGCAACGGTGGTGACTTCAAGGCCGGCCTTCTGCGCCTTGGCGATGGACTTGGAGTTGGGCGCGAGGCCGACCTTCACCTGCACGCCGGAGTCTTTGAGGTTGAGAGCGTGCGCGTGCCCTTGCGAGCCGTAGCCGATGATGGCTACTTTTTTTGCCTGAATGAGAGAGAGGTCGGCATCTTGATCGTAATAAGTCTTGGCCATGATTTTTCTTTTCCTTTGCTTGGTTGAAATTTCGTGGAGTGAAGTCCGGTTGGCTGTCCGGGTCTGCCCAATGCTTACGCAAAGCAGGCGAAGACTGCGGGCACCGAAATCCGGCGCCCCTTCAAATCCACCAGTCTTTCTGCTATTCCGGCTCGGAGGCGGCGCTGTCGCTCACGAACTGCTGCTGCTGGTTCGGCCTGCTCGTCGCGCCGGAGCCCATGGCTTTCAGCACGCTCGATGTGTGGTGGCCGCGGCGCATGGTCATCTTGCCGCTGCGGCAGATCTCGAGGATTCGGCCATCGTCTTCGCGCAGTACTTCGATAAGCCCCTCGATCTTGCTTTCGACGCCGGTCATCTCAATCATCAGCGATTCCGAAGTCAGGTCGACGATGCGGGCGCGAAAAACCTCGACTAGGTCGAAGATCTGAGCGCGGTTGCGCGGCGATGGCGGCCACCTTGATCAGCGCCAGTTCGCGCGTGACCGCCGGAGCGCCGGCAATGTCGTCCACATCGACCACATTCTCCAGCTTGAACAGGCTGGCGCGGACGCGGTGGCCGGCTTCAGCCGATGCCTCGCAGACCAGCGTGAGGCGCGAGAGGCCGGAGCCGCTCGCTGCGGCCCACGGTGAGCGAGTTGATGTTGATGTTGAGACGGCGGAAGAGCGAAGCCACGCGCGTAAGCACGCCCGGCAGGTCTTCAACATAAGCAACGAATGTATGCAGCATGATGGAATTAGCCTCTAGCTTCTAGCCTCTTGCTCTTAGCTATTTGCTGCGAGCTTTTCGGGCCGCCCAAACGAGTGAGGCAGGCGATGAAAGGCTAGTAGCTAAAAGCTAGCAGCAAGAAGCTGTCTTAACTTACTTATCGTCCGGCGTTTCCAGCAGCGGGCTTTTGCCGGGACGGCGGATCATTTCGTGGAGTGCGGAGCCTGCGGGAATCATCGGGTAAACGGAATCTTCCTGTTCGACCATGAAGTTGAGCAGAAAAGCGCCGGGTGCGGAGCGGGCTTCGGCGACGGCGGAGGCCACTTCAGCGCGGGTGCGGACGGCGAGCCCGCGAATGCCGTGCGCATCGGCGAGTTTGACGAAGTCGGGACTGACGCAGCGGCGTGGCTTCGTAGTTGCGGTCGTAAAAGAACTCCTGCCACTGGCGGACCATGCCGAGATAGCCGTTGTTGATGATGGCGATGTTGATCTTGATGTTTTCCTGCGCGATGGTGGAGAGCTCGGCAGCGGTCATCTGGAAGCCGCCGTCGCCGGCGACGACCCAGACCTCTTTCTCCGGGCAGGCGAATTTTGCGCCGATGGCCGCGGGCAGCGCGAATCCCATGGTGCCGAGGCCGCCGGAGGTGATGAGGCTGCGGGGCGTCTCATGATGGAAGTACTGCGCCTCCCACATCTGGTGCTGGCCTACGTCGGTTACCACGATGGCGTTGCCGCCGGTGATGCGCCAGATGTCGTGAATCACGTGGGCTGCGTAAAGGTGGCCGTCGGTCGGGAAGGTTCTTGATGTCGCGCACGGCCACTGCGCCCTTGCTGGCTTCGATGGTCTTCAGCCATGCGGAGCCGTCGCGGCCACTGATGCGGGGCAGCAACTGTTCCAGCACCTCGCGCAGATCGCCCATGAGGGCAACATCGATCTTGACGTTCTTGTTGATCTCCGCCGGGTCGACCTCGATGTGAATCTTCTTCGCCTTGGTGGCATAGGTGGCGAGCGTGCCGGTGACGCGATCGTCGAAGCGCATGCCGCAGGCGATCAGCAGGTCGGCTTCCTGAATGGCGTTGTTGACCCAGGCCTCGCCGTGCATGCCCATCATGCCAAGGTTGAGCGGGTGAGAGGCGGGGAATGCTCCCAGGCCGAGCAGAGTGAGGCCGACGGGAATTTGCGCGCGCTCAGCCAGAGTGCGCACCTGCTCCATGGCGCCGGACTCGATGATGCCGTGGCCGGCGAGAATGACGGGGCGCTTGGCGTTGTGAATCAGCTCGGCGGCCTGCGCCAGGCCTGAGTCCTCCACCTTGAGCATGGGGTGGGGGCGATAGGGGCGCGGCTTGGCGGCTTCAAAGTCGAAGATGGCCGTGCCCTGCTGCGCGTCCTTGGTGATGTCGACGAGCACCGGGCCGGGGCGCGCCGAACTGGCAATCTGGAACGCGCTGCGCAGGGCCGGCGCAATATCTTCGGTGCGGGTGATGAGGAAGTTGTGCTTGGTCACGGGCAGGGTGATGCCGGTGATGTCCACTTCCTGAAATGCGTCGGTGCCCAGCACTTTGCTGGAGACGTTGCCGGTGATGCAGACGATGGGAATGGAGTCCAGCATGGCGGTGGCGATGCCGGTTACTAAGTTGGTGGCGCCGGGACCGCTGGTGGCGATGGCAACGCCGACTTTGCCCGAGGCGCGGGAGTAGCCGTCGGCCATGTGCGCGGCGCCCTGCTCATGGCGCACCAGTGTGTGGTGAATGGGGAACTTGCGCAGCGCATCGTAGACGGGCAGAATCGCTCCGCCGGGATAGCCGAAGACCTGCGTAACGCCTTCACCCACCAGCGTTGCCCAGACGATCTCAGCACCGGTGAGGCGGGTGGGTGGTTGGAGGTGGGGTTCGGATGATTGCGTTTTGGCTTTGGTTCCCATGGTGGACTCCTTGTTAGCTGTTAGCTATTAGCTTCTAGCTACTCAGCTTGTTATTCGGTGATGCTATCTTATTTGTGCTGCTCCTTGGTTACTGGCTCTAGCTGAAAGCTAATAGCTAAAAGCTAATAGTTAACAGCTAATAGCTAAAAGCTAAAGGCTAGAAGCTAGAAGCTAAAGCTGTTCTTACGTTGTTGCGCCCTCGGAGGCCGAACTTACGCGATCCACATACTTGCGGAAGACGCCTTTGGGCCAGCGCAGCGCGGGCGGCTTGAAGCCTTTGAGGCGATCTTCGATTTCCTTGTCGCTGATTTCAAGCGTCAGCTTGCGGTTGGGAATATCGAAGTGAATGATAGTCGCCATCGCGGACGGCTGCGATGGGTCCGCCGACAAATGCCTCGGGAGCAACGTGGCCGGCGGTAAAGCCGCGCGTCGCGCCCGAGAATCGGCCATCGGTGAGCAGAGCAACATGGGCGCTGAGTTCGGCGTTGGAACTGATGGCCGCCGTTACTTGCAGCATCTCGCGCATTCCCGGTCCGCCCTTGGGGCCTTCGTAGCGAATCACCAGCACGTCGTTGGGGTTGATCTTGCCCGATTGCACGGCGGCGAAACAGTCTTCCTCGCAGTCAAAGACGCGCGCCGGGCCGCGATGCTCATAGCGGTTGGCTGCCGCGATCTTCATCACGCAGCCTTCGGGCGCCAGATTGCCTTTGAGGATGACCAGTCCGCCGGTGGGCTTGATGGGCTTCTCGAAGGTGTGAATCACGTCCTGGCCGGGAGTTTCCTTGGCGAGCGCGGCTTCTTCAGCCAGTGTCTTGCCGCTGATGGCGAGCGTGGAACCGTCGGCGTGGCCGGCATCGATGAGCCGCTTGGCAAGCAGCCGCGAGCCGCCGGCGGCCTGGTAGTCGGAGGCGACGTATTTGCCCGCCGGAGTGAGCGAGCAGATGTAGGGCGTGCGCTTGCAGATCAAGTCGAAGTCGTCGACGGTGAGGTCGACGCCGATCTCGTGCGCAATGGCGATGAGGTGAAGAACGGCGTTGGTGGAACCGCCGCTGGCCGCGACGGCGGCGATGGCGTTCTCAAGTGATTTGCGGGTGATGATCTGCGAGGGGCGGCGATTGGCGCGGACGGCATCCATCAGAATGCGGCCGGCTTCGCGAGTCGCCGAGGGCTTGTCCGGCGAAGTGGCGGGAACGCCGGAGAGATAAATCGGCGCGATGCCCAGAATCTCCGCCGACATAGCCATGGTATTGGCGGTGAATTGTCCGCCACATGCGCCCGGGCCGGGACAGGCGTTGGCCTCGAGAGCTTCAAGTCCGGCTTCATCAATGCGCCCTGCGGCGAAAGAGCCGATGCCCTCGAACACATCCTGAATAGTAATGTCCACGCCGTTCAGCTTGCCGGGAGCGATGGATCCGCCGTAGAGCATCATGCCGGGAATATCGAGGCGGCAAAGCGCCATGATGATGCCGGGCATGTTTTTGTCGCAGCCGCCGATGCCGACCAGGCCGTCAAAGAGATTGCCGCGGGCGACCAGCTCGATGGAGTCGGCAATCACTTCACGCGAGACCAGCGAGGCCTTCATGCCCTGCGTGCCCATGGTGATGCCGTCGTGAATGGTGATGGTGTTGAACTCCATCGGCGTGCCGCCTGCCTCGCGAATGCCTTTCTTGAGTTCTTCGGCAATCTCGCGCAGGTGAACGTTGCAGGTGCCGATCTCGGTCCAGGTATTTGCGATGCCGATGATGGGTTTGTGCAGATCTTCTTTGCTGTAGCCGACGCCGCGCAGGTAAGAACGCGCGGCCGCCCGGCTGGGGCCTTCAGTCAACGGAATGCTTTGTCGCTTGCCTTCGATAGTCATTTGCTCTCTTCGTTCGCTATGGTCAGCTTCTAGCTGATCTAGCTGGTAGCTTGTTCGCGGTGCAGTGAGACTGGTTCCGCGGATGACTGTTCGTGGTTATCCCACCGCTAGCGGTAAAACCAACGACTCCGCGATATTAGGGGTAAGGCATCTAATTTTACTTCGCTTTCAGCCAGCCAGCCTCATCGTGCTTCGCTTCAAATGTGTCGAGCGCTGCCGCGTGGCGCAGAGTCAGACCGATGTCGTCGAGTCCTTCAAGCAGACAGAACTTGCGGAAGGGGTCTACCTCGAAGGTTGCTTTGAATCCCTGGCTGTCGGTTACGGTCTGCTCTTCAAGCGAGACGGTGAGTTGATAGTTGGGCATCGTTTTTGCGTTGTGGAGCAGTTGCGCGACTTGCTCTTCGCTCAGGCGGACCAGAACGATGCCGTTCTTTCCCGCGTTAGAGAAAAAGATGTCGGCAAAGGTGGGAGCGATGACGGCGCGAAAGCCGTAATCGCTCAGCGCCCACGCGGCATGCTCGCGGCTCGATCCGCAGGCAAAGTTTTTCCCGGCGATGAGAATCTGCGCGCCTTTGTAACGCGGATCGTTCAGTTCGAACTCCGGGTTAGGGTCGCCGGATGGGGTGCGGCGCCAGTCGAAGAAAAGAAATTCGCCGTAGCCAGTGCGCTCAATGCGCTTCAAAAACTGCTTGGGAATAATCTGGTCGGTATCGACGTTGGTGCGGTCGAGTGGCGCGGCCAGTGCTGTGAGTGTGCGGAAGGGTTGCATCAGTTTTTACCTCCGTGCAGAGCGGGTTCGCGAACGGCCCAGTTGCGAATGTCGACGAAGTGGCCGGCAATGGCGGCTGCAGCGGCCATCTCCGGCGAGACCAGGTGCGTGCGTCCGCCGCGTCCCTGGCGTCCTTCAAAGTTGCGGTTGCTGGTGGAGGCGCAGCGCTCGCCGGGCAAAAGAATATCGGGATTCATGCCCAGGCACATGGAGCAGCCGGGCTCGCGCCAGTCAAATCCCGCCTCGCGGAATACTTTGTCCAGACCCTCGGCTTCAGCCTGCGCCTTCACGGCCTGCGAGCCGGGAACCACCATCGCGCTCACGTGCGTGGAGACCTTGTAGCCCGAGAGCGATGCGTGCGGCGGCGCGCAAATCTTCAAGGCGCCCAGTTGGTGCAGGAGCCGATGAAGACGCGGTCGATCGAGATTGCATCGAGCGGTGTTTTCGGCTTGCAGTCCCATGTATTCAAGCGCGCGTTCCAGTCCCTTTGCGTTCCTGCTCGCTGGGCCGGCAGCGCAGGATCGGGAACGGACGAAGTAATGGGCGCGACCATGCCGGGACTGGTGCCCCAACTGACGTAGGGAACCAGCGTGGCGGCGTCGATGACCAGTTCACGATCAAACTTTGCGCCGGGATCGGTGGGCAGCTTGCTCCACTCCGCGACCGCCTTATCCCACTCCGCGCCTTTCGGCGAGAATCTGCGGCCTTTCAAGTACGCAAAAGTTTTTTCGTCGGGAGCGATCATGCCCGCGCGCGCGCCAGCCTCGATGCTCATATTGCAGACGGTCATGCGGCCCTCCATCGAAAGAGCGCGAATCGCCGAGCCGGCATACTCCACCACGCAGCCGGTTGCGCCGTCGGTGCCGATCTGCCCGATGATGGCGAGGATCATATCTTTCGCCGTAACCCCGCTCGGCAGCTTGCCTTCAACGGAGATGCGGAAGGTCTTGGGCTTCGATTGCGGCAGGGTCTGCGTAGCCAGCACGTGCTCCACTTCGCTGGTGCCGATGCCGAACGCCAGCGCGCCGAATGCGCCGTGCGTCGAGGTGTGCGAGTCGCCGCAGACGATGGTCATGCCCGGCTTGGTAATGCCCAGCTCCGGCCCGATGACGTGAACGATGCCCTGATCGCGCGAGTCCACGTCGTAAAACTCGATGCCGAACTCGGCGCAGTTTGCGCGCAGCGTTGCAATCTGCGTGGCGGCAATCTGGTCGAGAATCTTCAGTCGGCCCTCGATGGTGGTGGGCACGTTGTGATCGACTGTCGCGACGGTGCCGGTCGGGACGCCGCACCTTGCGGCCAGCCAGGCGCAGGCCTTCAAATGCCTGCGGCGAAGTAACCTCGTGCAGCAGTTGCAGGTCAACGTAGAGCACGGTGGGCTCGCCCTTGGGCTCGACCACCACGTGCTGCTCCCAGACCTTTTCAAATAACGTCTTCGGCTTCGGTACTCATTTGACTCCTGAACTAGTGAAAAAAGTGAACAAGTGAACAAGTGAATTAGTGCGGCAGCACTTAAGCGTTCACCAGCATCGTTTTTACCGTCTCGCGTACTTTTGCTCCCATCTCGGTTGTTGAAAGCACTTTGAAATCCTTCGTGTTGCCGCGTGCCAGGTCGGCGGTGCGGAAGCCCTGCTCCAGAATCTTGCGGGCAGCGGCTTCGATTGCAGCGGCTTCAGTTTCGAGACCGGCAGTGTGGCGCAGAATCAGCGCGCCGGTAAGGATCGCGCCCATCGGATTGGCCAGGCCCTTGCCGGCAATGTCGGGCGCGGAGCCGTGAATCGGCTCATACAAATTCACTTTGCCGCCGATGGTGGCCGAGGGCAGCATGCCCAGCGAACCGGTAATCACGCCGGACTCATCGGAGAGAATGTCGCCAAACAAATTTTCCGTCAGCACCACGTCGAAGTCGCGCGGCCGGTTCATCAGATGCATGGCCATGGCGTCCACGTATTGGTGTTCGAGCGTTACGCCGGGGAACTCCGCCGCTACCTCAATCACCGTCGCGCGCCAGAGCTGCGAAACTTCAAGCACGTTGGCCTTGTCCACGCTGGTGAGTTTGTTGCGGCGCTTGCCGGCCAATTGGAATGCAATGCGCGCCACGCGGGCAACTTCGTCGCGCGTGTAACGCATGGTGTTCCACGCTTCGCCTTTGGCGTGGTTCCACTCGCGGGGCTGGCCGAAGTAAAGTCCGCCGAGCAGTTCGCGGACGAAGAGAATGTCCACGCCGTCGATGATCTCCGGGCGCAAAGGACTGTTGATGGCCAGCTCCTTGAAAGCGAATGCGGGGCGCAGATTGGCAAAACCGCCCAGTGCGGCGCGCAGTCCCAGCAGGCCGGCCTCGGGGCGCTTGTCCGCCGGAAGCGAGTTGAACTCGTTGCCGCCCACCGCGCCGAGGAAAACCGCATCGGAGTCGAGCGCTGCGGCCAGAGTGTCGGCGGGCAGCGGCGTGCCGTCGTGCACAATGGCGATGCCGCCGATGCGCTTGAAATCAAAATCGAATGTGTGCCCGCCGAGGGCTGCAACGTCGCGCAGCACCGCGATTGCTTCGTTGGTGACTTCAGGGCCGATGCCGTCGCCGGCGGTGACTAGAATTTTCAGCTTCATGCGTTCTCTCGATCTTTCGTTGCAGGGGCTAAAGCCCCACGTGCATTTTGTTCGTTTACGGCACGACTGAAGTCGTGCCTCTCTACAAATCGTTCTGTTGAAACAATCCGAGCGGCAGAACAACCGCAGGTCCTTCGACTTCGCTGCGTTCTCGATAACTGTATTTCTAGTTTAATCCAGTTCCGAAACCGGTTCGCGGCGGTTTTCGCGGATATGATCGGGCACAATGCCGATCAGATCCTGGTCGTAGATGTTCTTCTTGCGGTCGGCCAGCGCCACAAAACGGTAGTAGACGTGCTGCAACTCTTCGCGGCTGAGGGTAAAGCCGAGCTGTTCCAATCTGTGCCTGAGCGCGGCGCGCCCGAGTGTTTGCCCAGCACCAGGTGGGTTTTGGCCACTCCCACCAGGGTCGGGGTCATGATCTCGTAGCAGAGCGGGTTGGCCAGCATGCCGTGCTGATGAATGCCCGACTCATGCGCAAACGCGTTGTCGCCCACGATCGCTTTGTTCGGCGAAGGCCGGAAGGTGATGATCTGGCTCAGCGTCTGGCTGGTGGGGTAAAGATTTTCCAGCTTGATGCCGGTGGTGACGCCGTAAGTGGTCGCCGCGCACATAGAGCGCTGCGGCAATCTCTTCGAGAGCGGCGTTGCCGGCCCGCTCGCCGATGCCGTTGATGGTGCACTCCACCTGGCGCGCGCCGGCCGAGATGGCGGCCAGCGAGTTGGCCACGGCCAGCCCCAGGTCGTCGTGGCAGTGCGAGGAGAGGACGATGCCCTTGGCGTCGATGGCCGGAACGCGCTCGCGCACCTCGCGGAACATTTGCGCATACTCTTCCGGCGTGGTGTAGCCCACGGTGTCGGGCATATTGATGGTGGTCGCGCCTGCCTCGACGGCGATGCGGACCATCTCCACCAGAAAATCGCGGTCCGAGCGCGTCGCGTCTTCCGGCGAGAACTCGATGTCGTCCACCAAGCGTGCGCGCATGGCGCACTGATTCGCCGCAGAGGTCGAGAGCTTGCTGGCGGCTGATCTTCAGCTTGTATTCGAGATGCAGGTCGCTCGAGGCGAGAAAGAGGTGGATGCGGGCGCGCTCGGCAAACTGCAGGGCGCGGGCGGCCATTTCAATGTCTTCAGTCTTAGTTCGAGCCAACGACGCGATGCGCGGCTGCCGCACGGCCTGGGTGATGGTGGCGATGGCCGCGAAGTCGCCCTCGGAGGCCATGGCGAAGCCGGCCTCGATGATGTCCACGCCCAGGTCTTCAAGGGCATGGGCCATGGTGAGCTTCTCCTGCGTGGTCATCGAGCAGCCGGGCGATTGCTCGCCGTCGCGGAGGGTGGTGTCAAAGAAAGCTACGTGATTTGGATTCATGAGCTTGCCTGCCTGGAAACAGAAACCCTTCCATTCATAGTAGTGTCTCTTACAGAGGCTATATAAGGCAAAGTTATAATTATTTGGTTGTCGATTAGAATTACTTATAATACAGTGGCAGTGAACAGTGGTAGTGGACAGGCTATGAACCCGTTGACTCGCTAACCACTGTTCACTGACCACTGATTATGGAACTAAGCCAACTCGAAACGTTTTTGGCCGTAGCGGAGGAGCGCAGCTTCTCGCGGGCGGCGGTGCGGCTGCACCGGACCCAGCCGGCGGTGAGCCAGGTGATCCGCAAACTGGAGGCGTCGGTCGGCGAGACGCTCTTTGACCGCGCGGCGCGCGATGGATCGCTAACCGCGGCTGGAGAGCTGCTGCGCGACTATGCGCTGCGGCTGATGGCGCTCCGGCGCGAGGCTTCCAGCGCGCTGGACGAGCTGAAGAGCCTGGAGCGGGGCCGGCTGCAACTGGCGGCCAATGAGTACACATGCCTCTACCTGCTGCGAGCCATGGACCCGTTCCGGCGCGAGTATCCGCACATCAGCGTGACGGTGCACCGGATGCTGGCCTCGCGCATTCCCGAGGAACTGAACCTGCGCACCTTCGAGTTGGGAATGATCTCCTTCCGGCCCGATCCGGAGCAGTATCCGCACCATCGCCGTCTATGCCGACAGCCTGGCGTTCATTGTGAGCCCCCATCATCCGCTGGCCAGGAGCGGGGCGGGTTTCGATCAACGAGTTGGGGGATCAGGTTTTTATCGCCCACAACGTGGCCTCGCCGCTGCGGCGGAAGGTGATTGAGGCATTTCAGCGCTACCGGACGCCGCTGAATATGGACGTCGAGTTGCCGACCATCGAGGCTATCAAGCGGTTTGTGGCCATGGGCAACGGGGTGGCGCTGGTTCCGCATCTGACGGTGGCGCAGGAGCTGGAGAGCGGGCTGCTGGTGCGGGTTACGGTGGATGAGTTGGAGATGCGGCGGGTGCTGCGGCTGGTTCATCGGCGGCAGGCCACGCTGTCGTATGCTGCCAGGGCTTTTTTGCGCACCGTGCGGGCGCTTGCCAAGAAGCAGGGACCGCCGTTTTATTACCATGTGGAGCGGCCGGGCTGATATAGTCTCGAGGTTCGTGCGATCCCGCGCCCGGCGTTGCAATGGCAGGCTCTACCCGTAAAAAACGAAAAGCGGGGTCCCGTCCCTGACCCAGAGGGTACCCCGGTACGCTCCGGTGGAACCGGGCGCGGGTGCGGACGGCCCATACGAGCGCATCTTATTTATTGAGGCGAGACGCCCATTTTGCTGGCCTGCGTCTATAGCTCAGAACATTTTGATCGTTACCGGGCAACGGCATTCCGCCACGGACCGCTCCGGGCATTTACAATGCTGAGAGCGGGGCCCGGCTCGAACCGGCGCGCCGGAATTGACAAGTCTCGTTGCCAGCCCCAGGGTTGTGCAGTGGTGAGGTTCAGGACCGAATGAAGAAGATCGCCTTAATCGTATGTCTCCTGGTCATATGCGTGGCCGCAGGCCGCGCTCAAGAGAGCCGCCAGGACGTGAGCATCAGCGGAACGGTGCTTATTGAGCCGTTTATTGCCTCGCCAACCGATACTGACGTGAGCGCGAACCGCGCCTTTGGCGCATTGGCCAGTTACCGATTCATGCTGACGCCCAACAGCGCTGTAGAGGCCAACTATGGGGTCACCTACCGGAACGAGATCCACTATGTGACCAGCAGTCACCAACCACTACTGTGATAAACACCCGCACCCAGGAAGTTACCTTCGCCTATGTGCGCAGCTTCACCTTTCGCAAGTTCAATCCATTTGTTGAGGCGGGCGCCGGCGGATTGATTTTCCTGCCCATCCGCAACACCGGAACCATGACAACTCTAGACGCCCAGCAGCAGACTAAAACAGCGGCCTTGTTCGGCGCCGGAATCGCCTACGAGATCAGCCCCAGCTTTGACATTCGCGCCGAGTATCGCGGCCTGGTCACCAAGGTGCCGACCTTCAAAGATCTTTATCGGCTTCACCACCAACAAGTGGTACAAATTTACAACCCGGTAATCGGCGTGGCCTATCACTTCTAGAGCCGCGGAATCAGGACGACAGAAAAGGGGACGGGCCTAAGCCCGTCCCCTTTTCTGTCTTTCAGATAGCCAGTCTGTTGATATAGACGCTGCATTGAAGCCAATTCCGCTCTACTGCGGCGCTTCGCGGTAGCGTCCCAGCTCCTTGACCATGGAGCAATGGGGGCTGAGGGCCTGGATGGCTCGCGAGCCCTCCTCGGAGGAGTGAATCTGGGCATCCACATAAAAAATGTACTCCCAGGGTTTTCCGTGCACCGGGCGGGACTCGATTTTGCTCAGGTTGGTGCCTATGGCGCGAGAGCTCCGAGAGGGCGGCAACCAGGGAGCCGGGCCGGTTTTCGACTGAAAACGCAAGGCTTATCTTGTTCGACTCGGGATCGGTGACGGCCTCCGGCGTGCGAAGGACCAGGAAGAAGCGGGTATAGTTCTCCGGGTTGTCCTCGATGCCGGACTCAAGGATCTCGGCGCCGTAGTAGTGGGCCGCGGCCTCGCTGGCGATGGCGGCGGCGTGATCGATCGCCGAGTTCGGACAGTTGTTTTACGCTACCCGCCGTATCGTAATACGAGATCGCCTTCATGCGGGGGTGGGCTGCGAGGAAGCGTCGGCACTGCGCCAGGGCCACGGGATGCGAGTAGACGCTGTCGATCTCGTCCAGCTTTGGCGCCGGGACAGGCGATCAGGTTGTGGCGGATGCGCACCAGCGTCTCCCGCACCACCTTCACGTCGTGCGCCAGCAGCAGGTCAAAGTGCTCCAGCACCGAGCCGGCCAGACTGTTCTCAATGGGAATGACCGCGGCCTCGACGGCGCCCTCGACCAGCGCGGCAAAGACGTCGGCGGAGAGCGTGCAGGGAACGATCTCCGCGCCCTCGACCATCTTCGTGGCTGCTTCGTGGCTGAAGGAGCCGGGTTCTCCCTGGATGGAAATCTTCATGCCTGTGCTCACTCTCCTGGCAGTAAATGCGGGCTCCTGCCTTGCGGTTGATTAGTATGGTGTGTTTTCTGGCACCATACCACAGATCGATTGTATCGATCTGCCGGGATTGGCGGGAAGGAAGCGAGAAAATCAGCTCCGCAGCCACAAATCGGCTGCGACAAAGGCAAGAAAGACGGTGGCGATCACGCCGTTCATGGTGAAAAAGGCGGCATTCAGGCGGGTGAGGTCGCGCGGGTGAAACCAGGGAGTGCTCATAGGCCAGCAGCAGGGCGACGGCGGCGATGCCCAGCCAGCCGAAAGTGTGCATTTGAAAGACCACACAAAACCACACTAAGAGGACAATCATGGCCAGATGCATTGTGCGGGCGGCGAAAAAGGCCGCGGGGATGCCGATGGCCTGGGGCAGGCTGTGGAGGCCGGCGGCGCGGTCGTGCTCGCAGTCCTGGCAGGCGTAGAGGACGTCGAAGCCGCCCGCCCAGAGGGTGACGGCGGCGGTGAGGACGAGAATGCGGGAGTCGAGAGAGCCGCGGACGGCGATCCAGGCGGCCGATGGGGCAAGTCCGAGCGCCAGACCCAGCCCCAGGTGCGACCAGCGGGTAAAGCGCTTCAGGTAGCTGTAGCCCAGCAGCACCAGCAGGACCACGGGCGACAGAATCAGGGTCAGCCGGTTGAGCTCCGCCGCCGCCAGCTCAAAAATCACCACCGCCAGCACGGTAAAGCCGAGAACGAACTGTCGCGAGAGCAGTCCGGCGGGAATGGCGCGGCTGCGGGTGCGGGGATTGTTGGCGTCCAGCTCGGCGTCGGCCCAGCGGTTAAAGGCCATGGCGGCTGAGCGCGCGGCGACCATGGCGACCAGAATCCAGACGACGGTGCGGGCGGGCGGCAGCCCGTGGGCGGCCAGCAGCATAGCTGTCAGCGCAAAGGGAAGCGCGAAGATGGAGTGCTCCCACTTGATCATCTCCAGCGTGGTTCGCGTTCTCGACCATAGCCCCGGCATCGGCGTCTCCATGGGACAGTGTACGCGAGGGGGTGATTGGATTTGAACTTCTCCGCAATTGGGTATTAAGTTGTTGAGGGATGAACTTTGCAAGGAGACGGGGATGAAGCGATCGGAGATCAACCGGCACATTGCCGAGGCAGGCGCGTTTTTTGCTGAGAACCGGTTTGTGCTGCCGCCCTATGCGGACTGGACGCCGAAGGATTGGCTCGGAAAGGGCAGCGAGGCGGATGAGCTGCGCAGCCGGCGGCTGGGGTGGGACGTTACGGATTTCTGCTCCGGGCGCTTTGAGTCTCTGGGCCTGACGCTTTTTACTCTTCGCAACGGGTCGCCGGAGGGCGCGGGCGGCAAAATCTACGCTGAGAAGATCATGTTTGTCCGCCAGAACCAGGTGACGCCGTTTCACTACCACGGCCGCAAGACCGAGGACATTATCAACCGCGGCGGCAAGGGAACGGGCCGTCTGGCGGTGCAGCTCTACAATTCAACCCCGGACGGAAAGCTGGCCGGGACGCCGGTAACGGTCGTCTGCGATGGAATCCGCCGCGAGGTGGAAGCGGGAGGCACGGTGATCCTGGGGCCGGGCGAATCGATCACCCTGACCCCGTTTCTCTACCACACCTTCCACGCCGTCGATGGCCACGGCCTTATCGGCGAGGTCTCCTCGGTGAACGACGACGACGCGGACAATTTTTTCCTGGAGCCGCTGCCCCGCTACCCCGAGATCGTCGAGGACGAGCCACCGTTGCGCTTGCTTTGCAATGAATACGGCTTGGCCTAGGCTGGCTGCGCTTTGGCTTCCGCCTCTTCGATGGTGGCGGCCTGCTCAATGAGAGCGTCCACTTTGGTCAGCTTGAAGAGCTCAAGAACGCGGCTGCTGACCCCGGTAACGATCAGCCTGGCGCCGTTGTTCTGGCAGCGTACGTAGTAGTTGATGATGGCGCCCATGCCGGACGAATCCATGTAGGGAACCCCGCTGAGGTCGAGGATGGTGAGCCTTGGGCAGCTCGCCGGTGCGCAGTTGTGCCTGCAAATCGAAGAGGTTGATCAGGGTGATGGGGCCGGCGAGTGTGATGATCGTTGTGCCGGCGGCCTTGCCTTCCTTGCGGTCGATGGTGAGGGGAGCGTCGAGAGCCATAGTGGGATAAGTGTAAGCAATAAAAAGGCTGTTGTCGTTACAAATGTGTGAATGTCGCGCGGGCAGCAACGGATGGAGTGCGTTCAAGGGCACTGGGTTCAGCGGCAAGAAGGCTGTTGCCGGCATCCGGGTCGTTTTGCATATTGGTTGACTGCGAAGGGTGCGCCTCAGAAAAGTGCAGGCTTGTCCGGGAACTTCCTAGCCTCGGGAGATTGTCCATCCGAAGAGGCTAATGCCCTTTTTATGTTCCGGGGTACAGGGATGGTCGCAAATGCATTTGGTCATTTGCTTGATGGTGAGTGAAATTGGCGATTTTCCAGAGATGAGCGGAGTAGCGGTGTTCTGCATCTGCCGCACCGCGGCGTAATCGTTGGGAATCCTCCACCGGGCTGGCCTGGTGAGGGCGTTTGTCAACTGCTGGTCATCGATCATCTGGGTACGGGGATCAAACCGGTTGATCACGATGTCAAGCTCGGGGCCACCCTCCGTAGGGAACTTCGAAATCAGGCGATTTGCGTTGCGCAACTCGGGAATGCCGATCTGCGTGACCAGGTAGATGGTGGTGGATTTATCAAAGGAATAAATATGCATGGTGTCGAGCGTCGTTCCCGCATCGACCACGACAAAATCGAACTGCATTATGGGCAACGGCGAGCAGCGAATAGATGTCCTTGCGGGAGGCTTCTCCTCTGGCCAGTTCGCTGGGGGCCGAAAGTACGAATAACCCCGAGCTATGCTGCTCCAGCAGGGTAGAGAGATATGTCGAATCGAGCCGGTTGGGATTCTGGAACGCGTCCATAATCGTGTATTTAGCTTTGATTCCAAGGTTGAGCGCAGCGTCTCCAAGGGGGAGATTGAGATCGATCAGCAGCACCCTCTTTCCTGAATCCTGGGCCAGAGAAACGGCAAAATTGCAGGCCAGGGTGGTGACCCCGGCACCGCCCTTCGAGCTGAGAAAGATGAGCAGCTTATTGTCTGTCGGCGCAGGCTGAGGAATTGGAAATTGGGCCCCAGGCTTAGTCTCTTCCATCTCGGGGAAGGGCACGGGCGGATCTAGAAACGTATAAGGGCTCCCGTCCATTGGGCGGAGCGTCTCGTCCGTATCGGCATGCGTCGTCTGGAATAACAATTCTTCAGCGGGTGTTGCCGGCATGCGTGAGCCGACCATCGCGCCGGCATCCCTGTCATCAATCAGTCCATTTTCAAGGGGAGACTCGGTGGCTTTCTCGACCAGGGAGGACAGCCTGACAGTAGTTATCCAGGGCTTCATTGAGGATGTAGTCGCGGTCGCGACCCATCGCTCTGGCAATCAAATCAAGTTGCGCCGCTGTTTCTGGCGAAACGCGAAAATCGGGCATGTGCTTGCTTTCATTTTCGCCGGACGGCTTACGCCGACGTCAGTATATCTTGTCGCATTATGCAACAGAGCATGTGGGGATGCAAGGAAAGGTGCGGAGACGGTACTCTGAAGCGCAACCCGTGAAGCCCTGTGCCGCCAGGATACAACGCTCGAAACTGAGTGGTTTGAAGAAGTTGCACTTCAAGGCCGCTATGTTTCCGCACGACGAAGCAGATTGCCGCCCTGAGTGATCTAGTTCTGCCTCCCGCCCAACTGCTTTGGTGCCTGGAGGAAGTTCTTCACGCTTAATACGCCGGGGACAGTGTTGGCGTGGTTGGCAGCTGCGTCCTTGTCGGCCTGGGAATCGACCGAGCCGTAAAGCTCCACGTTGCCATTCTGCATCGAGATGCGGATGGCCGTTAGCCTCGGGCCTAAAGGCCACTCAATCCATTCCACGCATTCAGGGGTCTGAAGACCCCTGCTCCCTCTGAATGCAGCCCTCTGCATCGATACGCAATTCAAACTGAATATGCACGAGAAATTATGATGCATTTTTCATGTGCGGCGAATTTGGGCTGTCCGGGATTCAGCGGAAGCGGCGCGTGGCTTTGATGACCATGGAAAAAACGCCGGACTCGTCGCGGGCCACCAGCAGGGAGACGTGACGGTTGATGGCGACTTCGGCCTGGATCAACTGCTGGCCGGTGGTATCCACGTCGGTGGCGTAGGTGAGGGTGACGTTCCTGCCCAACTGCTCCTCCACGATGATGCGGGAGGTGGAGTTGCCCAGAGCGCCGATGTAGTTGGGGTCGACCTTCACCGAGCCGGCCCCGAAGAGCTTTTGCACGCGGCTGCTGACGGTGGCGTTCAGGGCGCCGCCGAGCAGGGAATCGGTGGTGGGGTTGGCTACCGATTGCACCTGCTGCTGCGTATAGATGCGCTGCTGGCTCTCCGTGCGGCCGAGGGCGAGAAGCGCAACCACGTCGGCTTCAGGCAGCGGGGGATCGCTGTGGTAGGTAACGGCCAGCTTGTCGGGAGTTCCGTGCAGGCCGAGGGTGATGTCGTAGTCCTCTACGCGGGCGGTGGCGTTGATGTCGATGTTGGGCTCAATGCGCACCGGGTTGGTGAAGTAGATGTCGCCGCGCTGCAGCTCGTAGCGGGTTCCGGCAATGATGGCGGAGCCCTCGGTGATGGAGACGCGGCCCAGCAGCGAGGGCGAGGCCACGGTGCCGCGCAGGCGAACGTCCACGTTGCCGGCCAGCTTGGCGAAGGCGTTCTGGAAGTTCAACTGCGGCGAGGAGACAACGTGCACGTCAAGGCGGATGTGGTTGGACGGGGCGCTGGGCGGCGCGATGGTCTCAACGGCGTTGGCTTGCGCAACCAGGGCGGCAATATCCAGTTCCGGGCTGACCGTGAAGCGGGTGATGAGAACGTCGCCGGAGAGGAGCAGGTTGTTTTGCGGGCCCTGCAGGTGGAGCGTGGCGTCGGCCAGGGAACTGACCCCCTGCGGATAGCGAATGCGAATATCCTTGCCGTTGACCGAGAGGTCGGCGTAGAGGCCGTGCTGGTAAGCCAGGTAACCGGCCACGCTCAGCAGGCCGCCGCCGCTCATGGCGGTGAGCGATTTCACTTCCAGGCGGTTCTGGTTGAATTCGAGAGTGCCGTGGAGCTGGCTGAGGCCGTTGGGAATGTCTTCGAGCGATAAGGACGCGTTCTGGAAGTCGATGCGCCCCTGCAGGCCGGGATTGTCGAGGGGGCCGTGCGCCTCGATCTTGAAGGTGGTGGTTCCCTTGGCGGTGAGGTCAGCGTCGAGGGTCTCGGCCAGCTTCAGGTTGATGGAGCCGCTGGCGGCAAAGTCCAGTTGCTTTTTGTCCAGCAGCGAGAGGCTTCCCTGGGCGTGCAGATCGGTCTCTTCGCCGGTGATATGGAGGGGGTCAAGATTGATGCGGCCATTGGTCAGCGTGGCGTGGACGTCGCCCTGGCTGGCAAGATGAACGCCGGCAACGGTGGCCGCGAGCTGCTGCAGGCGGGCTTCGCCGCGGAGCTGTGCGGGGTGGGCAAGAGGTCCATCGAGAGTGATGGTGCCGGCCAGAGCTGATTCGCCGGTGAGGCCCGGCACGTTAGCCATTTTGACCAGGGCGCCGATATTGAAATGGGAAAAATCGAGCTTGGCCTGGGTGGAGTAGTCGCCGCTGAGAACGGTCTGGCCGCTCAGCTTGAGTTCCGCGCCTTGCAGCCGGGAGGTTGCGTTGTAAATGAGAGCCCGGTTGACGGTGTGGGCGGCAAATTCCACCGCGCCCAACGGTTCTCCACCCAGGGCCAGCGAGCTCAGAGTGGCGTGGACTTCGAGGCGCGGGTCGGCGGGCGTGCCGGAGCCTTGCAGTGGAAAAGCCCAGCTTGCCGGTGGCCGGCAGTTGCTGGCGACGCAGAGCCTCGATTTTGGCCAGGTCGATGCCCGAGCCGTGAGCATCCACCTGGAATTGGCGGGAGTTGAGGTCGTAGCTGCCGGTGGCGGCGATGCTGCCGGCAGGTCCGTTGAGGGTGACCGAGGACAGCCTGACCACCTGGTTGGTGATCGTGCCCTGGGCGCGCATGCGCTCCACCGGCTCGCCGTAGGTGCTGATTGCCGTTCAGCTCGACCCATCCAGAGCCGCCCAGGGCAGTGGATGGGCCCATCGAGCTGGAGTCTGCGCATCGAGCGCGCCCGGTCTTGATGGGCAGGTTCCGGTTGGTCAGAGGCAGCAGATCGTCGAGGCTGACCTTGCCTGCGCGCAGTTGCAGATGGAGCTGGGAGTTCGAGTCGAATGCCGGAACCGCGGCCTGGCGCCGCGGTCAGCGTCCCGTTCAAGGTAGATCTCGGAGTTTCCGCGGCGCAAAAGGCCGTGGGAGAGGACGATTCGCTCGGCCGCGTAGCTGCCCGTTAGCCTCGACCGAATCAAAGCGGACGAATTTTGGCTGAGCGGTTTGTGGATTGGAGGTTTGAGCCGTTTCGGCGGGCTGGCTGGCCGGCAGCTCGATGGACAGTTGCGTGGCCTTCAGGCTGCCTGCGATGCGGGGATTGACGAGCGAGCCGGTCCACAACCGTGCAGAAAATCAGCCTGGCCGGCCAGAGCTACGGGCAAAGCCGCCGTACCCGATCTTGCCGTTGCGGCTCAGGCCCAGGTCGCGGAGCACGGTATCGAACTCATTGAGGTTGCCGGAATGAAAATCGACGGTCAATGCCGTAGGGCTGGTGAGCGGATAAGCGCCCAGGTGGCCGCGGGCCTGCAAATGGCTGGCGGGGGTATAGAGCTCAAGCTTGCGCAGGGCGACGGCGCCGTCGCGTTGGGTATAGGTTGCATCCACCGTGCCGGCGGCGGGAACTTCCCCGGGCAAAACCTGCGCGGGAGGGGTCAGGCTGAGATGCCGCGCCGACGGAAACGTTCTCCGCAACGCCGTTGGTCCAGTTGGCGATGGCGAGGCCGTTGATGCGGGAATCGAGTCCCAGGCGCTGAAAGGGCGGGCTGCAGACCATTCCGAGAAGCGTATCCAGAGAAACGTCTTTGAAGCGGGCCGTCACCTTGCCGGTCATGGGGATGATCCAGGGCGGAGTCGGAAGCGCGGAGAATATTTCTGTCGCCGCTTGCAGTGGACAGCAGCCACAGCCTCCCGCGGAAGCCGTTTGCCGGCGGGTTGAGCATTTTTTGTGTTCGTGAACGAGGGCAGCCAGGGCGCCAGATCCACCTCGCCCTCCAGTTGCCCGCCCTGGCGGAGGCGCGCAACCACTGACGAGATCAGCAGCCGTTTGGAGTCGGCATGAACGTGCGCATCGAGTTGGATTCCGGTGGCGTAGACTCCGGTTCCGATATAGCTGCCGTTGTCGATGTGAACGCTGCCGTCGGCGTGGAATTCCGTCCCTGCACCGGCGGAATCGAGATCGAGACGGGCAATGCCTTCCGGCGCAAAAGGATAGCCGAAGACCGGATCGAGCAGGTTCATATCCAGCTCACCCTTGCACCTTGCCCTTCCAGCGGGGATGGGCAAAGTCGTCGAGTTCGCCCGTGATTTCGAGAGTATGACCCTTTGCCGCATGGGCCTGGAGGTGATGCGCAGGGAACGGAGATAGAGGGCTGTGCGGGTCAGGTCGGCCGTGGCCTGAAAATAGCCGTGCACTGCCGGATGCGGGTTTCGCTCGACCGCCCCGCGCACAGATTCAGGTCCATGGCTCCGGCTTCGATGTGGTAACTCTCCAATCCGGCCGGTTTGCGGAGTCCAAAATCTGGCGGGAACGTAGTTCACCAGCAGGGAAAAATCGCTGGCGTTGAAGTCGAGCGGGATATAACGATTCTGGAAATCGAAGCCGGAGGCGCGGTTTTCGTAGTGCAGAACGCCTTTCTGGACTAAAACGTAACCGGCCCGCAGATTGAAGAAGGTATCCAGCGCGGAATTGCCTTTTTTTCGCTGCTTGCGGGGATGGGGCTGGTTGGTGGAGCCGTCGGGATAGACGATGAGGTGCAATGCGGGGTGATCGACGATCGAGACTGCGCAGCAGAATGCGCGGGCTCCAGAAATACCGCAGGCTGAGGCGGACGCGCAGGCGATCGGCCTGGGCGTAGGGGGCTTCGCCGGGGTCTTCAAGGCCGTGAATCACCAGCCCGCCGGCATCGGCCTCCATACGGAGCGGTTGCCAGTGAAATGATGGCGATCTCCACCCGGCCGCCGGTCGCATCTTCAAGCGTGGCGATCAGTTGCCGGCGAACCATCCCCTCGAATCTGGCTGAATTGATAAAGAAATAGAAGCCCCAGGATGAGCGCCAGCGGCGGAATGGCCAGCAGGAATCCGAAGATGAAAAACATACGCGGGTGCGCAGCCGCGGGCGCGGGCCGGAAGGCTCGGCAGAAGGCGTGGAGGCGGGAAGCATGGATTCGGGTTCGGTCATTGGCTTCCTTTCCCTTGGCTCTTCTGTCCTGGCGCTGCAGCGGGTGCTGGAGCGCCTTCCAGAGCCGGGGCATCGGCAGGCGCTCCGGTTTGTGGCTCGAGGGTTCAAGCGCCGGGTCAAGCACCTCGATTTCGCCCTGCTTGCGCAGGTTGCCGAGCCAATCGTCGAAGAGGACATTCACCTGCTGCTGAAGCAGGATCTCCTCAATGCGCGGGGCCACCTGCTCCAGCTTCGGAATCGTTTCGCCGGCTGTGTATTGAGGCAGCAGCGTGTCGCGGTAATAGCTCTCGATCTGCTCCGGAGAGACGCGAATGCCCGGCTGGAAGCGCTGCTCAATGAAGCGCAGGATCTGGAGCCGGTAGCGGAGATAGGATTCAACCCGCTCCTGGGTGAGGCCGTGCGCTGCCAAAAATGCCTTCCATCCGGCATCCGAGGCGCAGTTCTGGCGGATACAGATGGGAAGTTCCTTGCGCATCTCCATCAGGCGGGCATCGACCTCGGCCTGTGGAGGATCGGCGGCCTGCGCGTCTTCCTCGCGAATCTGCTGCTGGATGAGGGCGCGGCTGATGAGCTGATCGAGAGCCCGCTGGCGCGTAAGAGCTCCCTGGCCGACGCCGGCCGGATCGAGAACCGAAAGCTGGATCTCCTCGTCAATATCGCTGGCCAGAATGGCGTGGTTGTTGACCACGGCGACCACGCGGTCAAGAACGACCGGCTCGGTGGGCGTCTGTGCTGTGCCCATCGCGTGACCAGGCAGGCAGACGGCTCAGCAATCCACAGCCAGGCTGTGCCGAGCGCGATCTTGAGCCGGATTGGGAGCCGGTTGCTCATCAGAAGGTTTGTCCCAGGCTGAAGAAGAAGTTGAAGTGGCTGGCCTCGCCCACGTGCGGCAGATGCGGAGTGGGTTAGCGAGTAGTTGTAGATTACCGGGTAAATGGGCGGATTCAGGTTATAGCTGAAGTCGAACCGGATGGGCCCTGCCGGCGTATGGTAGCGCAACCCGGTGCCCAGGGCGTGGGAGAAGTAGTTGAAGCTGCACTGTCCCTGCTAGCCGGTCGAGGTCGACAGGGCCGGTGGGCGTAGGCGGGAGTTGATGGGCATGGTGAGAACCTTGCAGGTATCGCGGTCCGGCTGGCGCGATGCGCATGGCGCTTGCCCATGCATCGGAGGCGTTGGTAAAGACGTTGCCCATATCGTGAAAGAGCACCAGGCTGACCGTGTTGCCCAGCCAGGGCAAAGTAGGCGGGGGCAGGCGCAGTTCAGTGCTGTTGTCCAGCGCGCCCGCTCCGCCGATGGGGTAACCGGTCTCAGGATCGCGGGGGCCGGCGGCATTTTGCGGAAATCCGCGCAGCGAAGTAGGTCCGCCGGCATAGAGCCGCTCGGGGAGGGGAATCAGCCTTTCGGATGGAGTGCCGAAGGCGCGCTCCTGGCCGTAGCGAGTATTGCGGGCCACCACGAACCGGCCTTTGTCGAAGCCGTAATAGCTCGAATTGGAAACGTCGATGCGGTTGAAGTCCACCTGCGCGCCGAAGGACCTGATAGGAGAGGAACTCCTGAAAGCTGGTATAGGTTCCGCGGCGGGCATCGAGAGGCGAGTCGCGGGTATCGCGAATCCAGGTGAGCGACGGACCTCCCACGCGCTGCGCGGTAGATAGCGGAGCAATCTCGCCGGGCGCCACCTGCAGGCTGCTGGCTTCCACCTTCACGCGGCGGAAGTTCAATTCATAGACTAAAGGTGTTGGCTTTGGAGATGCGCGAGCCCGGCGTATTGAAGTGCTCGGTCCAGCGCACGCCGCCCTCGAGCTTTGAGGCCACGTAGGTAGTTACGTCCAGGCTGCTGGCATAGCCGGCGGAGAAATCGAGCCCGAAATTCTTGTCGCCTTGAAAGTGCGGAATCTGGTAGAGCAAATTGATTTTCTGCTCCAGCAAGCCGTAAGTGGCGCGCACCGAGGCCGACTGCTCCCGGCCGAAGAGATTGTTGCGGGTGAGGTCAGCCAGCACGCGCGGGCTCACGCCGGTCTTGCCGTTGGGATTGCAACTGGCGCCGCTGGCGATGATGCCGCCGCAGTTGATACTGGGGCTGTCCGGTCTGGGCCTCGAATCCGAAGCCGTAGGTGAGCGCCCAGCGCCGCGCCTCGGTGGCCTGCAGCAGAACGGTCTTGTAGGCTTCGCCGCCGGTGGGATTCTCGACCGCCGTATCCACCTCGCTGAAAAGAGCGAAGTCGTAGAAGTTGCGCTGCGTATCGAGCAGGGCGGACTGGTTGAGCGGGTCGCCGGGATGGAGCGTAATGGCCTTGGCAACGGTGGACGGGCGCGTAAAATGCAGCCCGGTGAGCAGCACGTTGCGCACAAAAATCTGCTCTCCTTCGGTGATGTGGAAGACCACGTCCATCTTGCCCTGGATCGGCCTGCTCCACCTGCTGGGTCACCTCCACCTGCACCTCAAGGAAGCCGCGGCTCATATAGTCGGTCAGCAGGGCATCGCGATCTCCGGCCAGGTTGCGGGGAGAAAACAACTGGCCCGCCGTAGTATTCAGCAGCGGGGTAAGTTTGCCGGCGTCCACATGGTCGTTCCCGTCCAGCCGCACCGAGCCCACGCGCAACTGCGGTCCCTCTTCAATGCGGTAGACCACTGCCAGCGGAGCGATTTTCGATTGCGTTCCCGCTTTCTCGGCTCCCGCACCGGTCTCAGGGCGCTCTGCATCCGCCAAACCGGTCTCGGGCGTGCTGGTCTCGGGCGTGATCTTCACCTTGGAGAAGCCGTTGTTCTGGTAGACGGTCTCCAGAGCGCTCAGATCGGCGTTGACCAGAGCCTGGCTGTAAGCGCCATGACGGTCAAGTGTAGTCGGCGGCATGAACGCTCAACAAATCCTTGAGCGTCGCGGAGTCGAAATAATGGTTTCCCGCGACCGAGACCCTTTCCACGCGGCGGCGCGGTCCCAGGCTGCACCTTGTAAACGATCACCACCTGGTCTGAGCCTTCGGATCTCCGCTCGTGATCCACCTTCACGTCAAAGTAACCCAGGCGCTGGTAGTAGTCCCGCACGCGGCGATTGCCTTCGTTGAGCAGGTCTTCGTCGACGGTGCCTTCTTCGAAGATGGGAATCACGTGCTTGATGCGCTCCGGGCCCATCTTGGCGCCCTCGACCAGCACCTTCACCTGGGGCCCTGGTTGGCGGAGAAGTCGGAAATCGGCCTGGATGGCGCCTTCGGCTACCTTCTCTGATTCCAGCTTGATCTCGGCTTCCAGCCGCTCCTCGCCGCCGGTAGTGCTTCAGCACTCCTGTCAGTGCGCGGTTGGGCGTGTCGTGGTCCACGCGGGCGCCGGTTCTGAGGTGGGCGGCGTGGCGGAATTCGTCGATGGTCATTCCCGAGTCGCCCGTAACCTGGACCGAACCCACCCGCGCCTGCGGTCCGCTGTCCACATGAAACGCAATATCGACCAGTTGTTCCTCGGGATGCGGGGTCAGGGTTTGGGTAATCGACAGGCGAGTGAAAGCCGTTCAGGGCCAGCGTGCGGCGCATCTGTTCAGTCGCAATGCTGAGTTTGGCCGGGGTAAAGCGCGTGCCGGGATCGAGCTGGCAGGCGCGCTCAAGCTGCGTATTCACGTTGGCGCCCTTGGCTCCGTCCACGCTGACGGCTCCGATAAATGTGCGCGGAGTTCCGCGGAAGACCAGGGCCACACCGTCCTGCCTGCGCGATCCCTCCACCTCAATGGTTTCAAAAAGGCCGGTGGCATAGAGCTGGCGCAGGCTTTCTTTCAGTTTTTCAGGGCTGAGCGGCGCTCCCTCGGCCTGTGCCAGATGGCCCGGCAACGGGGCAAGCCGGCTGACTGCAACCCCCTCGAATGAGATGCTCTTTACCGGCAGGCCGCTCCACTGGGCCAGGGAATCCATGCCGGCTTCCGGACGATCGTTTGCGCAGAAGATGAGTCGAAGCGGCGGCGCGTCAGAACGGCGGAATATCCGGCACTGCCCGCCATCTGGCTCCAGCCGTTCGTCCCCGCGCCGAGCCCAAAGACAAATATGCAAACCAGCAGAACGCTGCGACTCAACCGATTCCCGCGTTGCCCCGCCGGTTTTCTACCCCAGCTATGAAAGACGATCGCTGCGGGCTCCGAATTTGCCTTCAAGTCATTTCTCCCAAAAAACACGGGGAACCAATTGCAGAGAACAGAGATTTAGGGTCGACGATCGCTGGCCCCAATTTCTGATTCCCTTCCACTTGTTCTCTGAACCCTGATCTCTGATTTCTGTTCCACAACCCCTGTTACCTATATACTAACGAGTAAAGATTACCTGTGCAGCAGTATGCTGGTTGCGATGCGATCCCCGAGGATTCATATGCCAAATGCCAGGGTTCCGGCAAAGCCTTCCGATGCAACTTCTCGCCCCTCCGACGAAAAATCCACGGCCGGGGTTCCGGTTTCAAGCCCTGCGAAGTCCTTTCCTGCCGCTGCATCGCATTCTGCCGAGACAGAAGTGCTGGCCAGGGCGCAGAAAGGCGATCATTTCGCCTTTGCCCAGCTCTACTCTTTGCACAAAAGACGCATCTATACCTTATGTCTGCACATGGTGGGCAATAACGCCGAAGCCGAAGACCTGACGCAGGAAGCGTTTCTGCAGCTATACCGCAAGATCGGCACCTTCCGCGGCGACTCGGCCTTCTCCACCTGGCTGCACCGCTTGGTTATCAACGTGGTTTTAATGCATTTGCGCAAGAATGAATTGCCGGTGAGTTCACTGGACGAAGCCATGGAACCCGCTCGGGATGATCGCCCCGGGCGCGGCTTCAGCGCCCCGGATCTCAACCTGGCGGGCTCCATCGACCGCATGGCCCTGGAGCGCGCCCTCGTCACTCTACCGGCCGGCTACCGGCTCGTTTTTATCCTGCACGATATCAAAGGCTATGAACATAACGAGATTGCCGCCATGCTCGACTGCTCCCTGGGCAACAGCAAGTCGCAGTTGCACAAGGCGCGGCTGAAGCTGCGCGACGCTCTGCGCTCTTATCCCCGGCAGGAGAACCGGCAATGAAGGAAAAAGACCCTGACAAGATGAAAGAAGACCCCAACAATCTAAGCTGCGCCGCCTTCCAGGCGCAATTGACGGAGTTGATCGGCGCGGGCATGCCTCCGGTTTTCCATCCCCATATCCAGCACTGCGATAATTGCGCCGCCCTGCTGGCTGATCTCGAAACCATCGCCGAGGCAGCCCGCCGCCTGTTACCCATTGAGGAACCGCCGGACAAATTGTGGAAGCAAATCGAAGCGGCCATCAAGGAAGAGAGGAATTCATCCCAGTAGCGATAAAACCCTTTTGTAGCCTAGGGCCGTACCGTTTTCACTGACTACTGTTTCCTGAAATCCTCTGGCTGCGCCTCGCCGTCTACGAATTGGTCGAACCATATCTTCAGAATCAGCATGCGGAACAGCAGTTGGTAACCGGGCGTTTCCACCGATCTTATCTTCCCCGCCAGCGCCGGCTTGATCCCGCGATAGAGCTGTGGAGCCCGCGTCCGCACAAAGTTCTTTGCCGCTGTCAGGGTGCGCTGCTTGAAGGATGAACGAACTCCTCCCGGCCGGATAGCTTGCTCGTAGAGCGCCCGCACGCCCTCGGAATTCAGAATTTCGTGAAAACTGTTCCGCTTGTCCACCAGGTGAGTCCTCAATAACTGCTGAAGCGCCGCATTCGTCTGCATCATCTCCGGCCAGTTTTCCAGATTGCTCCGCTTGGCAATCGGAATCGCCATTAGCTCGGGAAACATTGCCGATACGGTCTTCTTGTAAAGGTATTTGTTGAACCGGTAGCGGATCGGCGCCGTCGCCATAAACTCCATCACCTCCCTGTCCATCCACGGGCTCCTCACATCCACAACTGTCCTCTTGAAATAAGCGCTGCGCGTGTGGTAGTGGAATTGCAGAACATTGAAGATGAAATAGTCGCGGCGGTCGGTGAAATTCACGCATGGGCATGCGTCCAGCAGGCCTTGAATCAACTGCGCCGAGCGATCGCGGAACTCGGGCAGCTTCGCGGGGTCGAGAAGGCGCTCCACGCCCAGGTTATCCTCCAGGCGGGCCACGCCCGCCGCAACCAGGACTTCCGGATCGCTGAGAGCCTCGGGGCGGGTGCCGAAGATCTCCTCGCCGCGCAGCACATAGAGCCCGCCTAGCTCCTCACGCATGCGGCGCAAGATGGAAAGCTCGTTGCTATGAAGGGCCGGATCGGTATTCAGTCCGTCGATGCGGTAAATCATCTCGCCCATCTCCCGCTCCAGATTGGCCGGCTCTCGGCGCACAAAATGATGATCGGCGCCGAGAAAGCGCGCCACCTCCAAGGCCCTGGCGGGATCGGAATCGGGCAGATCCTCACTCAAGCCCCAGGAAATGGTGTGCATCTTTTCTCCCGTGAGCCGGTGGATGCACCCCGCGATAATTCGCGAGTCCACGCCGCCGCTGAGCGGCACAAACGTTTTGTCCAGATTGCGCAGATGTTTCCCCACGGCTTTCATCAGCAGCGCTGAAAGGCCTTCCATGTAATAGTCGTCGCCGCGGTCGACGCTGTCGCCGCAAGGCACATAGCGGCTCGATTCGCTGCGCGTCACGCGGCCGTCTTCGATTGTCAGAACCATGCCCGGGGGCAGCCACTTCACATTTCTGAAGAAGGTCTGTTCGCCCAGCGTCATTCCGCAGATCAGGAAGGTCACCAGGGCGTCCTCGTCGACGCCGGCGTCGAAGCCCGGCATGCGGGCCACCCCTTTGGCCTCCGGGGAAAAGCAAAACCTGCCCTCCTGAACCCCGTAGAAGACGGGGCGAGATGCGTAATGATCGTTGCATAAAAGAAACCTATTGCGGCGCGGATCGGTAATGAATACAACATAGGAGCCATCCAGCGAACGCGAAATCTCCTCATCGCGTTCCAGGTACTTGCGCAGAAGGATTCCGGCCACTTGGTCTCCCCTTGTCGCCGCTTGGCATGGCGGGTCGTAAAACTCCCCATAGAATCCAACGCTCACTCCCGTCGCGGCGTCCTGAGCCACGCCGCAGAGCAAGTCGTCGATCCCCGGATTTATGATCGCCGCAACGCTCTCCGCCGGGCAGGGAATCCGCTCTACGCTGTAGCATGGCTCGTGCATGAGCGGCCGGGTCAACCGGGACAAAGTCTCGGATGGTAACGGCTCTGTCGTCAAGGGGATACAGCCGGCAATTCCAGGCATTGAAGACCTCGTTGGTGGGGCATAGTAAATCTAACTATTTCTATACTATAGAGTTGTATTTCGGATATGGTCAATTGATGCGCGGCGCGACATTGAATAAATATGAACGTCATCAAGGGCCTGTAACACTACTGGGGCAGGCGGCGTTGCCAGCGAAAATCGGGCCGGACGCGGCGAGGAGAATCCTCCTCCATCCGCTTGACCTCTCTCACCTTCTTTCGAGTTTGGCCGATACATCCATCGAGCAATGTGCATCTAAACCGTAGCCGGCTGAAGGTCCATGAGCGGCCGGCATAGGTTTTTTGTATCCAAAAGGGAACCCAGGCCGCCGCCCGACCGTAAAAACAAAGGGATCCGGGGTAAGGATGGGCGAGGAAAGCGGCAGGAGGAGCAACAATCCTGAAACTTTTTGTTATCCTGCGCCGTCTAATGAAGAAAAGTTGATAAGAGGGCACTCAATGTCAAATCATCCTTCCAACCCGCCGCCTGCCAAGAAAGCATCCGGGAATGAAACCCGCGGAGTGCGCAGGATTCCCGTTCTCCCGGTACGCGAAACTGTCCTGTTTCCCCATGCCGTCCTGCCGTTAACGGTAGGCCGTGAAAGCTCCATCCAGTTGATTGAGTCGCTGGGCGAGGAGCGGACCATCATCGTGACCGCCCAGCTTGGACCCGCGCCAGGACTCGCCCAAGCCGGCCGATCTCCATGCCGTGGGAACGCTGGCCACGGTCCACAAAGTTGTGCGCATGCCCAACCAGAGCCGCTTCGTCTTCACTGAAGGCGTGGAGCGCGTGCGCCTGGTGAACTTCGTCCAGACCGAGCCCTTCATGATTGCCGAAGTGGAGATGCTTGAGGAGACTGAATCCGGCATCCACGCCCGGCGTTGAAGCCCTGGTGCGCAATGTGATCGCGCAGTTCCAGCAGATCGTCTCCGAGTCGCAGACGCTCTCCGACGAGCTGCGGACCATCGCCGCGAACATCGAGGAACCGCACCGCCTGGTGGACTTTGTGGCCTCTTCGCTGCCTTTCCTCACCACCGACGACAAGCAGAAGTTGCTGGAAACCTCGAGCATCGTCTTCCGCCTGGAGCTGTTGAACAGCCACCTGGCCAAGGAGATCGAGGTGCAGCAGTTGCGCACCAAGATCCAGACCGAGGTCCAGGACCAGGTGCAGCAGTCGCAGCGCGACTACTATCTCCGCGAGCAGCTCAAGGCCATTCAGAAAGAGCTCGGCGAGCAGGACGAGAGCCAGCGCGAGACCGACGAGCTGCGCCAGAAGATCGATGCCGCCGGCATGCCGGAGGACGTGAAGAAAGAAGCCATGAAGGAGCTCACGCGCCTGTCGCGCATGTCTCCCATGGCCGCCGACTACTCGCTCACCCGCAACTATATCGAGTGGCTGGCCATCCTGCCCTGGGCCAAAAGCTCCGGCTCCAAGGTCGATATCGGCAAGGCCCGGGAGATCCTCGACGAGGACCACTACGAGCTCAAAAAGGTGAAAGACCGCATTCTCGACTATTTGAGCGTTCTTGAGCTGAAGCCCGACATGAAGGGCCCGATCCTGTGCTTCGTCGGCCCTCCCGGCGTGGGTAAAACCAGCCTCGGCCGCTCCATCGCCCGCGCCCTGGGACGCAAGTTCCAGCGCGTCTCCCTCGGCGGCATGCACGACGAGGCGGAGATTCGCGGCCACCGGCGCACTTACATCGGCGCCCTGCCGGGCCAGATCATCCAGTGCATTCGCCGGGCGGAAACCAACGACCCGGTCATCATGCTCGACGAGATCGACAAGCTGGGGCGCGACTTCCGCGGCGACCCCGCGTCGGCGCTTCTTGAGACGCTGGACCCGGAGCAGAACTCCGTCTTCCGCGACAACTATCTCGACGTGCCCTTCGATCTGTCGAAGACGCTCTTCATCTGCACGGCCAACATGCTTGACCCCATTCCGCCGCCGCTGCTCGACAGGATGGAGCTGATCTTTTTGCAGGGCTACAGCGAAGAGGAAAAGGTGCACATCGCCAACCAGTACCTGATCCCGCGCCAGATCAAGGAGAATGGCATCACGCCCGAGCAGATCGAGTTTCCCGAGGAGGCGTTGCGCCACATCGTGCGCCACTATACCCGCGAGGCCGGCGTCCGCAAGCTCGAGCAGGTGCTGGGCACGGTCTGCCGCAAGCAGGCTCGCCGCGTCGTCGAAGGCCACAAAGAAAAACTGGTGGTCACTCGCGAAGTGGTCAAGGAGTTCCTCGGCGGCATCCAGGTGCGCGTGGATACTGAAGTAGCCGAGCGTGTAAAGCGTCCCGGCGTGGCCGTAGGCCTGGCCTGGACGGCGGCCGGAGGCGACATTCTCTTCATCGAGGCCAACAAGATGAAGGGCAAGGGCGGCTTTACTATGACCGGGCAGATCGGCGAAGTGATGCAGGAGTCCATGCAGGCCGCGCTCACCTGGGTACGATCGAACTCTACAACGCTGGGCCTCGCCGAGGACTTTACCAAGGAACTCGACCTGCACATTCACGTGCCCGCGGGAGCGATTCCCAAGGACGGTCCCTCGGCCGGCGTAACCATGGCCACGGTGCTGGTTTCGCTGCTTACCGATACGCCGGTGCGCCCACTGACCGCCATGACCGGCGAGATCACGCTCAGCGGCAATGTGCTGCCGGTTGGCGGCATCAAGGAGAAGTTTCTGGCCGCGCGCCGGGCCGGCGTGGAATCCATCATCCTGCCCACTGAAAACCGCCAGGACGTGGAAGAGGACCTGACGCCGGAGCTGATTGGCGGCGTTCAAATCCGCTACGCCAGCCGCATTGAGGACGTGCTGGCTGTCGCCTTGCCGCTGCTCAAGGCCAGGCCCGACGCGCAGCCGGCGGCGCCTGAGCTGGTGAAATCCGAGAGCGCCGCGGCATAAGCTCCGGCTCAAGACCAACTGTAAGAAGGCCGGCGAACCTGCCGGCCTTTTTCAGACAGACGTTGTATCGCCGGTCTCCAGACCGGCTGTAGTGCGGGCGTCCACGCCCGCACTCGTAACCTCCGCCTCCTGCTTACCGCTCTGTCGCTTTTCATATGATCGATCCGCAAAATCCCAACTCCCGTTCTGTACAAAAAAAGAGCAACTTTAGAGTTCCCGCCCTGCTGAAAACTGCGTTTGTGCCGATAAAAGCGACAGTACCCGGTGCGCGGATGCGCGCCCAGAGCGGAGACCATGGCGACCACACAGGTAATCCCACATCAAATCGTGCCGCTGCACCTATCCGGAAACACTACCGAGCAGCAGAACAAATTGCTCCAGGAGTTTCTAGCGTCGGCGGTCCAGGAGGCCTACCAGACAGCCATCGAACACCTGGACAGGCAAAGCGCGCAGGCGGTGCTGGATAAGGAGAAAGCGCTCAAATCGGAAATTGCCGGCCAGGTGGTCGAGATCATTCACCGCAATACGGCAAGCGACAAATTCAAGGACGAAGAGATGGGCTCCAATCGCGTCTATCCGCCCACTTACCGCGTGCGGCCGGTGGAGGCGCAGGTAACGGCACTGAAAAGTATCTTTCCCTGTCTGGGCAGTTGCATGGAAAAGCTGGGCCGCCGTCCGCTTCCCGAGGGCGCCGAGGCATGGTTCGTGATTCCGCGCTGGCAATCTCTGACTCAAACCTATAACGAAGCGGTGCAATTGGTCGTGGAGATTCTGACCTCCAAGCGCCGATTCGCCAACCGCATTATCGGCCGCCTGGGTCCGGAGTATCTTCGCCAGTGCGAGCGCACCAAGCTGGCGGAGAAGATTCTCGCCGAGCAGCAGGAAGGCAACGACCTGCTCGTGGTGGCCGCACAAGCCGGCTTACTCCATCGCGGCTCCTCGGCCCGCCGCACCCGCGTCGCCATGGCGGGCAATGAGTTCGGCATGGGCGTATTCGCCTTTGCTTGCATGCTCCTCACCCACCCCGAGCGCCTCTCCACCGGCGATACGCTGATGGTTGACTGCGGCGGAGACGAGTATTCCATGCGTGGCGACTATACCTTCGATCGCGTCCCCCTCTTCGACTACGACCTCAGTGGCATCGAGTTCAGCATCTTCTATGAAGACCGCGCCCGCAACCTTTGGGGAACGCCCACCGGCTTCCTCTACAAGCTGGTGTGAGAGAAGCAGGGACTTGGAAATTGCATCCCATGCGGCAAGCAGCGACAGACTGTGGTCAACAAAAAACTGACCACAGCAACTAATCTCTGAAAACTAGAGAGCCCGCGGCCGGGTGGTGTGGTGAGCTCGCTGGGAATCGAACCCAGGACCCACGCCTTAAAAGGGCGTTGCTCTACCAACTGAGCTACGAGCTCGTTCAAGGCCGCTATTTCCAAACTAACACAGCTAGAGTATTGCCGCTTTCGCGCTCCTCTGCCTGAGGATTGAACGGCATAATTCAGGCCGTCAAAACCGGGTAGCCATAGCAGCCAAATTCCCTGATTCTCGTTTTCCTGATCCGCGGAATAAAAACTATTTATTTGAAGCGTCGAGCCGTATCCCACGTCGATACTCATCACTGCATGTACTATGGTAACCAGCATATCCAGAAAGAGAGTACCTTAGTTGCAGTGTATCGTATAACAATGAAAATGAAGCAATTTATGCATCTAGAATGACAAGAAAGTGGTAGGAAGGTAATTGTTCAAGTGTTATTGTTCAGACAATAGCAGTGCGGATAGGATATCGCATTAGAAATCTATCCACAGGATTGTGCCATTGACGCGTAATTCTCCTCACCCGGTGGTGTTGGGTATCTGCGGAGTTCAAAGAAAAAGTGGAGTACGGCAGAGGCCGGTTAGAGCGTTTGAGTACCAGAGGGCCAAAGGTGTCAGATGGCAGATCGCAATACGATGGGTGATCAATACGAAACGCCAGAAGATGTGGCGACCCTATATTCCTGGGCCAATCTGCATGGCGCCAAGTACCGGGATTTCTCAGCTTCGCGCGCGCAAACCAGGGAGAAGGCACGGCAGCGTGTGCAGGATGCCATCGATGCGGATCGCCGCCGGGTTCGTGAAGAGGCCGAAGCTGCAGTGGCGGCCGAAGCTGCTCAGGTGGCCGAGGCAGAGCGAGAGGCGGAGTTGGCTAGGCAAACGGCAATGCGGCAACGAGAGTTAGCTGCGCAGCAAGCCGCAGCACAACTGGCCGCGCAGCAGGCTGCACAACAGGCAGCACAGCAGGCCGCGTGGCAGGCTGAACTTGCCGCGCAACAGGCCGCGCAGGAGGCAGCGGAACGGGCCGCACAACAAGCCGCGGAGCAGGCTGCGCAACAGGCCGCGCAAAAGGCCGCACAGGCGGCCGAGCAGCAGCGCTACTGGCAGCAGCCGCAAGCGGATCGTTTCTCCGTTCCCGCCGCCCAAACACCCGCGTCTGCATCCAGGCCGTTTTATCCGCCCCAGCCGCAGGCGTTCGATTATCCAGGCTCTAGTCCGTCTCATGGGTCGCGTTCGGCGGCGAGTCAGCCGCAGTACGCTCCCATTTACGACGACAACCGCGCGCCGTCCGGCTTCCCCTGGGGTCAACCAGATTCGCGAGAGACGGGCAGCCGTCCGGCTTGGCTGTTGCAAGATCGCCGCGCGGATATTCCCAGCCAGCCTGTCCCCCATGCTCCGTTGCCGCCGGTTTCCGACGATACTCTGCAGGGATCTCGGGATCGCATGGCATCGCGCTGGTTCGCACTGAGAAGTATTTATGAAGGAGTCCAGGCGCCCGTTGAAGCCGATCCTGCTCCAGTTCCTTCGCGCGCTCCGGCGCTGGCCGTCTTTTCGCTGGCCGGTGGTGTGGGCAAGACCAGCCTGGTAGCCACGCTGGGCCGCGCACTTTCTGCCCGAGGCGAGCGGGTGTTGCTCATTGATACCGCGCCCTTCGGACTGCTGCCTTTCTACTTTGGCGCCTGCGATCAGCGTCCCGGCCAATTGAGAACCTTCAGCCCTCCCGGCTCGAGCGGCGATGCGCCCATTCAAATGGTGGCCATCGATCCCGATTCCCTCAGTCCCGAGGCTGCCGGCCAGGAGCCCCTCATCACTGAGATCAGCAAATATTCGCGTGGCGTCAGCCGTGTGATCGTCGATCTGGCAACCGCTTCCGGCGCAACCACGCGCAGGGTGATGCGTCTTTCTCCGATGATTCTGGTGCCGATCGTTCCAGACATGAACTCCGTAGTCAGCGTCAGCTCGATTGACGCCTTCTTCCAACACAACGGCAGCCCCGGTATTAAGCCGACGCAGCCTTACTATGTGCTCAACCAATTCGATCCATCTCTTCCCCTGCATCTCGACGTACGCGAGGTGATGCGCGAGCAGTTGGGCGACCGCCTGCTTCCGTTTGCACTGCGCCGCGCCCCCGCCGTCAGCGAAGCACTGGCCGAGGGGATGACGGTGATGGATTACGCGCCCAACTCGATTGTGGCTGAGGATTTCGGCAGCCTTGCGGGCTGGGTGAAGGGCCTTTCTGCTCCCGCGAGCTCAAGCTATCGCGGGGTGCGTTGGAGTGAACGATGACGGCAACGGGCCTTTGGCAGGATATTGGCGCCGGAGAAAATGTTTTCACCAGGTTTCTCCGTCTGCTCTTCCTGCTCGTTGCGGGGGTAGTCTTCTATTTTCTGGCCGTGCTGCCTCTTACCTGGCCGCAACAGGCGGTCTTGGGTCTGCTGACCCTGATGATCTCCTTGTCCCTGGCGCGAGCCTCCGACTCCTACATCATCACGCTCTGCCTGTTGATTATGTCCCTGTTCTGCACCTTCCGCTACGGATTCTGGCGCATCGAGCAGGTGATGCGATTCTTTCAGGATCCGGCCAATCACTGGGGCGCACTGGACGCTTTCTTCATCGTCAGCCTGCTGATGGCGGAGATTTACGCGTTCCTCATTCTCTTTCTGGGATATTTTCAAACCATCTGGCCTCTGCGGCGCGCCCCGGTGGCGCTGCCCGACTCTCCGGATGAGTGGCCGCACATTGACGTCTTGATTCCGACCTATAACGAGCCGCTGGATATGGTGCGTTACACGGCGCTGGGCGCGCTCAACATGGACTGGCCCGCCGACAAGCTGCACGTCTACATTCTCGACGACGGCCGCCGTCCGGAGTTTGAGCAGTTCGCATTCGAGGCCGACATTGGCTACAAGGTCCGCCCCGACAACAAGCATGCCAAGGCAGGCAACATCAACACCGCGCTCAAGAGCGTACACTCGCCCTACGTGGCCATCTTCGACTGCGACCACGTGCCCACGCGCAGCTTTCTGCAGATGACAATGGGCTGGATGCTGCGCGATCCCAAGCTGGCCGTGCTGCAGACGCCGCATCATTTCTATTCACCTGATCCGTTTGAGCGTAACCTGGGGCAGTTCCGCGTCACTCCCAACGAGGGCGAGCTGTTTTATGGAATTGTGCAGGACGGCAACGATTTCTGGAACTCAACTTATTTTTGCGGCTCCTGCGCCGTACTGCGCCGCACAGCTCTGGACGATATCGGCGGCATCGCCGTGGAGACCGTCACCGAGGATGCGCACACTTCGCTGCGCATGCAGATGAACGGCTGGGGCACGGCCTACATTAACATTCCCCAGGCGGCTGGTCTGGCCACCGAGCGGCTATCGGCCCACGTGGGCCAGCGAATTCGCTGGGCCCGAGGCATGATCCAGATTTTGCGCACAGAGAATCCTCTTTTTGCGCCTGGCCTCAAGCTCCCCCAGCGGCTGTGCTACTTCAACGCCATGGCGCACTTCCTCTACGCGGTTCCGCGGCTCATCTTCCTTTCGGCGCCCTTGATCTATCTGCTTCTGAACCACACCAATATTCCGGGCTATTGGGCGGCCATCTTGGCCTATGCTTTGCCCCACCTTACACTTTCTAACCTCACCAACTCGCGCATTCAGGGCGAACACCGGCACTCATTCTGGAATGAGATTTACGAGACTGTGCTTTCGCCTTACATATTGCTGCCCACCATGTTGGCTCTCATCAGCCCCAAGCTGGGCAAGTTCAACGTGACCGCCAAGGGCGGCGTGGTCAGGCAGACGTTCTTTGACACCAGGATCGCGCAGCCTTTTATTATCCTGCTGGTGCTCAACCTGGCTGGGCTGCTGATAGCCATTCCTCGCTTCTTCATCTGGGATCGTGACCGGCCGGGAACAGTGCTCATGAACGTGCTGTGGTGCGCTTTCAATGTCATCATTGTGGGCGTTTGCATCGCCGTCGCGCGCGAGATGAGGCAGTTGCGCACCAGCGTCCGCATCAATGTTGTGACGCCGGTCATGGTCAGGCTGCCGGGCGGAAGGCCGCTCACCACCGAGACTTATGACGCCGTTACCTCGGCTGAGACCAGGCTGCCTGACGTGCGCCCCATCTCCGGAGAAACCATCGATATGTCGTCGGGAGGCACCAGTATCCGCTTTGCCGAAGAAGTGGATTTGATGCCGGAAACGCGGGTCATGCTGTCCTTTCCGCATCCCGCTCCATCTACTGAACTTCCCGCCACCGTGGTCTCATCGGAAGGTTCTGTGTTGCGGGTGAGCTTTGAAGATTTAACCATTGCCGAACAGGAAGTGTTAACCATGGTGATATATTCCCGAGCAGACTCCTGGCTGGGCTGGGGCGAGTCCCGCGAAAGCGACAATGTGCTGCGCAGTCTTGGGCGCATCTTCCAGATCTCCTTCCACGGCCTCATCTCGGCCTTCCGCAGCATGTCCGGCGGCAGGAACAAGAGCGCCTCCAAGTCCAGTTCACTTTCCATCGCCGGTTCCGCGGGGATTATCGCGTTGGCCGCCGTTCTGATTGGCGGCGCGCAGAACCTTCATGGACAGGTTCAGGGATTTGCCGGAGCGCTTGAGGCCGGCGCCAGCGACAAGAACGTTCTGGTTCCCCTCGGCCAGTTCCGCGACACGTTTACCCTCAACGATGCCGGCTCGCCGCAAATCGAGCTGCACGGCATCGACAGCAGGCACGATATCTATTTCACGCTGCCGCAAACCCACGTGGTCCGCAATGCCAGAATCCACATCTACTACGCTTTTTCTCCCAGCCTGTTGCCGCAGCTCAGCCATCTCAAGCTGATGATGAATGGAACGCTCTTTGCCACCGTCCAGCCCACACCGGGGCAGAATGGCGGCTCTGACAGCAAGGATGCTGAGGGGGATTTCACCATTCCTCCCGATCTGCTGGTGCACAACAACACGCTCACCATCGAGTTCATCGGCCACTACACCATGGTCTGCGAAGACCCCGCCAACACCACGCTGTGGGCTCGCGTTCACCGCACCACTTATCTCGATATCCACGGCGGTCTGCTCCCCCTGGCCGACGATGTAAAGCAGTTGCCCATGCCGTTCCTCGATCCGGCCGTCATTCAACCGCTCAGCATTCCCGTCGTCTTTGCCTCCGCGCCCTCGTATAAAGCTATTCAGGCCGCCGGAGTGGTCGCAAGCTACTTCGGCATGATCTCTGAGAACAGGCCGGTGCGTTTTCCGGTTCACATCGGGCCTATTCCGCAGGGCAATGCGATTGTTATCTCCGATAGCGCCGGCAATTTGCCGCCCGGCCTGAATCTGCCCGACATCAACTCGCCCACCGTGGCCATGCGCACCAACCCTGTCGATCCCTACAGCAAAATTCTGATCATAGCCGGCGCCGACTCGAACCAGGTGCTGCAGGCGGCCCAAGCCGTGGCCTTGCATAGCGACATGCTGGCCGGAGCGCAGGCCACTATTGACAGCCTCCGGCTACCCAATAAGCAGCAACCCGATGCCGCGCCGCGCTGGGCGCGCACCGATCAGCACATCGCCCTGTGGGATTACGCCACCGCCGAGCAGTTGCAGGGCGACGGCACCGCTCCGTTGAGCGTTTATTTTCGTGTCCCGCCGGATATCTACTACACCGCCAGGGAACCAAACGCCATCCTCCGGCTGGTTTACCGTTACAACTCCATTCCCATCGGCCCCATCTCCAGCGCCCAGATGCGCATCAACAACGCCTTCCTGGGTTCCATTCCGCTCATCCCTGGCCAGGAAGCGTCGAAGAGAATGCAGGTGGACGAGCCTGTTCCAGTGGTCAATCTGCGCCCGTTTTCTAACTCGCTCTCCTTCGATTTCACCTTCCAGTTGCTCAAAAAGGGCGGCTGCCAGGACACCACCCCCATCAACATGCAGGCCGCCATCCTGCGCGATTCCTACCTTGACCTGAGCAGCTATCCGCACTACGCACCCATGCCCAACCTGGAGCTCTTCGCCAACGCGGGCTTCCCGTTCACGCGCCTCGCCGATTTGAGCGAGACCACGGTCGTGCTGCCTCCCACGCCCACCGAGGCGGAGATTGAAACCTTTGTCACGTTGATGGGCCACTTTAGCCGCCAGACCGGCTTTCCGGCTCTGCGCGTTACCGTAGCTGGTGCTGAAGCCGCGCAACAGGGCGAGAGGAACGACTTGCTGATCATTGGCTCGGGCGACGATCAGCCGGCCTTTGAAAAGCTGTCTAACCATCTCCTCGTTTCCATGCGCAGCGGCCAGGTCCAGGTGCATGACACGCAAGGCTTCTTCGTTCCGCTGCTGCATCACGCCTGGTGGAAGCTCGAATCCAACGAGCACACCGAATCCGGCGACCTGACCGCCGCGGGCGAGCCCGATGTGGTCATCGAAGGCATCAAATCTCCTTTTGACGTGGGCGGCGACCGCAGCATTGTGGCCATCCACCTCAAGGACGCCAGCGTCTTTATGCCGTTCATGGACACATTCCTGCAGGTGCAGCAGTCCAGCGATATCTCCGGCTCGGTCTCGGTTTTGCATGGAAAGCGGTTCCAGTCGTTCCGCATCGGCTCTGAGGTCTATCATGTAGGCGTGCTGCCGTGGTGGACGCTGGTGAGCCTGTGGATCGCGGAATATCCATACCTGGTCGCGATCGTGGTTTTTCTTCTGGCCTTTTTACTTGCCCTCTGGACAAGGCAATGGTTGCGCAGCAAAGCCAGGGCACGCTTGAAGATGATTGACGAATAGAGATTCTTACTGAACGATTCTTTCCCGGCTGCATCCTTTTCGTCAGCCGCCTGTATCCCTGGTTGGAGATTTGCGCCATGAGCCTTCGGAAATCCCGGCTGGGAAAGCGATGGTGGCTGATTGGATTTCTCTTGCTGCTTTCAGCTACCGGAGGCTGCAAGCAGGGCCCGTGGACGCTTTGGGATTCTTATTCCGCCAGCTTTATCGATGTGCAGGGCCGGGTGATCGATCCTCAGGGCGGCGACCGCACCACCTCGGAAGGCGAGGCCTATGCGATGTTCTTTGCCCTGGCCGACAATGACCGCGTCGTCTTCGACCGCCTGCTGAAGTGGACCCAGGACAATCTGGCTAATGGAGATCTGCAAACCCAGCAGCCTGCATGGTTATGGGGCAGGAACAAGGACGGCGAGTGGAAGACGATCGATCCCAACTCCGCCTCCGATGCTGATATCTGGATGGCCTATGCGCTTATCGAGGCCGGCCGCTTGTGGAACTCGCCCGACTATACCCATACGGGCAGGCAGATGATGGCCCTGATCGCCAAAAACGAAGTAGCCGATCTGCCCGGATTTGGCCCCATGCTCCTGCCCGGTCCCGTCGGCTTTCAGCACGGCAGCTTCTGGACGCTGAATCCAAGCTATATGCCGCTCTTCATCTTCGAGCGGATGGCCGCCGTTGACCCGGCAGGTCCGTGGGGGCTCATCGCTCTTGGCATTCCCGCCATGCTGGAGCAGGCCGCGCGCCACGGCTATGCCATGGATTGGGTGGACTATATGCCTGGCGACGGCTTTTATCCCGCCACCGAGATGCATCCCGGGAACAAGGAATCCGATGCTCCCGGCGGGGGCTATGATGCTATTCGCGTTTATTTATGGGCCGGCATGCTCGACGGCAGCGGCAAAACCCGCGCTCGCATGCTCGATGCCGTTCCGGCCATGCGCATCTACCTTGCCAACCATGATGCTCCCCCTGAAAAGGTAAGTGACCAGGGTATTCCAATGGAGCAAGATGGACCTATAGGATTTTCGGCGGCCGTGCTGCCTTACCTGAGGGCCTTCCCCGAACTTGGAAGGCTAAGCGCAAAGCAGACGATTCGCATGAGTGCGCAGAGAAACCCGTATACGGGATTGTATGGTAAGGACTTGGCATATTACGATCAGAATCTCGCTCTGTTTGCCACTGGTTTTCTTGACGGCAGATTCCGGTTTGGACCGGAGGGGGAACTGAAAGTAGAATGGAAGCGCTGATGCGGCAAGGCTCGAAGACTTTCAGAAAGTGTTGCATGATTGTGGGCTGCCTGATGCTGGCGCTCCAGATGGGGCTTGCCCAAAATAAAACTGCCGGATCGGCAAGTGCCACGCGCGCCGTTTTGGTACAGAAAGCCCATGCTCTGGAGTCACGCGGACGGCCCGATATGGCCATCCAGATATGGCAGCAGATTCTTCTCTCCGATACCCAAAACACTGAGGCCCTGGCCGGCCTGGCCAAAGATTTGAAGCTCACCGGCTCCTCCGAGAAATCCAGCGAGGCGCTGGAACGCCTGCGCGCCATTAACCCCAATGACCCCAATATCGCCAGGATTGAAGCCATGGCCAGCATGCGCTCGCAGAGCGACGCGCTTCATCAGGCAGGCGAACTGGCCCGCGCGGGCAAGATTGACGAAGCCATGCGCATCTATCGCGAGCTCTATGGCGATCGTCCGCCCGATGGCGATATTGCCTTGGCCTATTACCAGACCCTGGCCGGAACCACGGGCGGCAGGGAAGCTGCCGTGGCCGGCATGCGCGTTCAGGTGGAGCGCAATCCCGGCGATCCGCGCTATCCCATCGCTCTCGGCACCATCCTCACCTACGATGCCAGAACCCGCGCTGAAGGTATTCGCATCCTCAAAGAGTATTCCCAGGATCCCGACGCGCAAAGCGCGCTACGTCAGGCACTGGTCTGGGATTCGGCCAATCCGGCCTCAGCCGAGGAACTGCGCCAATATCTCAAGAACCATCCCCAGGACACCGAACTTAGCGACCGCCTGAAAGTTGACGAACGCAAGCTGGCGCAGATGAAAAACGGTATCGCGCGCACGCCGGAAGAGAAAGCCGCCTTTGCCGCCCTCAACGCCCACCGGATCGACGAGGCGCAGAACCGCTTCACCGCGCTGCTCGACCAGGATCCGAAGAACGGCCGTGTGGCGGCAGGCATGGGTTTCCTGCGCATGCAGCAGAAGAACTTCGGCGGCGCCATCAGCTACCTCACTCGGGCCGAGCAGAACGGATACAAGACCCGCGTCGTCGAGGATGCGTTGGTTACTTCGCGCTTCTGGTACACCATGGGTGAAGCCACGCAGGCCTTCGACGAAAATAATTTCGATCTGGCCGGAAGCAAATATCGCATAGCCCTCGAAATTCACCCCCGTAGCCCCGATGCGCTTAACGGACTGGCCGGCCTGCTGACCAAACAAAAGCGATATGCCGCTGCCTCCGCCATCTACGAGCAATTGATCAAAGTTCAGCCCGGCTCGTCTGACGCCTGGCGCGGCCTCTTCCTGGCCTACGCGCGTGAGGACCAGAACCAGAAGGCGTTGGCTGTCTCAAACCGCATCCCAGGAGCAGTCAAGACCACGCTCGCCCGCGATGCGGAGTACCTGCGCACGCTGGCCGGCGTCTACCATGCCCTCAACCGCGTCGCCGATGCCCAGCGCGTGCTTGCCCAGGCCTTGACGATGCCGTTTCCCGAAAACGGCGGCACCCTCAAGACCGATACCAAGCTTCAGTACGCCGGCCTCCTGATGGAGGCCAAGCGCTACGATCAGGCCGCCATGCTCTACGTTCAGGTGCTCACCGCCGATATGTACAGCCTTCCCGCCTGGATGGGCCTGGTCAGCGCGCATCATGAGATGGGCCAGGACAGTGAGGCCATCGCCGACGTGAAGAAGATGCCACCGGCCACCTACGAGGCCGCGCTCGCCGATCCCGGTTTTCTCTCCATGCTGGGCGCAATCTATCAACAGGCCAACCAGTTTGAGGTTGCCCAGGGAATGCTGGAACGCTCTGAAAAGCTCCAGATCGCCGCCGGCGGCCATCCCAGCATTGCCCTCCAGTTGCAGTTGGCGGCCATTTATCTGCAGCGCAACTATCCCACTCAGGCCTACGATATTTACCGCCAGGTGATGATGGCGCATCCCGACCGCGCCGATGCCTGGAAGGGCCTGATTGATACTTTGGTGGCCACCAACCGTAACTCAGAGGCGCTCCAGCAAATTCACTTCATTCCCGTATCGGTGCGCAAGCAGTTGGATGCCGATATCAACTTTGTGCAGAGCGAAGCCAGCCTCTACGCCGCCAGCGGCGATATTCCCCGCGCCGTCGAATATATGGCTCGCGTGGAAGCCCATTACGCCAAACTGAAGATGCTGCCGCCCGCCGATATCGAAGTTCAAAACGCCTGGCTGCTCTTCAACACCAGGAACGACCGCGCCCTCTATCCGGCACTGATGCGCCTGGGAGGCCGCAAGGATCTGACCGTTGCGCAGCGTGAGACGGTTCAGGACATCTGGGCCAATTGGAGCGTGCGCCGCGCCGGCGTCGCCATGGATAACGGCAACGTCACACGCGCCGTGGATATTTTGGATGCCGCAAACCAGGCCTTCCCTGACAATCTGACCGTTCGCAAGGCGGTTGCCGGGGGATTCATGCGCGTCGGCAGGTACAAGGAGTCGCTCGCCCTCTTCAAAACCATTCCCATGCAGGACGCAACCGCGGGCGACTTCCAGGGCGCTGTGGGTGCGGCACTGGCGGCCAACGACAGGACTCATGCCGAGCTATGGTTGCGCCAGGCGCTCGATCGCTATCCCCGCGACCCCGCCATTCTCTCCCTCGCCGCGCGCTTTGAGCAGGCTCGCGGAGACAATCAGCGCGCCGCCGACTACTATCGCGCCGCACTTGCCGTCATGCCGCTGGCTTCGCCCACTGACAGGCTGGCCCACATGCTGGTTTATCCCGAACAGGACTCGAGGGCCCATCGCGCCGTAACCGCGGCCGACCTGCAGCGCCTGCTCGATCCCGACTACGAGCCGTTTTCCAAGACCACCAGGCTACCGCCTTTGCCCGCCTACGGTCCCGATCCCTACAACGGCTCGGCTCCCGTCGTGCTTACTCCTGGCAAGCCCACACAGCATTCGTCCCCGCAGTCGTCTACGCAGGACGGTTCGTGGGTCAATACCCCCACCAGCCTGAATCAGCCACCCTTCGCGCCCGATACCAATTCCGCTATCGTGACCTTTCCCGCCGCACAGGCCGCACCACCGCAGATCTTTTACCCGCAAAGTGAAAGATACATTGAGGTTCCCGGCTTGAGCGATGAGGAATACCCTCAACTCAGGCTGCTGAATGCGTCCAGTGAGTCGAGCTTCGAGCAGGTTCAGGACACTGACCAGTCAACTGTCCAGCTCTCCGCCAACGCTCCTCACTCCATGGCATCCGATGCCTGGAAGGGCCTGGTCTTTTCGCTGATGGCCGCCGGCCGCAACCAGGAAGCTCTCGACGAAATTCAAAAGATACCTGCCGGTGTGCGCAAGCAGCTCGAAGCCGACCCCGACTTCGTGCAGGGCGAAGCCACTCTCTATGCCGCCCTCGGCAATACTTCGATCGCCCTTGAATATATGGCTCGCGTGGATGAGTTCTACCTCCTGCGCAGGGTCGCGCCGCCTGCCGGCCTGGAGATCCAGCATGCCTGGCTGCTTTACAACACCAAGAACGACCACATGCTCCATCCGGTCCTGCTGCGTCTGGATTCGCGCCACGACCTCACCGCCGATCAGCGTGCTCAAGTGGATAATCTATGGGCAAACTGGGCCGTGCGCCGAGCATTTGCCGCCATGGACAGCGGCTACATCCTGCGCGGCGTAGAGATTTTGCAGGCCGCATCCTTGCAATACCCTGACGACCTGGGCGTTCGCCGCGCGGTAGCCGGCGCCTACTCCAAGGTCGGCCGCTTCAAGGATGCGCTCACCCTCTTCAAGACCATCCCCATGCAGAACGCAAGCTCTGGCGACTACCAGGGAGCCATCGGTGCAGCTCTGGCTTGCACGGATATGGCCCAGGCTGAAACCTGGCTCCGTCAGGCGCTGGGGCTCTATCCCAACGATCCGCAGATTCTGGGTCTTGCCGCCCGCTTTGAGCAGGCACGCGGCAACAATCATCGCGCCACAGACTTCTGGCGAGCCGCCCTTGCAGCCATGCCTCCGGGCTCAGCCGTCAAAAGCCTGGAGACCGGCCTGGTTTATCCCCCGGAAGCCTACCATGCTCCAGCAGCGGGCGACCTGAAGCGTCTTCTCGATCCACACAACGACCAGCCCGCGCGCGCCACCAAGGAACCGCCTCTGCCTTCTTATCCCCTCACTTATTCCGCGCCTGCCGCGGTTCCACCACAGAGTCAGTGGATCGATACTCCCTCTTCCAATCCGCTTCCGCTGCCTCCGGCCACTGTATACACATCCGGAACGCAACCCAGCGCGCCCGCAACGGCGCCCGCCGCTCCCATTTATGTCCCGCAGAGTTGGATGCTGAAGCCGTCCGTCCAACCGAACTTTATCCTGCAGAGCGCCACGCAGGATGCGGTCATCCAGCCAGCGATCAGCATAAGCCAATCCGGCATACCGGTTCGCGACGCTCCCAACGCCGGTTCACGGCCTTCCGTAACCCCCTCCGCCAATTACTCAGGCCAAATGAACCTGCCCGCTTCAGAAGAAATCATCGATTCCACCGGCGCTCCGGCGCAAAGTACAGACTCCAAATCAATCACCCACCCCAGCGACGAAAATCTGTCACCCCCCCTGCAACGTACGCAGACCCCGGTGTGGATGCCCAGCCAGGAATCCGTCGATGACCGCACGATTCCGGGAGTGCGCATCACATCCCAGCCCATGAACAGCCTGGCCACTCAGGCGCAGGCCCTGTTTGCCGAGCAGACCGATAGCCAGCTCACGCAGGGTTCCGCAACTGCCATTCACGCCCTGCCCAAAGCTCCGCCGGCCGCATTGAACACGCTTCCCGGCAGCCGTAGCCAGTACACCATCGCGCAATACACACCCTCTGCCCAGGAAGCCGCTACAGGCGCTTATTCAGTACCCAAACAGCCGAGCATACAACAGCCTGCCGCGCAGCAGCCTGCTGCGCACGCCAAGCCGTCGCCCACACGGCATCGGGTCTTCAAGCACAGAAAGAATAAAAGGAAAGCCGCTCCCACGCTGGGTGAGCAGGCCGCACCCACTCCAACCCTCGACCATGTACCGGCCGTGCAGGAATATCCCCAGCAGGTGCAGGCCCCGGCTGAAGTTCCAGCCGAGCCGGAGCCGGCCACCACTGGCGCCGGGCTCACGGACCAGGAACTCATGCAGCGCAATCTGCCGCCGCTGCGCGGGCCGTGGATACGCATCCAGCGCGAAGCCCAACCCCTCGGCCCCCGTGAAGAGGTGGAGATGCAATTGCGCTCCATCGAGAGCGGATACAGCGGCTGGCTGGGCGCCGCTGGCATCGTCAACTACCGCTTCGGCAATCCCGGTTACGATCAACTCGCAGCCCTCGAGGCTCCCTTTGAGGCTTCCGCGCCTCTTGGCTACAATGCCCGCGTCGCTTTAATCGTCAAGCCGGTCTTCCTTGATTCCGGTCAGGCCAACGGCAATGCAACTCTCACCGTCTCGGCGGGCACAGTGCCAGGCCTTCCACTGACTTTGATCACCATGCCGGAACCCATCGGAAGCATGATCCCCATTACCACCACACCCGCGCAGCAGAACGCCTCCGGGCTAGCCGGCGAGTTGCAGTTGATCTTCCCGCATCTGGCGCTGGCTGGCGGTTACACGCCCTACGGTTTTCTGGTGGCTACCTTCACTGGACGGGCGCAGTGGAAACCCGGAAACGGTCCTTTCACCTTTAACTTTGTCCGCGACTCGATCAAGGACTCGCAACTCTCTTATGCTGGATTGCGCGATCCAGGCGGAACCACATTGGCTAATGAAGGGCAGATCTGGGGTGGCGTAATTGCCAACTCAGGCAATGTCCAAATAGCCAAAGGCAGCGGAGAGTCGGGAATCTACATGGGCGTGGGAGGCCAGTACATCACCGGCTACAACGTCGAGAACAATATCCGGGTCGACGGTAACGGGGGCGGATATTGGCGCCTCAAGACCGTGCCGGAGTATGGCAACCTGAGCATCGGCGCAAACTTCTTCGCCATGCACTACTCGCACAACAATGACGCCTTCACTTACGGTATGGGCGGCTACTTCAGTCCCCAGGCGTACTTCTTGGCCAATATCCCCTTCACCTGGTCCGGCCACTATCTCACCCGCTGGCACTACAACATCGTGGCTAGCCTGGGCGTGCAGGCCTTCCAGGAAAGTTCGACGCCCCTCTATCCGCTGCTCAGCAGCAATATGGAGTACACCAATACCTATACTCCTCCTGGCGGTACCACTACATACGACAACCTGCATCTGCCGGCCCTCACCAGCGTAGGCCCCAACTACGATCTGCGCGCCCAGACGGCCTACCAGATCAACTCCCACTGGTTTGCCGGAGGATTCGTCAGCGCCAACAACACCCGCAATTTTGCGGAAACATCCGCCGGATTCTATGTGCGCTTCCTCTTCCGCGAGCAGCCGTCCACGGTAGCCGGTCCCACAGGCTTGTTCCCCGTCTTCCCGCCCAACGACGGACTGCGCCCCTTCACAGTGCCATAGAGTACTTCACAGTTTGTAATGGGTGCCCTAGGGCCGGAGTTCCCGCGGACAGGTGTTTGTCCGTGGAGTGGAGATCTCGATTCTGAGACCTGGGATTCCACGTATTCATTTCTCCGCGCCCGATTTGCAGATAATTAAAACCCAAAAGCGCACAATATCTCTATGCCAAACCTCGCGCAGCGTCGGAGATGCCCCCGGTCTAATATGTCGGACATCCGCCCGGTTTATACCTCCCTTTATACCCCCACCCCCTCCCCCCTTTTTTCCGTAAGAGAATGAAATAAAATAGGTTAGATCTAATTATTGTGAATAAAAGGCGAAAACATCAAACCCACCCCCTACCCCCTTGGGGGCGCATTCTCCTCCTGTTCGTCTTTTTTAGTATGTAAATGATTGATTATAAATGATAATGACCTGAAAATTAAGTGTAAGAAAATGCAATAAAATGCTTGATTTCGTTCGTTTTCTGTCAGTAATCCACCATTTTCGGCGTTTCGTGGAGGAATGAAACTGCCTCCAGCTTTGCCGCTGCTATTGCGGAAACAGAGAATGGTTCCTGAAACCGCATTGGTATAGCCAGCTCAAGCCCGCCGCAACGGCTTATTCATCGGCACCACCTGCACCGTCACATCGCGAACCTCCGACAGAAACCGGTTCAGCACCGATCCGCGCATAAAAATATCCCACCGCGACCGCACCGACTGCCCAAAGACCACGTGCGAGATGCTCTCCTGCTGCGCAAAGCGGATCAGCGCGTCGGAGACATTGTTGTCGGTCAGCGTGACCACCTTCGCGCCCAGGTCGCGGGCCATGCGCTGGTACTCTTCCAGCCGGTGGTAGGCCTCGGGATCGCCGTGGCCTTTGTCGTCCTTGGGGCGAACCACATAAACGGCGTACCAGTTCGTGGCCAGCCGTCCAGCCACGCGCGCGCCCACGCGAATCAGCCGCTCGGTGCCGGGCCGCGTGCTCAGGCACACCATCACCTTCTCCGGAATCGGCGCCTGCTCCAGCCCCTGGGTGCGGCGATACTCTGAGGCGCGGTTGCTCACCTGCTCGGCAGTGGTGCGCAGGGCCAGCTCGCGCAGCATGTTCAGGTTGCCGTTGCGGAAGAAGTTGGCCAGCGACTGCTCCACCTTTTCCGGCGCATAGATCTTGCCCTGGCGCAGGCGCGTCCGCAGCTCGTCCACGGTCACGTCCACGTTCACCACTTCGTCGGCGCGCTTCAGGAAATTGTCTGGAACGGTCTCGCGGATGGTCGGTGTTGGCCGAGCGGCTGACGGCGTCGTTCAGCGTTTCCAGATGCTGGATGTTCACCGCCGTCATCACGTTGATGCCGGCGTCCAGCAGCTCCAGAACGTCTTCGTAGCGCTTGCTTGTTCTTGCTGCCCGGCACGTTGGTGTGGGCCAGTTCGTCCACCACCACGGTGTTGGGATGGCGGGCCAGGATGGCGTCCACGTCCATCTCTTTCAGCGTGACGCCGCGGTAGGGAATCTCGCGCTGGGGAACGATCTCCAGGTCGCGGATGCGCGCCTCGGTCTCCTTGCGGCCGTGGGTTTCCACCAGGCCGATCACCACGTCCACGTCCTGCTGATGCCGCATAATATAGGCGTCGTTCAGCATGTGGTAGGTTTTGCCCACGCCGGGCGCCGCGCCGATATAAATGCGCAGCCTGGCGGGTTCCTGTTTTTTTTCCAGGACGATCTCGGCCATGCTCAGCCCACCTCGACTGGATGGCGTTCTGCTTCGACCGCCGCCACGGGAAGAGTAAACCGGAAAGTGGTTCCGTGGCCCAGCCGGCTTTCCACGGCGATCTGTCCGCCCAGCGACTCCACCAGCCGCCGCACCAGCGCCAGCCCCAGCCCGGAGCCGCTCTCTGAGAATGGATTGAAGCGGTCGAAGATGGTGCTCAGCCGCTCCGCCTCGATGCCCCGGCCGGTGTCGCGCACGGTGAACTGGACAAAGTCCTTGATCTCCTCGGCGGCCAGCAGAATCTCGCCCTCTTCCGGCGTATAGCGAAGCGCATTCGACAGCAGGTTGTCCAGAATGGAGCGCAGCGCGCGCCGGTCAGCCTTCACCACCGCCAGATCGGCATAGGCGCGCACCTCCACGCGGATACGCTTGTGCGCGGCCTCGTCGCAAAAGCGATCGCGCGCCTCGCCCAGAGCCTGCAACGGGCGCAGCCGCTCGTATTTGAACTCGCGCTTGCCGGTATCCAGTTCGGCCACCTCGATCAGGTCGCCCATCAGGTCGTCCAGCTTTTCCGACTCGTGGCTGGCCGCGGCCACCAGCTCCGCCTGCAGCGGCAGCAACTCTCCGCCAAAGCCCTGGCCCAGCGAATAAAGCCCGCGCCGCAACTGCAGCAGCGGATCGCGCAGCTTGCGGCTGGCCACGGTGATGAACTGCGTCTTGAAGCGGTCGGTATCCTGCAGGCTGGTCACGTCTTCAAGCGTAGTCACCGTGCCCAGCAGCCGCCCTTCGGAGTCGCGCATGGGCGTGGTGCGCAATCGGTAACTCCGCTCCTGCTTGCCGATGCGCATGGGCAGCATCGCCGCTTCGTCCTCCGCGGCCACCGCCTTCTGCATTGGCACCGCATCGCGGATGGCGCTCAGAATCTTGTCTCCGCCCGGCGTGTTGGTCAGCGCCATGCGGTCGCCGGCGGCCTCGCCCAGAAGCTCCGCCGCGGCCTGGTTCACCTTCAGCATGTGGCCCTTGCCGTCGGTCACGATGATAGGCTCGAAGATCGATTGCAGCACCGCGTCGGAGAGTTGAAACTCCATCTGCCGGCGTCCGGCCTCGGAGTCGCGCAGCTCCCGCAGCCTCACCGCCAGCCGGTTCAGCTCCACGGCGATCTTGCCAAAGTCGTCGCGGCTGCTCCACTCCACCCGGTGTTCCAGGTTGCCCTGCGCAATGCGGTGAGCATCGCGGGCCAGCATGCGGATGGGCCGCAGCACAAAGTAGACCGTCCCCAGCTCGATCAGCAGCGCCGCACCCACAAAGGCCCAAGCCAATCTGGTCTGTCCCGCCGCCTCAAGTGCGCGATGAGTCACCGCCACCAGCCCCACCGTCAGGCCGGCAAGCAGTACACACCCGAGAATCAATCGCTGCGAAAGGTTCAGCATGGCGCTGTCTCCATACTGGCAAAGAGTAACTCATTCATTCTCGCGGATACAGCCCCAATGTGCAAAAGACAGCGGATAGCATTCAGTAGTCGGGAGTATGTGTCTAAAGCGCTCCGGCTTGCTGATGTGGCAATTATCTGCTCTGTATACTGTTTGCCGATCACCGTTCACAGTATTTGCAGACAGTGCTTCTAATCAGTGGAGATGTGCGCTAAGCAGCCGGCGGATACTTATCTTGATGCTAGGCGCCTCCATAAAGGGCTGATGCGGGCGGGGTATAATCTTTGAAGGTTCCGGTCAATTGGACCGCAATATTCGATCAAAGCAACCGGGAGAGCCGAATGATTTCTATACGCAGTAACGCAGTGTATGCGGCCGTAATGATTCTGAGTTGTACAGGCCTTCAAGCGCAGGTTCGACAGAGCGCGCCGCCTTCCATGCAACACATCAAGGTGGTGCTGGTCGGCGACTCGTCCGTAGCTCCGGTGGGAGGATGGGGGGTCCAATTTTGCGCGCATCTGACGGCCGATGCCGAGTGCCTCGATATGGCAAAGGATGGGCGCTCTAGCAAGAGTTTTATCGAGGAAGGTCTTTGGAAGAAGGCTCTCGATGAGAACGGGCAGTTTTATTTCATCCTGTTTGGCGGCAACGACCAGAAAGATCCGGTGAACCTGCACACCGATCCCGAAACCACGTTCAAGGAGAATCTGCACCGTTACATTAGTGACGTACGCAAGATAGGCGGGACTCCCGTGTTGATCACCTCAATGACGCGACGGAACTTCAAAGACGGCAAACTTATCGTCGATCCTTTGCACGAGTATGCCGCCGCAATGCGGGAGGTGGCGGCGGAGGATCACGTTGCGCTAGTCGATTTATATAAACTCTCGCGGGCGCTCATTGAACCGATGACGCAGGAGCAGGCTGACCAGTACAACATGATAAGACATCCGGATGCGAAGGCGGAGGGCGCCACGGCGACAACCCCCGATCGTACGCACTTGAATGATCTCGGCAAGCGCGTCTTCAGCGATATGGTGGCTCAAGCCGCCTATGACGCGGTGCCGGCGCTCAGGCCTTACATTCAGTTGACGCCAATGCCGGCTCAGACTATTTCTGGAGATCACAACAATAAATGATTTCAATACGTGTTACCGCAGTGTATGCGGCTGGACTGATTCTGAGCTGTACGGGAATGCAGGCGCAGGTTCGAGAGAGCGCGCCCCCGCATATGGAACACATCAAGGTGGTGCTGGTCGGCGACTCAACAGTAGCTACCAAGGGAGGGTGGGGGCCGGGATTTTGCGCGCATCTGAGGGACGATGCCGACTGTCTCGATATGGCGAAGGATGGGCGCTCGACCAAGAGTTTTCTCGATGAAGGCCTTTGGAAGAAGGCTCTGGATGCGGGCGGGCAGTTTTATTTCATCCAGTTCGGTCACAACGACCAGAAAGATAAGGCGAATCTGCACACCGATCCGGAAACCACGTTCAAGGAGAATCTGCACCGTTATGTGAGCGACGTGCGCAAGATAGGCGGGACGCCCGTGCTGGTCACCTCGCTGACGCGACGGAACTTCGACAATGGCAAACTTATCGTCGATCCTTTGCGCGAGTATGCCGCCGCGACGCGGGAGGTGGCAGCGGAAGATCACGTTGAGTTAATTGATTTGTATCAACTCTCGCGAGCGCTCATTGAAACGATGACGCAGGAGCAGGCTGACCAGTTTGACATGGTAAGCCATCCGGATGCAAAGGCGGAGGGCGCCACGGCGACAACCCCCGATCGCACGCACCTGAACGATCTGGGTAAGCGCGTCTTCGGCGATATCGTGGCTCAAGCTACTTATGATGCGGCGCCGGCACTCAAGCCTTACATTCAGTTGACGCCAATGCCGATCCGGAGCATTCCGTGAGACCGGCACTATTGATCCGGCAAGAAAACAGTGACATCGTATTCCCACCCATTCCGGTCGTCGCGGCGACCGGAATGGATGGGGCACCCCGACAGTATTTTGTTGCCGGAACAATAGAAACTATGGTATCCGGCAAACCGCCAGGCTCCCATTGTGCCAGCGGCAGTCCAGGCCTGCGGGCTGCGGGTAGGAAACCAGCGCCCAGTCTACGCCAAACTCCGCCTTCAGCCGCTCGAAATCCGCCAGCTTGAAGCTGCTCCAGCCTTCCCGCGCCATAACCTCTCGCTTCCACTCCGGCCCAACGTGGGCTGCTTGGTCACCGTCGAGGTGTCCTTGTTGGCGTCGGCCATCATGCCGCGCTCGGCCAGGGCTCTGAAGCCATGGCAGTCCTCGCCGGGAGCGGTGGTGTAATTCGGATCCAGGGCAAAGTACGCGTCTTCAGGAGTATTGCGCTTGATCCAGTCGAAGGCTTCGAGCCAGGGATTGGCGGTGGCCATATTGGGCATTTCAATGTGCGGGCTTGCGGCAAACAGTTCGCCGCTGCGCCGCAAACATTCCGCCATTGGCGACGATCAGAAAGACCGCCCAGCGCCAGACGCGAGCCTTCAGCACATACCTGCCCAGAATAAGCGCCGCCGATCAGCGCCATAAAAACATAAACCAGTTGCAGATAGCGCATCGGCTCCAGGGTGGTCATGCCGACGGGCGCAGACGGGCTCAGAATGACCAGTGCTATCGCGAACTGAAAGACGCTATAGATGAGAACCGCCGTCGCAAAGCGGCTGAGATTGGTTTCGCCCCGCTTGCGGGCCACGCGGGCCACCAGCCAGAACAGCAGCAGCGGCCCAATGGCCCCCAGCCATTCGTACCAATACCATTCGTAGAGGAGAAACATATGCCGGGTTCGCACCGCTTCCAGCCAGGGCGCGGAGGGTTTGCCGAAGACCCATCCGAAAGGGAATGAATGCGGCAACGGACGCGGCGCCAGTTCGCCGCCACAAAAGGGCACGAAGACGCGCGCGCAGCGGCTCACAGAGCGTGAGCGCCAGCACGCAGCAGAAGCTAATGCCCATGGCCCCCATCAACGGGTGCAGCAGAAATGCCACCGCAAGCAGCGGCACAGCCTGCCAGCGTTTGCCGGCCATAATCCGCGCAACGGCAAACAGGATCAGCGCCGTTGCCGGGTTGCGCGGATGCAGATACTGGTCCATCAGGTAGAGTCCCGTCCCGGCAACCGGCAGAGTCAGCATGGCCGCAACCATGGCCACTCCGGCCCAGCGCGCACTACTCTCTTCAAAGAGCCGTCCCACAATGCTCCAACAGGACCAGATAACAATAAAAATGCAAATCAATTGCCAAAGCAACTCCGCCCAGGCCACGGTCATTCCTGTTGCCGAAATAAAGTGCGCCATCCACGTATCGAAGACGCTGGTGCGCATCTGGAGCTTAAAGAAATCAGCGTCGTGGGGAAAGAGAGCTGGATGGACGTCCGCCTTTACGGCCGCCAGGTAGAGGCTGTCGTCCTCCACGCCGGGGTGATAGCCCATCGCCAGAAAACCAAGCGCGGTAAGCAGCAGAAGAGGCAAAATTACGCGCAGGAACTTGGACGTCCGCAAAAGTTATCTTCCTCCCTATTGCCGCCAGAATAGCACCGTGACAAAATTTTGGTTTCATACCCGCTTGTTCACCACAGACAAGCAAGGCTTCCGGCGTTACACTACCTCTTTCATTGTCATGAGGAACAGAACCATGCGCTGGAATCGAAGAGATTTTCTTTGCGCCACAGCAATCGCAACAGTTGCAGCCCGGATGCCGATGCTTCGTGCCCTGGCTGGCGACGCTAACCGGCTGGACTGGTTCCGGGAAGCCAAATTTGGCATGTTCATCCACTGGGGTCCTTACTCGGTGGCGGGCATTGAGGCTTCCTGGCCCATAATCGAGCCTACCGGTGAAATCACTGAAGCAGCGTACCGCGCGTTGCCTGCCCGTTTCAACCCCACGCACTTCGATCCTCACGCCTGGATCGCGCTCGCCCGCGCAGCCGGACAGCGCTACATGGTCTTCACCACCAAGCACCATGACGGCTTTTGTATGTTCGATTCCCAGTACACCAGCTACAAGATCACCCACACGCCCTACGGCAAAGACATTGTGAAGCAATTAGCCGATGCCTGCCACTCTGATGCCATGCCCCTGGGCCTCTACTACTCGCTTCCGGACTTGAACCACCCCGCCTTCCGCGATACGACCAAACTCTCGGCCACCAACAACCGCGGCGAGCCGGAGCGGCCGGAGTGGCCGCTCTATCTGGATTACATGGGCCTGCAGCTGGATGAATTGCTCACGCGCTACGGCCCGGTGGCCGAATTGTGGTTTGACGAGGGCGACTACGGCACTGTGCAGTGCTACGACGGCCCACGTTTCGCCGACCAGGTTCATCGCCTGCAACCGGCCACTCTGATCAACAATCGTCTGGGAGTTCCCTGCGACTTCACCACTCCCGAGCAATTTATCCCCAAGACCATCCCGGTAAAGGGAGTTCCTCTGCAGAGTCCCAATCACGCCGCGACCGACCAGATACCCACCACCGTGCCGCGCCTTGAGGATTTTCAGCCCTGGGAGTCGTGCATGACCATCAACAATACCTGGGCCTACCGGCCAAAGGACCGCGTCTTCAAATCCGCCGACACCCTGATCCGTGCGCTGATTGAAGTCATCAGCCGCGGCGGCAACCTGTTGCTCGACGTAGGCCCGCAGCCCGACGGCCAAATCCAGCCTGAATTCGTGGAAAGCCTTGAAGTAGTAGGCCGCTGGACCAAGCTCAACGCAGCCGCCATCTACGGCAGCACCTACGGCCCCATCCAGGGCCAGCCGTCCTACCGCGTCACAGCTCGCGGCGCAAGTATCTTCGTCTTTGTCATGGACGAGACCGCCACAGAGCTGATCGTTCCCCATCTCGACCGTCCGGTGAGCAGGGTAAAGGTGGTAGCCACGGGCAGGCCTTTGGCAATCCATCCCAGCGGCAAAGGAATCAGGATTCTCCTAGATAAAACTCTCTGGAAGCAGGGAATTCCGGTGGTGGAGCTTTGTTAATGCGCTCTTTATCGCGCTCTCGGATGCGTCCGATCGTAGACCTGCGTCAGCTGCGTAGTGGTCAGTTGCGTATACCGCTGTGTGGTTGAGAGCCGCTCGTGACCGAGCAGCTCCTGAATCGCCCGCAGGTCCGCGCCCTCTTCCAGCAGATGCGTGCCAAAGGCATGCCGCAGGGTATGCGGATGCACGTCTGCCGAAAGTCCGCGCAGAACAGCAATGCGTTTGACGATGCGGCCCACGCTGCGTGTTGTCAGCCGCGCTTCTCCGCCAGCCTTGCCCAACCCGCGCAGATGCAGATTGACGAACAACGCGGGCGTTGTGAATCCCTTGGCCTCGCCAGCTGCCACCAGCAGCGCCGAGCGCTCCGCGAGATAAGCCCGCAGCGCCTGAGCCGCCGCATCGCCCAGTGGAACGTAGCGTTGCTTCTGTCCCTTGCCGCGCACCAGCACTGCCTCGTTAGCCCAGTGAATATCGTCCAGGTTCAGTCCCGTCAGCTCCGCGTTACGGATGCCGCAGCCGTAGAGCATCTCCAGGATCGCCGCATCGCGCGCCGGCCAACTCGCCGCTGCGTCTTTGCCCGCCGAGTCCTCCAATGAATCGATCACGCGGTTCATTTGTTCGATAGAGGGCACGCGCGGCAAGTGCTTGGGCAACTTCGGCGTGGATACCAGTGAAGCCGCATTCTGCTCCACAAGCCCGGTGCGCGCCAGCCACTTGAACCAGCTGCGAATGGCCGCCAGCGCCCGCGCTGCTGAAGCCTTCGATAGCCCGCGGTCGTAAAGCGTGCCCAAATAAGCTCGAATGTCGGTGTGCTCGATGCTGTCAACGCCCTGCGCTTTGCCCTTATGTTCGGCGATAAAAGTGGCAAACCCATGCAATTCCCGCTGGTAAGCTCGCAGGGTGTGCGTCGATGCACCCCGTTCATTGGCCAGTACGCGCAGATAGTCGGCCACAAGCGAATCCAGCGAAGCAATTTTTGGCGCAACCGTCGCACTCATGCCGTCTCCTTCTTCGGATGGCCGCGCGGCACCAGCCGCAAACCACCATGCGGCTCAGGGCGCTCTTCAACTTCAGTCACCCGCCGCGTTGCCCTAGGGTGATGCTCGCGATGCACAGCCTTCAGCCGCCCCAGCGCCAGGTGCGTATAAACCTGCGTTGTAGAAATATCGGCGTGGCCTAGCATCAGCTGAACGCTGCGCAAGTCGGCGCCGTGCTCCACCATATGCGTTGCGCAACTGTGGCGCAGCCGGTGAGGGCTAGCGGCGCTGTTCGCCGACTTCACCACCTGCCAAACCCATTGCCGTGTCAGCGGCATTCCGCGCAGCGAGAGAAAAAGCCGCGTCGCATCCTGCCGCGCATTGGCCTTGCGCGCCGAACTGATGCGCGCCAGGTGCGGCCTTCCCTGGCGCAGATATTCTTCCAATGCAATAATCGCAGAACGCCCCAGCGGCACAATCCGCTCCTTGTCGCCTTTGCCGCGCACTTGCACTCGCCCCGCATCCAGAGCCAGGTCGCCGGTGGAGAGCGCCGTCACCTCCGAAACCCGCAGTCCGCCGGCATACAGCAGCTCAAGAATCGCGCGGTCCCTCAGCGCCGTGGCCCGCGCTTGCGGATGCTCGGCGGCCATGCCGGCCCGCTCCAGCATCTCCGTCACCTCCGGCTCGGCCAGCGACTTGGGCAGCACCTTCCAAGCCTTGGGCGATTCAATATTCACCGTCGGATCGTGATGAATGCGCCGGTCCAGCAGCATCCACTTGTAAAACCCCCGCAGGCAGCTCAATTTGCGTGCTGCCGACCGCGAGTCGATTCCGTGCCCGCGCAGATGCTCAAGAAATGCCGAAACATCCGCCTGCACCGCCGTCAACAGCACAGCGTTGCGGTCCTCCATGAACTCGGCAAAGGTATTCAAATCGCTGTGATATGCCTCGCAGGTCAGCGGGCGCAGCCCTTTTTCCACGCGCAGATACGCCTGGTAGTCCTTCAACAGCGAAAGATTGCGCATGTTATCCACATCTCCGATTATCCGCGCCGTAACCGGCTTCCGACGCTCCCCGCCGTCGTTGCCGTACCTCGTTCATCAAGGAACCAACTTTAATACCCCGTCGCGGAATCGATCTTATGGTCCCCAAACGAGTTAGCTAATGCCCTGGCGGGATTTTCCCCGAACCTTCACGTGCAAAAACAGCGCCGTTAGAAGAGAATAGAGTTGGATGAATTTCGAATTGGATTGAGGAATACTTGACGCCTACGCAGTTGGAATCCCTGAAGTGGACCGCCCCGAAGTTTGAGCGGCTGGTTCTTGAGTGCAATCCCAAAGTCGCGGTCTTCGATTGTGACGGAACGTTGTGGGGTGGCGACGCGGGTCTCGGCTTCATGATCTGGTCCATCGAGCAGGGCCTGGTATCGCGCTCCACCAGCGACTGGATCGACACCCGCCATCGCGCCTATCAGCAGGGCCACGTCAGCGAACTGGAGATCTGCGGCGAGATGGTGCAGATTTATGCCGGCCTGCGCGAACAGGAACTGTACGCCGCCGCCGCCCGCTATGTGAGCGAGTTTGTGCGCGAGCGCTTTTTCCCCGAGATGCTTTCGCTTGTGGCAGCGCTGCGCCAGGCTGGCGTCGAGCTTTGGGCCGTCAGCTCCACCAACAAATGGGTGGTCGCCGAGGGCATTCGCGATTTTGGCATTCCGGAAGACCGCGTTCTGGCCGCCGAGGTCCGCGTCGCCCACGGCATCATCACCAGCGAACTCGTTGACGTGCCTACCGACGAGGGCAAGGCCGCCACGCTCAGGCGCATCGGTCTTGACCATCCCGACGCGGCCTTCGGCAACTCCATCCACGACCTGGCCATGCTGGAGATCGCGCGCTGCGCCTTCCCGGTCAACCCCTCCCCGGCGCTGCTTCAGGCTGCCGCCAGGAACGGCTGGGGCTATTTCCGTCCCCATTCTGCCGAGGGCGTCGCCGCGGCTGTTGCAGGAGAATAGTCCGGATCGATTTTTATTCAACCCCGTAACCCTTTTGTTGCGAGTAAACTGGGACCGTGGAAGAGAACCAGCGAGATCCTAACGTTCGCCCCGCCGGTCCCGCCCTCCGTTTTGTGGCGGCGGCATTCATCGTACGCGACGGGGAAATCCTCATCGGCCAGCGCCGTCCCGATCAGCCCATGGCCCTGTTGTGGGAGTTTCCCGGCGGCAAGATAGAGGCTGGCGAGAGCCCCGAGGAGGCCCTGGCCCGCGAACTGGACGAAGAATTGGGCATCAAGGCCACCATCGGCCCCCGCGTCACCCGCGTCCGCCACAACTACCGTCACGGCGGCGCCGTCGATCTGCAGTTTTTCGCCGTCCACGAGTTCACTGGCGATATCGCCAACCGAATCTACCACCAGTTCCGCTGGGTCCGCCTTGAAGACCTGCCCGGCTACGAGTTTCTGGCTGCCGACCGCGCCCTCATCCGCGACCTGGCCGCTGGCAAACTGCTCTAGGCGGTTCATCGCGCCTGGCGTCGATCAGTGCCCCGGCATCATGCCCCACAGCATCACCATCGTCATGCCGATGACGATTATGCTGGTTCCCCACGCAATCACATTCCACAGCCGCGAGTTCTTATGCTCGCCCATCAAATCCTGCCGGTTGATCAGCATCAGCATCAGAATGATGACCACCGGCAGCAAAACGCCGTTCAGCACCTGCGAAAGAATGGCCACGTTGATTAATTGCGCATCCGGCAGCAGCAGCACGGTCACCGCGCCGCCCGCGATCAGCAGCGAATAGAGCCAGTAGAAAAACGGTGCTTCCTTGAAGCTCTTGTCCACGCCGGATTCGAACCCCATGCCCTCGCAGACTGTGTAGGCCGTCGAGATGGGCAAAATCGAAGCCGCAAAGAGCGAGGCGTTGAAGAGCCCGAATGCGAAGAGGATGAAGGCGTAGTCGCCGGCCAGCGGCCGCATCGCCTCAGCCGCATCAGCGGCCACCTGGATGGCTCCCATTCCATGCACGAAGAGCGTAGCCGCGCAGGCCACGATGATGAACCAGGCCACAATGTCGGTGAACAGGCTGCCAACAATCACGTCCAGCCGCGAGGCAGCGTAATCCTTCACGCGAATGCCTTTTTCCACAATGGACGATTGCAGGTAGAACTGCATCCACGGCGCGATGGTGGTGCCCACCACGCCGATGGCCATATACATATAGGCCTTGTCGCTCCACACTTGCCTGGACGGCAACTGCACCGTGGCCAGAATCGCATCGTGCCAGCTGGGCTGCGAGAGCACGCCGGCAAAAATGTAGGAGATATAAACCAGGGAAGCGACGATAAAGATTTTTTCCGTGCTCTTGTAACTGCCGCGCACAACCATGTACCAGACCAGGAACGCGCACAGCGGCACGGAGATGAACTTGGTTACGTGAAACAGGTGCAGTGATCCGGCAATGCCGATGAATTCGGTGACCACGTTGGTATAGTTCACTACCACCAGCAGCACCATCAGCACAAAGGTGAGCCGCAGCCCGAACTCCTCGCGGATCAGGTCGCTCAGACCTTTGCCGGTGACCACGCCCATGCGGGCGCACATCTCCTGCACCACGATCAGCGCAATGGTGATGGGAAGCATGGTCCACAGCAGCGTATAGCCGTACTGCGCCCCTGCCTGGGAGTAAGTGAGGATGCCGCCGGAGTCGTTATCCACGTTGGCGGTAATAAATCCAGGGCCGAGAACGGCCAGAAACAGCAGTATCCGGATTCGCCAACGCTTCATCATGCCTCGCGGGGTCCTATGGTGGATTCATTTGTAAGTTTCCTCACTGACGATAACAGGTGAACCCATGGTGAGACGAGCCGCGCGCATTGACAAGTTGTGCCCCGCGCATCTACAAAGGCTGAGGCGCGCAGCGCATTACATTCCTGACCGCAGGGATTTACCCGGAGGTCGGCAGCAAGCCAAAACAAGCTGATCACTTCGCACGAAAGGAACTACCCTAATGTCAATCCATTCGATCGCATTCAGAATTTGCCCGCGCGCCGCAAGCTGCTGGGCTCCATAACAGGATCGGGTCTCGGCCGCCGCGCTGCTGGGCCTGAACGCCGCTGGAGCCGCGGCCAGCCCCGCTGCCGGCGTTGTCACTGAACCGGAGACCATGCGGAGCGGAAGATCTCTTTGCTCTGGCCAGCCTGCGCAATTACAAAACCCGCCGCTCCTCCAGTTGGGATCGCACCGGCGGCAACAACGATTGCGTTCACGTGGATGCGGGCGCGACGGCAACCTTGCTCGATATCACCGGCCCCGGCGTCGTCACGCATCTCTGGTTCACCATCGACTCAAAGGATCCCATGCACCTGAAGAACCTCGTCCTGCGCGCCTGGTGGGACGGCGAATCCACTCCCTCCGTCGAAGTCCCCATCGGCGATTTCTTCGGTCTGGGCCTGGGCGAGTATTACACTTACCAATCGGCTCTGCTGGCCGTGGCGCCCATCAAGGCGCTCAACTGCCTACTTCAAGATGCCCTTTGCAACCGCCGCCCGCATCACGCTGACCAACGAGAGCAAGATTCCCACCCACAGCCTCTATTTCGCCGTGGACTACGTGACCCTGGCCAGCCTGCCCGGCAATCTCGGCCGCTTCCACGCGCAGTATCGCCAGGCCGCGCCCTGCAAGGGCTGGACCAACGACTGGAGCAACGAATATGCGCCTCCCGTCGGCGACCGCAAAAACCTGAACGGGGAAGGGAATTACGTCTTTCTTGAAGCCGTGGGCAAGGGACATTTTGTGGGAGTGACCCAGGCCGTCGAGCTGAACCAGGGCCAATGGTTCGGCGAGGGCGACGACATGATCTTCATCGACGGCGACATGCTGCCCACCATCAACGGCACCGGAACCGAAGACTACTACAACGGCGCATGGGACTTTGGCGGCCAGGCCTTCGACTACATGCACAACGGAGCGCCTTATATTGTTGACGCCGAGCGGCTGGGTGGACGCTGGTGCCTTTACCGCTGGCACATCGAGAGCCCCATCACCTTTGAGAAATCGATTCGCGTGACCATCGAGCACGGCCACGCCAACAACCGGTCGGATAATTATTATTCGACCGCCTACTGGTACCAGACCGAGCCGCACGCAGCATTCCCCGCGTTGCCTGCGCCCGCTGACCGCGTTCCGATGATTTTTGATGTGGGCAGCGGACAGGGAGCTTTGCCCGTGCCGAAGAGCTAAGCGGAAATCTGCATTTTCGGCTCGGCTTCAACCACTGGCTCGATAGCCACTCTGCTCAGCAGCGACGCAACCACATCCGCCGCTCCGTAACTATCCTGCCCCGGCGCCAGGAACTGCACCACCGTATTCAGGTCGTCGCCGATGGTCACCAGCGCCGGCTCCACAACATCGTTCTTGCGCTTCTGCGCATGCCCCACGTTGGCCAGCAGCGCATTGCACAGGCATTTTCTTCCCACCGTCTCTTCCACCTTGCCGCCTTTGGCAACATAGTTGGCCACCGGCTCAGCGGCGCAGCGGTAGCCGATGTTGCCGTCCGGCGCGTTATACGGTTCTCTCAGATAGCCCAGGTCGCAGATTCGTGTTCGCGCTGCGGCAACCGCGGGATCGGAATATGAGCCTTCCAGAAGCGCCACCTTGAAAGGAAATCCCGTCGGAGAGGCCAGCGGGTCGGTAAATACCTCACCCGAACCTGTTACCGCCTGCGCCATCAACGACTTCTTCAGGTCACCACGCAGTCCCGATTCCCGGCTGAACGCAAACGCCGTCCCCACCTGCACGCCAGCCGCGCCCTGGTCGAGCGCTTCACGCACTTTCTCCGGGCTTCCATAACCGCCCGCTAGCCAGAAAGGAACGCCCAGCGTACGCAGCTCCGCGATATTCACCTGGTCCCGCTCGCCGTAGATCGGTTCTCCATTCTCATTGAGCTGCAACTTGCCGCGAGGGGGCGCATTATGTCCGCCCGCCGTCGGACTTTCAATCACCAACCCGTCCACGCGGCCCGTTGCGCGGCGCAGCATGGTGGTAGCCAGAGTATTCGAGGAGACGATGGCCAGAAACTTTGGCCGGTGAAGCAGCGGCAACGGACCCTCCGCGTAGTCGGCGGGATCGAAACGCATCTGCGTATCCTGCCCCGTTGCCGCTCCCGTCACGCTCAGCTTGTATTCAGCGGCATGATGGGCCGCCAGCAGGTCCAGCACGCCGGGAATGTGCAGCGGAATCCCCGCGCCCATCAACACGTAGCCCACGCCGGCCAGCATCGCTCCGTAGATCGAAGCCAGGTGCGGCATCTGCACCTTCTCAAGGAAATTGATCCCCACCGGATTCTTGTGGCCTTCGCGCGCCAGAAACACTTCTACAAAGTTGCTCACCATGCACAGCTCAATCACCTTGCGTATGTCTTTGCGCTGGTGCACCGGCGCTAGCGGATATGGCGCCTCGCTCGGCTTGCCGCCGGGTACAAAATACTCCTGCCAGATACGCCGGGCCATCTCTGGAAAAGGGAATGCATCCAGTCCGCGGCGCATATGTCCGCCCTGGTCGCCATCGGCGAGCCGTCGCACAAACAGCGAATCGAGCGCAGTGCCGGAGACCACGCCGAGCTGGCCGAGTTTTGAGACCGCATTGGCCAGGCGCCAGTTCGATACGCCCACACCCATGCCGCCCTGAATAATTTTAGGAAACTCGATCATTCTAGAATTCTTTCACAAATCCGCTACAATTCGGGGATTATCTGTCACCTTAGTCTAATCACCTGAATGTAACTGAGCAATATTGCTCACATTGCGGCAACTTGAGAATCGTGCTCGCTCCTTGTTTACAGACACTTACAGCATTTCGCGCCGAAAATCGAGGGCGCGGCCAGCCTGCTAAGCTTCGCTGTCGTATGCGTTTTCCTTATTAGGATAAAAGGCAAAGCAACAAAAGATGATCAAATTCCAAATGACGCTAACTAAAAGTGCCAGCTTCATCGAGTCAGAAAGAGGAGCCTCCTGCTCACCTACGTATCTAGCCGACAAAGCGATCATCGTTTTGACCGCTGTCGCACCGTACATAAACATCAGGCCAAAGCGGATTATAGAGGTCCAGAATTTGTCCAAAGTCCACAATTTCCATGCGCTGGCAACATACAATACCCCGAAGATTAAAAAAATAAATGGAAGGCCCTCGGCTAAACGTCCAACCGACATACCGCCCGTTGCGGCAGCGGGAAAAAACGCTCGCGGAAGCAGACCAAAAACTAATGTAGGCCGTGCGCTCAAATATGTCGCCACCCCTGATTCCGGGTCGCTCCAAGGAACCAGGGCAAGAAGGAAGCAAACCACAGCCTTGATCACAAGGTATCCGAGTATCAGGGAGACGAAGAGCGGCTGCTTGCTGCCCGAGGGCTTCGATACAGGCAAATACTGGGCGGGAATATCAACGTGAGTAATCCCATGCATTCGTGGCGGCTTGGAACCGTTCGCTTGATCCGGCATACGCTCTTCTGCTCCTACTCTCTGTCCCACATCGTCCAGCAATAGAGCGGCTGACGCCTGGGAGGTAGAAATTCACAATGCATAACTGTTTGCCAAACGGAAAAAGTGTAGCACAGAAATATTTCTGTAAATATCAGAACTTGCAGCACAGAATCTTTGTTGTAAATACCAGAACGCACGATAAGAACCTCTCAACCGAAGACGGCCTGGTTGCATTATCACGGTTTTGAAAGTGTATTGGATTCATTCTGTTTTGAAAGGGCATTGCATTAACTCGCCCTGTGTCAGGGCGCGACTTCACAGCTTGCGGAAAATTCGAGGGTACTGCCAAAAATCGGTCGCGTCAGAACGCCTCAGGATTGATCCGTAAGCCTCGGGTGAAGGTCTTCGATCATTGAATATGAAGGCAATTTGTCCACTTCCCGCTTTTTCCCGCAAGCCATTCAGTAGCGCCAATAGTGCCCAGAAAGAATTCCGGCTTTATTGAGGATTGCATAAAGAATCTCCGCACAGACGCGCCGGAGGCGCTCGCCGCTGCAACTTTGTTAGCCCCGCATTTCAGTGCGGGGAAAAGGGATTCCACAAGTTTGCTACCGAGTCCTGTATGGACGGAGTGAATTAGTAAGAATAGAATTCCGTTCGGCTGATTTTCTAGAGAGTATGCCGAAGGGTACCAGCAATCGCTTTTCGTCTTCGCAACGCAACTCAGGTAAACAGTAAAACTTAAAACTTCACCGAAGGAACAGTCTGAGCCTCTGGACTAGCCGTAAAGTAGGCGTCGTTCTGCTTGAAGCCCGCCATCCCCGCCCAGATATTATTCGGAAACTGCAGGATGAAAGTGTTGTAATCCTGAATCGCGTCGTTATACCGTTTGCGCGCCACGCCGATGCGGTTCTCAGTCCCTGAAAGCTCATCCTGCAGCCGCATGAACTGATCACTGGATCGCAATTGCGGATAGTTTTCCGTCAGCAGCAGCAAGCCGCCCGATCGCCCCATCCAGTTGGCCGTTGGCCGCGATCTTCGCCGCCGGCCCCTGCGCATTCAGCATCCCCGCCCGCGCATTGGCAATATCGCCAAAAACCGTGCTTTCTTCCTTGGTAAAGCCCTTCACGGTCTCCACCAGGTTAGGAATCAGGTCGGCGCGCCGCTCCATTTGCACATCAACCTCTGACCACATGGCCTTTACGTTCTGATCCTTGGCCACCATCTGGTTCCTGGCGCTCACATAGCTGCTGAAGACCATCAGCACCAGCCAGCACCAGAACGCCCACAACTCCAAGCACAATCCAAAGTCCCTTGCTCATACCGTGTTTTTCTCCTCCGGTCCGCCGCAGCGGACCCCTTTCTACAAAATTCAAAATCCTACCAGCTTCCCCCAGCTCCACCGCCTCCGAAGCCGCCTCCGCCAAATCCGCCAAAGCCACCACCGCCCCCACCACCGCCAAATCCGCCTCCTCCGCCAAATCCGCCAAGCCGCCACCGCCCCAGTTCCGTCCGTTAAAAATACTGGAGAAAAGCCCAAAGCCCAGCAGCATCCTGAAGATAGAAGACCCGCCAAAGAAGATCAGCACGAAGAGAAACAAGATCAGCTTGCCGAGCACATCGCTGTGGTGCATCTGCTATCACAGGCTGGCTAGCCGGTTCCTGCGCATCGGTCAGCGTCATTTTCGCATCGGCGGCGATCACTTGCGCCATCTCGTCCACGGCCGTCGTTACAGCGCTGTCATAATCGCCGGCGCGCAGATAGGGAACCATCTCCCGCCCAATATCGCCCACCTTGCCGTCGGGCAAAATGCCTTCCAGCCCATAGCCCACATCGATCCGGTATTTGTGGTCGTCCACGGCCAGCAGCACCAGCGCGCCGCGGTCCGACCCCTTGCGCCCCATCTTCCACTTGTCTTCAAGCTGGTTGGCATAATCCGCCGCATCGTCCCCATCCAGGTTATGGACGGTAACAATCGCAATCTGCGCATTGGCCTGGGAGTGGTCCAGTTGGGCGCAAAGGCTATCCAGCCGCGCAATCGTCTCTGGCGAAAGCACGTGGGCATAATCGCTTACATAATCAGTGGGTTTAGGCAGGTCCTCCACCCGCTCGGCCAGCGCAGCCGTCCAGGAAAACCCCACCAGGGCAGCCAGCAGCAGCCCGAAGACCGTCGAATGTGCGCGGCGAAAGCCTTTCATCGCTCTTTATTGTACGCGGACGCCGCACTAAATGTTCCCGTGACCCCTATTTACGCCGGAAGCCACAATCCCATCCGCCCCAGCCGATACACTGGGAATAGAAATGACTCAAAGCCAGTCCCCTGCCCCCACCCCCCATCGCCCGCAAGCAGCACACTGAAACCCGTCTGCATGGCGTAGTCCTCACCGACGACTACGCCTGGCTCCGCGACAAGCAAAACCCCGAAGTCACCGCCTACCTTGAAGCCGAAAACGCCCACGCCGAAGCCTGGATGGCCCCGCTCGCCGCCCTCCGCGAAGACCTTTACAAAGAAATGCTCTCCCACATCAAGCAGACTGACGTCTCCGTCCCCTACCGCGACGGCGACTGGTGGTACTACACCCGCACCGAAGAAGGCCAGCAGTACGCCATCCACTGCCGCAAAGCCGCAACGGAACACCAACACCTTTAATGACTGTCATCCTGTGCGACGCGCAGCGAGTCGAAGAACCTGCGTCTAGTTTTTCAGACGACCAACCCGAACAAGTAATCCTCGACGGCAACCAGTTAGCCCAGGGCCACGCCTTCTTCGCCATCGGCGCAACCGACATCACCGACGACGGCCGCTGGCTGGCCTACACCACTGACACAACCGGCTTCCGCCAATACACCCTGCACATCAAGGACCTCGAAACCGGCGAAACCCTCCCCGGCGAAGTGGAGCGCGTAGGCTCCGTAGTCTGGGCCGCCGACAATCGCACCCTCTTCTACACCGTCGAGGACGAAGAGCAGAAGCGCCAGTACCAGCTATGGCGCCACCAGCGCGGCACTCCGCACACTGAAGACGTTCTGGTCTACCAGGACGACGACGAGCGCTTCAACCTGGGCGCAGGCCGCACCCGCGACGGCAAATTCATCGTCCTTGAATCGGCCAGCCACATCACCAGCGAATCCCGCGTGCTCCCCGCCGACGATCCCGAAGCCGCATTCACCCTCATCAGCCCCCGCAAAGACGAGCACGAGTACTCCATCGACCACCGCAACGGCTTGTGGTTCATCCGCACCAACGACCGCGGCCGCAACTTCCGCCTGGTCACAGCTCCCGTATCCACGCCGGCCGCGAACATGGACCGAGCGAATTCCCCATCGCGACGACATAATGCTCGAAGACGTAGACCTCTTCGCCAACTTCTTCGTAGCCTGCGAGCGCGAAGACGGCCTTCCCCGCCTGCGCATCCATCGCTTCTCGGGCGACGGCCCCGAAGCCGCGCCCGCCGGCGAAATCGCATTCCCCGAGCCGGCCTACAGCGCCCATCCCCACATCAACCGCATCTTTGATACGCCGACCTTCCGCTACGCCTACCAATCCCTCGTCACGCCCAGTTCTGTCTACGAGTACGACGTGGCCACCGGCGCATCCACGCTTCTCAAGCAGTTGGAGATCCCCGGCGGCTTCGACCGCACCCTCTACGCCAGCGAGCGCGTCCACGCCACCGCGCCCGACGGCGTAAAAGTCCCCATCTCGCTCGTCTACCGCAAAGACAAACGCCAGCCGGGCCGCAATCCCCTCTACGTTTACGGCTACGGCTCCTACGGATACTCACTCCCTCTCGGCTTCAGCGGCAACCGCCTCAGCCTGCTCGATCGCGGAGTAGTCATGGCCTACGCCCACATCCGCGGCGGCGGCGACCTGGGCGAGCCCTGGCACGATGCCGGAAAAATGCTTCTCAAGCGCAACACCTTCACTGACTTCATCGCCGCCGTCGAGCACCTCACCGCCTCCGGCTACGGCGACCCCACCCGCGTAGCCATCGAAGGCGGCTCGGCCGGAGGATTACTGATGGGCGCAGTCACAAACATGCGTCCCGATCTCTTCCGCGCCGTCCTCTCCCACGTCCCCTTTGTCGACGTAATGAACACCATGCTCGACGCGACCCTCCCCCTCACCGTCCCCGAGTACGAAGAGTGGGGCAATCCCAACGAAGAGACTTACTTCAAAACCATGCTGAGTTACTCGCCCTATGACAATCTCAAGCCAGCGAGTTATCCCGCCATGCTGGTAAAAACATCGCTCAACGACAGCCAGGTCATGTACTGGGAACCCGCCAAGTACGTAGCCAAACTCCGCACCCTCAAAACCGATAACAATCCGCTGCTGCTGCTAACCAACATGCAAGCCGGCCACGGCGGCGCCAGCGGCCGCTACGACTACCTGAAAGAGATCGCCTTCGACTACGCATTCCTGCTGCGCATACTCGGAGTTGTATCGTAGAGCCAGTGCGTATCCAAAACAGAAATGTATGGTCACGGCCGGATGCAAGAAGCAAACGTCCAAGATGAGGAATCAATTCTGAGCAGCGCCGAAAAAACAATGCGCGCGAACCCAGCCGAACTCCCCGGCGCCGATTTGCCGCGCGTATTCAGCGGCTCATCCCACGCCTGGCGCGCGCTTCGCCATCGCAACTTCCGCCTCTTCTTCGGCGGCCAGAGCATCTCGCTCATCGGCACCTGGATGACGCGCATCGCCACCGTTGGCTGGTCTACCGGCTCACCGGATCGGCGCTGCTGCTGGGCACGGTCAGCTTCGCCGGCCAGATTCCCACCTTTCTCTTCGCGCCCTTCGCCGGCGTTTGGATCGACCGTGCCGACCGCCGCAAGGTGCTGGTGTGGACGCAGACGCTCTCCATGGTGCAGTCGCTGGCGCTGGCCGCGCTTACCCTCTCGCACACGATCACCATCCCCCTGCTGCTGGCCTTCAGCGTGATGCAGGGCATGCATCAACGCATTCGATATGCCTGGCCGCCAGTCCTTCATGGTGCAGATGGTCGACGACAAGCGCGACCTGGGCAACGCCATCGCCATCAACTCCTCCATGGTCAACGTGGCGCGCTTGATCGGCCCATCGCTGGCCGGAATTGTCATCGCCGTCTCCAGCGAAGGCTGGTGCTTCCTCATCGATGGCATCAGCTACCTGGCCGTCATTGCCTCGTTGCTGATGATGCGCGTGCATGTGCCGCCGTCCGAACGGCGGTCTACATCGATGCTGGCCGAGCTAAAGGCCGGCTGGACTTATGTCTCCGAATTCGTGCCCGTCCGCACCATCCTGATGCTCTTTGCCGTCGTCAGCCTGATGGGCATGCCGTTTGTAGTGCTGATGCCGATCTTTGCCGCCAGGGTGCTGCACGGCGGCCCGCATACTTTAGGTTTTCTCATGGGCGCAATGGGCGTGGGCGCGCTGGTCTCAGCGCTCTCGCTGGCGGCGCGCAAGAGCGTGCGCGGTTTGATTCGCATGATTCCCGTCGCCGCAGCCGTCTTTGGCCTGGGGCTGATCGGCTTCGGCCTCTCGCGCGTCTTCTGGCTCTCGATGATCATGGTGCTGATTGCCGGCATGGGCATGATGCAGGGTATGGCGGGCAGCAACACCGTCATCCAGACCCTTGTTCCCGAAGACAAGCGAGGCCGCGTGATGAGTTACTATACGATGGCCTTCATGGGCATGGCGCCCTTTGGCAGCCTGTTGGCCGGTACCATGGCGAACGCAATCGGCGCTCCATGGACGGTGATTGTCAACGGAGCCGTCGTGGTGCTGGGCGGCGCATGGTTCACAACGCGTCTTCCGGCGATCCGGAGCGTGATTCGACCCATCTACAGAGAGATGGGAATTCTGCCCACAGAGGAGGGAATTCAGACGTGAGCGATCTAAAACTTGACCCGCAGCGAACTGCCGTCGTAGTCATCGATTTGCAAAAGGGAATCGCCGGAATGCCTGGAGGCGCGCCGCACACCAAGCCCGCGGTCATCGCCAACAGCGCGCGCCTGCTTGCCGCGGCCCGAGCAGCGGGAGCGCAGCCCGTACTGGTGCATGTGGGCGGCGCGCCGGATGGAGCCGACCGGCTGAAAACTCCAACCGACCAGCCCATGCGGGCTACCGGAGACGCTGCCGCCGGACTGGAGCGAGTTCATCCCTGAACTCGACCGCCAGCCGAGCGACGTGGTGATTCTCAAGCGCCAGTGGGGCGCGTTTTACGGAACGGACCTCAACCTGCAACTGCGCCGCCGCGGGCTGACGGTGATTGTGATCTGCGGCATCGCCACCGAATTTGGCGTGGAAAGCACGGCGCGCGATGCCTATGAGCGCGGTTACGAGATGATCTTTGCGGAGGATGCCATGACCGGCCTCAGTGCGGAGAGCCATGCGAACGCCGTAGAGCGCATCTTTCCCCGCCTGGGGCGTGTGCACTCCACGGATGAGATTATCGCGGCCCTAGCTTAACTGCGTGCTCCCGCAAAGATGCACGGTGAGCCCCAACTCCGCCAGCATGGCGGCCTTGGTCGCAAGCGCCTTATCGGCGGCCTCGGCTGACGGCGCATACGCAACGTTTACATGGTTGGCGCGGTGGCGAGCCATGAATTGATTCTGGCTGACGCCGTGGAAGACGGCATTCACGATGGGCCATTGGTAGGTGGTCTGCTTCCAGCGGCGCTCCGTCTCCGCCGCAGGCAGGGTAACCACCGTGCCCCGTCCCAGGTCGGCATGCAGCGTGCCGCCCTCAACAAATACGCGGCTCCAGACAATCTCGCCCGGCTTGCCGATGCCCTTCAGCGATCCGCCGCCGAGAGGGAAGTACATAGCCGGCTGGCGCTCGCTGCTGGCCCCGGCATAGCCGCCGACAAAATGATTGGCCGGCGCGGCGCCGGAGATTTGCAGCAGCCACACAAACGCATCGAGTCCCGTCGCCCTTGTAGTGTTCGCCCCAGCGAACGTCGTGCAGCGTCGTCGAAGGATCAAGTCCCAGCGCGCTCCAGCAGCGATTGGTAATCATCGCGTCCACGCCGGCGCATTCGTCCACTTCGTTAAAATGCACCACCGGCCCGCCCGCGTATAGTTCCTCTTTTCCGCCCTCGGCAAAGACCGGCGGACGCTCGGCATTGTTCAGCAGTCCCTCGGCCAAATCCGATGCGGGCACCATATCTTTCAAGCCCTGCTGATACTGAATGCCGATGGCGTCGCATCCGAAGTCGTGAGCAATGCGCACCGCCGCGATATACATCTTGCATTGCTCGAGCACCTGTTCGAGGGTCAGTTCGGTAGCGGCGTCCTTGCCAAGATCGAACTTCACTCCTTTGGCCACCAGCCACTTGTAAACTGCCTCTGCCTCCGCCTGGCTCACCGTCCGCATCTTCGCCACCAGCGCGGACTGGCTCAACCGCTCCTTGAAGATGCCCGCCGGATTCAGCAATTCGTCGTCGATGATGGCGTTATACATTCCCATGCAGCCTTCATCGAAGATGCCCATGATTGCCTTGCGATGCTTCAGATCGCCGGCCAGCGCTGCGCCCAGCTTCGCGCTTTCGGCCGGCAGTTTGCTCGCGGTCCAGCGCATGCACATGCGACAAATCGTGCGTGATTTTTCCGTCGCGCAGCCATTCCGTCAGCGCGGCCAGAAAATAATCGTCGGTGAAATCCTTGCTCCAGATGGAGGAGAACTTCTTGCCGGCCTTGACGAGCGATCCGTTCAGGTTGAGCAGGCCCACCAATCCCGGCCATTGCCCCGACCAGTTTGCCACGGTCAGAATCGGCCCCTGGTGGCTGCGCAGCCCGGGCAGCACATGATGTGTGTATTGCCACGCGGCGGTCGCAAAGACCAGCCTGGCCTCGGGATGAATGTTCATGAAAACGTCCATCCCCATGCGCTGCGATGAAATGAAGCCGTGCTTTTCCTTCTCGTTGTAAGCATGGGCGCGGACCAGCTTGATGCCCTTTTGCGCAAAGGCCGCGGTCAGCTTCTCTTCCATTTCTTTCTGCGCTGGCCAGCAAGCCTGGTTGGCTGAAAGCCGCAGATCGCCGCTGGTAACCAGCAACACTTCATTTGCCGCCGGCTTCACTGCCTCACTTTTCCGCTCTACCATCTCGATCCTCTCTTTCAAGAAAGACTATCCGTTCCGCCGGAGAGAAATTATGCAATCCTTCCCTCTGCGGATTTTCGCAGCCTGTTCAGCCGCGTCCATCATTCAAAGCCGCGTCCCTGTGCTCAAAATCCGCTCAATGTCCTATTTTCCGGTAAATCTTGCACCGAGAGCATAGAGCTTGGTCTTGGCCTGGGCGGCTTCAGGGGTTTGCGGATGGCGCTGGATGAGCAGGCGCAGCTCGTGAATGCCGGCTTCCTTCTTGCCCTCCTGCAGCAGGGCAAATCCTTTGCGCAGTTGCGCGGCCGGCGCCTTGGAGTTGCCGCTGAAGCCTTCCAGCACGGCGTTGTAGCTCTTGATCGCATCGGCGTAATTCTTCTGGCGGTAGGCGATCTCTCCCAGGTAGAAGTTGGCGTTGCCGGCCAGGTCGTCGAGCGGATAATAGTGCAGCACATCCTGAAACTCGCCTGCAGCCACGCTCGTATCGCGCGGCGTTGTAGTCGCGCACGCCGGCCTGAAAGGTATCCTTCAGCGGCGGTGCCTGCACGGTGGCGTTGCGGCAGTCGCGGGCACTACCGCGGGCATGCCGCGGCAGCGGATGCGTCTCCAGCGGCGGCGGTGGGGCAGTCGGTTCCGCGCCCTGTGCTGGGTCACGGGTAACCACGCCGGCGGGCGGAGCTCTGCGAGGGTCTGCAATTGCGTCTGCATATCCTGAATCGACTTATCCAGCTTGGCGATGCGGGACTTCAGCTCGTCCACCGAGTCGTTCAACGACTGCACCTGGCCGGAGACGGTGTCCAGCTTGCCGTTGCCGTTCTCGCTCTGCGCGTCGATCTTCTTCTGCAGGGCATTCACGGCAGCCGTCATCTGGTTGACGGTGTCCGCGCTCTGCTCCACCAGGTGCTGCAGCACGCCAAAGCGGCTGTCCACGGTGGACTGCAGCCGCTGCATATCGTCCAGCAGTTGCTGCACCTGCGTTTGCAGCTCGATGATCTCTTTCGAGGCAGCATGCGCGGGAACGGGCACGGAGACAAGAACCATGGCAAACATAGCCGCGCCGAGGAAGCGATTGCGAAGTGTGTGCAGTTTCAGCATGTTTCACCAGTGAAATTTGGGAGTTGGAGATAAGGGATCAGAGGCCGCTTCGGCTTGCGTGCCTTCGAGGCATCCCAGGTCTCGCGTTCGAGACCTGGGATGCCTCGATTTTGTTCCGTCTTACGAGCGATTCGTTACCGGTCCAGCGCGAAGCCGGCGCGGCGGTTCAGCTGCCAGCAGGCTTCGGTGGATTCGGTGCAGAAGGGCTTCTCCTTGCCGTAGCTGACGACGCGGATGCGGTCGGCGGCCACTCCGGCCGTGACCAACGCGTTCTTGGCGGCGTCTGCGCGGTTCTGGCCGAGCGCCAGGTTGTACTCGTCGGAGCCGCGCTCGTCGCAGTAGCCGCCGATGACGAACTTCACGTCAGGATGGCTGACCAGGTACGAGGCGTCCTCGCGAGATTGTGGCCTGGGCATCGGCGCGGATATCGTACTTGTCGTAATCGAAGAAGATGTCCTGCACATTGGCCTTGAACTCTTCTTCCGCGCTCATGGTATTGGTGGGCACAACGACGGCCGGCGGCGCATTGACGGTGACGCGTGCCGAGGCTTCAGCCGAGCCGCCCGCACCACGGGCAACCAGGTGATAGGTGGTCGACTCGGCTCGGAGTCACGGTCTTTATGCCCGAGGTGGGAACATCGCCGATACCATCGATGGAGGCGCTGGTGGCGTCGGTGGTCTGCCAGGAGAGTTGAACCTGGTCTCCGGCCGTGATCACGCTGGGAGTAGCCGTGATCTGCGCGGTGGGTGCTGCGACGGCCGCTGGTGCTGCTGCCTCCGGCGGTGGAAGCTGCTTTTTCTTGCAACCTGCGACGGCTACAAGGGCAACAAGCAGGACAGCAGGTACGAGCAAACGATAGGTGCTACGATTCATGTGGAACTCCTTCCCCAAAATAAAAGTGTTTCCCGGCCCATACGGCTGGCGAGGGATGTGTTGGCAACCATTAGTATTATAGTTCATCCAAGCCGGAGCCACCGCCGCCGAGACGCATGCGTCGCCGGCATTTTTTGTTGCCTGGTTCTAATTTGGACCGCCCTGTCTTTTCCTCGCTTCCAGGCTTACTTCCAGCTCCAGTTGGGCATGTAGTTGTTGCCCGTGTGGGTTAGCTGATGCTGCCCGGTGCCGTCGGCCAGCATGGTCCAGATCTGCGTGTGGCCGCCGATGGCGCGTTCGAAGACGATGTGCCGCCCATCGGGCGCCCACGATGGAAAATCGTTGCTGCCCGATTCGTGGGTCACCTGCAGCCAGCGCTTGCTGGCGATGTCCATCACGTAGATGTCCTGCCCGCCGGGGTCGCCGGGACCATACTTGCGATTCCAGCTGAAGGTGAGAAACTGCCCGTTGGGCGACCACGAGGGAGAAATCGCATAGCCGCCGTCGGTCATGCGCTGAACATTGGCGCCGTCCGCGTCCATGATGTAAATCTGCGGCAGCCCGGTGCGCCCGCTCACCCACGCAATCTGCGCATTGGTGCGCGGATTCCAGGTGGGCGAAACGTCCGGCCCGCGGAAGCTGGTGATCCGGTGCAGATTGGCCCCGCTCGCATCGCAAACCCAAATCTCCGGATCGCCCGTCCGCGAAGAGGAGAACGCAATCTTGGCGCCGTCCGCCGACCAGGCCGGAGACTGATTGCTCCCGCCTGCCGTTCCCGCGGAAAAGCTCACCGGCCGGTTAAGATCCAGCGAGTACATGCGCACAGACCACCCCGCGTTGCCCAGCGAAGCAAAGGCCAGCCGCGAATTGTCCGGCGAAACGCGAGGCGAGAGCGAGATGCTGCCCAGATGGGTGATCTGGTGCTGGTTCTGCCCGTCGTAGTCCATCGCCCAAATCTCTTTCGATCCGGTGCGCGAGCTGACGAAGTAGATTTTGGTTTCGGCAATGCCGTTGATGCCGCCGCCCAAGCCGCAGGATGATCTCGTCCGCAAATCGGTGCGCAATGCGTGCGCGCTGAATCCGGGTTGGCCGTCGTCGTTGTACTGCTTGCCCAGCACCTGGGGGCTGGCGATGTTGGTCGTAGCGTAAAGCCAGCCGTAAACAGTCAGCCGCCCGTTGCCCGCGGAGACTGCGCCGAAGGCCACCATGGCCGCATTGGCCGGTGCGTCGGACCACTGCGCAAGGTGAATCTCCTGCGGCGATCCCGGTGTCTCCTGCGGCGCCATGCTCTTCGAGACCAGGTCAAAGATGCCCGCATTCGCCAGGTCGCTATAAAGTGTGGCGTCGAAGACCGTCTTCAACGCCGGGTTCTGGGGATCGTTGCCCAGAGGCTTGAAATCGGCCGCGGCAATGCGGATGCGGTCATTGCCCAGGTTGGTGCCTGTGTGCACCCAGTCCTGCGCCGGCAATCTGCCGGCCGCAAGACAAATCAGAATCAGGAGAGAGAGAGGCAAAAGCCGGGAATAATTCTTCATGCGATGAGCAATCCTTCCTGGTGAAAAAGGTAAGCGGCGCTCTTGCAGAATCTTCATGCGCCGCGGATCAAACGCATCAATACGTACAATCGTAAGTAACGTCAAGCCATTGATCGTTGGAGCTGGCCGGCAAAGCCCCAAATGTATCCACCCGCTGCGTGGCCCGCTCGCAAGACAGGTCGAGCGTCGGGCTGCCGCTGGAATTGTTGATCTTGAAATTGGACGGAACGCCCTGGCGGCTCACTTTGAAGTATATCTGCGCCGTTGCGCCTTTCGGCGTGCGCGGGTCCACCTCGGCGCGATACCAGTTCTGATCCACCTTGCGTTTGATGATCTCAACATACCAGCCGAAGCGGCTGCCGAAGTCGCCGTTGGCCACGCTCACCGGCCCGTTTCCGCCCTGCGCCAACGCCGATCGCGGCATTGCGCTGCCCGCCTGCTCGCCGTACTGGGCGCGATTGTCCTTCGCGACTTGGCTGGTTCTTCTGCGTCTTGGGAGCGGTCTTCTGCTGCGGCTTCACCTGCTTGCCGGAGATAGGGATGGCCTTCTCATCCTCCGCCTCTTTTGTCTTGGGAGTGGGTTCGGCGGGCGCCTGGCTGGGAGTATCGGTGGTCAGCACATTTTCATTCTCTGCTCGGCAGGCAAGGGCAGGGCATTCGAAACCAGGCTCACCTCGATCGCTCCGCCCGCTCCCGGATTGCCCCAAATCATGTGATGGAAAAATCCGTTAAGGACCCCGTAGAGCAGCAGCGATCCGAACAGAACCAGGTGCAGCGCAAGCGATCCCACGGCCGGCGCGGCCATTGGATCCGGCGCCGGCGCCCGCTCCAATTGCTCGAGATCTTCCAGCAGACTGATCATGCCGTTGCTCTTGTCTTTGCCTATCTTCAGCCCTAGTTATTCCCGTTCCCAGCCAAGCCCTTCGTATCCAGCGGCTGAGTCACAATCGAAATGTTGGTAATCCCGGCCTGCTTCACCGCGTCCATCACGCTGGCAAAAGCCCAAACGGCACCCGCTCGTCGGCCCGCAGATAAATCACCTGTTTCGCCGGATCGATTCCGGCCTGGTGCAGCTTCTGCGCCAGCTCATGCACATTCACCGGCTCATCGCCCAGAAAAACCTGCTGATCGCGGTCGATGGTCACCACCATCCGCTGCTCGGTAATCTCCTTCACCGTGCGCGTCTTGGGCACCGCAACTTCAATCCCCGACTGCAGCACCGGCGCGGTAATCATGAAGATCACCAGCAGCACCAGCACCACGTCCACCAGCGGCGTAATGTTGATATCCGCCAGCGAAGTCCGCGTCTGGCCATTGCTACTTGTAAAGGCCACGTTCATCCTCCCGCGAGTCTGTTCCCGGCGCAGCCGTCCGCGTTGGCTTGCTACTTGTAAAGGCCATGGTCCGCTCGCGGCAGGCCGCAGAGGCCGCTGCGCACCGGAATCTCTTCCAGCGAATTCAGCAGCTCGCGCGCAAAAGTCGTCCACCGCCGATGCAAATACTTTGATGCGCGCCTGAACTGGTTGTAGGCAATCAGCGCCGGCACAGCCACAAACAGCCCGGCAGCCGTAGTAATCAGCGCCTCTGAAATTCCCGGCGCAACCGCCCGCAGCGTAGCCGCCCCGGCCGTTCCCAGCCCGTGAAAGGCGTCGATAATGCCCACCACCGTGCCAAAGAGCCCGACAAACGGACTGGTGGCCGCAATCGTCGCCAGCCAGGTCATGCGCCGCTCCAGAATGCTGATCGCCTCGCTCGCCGCCGTCTGTGCCGAGCGCTCCAGCGGAGCCAGGTTGCGCGGCGGACCCGATCCCCCCGTCTGCCGCTTATAGGTCTCGTAAACCTCTTCAAACACCTGCGCCAGCGGGCTGAGCTTGTAGTCGGCGGTCATCGCCGCAATCTCCTGCAGCCGTGTGGCCTTGCGGAAGGCGCGCACAAACTTCCGGCTCTCCTGGGTGGCCTTCTTGAAGGTCGACATTTTGTTCAGGATCACGGTCCAGGAGTAGAGGCTGGCCACCAGCAGCAGCAGCAGCACGGCCATCGCTATGGGTCCAATGTTGCTGATCATCTCCGCAATTTCGCCGGAACCCTGCGTCAAAGGAGAGCCGGCAGGGCCGCGCCGCTGTCAGCCTGCAAGATCATGAGCAAGGAAACTGTAAGAATCGCCATTCACCTCAATATCAACGTTATCAGACGGGCTGGCCGCCTCCAAGTTATCGAAACTGGTGCGCTCCAAGCCTCTGAACCTGCATCAATAAGGCCGCCAACCCGCCGTTCATGCTATGCTGCGCTCGGATTCTCGTTGCGAATTTTGCGCCTCGAACCACAACGAGAGCTCTGAGCCGGGTGCACCAGAACTCGTCCGCGGCAGCACAGAAGCGGGATACCCCATCCATCGCGCTTTATGCGATTGGGTGGAGATCACGCGCAACCGAAGTCGAAGAACCTGGTTGTCTTTGTTCATTCTAGAGGTTCGTAACAATGCTCGTCGAACTACGCGCTGAAAACTACGCCGTCATCGATCACGCCATCGCCGTCTTTGGCCCCGGCCTCAATCTGCTCACCGGAGAAACCGGCGCCGGCAAATCCATCCTCGTCGATGCGCTGGCCCTGCTCATGGGCGGCAAATCCTCCGTGGAAGTCGTCCGCCACGGCGCCGCCAAGGCCGTCGTATGCCTGCGTTTTCGAGTCCACGCCCAACGCCGAAACCATCCTCGAAGCCAACGGCATCGACTCCGCCGGCAACGACGTAATCCTCCGCCGCGAAATTCTCTCCACCGGCAAGGGCCGCGTCTTCGTCAACAACCAGCCCGCCACCGTAACCGTCCTCAAGCAGCTCGCTCCCGAGCTGGCCCTGGTCCACGCCCAGACCGAATCCCTCTCGAGCTTCGACCAGGCCCAGCAGCGCATCCTCCTCGACCGCTTCGGCGGCATCTCAACAGACGCTGTAGCTGAAGCTCACGCTCGATGGCGCACGGCGGCCGACAAGCTCGACGATCTGCTCCAGGGCGAGCAGGACCGTCTCCGCATGGTCGATCTGTGGAGCTATCAGAACAAGGAGATCGCTTCCGCCCAACTCACCCCCGGCGAAGACGAAGCCCTCGAAACCGAAAAGCGCGTCCTGGCCAACTCCGAAAAACTTTACGCCGCCGCTCATTGGCGCCTTCGACCAGCTTTACGAAGGCGGGGCCAGCGCCGAAGTCGCCCTCCGCGCCGCCCTGCGCAACGTCGAGGAACTGGCCCGCTACGACGGCCGCTTCACGGAGGCAGCCCAGCAGCTTAGCCTCCGCCCGCGCCACTCTCGGCGACGTCGCCTCCAGCCTGCGCGACTACGCCGAGGGCATCAACGCCAGCCCCGAGCGCCTGGCCGAGATTGAAGACCGCCTCGCCCTCCTCGACCGCCTCAAGCGCAAATACGGCCAGTCCATCCCCGAGGTCATCGCCTTTGGCGAAGAGGTAGCTCGCAAACTGGCCGAAGTGGAAGACCGCGACGAAATCCTCAAAACCCTGCGCAAAGATCTAGCCGAAGCCGCCGCCGCCTATCGCGCCGCCGCCACGGCCCTGACCGCCGAGCGCAAAGCCGCCGCGACAAAACTAGCCAAACTAGCCGAAGCCCAGATCAACTCCCTGGCCATGAAAGTCCACTTCGAAATCGCCGTTGCGGCTGACGAAAATGAATCCCACTGGACCGCCTCGGCTGGGACCAGGTCGAATACCGCATCTCCACCAACCCCGGCGAGCCGCTGAAACCCCTCCACGAGATCGCCTCCGGCGGCGAAATGTCCCGCGTCATGCTGGCCCTCAAAGTCAGCGTGGAAGAGAGCGCCGCCAAACCCAAAAAGAAAAACCCCACCCCCCGCACCCTGGTCTTCGACGAGATCGACATCGGCATCGGCGGCCGAGCCGCGGAAGCCGTAGGCCAAAAGCTGAAATCCCTGAGCCGCGGCCAGCAGGTTCTCTGCGTAACTCACCTCCCGCAGATCGCCGCCTTCGCCGACCAGCACCTGGTAGTCGAAAAGAACGAGTCCGGCGGCCGCACCAAAACTCAGATCCGCACCCTCGACGATGACGCCCGCACTCACGAAGTAGCCCGCATGCTAAGCGGCGCCAAAGTAACCGAAACCAGCCTCCAGCACGCCGCGCAGATGATCACAAGCAGCCGTTGAGACTGTATATAACACTCGCGCAAACTCTCTCAGAATGATAGAGAAGTAGGAGGGGTTCGGTTATTTCCCAGATCTCAGGATCGAGACTTGGGACATCCTAGAGGTATGGCAAATTACGTGCAGGAGATGTGGGCATCCGTCGCAAGAATGATTATTCCGTGACTATCCGATAAAATCGATATTCACTAATCTCCACGATGTATTCTTCTACTATGACCTCGATGAAACCTGAAACATTAGATAGGTATCGGTACTATTTGCGCGAGCATGCACCAGAATTGCCGGAACATGTGATTGAATTATTAGTTCGCGTCACAGATGACTTCTATGATCAACACTATTCTCCTAATCCAAGTAGGCCATTCATTGAAGCGTGGGAAAAGAAAGCACGCCACGGTAAGAACATCGATTTTTTTATCCCCGAAATAGTTCTATTCTGTGCTAAAGCGGCAGGGGAAGGTGTCATTCAGAATGTTGCTTGGGCCGTTGTCAAGCATATTACTAATGCAATTTGGATTGCGCAGCACAAGAAAGATTATCGGAAAAAGTTATTTGAGGCAGTTGTATCAATCAAAAAATATAGAAAAGTGCGTGTTCTAAAATATCCGGGAACACAACCTTTAAGGCGGGCTCCGGCAGGTTTCGAGGAATGCATTCGTAAACAATATAAGCTAACTGTCAGATAGAAATTGAACAGTAAAAGTAATTGAAAGATAACACGTGACCCGGTGCCCCAGGTCACGCTAAGACCAGTGATTCAGCTATCGAACGTCACCGCAAACAAGCCTGAGACGCTCGAAGCCGCCTGAAGAGCTGAGAGCTGCCAGGGAACTGACCAAGGCGGAGTTGGCTCAGGCGCTCAACGTATCGTGGGAGCGTTTCCGCGGCAGGCTTGCGGTCCCTCAGTGCTCGAGTCCCAGCACCGCCCGCTGCGCCGCGAAGATCTCCTTCAGCCCCGCCTCGGCCAGATCGATGAGCCCGTTGAGCTGGCTGCGCGAGAAGCTGCCCTTCTCCGCCGTAGCCTGGGTCTCGATCAGCCCGCCGTCGGCGGTCATCACCACATTCATGTCCACCTCGGCCTGCGAATCTTCCTCATAGCAGAGGTCGAGCAGCTTCGCTCCCGTCCACGATGCCTACCGAGGTGGCCGCCACCAGTTGCTTCAGCGGCGATTGCTTTCAGCGTTCCGGCCTCCACCAGCGCGTTCAGGGCCAGCGCCAGCGCCACGGCCGCGCCGGTAATGGCCGCGGTGCGCGTGCCGCCGTCGGCCTGAATCACGTCGCAGTCCAGAATCACCGTCCGCTCGCCCAGAGCCTGCATATCCACCACCGAGCGCAGGCTGCGGCCGATCAGCCGCTGAATCTCGTGCGTCCGCCCGCCGATCTTGCCCCGCTCGCTCTCCCGCGGCGTGCGGGTCACCGTGGAGCGGGGCAGCATGGAGTACTCCGCCGTCACCCAGCCGCGGCCCGAGTTGCGCAGCCAGCCCGGCACTCCCTGTTCGACGGTGGCGCTGGTCAGCACCCGCGTGTTGCCCAGCGAGACCAGAACGGAACCTTCGGCGGTCTGAACAAAGCCCGGGGTGAGGGAGAGCGGGCGAAGCTGGGCAGGGGTCCTGCCGCCGGGGCGGAAGAAACGCTCGGAGCGCGTGCATAGGGCGATTGTACGGGAGAGCGCTCGGCGGCGGAGCGGGGCGAAATGAAAGGACCGGTTTCAGGATGGGAATTTCGCTCTGGACGAGCCCCCAAATGGGAATATCCACCTAATGTATTGATAAATAAAATACTTATACGAATTTTCCTGCAGACTCTTGTTCCATTTTGGGACGCATAGCCCGGAGAAGAGCCACAGTCGATTTCTCGGAATTCGGCTGTGAACGCTTCCCTTATCAGGAACTTAGCCAAAGTGTTCTAGTTTGGCACGCTACGTGTATTAGAAGAGGACAAATCCCAGATGGGCAGACAGGAACGGGAAGCGCCAGAACGGGCATGCGCTGACAGCTTCAGCACTAGCTCGGGCAGGCCGGTGAGACGAATCGGACCGCTGATCAGCAGGATAGCCAAAGGAAAGGGAGCGGGCCATGCAGCAGATCGAACAGACGGCAGTATTGGACGGAGCGGAGCGCAGACGGGTGGAAGCGGTGGTGGAGACGCTGGCCACTCTGCGCAGCCAGGGCGAGAGCCTGGCGGAGGTGGCGCATGACGCCAGAAACATGGTCACGGCGCTGGGGCTATACTGCGATCTGCTGGAGGAGCCGGGGGTTCTGGCCACCCAGTTTCTTCACTATGGAAGCGAGCTGCGGCTGGTGGCCGCGGCCAGCCGCCGGCTGGTGGAGAAACTGGTGGCTCTGGATGCCGACGAATGCTCCTCAAGCCGGTTCCATTCCGGACCGCCGGCGCGACTCAGGACAGACTGCCTGCGGCGGACGCCGGGATGGACGGCCTGAGCGCGCCGCAGGTTGCCCGCTCCCGGCGCTGGGACCTGATGCCGGCCGAACCGATCGACAACCTGGCTGAAGAGCTCATGGCCAACCGCAATCTGCTGGCCGCCCTGGCCGGACCCTCGATTGCCGTGACCGTCGATGCCGAAGAGGGCGTGCAGCCGGTGAGGCTGACAGGTGAGGACCTGACCCGGGTGTTGGTGAACCTGGTGAAGAACTCCGCCGAGGCCATGCCCGCGGGAGGGTGGATTCATCTCCGCCTGAACGAGCGCATCGCCGGCTCGCGCTCAACCTGGTGCCGGCTCCGATGCCGGTCCCAGCCTGCTGCTGACCGTTGAGGACAACGGGCCGGGCATCCCCGGCAAAGCTCTCGAACAGGATCTTCGACCTCCGGCTACACCACCCGCTCGAGCAGCCGGGAACGGAGGCTGGCCGGCGACCCATCGCGGGCTGGGCCTGTCCATCACCCGCTCGATCGTCGAGGCGGCGGGCGGCCGGATTCGCGCCGCCAATCGCGCCCGTCCGGGGCGCGCTTCGAGATCGAGCTGCCCGTCCGCAACCGCTAGACGCAGCTCGAGGAAGACGTCCGGAGCACCGGCCGGAAATCACACCCATTTAACGAATCACGCGTGAGGCGCATACAATGCTTGAAACAGTCTTCAACACAAGAGCCATGGAGTTTATCCCTCAACTCGCGGAGCCGGCGGTGCGGCTTGCACCTGCTGGTGGTGGACGCGGACGCGGCCATGCGCTCGGCCTGCGCCGAGATTGCCGCCAGCCTGGGCTATGCGGTCGAGAGCACCGGCGACCTGGGCCAGGCGCGCAGCCAGTTGCGCGGCCACGCCGCCGATATTCTGCTGGTCAACCTGCCCGGCGGGCTCGAACCAGGGCCTGGAACTGGTCTCCGAGGTCAAGCTGCTCTATCCCGATACCTCGGTCATCGCCATGACCGCCTCGGGCTCGGTGAACGCGGCCGTCGAGGCCATGCGCTGCGGCGCCTCGGACTACCTGACCAAGCCCTTCGCCATGGACGAGCTCTCCACGGTGCTGGACCGCGCCGCGCCAGAGCCACCTGACCGACACCGCCACCCGCCAGTTGCGCGAGCGGCTCCGGCTCTCGCAGGGGCTGGGCGCCATGATCGGCCGCTCCGGGCGAGATGGAGAAGCTCTACCGCATCCTTTCCAAAGTCGCCCAAAGCACGCACCCGGTGCTGGTTCTGGGCGAGAGCGGCACCGGCAAGGAACTGGTGGCGCGCACCATCCACGCCTACGGGCCCAACTCGCAAAAGCCGTTTCTGCCCGTGGACTGCGGCTCGCTGGTGCCCACGCTGATCGAGAGCGAGCTCTTCGGCTACGTGAAGGGCGCCTTCACCGGGGCCAACCGCGCCAAGGACGGCTTGCTGGTCTCGGCCGAGGGCGGAACGGTCTTTCTGGACGAGATCGGCGAGCTCTCGCTCGACCTGCAGGCCAAGCTGCTGCGCGCTCTTCAGGAGAAGGAGGTCCGTCCGGTCGGAGCCACCCATCGCGTGCCCATCAAGGCGCGCATCGTGGCCGCCACCAACCGCGACCTGGCGGTGATGGTCGAAAAGGGCACCTTCCGCAAGGATCTCTTCTACCGGCTCAACGTCGTCAACCTGCGCCTGCCCTCGCTGCGCGACCGCCGCGAGGATATTCCGCTGCTGGCGGCGCATTTTCTTGACCGCATCAGCCGCGAGCACGGCGCCAAGTTCACGCTCAGCGACGAGGCGCTGCGCACCATGATGCGCCACGACTGGCCGGGCAACGTGCGCGAGCTGGAAAACTCGGTGGAGCGGGCCTGCGCACTCTCTTCCGGGCCGGTGCTGCACCTGGGCGATCTGCCCACGCAGCTGCAGCAGCAGGGCCTGGAGGCCCGGCGCGCCGCGGCCGCCGCCGGCGAGCCGGCTCCGGAGTCGGCGGCGCCCGAGGTGAAGACGCTGGCCGAGCTGGAGCGCGAGGCCATTCTGGGAGCCATTCGCACCCTCAACGGCGACAAGCTGCAGGCCGCCAAGCTGCTGGGCATCGGCAAGACCACCCTCTACCGCAAGCTGAAGGAATACGGCATCGCCGACCCGCTTCGGGAAGAGTGACCGGTCCGGACTTTAGCCGGCAGCCATCAGCGCCGATAGGACAATTACGGGAAATTCCACGGTACCTGCGGAGAGAACTCCCGCCGAAGCCGGCAAGAACCAGCCCGGAGCCGCAAAGCAGAGCCGGGCACTCTTGAAGGAGCTGCAAATGAGCATTCTGATTGTGACTGGAATTGAAGGCGCCCGCAACTGCGCCGCCGTGGTGGGAGCGCAACTGGGCATGGAAGTCGAAGTGGCCGAGGGCCGCAAGGCCGCGCTGGCCGCGCTGCGCCGCCGCGAGTTTGCCGCCGTGGTGGTGGACGAGACCATGGCCGAGTGCGATCCGGCCGCCGCCGAGGCCATCTGGGAGCACGCCGGCCTGGCCATTCCCCTGCAGATCAACTTCGCGCTCTCCGGCGCCGCCCGGCTGATCCGCGAGATTCGCGCCGCCCTGCACCGCCGCGAGCGGGAGCAGACGCTGGCCCGCCGCGCCGCCGCCGCGGCCATCGAAACCGAACTGAAGACCACCGTCGCCGGCCTGCTGCTGCAATTCGCAACTGGCTCTCTCCGGCAGCGAGATCTCCTCTCCCATCGCCGAGAAGCTGCGCGTGGTGGCCGATCTGGCCGGCAGCCTCCGCCAGCAGTTGAGCGCGCCCTTTGAGATCCGCGGCAATACCGCCGCCTGAGGGCCTGTTACGAAACGCAGAGGCTTAGTGCTTTGACCACTCTATGTTGGTCTTCTGAAAGGCTGTGACTCAATAAGCGCTCTCAATTTTGAGTTTCCTAACAGCCTGCCGAGGGCCAGGTTTCCGCTGAAGATCATTGCGTTGCACGCATCCGCCCGGCGGACCGGGGCAACAGCGGTTCTCCAACTGAGCTACTCCGAAACCACAACCGCCGAGTGGCTCGCCGCGGCGAACCACCTTGCACAGAGTTGGCCAGGATAGATAAATTGGTGAACCGCTCAGGCGGGTGGCTCCTGTCTGACCCTCCCCCAAAGACTGGTTGTCTCCCATTTCGTTTTGAGCAATCTACCGGCTTTCGCCGGTGGAGGTGGGAAGGAATATCACGTCAGCATGGAGCCAATGTTCTGTAAGCGTTCATGCCGATGGCTAGCAGGCCGACTCTATCACTGGTGCTTCTTGTGAAGCCCGTTATTGAGCATGGTTCGAGAACCTGTGTTGCAGTCCATGGTGACGGCGGCGGGCATCGACACTGACGACTCATGCCTTGTTCACCGAAGCGGAACGCGACCTGTCGGCCTTTCGCAATGTTGCCGCCTTTACTTCATGGAGGGGACTCTGCCCGGACAACCGGGTCAGCGGCGGAAGGATACTTCGCGCACAGACGCGACGAGTGAACAATCGGGTAGTCAGCGCGCTGCGCATGGCCGCCCAGGCGCTGTCGCTCAGTCGCGGCCGGCTCGGCCAATGCTACCGTCGCATGCGAGCCTAACCCGGCGGCCAAAGTCGTCACCGCAACCGCGCATAAGTTGGCGCGCATCGCCTATCACCTCATCCCCACCGGCCAAAGCCCTTAACAAAACCGTCTTCACCCGACAAGAAGCGCAAAACAAACAGCGCAATGAGAATCTCCGCCTCCAAGCCAGAAAAATCGGCTTCGAACTCACGCAAATTACCAAGGTGGTGTGAAGTGTTCCTTAGGAGACATGGGAAACAACAGCATCAATTCGTCCATCGGGAAAAACTACCCAGTCACAATCTCACTGAAGTCCGCAATGCCCGAGAATCCGCGCAGCACTCCATCGATCAACCCCAAATGCGCCCCGCGCACCTTCTCATCCGGATCGAGCACCATCACCTTATCGAAGAACGCATCCACCACCGGCCGCAGCGTAGCAATCAAGGCCAGCGCCTCGCCGTAAGCCCGCTCCTGGCGCAGCTTGGCCACCTCGGAGCCAGCGCCGCTGCCGCATCCGCAAGCTGTTGCGCCTCCGCCGAAAGCTTCACGTCCTTCGCCGACCCAAGCGCAAATCCCTTCTCCTCCGCCTGCCGCAGAATATTTTTGATGCGCTTGAACGCCGCCGAAATCGCCGCGAAATCCGTCTGACTCCCGCGCCGCCGTCAGCGCCTCGGCCCGCGCAATCGCATCGCGCACATCGTCTGCTCCGGCGGCCAGCACAGCATTCACCACGTCGTAAGCAAAGCCCGCGCACATCTTTCAGATAGAAACTCAGCCGCTCGCGCAGAAAGCCGCTACCTGCTCCATCGTCTTCTCAAGGGTTTCTCTTCGGAGCTTCATGCCTAGATGCTCGTGCGTGAGACGAAGCCTAGACTCGCCCTTCGCCACAGAAGCATCCAGCACATCGCCCAGCGTCAGCGGCAACTCCGACTCGGCCAGAATCTTCACAATCGCATTCGCCGCACGCCGCAGCGCAAACGGATCCTTCGATCCCGTCGGCGCATTGCCGATGCCAAACATCGCGGTAATCGTCTGAATCCGGTCCGCCAGCCCCAGCAACTGCCCCTCAACCGAAGGCGGAATCTCATCCTCCGTTGAAGCCGGCGTGTACTGCTCATAGATGGCCAGCGCAACCCGCTCGCCCAGCCCCTGCGCCCGCGCATAGAGCCCGCCAATCACCCCTTGCAGCTCGGTAAACTCCTTCACCAACTCGGTGGTCAGATCGGTCTTGGCCAGCTCGACCGCCTTCAGCAGCGCAGCTTCGTCAAACGCAACGCCTGCAGCCTTCACCTTCGCAGCCAGCGCCCGCGCCACAGCCAGATTCTCCTCCGTCTTCCAGTGATAGCTGCCCAACTCCTTCTGGAAAGTAACGTTCTTCAGGCTCTCCACGCGATCAACCAGCGGCGTCTTCTGGTCGAAGTCCCAGAAGAACCGCGCATCCTTGAACCGCGCCCTCAGCACCCGCGCATTTCCATGCCGGATGATCGCCCGTCCCTCGTCGTTCACCTCGGTATTCAGCACCGCCAGAAAATGCGGCGCCAGTCTTGCCGTTCGCGTCCTCTACGGCAAAGTACTTCTGGTGGTCGCGCATCACCGTCACCAGCACCTCTTCCGGCAGCTCCAGGTACTCGGACTCAAAGTTGCCCAGCACCACGCTCGGCCACTCGGTCAGATGCACCACTATCTCAATCAGCGCCGCATCTTCACGCCAGCGTGCGCCCGGCAACCGTGCGCGTCGCCTCATCCAGCGCCTTGCGAATCGACTGCCTGCGCTCGGCCGCATCCACCACAACGCTTGCAGCGCGCAGATTTTCGGCGTAGTTCTTCGGCATGGTCAATCACCACCGGCTTCTCGCCATGCAGCACGCGATGCCCACGGCTCTGATTCCCAGCCGCAATCCCGGCAATCTCCAGCGGAACCACGGCGGAATCGAGCAGCGCCACCACCCACCGCACCGGCCTGACAAACCGCTCCGGCTTCCCGGCGCGCCAATACATATTCTTCGCCCAGTAGATGCTGAGCACTTCCTTGGGCAACTCTGCAGCCAGCAGCTCAGCCGCCGCGCGTCCCAGCCGCTTCACCGTCGCGCCCACATATTCGCCTTTGGCATTAGCCACTTTTTCGAGAGCCGTCACAGCCACGCCCGCCTTCTTCGCAAAGGCCTCAGCAGCAGCCGTCGGCGCGCCGTCTTTGAACGCCACCTTCCACGACGGACCCGTCAACTGCTCCTCGGTATCCGCCTGGCGCGCCAGCACGTCCTCCACCAGCACGGCCAGCCGTCGCGGCGTGGAGTAAGTGGTCAATTTGCCCGCAGGCCCCAACAGCCGTTCCCGCGTGAGCAACTCGCTCACCCGACGGCCCAATTCGGCCTCAGCCCCGGCAATCATGCGGTCCGGAACCTCTTCCAGACCAATCTCCAACAAAAAATCCGCCATAAGTTCTTGCATTGATCTTTTGTAGAACCAAAAGGAGCAAACAACTGCAGATCCTTCGACTTCGCTAACTCCGCTCAGGATAACAGCACGTTATATAGCCTGCTGCACCGCATACGCCTTGGCCACGCCCACCGCCAGTGTGCGAATGCGCGCAATCACGCCCACCCGCTCGGTCACGCTGATAGCTCCCCGCGCGTCGAGCAGGTTGAACAAATGCGAGCACTTCAGCACCAGCTCGTAAGTAGCCAGCAGCGGAAAACGCCGCTTCTCCGCCACCGTCGCGTCCTCTTTGGCAAACAGCGCATTGGCCTGCTCGATCAACGACTGCGCCTCGGCCTCATAAAGCCTGAAGTGCTCCCAAAGCTTGCTCACATCGGCAAACTCGAAGTTATACACCGAGAACTGCAACTCTTCTTCGAGCCTTACCTGGCCATAGGTAACCGCCTCGCCGGTCTTCGGATCGCGCGCCCACACAATGTCGTAGATCGAATCCACGTCCTGCATGAAGGCCGCAATGCGCTCCAGCCCATAGGTCAGCTCGGCGCAGATCGGGTCCAGGTCGAGTCCGCCGCACTGCTGAAAGTAAGTGAACTGGGTAATCTCGAGCCCATCGAGCATCACCTGCCAGCCCACGCCCCATGCGCCGATGGTGGGCGACTCCCAGTTGTCCTCTTCAAATTTCAGGTCGTGCTGGCTCAGGTCGATCCCCATCGCCTGAAGAGATTCGAGATAAAGCTCCTGCACGTTCACCGGCGGTGGTTTGAGGATGAGCTGAAACTGCGTGTGCTTGAAGAGCCGGTTAGGATTCTCGCCATAGCGCCCGTCGGCCGGCCGCCGCGAGGGCTGCGCATAGCCTACCTTGTAAGGCTTGGGGCCCAGCACGCGCAGAACCGTCTCCGGCGCCATGGTTCCTGCGCCCACTTCAAGGTCGTAAGGCTGCTGCAGCACGCAACCGCGCTCCGCCCAAAAACCCTGCAAGCGGAAGAGCAGCTCCTGAAAGGTGAGCGCGGCGGGCTTGGATGCGGTCGCAACCGCGGAGGATGAAACTGTGGATGAAGGCACGGGAAACTCTCTCTCGACGGGACTACGGCAATTTTACCAGCCTTGATTAGTCTTCCCAGTTTTGATCAGCCTCCCAGCCGTCCCAGCGCCTCTGCCGAGCGCAGTTTGCGCTCCAGGTGCCGCTCCAGAGCCTGCACGGTAAACCGGCGCAGATCCTGCCCGCGACGGCGCGGCCACGGTTCAGCGGCAAACTCTGAGGCCGGCGCACGCAGCATCCTCTGCGCCAGATTGCCAGGAGTCCGCCGAAAGCCCGCTCGCGTTTCCGTTGCGATGCAGGGCGCAAAACAGCCCGTCGCCGAGCGTATTGAAGCTGGCTTCGCCGGCCGTGAGAGCCTCGCCGCAGGCCGTGCAATGAACAACGTCCGGCAGCAGCCCCATCAGCCGCGTCATCCACAGCGAAAAATAAGTGAGCGCCATCCACGGCTGGACGATTTCGGACTGATTGGCCGTGGTCTGCTCCAGCACCGACACGAGCAGCCGGAAGACCGCATCCTGGGGATCGTGCTCGGGCAGCGCCTCGTCCAGCACCTCGGCAAAAAAGCTCAGCACCGCCATGCGCGCATGATCCACCGGAGACGAAAGCGGCGAGCGCACAATCTCCAGCTGATCCAGCCGCACCAGCTCCTGCCCGGGCCGCTCGGCAAACCAGGCCTGCGCCACCGTCATCGGCTCCAGCGCTCCGCCAAAGCGTTTGCGGCTCCTTAGCGCCGACTTGGCTACCCCCTTCACCTGCCGTAATCGCGGGTAAAAAAGCTCACGATCAGGTCGGCCTCATGCACCGGCCAGGTGCGCAAAACCACCGCTTCTGAGGTGAGTACGCTCATGCGTCTACTATCTTCGCACTGCCGGCAGGCCGCCGTTGGCCGGCAGGGCAAACTCCCTTCCAAAGGCATGAAATCATTGATTTTGCCAGGAAATTGACCGAAAATGACCAGACCTTCCTGAACCGAATCGGGCCGCCTGTCTAGGCCAGTTTTGCACAGGATGGGGGATTGACGCAGGGTTAAAATGTACTCAGAGGTTCCAAATGCCTTCCGCAATGGTCACCTTTAACGGCCGCATCACACTTCCCTACCACGTTCGCAAACAGCTCGGCTTGAAGACCGGCGATAGCGTGGATTTTGTTGAAATCGAGAAAGGCCGGTTTGCGATCACACCCGGCGCGGAATCGATCGCCGATCCCAAGGGCTGGATTCCCAAGCTGGATTTCTCGCCCGTCGGCGATGAAACCAACCTGTAAGCTGCCTGAAGCAAGCGCACAGTAAACAGCTCGCAATTCCCTTCACCACCCTGCCTCGCCCATTCGATCCTCGCGGCGCGCAAAAACATACGCGTCCGCCTCGGCGGACGCGTATGGATCCGACTCAAAACAGCTTAGCGGCCGAAGTGGGCGGAGTTCTTTTCCGTATAGCTGGCCCACTTCTCCGGCAGGTCGTCGAGCGCGAAGATCGCCGAGACCGGGCAGGCGGGAACGCAGGCGCCGCAGTCGATGCACTCGACCGGGTCAATGAACAACTGGTCGGCCTCCGCGTGGCCGTCCTCGTCCTTCTTGGGGTGGATGCAATCGACAGGACAGGCGTCCACACAGGCGGTGTCCTTGGTGCCGATACAGGGTTCTGCAATGACGTATGCCATCTCTTGAATTCTCCCGGGGAACTAGCTCTCGACGCTGATAGTAGCACAGGACCCCGAACTCTGACCCTACTGCCCGCACTGCTGTTTTGCTATGCGGGAATCAGGAGAATCATCCCCTGGCGTTTCAGTCCCGTAAGCGAACATTCCAATCGCCGGCGCGGCAAACCGCAACCCGGCAAGAAATACAGAATCTAATCTACCAGCCGCCCGCGCCGCCCTGTGCTCGGCATACTCCTCGGGCGTGGGAATCGGCGCGAGATCGCGCCCGGCAAACATATCGCTGAAAAAGCCCAGCAGCTCCTCGTGGATCAGCCCGTTTGAAGCCAGAATCTCCTTGCTGTCGAGCTTGAATTTGTTGCCGCTGAAGTCCGAAGTCCGCCCACCGGCCTCTTCCACCAGCAGAATTCCCGCCGCCGTATCCCAGGGATTCAGCTTGAACTCCCAGTAAGCGTCAAAGCGGCCGCAGGCGGTATAAGCCAGGTCCAGCGCCGCCGATCCGGCCCGCCGCACTCCGTGCGAACGCAGCGTGAACTCCTGGTAGAAGTGAATATTCGGGCTGTCGTGGCGCTTGCGGCTGGGAAAGCCCGTGGCCACCAGCGCCTCGCCCAATTCCGGCGTGCGCGAGACGCGCATCGGCTTGCCGTTCAGCAGCGCGCCCCGTCCCCGCTCGGCGGTAAAGAGCTCGTTGCGCATGGGATCGTAGATCACCGCGGCTACCAGCGTTCCATCTTCATCCGGCTTTGATTCCCGCAGGACGCTGCTCCAGACCCAGCGAAACGCAGAACTGCGGAAAGCCGTGGGCAAAGTTGGTGGTCCCGTCCAGAGGGTCAACGTACCAGCGAAACTCCCTCTCCAGACCCTCCCGCGTGCCCTCTTCGCCGTAGATGCCGTGCTCGGGAAAGGCCGCAGCCAGCCGCTCGCGGATCAGTTTTTCCGATGCCCGGTCGGCCACCGTTACCAGGTCCACGCCGCCCTTGTACTCGGTCTCCACGCCGCGGGAAAAAAACTCGCGCAACCGCGCGCCCGCCTCTTCGGCAATGGCCGAGGCCCTGGGAACCCAGACGAAATCCGCTGCCGCCGCTGCGCTCAAAGGGCCGCCTCGCCCGCATCCGAACCGTTCCCATTCGATTGTCCGGGTTCCTCAGTCCGCGGACCGCGCTTCCGCCCGGCTTCAGTGATGGTGCGGATCTGGTGCTTGTAGATGAAGAGATTCGGCTGGCCCTCGCGGGTCAGGCGCAGCATCGTATCGTCGAAGTACTCGATCCAGCCGCGCACCGTTTCTCCGTCGCGCAGCTTGATCTGGACGATAACCTGGCGTTCGCTGAGAGAGCGCAGATAGAGAGCCTCCTGGCCGGTTTCGCCCGGCGGAGGCGCCTTGGAACGGCGGCGCGTGGAAAGTGGCGAAGTCATTCTGCAATTGTAGATGCAGAACGGTGAAACAACAGTTTCTTGTTTGAGGAATGGGCTATTTCGTGAAGAGGATTGTCAGTCTCCTAATGGGTGAACGCTGAAAATTGCATGCGCGCGAGTCCACAGTTCCACAGAATCAAAACTACTGTGCCCGGTAAAACTCCTCAGTTCAATCTATTGATTTCATTCAGATTAGATGCCTTCACAGTTTCACATTTTCAGTGCATCCATGCTGCTATTCTCATTAACTAATTGATTCTTCACAGGTTAGATGGCTTCACAGATTCACAGTCGATATTTTCGAGTTTGTAGGGGGTCCTCCCGATGGAGCACCCGGCTCCCAGCATTACGTTACTAAAGTCCACTATCGTCTTATGTACTAGCAGGTAGGGGGGTAGGGGGGTGCCTAGGGGTGTACGAACCGGGCGGATGCCTGACATATTGGACCGGGGAGATACTTGACATACAGAATCGCCATTTCCACTCTCTGACCTTCATTGTGCGCCGGCTGAGGTCTATTTTATGCAAACGGGGAATTCGTGGCGTGCTTTGGCTAGAAAGGAGGGGTACTGCAGAACAATATTTTTCCTTCCCAACTCCACCGGCTAAAGCCGGTCTAAGGCTCAGTAGCGAAAGGTGGGGCAACCGCATTTATCGTTCGACTGCGCTGCGCTCAGGATGACAGCTTCGATTTTGAAGAAAGCAAAAAAGGCCATCCCGCAATGCGGGATGGCCTTTTGCGTGGTTGCGGAATGGAGCGCGGCCCTGAGCGTATCTACTTGAAGGAGGCGATGGCGCTGGCCTCGTCGTCGTAGATGTCGAAGACGGTGTAGAGCTTGGTCAACTGCAGCAGGTCGTGAACCTTCTTGGTCAGCTTGAGCAGCTTGAGCGCGGCGCCCTGGTTCTTGGCGGTGGTGTAGGCGCTCACCAGCTCGCCCAGCCCGGAGCTATCGATATAGTTCACGTCGCCCAGGTTCAGCAGGATGCTCTTCTGGCCCTTGCCGATCAGGTCGCGAATGGCATCGCGCAACTGCACACTGCCCTCGCCCAGAGTGATCCGCCCGCTGAGGTCCAGAACGGTGACGCCGTCCACTTCACGGGAAGCAATAGTAAGTGCCACGGAAATTCCTCCTTGTTGGTATTACGGTTATAGCACTTTTGCCGGATAGCGCGACGGGAAAGTCTCAGCCTGCCCGATCGTCGGCGATGAGCTGGTACCTCCGTTCGCCGCCGGCGTTCACGCGCCAGGTAGCTCATGTTTTTCTCGCCGCCGGCGCCAGATGTTTGACCAGCGTCAACTCGGTTCCGGGATGCAGTTGTCGAAAGTGTACCTCATCCATGAAGGAACGGATAAGGAAGATGCCGCGGCCGGTGCCGCGCAAAAGGTTTTCCGGGGCCAGCGGGTCGGGCAGCGTCTCCGGGTCGAGACCCTTGCCCTGGTCGGCGATGGTAAATGACCAGCGCCTTGCCGGTGTTTTCAAAGCTGACGGTGATCTGCTTGGCGGGGTCGTACTCGTTGCCGTGCAGGACGGCGTTGACGGCGGCTTCGCGCACCGCCATGGTGACGTGGAAGCGCTCTTCTTCGTCCAGGCCGGCCTCCGTGGCCAGCTTCTCCGCGGCGGCCTCCACCTCGCTGACGCTCTCCATGGTGGAATTCAGCGTGAAGCTCATCCGTCCTGCCTTGGGTCCGCTCACCGGCTTCGAATCCGCCTCTTCCGGAACGGGCGGGCACGTTCGCCCCTCCGCGTCCTCAGCAACCTTGCTGGAAGTTTCATGGCTGGAGGGGATTGTGTCAAGCGGGAAACGCTGGAGCATAGAAAGGATACTGGTTGAGGTTATCGGTTTCACGCCGTTTGCAAATGAAGACGAAACGCAGGTCCTTCGATTGTGGTCGCCGCGGCGACCTTCCACAGGATGACAAATCTATGGACCGAAGACAAGCGAAATGCGACGCGGAGGTAATACACTCACCTCATGCAGCCACGCACCACAGCCCGGGTGAGCCTGACGGCGCTGCTCGGCACTCCGGTGACCGATGCGCAGGGCCACCTGCGCGGGCGGCTGAAGGATATTGCCGTGGCCACCGGCCCGGATGCGGGCAAGGTGGCCGGACTGGTGCTGAAGACCCGCGCCGGACTGTGCATTGTGCCTTCGCAAGACGTGATGGAGACGCCGGCGGGCACGCTGGAGCTGCGCTCCTCGGGCGCGCTGGTTCCGCTGAAGGATCAGGGCAACTACCTCTATCTGCAGCAGGACCTGGTGGACCGGCAGATCATCGACATTCACGGCCGCAAGGTGGTGCGCGTGAACGATGTGGACCTGGAGTGGATGGGCCATGGCGCGGCGCACCTGCTGCGCGTGGCCGAGGTCGAGGTGGGGCTGCGCGGGGCCTTTCGCCGCGTCTTCAAAGGGATGCTGCCGCGCGCCACGCTGGAGGCGATCTCGCGCAAGCTCGCCGCACACGGCATTCCCTGGCAGTTTGTGGACGTGATCGAGGTCGATCCGGCGCGGCGCGTGAAGCTGCGCATCGAGTACGAGCGGCTGGCGGAGATGCACCCCTCCGATCTGGCCGAATTCTGGAGGATCTGGCGCCGGCCGAGCGCGAGGCCGTCTTTACTTCGCTGGACGAAGAGGTGGCCGCCGAAGACGCTGGAAGAGGTCGATCCGAAGCTGCAGAAGGCGCTGCTGGAAAAGCTGGACGAAGAGAAGATCGCCGACATTGTGGAGGAGATGGACCCCGGCGCTGCCGCCGACCTGCTGGCCGAGCTCTCCGAGGAGCAGTCCGACGCCATTCTGGAAGAGATGGAGCCGGAGGAGCGGCAGGAGGTGGAGGAGCTGCTGGAGTTCGACGAGAATTCGGCCGCCGGCTGCATGACCACCGACTTTGTCTCTCTGGGAATGGAGTGCGACCGTGGCCCAGGCGGTGCAGGCGCTGCGCAGCTTCGACGGCGACCCGGAGAGCGTGACCGAGATCTACCTGCTGGACGAAAAGAGGGTGCTGCGCGGGGCCGATTTCGCTGGCGCGGCTGGTGATGGCGCAGCCGGAGACGCGGCTGGCCGTGCTGGCCGAGCCCCGCGTGCTCTCCTGCCCCGCCGATATGAACCAGAACGATCTGGCCGAGATGTTCGACAAGTACAACCTGCACGCGCTGCCGGTGGTGGACGCGCAGGGCCGCATGGTGGGCGTGGTGCAGGCCGACCACGTGATCAGCTTCCTGCGCGAAAAACTTTAGTGAAGGGCGCGTGCATGCCGCTCAGCCTGGCGGATTTTCCCCCGGGGCTATTGGTCGCTGCAAAAATAATGTACCTGTGCCGTTCCTTGAATGTTGCGTTCAGAGGCGTGAAGATAGATTCACGTTTCGGCGTTAAGGCCGCCATAGACATTTCATTGCCGCGGAGCGTGAATCTGGTTCACTCCCGGCTTGAGAGGCCACCAATCCTTGCCTTCGTAGACGAAGCTGCCGGTAAGCGTGCCAGGCAGGGTGATGGTTGCGCTCAGTCCGTTGCCCTGGCGGTGATATTCCACTTCGATCATGCCTTGGGGATGGGGATAACTTGCCTTGAGTGAGGTCAGGTTGCCCAGGTGAGGAGCGATATGGACGGTAGCGAAGCCGGGGCTGGCAGGTTCGATTCCGGCTACCAGCGTGAGCAGGTCGTAGATGGGATGCGCGCTCCAGGCGTGGGAATCGGAGCGAGTGTTGCCGGGAGTCTCAGGCCAGGTGCTGAAGTGCAGGGCTAGCATCTTGCGCCAAGGGTCGATGGAGTTGAGGTATTCGTCGGCAAGGCCGGCGTGCTCCAGGGCGCGGGCGAGATAGAAGCGGAAGTAATAGGAGGCGCTGAGAACGCCGTTGGGGGTGGTGCCGGGCTCGATGGCCAGCATCTTTTGTAGAACTTCCTTCTGATGGTTTTTGGGGATCACATCGTAAAGGACGGCGAGGATGTTGGCCTGCTGGCTGAAGTTCTTGAGGTTCGGATTGTCGGAGATGAGGCCGAGGGAGGCGCTCCAGCATTTGCCGTAAATGCCTGAGCGAACATGGGCGGCGCGGTCCTTATAGCGGGTGGCGAGATGCGGGTCGCCGAGGCCATTTTCGAGATCGGAGGCATCGTTCAGTGCTCCCAGGTACTGGAGGGTGGTTACACAGGATTCGCCGTTCGCGTCGTAGGTGGGAATTTCGCCCTTGGTTACCCAGTCGATAAAACTCCACCAGGGGAGCTTGTCGAGCAGGCCGTCGGGCTTCTCGTGGGTGGCGAACCAGGCGAGGACGGTGCGGGTTCCAGGGAGCATGGAGCGCGCGGGTTCAGGGTCGGGTCGGTAGAGCCAGTAGTCGTGGACCATGCCCACATAGAGCAGGGAAAAGGTGGGAATGTTTTGCGCCAGTGAGCTGGGATAGCGGCTGTGGGTGATTCCGTCGGAAATGCGGGACTGATCAAATGCATCGAGCGCCTGGCGGGCCAGCCGGTCGTCTCCGGTTACGGCGTAGGAGATGAGTGCCTGGATGCGTGTATCGCCCACATATTGGAGCTGCTCGTAGTAGGGCGTGTCCATGTAGGTTTCGTGGGCATCGAGGCGCGCGGTGCGCCAACTGATTTCCCAAATCTTTGCGAGGTCGGGGTCGGGGGATTGGAATGTGGCGCAGTTCTTTGAACGGATAGGCGGTGAAGTTGGCTGTGAGCGACTCCAATTGCAGCGGTTCGGCGGCGGTTTGGATATCGAGGTCAAGATAGCGCCAGGTGCGCCACCAGAGCGGCTCGAAAGAACGATGCTGGCCGCCGTCGGGCAGGAAGCGGTCGATTAGTCCAATGGCCTGGCGGTCGTCCGACATCGTTGCGGTCGCCTTTGTGCCGGTCCTTGTCGTAGAGGGCTTCGGAGTAAGTGAGCTTGATGTGCGCCCTTGCCGCCGGAGACGGTGAGCCGGGGATAGGCGGTGGTGAGGGTTTTGCGGTCGAGAAGGATATGGACGTGGGTGCCGGCGGGGACGGTGACCGGGGAGGCCGGAAAGCTGCTGAGAGCGGCGAGTGCCGGTACGGACGGTTTCGCCGGCGCTGGTGGGCGCGAACTCCATGTGAGGAAGCCGGTCAGGGACGAGGCCCCAGGGATTGTCGGCTTCGACGTCAAATGAATGAGCCATGATTGGTGCTGGAATAAAGGCTTTCGCGCATGGGCGATGCGGCGGGGACCCAGGACGGTGCAGCGTCTGAGGGGTCATTCCATGCCCAGTCGTAGTGGGCGGCATCGATCTCTTCGCCGGGGCCTGAGGCCATATAGACGTGCATAGTCGACCAGGGAGCGATCGAGCGGTCGTTGGCCCTGTTCCTGCTCGACCTGCCAGCCTTCGGGGGTGCTGATGGAACTGTCTCCGGTGGCTTCGCTCTCCAGCAGAAAGGCGGTGCGGTCAGAGAATCTGGGCGATGGGCGCGTAGATGCCAAAGTTCCACACAGTTGCGGTGATGAGGTTCTACCCGGCTGAAGGAGGGGCGCCAGATCAAAGCGCTCGTAGCGCCAATGGGCCAGGTCGCCGCGGGCCGGGCCGTCGCCGACGCGATGGCCGTTCACGTAAAAATGAAGCGGTTATCGGCGCTTACGCGGACCGGGTAGGTGGCCGGGACGGAGGCCAGCTTGAGCGTGCGGCGGAAGTGGAGCACCAGCGGCTCGCGCAGCGGGGCGGTGGGATGCGTGACCCAGGAGGCCTTCCACTCGCGGTGGGGCGGGTCGGGCTGGAGGTTGTATTGGGCGTGAAGGGCGAGGGTGGCCAGGAGAAGAGCGAAAAAGGTAATAGCTGAGCGCATGAGCATGGCCTTTCGGTTTCCAGCTTACCAGCTTAACGGAAATTGAAAACCAATGGAGAAAGTATTTCAGTTCCGTTGCGTGATGGGATCAAGAGGTTGAGAGTGGGATGAGCAGGGGATTTTGACATGGCAGCTCTGCATCCCGGCACTGCAATTTAGCATGAGGGCGCGCGAAGAGCCGCAGAGGCGGTTGAACCCTAAAAGGGCAGCGGATTTTCCACTCGTATGCGCTTGATTTGCTCCCTTGTAACCTCCTATTCATATTTGCCCGGTAGCCTGCTTTGAAGTGAACGCCAACGTGCCAGAGATTCGCATCTCCCAAGCCGCAGCTACAGCCTGAAGCGGGTCCTCCAGACGGACAGAGTCCGTCGGAGGCGGCTCCGGTGCAGGTTTCCGCGATTCGCACGTTCCTGCTGTCGCGGGGCAATTCGGCGCTTGCCGACCGCGGCTTTCACTGGCTGATGGTGCTGTGCGCGCTGAGCATCTTCGGCATTGTGGTACTGATTGCCGTGGCAGCTGGTCGTGCGCTCGCAATTGGCCTGGGACAAATTCGGCTTGCGATTTCTTTTATCAAGGCGTTCATCGATCCCGATACCAGACTGCCGCATGTACTGGGACCCGGTGAACGGGCATTTCAGCGCCCTGCCGTTCGTCTACGGCACGCTGGTTTCGTCGTTTCTGGCGCTGCTGCTGGCGGTTCCGCTGGCCATCGGCGTGGCGGTATTTCTTACCGAGATGTGCCCCCAGTGCTGCGCGGGCCGCTGGCCTTCCTGACCGAGTTGCTGGCGGCGATTCCCAGCGTGATCTACGGCCTGTGGGCGGTCTTTGTGCTGGTGCCGCTGCTGCGGGAGTATGTGAATCCGCTGCTGATCAAGCTGCTGGGCTGGACGGGCTTTTTCAACGACGACAATCCCACCGGCCTGGGCTTTCTTGCGGCCGGCGTGATTCTGGCGATCATGATTCTGCCCATCATCTCTTCGCTGACGCGGGAGGTGATGACGGCGGTGCCGCATTCGCAGCGCGAGGCGGTGCTGGCGCTGGGCGCGACGCGCTGGGAGATGATCCGCATGGGCGTGCTGCGCAATGCGCGCATCGGCATTGTGGGCGCGATCATTCTGGGCCTGGGCCGCGCGCTGGGCGAGACCATGGCGGTGACCATGGTGATCGGCAATACGCCGGAGATTCACCGCTCGCTGCTGTCCAACGGAGCTCGATGGCGTCGGTGATTGCCAACGAGTTTACCGAAGCGGTGAGCGATCTGCATCTGAGCGCGCTGATCGAGATTGGCCTGGCGCTGTTTATCGTGACGATCATCGTGAATGCATTGGCGCAGTTGCTGGTGTGGGCGGTGACGCGGGGAACGCCGGCGCAGGTGCACTGATAAAGGCAGGGAATCAGGGAATAGGGATTGAGGGACTGGTGGGAGAGTTAGAGCTGGCAAGCGAACACAAACTGCGGGCGAGATACGGACGCTGACCGATGGCGTGGTCACGGCGCTGGCGATTCTGGCGACAGTGCTGGTGGTGGCGCCGCTGGTGGCGATCTTCGTCTATCTGGTTTATAAGGGCGCCAGTTCGCTGAATCTGGCATTTCTTTACCCAGATTCCCAAGCCGCCGGGCGAGGCGGGCGGCGGCATGGCCAACGCCATTGTGGGCTCCGGCGATTCTGCTTGGCGGTGGCCAGCGCTGATCGGCGTTCCGATCGGCATTGGCGGCGGAATCTTTCTGGCCGAGTTTGGGCGCGGCACCAAGCTGGCCAATGCGGTGCGCTTTACCGCCGATGTGCTGAACGGCGTTCCCTCGATTGTGATGGGCCTGGCGGTTTACTCGCTGATCGTGGTTCCGCAAGGGCACTTTTCAGCCTTCTCCGGCGGCGTGGCGCTGGGCATCATGATGATTCCCACGGTCTGCCGGACCACCGAAGAGATGCTGCTGATGGTGCCGCACGCGGTGCGCGAGGCGGCGCTGGCGCTGGGCGTGCCCAACTGGCGGTCGGTGCTGTCGATTACCGTGAAGACGGCTTCGCCGGGCATCATCACCGGCTGCATGCTGGCCTTTGCGCGCGTGGCGGGCGAGACGGCGCCGCTGATGTTTACGGCGCTGGGCAATCAGTTCTGGAGCGCGAACCTGAACCAGCCCATCGCCGCGCTGCCGCTGCAGATTTATGTTTATGCGCATCTCGCCCTACGACGACTGGCACCGGCTGGCGTGGGCGGGGTCGCTGGTGTTGATTGTTTTGATTGTGCTGGCGGTTTCACTGGTGCGCTTCGTGACCAGCCGCGGCGTTTTGAAAGGGGCAAGCTAAGTGGGCGTCGGCATCGAGGTAACCAACCTGAATGCGTGGTACGGAACCAATCACACGCTGCAGGACATCAATCTGAATATTCCGGCCAACCATGCCACGGCGCTGATCGGTCCCTCGGGCTGCGGCAAGAGCACCTTTGTGCGCTGCCTGAACCGCATGCACGAGACCAATCCCATTGCGCGGGTTACGGGCACGGTGATGCATCGGCGATCTGGATATCTACAAGGACGGCAAGCCGGTGGAGATTCGGCGCCGCGTGGGCATGGTCTTCCAGCGGCCCAATCCCTTTCCCACCATGTCCATCTACGACAACGTGTGCGCGGGGCTGAAGCTGAACGGCTACAGCAACCGGCGCGCGCTGGACGAGATCGTGGAGAAGTCGCTGAAGAACTCGGCGCTGTGGGACGAGGTGAAGGACGATTTGAAGAAGAAGTCGGGCGCCAGCCTCTCCGGCGGCCAGCAGCAGCGTTTGTGCATTGCGCGCGCGCTGGCCGTGGACCCCGAGGTGCTGCTGATGGACGAGCCGGCCTCGGCGCTGGACCCGGTTTCCACATCAAAGATCGAGGATCTGATCTTTCAGTTGAAATCGCAGTACACGATTGTGATTGTGACGCACAACATGCAGCAGGCGGCCCGCGTGGCGGAGAAGACGGGCTTCTTTTTGAACGGGCGGATGGTGGAGTTCGACTCAACGCACAAGATCTTCACCAATCCCAGCGACAAGCGCACCGAGGATTACATCACAGGCAGGTTCGGATGACGCGCATACGCTTTCAACAAAGTCTGGACGAACTGAAGGAGCAACTGCTGGTGATGGCGGGACTGGCCGAGCAGGCCATCCAGCGAGCCATCGAGGCCTATCGCGTGCGCGACCTCTCGATCTGCGACCTGGTAAGCCGCAGCGAGATGGCCATCAACCGGCTGGAGCGCGAGATCGATCAGGCGGCGCTGGACCTGCTGGCGATGGAGCAGCCCATGGCCATCGACCTGCGCTTCATCCTGAGCGTGATCAAGATCAACGCCGACCTGGAACGGGTGGGCGACGCGGCCAAGGCATCAGCGACCGGGTGCGCAGCATGGAGCAGATGGCCGTGGTCGAGCTGCCGGTGGATATTCCGCGGATGGCGACGCTGGCCGCGGAGATGGTGCGCAAGTGCCTGCAGGCGTTCATTGAGGGGGATGCCGCCGCTGGCGCGCTCGATCCTGGCCATGGACGACGCCGTGGATGCGATGAATCGCGCGGCCTATAAGGCGCTGACCAAGGTGATGGAAGAGCAGAGCCACCTGGCTCCGCAGGCGCTGAATGCGCTGATGATCAGCCGCAACCTGGAGCGGGTGGCCGACCACGCCACGAATATTGCCGAGGACGTGATCTTCTGGGTGGAGGGCGCCGATGTGCGCCACCACAAGAGCGTGACCGGCGGCCGCGATCCGGAAGCCGGGCTGAAGGTTGAGCCGGCGCCGCAGGCGTAATCAATTATTGGTTGGTGCATAAATCATGTCCTTGCGCCGTCCCTACGGGACTCCGTTGCGAATTTGTGGAATTCCTTCCCCCACGCTTCCACCCCAAGAAACAAAGACCGTTTCTTGGGGACCCCGGTGAAGCGCGGGGCTAACAAAGTCGCCGCGGCGACCGCCTCCGGCGCGTTTATGAGACATTACTTATGCAGTCCTCAATAGCTCGCTGTTGTGCGATTTCTGAAGACAATTCTCTCTCAGAATGCGAAAGCCTGCACCGGCTATAGCTCCCACCAATCCAGCGCAAGCATGCGCGGATAATAGAGGCCGGCGCGGATGGGTGAGTCTGCGCCGTGCAGGTTGCGCAGGATTGTGGCGTAGGCTTCGAGCTGGGGCGCGAAGATTGTTCTCAGCTCGGGCAGAGCTGTGGCCGGGTCGGCATTGTCGGCGTGCGCGGTCTTGTAGTCGACGATCCACCAGCAGTCTTCGCCCTCCGATTGAGGAGTGGGGCCGGCGCGGAAGATGCGGTCTACGCGGACCGTGCTCAGGCTGCCGGCGACGACTCCTGCCCAGCGGACCTCGCTCTCGGCGTCGGCGTGGGGCGAAAGAATCCATTGGCCGATGGGGTCATTGGAGGCGCTGAGCGCGGACTCCAGCGCCTGGGCGGCGATGCGGGCGGACTGCGCCTGCTCCACGCCCGAGGCGCGCACCTGGGCGGCGATGCGGGGTTCGAAGCGCCTGAGCGCCTTGCGCGCCGGCTCCCAATCATAGCGAGTGCGCAGGCGGGCAAGCTCTTCCAGAAGCGCGTGGACGGCGGTGCCGAAAGCGCGGGAGAGCATGCCGCCTTCGTGACGGCTGTAGAGCGTGCTTTCCCAGGTCTCAAAAGCGAGACCTCTACCCCACGGACTAAGATCTGTCCGTGGGGACCCCGGACCTGGGGCAACCTGAGAGTCGTGGTCTCCCACCTTTTCCGCTGGAAAACGCGGAAAGGATGGGGCATCCGCTGACTCTGGGGGACCGGTTGGTAATCCGGCGGCAGGCGGCGCAGCAGAGTTGGCTTGGCGGGGGTGGGCATGACGAGCAGGTTGCTCTCGCTGGGGCGGCAATGGATTCGATCACCTGCTCTTCGCCGGCAATCGATTTTTCTCTGGCAGATTTCCATTTTTCGAAGCGCTCGCGCACTTCATCTTCAAGCGCGGGCCAGGCGGTGGCCAGCAGGCTGTTTTTGGCGGGATCGGCAAGACTGAACTGCCCATTGCTCTCGATCTTGTATGCAGGGCGGGCGAAGAGGTGCAGTTCTTCGCGGGCGCGGGTTGCGGCAACGTAGAGAATGCGCCGGTCCTCCTGCGACTTCGCGCTCGCGATAGACGCGATCGACCCACTTCTTGGCCTCGCCGCGATCTGTGCCTTTGGGCTGCAAGGGCGCGATCGAGGAATTCGGTAATTTCTCTCCGAATCGTCCGGGTTGAGCAAGTCCGCGTTCCAGCCAGGAGAGCACTTGCGCTTGCCGCGGCTTGTGCCGGCCTGCAGGTCGGGGACGATGACCACCTCGAACTCCAGGCCTTTTGATTTGTGGATGGTCATCAACTGCACGCCGCAGTCGCTGTTGGCCTCGGGGTCGGGCAATGCGGTGAGCTTGTCGAGAGCCGCGTCGAGCGCTGGGCCGGGCAGGTCCTGCTCGCCGCCGGGCAAGACGGTCAAGGCAGCTCCAAAGAGATCGACGTTGGCGCGCGCGGTGGCGTCGACGCAGGCCGCGCCGCCCAGGCGCAGCCAGAGCTGTTCGAGCCAGGTTCCCGTGGAGGCCGCTGGTTGGGCGGCGCGCAATGCGGGGCATGCAGTTCCACACGTTCGAGGACTCGCCCGGCGGCGCGTTGGCCCTCTTCGCTGAGCAGCGGGAGACGCTCGGCGAGCAGTTCCGGCACGGGCCGGGCGAGCAGTTCGGGATCGTCGGCGCTGGTGAGCCGGTGAAGATCGTCGAGCGCAAGCCCGCACCATGGCGCGCGCAGAACGCCCAGCCAGGCCACGCGGTCCTGGGGATTGAGCAGGGCGCGGGCGAGGCCGAGAGCATCAAGCACTTCGGGGCGGTCTTTCAGCTTTTCAAGCTCGACAGCGCGAAAGGGAATGCCTGCTTCGCGCAGGGCCGCGGCGATGGGCGCGAGCGACTTGCGGGCGCGGGCCAGGACGGCGATGCGGTATTTTCCTCCGCTGTGCGTGGGCTTGCTCGATGCGCGCTGCGATGGCTTCTGGATCAGATCGACAATTTCTTCGATCTGCGCGATCGTGGGCTGCTTCTCTTTTCGCTGTGCAATTTCAGGATCTGACGGCTTTTCCACTGCAGTTTGCGGCACAAAATCAAGATGCAAGTTGAAATCGTGCGATGGGAGCCGGTTTCGTCCTCGCGTGCGGGCTAGGCCGACGAGAAGGTTCACGCCGCTGCCATCGTCGATTGCGAAGACCTGTGCAAAGACTTCGTTGAGCCGGTTGACCAGCGCGGCGTGGTGCGGAAGTTGGCTTGAGAGGGACGAAGTCGAAGAGGAGCGGTTCGTTCGTTGGGGATTTCAAGGCCAAACGCTTTGACGCGCGGGAAGAGTTCCGCATCGGCTTCGCGGAAGAAGTAGATGGACTGCATGGGGTCGCCGACCAGCGAAGCAGGTGCGGCCGGTCGCGCTCGGGCCATGCGGCGATGAGGCTGGCGAGCAACTGGTGCTGGCGGCGGCTGGTGTCCTGGAATTCGTCGACCAGCAGGTGACGGATGCCGTCGGCGACGGCCAGGGCCGCATCGGTGGGAAGGCCGTCTTCGCCTCTAAGCACGCGCCGAGCGATCTGCGCGACCTCGATGAAATCCACGGTTCCGGCTTCGGCGAAGACGACCTGCAGCTGGCCTGCGGCGTGGCGCAGCAGGGTGAAACAGGCCTGCACGATCTGCCAGTCTTCTTCGGTGTAGCGGGCGGGGGGCAGAGCTGCGACGGCGGCGAGAGCGGATTCGAATCCGGGGATCTTGCCTAGAGCTGGCAATCAGTCGAAGGAGTCGCGCCTTCTCTTGCTTGCGATCGGCCGGGAAGCCAAGACGCTTATCGACCGCTTTGCGGAAGAAGCCGTCGTTGGTGAGCAGCAATTCGGCCAGGCACAAATAGGCATCGCGCGCTGCTTCAAGATCGTCACTGCCGGCGAATGGGCCGGAGGGAAACTCGGCGAGCTCAGCAAGCTCGCGATGCTGCTCGCCGTTGGGCTGCGCGCAGGCAAAGCGCGCCAGCGACAAAATTTCTTCGCGCGCGCCTGGGGACTTGGTCGAAGCATTCCGTCGAGCGCAGTCAGCGCTTCACTGCACCGCATTGGCCGAAGGGCTTTTCAAGAGCGATTCTGAGAGCATCCCAATCCGGATCGCGCGCCAGAACAAAGTCGTGCATCCAGCGGTCGCGCTTGCCGAGCATCTCAACCAGCAGGTCTTCCATGTCTTGCCAGTTGTTGTCGCGCCATGAGCAGCAAGGCGATTGCTTCGCTCAGCATGGGATCGGTATTGATCAATCTGCTCAAGGCTGCGGCGGGCTGCGCGGCGATAGAGTTCGTCGGGCTGCTCGGCAATATCGAGGCCGCCGCCCAGGCCGGAGAGCAGAGGCTGCTGCAGGGCCAGGTCGCGGCAGAACGAGTCGATGGTTCGGATGCGCAGTTGCGCGGGAAGTTCGAGCAGATTCCAGCCCAGCGCCTGCGAACGCTCCAGGGCGCGGCGGGCGAGCGGGTCGTTGGTTCCGGCTCACGCAAGCTTATCGAGAATGCGGTTGCGCATTTCTGCGGCAGCGGCGTTGGTGAAGGTGATGGCGACCACCTGGCCGGGCTCATCGACTTCGGCAAGCAGGCGGAGGAATCGTCAGCGAGCAAGGTGGTTTTGCCTGAGCCGGCCGGGGCCTGCACCAGGATGGAGCGCGTGGGATCGAGGGCGCGATCGCGCTGGGCTTGATCGGGAGGCGCGGTTTTGTTCGGGCTACTCATCGCTCTCCTCCTCAGTTTCGTCCTCGTCTTCGAGCAGGGCCTGAGACTCCTGAATGCGGCAGAGCGTTTGCAGGCCGCAGCGCTCGCAGGTTTTGGGGTACTCGCGCGGGTCAACCTCGGCGCGGCCGGCGAGAAAATCTTTGGCCAGTTGCTCGATGTGTTCCCGCCAGTCGATCAGGCTCTCGGCAGCGAATTGTTCCTGACCAGGTTGCTCATGCTGGAGAGATCGGCGAGCAGCGTTGCCCTGGCGTCGCCGACCACGTCCGGCAAAGGACGGCTTTCCCGGCCGAACTTTGGCAAAGACCAGCCCGCCGAGCTCTTCGTCATTGCCAGGGCAAAGCCGGCGTAGAGCGGCAGTTGCACATCGTCGGGGCGGGGCAGGTCCCAGGATTTAGGCGAGACGTCGCCGGATTTGTAGTCGATGACCAGCAGGGAATCGTCGTTGAGCCGGTCGATGCGGTCAAGGCGCAGGTCGAAGGTGAGGCCGGCGATCTGGACGGTGCTTTCAACCTCGGTATCTGTGACTTCGAAGTCGATTCGCGTGGCTTCGTAGTCCAGCCATTCGGTTACCAGGCGAGTGAGGCGCTGCTCTTCGAGTTCCAGATAGCGGCGGGGCATGCGCTCGCGAGGCTTGCGGAAATCTTCTTCTGCATTAGCACGCGCTGGACGTGATTCGGCGACGAACGACTCTCGGTCCTTCGATTGCTTGCAGCTCATTGAGAGAGCGAATGCCGTCCGGCGGACCGGCCCAGACGGCGTGAAGCACGGCGTGGAGGAGTGTGCCGCGTTGGGAGCGGTGAGTCCGGCCTCGGCGGGTTCCCAGCCATTGCGCGGCCAGGCGCGCGGTGGCAAAGGCTTTGAAGGGGCATTGCGACTGGGCGGTGAGAACGCTGGCGCCGCCCTGAACTTTGGCCGCCGCGGCGGCAAAGGGAATCTGGCTCGCGTCTTCAAAAGTGACCGTGAGCGGCAACGGGCTGGCGGCGCGGTCAGCTCTGGAGGCAGCGGCTGCGCGGGTCCGGCAAACTGGGCGATCAGGCGCGACGGGCGGACTTCGACGCCTTCATTTTGCCGCGCATAGCTGAAGTGGACCTCCGGCGCGGAGGCAAGCAGGCGGGCGGTGATGGCATTCGGCCAGATCCCAATCGAGTTGAGCGGTGGCGTGAGGCATATTGGCTTCGCGCTGCACCTCGAGCGGGAGCAGGGGATGGGTTGAGCCGCCTGCGCGGCCAGGCGTCCTCGTCCGCGCCGAGGAACCAGACGGCATCGGCGGTGAGGCCTGCCGACTCGGCGGGGCCGGCGATCTGGATGGGCGCGTCGCGGGACTCGGGGGCAAAGAGGGTTTCGTCCAGGGTGCGGGCCAGGACGGAGAGGAATTCGGACCAGGGAATGCGGCGGCCATCGAAGCCCAGCGAGCCGCAGGTTTCGAGGGTCTGCTGCCAGCGGCGGACGGCCTGGAATTCGGCGCTCGACAGCGGCTGCGAACCCGGCCAGCCGGCGGCCTCAAGCAACCGCGGGGTGAGTTCGGCCCATTCGAGAGGGCTTTGCGGGCGGCGCGAAGACTCTGCCAGGAGGCGTTGGGCCTGGCGCATGCGGGTGACCCAGGCGGGCGGCAACTTCTGCCTCGACGCTTGGTCCGATAAAGCTGTTCAGGGTCCAATGGGCTGTTCCAGGCCTCGGCGGCGGAGCGCGCGCATGTGCGCTTGCAGCGCGGAATTTTCCTGTGGGCTGGCGGAGCGTGGCCGGTGGAGAGCAGCCAGTCGAGTTCGTGCTCGGCAAGCGGGCCGGAGAGCCAGCGCAGCAGCAGATGAGCGCTCTTGGGAAGCGCGACTCGGCTGAGCGGCACTCCGAGCGAGAACTCGAAGAGCGGGTGCGCGGCTGGGCCGGTGTGCTTGAGAAAGGCGCGCTCGATTTCGCCGCGGCGCGTCGGTTGCGTCCTGCGTAACGACCAGCAGACGGGCGCTGGGGTTGGCGGCAAGTTGGCGCGCTGCACCAGAGAGCGCAGGCGGTGAGTTCGGCCTGGGCGTCTGGCGGCTTGGTGAAAATGGATTTGGTCGGCGGGTTCGTCGAGAGTGGCCTGCCGCCACTGGCCCCAGGCGTCGAAGAGGGCGCGCTGCACGGGCAGGATGCGGTCAAAGCCGGCGAGAAGCAGCGGTGGGCGCTGGATTTGCTCGTGTTGGCGGATTTTCCAGCAGTTGAATCAGTTCGAGCGGCAGACGGGCGGGACTGAGCAGGTTGCGGGTGCGGCAGATTTCGTCGAAGGCCGTGAGCCAGTTGCTGAAGGCCGCCGCATCCTGTTGCCAGCCGCTACGCGCTTTTTCCCGCAGGAATCGCGGAGCATAGGCGCAGAGCAATTCGTGAGCTTCCATGGCCAGAGCGGCCAGGCGGTGGCGCGGGCCTTCGAGCAGAGTGGCCATCTGCCGGTCCGCGCCGGCAAGCTCCGCCCATAACGACTGCTCCTGCAGAGGGTTCAGCAGCAGGCGGCCGTCGAGAGCGTTCGCTTTTCCCATTCCGCATGGCGCAAAGCTCTTCCAGTCCAGAATATTGGGCGCGGGCCAGGCGGTGAGCCCTTCGGCGCGGCGGGCGCGATGGAAGGCGAATGCAAGGGCGCGGGCGGCACGGTCGCTGGCGGTAACCACCAGTCCGCCGCTGCGCAGCCATGCGTCAATTTCAGCATGCGAACCGGGATCAGTTTTCGTGTCGCGCCCCCATTCCTGCGTTATACGCCGCGGGGCGGGGCGAGTGCCAATTTGGGTCAATCTGAGTGGGTGAAGTTCGCTCACCGGATAAGCACCCGCGGCGGTGCTGTTTTACCGGCGTCGAAGGGTAACAGGGCTGATGATAGAGTGAGGGTATGAACGTGAGCAGACGCGTGGCCATGCCTTCAGTACCTACTGCGCGGCGGTGTTGATGGGGCTTCTCCTTGTGGCTACGCCCCTCTGGCGGCCGAGCAGCCTGGAGCGCCGGAGAGCGCGGGGCAGTTGGGTCACGACGACAGCCGTCCCGCATTTGTCTGCATGCCTTCCTCGTTGGGCTCGCCTTATATTCCGGTCGACAGTTGGGTTTATCCGGCCATGCTGCGGCTCTACTCACTGGGATTTGTGGATACCGTCTACCTTGGCATGCGTCCCTGGACCCGCGCCAGCGTGGAGCACATGCTGGAAGAAGCCGGCGCACGCATTGAGGATGCGGATGATGGGCCGGCAACGGACGAGGCGCAAGGAATTTATGACGCGCTGATGCGCAAGATGCTCAACGACATGCAGGGCCCCTGCCTGAGGCATGAGGGCAACTCGCGCGTCGAGAGTGTTTACGAAGTGGCGCGCTCCATCAGCGGCACGCCTCTGCGCGACAGCTATCATCTCGGCTCCACAGTCATCAACGATTACGGACGCCCTTACCAGAGCGGCTTCAATAATTATTCGGGCGCCAGCGGCTACGCTTCCGCCGGACGCTTTCTGTTCTACGCGCGCGGCGAGTTTCAGGAGGCTCCTTCCGGCCCGGGCTACTCGACCGCGCTGGCGCAGGCACTCGCAGTAATTGACGGCACAACCGATTACTTCAATAACTCCGGCCGACACCCCGATTCCGCTGAACTACCAGACCACCATTCCGGTCGGACCGATCGCCTCCATTACGCAAGGACGAGTGATGGAGGCCTACGTATCTGCACAGGTGCTCAATCACGTAATTTCGTTCGGCAAAGAGGACGAGTGGCTTGGGCCGGCACAGGGTGGCGCCTTTTCCTACTCCAACAACGCCGAGAACATCTATGCCTTCCACATCAACCGCATCGAGCCGCTGCACGTTCCGGGGCTCTCCCGCTTCACCGGCCCTTTTCGCTATGAGTTTCTGATCGGTCCTCTTCGCGGCCACATCTATCCCATCGACTCCTGGGTCCATGTGGAGAAGATCAGCTTCCGCCCCACAGAGAACCTGGAATTCGGCTTCGAGCGCACCATCATCTGGGGCGGCAAAGATCACGAGCCGGTCAACCTCCATACGTTTTTGAAGGGGTTCTTCAGCTTGACTGCGCCTACTGCAGCGGTAAAGTTCAGCACCGATGATCCCGGCGCGCGCTTTGGCACATTCGACTTCAACTACCGCCTTCCCCGCCTCCGCAACTGGCTCACGCTCTATCTTGACTCGTTGGTGCACGACGATCTTTCTCCCATCGACAATCCCCACGGCTCCTCGTGGCGGCCCGGTCTTTATCTCTCCCATGTGCCCGGCATTCCTAAGTTGGATATACGTGTAGAAGCCGTCTCCACCGATCCGCCGGTCTATAAAAGCATCGGACGGAGACTACATGTACTGGGAGACCGTCCAGAGGCAGGGCTATACCAACCAGGGCCAGATCTTCGGCGACTGGATCGGGCGCGAGGACAAGGGCGGCCAGGGATGGATCACTTATCATCTGAGCGGCAATGAGTGGCTCCAGGTGGGCGTGCGCAATCAAAAGGCGGCCAAGGACTTTATCCCCGGCGGAACTACGCTGAACGATATAAACTTCCAGGTGGTGAAACGCATAGGCAAGGAGTTCGAGATCAACGGCAGCTTTGCCCACGAGCGCTGGCAGGCTCCGATTTATCCCACTGGGACCCCCGTCTACCCCGCCAGCCAACAGACCGTAAACACTACCACGATCCAGCTCACATGGTTTCCGGAACGGAAGGTCAGCTTCTAAGGGAATGAACCAAACATTATCTATGCAGGAGAATGAAGAACTAAAGCTGCCGTCGCCTGAGCAGCGGGAAAAACTGGCCCTGGTGATTCCCACGCTCTGTGAAGAGGAAAATATCGGCGGCCTGCTCGCCCACGTTCGTTCCGTCCTCGATCCGCTGAATCTTCCCTATGAGATTCTGGTTGTCGATGATGACAGCACGGATGGGACCGGCGCAGTGGTCTCGGCCATCGCTCGCGAAGACCGCGCGTGCGCCTGCTGGTGCGCAAGGGGCAGCGAGGCCTCTCCGGCGCAATCCTTTATGGCTGGAAGAATACGGATGCCGCGATTCTGGGCGTGATGGATGCCGACCTGCAGCATCCTCCGGAGTTGCTGCCGCAACTGCTTGCCGCCATCCACAGCGGGAGCGATATTGCCATCGGCAGCCGCTATATTCCCGGCGGCGGCGTGGGCGGTTGGAATCCGGTTCGCAAGTTGCTTTCATCCGTGGCGGTGTGGGCGACGTGGCCGATTCAAAGGGCAAGCATCCGCGCCAGGATCCGATGACCGGATTCTTCCTGGTTCGCCGCGCGTGCATCGACGGAATTCGAGTTTCAGCCCGGACGGATTCAAGTTGCTGCTGGAGATTCTGGTGCGCGGCCGCATTCAGCGCTCGATTGCGGAGGTTCCCTTACGCATTCGGTAGTCGTTATCGCGGGGCCAGCAAAGCCAACTTCAAGGTGGGTTGGGATTATGCGAAGCTGCTGGCACGGCTCTACGCCGGCAAATTCTTCAATCGGTCGCGAAGCTGAACTTCGCTCATGAGCCTCCGGAAACTCCTCACTTAGAGCGCAGGCAAAATCATCCGCAGCAGCAGAAACGCGCCTACACCCGCAAAGAAGACCAGCGCCATGCGGATGCCGGGCTCGCGGTTTACCTCGGGCACCAGGTCGGTGGCGGCAACGTAGAGTGCCACGCCGGCTGAGATGGGCAATCCATAGGGCAGCCAGGTGGGAATCAGCTCGATCACCAGCACTCCGGCCAGCGTTGCCGCGGCCAGCACCACGGCTGGAGTAAAGCGCCGCGGTCCGGCTGCGTCCGCTGGCCAGCATCACACTGGCCATGGTGAAGCCCTCCGGCGCCTTGTGCAGAAGAATCGCCAGAAAAATCAGCCAGCCCAGCCAGCTCGAGACCAGAAAACCGGAGCCGATGGCCACGCCGTCAAAGAGCGCATGAAGGCTCAGCGCCCGCCATCACCGAGTTGCCGGTATGCCGCGAGACAAACTCGCCGTGGTGCGTCTCCTCGCCATAGTGGAAGTGGGCGTTGATGGTGTGCTCCAGCAGATGCACCACGCAATAGCCGGCCATGATGAGGACCGGCCCCAGACGCGGGCTCAGGCGCAGGCCTTCGGGCATCATCTCCAGCAGCGCCGTGGCCATCAGAAAGCCCGCGCCCAGCGCGACAAAGTAGCGCAGATAGCGCTCCACGCCCTTGGCGCGCACCAGCACCAGCCCGCCGGCCACATCGGCCAGCGCGGCGATTGTGCCAAGAATGAGAGAAAGTTTCAGCAATCCGATCTTTACCCGCTGTGCCGGATGTGCATCACGTCGCCATCCTGCACCACGTATTCCTTGCCTTCCAAGCCGCAGAGTTCCTTTGGCCCGCGCCGCCGCTTCTGAGCCCGCATCGAGCAGATTATCCCAGCGGATGGTTTCAGCGCGAATGAAGTGATGCTCCAGGTCAGTGTGGATCGCACCGGCGCCCTGCGGCGCCTTCGAACCAACCGGAATGGTCCAGGCGCGGCACTCGTCCTCGCCGGCGGTGAAGAAGCTGATCAGTCCCTGCAATTCGTAGCTCTTGCGGATCAGCCGCACCAGGCCGCTCTCATGCAGTCCGTAGCTGACGAGAAACTCCGCCGCCTCCTCGTCGTCCATCTCCGCCAGTTCGGCCTCGACCTTGCCGCAGATGGCCGTGGCTCCGGCGTTGGGGCGGTGCGCAACCTCGTCCAGCTTGAAGCGGCTCACCGCCGCCTCCAGATCGTCGCCCAGCGTTGTGCTCTCGCCGATATTGAGCGCGTAGAGAATCGGCTTTTGCGACAGGAACATGAAGCCCCGGATGAGCTTCTTTTCTTCGGCCGTCATCTCCAGCTCGCGCAGCGGTTGCTCCTTTTCGAGAGCCTCTTTCGACCGCAGCAGCAAAGCCTGTTCGCGCTCCAGATCGTTGGTGCGGCCTTTCTTCAAGATCTTTTTCCAGGCGCTCCAGCCGTTTTTCCACCTGGGTCAAATCGCTGATCATCAGGTCGAATTCGACGTTCTTGATGTCGCGCAGGGGATCGATGGGGCCTACGTGGGGAATCGAGTCCTCCTCGAAGGCGCGCAGCACGTGAATCAGTGCGTCCACATTGCGCAGGCTGGTCAGGAACGCGGTCTCTTTCAGCGCCTCCTGCCCGATGGCCGCCACGTCAACAAATTCAACCGATGCGTAGGTGGTTTTCTTCGGCGAGTAGAGCGCCGAGAGCTTGTCCAGCCGCTCGTCGGGCACGCGCGCCACGCCGATGTGCTCCTGGCGCGAGTGGCCGCGATCCTCGAGTTTGGCCTTGGTAAGAATCTTGAACAGCGAAGTTTTGCCCACCTGCGGCAGGCCGATAATGCCAGTCTTCATATGCGTTCCATGAGGGCTCCCGCACGATGAATTGCGCGCTTCAGAGCCTCTTCGATGATACAGGAACGGAGAACGGAGCTCAGGGAATCATTGGTTTCCGCTTGCCAGACGGATGTGATTGCTGTGCCCATTGGGCCCATAGTCGATGATCAATTCAGTGCCGTCCTCCCAATCCATTAATACATATTTGGTTCCATCTTTTTCAGTGTAGGAAATGGAATAGCGGTCACCATAAATGGCTTTTTGCTGTTGCAGCATGGATCCAAGCATAAATCCGCGGCCTGTGGCTCCGATCGCTCTTTGGGGCGAATCGCCCCACACATCGACGTAATCTACCGTCGACTCGGAGATCGTATGCTGCGCATCGAGATAGTAAAAAAGAGTGGCGACGCTCATTCGCAGCCCCGGCCACTGCCACACATAAAATCGGGTTCCCCCGGCTCCATCAGGCACCACCGCATCTTCTTTCGAGGTTGGCGGGCCGTATAGCTTGATGACTTCTTGAATGCTCATTCCGGCAGTATGAATTCCAACTTGAATTGCCGACAAAGTTTGTCTCGGGCTTGCCTGTGGCCGGCAGGTCCTTGTCCTGAAGTCCGGCTGCAGCCGGGCCTGCGTGATGAATAAAAGCGCTGACTGTTACAACTGCCGGAGTCAGGATGCGTTTAAGTTCTGCACGACGGAACTTTTCTTACGAGATGGGTTGCACGTCGTTACCTCCACTGTCTTCGCGGATTGTGGCCTCCACCCGTTCCCTAGTTTTTTGCGGTCTCCGCCCTGGCCACCAGCACCACCGTTGCCAATCCCAATAGAAGAATCATCCCCTCCACGTTCTCGCTGCGGTTGTGCAGCCTGTTGAAGTCGATGCGGTTGGGGTTGGTTAAGTCCGCCGCATCGATCACTCCGCCGGCGGCGATGCGGTCGCGCTCCATGGCGGGAATGATGCCGAACTGCGAGTAAAGCGTGAAGGCCGCCATCAGCAGGATAAGGGCCATGGGCGCCAGCACTGTGCGCGGCTTGTAAATGCCCCACGCCGCGGCCAGCGCCAGCACAGCCAGCGCCACCATCCCTGAAACCAGGCCCATTCCGTGCAGAATTCTCAGCAACTGGCCCACGATCGTCCCGGCCGTATGCGTATCCGGTTGCAGCGTCCCGAAAGTGATGGCAGCCACGATGGGAAAGAAAATCTCAGCGCCCAGCCAGACGATGAGCGCGAGATAAAGGAGCGTGCGGAGCAGAGTCTTCATGAGAACAAGAATACTAGGGAACAGGGAACAGGGAATAGAAAAAGAAATGCGAGGATCGGGCGATCCTCGCATTTCATAGTCGTTGTGTCTGTGTTTGAGCTGGCTCGGCCGCTGATCGCTGACTCGCTATTTTTTGTTCAGCGCGCGCTTCAGCACTGTTTCCAGAGCTGCTTTTACCTGGGCGTACTCCTCGGGACTGATGGCGCCGTTGATCTTCTCGCTTTCTACCGCAAACAGCTCTTCCTTCAGAACGTTCAGGAGGGCAGAGTTCTTTGCTGCCGGTGAAGCGAAGGCTTGTGCGGTTCCCGCGCCGGCATCGAGGCCGTGCCGGGCGCCGGTTTGCGCAGCAGGAAGGCTGCGGCAACGACCAGCAAAAGTCCCAGACCGCCCAGAATCCAGCCCTTGTACTTGCTCAGCGGATCGGGCGTGTTGATGGGGTTGCCGATGCCGCCGCCGGGCTGCGAGCCGGGGCCTGCTTCCTGCCCGCCGTTTCCGTTGTCCTGCGCACCCATGCCGGATTGCTGACCGGCTCCCGCGCCCTGATCCTCACGAGGCATCGATCCGATGCCGGAGATGGTGAACTCCAGCGTCTTGCCCGGCTCCACATTCCGAGTAATGAGCGTCTGCACGCCGGGATCTCCCGGCGCGGATTTGAAAGCCGTACCCGAGCCCGGCGTGAAGGTCATGCTCTTGGGCAGCAGCACGGCAAAGTTATCGGCCGGCAGCGAGAGCTGGGGTTTCTTAAAGGTGAACTTGCCGCTGCCGTAAGGCAGATGATAGACGAGCTGGAAGAGCGTATCTTTTTCGCCGTTATCGGGCTGGATGGGGAAGTTGAATGCGTAATGTCCTTTTGCGCCAACCGGGTCAAGATTGATGGAAGTGGGCAGGCCGCTGGGCCGTTGCGCTTCAGCGCCGTCTATGGTCGCCTCGGCGGGCAGGACGATTTCAAAGGAGCGCGCGCTCCACTGGGTGACGGGCGGGGAACTGGTGTTGTGGACGAAGTAGCGCTCGGTGACCTGGAGCTGGCCGTTCGCGGCCTCGACCTCCATCACATCGGCTTCGATGGAGACGCCCTGCACCTTGGCGGCTACGTCGTAGACCATGATGTTTCCCGTTCCGCTGCCCTGGGGCGCGGCGATAAAGTAGCCTGCGCCCTGGTGCATGGCGCGCACCAGGTAAGGGCCGCTGCCGGGTTCGCTGAGCGAATAATGCCCGCTGCCGTCGGTGGTTGCATGAGGCCGCTGCCTGCATGCCGGCCTGCACGTCAACCAGCTCCACGGTATCGCCCACGGCGGGCTTGCCGGTGGTCTTGTTGGTTACCGTGCCGGAGACTGTGGCGGCCTGCGCCAGCGCGCCGATGAGGAGCAGGCTCAGGGCAAGAGTGCGAAGAACATATTGAGTCGTTTTCATAGTCGTTTGAAAGTTTTCCATTAATATGTCGTGTTTGGGTTGGAATCGGTAAGAGCAAAAAATCAACCGCAGGTCCTTCGACTCCCTTCGGTCGCTCAGGAAGACAGTGCACTGGAGTTCACGCCTGCTGCAAATGTTCGATCTCGGCCAGCAACTGCGCCGTTTCGTTTTCAAGCTGGGCGCGCTGGGCTACAAAATCCTCTTCAGGATATTTGCCGGCGCGGTACTCGAAGTTCAGGTCGCGCAGATTTTCGTAGAGCTGCTCCTTGCGCTCCAGCAGATAGTCCAGGCGGGTTTTTTCGCGCTGGCTGGCGAAGACGTTCTCCGGCCAGAAGGTGTAAATCACCAGAGCAAACAACAATAGCAGACCGGCGATCATACCTAGAGTCGGCGTCATAGTCCAACAACCTCCGCGGTCTCTGTTCCCGGTTCCCTATTCGCTATTCTCTGCATTTCAGTATCCTCCGTCGCTGCCGGTCTCCCGGCGAATCTTTTCTTTGAGCGCATCGGTGGCCGGATCGGAGAGCTGGGTGGCGGCCTGCGTATTTGCCGACCGAAACGTTTGCCCAGCGGCGAATCAGCAAAATGGTGCCCAACAGTGCTGCCGCAAACACAGCGAAGGGCGCAATCCAGGCCACCAGGTTGAATCCTTCGGTGGTGGGAGCGGCCAGCACAGTGGCGCCGTACTTGGCGACGAAGGCGTCTAAAAATTTGCTGGTCGCTTTTGCCGGCCGCGATGTCGGCGCTCAGCTCCGCGAGTTCTTGTGCGGAAGCCGTGGCAGCCCACATGGTTGCACTCGCCCAGAATCTCAGCGCAGCCGCAGGTGCACATCAGGCGGTGGTTCAGGTTGAGGTAGCGCGAGCCGGCATCGGTTGCGCCCAGCGAAAAGCAGACGGCCAGCGGCCAATGCTCCCGCTTGCAGGGCTTTGAGCCCAAAAGAAAGACGTGCGCGAGTCAATGCTTCCATTCAGTTGCCTCCGGCCTCGTGCGCAGCACGGCTTCTGGCTCGGGAACCAGCGCCACCAGCGTGCCAAAGACCAGCACCACCAACCCCGCCCAAATCCAGCCCACCAGCGGATTGAGGAATGCCTTGATAATCGGCTGGCCGGTATCGGGATTGGTGCCTTCATAGACCACATACAAATCCCAGCTGGGAGTGGAGTGAATGGCGACCATGGTCTGCGGTTGCTGGCTGGCCAGATAGACTCGCTTTTCCGGCGCCATCTGGAACTGCTTCTTGCCGCCCTTGTATACGTCAAGCACGGAGTACTCGGAGTTGAAGTTCAGATTGGAGTCCTGCGTGAAGCCTACTTGCTCCAGCGTGTAGGGACCGATGCTCATCTTGTCGTGGAGGCCAAGTTCCCGCTCCACATTACGATTGAAGGCCGAGCCGGCCAGCCCAATCACAATCACCACCACGCCGATGTGAACGATATATCCGCCGTAACGGCGGGTATTGCGGCGCGTCAGCAGCCAGGTGCCTACTAGTAGATTTTTCCCGGTTTGTTTGGCGATGACGGCGGCTCCGCGCAAAAACTCGCTCAGGATAGCGGTGAACACAGCCGCCGATAGCGCAAAGGCGACGAGAGCGTAGAAATTTCCTTGATCGATTGCGCCGTTCTTCCACGGCCGCACACCTACGGCCAGGCAGACGATTACCATGGCCCACAGAGCAATGACCGGCAGCACAAAGTTGCGCTTGATGCTCTTGAGCGATGCGGAACGCCACGGCAGCAGCGGGCCTACGCCGGTTAAAAACAGGAGGAACAGGCCGATGGGTATGGCTACAGCGTTATAGAACGGAGCGCCTACCGTAACCTTGCTGCCTTCCACGTACTCGGAGAGGATGGGGAAGAGCGTGCCCCAGAGAATCACAAAGCAGGCCGTCAGCAGGACCAGGTTGTTGAAGAGGAAGCTGGATTCGCGGCTCACCAGGGACTCGACCTGGTGTTCGCTCTTCAGATGGCTGCGCTGCACGATATAAGTGAAGATGCAGACTGCCAGCACGATCCCCATGAAGACCACAAACCAGGTGCCGATGGAAGACTGCGCGAAGGCATGTACCGAGCTGACCAATCCGGCGCGGGTGAGCAGAGTGCCCAGCAGCGTGAGCAGGAAGGTGGAGAAGATGAGCCACACATTCCAGCTCTTCATCATGCCTTTCTTCTCCTGCATCATTACGGAGTGGAGAAAGGCGGTTCCGGTGAGCCAGGGCATGAAGCTGGCGTTCTCGACCGGGTCCCATCCCCAGTAGCCGCCCCAGCCAAGTACAGCGTAGGCCCAGTGCATGCCCAGAAAGATGCCGCAGGTTAGAAACAGCCAGGTCACCATGGTCCAAAGGCGCGTGATCTTGATCCATTTTTCGCCGGGGTAGCGCATCATCAGCGCGCCGAGAGCGAAGGCGAAGGGAACTGAGAAACCCACATAGCCCAGGTAGAGCATGGGCGGATGAATGACCATCTCCGGGTACTGCAAAAGCGGATTCAGGCCGTTGCCGTCGTCGGGGATGGCGCCACGGTAGAGGGCGAAGGGCGGGGCGGCGAAGTTGAGCACGGCAAGAAAAAAGACCTGGATGGCGGCTAAAATTGCTCCGGCGTAGGCGTAGAGCTTGACGTCCTGCTTGTGGGTGAGGCGGAGGACGAATCCGTAGGCTCCCAGCAGCCAGGCCCACAAGAGCAGCGAGCCCTCCTGGCCGGACCAGAGAGCGGAAAACTTGTAGGCGGCGGGCAGGGCGCGGTTGGAGTGCTCCATGATGTAAGTGATTGAAAAATCATTGGTGAAGACCGACCAGACGAGGGCGAAAGCGGCCGCGGTGACGGCCACAAAACCGGCGATTCCGGCCCGGCGCGCCGTATCGGCCAGCCGCTCGGGCGAGATGGGGGCCGGCTGCCCGGTTGCGATCCAACGCAGGGCTAGCGCTCCTGCCAGCAGATTGTATGCAGCCAGTGCTAAAGCTATTAGAAGAGCGAAACTACCAAACGCTGCCATTTAGACTCCACGATGATTCTCGCACGCGAACCGGGAGCCAAAGGGCCTCCCATCAAGGGTATTCTCAAACCATCATAGTCGCTTTATGTGTGATCTGGCTCACACTGCTCGCGGGATACGGAAAGTCTGTTGAGACATTCGTTCATCTTTTACCTCAGGGGCTAAAGCCCATTGATTTAATGTGCTTTATACCGGGGACGAATCCGGCTACTGCCCGAACTAGTTTTTCCGCAAGCATGAAGTCATGCCCTGATACAACGCATGCTCTTGCAGTACACGCTCTATCCGAACAAAAACTCTTTTTCGCGGAGTTCTTTGATGCTGTCGCGGAGTTTGGCGGCTTTCTCGAACTCGAACTTCTTTGCTGACTTCGCGCATCTCTGTTTCGAGCCTTGCGATATAGGCGTCGAGTTCGGCTTGCGATTTGAACTCCGGCAGGCCCTCGGTCTCCTGCTCTTCTACTTCGCCGTATTCGGCTTTCAGGATCTGGGCCAGGCCCATATCCATGGTGTTGATGATCGACTGCGGGGTAATGCCGTGCTCTTCGTTGTAGGCGCGCTGAATGGTGCGGCGGCGGTTGGTCTCGCCGATGGCGCGCTGCATGGAGTCGGTGATTTTGTCGGCGTAGAGGATGGCGCGGCCCTCAAGATGGCGCGAGGCGCGGCCCATGGTCTGAATCAGCGAGCCGGCCGAGCGCAGAAAGCCCTCCTTGTCGGCGTCGAGAATGGCTACCAGTGAAACTTCGGGCAAGTCGAGGCCTTCGCGCAGAAGATTGATGCCGATGAGGACGTCGTACTCGCCTTTGCGGAGGCCTGCCAGCAGCTTTACGCGCTCAAGGGTTTCGATTTCAGAGTGCATGTAACGGCAGCGGACGCCTACTTCGGTGTAGTAGCCGGCGAGGTCTTCGGCCATGCGCTTGGTGAGGGTGGTTACGAGGACGCGCTCATTGCGATTGGCGCGGTCTCTGATTTCGGCAAGCAGGTCGTCGATCTGGCCTTTGACGGGGCGGATTTCAACTTCGGGATCGACCAGGCCGGTGGGGCGAATGACCTGCTCGACGACCACGCCGGCGGAGCGGGTGAGCTCATAGGGGCCGGGGGTGGCGGAGACGTAGATGGTCTGATGAATGCGGTTCTCAAACTCCTCGAACTTCAGCGGGCGGTTGTCCATGGCCGAGGGCAGGCGGAAGCCGTAGTCGACGAGGTTTTGCTTGCGGCTGCGGTCGCCGTGCCACATTCCATGCACCTGGGGAATGGTGGCGTGGCTCTCGTCGACAAAGAGCAGAAAATCGCGGGGGAAGTAGTCGAGCAGAGTGGGCGGAGGCTCGCCGGGCAGACGGCCGCTGAAGTGGCGCGAGTAGTTCTCGATGCCGTGGCAGTAGCCCATGGACTTGATCATCTCGAGATCGAAGCGCGTGCGCTGGTGAACGCGCTGCGCCTCGACCATGCGGCCTTCGGATTCCAATTGCGGAACCCAGTCGTTCAACTCCGCAACGATCGAGTCGATGGCCTCGGCCTTGCGCTGCGGCTGCACTACGTAATGGCTTTTGGGATAGATGGGCAGGCGCGAGTACTTTTGCTTCACGGTGCCGAAGAGCGGGTCGATTTGAGAGAGCGATTCGATCTCGTCGCCGAAGAGCTCGATTCTGTAAGCGGTTTCGTCGTAGGTGGGGAAGACTTCGATCACATCGCCGCGCACGCGGAAGGTGCCGCGGCGGAAGTCAGTATCGTTGCGCTCGTAGAGGATTTCGACCAGGCGCTGCGTAATATCTTTGCGGCTGATGTGCTGGCCTTTTTCGAGCAGCAGCAGCATGCCGTAGTAAGCCTCGGGCGAGCCCAGGCCGTAGATGCAACTGACCGAGCTGACGATGATGGAGTCGCGGCGCTCGAAGAGCGAGCGGGTCGCGGAGAGGCGCAGCTTGTCCAGCTCCTCGTTGACGGTGGCTTCCTTCTCGATATAGAGGTCGCCGGCGGGAATGTAGGCTTCGGGCTGGTAGTAGTCGTAGTAGCTGACGAAGTATTCGACCGCGTTCGAGGGGAAGAACTGCTTGAACTCGTGATAAAGCTGGGCGGCGAGGGTCTTGTTATGGGCCAGGATCAGAGCGGGGCGGTTGGACTGCTCAATGATCTTGGCCATGGTGAAGGTTTTGCCGGAGCCGGTGACGCCGAGCAGCACCTGGTGGCTTCTCGCCCGCGGCCAGGCCCTCCATCAACTCGGCGATCGCGCGCGGCTGATCGCCCCTGGGCTTGTAGGTGGTCACCAGTTGAAAGTCCATGGGTAGCATTATAGCTCGATGGCGAATATCAGGCGAAAAAAGCAAGATAGAGTCTGCCCACATAAATTATCGATAAAAGATATAATATTATCGATAATCAAAATATATTTATTGACATACAATAATATATATGTCATTTTTATCATCTTGTCGGAGGATTTATGAACCTGATTGGTCCGAAATCAATTGCTTCAAAACTACATCTCGCGGTTAAAGTGGCGTTTTTTCTGGCAACTGCGGGCGTTCTACTCATGGCAATCGTTCCAATTCTAGCCCTTCCAAATGGAGTCGGCATGCTCCGCAATGTGTCGTTTGATGTCGGAAGTGGCCCATTGGAGGCCAGCTTCGATATGTTGCGAGGGACCGAAGCGAGATGGTGGATATGGGCTATGGAACTGGTTTCACGAACGTGCCATGCGGTGGTTCTCTATTTGCTGATGCGGATTCTGGAGCCCGTTAGAGCAGGAGAACCATTTCATCCCAAAACGCCGAGTCGCTTACGGATGATCGGAGGCGCCGTCGTTATCGGCTCTCTTCTGCGGACGGTGTTTTGTGCCGCATTGCTGAACTCGGGGACGGGGAACGAATCAGGCGCACATTTCTCCTGGGCAATTGATTTCGATGCGATCTTTATGGGAATCGTGCTCTTGGTGCTGGCTGAAGTTTTTCGCCGCGGTTACGCACTCAAAACAGAAAGCGAACTGACTGTATAGGCGAGGAGCTTATGGGGATTCGTGTTCATCTCGACAGAGTCATGCTCGAACGAGGTATCTCGCTGACGGAGCTTGCCGGTCGTGTGGGAATTACGCTGGCGAACCTGTCCATTCTGAAGAGCAACAAGGCTAAGGCGATTCGATTCTCTACTCTTGACGCGTTGTGCAAGGAACTGCATTGCGCTCCAGGCGATATTTTGAAACACGAGGCAAGCGCCGAGGAGACGGGATGAATCACCACGGTGACCTTCGCTCAGGATGACAGATCTATGGAGGACTGTGGTATACCACCCATCCGCGAAAAGCTGCGGATGGATGGGGCACCCGGCAAGAGTGGGAGGTTGGTGGTGGGGTCGCATTGGGGTGGATGGATTGGTGCGGGGGTTGAAACCCCCTTCTTCCACCCCAGCGACTAAGACCTGTCGCCGGGGGCCCCGGCCTCCCTCCGTACTCTTCATTCGTTGCAAAAACTAGGACAAAAGCAACCGCAGGTCCTTCGACTACGGTCGCTGGAGCGACCTTCGCTCAGGATGACAGAGCTATGGAGGACTGTGGTATCCCACCCATCCGCGAAAAGCTGCGGATGGATGGGGCACCCGGCACCCGGCTCAGGATGACAGAGCTATGGAGGACTGTGGTATCCCACCCTTCCGCGAAAAGCTGCGGAAGGATGGGGCACCCGGCACCCGGCTCAGGATGACAGAGCTATGGAGGACTGTGGTATCCCACCCTTCCGCGAACAACTGCGGATGGATGGGGCACCCGCACCCGGCCTTGATGGCACGCCATTCTACGCGAAAGGGAAGAGCTACCGCTGCTCAACCAAATCCACACTCCTGGCGCTTTGGGCGTAATGGCTTTGCACGTAGTTGTCGAGGATCTGCTTGAACTCGGCCACGATGGTGTCGCCCTTGAGCGTGGTGGAGAGCTTGCCGTCGATGTAGACGGGGGCTTTGGGCTCTTCGAAGGTGCCGGGGAGGCTGATGCCCAGGTTGGCGTGCTTGGATTCGCCGGGGCCGTTGACGACGCAGCCCATGACGGCGAGCTTCAGCTCTTCGACGCCGGGATACTGCTTGCGCCACTCGGGCATGGAGGTGCGGAGGTAGCTCTGGATCTGCTCGGCCAGCTCCTGGAAATAGGTGCTGGTGGTGCGGCCGCAGCCGGGGCAACTGGTGACCTGGGGCATGAAGCTGCGGATGCCGAGCGATTGCAGAATCTGCTGCGCGGCCTGCACCTCTTCCGTGCGGTCGCCGTTGGGCTTGGGAGTGAGGCTGACGCGGATGGTGTCGCCGATGCCGGCAAGAAGCAGCGGCGCGAGGCCGGCGGTGGAGGCGATAAGGCCCTTGGCGCCCATGCCGGCTTCGGTGAGGCCGAGGTGCAGCGCGTAGTCGCAGCGGGCGGCCAGATTGGTGTAGACGTCGATCAGGTCGCGGACGCCGGAGACCTTGGCGGAGAGGATGATCTGGTCGTGGCGCAGGCCGTAGTGCTCGGCGGCTTTGGCGGAGTCGAGCGCGCTGACCACCATGGCTTCCATCATCACTTCGCGCGCGGGCAGCGGGTTCGGCCTTGCTTGCTGTTCTCGTCCATCATGCGGGTGAGCAGCGCCTGATCGAGCGAGCCCCAGTTGACGCCGATGCGCACCGGCTTCTGATTCTCGACCGCGCACTCGACCATGACCTGAAAATTGTCGTTGTCCTTTTTGCCGATGGATGCGTTGCCGGGATTGATGCGGTACTTGGCCAGCGCGCGCGCGGTGGCGGGGAACTTCTTCAGCAGCAGGTGGCCGTTGTAGTGGAAGTCGCCCACGATGGGGACGCGGAGGCCGCGCTTGTCGAGGCCCTCGACGATGTGCGGGACGGCGGCGGCGGCGTCCTCGTTGTTGACCGTGACGCGAACGATCTCAGAGCCGGCCAGGGCCAGGGCTGCAACCTGCTCGATGGTGCCGGGAATGTCGGCCGTGTCGGTGTTGGTCATGGACTGGACGACGACCGGGACCTCCCAGCCGACGCGAACCTGCCCGATTTTGACCGTGGGTGTTTTTCTGCGCTGAATCTCCGCCATAGTTTCAGTTTACCTGTAATAGCGGTTAGAGGGAACACCTTGGCAACCCACCCATATAAAGCGAAAGGATGGAGCGCGGATCATTTGCGGGAAGACAGGCACGGGCACGCATTCTGAGGGCAATGTAGATATTCAGCACATTTTGGCGCAAAATACCTCCGAAACCGCGTTGTGCTGCTCGTCACCCTCCGCCCAATTCCTATCGACTAAAATTGAATTGAGGAACCCCGAAAAATGCCCCGTAAAGCCCTGATCGCCGCCAATTGGAAGATGTACAAAACCCCTGCCGAAGCCAAGGCCTTTGTCGATGCCTTTTTACCCCTCGTTGCCGGCCACACCCGCGACGAGATCGCCCTGTTCCCCTCGCCCGTGTCTGCTGCCAACGGTGATTGCCGCCGCCAAAGGCTCCAATGTCCTGGTCGGCGCGCAGAATATCCACTTTGCCGAGGAAGGCGCCTACACCGGCGAAACCTCCGTCCTCCAGCTTCTGGCCGTCGGTGGAACGCACACCCTGATCGGCCACTCCGAGCGCCGCCAGTACTTTGCCGAGACCGACGAGATCGTCAACAAGAAGCTGCACACCGCGCTCAAGCACGGCGTCGTTCCCGTGGTCTGCGTCGGCGAAGTTTTAGCCGAGCGCGAAGCCGGCAAAACCGCCCACGTGCTCAAGACCCAGATCACCGGAGCCTTTGCCGGCATCACCGCCGAGGCCGCCGCGCCCATCGTGATTGCCTACGAGCCGGTATGGGCCATCGGCACCGGCAAGACCGCCACGCCGGAGATTGCCGTCGACGCGCACAAGATCATCCGCGCTGAAGTGGCCAAGCTGCTGGGTCCGGCCGTCGCCGCGGCCATCCGCATCCTCTACGGCGGCAGCGTCAAGCCCGACAACGCCACAGCCCTCATCGGCCAGGAAGAAATTGACGGCGCACTGGTCGGCGGAGCCAGCCTCAAGCCCGACTCCTTCACCGCCATCGTCAAGTACTAATCACTGCACTCGGACGGCCAAAACGGCCGCTGAGATCTGGGATTCGCGGCACGTTCGCATTCATAGGCCTCGTTCGGAGTCGACCACCGGCCTAGAACGAACCTCTGCTGCCGCCGCACAACTCCACCGCGTGCCCCATGGCTTTCGTAACGCGGTTGGCCACATCCCCATCGAAAAAGAAGAAGTAGAACTCCGCTTTCTCCTTCCCTTTCACAATCAAGTCGAAAACGGGCGGATCGACCTTCGCGTTCCAGGTTGGGTGCCCGGCGGCCACATCATTCTTGTTCTGGCGCTCGATCGCCCGTGATCAGCGTCAGGTCCTGCACATCGTGCAGGTTGAACGAAGCGTCGCTATCGGAGATCTGGTTGCCGTCCCGGACGATGGTGTAGTGATAGGCATCGGTGCAGGCCGCCGCATCGGCAACCACTTTGTTGGCTTCGAAGTTGAACTGATAGATCCAATTCGTATTATCGGCGCTGTCATGATAATGCGTAGTCCAATTCATCTTGCCTTGTGCGTTCAGCATTGTCCTGGAGGAGCTGCATCGTTACCGCCAGGGACGGCCCGCTGTCAGCGGGATTGGGAGCAGGGTCAGCGTGCCGCTGCCCCGATGCGGCAACGGTGAAAATTCCGCACGCCAGAATGGCTGCAATCCAGTAACTTCATTTTCATACTTTTATCCTTTCGTGTACTTAATCGAAGATCGCCTTCTGAATTTAAGTCCCGATTTCAAGCGGAACAACAGTCAAACGGTAGTCCGGCGGGCTATCCCAATTTCCCGCAGTAAACACAAAAACTTTGTCGGCAGTTTGAAACTTCGGGCACACCTCGCGGAGAATAGTACCCCGAAGGCTGAGAATCATAGGAGCCGATGCGGGTCCATGGACCCCAGGGCTGCGGCGACTCATAGAAGTCCCAAACCGTATGCGTCTTGGCCCCTTAGCCATCTTTCCGCCTCCGGCAGGATAATACCAACCGATCATGAAATATCTCTGGTGCTCATGCAGATAAACAGCGCCACTCATGCCAAATTTGCGCTCTCCTTCAAGCACCGGCTTGGCATCGTTCATATTCTTCGACCAGGAGTTTTTCAGCGCGCCGTTTCCGCCGGTAAAGTACTCCCAATCGGAGCCATTCAGCAGGCCGATTTTCGATCGCTCCACCCGGCCCAGCACCATGTCGTCGCCGCAATCCCAAAAACCGTTGTTTGAAAGGGCATAAACGTAGTCGCCGACGTTGGCTTTACCCGATCCTTCATGGCCGAATTCAATAAAGTAAGGCGTGGCAAAACGCCGTCCGGGAAACATCGGGTGCTGATAGTTCACTTCCGCCGGGCGCGTCCACGTTTTCCCATAGTCGGCGCTCTTGATGATGCTTGCGTTTTGCGCCGGCTGTCTCCGGTAAGGATCTCCACTGGTTTCTCCATACTCATGCCGGGCCACAACCCAATACAAAACGCCGTCAATGAATGTGCAGCCGCTGGATTTCCACGTGCATCCATCCGGGCTCTTTATCGCCGCCTTTGCCATACTCCGTCATGCTGTTCACCGTTACCCCGCTCAGGTGCAACGGATCGCTTCCATCGATGCGATTGAAACTGATGATTCGAATATGGCTGTTTATGAAACCCTCCCGTATCATTCGACGGCGAGTAGAGGTTATCGTCGTCGGCCCACGCCGCAACCCAGGTATCGCCGCTGTTATCCGCCACTGGAAAGGCGTTCCTATGCCCACAATGCGCAGCCGCCGGTTTTCCGCGCCCGAAATAAATGCCGGAAACAAACCGGCTGCTTTCACCTTGAGCGACGCCGATAACGCCGCCGCCAACGAACCACTTATCAGATCTCGCCTTTTCATATCTTTCCTCTAACTAACTTAACGTGCTAACTCGCTGATTTACTGACTCGCTAACTCGCTAACTCACCGCGGAATATCCCGGTGCACAGCCTTCGCCTGGTAGCCGGCCTTCTTGAGCCGCTTGCTCATCTCCTCGGCCATCATCACGCTGCGATGCTGTCCGCCGGTGCAGCCAAAGGCCACCGTCAGGTAGCTCTTCCCTTCCTCCACATAATGCGGAAGCAGATAAAGCATCAGCTCCGTCACCCGTTCAAGAAACTCCTTGCTCTGCGGAAACCCGCGCACATAGGCCGCCACCTTGCGGTCCCGGCCGGTGAGCTTGCGAAACTCCGGCACAAAATGCGGATTGGGAAGGAAGCGCACATCGAAGACCATATCCGCGTCCAGCGGCACGCCATTTTTGAAGCCGAAGCTGAGGCAGGAGACCAGCAGTTGCTTGCGTCTGGTCCTGGTGGCCAAACCGTGCCTGGATGTGGGCGCGCAGCTCGTGCACGTTGAAGTTCGAGGTGTCGATCAGCGTATCCGCCAGATTGCGAACCGGGTCCAGCAGTTGCCGCTCTTCCACAATGGAGCGCCATACCGTCTCCGTACCGGCGCAGCGGATGCGGCCGCCGCGTCTCAGAGTAGCGCCGCACCAGCACCGCGTCCTGCGCGTCCAGAAAAACCACCCGCGTGGGCAACAGCTTCTTTACCCGCTTGAGAATATCCGGAAGCTGGTCCAGGGTCTGCCCTTCGCGCACATCCACCACGATCACGGCGCGTTCAATCTCGTCGGATTTCCGCACCAGGCCGGCAAAATCCGGCAGCAGTTCCAGCGGCAGGTTGTCCACGGCGTGATAGCCCAGGTCCTCAAAGTCCTTGAGCGCCGAGGCTTTCCCGGCGCCGGAGATTCCGGTCACAATCACCAGTTCCTTGTCCGGTTTGTCGGCTTGCCTGGGCTTGGTCGGCTTTGCGCGTGCTTGAGCCTTTGGCAACCGCTCGCGCTTGGGTTCTTCGGGGCGACGGCTTCGAGGGCGTCATGCGCCCATCCTACACTGCGGGACCCGGTTCAGGCACCGGAAGCGGCCGCCCGGTACCCTGTTCGATCAGCTTCGTCGCCCGGTCCGGTTCCAGCGCATACGCGAGCAGCGGTCCCTGGCCCAATTCGCAACCCATGCGGCACAGTGCATCCAGTTGCGCCGCCGTCTCAATTCCCTGCGCAACCACCTGCATGCCCAGCGTGTGGCCCAGGTGAATCAGCGACTCCAGCACCGCCTGCTGGCGGCCTGCAAAGACCGCGGCAGCGGTCAGCTGGGGAGCCAGCTTCACCACGTCGATGGGCATCCGCACCAGGTGGCTGAGCGGCGCAAAGCTGGAGCCGAAGTTGCCCACCGCAAGGCGCACATTGCAGTCCACCATGCGCTGCAGAATGGCCACCGCCGCATCCGGGTTCTCGTTCAGCGTGGTCTCCGCAATCTCAAACAACAGCCGCGACGCATCCACCGCGTTCGCGTCCAGCGCCCTTTTCAACTGCAAAACCAAATCGGGATGGTAGAACTGCCGGTGAGTCAGATTGATGCTCACGATCAGCTCTTCCTGCGGCAACTCATCGGTCCAGGTCCGCAACTGCCTGCATACGGTATCGATCGTCTCCCGGCCGAGAGTGATGGAGAGCCCGGTATTTTCGGCCACGCGCAGCAGATCAAAGAAACTGTCGGCCGTGCCGTCCAGCCGCCGCCAGCGCAGCACTGACTCAAACCCCTCCAGCTTGCCGTTCGCCAGACGGTAGATGGGCTGATACCAGACCTCGAACTGCCGGTTATCCAGCACCTGGCGCAACTCCCGCTCCCGCTCCTTGTGGCTGGTGATGTGCACTTCCAGGCGCTTGTCGAAGATCTCCATCCGCCCGCCGCCCTCCTGCTTGGCGCGGTACATGGCAAAGTCCGCGTCCCGGATGAGCATCTCGGGGGTGGTGTGGTCCGGCCCGGCCAGCGCCATGCCGATGCTGGCGCTGACCTGGACGAGCTGGCCGAAGATTTCAAAGGGCCGCTCCATCTCGCGCAAGATGCGGCTGGCCACCACGTTCAGGTCGCCTGCTTCGAGAATGTTATCCACCAGAACGGCAAATTCGTCGCCGCCCAGCCGGCAAGCCGAGTCCTGCGGACGCAGCGACGCGCGCAGCCGGTCGGCAATCGCAACCAGCAGCACATCGCCCGCCGCGTGGCCCTGCGTGTCGTTGATCTCCTTGAAGCGGTCCATATCAAGAAAAAGCACGCCGCAGCTCTGATCGCGGCGCCGCGACCGGCGTGAGAGCGCCAGGGTCAGCCGATCGAGAAAAAGCGCGCGATTGGGCAATCCCGTCAGCATGTCGTGCAGGGCATCGTGCTGCAATTTGGCTTCAGTCTGCTTGCGATCGCCAATGTCGCGGAAGGTGAGCACGTAGCCGATCCTCGCTCCGTCCACCATCAGCGGCGCAGCCTGCAGAACCACATCCAGCAGCGCGCCATTCTTGTTCACGCGCACCGTCTCGATGGTTGCGCGCCCATGCTGATCGAGTGCCTGTTCCAGCATCTCCTGCTCGTGCCGCCGCGTATCCGGCACAATCAGTTCCGGCAGGCTGCCGCCGCTGGCCTCTTCGGCGGTGTAACCGAACATGCGCGTAAATGCCGGGTTGGTGTAGAGCACATGGTTGTCATGCACGATCACCACGGCCTCGGGGATGCTGGCCAGCACATCCTCCATCAGCCGCGACTTCGGCGCCCGCTCCCGTCCGCTGGGATGGGCCACGATCACCGCCTCGCGCAACTCCGCATTCAGAATGCTGTAAGTGCCTTCGACCGGCAGCAGGCGGCCATTTCTGGCCGGCAGCGTGGCGCGGAACGGGTTGCCCGGCTTGCTTTCCAAGGGCAGAATCTGCGGCTCGCCAGGAATCGGAACCAGCCCCCACAAAACGTCCACTACCGGCCGCGGAATCCACTCTCCTTCGGCCAGGCCCAGCATCTGGCGCGCCTGAAGATTGGCAAACACAATCCTGCCCTCACGCTCCAGAAAAACCAGCACCGGCAACGCGTCGAGAATCTCCTGCTGCTGTGCGGAGTCCGAGTTTTCCGGAAGATTCAAACTCATAGTCTCCCAGGGAATTGCGGCCGTCGCGGTCCTGCGCAATTTATCCTCTGTCCCATTTCCCGGCTCTCCATTGGATGCGGCCATATCCAAAATCGTATGCCGAATCGATCCGGTCTCCATCCCCTAAATCGGTTACCGGATGCCACCTAGGTTCTTGCTATCTCCCACCTGCATGCTAACTCCCATCTTTCTGATCGAGCACGGAAATTCTGCAGATTGAGTTAGGGAATCTCCACCAGTTCCATCTGCCCGTCGCGGCGGCGATGAAGCACAAACATATCGCCCGCGGAGTTGTGGAAGATCAGCAGGTCGCGGTCGCGAAACTCCGCTTCCTTCACCGCCTCCTCAATGGTCATGGGCTCGCAGCGCAATGGCTTCGCCGCTTTTGAGTATGTGCGGCTCCACCACCGTCGCGCGGCTGGGATACGAGTGCACGGCGATTGAAGCGCGGGCCTTCCCGCGTGCGGGCTTGCTCTCCCCTGCCGCAGCCTCCGTCTGGGCCGCGCGGACCTTGGGCCTGGCCACCGGGGGCGCGGTGAGCGCTTTCTCTTCCTTGGGCAGGCGTTTGCCTTCCATCCGCCGGTCCCGGTAACGGCGCGCCTGGTTCTCGGCGTGATCGATCGCCTGCCGCAGCGCCGCATCCAGGGTAGCGGCCTTGCCCGTGGCCACGATCGTCTGCTGCCGCGCCTGCACGGTCAGCTCCACGATCTGCACGTGCCTCTGCGCGCCGATGGTGACGCTGGCGCGCACGCTCTTGCCCAGAATCCGGGCTATGCCGTTCCAATCCCTCCTCGGCCTGCGTGCGCAGCGCTTTGGAGATCTTTCCTTGCCTGGCGGTGAACTCCACTTCCATGATCAGCCTCCGCGTTTCGGTCTATAAAACAGGGAACAGGGAACAGAGACTAGGGACTAGGGCCTAGGTAACAGATTGACTGCCTCGCAATTTGTTACCTAGTCTTCGGAATATTCACCGCTTTAGCCATTGATTTCCCAGCCCAGAATAACTGAAAGCTCATAACTCCCGCAGGTCTGCTCTCTATTCCCTGTCCCTATTCTCAATTTACTAGTCCCTATTCCCTGTTTTACCTCACTTGTCTCGCCGCCGCCGCTGGTGCGTGGAGGGAATATTCATATCCTCGCGGTACTTGGCCACCGTGCGGCGGGTGAGTTGAATCCCCTGCGCCCCCAGCATCGCGGCAAGCTGGTCGTCGGTGAGCGGATGGCTTGCATCTTCATCCTCGATCAGCTTTTTCACCTTGCGCTTGAGCACCAGCAAAGGCGTATCCGCGCCCTCCGGCCCGTTCGATCCCTCGGAGAAGAAGAAGCGCAGTTCGATGACCCCCTGCGGAGTATGCGCATACTTGTTTGAAACCGCGCGGCTCACCGTCGAGGGGTGAACCCCGATCTCCTCCGCCACTTCCTTGATCATCATCGGCCGCAGAGCCTCCACGCCCTGCTCCAGAAATTCCTGCTGGCGGCGCACAATCACTTCGCAAGTCCGCAGAATCGTGCTCTTTCTCTGCGCAATGTTGCGCATCAGTTGCAGCGCGGAGCGGAAGCGCTCCTTCACGTAATCCTTCACCTCTTTGTCGGTGCCTTCCGACGCCAGCATCCGCCGGTAGCGCGCGCTCAGGCGCAGGCTGGGCATATTCTCCTCGTTCATTGAAACAACCCACTCAGCGCCGCGCTTGATAAAAACCACATCGGGCTCAATCAGCCGCGTCTGCTCGCGGTTATACAGGCGTCCCGGCCGCGGATCGAGAGTACGGATGAAATCCACTCCCGCCTGAGCCTCCGCCGGAGTCACCTGCGCCGCCCGCGCCAGATCTTTCAAGTCCCGCTTCTGCAGCAGTTGCAAGTGACGGTCCACAATCAGCGCCGCGACTTCCATGCTGCGCCGCCGCTCCTCAAGCCGCTCCTTCGGCCTCGGCGCGGAAGCTGCGATGCGGGTCTTCTTCCGGCTCGTGTTTCCCGCTTCCCATACAAATGGCCAAACTCGCGCTGTTGTGCCGCAATCTGGAGCAGAAGGCACTCGCGCAGATCTCTGGCCCCCACTCCTGCCGGGTCAAGCTGCTGCACCTGCTCAATGCCGCGCCGAAGCAGCGCAAGAGCCACAGCCAGCTCCGCCTCAGTCACGCTTGGGCGCCGAATGGCCATTCCCGGATCGGCTCTCCAGCAACTGCTCTTCAGGGGACTGCAGGAAGGCCGCGGCCAATTCTTCTTCACTGGCGGCCAGGTAGCCGTCTTCGTCCAGATTGCCGATCACGAACTCCGCCGCTTCGCGCAGCTCCGGCTCCAGCGTCAGAACTCCCAACTGCCACGCCAGATGATCGGCAAGAGTCGTTGGCTGGGAGAGAAAGTTTTCAAACGAAGGCTTCTCGCTGTCTTCATACTCCGGCTGTGTGCGGTAGCCGGGATCAAGATATTCCTGGAAGTACGATCCGAAATCAACCTCTTCGAAGGAGTCCTTGGGCGGCGCCGGCGGCTCTTCCACACCGCGCTCCAGCCGTTCCTCGCGGCCCGCAACCTCATCCAGCATCGGAACCGTTTCGTCAATCTCTTCCAGGACGGGATTTTCCACCATCTCGGCATCGATCATCTCCTTCAGTTCCAGCTTGTTCAGCGCAAGAACGCTCACCATCTGCATCAGGCCCGGGGTAAGGACCTGGCGTTGCGAGACTCTGAGGCTCAGATTAGGTTGCAGCAGCGGCATAAATGGGACTCGTTCCCTGATTGGGACTCGTGCACTTACTGTAAGTTTAATCTTGCTGGAATAAGGATACATAAGAAAATTGCTCTATAACGCGTCAATCGTTCCGGATCAGGCAACATTCATTTCGGGAATCGATCCCCGGAAAATCCTCTGCCGTCTGGCACGTTTGGCACATTGACAAATCCTGAACTTCGTAATCCAGACTTTGCACACTACGCACCAAAACCAGCTGCACTGCGTCTCATGATTAGCTTAACGAAAATCCCTCGCCCAGATAAAGCCGCCGCACGTCCACATTATTGCCCAGCTCATGCGGGGTTCCAGCAAAAATGATTCGCCCCTCGGCGATGATGTAGGCCCGGTCGGTCACGCTCAGCGTCTCGCGCACGTTGTGGTCGGTCACCAGCACTCCAATGCCGCTGGCCTTCAGATCGAAGATAATCTTCTGCAACTCCAGCACCGCGATAGGATCGATGCCGCTGAAAGGCTCGTCCAGCAAAATAAAATTAGGCTGAATGCACAGCGAGCGCGCAATCTCCACCCGCCGCCGTTCGCCGCCCGACAGCGCATAGCCCAGCGTAGTGCGGATGTGGCCCAGGTTAAGCTGATTCACCAGCCGCTCGGCCCTGGTCCGCCGCTCCCGGTTGCCCAGCGGCTGCGCCTCCAGCACCGCCAGAATGTTCTCCTCCACAGTCAGCTTGCGGAAGATCGAGGGCTCCTGCGGCAGGTAGCTGATGCCGAAGTTGCGCGCGCGCAGATACATCGGCACCCGCGTGATCTCGGTATCGTCCACCAGCACCCGCCCGGTATTAGGCTCGATCAGTCCCACGATGATATAGAAGCTGGTAGTCTTGCCGGCGCCGTTCGGCCCCAGCAGTCCCACCACCTCCCCGCGGCTGATCCGCAGGTCGACCCCGCGCACCACCGGCCGTCCCTTGTAACTCTTGCCGATTCCCTCGGCGATCAGTGTTTCCATCGAGTGGGTCATCCTGTCAATTTCAGATTACTTCTTTGGAAGATGTGCAGCGAGGGTCGAGCGGAGTTCTTCCAGTTGCTCCGAGCTCAAACAACTCTTCGGAAACATATAAAAGATACCTGATTTAGTCTTAAGGACAATGACCCGCTTAGATTCGCGCCAATCGGCGCAGAGGGTCCAAGGATGGCTTGCTTTCGACCCCCTCGAAGATTTCTCGGATATGCCCTCAGGGCTAAGTTGTACGACATTCTCCCCTCGTTGACCCGGATCCTTGCGATAACGTGTGCGCTCTCGATATGGTAAATAGACCCACCAGAATCCAAACAGGCCCAGCGCTAGCAAGCCATCGAAAACAGATGCCGAGCGCTTAGGCTCCATAATCAGTTCGACCGCAAAATCAAAGATTAACCAGGCAAGGAGGAGGTACATCCAAACTGAGACTACGGTCATAAAAGCAGATTTTCGGGTCAGTCGATGCCCAGCGACAAAGTCCCGCTCTGAAATTGTTGTCGTAAATTCCGTATCGTCATCCTTTCACAATCCGCGCCGCGCAAAACAACCTTCACTTCGGCGCCGTGGTCTCTGTAGTTGTTTTGCGTCCGCCGCCTTCCACGCTGACGCTATCATCGCGGCTATCGAAAATCAAAGCCTCCCCGGTCACGGTTCCCCGCGCCGGATCGTTTATCCTGGGCGGCGTGGCTGCGGTTCCGGTCAGCACATACTCTCCGGTCTCGCCGGTATAAACCAACTGCTCCCCGGTTCCGTGCCGGCCCTCGGAGTTGAGCTTCACATCGCCCCTGGCCGTCATGCGGTCCACGCGCGCCGCGACTCCGTCTCTTCCGGCGTGATTGTCCGCAGGCAGCAGCAGCAGATTCAACTTCATTCGATACAGAGGTCGCCGTTCCCGTTTCGGCCTCCACGGTACCCAGTACACCGCCATGCATCACCGCCTTGTGCTCGGCATCGGAATATTTCAGATCGCCCCCGCGCACCCGAATCACCGACGGCGCGGACTGTTTCCCGCTCGAATCCCGTCCCTGCTCCTTCCCAGCAGCCTTGCCCGATTCCGGCCCGCCCGCTGCTCAACAGCACCACCTTCACCGGCTCTGCCGCATCCGTGCTGCGCGCCACCATCGTCTGCCGCACCCGGTTCAGCACAATCACCGGCGCGGATACCGAGTTTGCCTGCTGCCACAGCCGCGCATGACCCCTGAAAGTAGCCTCGCCGGTGGCCTGGTGCAGTTGCGCCTCGGCTGAAACCACGTGCGACGGACCCTTCCCGCCAAAACTCACCCAATGCCGGAAGCGCCCTTGCCCTGCTCTCCGCCCTGGCACCGGTATCCACATAAGTCGCCTTCACATTCCCATGCGCAAACGCATCTCCCGAGTCGTGGGATACGTCCACCTTATCCGCCGTGAGTTCGAAGCCGCCGTTTACCACCCGCGGGTGCAGCGTTAGGTGCAACCACTCTCCCGTGCTCTCATAGACGGCTCGGCCCGCCGTAGCCCGCAGCGGCGCCTCCGCCTGCCCGCCCGGTTTGGCCGCCGGCGTCTGCGTCAGCACCACATGCCCATCCAGCACCGCCGATTGAACCTGCGTCGCGCCGCTCTGCCCGCTCTTTGCCCCGCCCTTTGCCTCTCCGGCAGGAGCAAAATGCGCCTGTAGCCGGTCGCCGGTCGAGGTCTGCCGGGTTCCCGTTGCCGTGGTCTCTTCAATGCTGGCGTGGCCCATCCGGTCATCGCGGTCAATACCGACCCCGGCCCCAACTCGCCCGTCACCTCATCGGCCGCCAGCCGCGAGGGCACAATCGCTCCCTTGCCGCGCTGGCTTTCGCCCGTCACCACCACTCCCTCTGTCCCGTGAATCGTCGCCGGCTCCGGCTGACCCTTCCCGTTATCGCGGAAATCCACGTCGGCCACCGGCGAACGCCAAGTCCTGCTCACCCGCACCGGACGCAGCCCCGCCCTCAGGCTCGCTCAGGTCTTCGCTATGCATCTCCACACCCCGCTCCAGGTGTGCGTGGCGCAACTGGCCCTTCGGCCGTGAAGTCGAACTCCGCCGTAGGCGAAGTCCCATGCACCTGCCGGCTATGGCTCCCATTCTTGCTCACCGAATCCATCTTCACCCCGCCCTCCAGGTGAGCGTGCCGGGGCTGGTTATGCTCATTAAAGTCCATTGACCCGATGGGCGCGGCAACGTGACCGCCGTTCTGGGTCGTCAGCGTAAACCCGTTCATCGCGTCCAGCCGCACCGCCGACCCATCCTCGCGAAACAGAATATTCGCGTCGCCTGCCGTTGCTTGTCCGCCCTTGGTAATCGGCAGTGGCCGCATGCATCCTGCACAGCATATCGCCGCGCTCGAACTCCGCGTGCTGGGCATGCACCACCACCGGCTCTCCGCCGTGCTCGGTCTTCAACTCCACCGCGCGATCCAGCACCAGGCGGCCCTGCTGCGAGTCATACGTCGCACCTGTCGAGACGCCGCTTCCCTGCACCGACGGAAAAATCCACATGCTGGTCGGTCGTCGCCACTCCGCTCTTCTCGTCGAAGACGACCCCGCTGGTATTCACGTGAATCTCTCCGCGCGCTGCCGTCTCGGCTGCCGAGGCCAGCGCGGTGCCTTTGTCCTTGCCGTTCGCCACGTGCCCCGCCGTCGCCTTGGGCGCAATCGCCGGCGCCACTCCCGGCCGCATCACCGTAATCTCCACCGGCCCGGCCGCCGTGGCCTTATTCGTCTCCGGGTCGTACTCGAACTCGTCCGCCCTCGATGCGGTCCACGCTGCTGCCGTCGGCGCCATACAGCTCCACCTTTACGTCGTGCAGCATGACGTGGTTGCCCTCCTTCAACTGCACCGCCTTCGACGCGTGCAGCTTGAAGAGCGTATGCCCGCCGTGAGCCTGCGTATACGTGACCCCGTTGGATTCCTGCTGAATTTCAATGCCCAGGCGCTTGGGCAGATCGCGCCGGTTGAATGGATTCTTCCACTTGCCCACAGCCAGAAACACCACCAGCGCCGCCACCAGCAGAACCCCCGCCGCCAGCACCAGCGTCCGCATTCGTTCAATGGTGAATCGCACGCTCAGTTTCGCACCCCGAGCCGTGCCGCCAACCGTTGCGCAAGGCTTTCGCCCAGCTCGCTCCACAAAAGCCGCGCCGTAGCCCCCGAATCCTTCTCAATAGCCGCGGTCAGATCCACCAGTTGGCGCACATTCTCTTCCACATGCCGGGCCGCATCCGAATCCAGCTCCAGATCCTCTTCAAGAAACGGCGCATCCGAGCCAAAATCCACCCGGATGTGCCCATCCTGTTCGTAAACCCCCTCGTCAAAGAGCGGCCCATATCCCGTTACCCGCACCAGCCGAGACTCCTTCATCCAGCGCGGATCGAGCCATGCTTTATCATCCTGAGCGAAAGCCGCCTGAGCGGCCGGAGTCGAGGGACCCGCGTTTCCCTGCGCACCCTCCACCTCCCACAAGCTCCATCCAATCTGAAACTCATAAGCAAAATCGTCGTGCAGCAACTCCATCGCCTCTTCCACGGCTAGCTGCGGCTCAGCTCCTCTTTCGCCCCATCCATAAACCCGCTGAAAAACCGGCGACTCGCTCCAGCTCACCGGCCAAACCGTCGAAGCATAAACCCGCGCCTCCCCGCCGTGCCCATGAAATGCGCCCAGCACCGCCGTCAGCTTGCCGGCAAGCGCAGCAATGCGCAGATTGGGGTACCACAGGCTCAGATAAAGCGTATCGGCCATCTGCTATTGATTGTAGACGTGCCGTGCCGGTCTTTCGATGACCGCCATCCCCCAGAGAAATTCCTCGCCGGCTACGTCGCATACCTCACCAATGGCGTGCTCCCCTTTATGCCAACGACTGGCTGACCCAACTGGAGGCCATGATCCACCATGACGTAGCCCACGGCGGCAAGATGGAAGATGCCGCCAGACGCGTAAACGAAAGTGCCGGAGGTAGCCGCCCGCAGGATCACATGGACAATCCCCAAACCGCGCTCGACTTCGCCGCCCTGATGGGCGCAAAGACGCTGGTTTTGGACTCCGACTGCGGCCATCTCTCCAACACCCGCAAGGCCGAAGTGATGAATTCCTCGGCTCCTTGCTGACTTGATGTTCCTTCCCAACTCCACCGGCTAAAGCCGGTTGATTACTCAAAAGCGAGATGTGAGGCAAACAGGGTCATGAGTACGATTACAAAATCATCAAGTCACGGTACTAGCTTTTTGTCAGCCAGAAACATGGAACGCCGAGCGCTCTGTTTGCGTAGTAATCTTTGAACGGCGGATGAAGAGGAGGCACTATGTTTTGCAGCGGATGTGGTCAGGCTTTAGAGACAGGACAGGCTTACTGTCCCCATTGCGGCCGTCCAGTCGCGCCGGCAGTACCCTCCGTGCCCGGCATGCAATTCCAGGTAGAAAGCTACGCGGGCAAGGTGAAGGCGCTCAGCATTTTCTGGATCATTTATTCGGGTTTTATGCTGGTGCTGGGGATTGCAGGGCTGGCTTTCGCAAAGGCGTTTCTCTCGGGGTTCCTTGCTCCGTGGATCCATAATGGGCCAATGCCGGGCGCTCCTATGCCGGAGTGGTTTTTCCCGGCTATTATCCACTTTGCCCTGGTGTTTCTGGTTGTCAGGTCCGGGCTGGCGCTGGTGGCCGGGTTCGGCCTGTGGCAGCGCACCGAGTGGGGGCGCATTGTGGCCATTGTCGCGGCAGTCTTCAGCCTGCTTAAGTTTCCCTTTGGCACGGCGCTGGGCGTCTGGACACTGGTGGTGCTGCTGGGTTACCAGAACACGACGCTTTACGAGCAACTTTCGTAACCCAAACGAGGTACTCGCTGCAGGTAAGTTTCGGCTACAATCAGCACCATGAGTTTTCCTGAAACGCGGATGCGCCGGCTGCGGCGCAGTGAATCGTTGCGGGCGCTGGTGCGGGAGACCGTTCTCGATCCCGGCGACCTGATCTACCCCCTGTTCCTCTGCCCTGGCGAAGGCGTGCGGCGGGCGGTAAGCTCCATGCCGGGGGTCTTTAACCTCTCAATTGACGAGGCGGTGCGCGAGGCCGAGGAGGCCGCTGGGCTGGGGCTGGGCGGACTGCTGCTCTTCGGCCTGCCCGAGACCAAGGACGTGCAGGGCACTGGCGCGTGGGAAGAGTCGGGATTGTGCAACAGGGGCTGCGCGCGCTGAAAAAGACGGCGGCGGCTAAAAAGCTGGTGCTGATTGCCGACGTTTGCCTGTGCGAGTACACCAGCCACGGGCATTGCGGCGTGGTGATCGAGACCCGCGACGGCTGGGTGGTGGATAACGACTCCACGCTGCGTCAATTGGCCCGCACGGCCGTCAGCCTGGCCAAAGCCGGAGCCGACGTGGTGGCGCCCAGCGACATGATGGACGGCCGCGTGGCCGCCATCCGCAAATCTCTCGACGAAGAAGGTCATTCCGATACGCCCATCCTGAGCTATGCCTCGAAGTTTGCGTCGGCGTTTTACGGGCCATTCCGAGAGGCGGCGGCTTCGGCGCCCCAGTTTGGCGATCGCAAGACCTACCAAATGGACGGCGCCAACCTGCGCGAGGCGCTGCGCGAGATCGATCTCGATCTGGAAGAAGGCGCGGACATGATTCTGATGAAGCCGGCCATGCCCTACCTGGACGTGGTGCGTGCGGCGCGGGAATTTGTGGATGTTCCTATAGGCGCCTACCAGGTTTCAGGCGAGTACTCCATGCTGATGGCCGCGTTTGAGAAAGGCTGGCTGGACCGTGATCGGGCTATGCTCGAATCGTTGGTGGGCATACGGCGGGCGGGCGCGGACTTTATTGTTACTTACTTTGCCAAGGATGCGGGCAAATTGCTGGGGTGAGTGTGGCCCCTGCGCAATGTTCGAAAAGTTCTCATGCAGATTTACGAAATTTTTTACCCTTAGCAATATTGTGAGTGGCGCAAAGGATGGCCGCATTGTCCAGAACGGTCATGCCACCCAGAGTATGGGGTTTAATGTGGTCTGCGTGAAAGTCGCTCCAGTCCAATTTGCAGCCACACTCAGCGCAGACTCGCTCTTCGGCTGTGTTCCAGAGGATTCGGCGCTGCTCAGGGCTGAATAGACGCTGCTGGTCCTTTTTCTCGAATAGCGGTTGCAAAAGACCTTCTAAAATGCTATGCCGTTTCAGTCTATTTGACTCAGAATCGGAACCCTCTCGAACTGCGTAAAGGTATTGTCGTAGGAGTTCATCACGAGGAGATAGGGTTTTAAGCTCAAGTTTCTTTGATGCTAACGCTAGGCTGTCTACTCCGACCGAAAAGGCGGCAAGCAGTTCCCAGGCTAGGCCATTCCTTTTCTTGTCATTGAGAATAAGCTCTTTAGTTTCAAATGTCTGAATGAGCACTGCAAGACTATAGAAATCTGAAATCTTGGAGAATCGTACTGACCTGGATAGGTCTGGGAACATTGACTGTAATCTATTCAAGCTACTGATCGTAATTTTCGCCGCCCGCCGCAGTCTGGCACCCTTAAAGTCACTCTCTTTACTCATGGCAGTATCCAATACACGTTTTTTGTTTCCAACACGACCCAGATTTGCCGAATAGAGCAGCTCGCTCATAAGCTCGATGTGTTTCATTCGGAGGATTTGTTGGGCTCCGAGTACGCCGATATGCTGGAGGTAGTGCTGGTACCGCGATGAGAGCTTTTTAGCCGTCTTCAGAAAATCGCTCTTATAAAAGCGAGCATTTCGTATCTCTTGTGGCGTTAACGCATTACCCGTTGAGTTAATTCGTACAAACAATTCAATAATATCGAGTAGATCGCCTGTGACCTCAATAGTTTGCACTTTATAATCTTCCAGGAGGCTCTGTTTCTTCATCTTAAGGAGTTGGTTCCACTTGAGTTCCTTGGGGCTCTCCAAATCGGGGAGCGGGATGGGTGCTGCGAAGCCACGGTGTTTATAGCCCATATACATTAGAATCGATTCGATTCGCTGCTTACCGTCAATTACCTCAAATATAGTCTTCCCCGTTTCCTCCTCTACGTGACGGTAAATAAAGATGGATGGGATTGGGTAGCCTTGAAAAATAGACCGCATCAGATGTACGCGCTGTTTCGGCTTCCATACGCCTCTTCTCTGAAAAACCGGCTCCAGTATTAGTCTGCCATCTTTATATTGCTCAACAATCTGATGCACTGTCAGGGTATTGAACTGGAATTTGACTTGCTCGACCATCACTCACCTCTGAAATCCATCCCTCGCTTTTTAGCTTGATCCTGTCGTCAATGTTGGTCAGGACTGAAGCTCGGTCGCTGGGATCAATTGTGTGATTTTACTGTATTTAGGTCGGTTCTTTATTTCCACTTTGTGGTGGCAGTTGTGAGCCATGGGCTTCACCTTTGGAACCTGGGAGTTCAACCGGACGCGCGGTAGGCTGGGGTTTCAACCCTGGAGAGGAAATAAGACGATTTTCAGGCAACAGGGTTTCTCGGAATAGTGGTTTTGCAACTGAATTCCGCGCTACAATGTCTCTATGAAACGCTCTGCCGCTGAAGTTCTCGAAGATGTTCGCCGCCTTCCTCCCGGCGATCTCGATTGGCTCATAGGGGAGCTGCTTCAGCTCGGCGACGGCTCCAGCGATGCCGAGATTGATGCTTCGTGGAAGGCGGAGGTCGAGCGGCGTGTTGCCGGGTCCGGAAACGCCGCGACCTGTTCGTGGGAAGAAGTGGAAGCTCCCCTGCGCGCCCGACTAGCGCGATGAAGCAGAAGCATCTTCGCATCCAGTCGCAGGCTCAGCATGAGATCAACGAAGCGTTTGAATGGTATTTCAAACGCAATCCAGGCGCGGCGGGCGCATTTCTCACGGAAATAGGGGCTGGCATGGCGCAGATTGCCTCTCATCCGCAACTCTATCCGTCCTATACAGTGAATACCCGCCGGTGCGTGTTGTCAGGGTTTCCATATTCAGTGGTCTTTCAGGAGAAGGACGATATTATCCTCGTTGTCGCCGTAGCCCACGCCAAACGCCGTCCTGGTTACTGGCGGGGACGAATCTGAATCTGCCGGAAGGTTTATGAGCAAACAGTTATAGCCCATTCTGAAGTTTTCGAGCGAAGCCAAGGAGCGCGCCTTCTGGGAGTCGCCCAAGAACGACAGCACGGAGTATGTCGATTGGAGCAAGGCCAGACTGGTGACCTTTCACAGGCTGCGCTCCTCCAAGTCCGAGCCCAACGGCAAATAGCTCCACCGGCACAAATGTGAACAAATCCAAGGCGCCCTGCTAGCATTGTTTTCGCAAACGGGAGGGAGAAATCATGCACTGGTATCAATATTTGGCGTACTTCTTCGGCGGCGCATTCCTGGCCAACACACTGCCTCATCTAGGTAACGGAATCTCGGGACGTTCTTTCCAGAGCCCTTTCGCATCGCCGCCGGGCAAAGGCTTATCCTCCCCGACGGTCAATGTTCTGTGGGGCTTTTTCAATCTTGCCGTCGCTTACCTGTTGATTTGCCGGATGGGTTGCTTCGACCTGCATAATACCCTGCAAGTGGTCGTTCTGGGTGCGGGAATTCTGGTTATGTCGTTGATGCTGGCACGGACATTCGGGCGGCTTCACGGCGGACAGTGAGCTGAATCGAGTATGCCAGGACGTTGCCAGCTTTGTCCCTGTTGGGCCGCGAGCGAAAAATGTCGTAAACTTTCCCAACTCTCCGCTGTACTATGAGTGGGAGGCTTGAGTTGCTCTCTCTGAAGATGCGCACGATGAAGATGCTTCGGAATTGGCAGATGAAGGGAGCGCGGCGTTTGACGCTGCCCAGCCTGGTGATAACGGCGGCAGCCTCGCTGCCCTGGCGCTTGGTATCTCAGCCTGCGAGCAAGTGGCCAGCTACACCCAGCCCAGCCTGGTGAGGGCCATCGATGCATCCTACATTGCTCCGGCAGTGAATATTGAGGTGGAAGGCGCACAGATCGCCCGCAATATCGGCCAGGGAACCATCACACCCTATGGAACGCTGCCGGCCTCGAACAACGCGCTTATCCAGGTGACCGCGGCAACCGGAGGCGCGGCTCTGGTAACCTCCAACGGCACGCTGCTCGCCGGCCATCAGCACTCGGTTTTTCTCACCGATAACGGCGCGGCCCCCAACGGTTACGAGGTCACGGTCCTTGAAGACCAGCAGATTCCGGCAGCCGCAGGGCCACTCGGCCTTCCGCTTCCTCAACCAGGCGCCCAAGAGCGGGAGCCATCGACGTATATATGATCCCCTCCGGCAGTACTATTGCCATACCATCCCACTGGTGACGGATCTGCCCGTAGGCGCGACAGCCGGCTACATCAGCTTCACGTCGCAGACCGTGACCATGGTGATTACGCCCACCGGCGTGACTGACGCCCAAGTACACCTCCACGCCCCTCGACTTGACCGGGGGCGAAGTATATACGGTGCTGATCATGGATACACAGTTGACCAGCAATCCGCCGGTTGAAGTATTCATGGCCAGCGACGTGGACTGAGCCCGTTCCCGCACTCCGTAACAGGGTCATTTTGGGAACCGTCTTGCCGACCGGCGCAGCGGAGTCACATTCCTGCCATTGCTCGCGCGCGTATACTCGTCGGCAAGGCAAATCGCGCATGGACCTGACATCAATCCCTCTTCCGAACTCTCTGCAAAACGCTTACGTGCTCACCGTGGTTCTGGCCTTTGCCGGCTACCTGGTTACCTTTTTGAGCGCACGAATGCTGGCGCGGCGCCGCGACAAGCTGGACCTGGTGAACAAGCGGCTGAATGAGTTTTACGGCCCGCTCTATATCGCCTCGCAGGCCGGAAATATCGCCTACCGGTCACTGCTCAAGAAGCAGGGCAAGACGCAGAGCTTTCCCATTCTCGACGAGGAGATGAAGGAGTGGGTGCTGTGGATGACGACCATCTTCATGCCCCTCAACGACGTGCGCGAGAAGATCATCATCGAGAAGGCCTACCTGATCGTCGAGGAGCAGATGCCGCATTGCCTGCTGGACTTTGTAACCCACGTCAGCGGTTACAAGGCGGTGCTGGCCAAGTGGGCGGAGGGCGACTACTCCGAGCGGCGCTCCACCATCGGCTGGCCGCCGGAGTTCGATATTTATGTGGAGCGCTCCTATGCCGCGCTGAAGGCCAAACAGACCAAGCTGCTGCACAGCGCGCTGTGGAATTTCTACCACCGGTTCGTCAATCGCAAGCGGCGATAGTTTTTGTTGACCTAAGAAAAGCGTGCGAGATCAGGCGCATTGCACATGTCGCTTACCCTTCGTGCGCCAAGCGTGGGATTGAGCGATTTCACCTGGGCCACGGCCTTGGTCAGCCGCGCCTCCTGCTGCCGGCTTCCCTTGTGAATCGACCGCGTATAGATATGCTCGATGGTCTCCACCAGGTATGCGCCGGGAATAAACTCATTTTTCTCGCCGACTCCGTGGCCGGGCAGCAGTACCACGTCTCCCGGCTTGGGCAGGGAGTGCAGGGTTTCGAGCGGCACGAGGTTGATGCAACTGCCATTTCCGCTGACAAACTCCAGGCAGTTCCTGCTTTCGAGCGTTCCTTCGCGCGCAGCCCGAGCCTCCTGCCGTGCCTTCCACGATTGATAGTAGGCGGCAATCATCGTCGGCGTGCCGATCAGGCACCAGGCGATGGTTGCCAAAAAAGTTCCCAACGGCGCCATATGAATCCAATATTCGAGCATGCTTGTCTCTCTCCTGGGCAAATTTTTGAAAGCTAGCATGCTCCGGGTTCTGGCGCATCTTCCTGCCTGAGCGGAACACAAATTCGCATTGGAAATCCAGCGCGGGATTCTCCGTGGCTAGAAATGGAACCTAGCGCAGGCGTGGGAGCAATTTAATGATCCGGCAAGAAATCTAGTGATATCGTATTCCCACCCATTTCCGCAAAGAACGCGGAAATGGATGGGGCACCCTGACAGTATTCTGTTGCGGGATCAATAGGCCCTCCGGAGAAACTTCCCGAGGAAGAAAAATAGAGAATTTCGCTCAGACCGCAAGGAGCTTGCCGGGCGTGGCTCCATGCGCCAATCGCGTGACTCCGCTGAACAGGAAGTTGATGCCTACAATCGTCCCAATCGCCCAGGCCGAAGCCGATGGCCAATTGAAGCCGATCATCAAACCCAGCAGCAGGGTGACGATGCCGTCGAGCAGGATCCATCCCGAGCCGGGCAGGGCGCGCAGGCTGAAATAGGCCAGTATCTGCATAAATCCCTCAACGTAGAGGATGAATGCCAGAACCAGCGTGAACGACACCAGGCTGAGACCGGGATGAAAGGCCAGGTACAAGCCGCCGGCGACATAGACGATTCCCAGCAGCAAGCGCCACAGGAAGCCTCCTGCGCCTCGCGCCGCAAATGCATAAGCCAGGTGCGCGAATCCGGTGAAAAAGATCAGCCAACTGACAAAGACGGAAACGCCGATTCCCGCCGCCAGGGGCAATGCAATGGCTAGAATTCCCACTGCAATCATCAGAACCGAGGACTGCGACGGAAAGTGCGTTGAACCGCTTCAACGAACCACTTAGACTTTTAGTACCCATACAGTCTCCTCTGAGAATCTCGAAGTGCACGTCGTGATGTGCCCGGCCCGCATACCGCATACGCAAAAAAAGCGTCCCAGGCCGCCATTTTCATGGATGCCTGGGACGCTGTAGGAGATTAAAACAATTTTCAGTAGCGGTAATTCTCCGCCTTGTAAGGCCCTTCGACCGGCACGCCCAGGTAGTCGGCCTGCCTGGGGGTAAGCGTGGTTAGCTTTACGCCGATCTTTTCAAGATGCAGCCGCGCAACCTCTTCGTCCAGCTTCTTGGGCAGCACGTAAACGCCGATCTTGTAGGTGTCCTTGTTGGCCCATAGATCGAGCTGCGCCAGGGTCTGGTTGGCAAAGCTGTTGCTCATCACGAAGCTGGGGTGTCCGGTTGCGCAGCCCAGGTTGACGAGGCGGCCTTCGGCCAGCACAAAGATGCCGTGCGGCCTGAAGTCAGGGAAGGTGTAGAAATCCACCTGCGGCTTGATGTTGAGCTTGGTCACGCCCGCCTCGCGGTTGAGCCGGTCCATCTGGATTTCGTTGTCGAAGTGGCCGATGTTGCAGACGATGGCCTGGTCCTTCATGCGCTTCATATGCTCGAGGGTGATGATGTCCACGTTGCCGGTGGTGGTGACGTAAATATCGCCGCGGCCGAGCGTCTCTTCGACCGTGGTGACTTCAAAACCCTCCATGGCGGCTTGCAGCGCGTTGATGGGATCGACCTCCGTGACGATGACCGAGCGCCCATGCCGCGCAGGGAGTGCGCAGCAGCCCTTGCCCACATCGCCGTAGCCGCAGATGACCGCGACTTTGCCGGCAACCATCACATCGGTGGCTCGCTTGATTCCGTCGGCCAGCGATTCCCTGCAGCCGTAGAGATTATCGAACTTCGACTTGGTTACCGAGTCGTTCACGTTGATGGCTGGAACCAGCAGCTTGCCCTGCTCCAGCATTTTGTAGAGGCGATGCACGCCGGTGGTGGTTTCTTCAGAAACTCCGCGCCACTCCTTGACCACCTTGTGCCAGTGCTGCGGGTCTTCGGCGTGCACCTTCTTCAGCAGGTCCTTGATCACCTGCTCTTCGTGGCTCTCGGCGGGGCCATCGACCCACTTGTCGCCCTCTTCCAGCTCATAGCCTTTGTGAATCAGCAGAGTCACATCGCCGCCGTCGTCCACCACCAGTTGCGGCCCCTTGCCGCCCTTGTGGGCCAGCGCCTGATAAGTGCACCACCAATACTCTTCGAGCGACTCGCCCTTCCACGCGAAGACGGGAACGCCGGCGGCGGCGATGGCCGCGGCCGCATGATCCTGGGTGGAGAAAATGTTGCAGCTTGCCCACCTGACCTCCGCGCCCAGGCTGACCAGAGTCTCGATGAGCACCGCCGTCTGAATGGTCATGTGCAGCGAGCCGGTGATGCGCACGCCCTTGAGCGGCTTGGCCGCCGCATACTTGTTGCGGATCGAAACCAGTCCCGGCATCTCGTGCTCGGCGATAGCGATCTCCTTGCGGCCCCAATCGGCCAATGAGAGGTCGGCGACTTTGTATTCCAAATCCGTGATTTCGAGCGTCGAAGTTGCCATATGCGGTGGTTGCTCCTTGTTTCTTGAGGATACCATCCTGCTCGACCGCGCATTCAGCCTTTCAGACCCTCCGCCTCCAGCAATTGTCGTTTGCGGTCGATGCCCCAGCGATAGCCGGTGAGCGAGCCGCTGGCGCCGACGACGCGATGGCAGGGAACGACCAGCGCCACGCGATTGGTGGCGCAGGCGCGGGCTACGGCGCGAGTGGCTTTGGGATCGCCCAGTTCGCGCGCCAACTGGCTGTAACTGCGCGTTTGGCCGCGTGGAATGGCTCGCAACGCCTGCCACACGCGGAGTTGAAAGGCCGTGCCGCGCAGGTCCAGCACCTGCGGTGGCACTTGCAGTGCGGCAGCCCCTTCGGATGATTTCGTTTGCCCGCAGACCGCTGCCAGCGCCGCATCTACCAGCCGCGAGAGCGACGGATCGCGGCGGAAGGTGGCCAAAGGAAACTCCTCGCGCAGGCTGGACTCGGCTTGGGATGATGTGGCGCCGAGAGCCAGCCAGCAGAGGCCGCGTTCGGTGGCTCCCACAACAATCCAACCAAAAGGGGAACGCGCGGTTGCGTAACCGATTTTTTCGCCACGGCCTCCTTGCGGCAAAGCGGGCGGGGGTCATGCCCAGTTGCGCGCCTTCATAAGCGCGGCTGGAAGAGCCGAATCCGGCGTTGTAGATTGCATCGGTCACGTTGTCTCCTTTTTTGAGCGCGGTGCGCAGCGAGCGGGCGCGAAGCGCGCGCTGGTATTGCAGCGGACTCACTCCCAGCTTCTGCTTGAAGAGCCTCTGCACCGTGAAGGGGCTGAGGTGGACCAGGCGGCCCAATTCGGCCAGCGGGACGCGGACGGTCGAGATTGGCTTCGATATGAGAACGAATCTCGTCCAGATCGGCACGACTCTTGTCCAAGGTCCGCCCTCCGCAGGATTGCAGCGTTTGCAGGGACGGAAGCCGGCGGCGCGCGCCGCATCCGCCGAGCGGAAGAAGCGAACGTTGGCCTTGAGCGGGCGGCGGCTGGAGCAGTTGGGGCGGCAAAAAACGCCGGTGGTGGTGACGGCGTAGAAAAATGTGGCGGCTGGATTGCGGTTGAGTAACTGCTGCCAGGCGGACTCGGGGTCGATGGGCGCGGAATTTGATTTGTGCTTTTTCACCCTTGCGATAGAAAACGAGACGCAGGTCCTTCGACTCGCTGCGCTCGCTCAGGATGACAGGTGCACGGGGCGTTTGTGGCTCGCGGGGCGTGGTTTGAGCCTTGCTGCTCATGGAAACCATGGTCGCCGATCAAAGGCGTGGCTGGCTATCCGGTTCTTGCGCGCAATTCGGATTATTTTTGACTGACTACTTGCGGCCAGTCTGCTCGTAATTTCTTTCAGTCACCGCTTCCGCCCGAGCAAATCCTCCTCCGTATCCACGCCGATGGTGTCACGTGGGGGCTTCAGCAACATATATATCGATTCCGTTTTCGAGCAGGCGGAGCTGTTCCAGGCGCTCGATCTTTTCCAGCGGCGAGGGCGGCAGGGAGGCAAACCGTTCCAGCGCGGCTTTGCGATAGGCGTAAATTCCCAGGTGCTTGCGATAGCCGCTAAAGCCTGCTTAGCTGTCGCGGTCAAAGGGGATGGTGGCGCGGGAGAAGTAGAGCGCGCGGCCGTCGAGGGCTGTGACCACTTTGACGGCGTTGGGGTTGGCGATCTCCTCGGCGGGGCAGCGGACGGCCAGCGTGGAGACCTGGACCTCGGGCCGCTCAAAGAGCGAGAGCAGGGGCGGGAAAAAATCCGGAGTGAGCGTCGGTTCGTCGCCCTGGATATTGACGTAGATATCGGCGTCGATCTGGCGGGCTGCTTCTCTGACCCGGTCGGATCCGCTCTGGCAATCGGGCGAGGTCATCACGGCGGGGATGCCGCGCTCCCGGCAGACGGCGGCTACTTCTTCAGAATCGGTGGCTACCACGACGGGGTCCATCAGGCCGCTTTGGGCGGCGGCGCGCCAGACCCACTCCACCATGGGCCGGCCGGCGATGGGGCGCAGCACCTTGCGGCTGAGCCGCGTGGAGCCGAGCCGGGCCGGAATCACAGCGGCAATGCGGAACGTACTCATGCAGGCGAGTTTACACGAGCGGCGAGGGAGGGCTCACGTTCGCCACTCTCCGGCGCGGAAAACCATCCGCACAGGTTTGACCTCGAATCCTGCCGACCGTATCATCAGGACTGGGACTTGTGCGCGGATTACGATTGCGCACAGCCCGGCGCGGCTCGATTCAGGCCGCGCATTCAGACCGCCATTCCGGCGGAGTAGCTCAGATGGTTAGAGCGACGGATTCATAACCCGTAGGTCGGCAGTTCGATCCTGCCCTCCGCCACCAACATCGGCAGGTCTGAATTCACAATACTGGGAAAAACATTTACGCATCTTTATTTTCCTGAAGCGGTCGAAGGCTGTTATATTATTTTTTCGGGGTTCTCCGCCTCATAGGTGAGTTTTGCCCGGAAATATTTTTTGTACACAAAATGTGTGACCGTTGTCACGTCGGTGCATCCAACAGGCGTACAGAAAAGAAAGCCAGGCAAGGAAAGCATTCATGGCGCAAATATTTGACCGCAGTTCCAACGCTCTGGCTCGCGCGAGCCTGGTGTTGACGGGGCTGATCGTGATTGCCCTGGGGGTCACGCTGGACGAGTTGCAGCGCTCACCCTGGGTGACGCGGCAGGGCCAGCGCCCGGACCAGCCGGTGCCCTTTAGCCATAAACACCACGTGCAGGGGTTGGGCCTGCAGTGCCAGTACTGTCATGTGACTGTGGAAAAGTCGAGCTACGCCGGAATCCCGCCTACCAAAACCTGTATCAATTGCCACGCACAAATCTGGACCAACGCACAACTGCTGGAGCCGGTGCGCTCGAGCTGGGCTACGGGGCAATCGCTGGCGTGGACCAAGGTTCACGACCTGCCGGATTACGTTTACTTCAGCCACGAGATTCACGTGAACAAGGGGACTGGGCTGCGCAAGCTGCCACGGGCGCGTGGACCAGATGCCGCTGATGTATGCGCAGAACACGCTGCAGATGGAGTGGTGCCTGGACTGCCACCGGAATCCGGCGAAAAATCTGCGGCCGACCGAGCGAGATTTACAACATGGCGTGGGAGAAGCCGGCCGAGGACAGGCCGGTGTGGTGCGCGGTGGGGGATGAGAAGACCGGCGTGCCGACGGCGCAGAGCGTGAGCTGCACGACCAAAGATCCGAGCGCGGCGGGCGCTGAAGTTGCCTCGCTGCAAATGCCGCTTGCGGGCGGGCATGGAGTGGCGGGAGACGTGGCGGCGGCTGCGTTGCCGGTTGCGCCGAAGTACCAGAAATTTACCAGCCAGGATGAGCTGGGGCACTTTCTTGTGGATCACTACAAGATTCGCACTCCGAAAGATTTGACCAGTTGCGAGGTCTGCCACCGATGAGCGAACGACGGATGGATGAGAATAAAAACACGACCAGCGCTGGCAGAGCATCCCTCAGGGGCTAAAGCCCTCGATTCTTTTGAGGCTGTTTCGGCACGACTGAAGTCGTGCCCTGATACAAAACTCTGCGATAGCTGCAGGCAAAGTGCGAGGAACATCCCTCAGGGCTAAAGCCCGCATTCTGTATTGTGCCCACTGGCACGACTGAAGTCGTGCCCTTTCAAAGCGGCGGAAGCGCTGAAGCGATGAACGGACTGAACACCGTTGAGTCGACGCCGATGACGCTGGACCAGGTGCGCGCGGAGTTGAAGGGTGTGAAGGGCAAGCGGTATTGGCGGTCGGTGGACGAGCTGGCCGATACGGCGGAGTTTCAGGCGGCGGTGGAGCGGGAGTTTCCCAGTGCGGCGCAGGAGTGGGTCGATCCGGTTTCGCGGCGCGGGTTCATGAAGCTGATGGGGGCTTCGCTGGCGCTGGCCGGGTTGGCCGGATGCACCAAGCAGCCGGATGAGCCGATTTATCCCTACGTCAAGGCGCCGGAAGATTTGATTCTGGGCAAGCCGATGTACTTTGCCACGGCGCATCCGTTTGTGACCGGCGCGGTGCCGCTGCTGGTCAAGAGCGATGAGTTCCGGCCCATCAAGATCGACGGCAACCCGGAGCACGCTTATAACCAGGGCTCGTCGGACCCGTTTACGCAGGCGACGCTGCTGGATCTCTACGATCCTGACCGCTCGCAGCACGTGACCTATCGCGGCGAGAACCGCGAGTGGGCGGAGTTTGCCGAGGGGCTGCGCGTCAAGGTCGCCGAGAGCAAGGACGGGACGGGGATTTATTTTCTGAGCTCGACCATTACTTCGCCGACGCTGGCGCGGCAGTGGAAGGCTGCTCAGGAGGCTTGGCCGAAAGCGAAATTGGTGCAGTATGATCCGGCGGTTGCGGGGACGGTGCTCGAAAAGGGATTGAACGTTCAGTATTCGCTGGCCGATGCGGACGTAATTGTTTCTCTGGACGCGGATTTTCTTTCTGGCGCCGGCTTCCCCGGTTTCCATAAGCTGGTGCGCGAATATGCGGAGCGGCGTAAATCGCCGGAGAAGCTGAATCGGCTTTATTCGATTGAGAGCACGCCGACGACGACGGGAATGAAGGCTGAGCATCGGTTGGGTTTGCGGGCGAGCGAGATTCCGGCGTTTGCGGCGGAGCTGGCCAAGGCTGTGGGAGTGGCGGGCGTTGAAGCTCCGGCGTATGACGTGGACGGATGAGCAGAAGAAGTTTCTGGCCGCGCTGGCAAAAGATCTGAAGGCCCACGCGGGCAAGAGCGTGGTGATTCCGGGGCTGTATCAGGATCCGACGGTCACGGCGCTGGCAATGGCGATCAACAATGTCCTTGGGCAATCATGGGCAAGACGGTTGTTCTTTGCGGCCTGCGCCTGCGGACTTGCAGTCTGCCGATCAGACTTGCGGATTTGAAGGCGCTGGTTGCGGACCTGAATGCGGGCAAGGTGGATTGGCTGGTGATTCTGAATGCCAATCCGATTTATGACGCGCCTGCCGATTTGGAGTTTGCAGCGGCCTTCGACAAGGCCAAGACAGTGGCGCATCTGGGTTCGCATGTGGACGAGACGGGACAGATTGCTCACTGGCATATTCCGGCGGCGCATTATCTTGAGTCGTGGTCGGATGCGCGGGCATATGACGGAACGGTTTCGATTGTGCAGCCGATGATCGATCCGCTCTATGGCGGCAAGACGGCGCACAATGTGTTGCAAGTGCTGCTGAATGAGCCGGGATCTGAGCGCTTATGAAGCGGTGCGCGAGACCTGGAAGCCGGTGATCAAGGGCGACTTTGAAACCGGTTGGCGCAAGGCGCTGCACGATGGCTGGATCGAGGGCACTGCATACGAGAAGAACGCGAAGGCTGGTTCGGATGCGTGCCATGTTGCCAGGTCCAGCGTTCCTCGCCGAACGATGCGCCAGAAGGATTCGATTGAAATCATCTTCCGGCCCGATCCGAATGTTTATGACGGGCGGTGGTCGAATGTGGGCTGGCTGCAGGAGCTGCCCAAGCCGGTGACTAGCTTGAGCTGGGATAATGCGGCGATCGTTTCCGGCGCGACGCTGACTAAGCTGGGCCTCGAAGAGGACGACATTGTCGAGTTGATGCGTGGGCAACGGCAAGGTGAAGGCGCCGGTGATTGTGGCGCCGGGGCATCCGGATAATTCGGTTACCGTGCACCTGGGCTATGGGCGCGAGTTTGCGGGGCGCGTGGGCTCAGGCGCGGGATTCAATGCTTACCTGATTCGCAACTCCTGGGCGCCGTTTTATGCGACGGGCTCGATCAGGAAGGTCGAGGGCAAGTGGGGCATTGCTGTCACCAAGAGCCACTATCCAGGATCATCGCGGAAAGCTGTTTGGCGAGCAGGGCAACGGGAATAACTCGCTCGAAGCGCGATGAGGCGATCGGCGAGCGCGGCATTATTCGCTACGCGACGCTGGACGAGTACAAGGCCGATCCGGGATTTGCCAACGAGGGCGATACTCATACGACGACCGACAAGGATACTTCGCTCTTTCCCAACTGGGAGTACAACGAGGCCAACGCGTGGGGCATGTCGATCGACATGAACAGTTGCACGGGATGCAATGCGTGCATCGTGAGCTGTTATGCGGAGAACAACATTGCCGTGGTGGGCAAGCAGCAGGTGAGGATCGGGCGCAATATGCAGTGGCTGCGCATCGATACTTACTTTGAAGGCGATCTGGCCGCGCCGCGGGCGCACTTCCAGCCCATGGCCTGCCAGCACTGCGAGAACGCTCCCTGCGAGCAGGTTTGCCCGGTGGGCGCAACGGTGCACACGCCGGAAGGCCTGAACATGATGGTCTATAACCGCTGCGTGGGCACGCGCTACTGCTCGAACAACTGCCCCTACAAGGTGCGGCGGTTCAACTTCCTGCTCTTCTCCGACTATGAGACGGAGAGCCTGAAGCTGCTGCGCAATCCCGACGTTTCCGTGCGTTCGCGCGGCGTGATGGAGAAATGCAGCTACTGCGTGCAGCGGATTTCGGCGGCCAAGATTGAGGCCGACAAGGAGAACCGGAACGGTGCGCGACGGCGAGATTGTGACCGCGTGCCAGCAGGCCTGCCCGGCTTCGGCGATTACCTTCGGCAACATCAACGACAAGCGGAGCAAGGTAGCGAAACTGCATGCGGACGAGCGCAGCTACCAGGTGCTCGCCGATATCAATACGCGTCCGCGGACCAGGTATGTGGCCGCGGTGTTGAATCCGAACTCTGAACTGCAAGAAGCTGCCGGTGGAGCATCTGCCGGCGAAGGGTTGATGAGAAATAGCGAGTGAAGACGTGAACGAGTGAAGAAGTGATTTTTTTAGCAAGTTAGCGGAGCACGATGGCGACCAGCGAGATAAAACACGATCCGATGATCGATCCCGCAACCGGGGAGTTCCGCGTCGTTGCGCCGGGCGAGACCTTCAAATCGGTCACCGAGAAGATTGCGGGGCTGGTGCTGACGCCGCATACGCCGATGGGCTGGTTTGCGATTTTCAGCGTGGCCGGCGCCGGGGCGACCATGCTGATGGTGGCTCTGACCTGGCTGTTCCTGAAAGGCACCGGCATCTGGGGCATCACGCAGCCGGTTGCCTGGGGATTTGCCATCATCAATTTTGTGTGGTGGATCGGCATCGGTCACGCCGGCACGCTGATCTCGGCGATTCTGCTGCTGTTCAAGCAGGGCTGGCGCAACTCGATCAGCCGCTTTGCCGAGGCGATGACGATCTTTGCCGTGGTCTGCGCCGGCATGTTCCCGCTGATTCACACCGGCCGTCCCTGGCTGGCTTACTGGATGCTTCCGCTTCCTTTCACCATGGACGTGTGGCCGCAGTTCCGCTCGCCGCTGATGTGGGACGTGTTCGCGGTCTCGACTTATGCGACGATCTCGGTGGTCTTCTGGTACATCGGCATGGTTCCGGATCTGGCCACATTTCGCGACCGCTCGAAGTCCAAGCTGGGGCAATATTTTTACGGCATTGATCTCGCTGGGCTGGCGGGGGTCGGTGCGTCACTGGATGCGCTACGAGACGGCTGCGTTGCTTGCTGTCGGGGCTGGCGACGCCGCTGGTGCTCTCAGTGCATACGGTGATCAGCTTCGACTTTGCCGTAGCGGTTCTGCCGGGCTGGCACACCACGATCTTCCCGCCCTACTTTGTGGCCGGCGCCATTTATTCCGGGTTTGCCATGGTGCTGACGCTGGCGATTCCGCTGCGCAAGTTCTATCACCTGGAGCACCTGGTGACCGAGCGGCACATCGACAATATGGGCAAGGTGATGCTGGCGACGGGATTCATTGTGGCATATGGGTACGGCATGGAAGCGTTCATGGCCTGGTACTCGGCCTCGCACTGGGAGGCGTTCACATTCTGGAACCGCGTCTTCGGTCCAATGGGCTGGTCGTACTGGGTGCTGATCACCTGCAACCTGGCGATTCCGCTGACGACGTTGTGGTCGCGCAAGCTGCGCACGAATATCGGCTACATGTTCTTCATCTCCATATTGGTGAACACGGGCATGTGGTTTGAGCGTTTCGTCATTATTGTCACCAGCCTCTACCGCGACTTTTTGCCTTCGTCGTGGGGAACGTACCGCGCCACCAAGTGGGACTACATGACCTTTGTGGGCACGCTGGGACTGTTCACGTTCCTGTTCCTGTTGTTCGTGCGCTTCCTGCCCATGATTCCGATGAACGAGGTGAAGTTGCTGCTGCCGGGGGCAAAGATCAAGCCCAAGGCGGCAGCGGAGGCTGGTGACTGATGCGAATCTCCAATTGCTTTATGTCGAAGCCACGATATTCAAGCGCCTTTTTCCCTAAGAAAAAGGCGCCCTTGATGAAGCTCGCGAGGACTCGTGAATTGGAGGAATCGCTCTGATGCCCGCACGCGAAGGAACTTACGGCCTGCTGGCCGAATTCGATACGCCGAGCGACCTGGTGAGGGCCGCGCGGCAGGCGCGCCAGGACGGCTGGCGGCGGATGGATTGCTACACGCCCTATCCGGTGGAGGAGGCGGCCGAGGCCATCGGCTTCCATCGCAACAAGGTGCCGCTGATTACGCTGCTGGGCGGGCTGATGGGGTTGGTGGCGATGTTTCTGCTGGAGACCTGGATTTCGGTGTGGGCGTATCCGTTGAATATTGCAGGGCGGCCGCTGTACTCGTGGCCGGCGTTCATTGTGCCCGCCTACGAGTGGACGATTTTGTTTGCGGGGCTTTCGGCGGCCTTCGGCATGCTGGCGCTGAACGGGCTGCCGGCGCTCTATCATCCGCTGTTCAACGCGCCGAATTTTCGCGATGGGGCGACGAACGACAAGTTCTTCCTGTGCCTGGAGGCGCTGGATCCGAAGTTCGACCTGGTGGAGACGAGGGCCTACCTGGCAGACTTCGAGCCGGTTTCAGTGGTGGAGGTGGCGTACTGATGACCAGGGATCAGGGATCAGGGATCAGCGATCAGAGCACAGACTGCTCGCTGGTGACCGCGGCATGGGATCAGGGATCAGGCACGCCGCATTCCGCGTTGCAGGGATGGCCGCACTGCTGCTGGTCGCCGGTTGCCGGCAGGATATGCAGAACCAGCCGAAGATGATTCCGCAGCGGGGCTCGGAGATGTTTGCCGATCATCGCGGGGCGCGGCCGCAGGTGGTGAATACCGTTGCGCGCGGGCAGTTGCACGAGGACAGCTATTTTTATACCGGAGTGGTTCAGGGCGCGAACGGCTATCGCGAAGAGAAAAATGAGATTGCCTTTTCCGGTGACGCTGGATGTGCTCGAAGCGCGGGCAGGAGCGGTTCAACATTTATTGTTCGCCGTGCCACTCGCGGGTGGGCAACGGACTGGGCGCGATTGTCGAGCGCGGCTACAAGCCGGCAGGAAACTTTCACGACCAGGTGCGCCTGGCGCAGCCGATTTCGCACTACTTCTACGTGATGACGCACGGGTACGGCGCGATGCCCGACTACTCGGCGCAACTGACTCCGGTTGACCGCTGGGCGGTGGCGGCTTATATCCGCGCATTGCAGTTGAGCCAGGCGGCGACGGAGAAGGATGTGCCCGCGGGCGTTGCGGTGAGAAACCTGAAGGACGTGGCGAGAGAGAAGCATTTGCCGGAGGGTTTTGCCGAACCGTGGACGCTGCCGTCGACGGCGATTCAGGCGTATCCGCACGATGCAGCGCAGGGCACACCGGCGATGGCTCCGGCCAATCCGGCGGACCCGGCAATCAAGATTCCCCTAAGCAAACCGGCCGCAACCGGCCAGCGAAGTAAGGACTGAAGGAATGGCTCACGAGACGCACGCCAAGACGCTTCCCGCCGATTTAGGCGCCCCGGCCTTTGTAGACGGCTGGAGACGCGCGCGCTGACCATCGGGTTGGTTTTTTCGGTGATCGCCGGCGGGCTGGCTCTTGCCGACGGGTCCATCGATCATGTGCTGCGTGCGTGGCTGCTGGGCATGATGATGACCTTCGGATTTTCAGTGGGCGGGCTGGCTCTGCTGATGGTGCAGTATTGCTCGGGCGGCAAATGGGGACTGCTGCTGCGCCGGCCTCTGGAGGCGATGAGCCGCACGCTGCCGCTGGTTTTTGTTTACTGGGTGGTGGTCGCGCTCTCGCATGAAGAAGCTTTACCTGTGGGCGCAGTACAGCGATGCGGCTGACACTGCCTCGGCGCTCAAAGCCGGATTGATCAACGAGATCGCAGGCGCACTGCATCGACTTCAAGCGGCCCATGCTGAACCCGATCGCGTTCGTCTGGGTGAGCCTGGTTTGCTTCGCTATCTGGGGTTTTTACACATGGAGGCTCAACTCATTGGGCCTCGAACGGGATGCGGCTTCCCCCGATACCACGCCCAGGTGGATCAAGAGGTTTGAAAACATCAGCGGTCCCGGCATTGTTGTGTATGCCGTCACCATGACCGCTGCTGCCATCTATTGGGTCATGTCGCTCGATCCCACGTGGTACTCGTCGGTTTACGGGTTGCTGTTCCTGGTTGGGCAGGGATACATGGTGCTGGCGCTGGGGATCATCGTCGCGATTTCGCTCTCGAAGGCCGAGCCCTTCAGCACCATTCTGCGCCAGACCGAGCAGCACGACCTGGGCAAGCTCACCTTCGCATTTGTGATGCTGAATATTTACCTGGCCTTCGGGCAGTTCCTCATCATCTGGTCGGGGAATCTGCCGGAAGAGATCAACTGGTATCTGGACCGCATTCGCGGGCACTGGGGCATCATCATCACGCTCGATTTCATCTTCCACTGGCTGATTCCGTTCACGCTGCTGTTGTCGCGCGATCTCAAGCGCAACAAGAAGCGGCTGGTGCGGGTGTGCCAATGGATGATTTTTGCGCGGGCCTTCGATCTGTTCTGGCTGATCGAGCCGAACTTCAAGGATGCGGCGCGCAACCTCCATTTCAGCTGGGGGATTCTCGAATACATAGCTGTTCCGGTGGCGATGGTGGCCTTCTGGGCGGCCTTCTACTGCACGCGTCTGAAGACGCGTCCGCTGGTGCAAACCAACGACCCGCATCTGGCGGAGATTCTGGAGCCTGAACATGCCAACGCATAACGACAACGATCGGGACACGGCATTTGGCAACAGCCGGAAGACCACGCGCCGGAAGAGATCGACGCATCCGCGGGCTATGAGAAGTCCGACGTCGGAATCAGGGGCATTCTTGTCTTTCTTACCGCGCTGGGAATTTTTGTGGTGGTGACGGCGCGTGCTTTGCTACGGAATCGGCATGGTGCTCAACGCCCATATGAGGAAGGAAGACGGGCCGAGGAACAAGTGGGCGAAGACGGTGGACGTTACTACGCTGGGCAACCTGGCCTCCAGCCCGGAGTTGCAGAACAAGATGGCCACGATGACGCAGCAGTTTCCCACGCCGCGGCTGCAGACCGATGACGGCAACCAGGAGATCGCCGATCTGCATGCCAAGGAGGATCTGCTGCTGGAGAACTACAGTTGGGTTGACCAGTCGCAGGGCAAGGTGAGGATTCCGATCGAGCGGGCGATGGAGTTGATTGCGCAGCGGGGATTGCCGGTGGCGCCCGCGGTGGAAGCAGCGCCGTTGATGACCGGGGATGTGAAGCCGGTGGTGGCCGTGCCGCTGACCAATGGATTTGCGCGTACGGGTTATGAGCAGGATGTGGCGCAGGCGGAGAAGATTGCGGGTAAGCGCGGAGAGCAGCAGTAGAGGATCGTGACGAGGCGATGGTTGAGTTTTGTGGTTTCCCACCCTTGCGACCAAAACGAAGTCGCGAGGATGGGGCACCCGATCAATGTGGTTCGAGGATCCCGGTCTCAAAATCGGGACCTGGGGCAACCAGGAATAGGTGCAAACGGAAGTGGCAGAGAAGCGGAAGCAGCAAAATGTGGCGAGCGCTGGCAGATGCGCTCTGGTTGGCGCGCGCGTGGCTGCGCTTTGCTTGCGGCATTGGTCCCTTCGCTGACGGCGCAGGTCTCCTGCATATGGCGATAAGCAGATGGGTCCGGCGAACGACAAGCCGCCGGCGATTTTGAACGGGGTGGGGATTGCGCAGAATCTGAATCAGCAGCTTCCGCTCTCGCTTACTTTTACCGATGACGCGGGCAAACAGGTGCAACTGGCCAGCTACTTCGGCAAGAAGCCGGCGATTCTGGCGCTGGTTTATTACCAGTGCCCCATGCTTTGCTCGGAGGAGTTGAACGGGCTGACGGGCGCGTTGAAGATGGTGGACGAAGTTCCGGGCAAGGACTTCAACGTGATTGTGGTGAGCATCGATCCCAGCGAAGGAACGGATCTGGCGGCGGCCAAGAAGCTGAGCTATCTGAAGCGGTACGGGCATCCGGAGACGGCGGCTGGCTGGCATTTCCTGACCGGCACGCAGGCAAACATCGACGCGCTGACAAAGGCGGTGGGATTTGGCTACGTGAAGATTCCCGGGCCGGACGGGAAGCTGACGCAATTTGCGCACGCCAGCTCAATTCAGATCGTTACGCCCGAGGGCAAGCTGGCGCAGTACTACATGGGCGTGGAGTACTCGCCCAAGGATCTGCGGCTGGGATTGGCGGAGGCTTCTTCCAACCGCATCGGCTCGCCGGTGGACAACATTCTGACTTACTGCTACCACTACGATCCCGCCACCAACAAGCACTCGCTGATCGTTGCGCGGGTGGTGCAGTTGGGCGGGCTGGTCACGGTCTTCTCGCTGGGCGGATTCATGCTGGTGATGTTCCGCAGGGACGCGCGGCAGAAGAACAACCCGGCCGAAAATGGTAAATCGGGAACAAGCACAAAGGTGAACGGATAACGGAATGAACCACATCAGTCCAGTACTTTGGGAGTTTCTCGTCAAGTGGTTGACGAACTTCGCGCTGTTTCCGCCGGAGGCGTCGAAGATTGCGCCGCAGATGGACGCGCTGCTTTTTCTTCATGGTGCTGGTGAGCCTGATCGGGCTGACGATTGTGATTCTTCTGGTGACGAGTTTTTCGCATTCTCTACAGCAAGAAGCGCCATCCGGTGGCGGTGCAGATCGAGGGCTCCACGCTGCTGGAAGCTACCTGGACCATCATTCCGCTGGGGCTGTTCCTGGTGATGTTTGTGTGGGGCGCGCTGATTTATTTCCGCGTTTACACGCCGCCGGCCAACGCCATGAACATCTACGTGGTGGGCAAGCAGTGGATGTGGAAGGCGGAGCATCCGGGCGGGCAGCATGAGATCAACTCGCTGCACATACCGACGGGAAAGCCGATCCAGTTGACGCTGATTTCGCAGGACGTGTTTCACAGCTTTTCGATTCCCGCCTTCCGGGTGAAGCGCGAGGCGATTCCGGGCCGCTATACGACGGTGTGGTTTGAGGCCACTACGCCGGGAACTTATCACCTGTTCTGCACGCAATATTGCGGGACCAACCACTCGGCGATGATCGGCGACGTCGTGGTGCTGACGCCGGAGGGCTACAAGAAGTGGCTCGATGAGTCGACCAGCGGCATGTCGCTGGCGCAGAACGGCGAGCGGCTGTTTGCGAGTCTCAGTTGCGCGGCCTGCCACAATGCGCGGCCGGATGCGCGGGGGCCGAATCTGGCCAATGTTTACGGGGCCAAGCTGCCGCTGTCAAGCGGTGGAACGGTGATCGCCGACGACGCTTACCTGCGCGAGTCGATTCTGAATCCATCGCAGCACGTGACCCAGGGTTATGCGCCCATCATGCCCACCTACCAGGGGCAGATCAGCGAAGACGGAGTGATCGCGCTGGTTGAATACATCAAGAATCTGAACTCCGACTACCGCATTCAGCAGACGCTGAACACCACCGATCTGCTGCCGGGAAGCGAAGGCAAGGTGGCAGCGACCGGGCAGGCAGGCCAAAAGCCCGCAGCGCAAGGGAGGGTGAATCAATGAGCGACACAATCGTAAGTCTTCCCGATCAATCCACGGCCAGAATTCCGAAGATGAACTATCTGACCAAGGAGAACGGGCTTCTGAGCTGGCTGCTGACCGGCGACCACAAGCGGATTGCGATTCTTTACCTGATCTCGATCACTTTCTTCTTCTTCATCGGCGGAGCGCTGGCGGGGCTGATCCGGCTGGAGCTGCTGACGCCGCAGGCCGATCTGATGGCCACCGACACCTATAACAAGGTGTTCACCATGCACGGCGTCATCATGATCTTCTTTTTCCTGGTGCCGTCGGTGCCGGCCACGCTGGGCAATTTTTTCATTCCCATGATGATCGGGGCCAAGGATCTGGCGCTGCCCAAGATCAACCTGCTGAGCTGGTATCTGTATATGTCATCGGCGGCAGTCTGGTGCTTTACACCATGATCGTCGGCGGCGTGGATACGGGCTGGACCTTCACCACGCCGCTCTCCACGCACTATGTGAACACCAATGTGATCACTACCGGCCTGGCGGTCTTCGTGGCCGGCTTCAGCTCCATCTTTACCGGGCTGAACTTCATCGTCACCATCCACAAGATGCGCGCGCCGGGCATGACCTGGTTCCGGCTGCCGCTGTTTGTGTGGTCCAACTATGCGGCCAGCATTCTGATGGTGCTGGGCACGCCGGTGCTGGCCATCGCCATGGTGCTGGTGCATGCTGGAGCGCACCATCGGGATCGGCGTCTTCGACCCCACCAAGGGCGGCGACCCGCTGCTGTTTCAGCATCTGTTCTGGTTCTACTCGCACCCGGCCGTCTACATCATGATTCTGCCCGGCATGGGAGTGATCTCCGAGGTGATCTCCACCTTCAGCCGCAAGCGGGTCTTCGGCTATACGGCGGTGGCGTTTTCGTCGGTGGCCATCGCGGTCTTCGGCTTCTTCGTCTGGGCGCACCACATGTTCATCATGGGCATCTCGAACTATGCGGCTGCTGGTGTTCTCGCTGCTGACCATGCTGGTCGCGGTGCCCTCGGCCATCAAGATATTCAACTGGACGTTTACGCTCTACAAGGGGTCGATCACCTTCGAAACGCCGATGCTCTACACCTTCGGCTTCATGGGGCTGTTTACCATCGGCGGATGACGGGCGTCTTTCTTGGCATCTTCGGGCACCGACATTCACCTGACCGAGACTTACTTCATCGTGGCGCACTTCCATTTCGTCATGGTGGGCGGCATGTTGATGGCGTTCCTGGCCGGCATCCATTTCTGGTGGCCGAAGATGACCGGGCGCATGTATCCGGAGAAGATCTCGCAACTGGCGGCGGTGGTCACGTTCATCGGCTTCAACCTCACCTTCTTCCCGCAGTTCATCCTGGGCATGCTGGGCATGCCGCGGCGCTACGCGTCTTATCCGCCGGAGTTTCAGATGCTGAACGTCTTCTCGACCGCCGGCGCCACCATTCTGGGCGTGGGCTATCTGCTGCCGGTGCTCTACCTCATCTGGTCGCTGAAGTACGGCGCAATCGCGGGCAACAATCCCTGGCAGGCAACGGGCCTGGAGTGGCAGATCGCAGTCGCCGCCGTTGACCGAGAACTTTGCTGAAACTCCCATCATGGACCACGAGGCCTACGACTACGAGTGGCTGGAAAACCAGAAGGAGAAAGAGGTGGCCAGTGCCGGATAGCCCAGCGATTGCCCATGGCGCCGAACACGCTGCGCGCTCCGAGCATGCTCACGACGAGCACCCGGCCTATCTGCGCCATCATTTCAATTCCACCGAGCAGCAGGCCGACACCACCGACTTTGCCATGTGGCTATTCCTGGTGACGGAAGTGATGTTCTTCGGCGGGCTGTTCACCGCCTACCTGATCTACCGCAACTGGTATTACCCGGCCTTTGTGGCCGGCTCGCACCAGTTGAATGTGGTCTGGGGCACCGCTGAATACGGCGGTGCTGATCTGTCTCCAGCTTTACCATGGCCATGGGCGTGTGGTGCGCGGAGACGCGGCGCAGGCGCGGGCTGGTGCTCTGCCTGAGCCTCACGTTCATCCTGGGGCTGGGCTTTCTGGGCATCAAGACCATCGAGTAGCACGAGAAGATCGAGAAGCACCACGTTCCCGGCTTCCACTACAGCTTGCAGTCGTTCACTCGATCCCGCATCCGATCCCTGAGGTTTATCAAGCGAATACCACGACAAGCCGCTGCCGCTCCGGATATGGCGCGCCACACCGAGGTCTACTTCTCGCTTTACTTCCCCATGACCGGCATGCACGCGCTGCACATGATCATCGGCATCGGGATTCTGGTCATTCATGATCTTCCGCGCCCGAGGCCGGGGCTTACACCGCGGGCCACGTACGTTTGTTGAGAACTTCGGCCTCTACTGGCACTTTGTCGACATCATCTGGATCTATCTCTTCGCGCTGCTCTATCTGATCAGCAGGCATGGGACATAAGGAGAGCGAAACCGAGGCGTCATGAGCGAGCAAATTGCGGACACACAGAGCAACGAGCATCACATCGTCAGCCCGAGAGATCTATGTGGATCATCGCTTCATCTCGCGCTGCTGCTGGGCACGGGAGCATCTACCGTGGCCGCGGTCTCGTGCATTCGAACTGGGCGATCGGCACAGGGCTCACGGGGCTCATCGCTTTCTGGAATCCGGTCATCGCGCTGGCCATCGCCACCGCCAAGGCCACGCTGGTGGTGCTGTTCTTCATGCACGTGAAGTACAGCACCAAGCTGACCAAGCTCACCGTCGGCGCTGCTATCTTCATGTTCCTTACGCTGATCAGCATGACGCTGGCGGACTACATCAGCCGGGCCTGGGGAAGCTGGTAGAAGAGCAGTTTTCAGTTGTCAGTTATCAGTGATCGATTAAAGGGCTGCCCGTTTCGGCGGCCCTATTGTTTGAAAGTGGTTGCGCGATTTGGAATCTGCAACCTGTGCGATGTATCGCGAATCGGACAGCTACAAGTACGAGAGCGTCATGGCTGCCTGATAATTGCCGCCGGCTGGAATCGTGACTGCGCGATCCGCCACGTCGCAACGTTCTACGCAGATATATCCGGCATGATTGCCTTCTCCTATATCGGCTACATTTTTATCGTTGTCCCAGCAATTCCAGACCACGGCGCATTTGGCGCCCGATTCGATCTTCACGTTGCCGGTAGGGATTTTCAGCACTTGCACGGCGGGAACATCGAGATAAACGCGATCAGTAAACGCAGTGATCGCCACTTCTCCATGCTGAACCTTGCGGGCTGTCTTGTCGGTATCGTCAATGAACGTGGAGTTTTCAAGGCCGGCAACTCGCACATCGGCGATATTCGGCACGGCAAAATAGGTGTGGAATGCAAAGGCAAAGGGCGCGGCCGTGGCGCTCAGATTGGCGGCGCTCAGTGCGAGTTTGAGGCTGGTTCCGACTACGGCTTCGAGGCGAAAGCGGAACGCATGCGGCCACAAGGCGGAGACTGAAGCGTCTCCGGCCAACTCGAGCACGACGCGGGTTGAGCCGTTTGCGCAGGCCTCCACCGCAACGAGCGACCATTCCATGATCCGGCCAAAGCCGTGCTGCAGCTTGCCGTCCGCGCTGGGGCCAAACCAGGGCAGGCACAAAGGAATGCCGCCGCGGATCGGTTTGCCGGCCTGGAGCACGCATTTGGGCGATAGCCAAAGCATTTCCGGCTTGGCCGGCAGGCTGGAACGACATCAGGTGCGCGCCTTGCAGTGAAATAACGGCGCGACCGAGGTTGTTCTCCACAACCAGCATCGGCAGGCCGGCATCGCCTGCATGGTGCAGCGCGGGATAAAGTTCGGTGGAGTTGATTTGCCTGAGGCCGGCGGATTGGAAAAGTTGCTCTGAAGCGGATTGCACTGGCGGGGTAATCTCCTTGGAAATATCAATTGTAGAAGCGCTGGATTCAGATACCGCATCGCGGCGACAAGGCGTCGAAACCGTGGGACGAAAAGCCTGGCGGCTATCGGTTGACCATTGCGCGGACCGCCATCATTAATAGGCTCTCAGTCGCATCTGTCCCGTTTCTGGACTATAATCTCAGCAAATTCCAATCCCGGAAACTGTTTGTTTCGTACGGCGTATTCCATTGGATTTCGTTCATCTCCCCCTCGGACGATGTGGAGAGGGGAAACGGAATCGGATTCCGGACGTGTGCGTCTATGTTTGCTTTTGAGCGGGTTTCCGTGGCCTATTCGGGGCGGGCTGCGGCAGAGTTTTTCGATCAGGGAACGGCAAGCTAAAGGCTGGCCTGGTGGTCGGGGCGTTGGTCTTTGCAGTCCTGTCGCTGGCCGCAACGGTGCGGGCGCAAAGGATTGAGGGTGGTGGGTCTGAGCCGGTCGGGTGTTGGGGTCTCCCACGCTTGCTGCAAAAACAACCGCAGGTCCTTCGACTCCGCGGCGCTCCGCTCAGGATGACAGCAAGAGTGGGATACCGAGTTTTTCGGCTCGGACGGCGCGGAATCTGCCTCCGCGCATGACTCAGGCGCAGCGGTTTCTTGCCCAGCGGGGCTTGACGAACAAGAAAAATCGGGCCAAGTGGCATGCTGCCAGGCGGGCGCCGCGCGTCTGACGCACCCTAGCGCGCCGATGAGCGATGCTGGGGCGCAGGCACAGACGCCGGCGACCGCGACCTGGCAGGCGCTGGGGCCGACGGCGGTCACCTCGGCGAACTTCGGATTGGTGACGGGACGGATTGCGGCGCTGGCGCTGGACCCCTCGGATACGACCGGAAATCATCTCTACGTGGGAACCACCGGCGGCGGGGTGTGGGTTTCGCAAAATGCGGGCGCCTCCACCACGTCGTCCATTACATTTACGCCGCTGACGGACAGCCTGGGCGCTTTGAGCGGGATGGCGGACGCTTCCATCAGCATTGGAGCCTTGACGGTGCAGCCGGGCGGGACGGGCGTGATTCTGGCCGGTACCGGCGACCCGAACGATGTGCTGGACTCCTATTACGGGGCCGGCATTCTGCGTTCGACGGACGGCGGCAATACCTGGAGCCTGATTCAATCAACCGTGGATCTGGAGTCGGGGCTGAGCAACCAGGATTACAGCTTTGTGGGGGAAGGCTTTGCGGGGTTTGCGTGGAGCACGGCGAGCCCGCAACAGGTGGTGGCCGCGGTCATCCAGGCCTACGAAGGCACGCTGGTGGATGCGGAACGGACCGCTTCAGCTATGAGGGGCTCTACTACTCGACCGACGGCGGAGCTACCTGGCACCTGTCCACAATTACGGACGGCAGCGGGGAAGATGTGCAGGGGCCGGCGGATGCGTTTGCCGGGCCCGATGGGAATGCCGCGACCTCAGTGGTTTGGAACCCGGTGCGGCAATTGTTTGTGGCGGCGGTGCGCTACCACGGGTATTACCAGTCGCCGGACGGGGTGACCTGGACGCGGATGACGGCACAGCCCGGCGCCAACCTGACCACGGCGAACTGTCCCAACAATCTGGGCGGCACTGGATCGATCGATTGCCCCATTTTTCGCGGAACTCTGGCGGTGAATTTCGAGACCGGGGACACCTTTGCCTGGACGGTGGACGCCGATCTACCAGGACCAGGGACTGTGGCAGGACCAGTGCGCGATCAATACCAGCGGGAACGCTTGCACCAACCAGACCATCACGTTTGCCAAGCAATGGAGCACGGCGGCTCTCGAGACCAGCACCAACGACGGTGCGGCCACGATTTTGAACGGCGACTACAACCTGGCGCTGGCGGCGGTTCCGTATGCATTGGGGCAGGGTGAGGATACGCTGCTGTTTGCCGGGGCCAACGACCTGTGGAAGTGCAGCCTGGCCATGGGCTGCGTATGGCGCAATACCACCAACGCGACCCGACCCGCCTGCGCGGCGCAGGTGGGCGAATTTCAGCATGCGCTGGCGTGGGATACGTCGAATCCGCTGGAGATATTTATTGGCAACGACAGTGGGCTTTGGCGTTCGGTGGATCAGGTCGGCCGAGACCGGATCGGTGTGCTCGGCGAGCGACGCAAGTCATTTTCAAGAACTTGAATGGGAGCCTGGGTTCGCTGGCGGAGGTGGTGAGCATCTCGGCGGCCGGCAACACTCCCTATACCATGATGGCCGGACTGGGAGTGAACGGAACCGCGGGCGTGAAGAGCTGCAAGCGGGCCGACGGTGGACTGGCCGCAGATTCTGGGCGGCGATGGCGGGCCGGTGGCGATCGATACGAATAATCCAGAGAACTGGTATGTGAATAACCAGGACGGGAGTTTCCATTTACCTGTGTTCGGAGTCTGGACGCCTGCACCCGTCCGACTTCGGCGCAACTCCGGTGGTGACCGATGCGGATGTGGGCGGGGATGGGTACTCGATGGGCGTGCCTGCGCCGTTCATGGTGGACCCGCAGGACCAACGCAACTGCTGATTGGGACCTGCCGGGTTTGGCGTGGGCCGGCAAACGGCGTCGGCTGGAGCGCGACGAACGCCGTCAGCCCCATTCTCGATCAGCAAGCCTCCACCGGTCCGTGCAGCGGCAACTCTCTGATTCGCTCGCTGGCGGCGATGCAGATTGCGGGCGGCGGCGAGGTGGTTTATGTGGGAATGTACGGCGCGCTGGACGGAGGCGGAAATGCGGCAGGGCATGTTTTCAGCGCGACTTATACTCCGGGCACCGGCTGGTCCGCATGGATGGATTTGACCCACAATCCGGTGACCGCTCCCGTCGCTGCCAGCGCGATCAATATTTACGAGTTCGATATTTCAAGCATTTCTATTGATCCGCACGACTCGAGCGGGCAGACGGTTTATGCGACGGTGGAGGGATTTTCAAGCCCGAGCTGAGATCGGTGGAGACGGTTTACCGCTCGACCAATGGGGGAGCAAGCTGGCTGAATTTGACCGCGAATCTTCCCTGGGCTCCGGTGAATAGCGTGACGGTGGACCCGCAGAGCGCCACCACGGTCTACGTGGCTACCGATGTGGGAGTTTACTTCACGACGCTGGTTGCGAGCTGCTCGAATCCGGCATCCGTTTGCTGGTCGGCATTTGGAACCGGGCTTCCGGAGGCGCCGGTGGTTCAACTCAGCGCCGCTCCGCTGGGAGCTCTCAGCACAGTACTGACCGCGGGAACCTACGGGCGCGGGATTTGGGATGCTCCGCTGTGGACCTCGGAGACGGGTTTGACGACTGCCGTCACCAGTCCTCCCAACCCGGTGGTTTTTCCGACCCCGGTGCCTGATTACTCCAGCAGCTCGCTGACGGTGACCGCTGGAAAACACGGGAAGCCTGGCCCTGACGGCTACCTCGATTGACATGAGCGGAGACTTCAGCGAAACAGACAATTGCCAGAATACGGCTGTGGCCGTGGGCGGATACTGCACCATCACGGTGACGTTTGCTCCCACCACTGTGGGCACTTTGACAGGCCAGATGATCATCTACGCCAACGTCTACGGCGGGCAACTGCCCATCGTCGAGTTCAGCGGGACCGGAACTGCGGCGGAATTGGTGACGCTGACTCCGTCCACCATCAGCTTTGACCCGGCGCCGGGCCAGAGTTCCTCGTTGCCGCCGGTGCTGGTGGGCGACGACCTCCGGCACAGAGCAGGTGGAGGCCGGCAATAGCGGCAGCGCGGGCGGTTTCCATCACCAGCGTTACCATCACCCCTCCTTTCACGATCTCGACCAACCAATGCACCAGTTCGCTGGCTGCCGGGGCTGATTGCCAACTGTTTTTGGCCTTCGCGCCCACCCAGCGCGGAGCGGCGACGGGAACGCTGACCTTTACTGAAGGGACCAATACGCAGACCGTGGCGCTGAGCGGCTTTGGCTGGGCTCCGCCGACAGACGGTCTTTCCGCTACTTCGCTAAGTTTTGGCGGAATCGAGACCGGGCAGTCTTCGCCCGTGCAGACGATTACGCTTTCAAATACCGGGGACCTGCCGCTGACGGGGATCGTCCATTACGGTGAGCGGTCCGTTCACGGAATCGGACAATTGCAACGGCCAACTGGCGGCCAACTACCCGCTCGCCACTTGCACGATCAGCGTGCAATTTGCTCCCAACGCCAGCCCAACTGGGCGCGCAGACCGGAACGCTGACGGTGACCGATGCGCTGACCGGTGGGCCGCACGTGCAGAAGGTTTCATCTGACGGGCACGGGGCTGGCGCCGCCGGAGATCAGCTACAGCCCCGCGGCCGGTTTGATTTTTCCCACGCAAACGGTAGGCGTGGCCAGCTCGCCCTGACGCTGACGGTGACCAACTCCGGCGGAGTGGCGATGGACAACCTGAGCTTCACGATTCCCGGATCGACAGTTCCCGGCTCTCCGGCCAGCTACTTTTCCATCGGCACGACCACCTGCCCGATGGCCAGCGGATCGACGCTTGCGGCCGGGAGCAATTGCACCGTGCAAGTGGGCTTTGACCCATTGGCGGCCGGCGGAAGCGACTGCTTCGCTGACGATCTCTTCCTGCGAACGCGACGGCGGTGAGTGTGCCGCTGAGCGGTTCTGCGCAGTCAACTCCGGGCTCAACGTCAGCCCGCCGCTACTTGACCTTTGCGCCGCAAAGTCCGGGCGTATCCAGCCAGCCGCAAACGATCACCATCAGCAATTCCGCCGGCGTGGCAGCCGTCACGCCTACGCTTTCAGTCAACAACACGCAGTTCAGCCTGACCGCGAACAACTGCACCGGCAATCTGGGCGCAGATGCAAACTGCACGGTTGGGGTCATCTATACGCCTACCGCAAATCTTGGGCCGGAACACTGTAGCCAGCGGCATTCTTACCGTCAGTTCGATTACGTTTTCGACTCAGGCCACGGTGGCGTTGAGTGGAATGGTAGGAGGCGCGGGAGCGATTCAGGCTACGCCGTCGCTGATCAGCTTTGGCGCGGTCGGAGTGAATACGGTCAGCAATCCCGTCACAGTGACCATTACCAACCCCTGGACGACGACCACGATGGAGGGCCTGACGCTAACCTTTCCGGCGGGCTTTCAAGCGGCGAGCGGCACAAATACCTGTACCACTTCGTTGGGGCCGGGAGCGAGTTGCACGGTCGGAGTGGTCTTTGCTCCTACCGGAGCGGGCGCGCAGAGCGGCTCGCTCACCATGACCAGCAGCACGGCGTCGGCCAGCGGGTCGGTAGCGCTATCGGGGACTGGATTCGATTTCTCGGTGGCGGTCTCCGGCTCGAATGCGCAAACTGTAACCGCCGGCCAGATCGCCTACTACACGATTGCGATTTACCCGCTGACCGGCTCGCCGGGAGGAACTTTCACCTTTGCGTGCGGCACGCTTCCGACCAATGCGCTTTGCATCTTTGACCCCGCAGGCGAAATCGTCGCGGCCGGCGGCACAGGATACGTAACGGTGGAGATTTCCACGGGGCAATCCACTACGTCGTCGCTTACCGCGGAGTTCGCACAGTGGTCGCGCCCTTTCTTTTGCCTGCGGGCTAATCCTGCTCCCCATGGCCTTAACGTCAGCATGGAAGCGGCGGCGGAAGATTATGCACCGACGACTATTGCTCATGACCGCGCTGCTGGCGATTTTCTCTGGGGGCATCTCCAGTTGCGTGAGTTCGCTGGCTGGCTCAGGCGGCGGTGGTGGAGGGGGCGGATTGCTCGCGGTTCCGGATTAACCCCGCCAGGAACTTATACGATTTCGTGAACGTTACTTCCAACGGCGTAACGCATGCACTGACCGCGCCTACCGGTCCGCTTACTCTTACCGTGGATTGAGAGCGGATTGAGGGCACGGAGTACGAGGCGGGGCAAATCCATGGCGGGCTATACTCTATCTTCGGGGCTGTTGTCCGGGAGCGCATTCAAGTGGAATTCTGGCCAGGCTCGGTAAATGGGGAAGGGCAGGGAATGACCGCCAAAGTTACTGTTGAAGATGTGGTAGCGGGTGGCCGAGCTGGCTCACCTGGAGCTGAAACCGGAGGAGACTCCGGCTATGCTGCGCGATTTGAACGCCATTCTCGATTATGTGGCCGAGCTGAACGAGCTGGATACGGCGGGCGTGGTTCCGCTGGCCCAGGTGAGCGAACTTGCAAAGCGAGCTTGGCGATGAAGCCGGAGCGCTGCGCGACGATCTGCCGCGGCCCTCGCTGGATCGTGCGGCAGTGATGGCCCAGGCGCCGGAGACCGACGGGGTTTTCTTCAAGGTGCCGAAGGTGATTGAGCGATAGGGAGTAGGCAGTAGGGGAAGCAACGGAAACAGAAAGCCGTAGAGGAACTGGACTTGTCGAGTGAGACGAAAACAGCGGAAAACTACGTCGAAAAGCCGAAGACTCTCGCCGTCTTGCGCGCGGAGATTGGCCGAGGGCCGCACCAAGGCGCCGGATCTTGCCGCCGAGCTATTACGACGCGGATCGAGAGAAAGAATCCGCGGCTGAACGTCTACCTGAGCCTGACCAAAGAGCGGGCTCTCGCGCAGGCCGCGCGAGTGGATGCGCTGGCAGCCAAGGGCGATCCGCTGCCCCCGCTGGCCGGCATTCCGGTGGGCATCAAGGACGTGCTGGTGATGCAGGGCGCTCCGGCCACGGCGGGGTCGAAGATTCTGGAGGGCTATCGGCCTCCTTACGACGCGACGGCGGTTGCCAAGCTGGAAGCGGCGGGTGCGGTGCTGCTGGGCAAGCTGAATTGCGACGAGTTTGCCATGGGCGGCTCGAATGAGAACTCAGCCTACGGGCCGGTGCGCAACCCGGTGGATACGGAGCGGGTTCCGGGCGGCTCGAGCGGCGGCTCGGCGGCGGCGGTGGCGGCTAATATGGCCGTGGCTACGCTGGGGTCCGATACCGGCGGCTCGATTCGCCAGCCGGCCAGTTTTTGCGGGGTGGTGGGCGTGCTGCCCACTTATGGGCGGGTCTCGCGCTATGGGCTCATCGCCTTTGCTTCTTCGCTGGATCGCGTGGGGCCGTTTGCAGCCAATGTGCGCGACGCCGCCACGCTGCTGGGCGTGATTGCGGGCCACGATCCCAAGGACGCGACCAGTTCCACGGCTCCGGTGCCGGACTTATGCGGCTGAGAGCGACAAAGCCGCGGAGGGCCTGCGCATCGGAGTGCCAGCCGAATACTTTGCCGAAGGGCTTGATCCGGAGGTGCGCTCGGCGATTGAAGCGGGCATTGCCGCGCTGAAGGCGGCCGGCTGCATGGTCAAGCCGGTCTCGCTGCCGCATACCAAATACGCCGTTCCCGTCTACTACCTGATTGCCACGGCGGAGGCCAGCGCCAACCTGGCCCGCTTTGACGGCGTGCGCTACGGCTATCGGTCGCCGGCGTCTGGAGAATCTGTCGGCCATGTACTCGCACTCCCGCGACGAAGGCTTTGGCGCGGAGGTCAAGCGGCGCATCCTGCTGGGAACCTATGCGCTGAGCGCCGGCTACTACGACGCCTACTACTTGAAGGCGCAACAGGTGCGGCGGCTGCTGGCCGAGGAGTATCTGCGCGCCTTTGCCGAGGTGGATGCGATTGTGACGCCGACCGCGCCCATGCCGGCCTTCAAACTGGGCGAAAAGACAGGCGATCCGCTGGCTATGTACCTGGCCGATATTTACACGGTGACGGCCAGCCTGGCGGGCATTTGCGGCGTGACGGTGCCTTGCGGAACGACGAAGTCCGGACTGCCGGTGGGGATGCAGGTGCTCGCCCGCCATTTGAATGAAGGCACGGCATTCCGCGTGGCGCGAGCGGTGGAAGCGAGTAGGGGTTTAGGCGTCTAAGAGAGGCGCTAGGATAGCTGAGAGCCGGCGTGCTTCACAGGATTCGCCACAGCGAACGCCGAAGTTGATTTTGTACCCGGCGATGATAAGTACATTTGTCATTGTTTCTACTCCATAGATCTGCGTCAATTACAAGGAGAGGCGGCATGAAGATTTGTGGGCGCTGATCGTAGTAGTCGCAATGATGGCGGCGTTGTTAGCTGCGGTTCCGGCAGCTACAGCGGCTCCGCGCAAGACGCATTCAGTGGTTCTGGGCGCGGCGAAGAAGGTTCCGTACTCGAAGGCGGGCGACCCGGCCGGTGCGGCTGTCGGACGATAAGGAACTCAAGATTCGCGCCCTGCTGGTGGACGGCGTTCTGAAGGAGTGGACCACCGGCGATGCTCACGATGTGACCGACCGCAGCTTTGTGGTCCGGCGGGTCATCAAGGTCAACGACGCCTTGCCCGGCGACAAACCCGGCAAAGCCGGCGTGACAAGCAAGGCCACTGGGTTTGGCAGCGGGGTCCGTGGCTGCTGGTGGACCGCGTAACTGGCCACGTCAGCCCGCTCAAGCTGCCGGACTACGATCCCGGCGTGAGCCAGGTGAGCTGGTTCCGGGACTATGGCGCTTATTGCGGCGTGACCGCCAGCGGCAAGAGCCTCTATGCGGTGGTGGCCCAGATCGCGGCCCGCAAGCCGGTGCTGGCCAAGAAAACTGGCGCATTTCGACCCGGAAAACCATCCCAACCCTGTCTGCGGGCTGCCGGATTGGCAGCGCGAACCGCTGCGCATCAGCTTTCATCCCGCCGGCAAGGATGCGGTGAGCTTCGACATTGTTCCCGGCTCGGCGGTGCTGGTGGAGGACTCGGGCGACGAAACCGAAACCCCGGTCTCAGAAGCCAAGCCAAAGTAGTAAAAAACTCTTAGCGCCTGCCGGATGCCTTGCAGAAGTTCCAGAATGCCCAGACCATGAAGGCAACAGCGAGACCCACCGGAATGAGACTTAACGCGTTGAGATTCAGGTTAACCATGAGACGGACCTCTTCCCGCTTTCCGGTGTGCAAGGTGGGAGTTTGACCGAGGGTGTCTGGAACGGAAAGCGTTCAAATAAAAGAAGAAAATGGAAATGATAAGGGAGGAGTAGACGACCTGTAAGAACTTTGTAAGGAGGGGGAACGTGGCCTGATTTGGCCGGGACGACCGCGGGAACCGGTCGTTGGCAGCTGGGCGCTCCTTGACACACCCCCGTCTGCGCGTATCTTATCTATTAGGCATTCTTTTTGGAGTTTGGCCGAGTACGGCAAGTGGCAGGATTTTGCTGCTTCCGGATTTGGCGCTCCTCTAGAAAGCTGTGTCGAACAGGAAACAGACGGCAGTTGGGTCACTGGCAGGTACGAGGCCGCGGGACGGAGTTTGAGTTCCGCGTCGAGCGGCGTCAGGATCCTTCCTTCCAGCGCTGGGCCGGATACAGACCAACGGCCTGGATCAAGCTTAAGTCAATTCCCGGAGACAAACTTTTTGTGGGACTTCCGGCAGATGGCCGGGAGTGCCTGTGCCCTGAACGGCGGTTCGTTGCGGCGAGCGGGCACGAGGCGGACGAAGGATGATTGTGGGGATGAGCGTGGCGACAAGTTTTGCATTATGGGCAGGCGCAGCACCCGGAGCGGGTGGAAGCAGTCTTCCCATGCTTTTGCCTTTACTGTTGATCCCGGTTTTGTACCTGGTGATGATCCGTCCGCAGCAGAAGCGGCAAAAGCAGTGGCAGCAGATGCTGGGCTCCATCAAGACAGGCGACCGGATGACCACCGCGGGAGGCATTCGCGGCATCATCCTCTCCATCAAGGACGACGTGATCGTCATCCGCGTGGCGCCGGACAACATCAAGATTGAAGTGGCCAAGAACGCGATTGCATCGGTAACTACCCAGGACTCCGCTTCGGGGTCCTGAGTTTTGCCCTCCGGGCTTTTACATGCCCTTGCGGGCATTTAGGGTTGTGAAAAGTTTTCGAGCGTTGGAACTAGAGAAACGGGACGATGAAGAAGAATCTCAATAACAAAATACTCCTGATTGTTGCTGTCCTGCTGGTTTGCGTCTACGGCATCCTCGGCGTGCCCTCGGGCGTCACCGGCAAGGCCCTGATGGATCCATGACCAAGCGCATTCACCTTGGCCTGGATCTGCGCGGCGGCGCTCACCTGATCTTGCAGGTTGTGGTGTTCGGAGGCGGTCAGCGCCGAGACCGATAACACGGTGGCGCGCATTCAGCAGGATCTGAAGACGGCCAACCTGAGCTTTTCGCAGGTCTACAAGCCCGATCCGAACAAGCCCGAGGTGATCCGCGTGGAAGGGATCGCGACCGGCAAAGGCAAGCGACGTGCGATTCCGCTGCTGAAGTCAAGTATTCCAACGAATACGACGTGACCGGCGGCGGAGCACGACCGAGAGCTTTACGCTGACCATGAAGCCGATGATCGTGACGGCTCTGGAGAAGAAGACCGTTCAGCAGGCCATCGAGACCATTCGCGACCGCGTAGACGCGTTAGGCGTCAGCGAGCCGGTAGATTCAGGAGTACGGCCTGGGCGACAATCAGATTCTGGTCGAGTTGCCCGGCATCGACGACCTGAACGCGTCAAGAGCATCATCCAGTCCACGGCCCGGCTGGAGATTCACGCCGTGGTCGGCGGTCCTTACAAGGACGACCAGGAGGCCCTGGCCAGCGTGGGCGGCGTGCTTCCGGCCGACGAGGAACTCGTCCATGGCTCCGGCACAGTGAGGCGCCGGCTCTGACGCGGACAGCGTGTATGTTGTGCATCGCATCTCGGTGGTGTCCGGCAACTGACTTCCGTTCCGCCGATCCGGGTACGGATCAGAATGGCCGCCGCAATGTCCAGCTTTACGCTGACCAATGAAGCCGGCGACAAGTTTTACGACTACACCAGCAAGAATGTGGGCCAGAGCATGGCGGTGGTGATGGGCGGCCGGGTAAGCGAAGTGGCCACCATCCAGAGCGCCATTCGCGACTCGCGGCGAGATCACCGGCAGCTTTTCGCCGGACGAAGTCGAAATGCTGTCAAAGATGCTGCGCACCGGCGCGTTGCCTGCCTCGCTGAACTATCTTGAAGAACGCACCGTGGGCGCATCGCTGGGCGCCGACTCGATCACGCAGGGCGTCACGGCGGCCATCGTGGGCGTGCTGGTGGTCATGGCCTTCATGCTCATCTATTACAGGGGCTCGGGCATCAACGCCGACCTGGCGCTGTTTTCTGAACCTGGTGATTCTGCTCGGCTTCATGGGCGCATTCGCGGCCACGTTGACCTTGCCCGGCATCGCCGGAGTCATTCTGACCATCGGCATGGGCGTGGACTCGAACGTGCTGATCTTCGAGCGCATCCGCGAAGAGGTGCGGGCCGGCAAGGCGCCCTCGGCGGCCGTCGACCAGGGCTTTGCCCATGCCTGGGTCACCATCGTCGATACCCACGTGACCACCATCGTCTCGGCGGCCATCTTGTTCATGTTTGGCACCGGTCCGGTGAAGGGATTTGCGACCACCCTGACCGTTCGGTCTGCTGGCCAATCTGTTCACAGCGGTATTCGTTTCGCGGGTCATCTTCGATGCCCATTTGAACAAGATGAAGCCAGGGCAAATGGTTTCCATCTAGGTTCCAGTACAGAGAACTGCCCCGGCAAGCCAGCCTTGACCGGCATAGGACATAACAAGAACGCTGGGGCTTTTCGCAAGGTTCTAAGCGTCCCAGGAAGCGGAGAAATTCAGTGGAATTTTTTCACAGCGTAAATGTGGACTGGCTGAGGCAGAAGTGGTATTTCCTTGGCTTTTCATTGATCTTCAGCGTGGCCGGCATCGTTTCCATGGGCATGCATTGGGCGCAGCATCGGCAGCCCGGTGCCGCTCGGCGTGGACTTCCGCGGCGGCACACAGGTGCAGGTGCAGTTCCAGCAGGCTCCGGATATCAACAGGATTCGCCAGGCCATGGACGCGGCGGGCATCAAGGCATGACCATCCAGACCATCAGAGCCGTCGATGTAGGCCTCACAGCAACGAGGTGCTCATCAGCCTGCCGGAGCAGCACGACGAGAACTCGCTCGATGCGGGCCGTCAGCAGATTGTCGATGCGCTGCATGCGCATTATGCCAATCCCTTCACCGTAGCGCAACGTGCAGGTGGTGGGTCCCACGGTGGGCAAGCAACTGGAAAAGCAGGCCTTGCTGGCTACGCTTTACTCCATGGCCGGCATGCTGGTCTACCTCTGGTTCCGTTTCCAGTTGATCTACGGCGTGGCTGCGGTAGTGGCCTGCTTCCACGACACGCTGATCACCGTCGGCGCCTTCGCGCTGACCAACCAGGAGATCAGCCTGACCGTGATTGCGGCCATCCTGACGCTGGTCGGCTACTCCATGAACGACACCATCGTGGTCTTCGACCGTATCCGCGAGAATCTGCGCCTGAGCCGGCGCGAATCCCTGCCCGACGTGGTCAACCGCAGCATCAACCAGACCCTGAGCCGGACCGTTCTTACCTCAGGATTGACCTTCCTGACCGTCCTTTCTCTGTACATTTTTGGCGGCCAGGTACTGCGCGGATTTTCTTTTGCGCTGGTGGTGGGAATTCTTATCGGAACGTACTCATCGATTGCCATTGCCGCGCCGATGTTAGTGGCATGGCAGGAGTGGCGCACAAGGCACGGCAAGACGGTGGTTCTGCCCGCTGCTAAGCGCGCCAGAGTGTAGGGTTTAGCTTGTAAGTTGCACTGGATTTTGCAGCAGTTTTTACCGGCGGATGTGCTGTGCGGTACAGGTGTGAGCAGCAGCATCTGTGATAACGTTTTAATGCTTGGGAACATTCGACGTTCCCCCGGTGTCTAAATAGAGGTAATCGACACCCGATTCGAGGCTGGCCATGTTTGAAGATTCCACATTTGAATCCGCGCACAGAATCAAGAGCAAGAGCGGGCGCTGGATGGTTGTGACAGGCATCATCAACGCTTCCGTTCTTGTCGTGATGATTCTCATTCCGCTGATCTATCCTGAGGCGTTGCCCAAGGCCATGATGCTGACGGTACTGACCGCGCCGCCTCCTCCACCGCCACCGCCGCCGCCGCCACCGCCGCCAGAAGTGAAGATAGTGAAGGTGCAGTCGGAGATGATGAACAATCAGCTGATGGCTCCCACTAGGATTCCGCACCAGATCAAGATCGTCACCGCGCCGGAAAATGCTCCCACGCAGGGCTTCGGCGTGGCCGGCATGGAAGGTCTTGGCGGCAGTCCCGGGGGCGTGATCGGCGGCATCTTCAAAGGCGCCGCTGCGCCCAACGTGAAGGTTGAGGCGCCCAAGAAGGTGAGCATATCGGGCGGTGTCATGGCTGGCAATCTGATCCAGAAGACCCAGCCGATTTATCCGCCGATCGCCAAGGCTGCTCGCGTTCAGGGCACCGTGGTGCTGCAGGCCACTATATCCAAGACGGGAGCCATCGAAGGTCTCCACGTTGTCAGCGGACCGGCCATGTTGCAACAGTCCGCTCTGGATGCCGTGAGGACATGGCGTTACAGGCCCTACCTGCTCAGTGGCGAGCCGGTGGAAGTGGAGACCACGGTGAATGTGATCTTCACTTTGGGTGGATGATGTATTCTCTGGCTTCTTCCTGCTATTTCGGGAAGGGGCCTCGCTTTTGACCCGAATGCGAATCCAGAAAGAGCCGCATTCCCAGCAATCCGCCGCGGCGGATAGTCGCAGTTCACAAGAAACTCCATAGGAGGAACGATTCAGTGATTCTCGCTCAGCTCGCACAATTCGCTTCGCACACGGTCAGCAGTCTTGCCCTCTTCCAGGAAGAGCAGACGGTCAGCTTCAGCCCCATGGGGCTGTGGGATCACATGGGATGGCCTGCACGTTCCATCGCCATCATACTTTTCATCGAGTCGATCTGGTCGCTGGCCGTAATGATCGACCGCTACCTGTATTTCCGCGCCGCCCGCAACCAGTCGCGGGAGTTCGCTCCCAAGGTTGCCGGCGCGCTGAAGGACAGCAAGCTGGAAGAAGCCATCCGGATTGCCGACCGCAACAAGAAGTCGCATCTGGCCGAGGTTGTCACGGCCGGCCTGCAGGAGTTTCGCGCCTCGGCCGGTTTGCCGACCGATGAGACCATCGCCAGCTCGGGACGCGCATTGGAGAGGGCCGAGGCCATCGTTCACTCCAAGCTGAAGAGGGGCCTTGCCGTTCTGGCCACCATCGGCGCAACCGCTCCCTTCGTGGGGCTGCTCGGCACCGTCATCGGCATTCTGAACGCCTTCCAGCAGATCGCCACGCAGAAGACCTCGGGCATCGGCGCAGTGGCAGGCGGCATCTCGGAAGCACTGGTTACCACGGCCTTCGGCCTGCTGGTGGCCATCCCCGCCGTCATGGCGTTCAACTATTTCACCGGACGTGTCGAGGCTTTCGACGTGGAGATGGATAACTCCTCGAGCGAGCTGATCGACTACTTCATCAAGCAGAACCACAAGCGCTAAGCGAGGCCTTTGCCGGTTCGAGCGAGAATCTACGGTGGGCGGCGGAGAGATGCTCTCTTCCGCCCTCCGGTTTCAGCCTCGCCAGGTCTCAGTGGTTGTTTCGGTAATGCCGGAAGCTGTCCGGAATAAACCAATTCTTTAGGCATGGAGCCAAACAATGGCACAAGCAATTCGCGACAGAAGGCAAAAAGGTCAGTTCCAACATCAACGTAACGCCCATGGTGGATGTGATGCTGGTGCTGCTGATCATCTTCATGGTTATCACCCCCATGCTCCAGAACAAGGTGCTGTCGATATGGCCAAGGTGGATAACCCCATCGCCATGCCGGACGCCGACAAGGAAGATGCCATTGTCGTAGCCATCACCAAGGACGGAAGCGTATTTCTGGGGCAGAACAAGGTCGCCCCCAATGAGCTCGGCGCCCTGGTTCGCGCCAAGCTGGAAGGCACGCCCGGCAAGACCATCTACGTACGCGCGGATGCGCGGGCGCAGTACCGGGGAGTAGAAGATGCCATCGACGCCGTGCGCACCGCCGGCGTGGACGAAGTGGGTTTGTTGACGCAGAAGCGCGAGGCTGGCACCCCAGCAGGCGGCGAGTAAGCTTTTAGTCACGCGCTGTCTCTTTAACAATTTTGAGGAAACGAGGAGTTTGAAGCCATGGCAATGTCAATGGGAAGCTCGGGTGGCAGCATGTCCGAGATCAATGTTACGCCCATGATCGACGTGCTTCTGGTGCTGCTGATCATCTTCATGGTCATCGTGCCGGTAACGCCCAAGGGCCTGGATGCGCTGGTTCCCCAGCCGCCCAAGAATCCGCAGCAGCAGCAGCCAAAACAACGACCGCACCATCGTGGTGCAGGTTTTGTACCGCGCGGGCAATGCACCGTCGTACAAGATCAACGAGACCGACGTGGCCAAGGGTGAGTTGCTGGCCAAGCTGACCGAGATCTATGCCAACCGCGCCGAGCGCATCATGTTCGTCAGGGGCGATGACAATGTCGACTTTCGCTATGTGGCGGAGGTCATCGATATCGGCCGCGCGGCTAACGTGGATCACATCGGGCTGATGACCCCGAAGATTATGGCCGGCCAGTAGCGAGCTACTCTACGGGGCGGATTTTCCTGGCGGCAACAGAGTACAATTTTTCCATCCTGGTTTCGGTACCTCCCGCCCGTGGCTGGCTGCATCAGATTCCAGGCGCGCAATCGATAGGCACTGACCTGAAGGAGAAGGATAAGAAAATGAATGGACCCGCACGTATTACGGCGTTCGCGGTAGTCTTGGCCGGTATGGTATTTTCCATGAGCGGGTGCGATAAGCTAGCCGCCCGCGACCAGTTGAACAAGGGAGTGGATGCTTACAAGAGCCAGAAATATGAAGAAGCGATCGACCACTTCCAGAAGGCGACTCAGCTCGATCCAACCCTGCCCATGGCCAAGAGCTATCTGGCCACTGCGCTGGCCCAGAATGTGGTGCCGGGACTCACTACGACGGACAACCTGAAGACCGCGCAGCAGGCGATCGATATCTTCAAGGAGGTTCTGGCAGAAAAGCCGCACGATGTGAACAGCATGAAGCAGATTGCGGGCATCTATTTCAGCATCAAGCAGCTGGATGAGGCCAAGGACTGGCAGAAGAAGGTTCTGGCCGAAGATAAGAATGACGCCGAGGCTGCCTACACCGTAGGCGTAATCGACTGGACACTGGCGCACGAGAACACACTCAAGGCGCTGTTGCCGAACGGCTTCAACGATGACGGCGAGGGCAACGTCAAGGTACCCAAAAAGATCATGGCGCCTCTCAAGGACGAGAATGGTCCGCTGGTGGACGAGGCCATTGAATATCTGAAAATGGCGCTGGCTGCACCGGCCTAATTATGACGATGCCATGACCTATTTGAACCTGATTTACCGGCGCAAGGCGGATGTGGACTACGGCGACGCCGCGGCGGTGAAGGCCGATGTCGCCGCAGGCCAAGGATTGGACTTCCCAGTCGATGGGCACGCGCAAGGCCAACGAAGAGAAAAAGAGCAAGGGGCCTGGCGGCATCACTATGGATTCAAGCGGCAACCTGAAGTAAACGCTTCAGCCGCTGAGAGCACACACCAACGGCCTCCGCCCGGCGCGGAGGCCGTTTTGCATCTGCCTGCTGATAATCGAACGGCCTGCCTCTTGCAAGCGGCAGGCCGTTCTCAAGTTTGTGATGAATTCTAGTTCAGCGTCAGATCCACGTGCAGCGGCGTGTTTTCACTGGAGTCGCCGACGCGAATCACGAACTTGCCGGGATCGATGGTCCATTTGTGGGCCGCTTCGATCCCAGTAGCTGAAGGCGCGCGCGTCAAGGTTCAGGGTGACGTGCTGGGTTTCGCCGGAAGCCAGGCGGACCTTGGCAAATCCTTTGAGTTCGCGCTCGGGGCGAGCTGACCTTGGCGGAGGGGTCAGAGACGTAGAGCTGGGCCACTTCAGCGCCGGCAACGCTGCCGGTGTTGGTCACGTCGAAGGTTACAGAAACGGTTGAGCCGGAGGATGCCGTCGCGGGCGCGTGCAGGTTAGAGAAGCGGAACGTGGTGTAGCTGAGGCCGAAGCCGAACGGGAACAGCGGGTGCTTACCGGTGGTGGTCCAGTAGCGGTAGCCGACCATCAGGCCGTCTCCGTACTTCACGTGGCCGATGACGTAATCGACCGGATTCATTGCCGGGTTCGGTGACGTGCAGCGTGGTATCGGCGCCGTTGATCGGGTAATAGAACTTGTCCGAGGGGTTCTCGTCCCAACTGCGGTCGAAGCTCACCGGCAGCTTGCCTTCGGGGTTGCGCTTGCCGAATAGAACCTCGCCGATAGCCGTGCCGCCTTCCTGACCGGGATAGTAGGTATCAAGCAGCGCGGGAACCTTGCTGAGCCAACGACGGGTATCCATGCCGCCGCCACCGTTGAGAGTGACGATGGTGTGCGGATTCACCGCCGCAATGGCTTCAATCAGCGCGTCCTGTCCCCACGGCAGTTCGAAGGTGCGGTCGAATCCCTCGCCCTCCGTCGCGGGACCGAAAGCCGGCGGCCACAACCACCACGTCCGCGGCGGCCGCAATGGTCTTAGCTTCTGCGGAAACCAGATCCGGCTCATAGGCCAGGCCAAGACCGAAACGGATGCCGGGCGAGTGCGGCAGATACTCCGCCACGACGTTCAAACGTCTGGCCGGCTTCGAGATCGAGCGACCTGAATCGAGGAGACTGGCCTTCGGCGCGGGGCTGGTCCAGCACCGCGATTCCGTCAATGATCACCTTGTAGGCGTCTTCGCCGGAGGCAGCGGCCAGAAGCAGATATTTGCCGGCCTTGGCAGCTTTGAATGCCGTCGTATAGCGAATGCTGCGGGGAGCTTTGTCTTCCGGGCCCCACATATCGGGTTTCCAGTCGGCGATATTCTGCGGGGTGGTGGTTTCCGGCGTGCCGGTAAAGTCTTTGCTGGGATAGGTAGCCACTTTGACTGCGGCCGTCCCATTGCGTGTTCCTGAAGAGTTCGTTTGTATCGGGCAGGCCGCGGCTGTAGAGCACACTGACGTTGGGACCGGCTGCATTGGCGATGCCGGTGAGAATGCTGACCGGCTCAAAGGCGTGCGCCTCAGAGGAACCGCCGCCGCCAGTAACAGCCGGATAAGCATTGGGTCCGATGACGGCGATGGTCTTGATTCTGGCCGGCGTCAAGAGGGAGCAGAGGCCCTGCATTTTTCAGCAGGGTGATGCTCTCGCGGGCGCCTTCAAGGGCAACGGCGCGATCGGCCACGGAGTAAGTGGCGTCGGCGGGGTCGAATTGGGGGCGGTCGAGGAAACCATAGCGCAGCACAAGGCGGATCAGGCGCAGCACCTTGTCGTCGATGGTGGACTCCTTGACCGAACCATCCTTGACCGCGGCCAGCAAACCCCTTGGCATTCATAAAGCGCGGGCTGGGCATTTCCAGGTCGAGGCCGTTATTGGCCGCGCCCACCGTGTCGTAGGTGGCGTCCCAGTCGGACATCAAAATGCCCTGGAAATCCCAGTCGCCCTTGAGCACTTTCAAATTGAGAAACTCGTTCTGAGTGGCATGGACGCCGTTGATCAGGTTGTAGGAGTTCATCACCGCGTCCACGTGAGCCTGGGTGACGGCAGCTTCGAAGGCCGGCAGATAGATTTCACGCATGGTCCGCTCGTCCACATCGGAGCTCACGTTGTGCCGGTCATACTCCTGATTATTCAGGGCATAGTGCTTGACGGTGGCGATCACGCCCTGAGACTGAACGCCCTCAATCCAGGGAACCGTCATGCTTGCGGCCAGAAAGGGATCCTCGGAAAAATACTCAAAGTTGCGGCCGGCCAGGGGCGAGCGGGCGATGTTCACGCCGGGTCCGAGCAGAAAATTCACGCTGCGGGCGCGGGCATCCCTGCCCAGTCCCTCGCCAATTTTGCGCGCCAGCGCCGGATCCCAGGTTGCGGCCAGCGCTGCGCCTCCGGGCCATGCGGTGGTTGGTCCCCAGGTGCGCACGCCCTCAGGGCCATCGGACATTTTCAGTCGCGGCAGGCCGATGGCGGGTGAGGCATTGGTAAACATTCCGTCCACGCCACCAATCAGCTCAATTTTTTGCTCGAGGGTGAGTTTGGCCAGCATGGCGTGGGCCCTGGCTTCAATGCCGGGTGAGTCCGGTGCGGGCGCCTGGGCCGAAGGCAAATGTGCAAACGAGCAGAACTGGCAGCATGCAGGCGAAGGCAAGATGACGAACAGAATGCGATGCAGATTTTGTTAGGGTTCTCATAACCATAAAAGGCTAAAGCATTTGCCCCGCGCATGTATACCCTCGCGGCTACCCTTTTGAAGCGCGTCATGGAAGCGTATCGTCCTGTTATACTAACCCGGTCCATCCGTAATTCACTTAGTAAACATAGGTGCTGACGCAGGGGGGATTGCCGACCACGCGAAGCCGATCGCCGATCAGCAGTTTGAGATCAAGCCCCTGTAGGTGAACCTGCAACTCTCATGATGCGAGAGTTGCTCTGACCATCCTCGAGAGCGGCAATCATTCCATGCCGAAGGATCGCGATCCATCTTGAATAGTAGGAGCGGGCAAATGAGAGTGACTGGACGTACTATTGCGATTGCCTGTGCGGTCCTGCTTGCGATGACCGTATGCGCGGCGCATGGCCAGACGACGGCTGCTACTCTGCAAAGCCTGCTCGCGGAGCCGGTTCAATCGCCGGATGTTACAGCTTTTCAGTTGCAGCAATATCTGATTCGCCGCATTACTCCTTTGCCGATCGCCCCGGAGCGCAAACGACTGGACAGACCAGCAACAAAAATTGCGCAAGCACATTCTGAACGACGTTGCATTTCACGGGTGGCCCAGCGAGTGGGTGGAATCGGCGCCGAAATTTCAGCAGGTGGGAGCGACTGAATCGCGGAACGGTTACCGTGTGAGCAAATTTCGTTACGAGATCGTGCCAGGCTTCGACGCAACCGCCATTCTGTATGAACCGGAAAAACTCAGCGGGCATGTTCCGGCGATCCTCAACGTGATCGGCCATGAGCCCATGGGGAAGGCGGCGGAGTATGAGCAGAAGCGATGCATCAACTTCGCCAAGCGAGGCATAATCGCGCTAAGTCTCGGATGGGTGGGTTACGGTGAACTGCAATTGAAGGGCAACGATCACGATGATGCCGCCGCGTCTCGACCTGGTGGGAGCGAATGCCCTCGGCTTTTTTTATCTAAGTATGCGGCGTGGCCTGGATTATCTGGCGTCATTGCCGCAGGTGGATGCCAGCCCGGCTGGGAATGACGGGTTTGTCCGGCGGCGGATGGCAAACGGTCATGCTGAGCGCACTGGATAGTCGCGTTGCGGTCAGCGTAGAGGTGGCTGGAATCGGGGCGCTTCAGTCGAATATCACTCACCCAGGGGATACCGATGAAATTGAAGATGAATGCTACCGATCTTATTCAGGGGGAGGACTATCCTTTTTTAGTCGCAATGCGTGCGCCGCGGCCCACTCTTCTGATCCACAATGCCGAAGATGACTGCTGCTTTCGCGCTGCCCTGGTAAAGCCAGATATACTACGATCAGGTCGCTTCCCTTTTTCAGGCTTATAGGCAAGCCCGATGCCTCGGCCTGGTACGAGAGCACCGACCCAGGCACGCACAATTATCAAATTGTGAATCGTCTGCGCGCGTACAGCTTTTTCGCCGAACACTTTCATATGCCAGCAGTCACCGAGGAGATACCCAGTTCTACCGAGGTCAAGACTTCAGAGGAACTCGCTGTCGGCATTCCAGCAAGATAATTTGACCATTACCGGGTCTGGCCAAAAAGCTGGCTGGCGCCATTGCAAGGCCGGCTAGTCCCGCCCGAAGGCGATGCTCGCAGTTCATGGATCATTGCCCAGCGAGAGAAGCTCAAGGAAGTTACGCGCTACACGCCCGTCTCCGTGGAAAATGCCTGGAGAATGAGATAACACCAGGCGCATGGCGATTCGAACATTGTCCTACCGGTTCGACCTTACAAATGGACTGAGCGCCACCGGCATCTGGCTGCATGGCAAACGACGCGGGCAAAGATGCTCCGGCGACCATCATTCTGAACGATAAGGGGTATGCAGCTTCAGGCGACGCTGTATCCCGGCATGTGAATCACGGCGAACAAGTCCTGGCCCTCGATCTGCTATTCAATGGTTTTACCCGCCCGCAAACTCCCGATCCCACTGATTGGGAGATGCTGGTTTCAACCGCCGGCGATCGTCCGCTTGGCATCGAGGTTGCGCAGTTGCTTGCGGTTGCCCATTGGATGCAAGCCGGCAATACCCATCGGAAAATTCAGATCGAGACAGACGGCATTCGTTCAGCCGTCATTGCCGCGGTGGCGGCCGCTCTCGATCCGGATACATTTTCAATCGTTAACAGCCGCCATGCGATGAAAAGCCTGAGTTATCTGCTTGACGCACCAGTGGCCTTTCGCTCCGCACCCGATCTCTTCTGTCTCGATTTATACAAGTACTTCGATATCGATTCAATTCAAGTGATCGCGGCTCCAACGTCCATTAAAAACGAAGAATCTATTCAGGAACTCCCATAAAGAGGGAATCGGAACTGCGAGATGAAATGAATCCAGTCAGATGCAATGCAGCAAGATGGGAACCGGCCCAAACGCTCGCAGCCCGGGAAGAGTGCGGTGGTGGATCGTTTGGACGCTCTTCTTTTCGACGGTAATCAACTACATCAGCCGCCAGACCTTTTCCGTTTTGGCGCCGATGATCTCGGCGCAATATCATCTGTCGCACACTGACCTGTCTAAAATTTTTGGAGCGTTTCAGTTCTCGTATGCGATCACATGGCTTCTCGGCGGCATCTTTCTCGATGCTGTGGGAACGCGGCTCGGGCTGGCGCTGGCCGTGGTCTTCTGGTCCATCGTCAACATTCTCACCGGATTCGCCTCCTCCGTCTTTGGCTTCGCATCCTTTCGATTTCTGCTCGGCATTGGGGAAGGCCTGAACTGGCCCGGCGCCAGCAAGACGGTTGCCGAGTGGTTTCCCAGCCAGGAGCGCAGCCTCTCGGTGGCCATCTTCGACAGCGGCTCCAGCGTGGGAGGAGCCGTGGCGGCGCTGTCAATTCCTTTGATCGCCATCAAATTTGGCTGGCAAGCTGCTTTTGTTGTTACAGGCATGCTGGGTTTTATCTGGCTGCTGATGTGGTTGCGCGTCTACCATACGCTGGACCGTCATCCGAGGGTGACTCCAGCAGAGGTTGCGTATATTCGCGCCGGCCAGGAGGTGCCCGACGCCTCTCCGGAGCGCGGCCCGCAAGCGCTGGCTCAAGCTCTTAGGGCAGCGAAACGTATGGGGCATCGTTCTGGGCCGCGCGCTCACCGATCCCATCTGGTGGTTTTACGTGTTCTGGCTGCCTCAATACCTGAGCGATGCGCGCGGATTCAGCCTGCAGAGGATTGCCCTCTTTGCCTGGATGCCGTTTGTCGCCGCCGATCTTGGCAACTTCACCGGCGGCCTGATCTCCGGCTACTGCATTCGCCGCGGCATTCCCGTGGTACGCGCCCGCCTATGGGTATGCGTCTTCAGTTGCCTGCCGATACTTGCCGGCATTCCCGCCGCCAGCGTGCACAGCGTCTATGCCGCGCTGGGGTTGATCTGCTTTGCTCTCTGGGGTTACGCGAGTTGGTCCACCATGGGCCTCACGCTGCCCTCTGACCTGTTTCCCCACGATGTTGTGGCCACGGTTACAGGACTCAGCGGACTGGCGGCAGGCCTGGTCGGCTTTGTCTTCACCTTTGCCGTTGGGGTTCTGGTCGATCGCTTTTCCTACGGTCCTGCGTTTCTGGTTGCAGGATTGATGCCTCTCTTCGCCACAGCAAGCGTATTGCTCTTGGTCCGAACGCCTATCAGCACAAAGGTGGCCAATCAGGTGGGCTGACGATCATCAGGCTAACGAGCGGGGCGATTGAAGACCTTTGAAGAGATCCCGCGCACCATGAGGAGTTACCAGTGACGATGTAAACCGCACTTCCACCTCGCTGATTAACGCTTTCTGAGAAGTTGTCCGATAAGTTGAGGAGAGATAAAGAACTGCAATAGATCTTGCGATGGGAGTACTGACACATGCGGGCTCAACTCAACGAAGAATCTGTCGTCAAGGCCAACTCCCAGTTTTGGGAGCAGATGCTGGCCATGAAGATGGATACTCTGCCGGTTGCGGATGAGTTTTGCATGGGCGCCGGGCACATGTTGGCGTGCGTTGATCTCTCGTGGCCAGTGGAGGGGCCGCATTGAGGTGCGGATGGCCGGCAAGCTGGCCTACGAGGCCACGGCGGCCATGTTGATGCAGCCGGTGGATGAGGTAGGCGAGAGCGACGCATTGGACGCCACCAAGGAAATTGCCAACATGATCGCGGGCGTGATCAAGTCATCGCTGCCTCGGCCCTGTGCAATGGATGTGCCCAAGTCCGCTGTGGAGTTCAAGTGTTTTTGCGGCCAGCCGCAGACGGAGGACACGTTGGTAGTGGCTTTCCGCCACACCGCTGGAGACCTGATGGTGCGGGTATGGGAGCAGGAGTGCCTTCAATAGGCGTATGCTGTGCGCATTCTCTTCTGTTTTCCCTGAAGAAATTCCGCGGAGTATTGCAAGTAGCTGGGATATGGTACACTTCGTCCGGTAAACGCTTACCAGGCCCGGGATGTGTTCTACCTTCGGTTTTGCCGAGGAGCACAGGCCAGTAGACGGATATTAATTCCAGCGCGGCGGCAAGCCGCTTGACAAACATAGTAGTAAAGCCATTTACTTAAGGGCGAACGTCCAAAGGGTCCGCGGACGAATTTACCCATTCAGGGGACGTAATGATTGGTTTGGTTCCAGCTTCCATCGCCACTGGCCTGTTCTCTCCGGCACCGGCCTGCTGGCTTTCAGCGTCGCGCCCATGGCGCATCTGAGTACGCTCGATATCGCCGTAATTGCCATCTACTTCGGGATGGTCATCTGGATCGGCTTCTACCTGAAGGGCAGGTCGAACACCAGCGAAGAGTTCTTCATGGCCGGCCGCGAGATGACCGCCTGGATCGCCGGCCTCAGCTTTGTCTCGGCCAATCTCGGCTCGCTGGAACTGATGGGCTGGGCCGGTTCGGCTTACCAGTACGGCATTCTGGCCACTCACTGGTACTGGGTGGGCGCCATTCCCGCCATGCTCTTCCTCGGCCTGGTGATGATGCCCTTCTACTACGTCTCGAAGACCCACTCGGTCCCCGGCTATCTGAACCTGCGCTACGGTGAGCACGCCCGCGTTCTGGCCGCCATCTCCTTCGCCCTGGAGATGATCCTGATGAGCGGCGTGAACATGTTCGCCATGGCCGTGGTGATGAAGGTCGTTCTGGGCTGGAGCATCACCTTCAGCATCCTGGTCTCAGCCTTTGCAGTCACGCTGTACGTTGCCCTGGGCGGGTTGCGCTCGGCCATCTTCAACGAGGTGCTGCAGTTCGTGCTCATCTGGGGCGGCGCGATGCTGGTGCCCATCCTGGGCCTGATTCAAGCCGGCGGAGTGAGCGGCCTGAAGACAAAGATCATCGCCAATATGCACTCCGACAGCTACTTCCATCTGTGGCGCGATACCGGCAGCTTTGCCGCCAACCCCATGGGAGTGCACTGGACCGGCATCGTCTTCGGCCTGGGATTCGCGATCAGCTTCGGCTATTGGACCACCGATTTTCTGGTCGTCCAGCGCGTGCTTGCGGCCCGCAACCTGCGCGCCGCGCGCATGGCTCCCATCATCGGTTCATTTTTCAAGATGGCGGTTCCGTTCATCGTCATTCTGCCCGGACTGCTGGGCCTGGTTCTCTTGCAGAATCCTGACGGCAGCCGCCGCCAACTGGTGGGAGAGGATGTGGTCGCCGCCTGCAATCTCGCCGCCACAACCGGTAAGATCGCAGATCCAGCGGCCTGCTCCGGTGGCCATGGCTTCAAAGACCAATCTCACCGCCGCTGCGCAGCAGAAGGTGCTCAGCGCCGCTCCCGGAACGGAATTGAGCAGCTATAACCAGGCCCTGCCGCTGATGATGGTCCGCTACCTCGGCCCCGGTCTGCTGGGTCTTGGCATTACGGCTCTGATTGCCGGCTTCATGAGCGGCATGGCCGGAAACGTAAGCGCCTTCTCCACGGTGTGGACCTACGACCTCTACAAACCGCTCATCAACAAGAAGGGATCCGACAGCCACTACGTGATGGTGGGCCGAATATCGATCGTCGCTAGGCGTCCTGGTTTCCATCGCCGCCGGCTACCTGGTGCAGAAATCGCACGGCATCATGGACTACGTGCAGGCGCTGTTCAGCATCTTTATCGCGCCGCTGCTGGCCACCATTCTGCTGGGCATGTTCTGGAAGCGCGCCACGAAAATCGCCGGCTTCCTGGGCCTGCTCTTCGGCATCGTTTTTTCCGTGAGCCTGTTCGTATGGGTCCATCTCAATCCTGCGAATCTAAGATATGTGGCGCTTTCGCCCTATGCCAAACCGATGGCCGAAAATGTTTTCCGCGCGCTTGTGGGCATGCCTGTTCACCGCTATCGTCATCTTCTTGGTGAGCATGGTTACCAAGCCAAGGCCGGTGGCGGAGTTGAAGGGCTGGTCTATGGCGTGACACAGTTGCCCAAGGAAGAGCCGGTTCCGTTCTACAAGAACGAGTGGACGTGGGCGATCCTGGTAGTCATCATTTTTGCGGTGCTCAACATTTTGTTCTGGTAGTCAGTATTGTTCTTTAGTGAGATGAAGAAAGGGAAAGGTTAAGAGTTATGCGTGGTTCCGGAATTCCCATCTGGTTCTTCATTGGAGTGCTGCTGTCGATCTATGGGCTGATGATCTTCGGCTATGGCGTCTACGAGTGGAGCACTGGAAGCTATCCGCCCCTGGTGCAGTTGACCAATCTGCACACGCCGGTTTGGTGGGGCGGCATCCTGGCGCTGCTCGGATTTTTTTACGTAGTGAAATTCCGCCCGCGGCGCGCCGGCAAGTAGATGATTCCTGGTGTTGGCGACCCACCGGGGTTTGTTTCAGAGGCACGCGCAAGGCGTCGTGGCGCGAGTTGTAGTTGAAACCGAAGCCTGTTACGGGCGTTCCGTACGGTGTGCTGACGGTGCTAACGGACCCCGGCAGGTACAAATGAAGCCGCAAGAGCGGCAAAATAAGAGGGAGCGAAAGAGATGGTAGCGCAACGAGCAATGACGTTTGGCGTAATAGTTGGCAACCGCGGATTTTTCCCCGATCAATTTGGCCAAGGCAGGCCGCGAGAAGATCATTGCGGTTCTTGAAGCAGCGGGAGCGCGGGCCGTGGTGTTGAGCCCGGCGGAGTCGAAGCACGGCGCGGTGGAAACATACGCTGAGTCCGAGCGTTGCGCCGAGCTGTTCAAAAAGCATGCGGACGAGATTGACGGCATCATCGTCACATTGCCCAACTTTGGCGAGGAGCGCGGCATAGTGGACGCCATCCGGCTCTCCGGGCTGAAGGTTCCGGTGCTGGTGCAGGCCACGCCCGACCGCGCCGACGCCATGACCATCGCGACGCGCGGCGCGATAGTTTTTGCGGCAAAATGAGCGCCTGCAACAACATGATGCAGTACGGCATTGCGTATTCGCTGACCACGCTGCACACCGAGAGCCTTGATTCGCCGGAGTTCAAAGCTGACCTGGAATGGTTTTCCGCGGTCTGCCGCATTGTGAAGGGCTTGAAGAATCTGCGCATCGGCTCTATCGGCGCGCGGCCCACGGCGTTCAATACCGTCCGCTATTCCGAGCGCATCTTCGAGACCAACGGCATCTCCGTCGAGACGATTGATCTATCAGAGATCTTCGGCCGCATCAACCGGATGAAGGATACGGACGACGCGGCGCAGGCCAAGCTGGCGGCCATCAAGAGCTACGTGACTACGGCGGGCATTGCCGACGCGGCGCTGCTCAAGATGGCCAAGCTGGGCGCGGTGATCGACGGCTGGATGAAGCAGACCCACGTGACCATCAGCGCCGTGCAGTGCTGGACCTCGATGGAAGAGTTCTTCGGCGTGGTGCCTTGCACCATCATGAGCATGATGAGCAACAATCTCATTCCCTCGGCCTGCGAGGTGGATGTGCCCGGCACGCTGAGCATGTATATGCTGGCCCTGGCAAGCGGCACACCTTCGGCGCTGCTGGACTGGAATAACAATTACGGCGACCGATCCCAGACAAGTGCGTCTGCTTCCACTGCTCCAACCTGCCCAAGCACTTCTTCAAGGAAGTGAAGATGGACTACCAGGAGATCATCGCCGGCACGGTGGGCAAGGAAAATACCTTCGGCACCTGCGTGGGCCGCGTGAAAGTCCGGCGCCATGACCTATGCGCGCTACTCCACCGACGACCGCCGCGGCGTGGTTCGCGGCTACACGGGTGCGGGCAAATTCACCGACGATCCGCTGGAAACCTTTGGCGGCGCGGGCGTGGCCGAAATTCCGCAACTGCAGAAGCTGCTGAAGTACATTTGCCGCGAGGGCTTTGAGCACCACGTGGCGGCCAACTTCAGCGAAGTTTCGAAAGCCGTGCATGAGGCGGCGCGCTACCTGGGCTGGGAGAGCCACTATCATCCCGCGCTTGAGGACTGAGCGAAATAGGGAATAGGGGATAGAAATATTTCGGTTGCGGTTGCCCCAGGTCTCGATTTTGAGACCTGGGATAGCACAACACTCAACTGTAGAGTTTTTTATGCGGAGCTTTTTCATTTACCCACTGACCTGCTGGCTCGCTACTACACATCCTTCGGTTGCAGCGTAAGCCTTGCGGTGAGCACAACCAGCGCGACCCACAGCGTATCGGCGGCCAGCAGGTGCGCAACCTGTATCCATAGTGGGGCCAATAGAATTACATCGAGCAGTCCGAGCGTATAAACAATTGCCAGCAGCAAAAGAACCAGCGCGGAAAGGCCGCGATTGTCCCAGTGCCTTCCGCGCCGGACTGCGTGAATCAGCAGCCAGATGAGCAAGATGCTGGCCAGGAATGCGACCGTGGGATGCATCCAGCGCCAGCGCACCAGCCAGCCGCTGGCGGAGGAGAAATCCTGCGCAAGCGCCATGCCCAGCGACGAGGCTGGGAAGAGCGTATCGCCCAGCGCGGCCAGCGAGCCGGTGACGCCCACAATCATGACCACCAGGATGCCGGCAACAGCGCCGAAGGGAGCGACCAGGCGGATGCTGCCGCGCAGATAGCCCTTGCTTCGGCTGAGCAGGTGCGCGGTGAGGGTGAGCGCGGCCACGAGCAGCAGCGTGTTGGTGAGATGCAGCGCCAGGTAGGCCGGCCGCAGCGGCGACTGGCTCTGCGCGGTGAGGCCGAGCTTGACCAGCAGCGCGCCGAGTGTTGCCTCGATCAGTGTGAACATCACCGAGGCCACGGCAGCCGCGCGTGCCAGGTGGCCGCGCACCGTGCCCGCCCAGGTCCACGCCAGCAGCGCCACGACGCAGAAGAACGAGAGGCCGCTGGTGAGGCGATGGACGAACTCGATCATGGTATTCACGCTGGCCGAGTGCTGCATGACGGTGCCGTTGCAGAGCGGCCAGTGGTTGCCGCAGCCGGCTCCCGAACCGGTGGCGCGCACCAGCGTGCCCCACAGAATGACGGCGATGAAATAAATCAGCACGCCCCAGGCAAAGCGGCGCAGGGCGGGCGAGGGAAGGCGCAGCGTATCGGCAGGTGCAGTATCAGCAGGCATAGAGGAAGACTCCGTATGGAACCTACCAGTGTAGAACAAATGGAAAGGGCGCTCAAAGATTACGGCCTGCCTATCTGATCGAGGGCATGCCGAAGAGAAGAAATGATTATTCGCCGCTTACTCCGCCAGCAAACGCACAACGTGGTTCACGATGATCAGGTCTTCTGCTGGCGGAATGACGCGCACGGTGACGGGCGAGTTTTCGGAGGAGATAACCGCTTCGCCGCGTACGTTATTGCGCGCGGGGTCGAGCACGATGCCGAGCGACGCCCAATCCGGCGCAGATTTCGGCGCGGCAGGCGATGTCGTTTTCGCCGATGCCGCCGGTGAAGACCAGCATATCCAGCCCGCCCAGTTCCGCCACATAACTGCCGATCCACTTGGCGATGGTCCAGTTGAATTTGTCCACGGCCAGGCGCGCCTTGGCGTTGCCTTCTTTGATGGCTTCGCGCAGGTCGCGCATATCGTTGGAGAGCTCGCTTACGCCCAGCAGATCCGGCCTTCTTGCTGGCCACGGTTTCCAACTGATCGGCGGCCTCCGAGGCGCTCTTCGCCGTCTCGGCAATCTTGCGCAGGATAAACAGCAGCACGCCGGGATCGATGTCGCCGGTGCGCGTGCCGCTGATGATGCCGCCGGTGGGCGTGAGGCCCATGGAAGTATCCAGGCACTTGCCGTTGCGGATGGCGGAGATGGAGGCGCCGTTGCCGAGATGGGCGACGATCAGCTTTTCCGGCACGTTGGGCTGCAACTGGTAGACGATCGATTCGTAGGAGATTCCATGCGCTCCGTAACGCCGCACGCCCATGGCGGAATACTCCTCCGGGATGGGCATGTGGGTAACGACTTCCGGCATGGTGCGATGGAAGTAGGAATCCAGGCAGACGAAGTTTTTGACGCCGGGGAACAGGCGCAAAGCACTCGCGCATGATGTAGACGGCGATGGGCGTGTGCAGCGGCGCAAAGGCCGTGTAACGCTCCATCTCGTCGATCAGCGCAGGAGTAATGAGCTGGTTTTCAAGCACTGTGGGTCCGCCGCAAACCATGCGATGACCGATGGCCGCCGGAGCCGGGAAATCGCCTGAGTGGAGCGCGTCGGCGACAAGCTTGAATGCAACCGCGCGCGTAGGCAGAGCCGGGGTCTGATCGACCAGCTTTTTGCCCTCGGCATCCTTGATCCAGAAACTGCCCTGATCTGTGCCGATGCCGTCGACCGCACCTTCGTGAAGCTTGCGCCGTTCGCCGTTGCCGGCTTCATAGACTGAAAACTTGATGGAAGATGAACCGCTGTTCAAAACCAATACAGGCAAAGAAGACATGAATGAAAACCTCTGAAAGTTAGGGCTGAATAAAGCAGCAAGTTAGTGGTGGAATCCCAGGTTCGAGCGGACTAGGCACCCAGTCAGTCGGCTAATTAGCTTGTGGCCAGCGCCAGTCCTTTATCTCGGGCAGGTCGTCGCCGTTTTCGGTTACATAAAGACGGTGGCGCTGGATGGCCTCGGAGTACCATTGTTCGGTTTCGTCGACCTTTGACGCCATGCGCGGCACACGCCGGATGGCGTCGAGCGACAACTGGAACCTGTCGATGTTGTTGAGCACGCACATATCGAAGGGGGTGGTGGTGGTGCCCTCTTCCTTGTAGCCGCGCACGTGAATGTTGTCGTGGTTGTGACGCCGGTAAGTGAGGCGGTGAATCACCGCCGGATAACCGTGGAAGGCGAAGACGACCGGGACGCCGACCGGGAAAAGCAGATCGAATTCTTCGTCCGGCAGCCCATGCGGATGCTCGGACTGCGGCTGCAGGGCCATCAGGTCCACCACGTTGACTACGCGGATGCGCAGATCGGGAATCCGGGCGCGAAGCAGGCTGACGGCGGCCAGGGCTTCCAGTGTGGGCACGTCGCCGCTGCAGGCCATCACTACGTCGGGGTCACCTTCGTCGTTCGAGGCCCACGGCCAGATGCCGAGTCCGGTGGTGCAGTGGGCTACGGCCTCGTCGATGGTGAGCCACTGCGGCTCAGGCTGCTTGCCGGCGACGATCAGGTTGATGTAGTTCTTGCTGCGCAGGCAGTGGTCGGCTACCGAGAGCAGGGTATTGGCATCGGGCGGCAGGTAGATACGGACTACATCAGCCTTCTTATTCAGCAGGTGGTCGATGAAGCCGGGGTCCTGGTGCGAGAAGCCGTTGTGATCCTGCCGCCAGACCAGCGAACTGAGCAGATAGTTGAGCGAGGCGATGGGTTTGCGCCAGGGAATCTCGCGCGTGGTCTTGAGCCACTTGGCGTGCTGGTTGGCCATGGAGTCAATGATGTGGATGAAGGCCTCATAGCAGGAGAAGAAGCCGTGGCGGCCGGTGAGCAGGTAGCCCTCAAGCCAGCCCTGGCACATGTGCTCGCTCAGCACCTCCATCACGTGGCCGGTTTGCGACAGGTTCTCGTCCACCGGCAGCGTCTGGGCCATCCATTCCTTGCCGGTTCCGGGAATCACGTCCTGGAGCCGATTGGAAGCCGTTTCGTCCGGCCCGAAGACGCGGAAGTTTTTCGTGTCCAAGTTGGCCTGCATCACCGCATGCAGCAAATGACCAAGAATGCGCGTGGTCTCGACGTCTTGTCTGGCCGCGGCCTTCAATCTTGACGGCGAAATCGCGGAAGTTGGGCACGTTGAGCGGTTTCAGCAACAGGCCGCCGTTGGCATGCTCGTTCATGCCCATGCGCAACCGGCCCTTGGGCGCCAGATCGGCTAGCTCATCGCGGAATTTTCCCTTCTCGTCGAAGAGTTCCTCGGGCTTGTAGCTGCGCATCCACTCTTCCAGCAGGCGCAGGTGGTCAGGTTTCTCGCGCATCTCGGCGAAGGGAACCTGGTGAGCACGCCAGGTATTTTCTACCGGCTTGCCGTCCACGAATTTGGGTCCGGTCCAGCCCTTGGGAGTGCGCATGATCAGCATGGGCCATGCAGGCCGCGCCAGCGTCGTAGTTTTGCTCCAGCCTTTGCGGGCGGCCTTCTGGATCTCCGCGATGCGGTCCAGCATGGTATCGAAGACGGCCGCGGCCTGCTGGTGCATCACGAGCGGGTCGTCGCCTTCGAGAGTAAAAGGCTCGTAGCCGTAGCCGCGCATCAGGCTCTCCAACTCGGCATGGGGAATGCGCGCCAGGATGGTGGGGTTGGCGATCTTGTAGCCGTTCAGATGCAGGATGGGAAGCACCGCGCCGTCGGTGGCGGGATTGAGAAACTTGTTGGAGTGCCAGCTTGTGGCCAGAGGGCCGGTTTCCGCTTCGCCGTCGCCCACCACGCAGGCCACGATCAGGTTGGGATTGTCGAAGGCCGCGCCGTAAGCGTGCACCAGCGAGTAGCCGAGTTCGCCGCCTTCGTGGATCGAGCCCGGCGTCTCCGGGGCTACGTGGCTGGGAATTCCGTAGGGCCAACTGAACTGGCGGAAGAGGCGCTTGATGCCGTCGCGGTTCTGCTCGATGTGCGGGTAGATCTCGGTATAGGAACCTTCGAGATAAGTGTTCGCCACCAGCCCCGGCCCGCCGTGCCCTGGGCCGATGATGTAGAGCATATTCAGATTGCGCTCGCGGATGAGGCGGTTCCAGTGCACATAAAGGAAATTGAGTCCCGGAGTGGTGCCCCAGTGGCCCAACAGGCGCGGCTTGACATCGTCGAGGGTGAGCGGGCGCTCGAGCAGAGGATTGTCTTTCAGGTAGATCTGGCCGACGGAAAGGTAGTTGGCGGCACGCCAGTAGGCGTTCATTTTGTCTAACAATTCCGGGCTGAGGGGAGTTTGCCCGCATTTTTTGTTTCCGCTTTTTCGGTCATAGCGCACCTCACAACGGTTGAATTGCGTGACAGATTTAGCCTAGCAGCGGCAGGTTACAGCCAGAGGTGATTAAAGTCACAAATCAGTGGGACTTAGGCCCATTTTGTGGGACAATGCACGCTCTTCCCATTTTCAGATTGTGTCCGCGCACGACGATGTACATTGCCGATGTTGACATTCAACTCGGATTCGGAATTCAGTCGAAAATACTGCGGAAATTTGAGAATGGTGAAATTGGCATAACCTATAGAACTACGAAGGAGCGATATGTGTGCGGATAAACGTGTAAAGAGTGGTGAAAGATGCTAGGTGCTTGAGAAATGTATAGGTATAAGATTAGCTCCATTGCGAAAATGACTATTTTCAAGTTGACTAGAGCGGTTCCATAGTTGGTGTACCAATATAACCGCAGTGGCGAAACCAAGCGGCTGCGTCTTCGGCAGAGATGGTTTTCAACGCTTCGGTAATCGTCAGGTCGAGCGCTTCAGCGGTGCGCGCTTTGGCGAGCCGGCAGACCTGTTTGGATCGGTGCTGTGGCTGTTCTCGCCGGCTTCGGAGTTCGTTACCGGAGTGGTGGTTCCGATCGATGGGGGCTTTTCGGCGTACAGCGACGTTTGAAAAGCCGCGGCGGACACGATCAGCAGAGCCACAAACCGTAGACTTCGAGTGAATTCTCGAGGGGAGGGGGCAGCGCGCCCGGAGACCCGCCGCTGCGGGGAACTCCGCGCCTACTGCTTCGCAATCCGGCGCTTATTTCGCGTCAACCGCCGCCCCGCCATAGCTCGACAGCACAGCTCCCTGGCGGTTCAACAGGAGCGCCGCACCGCGCTGCGCCTGCATTGTGAAGTGAATGTGCGCGCCGGTCAGCGCGTCGACGATGTTCACAGTCTGCGCATCGAGCGACTCGTTGCTGAAGCTGTAAATCTCCGCGTCATTCAGTACGGTTGGAAACGCCAGCACTGCCGGCGACAGCGGCTCAACTTCCCGGAACGCCGGCTTCACTCCCGCTTCCTCCAGTGCCCATCGATAAAGCGCCGCGCTCGCCGTGTATCCCTCGGCAAACTCCACCGGATCGGCGGTCCACAGAATCCGGCCGCTCCCATGCGGAACCACTTCAACGGATTTGCCGTCGTCGAACCGCATCGTCCATGTCGCCGACTGCTGCACGTCGGCAGGGAACGCCGAGCGGATACGACTTCCCATCCGGCAGAGTCAGCACCGCCCCGCGCACAGCCAGCGGAACCACCGTCGCCTTCACGCCCAAAGCCTCCATCCGGTCCACCGGCTGCCAATGCTCATCCCGATCCACCGGCCCGGTCACCAGCAGTGTCCCGCCGCTCGCAACGTAATCCAGCAGTTCGTCCCATGCCTCATCGGTCAACCCCTGCGGCGACGGCAGAAACACCAGTTTCGGCGTTCCCAACTCCGCCAGCCGATTCTCCGTCAGCATGCGCAGCGGCGTGTGATCGCAATAAGCCATGGCGCGCAGTGCGTGCTTCTGCGTGTCAAGCGCCAGGCCGCCCAGAACCGAATACTGCAGCGCCTGCGACGTCACCATCGTCACCGCCGGCGGCTCGATCTCGGTGAAAGCTCTGCGGGCTTTTGTTCACAAACGCCGCGTAGCCCGCCAGCACCTGAGCTTCCGGCTTCTCCGTTCCGTCCGGCCGCACCGCGCCGATGGGGATCTCATTATCGTTCGCCATGTACGCGTTCACGTTCCACACCCACTCCAGCGCTCCCGCGCCCTGCGCAAATGCGATGGCGATCTTCCGCTCCAGTTGCCACGCCTCCATCTCCGCGCTGAAGCGCAGTTGATCGTCGAGCGTCAGCCTGCGCTGCTCGCCCGTCTCCTGGATCAGCAGCGGCTTGCCCGGAAACTTCGGCGCCAGCGACGCCCAGAGGATCGCATCGTAATCCCACCACGTGTGGTCTGCCGTGAAGTCGATCAGCGGCGAATAAAACGCCGGCGAAACACGACCCGCCACTCCGCCTTCATCCTGTCCTACGGTGATCAACTGCTCGCGATCCAGTCCCGCGGATCATCGTCCGCATCTCGCTCACCCAGTTCGTAAACACCCACTGCGTAAACAGCGCATAGTCATAAGTCTTCAGCGGATTGAATCCGTTGCGCACCGCAATCGGGTGAAAATGCTCCGGCCGGCGGCAGCGCCAGCGGATCCTGCGCCGCGCGACTTTCCGGCCCGGATCTGCGCCGCCGATCGGCTTCGACTGTAAGATTCACGCGCCCGATCCCCAGCGAAGGTTCGGCCCAGTCGTGCAGCAGCTTTGCCCGGTCGGGATAGCGATCCGCAATCCACTTGCGCCAAGCCGCTTTCTCAAACGGATCGTAATCGGGCAATGTCTGCCACAGGTTTTTGTTTGCGCTCGGCTCGTTGATCAGATCCCACGCCAGAAACGGCACCGCATGAAACCGCTCCACCAGCGACTGCGCATAGAGCATTCCGCGCGCAGCGCCACCGGATCCAGGTACCCGTTTTCTCCGCCAAACTGGTCCGGATAAAACGCAAACAAGTTGAACTGCACCGGCAGATCGTTGTGCCGCGCGCACATCAGAAACGCCTCAATCGTCCGCAGCGCCGCCTCGCTCATCTGCCCGTCGGGAGCCAGCTCGTGCTGCCACGTCGTCCACAGTCCGGTGCGGATCATGTTGAGCCCTGCCGCATGAATCTGCGCCATGTCGTGGTCCCACACATACGCGTTGGGCAGCACAGGTAGAGCCGCGAAACGTCGCCCGACATGTACGTCGTCCCCACCACCGGCAGCGGCTTGCCATTCAGCTCGAAGTAGTCACTGCCCACCGTCAGCTTCGGGCCCTGACAGCAGATACTGCCAGTCCCGCATCCAGAATCCCGACCAGTAGGTTCGCAGCGGCTTCCCGTCGCGGAGCAGCGTGGCTTCAACGGTGTGAAATCCCTTGCCTTCGGCCGCGCTCTGCGGCAGCGTAAGAATGCGTTCCACAGGCAACGGTCTCGTCGTAATGCACCCCGCCGTCTTCTGAGGTTACACGCACATGCAACTGCTCGCCCGCAGGCTGAGCCGCTAGCGGATTCGAAGGCGTATACTCGAACTCCAGCGCTTCGCCGGGCAGAAACAGCGGCAACCGCGGCCGGAACGCGAAGCGGTCGTTCTTCCGTACCACCAATTCCGCAAGCGTCGCCAGCAGCTCCCTGTTGCTGAAGAAGTCAGCATCGGGCTCACAGGCGACCAGAATCCATCGTCCTCCTAACGAAGCGATTCGCATTGTGATCCAGTTCCAGCACCGGAGCCGCCAGCTTGTGCCCGTCGCGCTCGCCCCAGGCCAGCGTCGTCAGATCCATGTCTTCGCCGCCGGTCCGCCGCCGCTCGAATCGTAATTGACCACTGAGAGCCGCACCACCGGACTGAACGCCCGCTTCCACCCAAACGCCGGCAGCTTCGGAAACACGTCGCCATTGGGCGTGAACGCCAGCGCATCGGATCCCGGCGTCTCCTGGTAGCCGTCAATGAACAGTTCCAGCGTCTGCGCCGTGCTCTCGGTCCGCAAATGCCATCCGTTCGCGTCCTCATATGCCGCGCGCGTGAAAGGCCTTTCCGCCCAGCACAATCAGATTCCCGCCGCGATCCAGATACTGCAGAATCGCGTCCCAATCCGCCTCCGGCCACGCCGATCCATACGGCAGCACCAGCAAATCCGTCGTCCGGGGCGGCCAACGCGCCCGACAGATGGTCCGCATCCGCAAACTCCGCGCCGGCAAAAGCCGCCCGCAGCGCAGCCTCATTTGGCGCAGAAGAATCCGCCGCCGGAAATCCAGGCTGCCAGAACACGACTGTCTTTGCCAAAGAGCAGGCTGGAGTCAGCGCAAGGACCATCGGCAGCAAAAAACGAAATGCACAGCGCATCACAATTCATCTCCCGGTTCAAGAGCTTAACATAGCACGGCACGCAACATTTCAATCGGCCCTCACCACCGTGTGCCCCCCGAGCCGCTTTGCCGCTCGCTGGAGCCGCCCAGGTTTTATTTTTCCCTATGAGATGCCGTGCGGCACATTGCCCGAAAGCGCGTGAACTCCGGCTCTACAGCGATTCCATTCAAGGTGTACCTAGGATCCGCTAACTCGCCAAGTTACGAACCTGCCGAGGCGGGCTAACTAGCAGTTTTTGTCAAAAAAGACCAGTTGCTTGATGTGGGTACGGTTAAATCAAGGAACAGGGAATAGGGAACAGGGACTAGGGACTAGGGACTAGGGACTAGGTGCGGAATCGGGCCGGATTAATCAAGCTGCAAACGCTTTAGAAATAGCGCTTGAGCTTGAGGATCTGCGACTCGAAGCCGTACCACAGCGCTGTGGCCACGCGCGGTGGAGACCGCAAACCGGAAGGCTACGATGGCCAGGTTGCCGGCTATGCCGTAGCGGTTCATGCGTAAGATCAAACCAGCCGAAGAAGACAAAAACCGTAACGTGGATCATGTACAGGCCGTAGCTGATGCGGCCGTAGAAGGCGAGCGGTCCGCGGCGGAGGACGGCGTTGAGCGGGTTGCGGTGCGCCGGTGGAGGCGATCAAGGCCAGCACGGCGCCGGCAAAACCGACGCGCCAGCGCGGAATCAAGAAACGCGGTGCCTCCGGCCACGGTTGCGGCTGCCGAAAAGCCGGCCACAATGCCGCCCAGGCCTATCCACAGCCAGGCGCGGCGGCTGAGCGGGATGGTATGCATCGCCGAGCGCCAGCAGACTGCCGAGGGCGATGCCGTCCAGGTGAATGAGCGTGTGGGTGGGCGTGAGCCAGGCGAAGTGGCTCAGGCGCAGCAGCGGCGAGGCGACCAGCGCGCTGGCCAGAACGACGGTGAGCATCCATGGCTGCCGCAGGAAGCGGACCAATGGCGCCCAGAGAAAGTAATACTGCTCCTCAATGGCCAGAGCCCAGGTGGGACCGATGGCCGGAGGCAGCGACAGATGGAAGAGATTCTGCACCAGGAAGAGGTAGGCCAGCCAGGGCGCGGTCTTGATGGCGTCGATCACGCTGGGGCCGATGAACCAGGGCGCGTTGAGGTAAACCACCGCCAGCAGCAAAATGTAGACCGGCCAGATGCGCAGCGCCCTGCGCGCATGGAAGTTGTGAAAGTAATGCGGCTTGTCGCGCGTCGCGAGCAGAATGGAGGTGATCAGGAATCCGGAGAGAGCGAAGAACAGAATCACTCCCGCCCATCCCCATAGCGACGCGTAGTAAAGCCAGGTGCCCTTCAGCCGCGGATTGCAGTGATAGAGGACTACCCACAGAATCGCCAGGCCGCGCAGGCCGTCGAGTTCCGGCAGGTAGGTTGGTAGCCAGGTTGGGCGTTGGATGGGCATATTAGCGTTGTTAGCGGAGTTAGTGAGTTTCATGCGATCCCAGGTCCTCAAAATCGAGACTGGGCAACCGTGATGGAGTTTTGTGGTTTCCCACCCTTTCGCAAAGTACGCGAAAGGATGGGGCACCCTGCAATTTCGCTGTCTATCCCAGGTCTCATCCGCCGCGGCGGACGAGACCGGGGGGCAACCTGCGAACTTGCGGTTGAGAGTATAAAACTATCCGGCGGCCAGTTGCTTGGCCCGCTCGGTGGCGCGCATCACGGCCTTGATCAGCGTGACGCGCAGGCCGCCTTCTTCCAGTTCCAGAATGCCGTCGATGGTGCAGCCGGCGGGGGTGGTTACGGCGTCTTTGAGCAGGGCCGGATGATAGCCGGTTTCGAGCACCATCTTGCCGGCTCCGAAGACGGTTTGCGCGGCCAGTTGCGTGGCGATATCGCGGGGCAGGCCGACCTTCACGCCTGCTTCGGCCAGGGCCTCAATGATGATGTAGATGTAGGCCGGGCCGGAGCCGGAGAGGCCGGTAACGGCGTCCATGTGCTTTTCGTCCACGGTGACGGTGCGGCCCACGGTCTCAAAGATGCGCTCGGCCAGCTCCATCTGCTTGGCGCTGACGAATCGGCCGCGGCAGAGCGCGGCGGCGCCCGCTCCCAGCGCCGAGGGGGTGTTGGGCATGGCGCGGATGACGGCGATCTCCAGGCCTGCCGCATCTTCAATGGCGCGGGTCTTCACCGATGCGGCGAAGGAGACCAGCGTCTTGGTCTTGGTGAGCGCGGGGCGAATCTCGGCGATCAGGTCAGGCACCTGGAGGGGCTTTACGCCCAGCAGAATCAGGTCGGCCTTGCTGGCCGCTTTCAGGTTGTCGGTGCTCACGTCCACGCCCCACTGCGTGCTCAGGGCCAGGGCGCGCTCCTCGTGGCCCACGGTGGCGTGAATCTGGTCCGCGGCGAAACAGGTTCTGCTTGAGGAAGGCCTGCAGCAGAATGCCGCCCATCTTGCCGGCTCCCAGAACGGCTACGCGGACCTTGGGCAACTGCGCGGGTACTTCGGTGGCCTCAACGGCTATCTCCGCCATGTTTTTCCTTTTCCTGGATAAAATTAGTACTACTTCCAAGGATACTCGCATCAGCGCGCGCGCAGGCCGTGATTATCAGGGTTGAGGTGCAAACAGGCCGGCGATCAAATGCGCTGGTAGGCGAACCGCCAGCCAGCCTGTTCTCTCTGTACCCCGGGGCCGCTTATTTGCTGAGTAGCTCTTCGCTAGTGAGGAAGCCGGCGATAGCCGCCTCCACCTTCTGGTTGTCATCGGCCGGCGGCCAGGACGAGTTCCAGATCAGATAACCGCCGGGCAGCGTCAGTGTCTTCTGCTTGTTGGCTGCGACGTCGAGAATCGTTGTTATCCAGGCGCGAGCTTCGAGCTGAAAAAGTGAAGCTCCAGCGGCGCCCGGAATCGGGGAGAGCAGGTTGGCCACATTTTCACCGGCGAAAACTAAGGCCCTGGTCTGAGCATCGCCGGTCAGGCGATGCGAATTGAAGGTACAAATGTAGAGCAGGCCGTCGGGCGAGTCTTTTGTACCTTTCAGGTCGTCAGTTGCGGAGGTTTCGTTGGAGTTGCCGTAAATAATCAAGACTCTGGAGTTTTCGTCCGGCTTGCCGGATGCATTGGCGGTCTGTACGAACTGTTGATCTGGAGAGTTGGCGGCGTTATTGGCCCTACCCGTCTGGCGTTTGTCGGCACTCCCGGATGTATTCACGACTCCGTAGTTTTCGCCCGGCGTGCCAAATGCATTGACGGCCCGTGCGAGCTGTTGACCTGAGGGATGGGCGGGGTTATAGACCTTAACCGCCTGGCGTGCGGCTGCCAATGAATCGATGGTTCCCGCTTCGTTAAATGAATCGCTCTTAGTGACGGCAAGCGTCTTCGAGTAGTCGATTTCCTGGGCGGATACGTCGGAGACCGATTGCAGCACCAGGCGCGCGCTATAGACATTCATATTTCCAAAGCCGCCGAAGCCGGTAATCTTGTCCGCATTGTCGCGGCGTATGGCTGCATCCTCGACGCCGTCAAGCCGGCCCACCAGCGTAGCGGTCACCTCATACCGGTTGCACCCCAGGCACATTCCGCCTTTTGTGAAGGGCGCGGAGAGCAGGGAATCGAACTTCTTGAATTCCTTGTCGCTTTTGTCCAGTTGCACCGGCGTCCGCTCAACCGCCGGAAGCTGCCCGGCGAAATTGCGCGCCGGTTGCACGCGCACCATCATGGCCGGGCCCGCCTTGGCTTTTATTCCTTCAGGATAAGAGAGCCAAATATTGTTGTTGGAAAGGCCGCAGCCGGCGCCCTTGACCACGAACTGATCGAAAGTGGCAGCAACCGTGGCTTTGACGCGCACGATTTTTCCGTTGAATGACTGCGGGGACTTGAGAATGTCGCAGACGGTTGTATCGGCCACCTGGGCTTGCAGGCAGCAGGAAATGGCGCACATAATCGCGAGAGCAAGAAGACGTTTCACGTGAGTTTCTCCTGTTGATTTAGGAGCCGGCATGCGCAGTGAATTCGAATCGGCAAGCTGCAAGGCTCAGATAATAGAACTCTTCAGCCTATCACGCCGCACAACGTTTTTGGCCATGCCCTGTATTCCTGGCAATGTCTCAGTTTGAGATCCCGGCCCTTGCGCCAAGCCGAAGGGTCATGAACGGCTATTTCGTAACGGCCGGCAGGCGGCGGCAGGCGGGGATGTAGCTGACCTCAAGGAAGCGCGCAAAGCGAACGTAAGCAGGGAGAACTTCTTTGGCGATGGCGGCAAGCATCTCGGCCTTAATGCGGGCCTGCTCGTCAGCATTGACGGCGGCGGGAAAGCTCTTCAGCGGCAGGGCGAAGGGCGAGTCCTCGGGCTTCTGGCCGGCAATCTGCTTTACCTGGCCGAGAACCGTGGCCATAAGATCGGCGGACGGCAGGCGGTGGTCCTCGATGCCGATGGACATATTTTCAGTTACCTGGTCAAAGGCCGTGGGGATCAAGTGCAAGCGGGCGATCCAGTCGTCGTAGTCCTTGACGCTGGTAAAGCTGAGCCGGGCCACGAGATCGGGGTAGGTGGACTGGATGCCGGCCGTTTGGGTGATGGGAACCTCCCACGGCTTTTGCTCCGAGGCCTCCTGGTCATCGGTTAACTTGTTCAGCAGTTTATCGCGGCTGGCCATTTCCTGCGCGGTGAACCCGGCGGGGTCGATGGCGGCCAACTGGAGCATGAAGTTCATCTCGCGGGCCAGTTTGTCGTTGAAGGCCTTTACGGAGTAGTCGGATATTTGGTCGTTGTAGCGCTTGTCGCCAATGGTCGAGGCGTACTCGGGATCATGCTTGAGGCAGTCTTCGTGGTAGTCCTGAAGGATGGAGTTGAGCGCCTTGCGGCGGTCTTCAAGGGAAGCTGGAGCGGATGGGGCCAGGGGGAGCTGCGCACGGATGGAGGGCGCGAAGGCAAGCAGCAGGAAGGCGGAGGCGGCTACGGCGTGGCGGATAGATATTTTCAAGGTGGGAATCCTTCGAGTGAAATCACTCCCCATTGAGTTTAGAGCAAAGGGCGCATGGCAGGGGCAGGTTCGCGGTTTCCCTTCCACAAAAAGAAGGTTGAAGAACTCAGTGCAGCTTGAAGGATTTTACGGCGATGGCGTTGGGGTGCGGCCGGTGGGGATCAGGGTGAAAAGCGAACTGCGTGGCGGTGCGGACTACGGCTACGTCGGCGGAGCGGGCATCGACTACGAAGAGCAGAAGGCCGTTGCTGGAGAAGGCGAGGGCGGAGGGACCGTCGCCTACGCGGATGGAGCCGATGCGCTTGCCATCGTCGATGGAGTAGACGGTGACGTACTGGGAGCGGAGGTTGGCGACGTAGAGGAGGGCATTGTCGCTTGTGACGAGGCCGCGGACGGGATTGTCGCCGATCATGATAGGCGCCGCCGACGTCGTTGGTGTTGGTGACGACCTCAGAGATGGAGTCGGATATGCGAGTTGATGACGAAGAGCTCGCCGCCGTCGGGCTTGAGGGCCAGTTGGACGGGGGCCTGGCCGACGTCCATGAGGGCTTCAAGGCGGTCGGGCTGGTCGGGATTGATTTTGGAGTGGGCGAGGGCGATGGCCATGACCTGGTGGCCGGCGGCGCAGGCTACGAAGGTTTTGGAGGAGTCGGGGAGGATGACGGCGTCGGATGCGCCGGGGCAGCCTGAGAAGACGGCGCGGAGGCTGCGGGCGGCGGGGTCGATGATGCTGACGCTGTTGCCGCGGCGGTTGGCGACGACCAGGGATTTCGAGTCGGGGGAGATGCGGGCGGAGACGGGCTCTTCGCCGGCGGGGATGACGGCGATCTCGCGGCGGGCGCTCGAGGTCGAGGACGGAGATGGAGTTGGAGCCGGAGTTGGCCACATAGGCTAGAGCGCCGGCGGGGTCGAGCTCGATGGAGACGGGCTGGCGGCGGACGGGGATGGTGGCGGCGACGGTAGTTGTTTTCAGCGTTGATGACGGAGACGGAGCCCTGGCTGCCCGCTGCGCCGGAGTTGACTACGTAAACCTCATTGCGGGTGGGGCTGGCGGCGACGGCTACGGGATTCTGGCCTACGGGGAGTTCGCGGTCGAGGCGCATGTTGACCGCGTCGATGATGGTGACGGTGCCGCTTTGGCCGTTGGTGACGTAGGCGTATTCGCGATAGTTGGGAGGGTATTGGGGGAAGTCGTGATGGCGGCAGGCGGTGAGGGCTAGCAGCGTGAGCGCTAAAAGACGGGCTGGTCGGACGTACCGCTGGTTCATGGCTTAAACCGCGGCGACGGCGTGGATGCCGCGGGGGAGATGGCGGTCGACCACGGGAGCGATCTGTGCGAGTTCGTCCATCATGACGGCGAACTGGTCGGGGTAGATGGATTGAGGGCCGTCAGAGAGGGCTTTTTCAGGCTGGTGGTGGACTTCAACCAGGATGCCGTCAGCACCGGTGGCGACGGCGGCGCGGGCCATGGGCAAAACGCTGTCGCGGCGGCCGGTGCCGTGGCTGGGGTCGACCAGGATGGGCAGGTGGCTGACGCGCTGGATGGCGGGGATGATGCTGAGGTCGAGGGTGTTGCGGGCGTGATCGGCAAAGGTGCGCACGCCGCGCTCGCAGAGGATGACCTCGTAGTTGCCTTCGCTCATGACGTACTCGGCGGACATGAGGAACTCTTCGAGGGTGGCGGAGAGGCCGCGCTTGAGCAGGACGGGCTTGCGCAGGCGGCCGGCCTGCTTGAGCAGGGAGAAGTTCTGCATGTTGCGGGCGCCGATCTGGATGACGTCGGCCCACTCGGCGACCAGGGCGAGGGATTCGGTGTCGATGGCTTCAGTGATGATGCGCAGGCCGAAGCGCTCGCGAATGCGGGCCATGATGCGGAGGGCATCGAGGCCGAGGCCTTGAAAGGCGTAGGGCGAGGTGCGGGGTTTGTAAGCGCCGCCGCGGAAGAACTGCGCGCCGGCGGCGGCAACCTGCTCGGCGATGGCGAAGGCCTGGTCTTGAGTTTCAATGGAGCAGGGACCGGCGACGATGGCCAGGTCGCGGCCGCCGATGGAGGCGTCGGTTCCGGCAAAGCGGATGACGGTGTCTTCTTCTTTTACGTCGCGGCTGGCCAGTTTGTAGGCTTTTGAGACGCGGATGACCTCGGCGACGCCGGAGAGGGATTCGAGGTTGCCGCGATCGACTTCACCCTGGTTGCCGGTGATGCCGATGGCGGTGCGCTGGGCTCCGGGAAGGGGATGGGGCCGGAAGCCCAACTGCTCAATGTGGTCGCAGACCGCCTGGATTTCTTCCGGCGTGGCATGCGATTTCATGACAACTAACATGAATGGCCCTCGAACCACCAGTCTAATTGGTGGGAGGGGGAAGGGCAATTCGATCATGAGCCGGCACATGGACCGGTTTTGAACGAACTGATCCTCAGGAGTCCAGAGCCCAAATCATTTTGTTGTATTTTGCGGAACGCGACCCTATCCGACCCAGAGGGTTCCGATATCCCGTAACTTTGCGTGCCCTGATCCAAATGCAGGCTTTTCACTCAGGTTGTGAAAACTGGATCCATCCAACTGATCCATCATTCGGTCATGGATTCGGGCTATTGCAAGGGAAGGACCGCATGGTTACTTAGCGGCCTTTGGTTTCGGCTACGGACTTGGTGGAATCGGTGGCAGTATCCGCCGGGTCAAGGTCATGCCGGTAGCCATCGTCGGCTTCTCCTACCGTGTTGACGGCAACGATGGCTGGGGCAAAGACGATTCCAAAGAACGCTAGTAACACAATTAAGTCGTGCATTTCTCACTCCTTACGCGCGTTCAATTGAACGCTGGAAACGATCCTCGAATGAATTAGAAAAAATTAAAATAGTACTTATCAGTCACTTGCGGGCTGCAAGTGCTATGAGCTTGGTACCTTAGTGGGATAAGGCACACGATCTTTCACATGGGTTTTCCGGTCAAACCCAGGTGGAAAGCGGTGTATTTGACGCAGATGGTGAAGAGTTGCCTATCAAGTTAAGCGACTAATTATGGACGTGCTGGTTGCGGGTCGAGGACCGCAACTATTTTTCCCTGTTGGCGTCGGAGATGGTCTTGGCGGCTACGATGGCAGGGGCAAATAAGATTCCTAAAAAGGCCAGAAAGATTATGAAGTCATGCATTTTTTCACTCCTTGGACGGCGTATGTTGAGCCTGCTCAAAAAATGATCATCGGCTGTGGCGGGAAAAATATAAATAGCACTATGCAGTTCTTTGCGTGCTTCCAGTCATATTGGCATAACACCTAAGTTGTATGCGCTGAGAGCAGCAATGGCTTCCTAGCGCGGGTTGCGGGTGGAGCGGGCTGCTTCTCGCTTTTGCGCGCGCCATTTGAGGGCCAGCCAGGCCAGGTAGCCGAGCTGGATGGCCCAGGTGATGACGTAGGCGGCAACGGTGAACTGGTGGTCGAGAATCGCTCTTGGGTCCATTTTTTCTCTCCGGTTTGGAGTAGATTTATGCGTCCAAGGCGTCTTGCGCTTCCTGGGCGGCGAATTTCTGGTGCTGGCGTTCGACGTGGTAGCGGAGGGCGAGGATGAGGATGCCCCAGGCTAGCCAGGCGAGGACGTTCCAGCCGAAGGCGGCGAGCATGGCTGGGATCTTTGATGCCGGAGTCGGGTCCGCCGCCGAAGACGGGGGCGGGGTGCTGGGTGCGCCACCAGCGGTTGGACATATAGACGATGGGGACGTCGAGGGCGCCGAAGATGCCGAGGACGGCGGCCAGGGTTTGCATCTGCGGGCCGGCGGCGAAACGGCGGAGGAGCAGGTAGCTGACGTAGATGAGCCAGAGGACGAGAGTGGTGGTGAGGCGGGCGTCCCAGGTCCACCAGATGCCCCAGGCGCGACGGCCCCAGATGGGTCCGGTGATGAGGACGACGGTGCAGAAGACTACGCCGACTTCGGCTCCGGCCAGGGCCCAGGCGTCAGAGATTTGCGCGTAGGCGGGACGGTTGCGGCGGAAGGAGAGGAAGCCGATGGAGCCGGCCAGGGAGATGGCGAAGAAGAGAAAGGCGACCATGGCCGAGGGGACGTGGTAGTAGAAGATGCGCTGGACCTCGTGCATGGTCTGCTCTTCAGGGGCGACGTAGATGGCCTGGTAGAAGCCCCAGATCATGAGGGCTACGGTGATGAGGGCGTAAAGGCCGATGGCTGCTTTCTTCATGGGGAATCCTGTGGAACGATTTCAGTGTACTAAAACAGGGGTCAGTGATCAGGGGTCAGGGATTAGTAAAGGCCCTTTCCTTACCCCCACTCCCCCCTGGTATCTTGCGGGAAATCCCCTGTTTTCATAGGGATAGGGCTGGGGATTCGCTCTAAATTCCTGATTCTGCTGGAGTTGCTTGCAGATTCTAGAGCAAAGGGGTTAAGGGACGTTTTGACGGAGCTTTCAGCTGACAGCTAACAGCTTTCAGTTTTTAGCTCGTGCGGCGCGCAAATTCGGTTCGGCTGCATGGGTTCAAAAGGATGATATGGAATGATTGTGCGCCAAGGGAGGGTAATAATCTGGGAAACGGTCGCGCATTTTGCAGGGGAGTCATTGCTGCGGACAAGGCCCGGGCCTGAATGCCACATTGATACGATGCGTTCGGTTTCAGGGGCCTCGACCCACGTTGTGGGTACCCCGCTCCCTCCTTAGGAATCCCAGGTCCCCAAAGGCGAGGCATCTCCACCCCAACGACGAAGACCTGTCGTTGGGGACCCCGGCCTGGGGCACCCATTCTTGTGTAGGCCATAGAACAAAAATTGCGAGATTATAAAATTCACGCTTGACATTGATGGGATATCCACTACCATATGGTTGTGGATAGATTGGGTACAACATTTGCGGCTTTATCCGATCCGACCCGGCGGACGATGATCGAGCGACTGTCACACGGACCTGCGTCGGTGCATGGACTGACGGAACCGTTTGCACTGTCGCAGCAGATGATTTCAAAGCATATTGCCTGCCTGGTGCGGGCGCGGATTGTGATCAAGACGAAGCGTGGACGGGAGAGTGTGTGCAGGCTGAGGCCGGAAGCGATAAAGACGAGTGAGCGACTGGGCGCACAATTATCGCCGCTTCTGGGAAGAGAGTTTCGACAAGCTGGACGTGGTGGTAATCGAAATGAAAAAAACGGAGGTGAGAGATGACAAAAAACACGGTGAATGAGACAGAACGGATGGTTGTGACAAGAGTTTTCGATGCTCCACGCGAGCTGGTTTGGAAGGCGTGGACTGACCCGAAGTATGTGATGCAGTGGTGGGGGCCGAAGGGTTTTACCTCGCCTGTTTGCAAGATGGATTTTCGCGTGGGAGGGAAATTTCTCTGCTGCATGAGAGCGCCGGATGGGCAGGAGTTCTGGAATGGCGGCGAGTACTTCGAGATTGTTGTGCACGAGAAGATTGTTTACTCGATGTACTTTGCCGACGCGGAGGGAAACAAGGTTGAGCCTGCGCAATATGGGATAGAACATGAGGCCATGGACGATGCGCACGATGTGGTTATCTTTGAGGATTTTGGAAACGGCCAGACGAAACTCACCTTGATTGGAAATGAATCGATGGAGAGCGCAAAAAATAGCGGTCAACTGGAGGGCTGGAACCAGATACTCGATAAAGTTGCCGCAGTTGTTGCGGGGCTGGCGGAGGGGAAATAAGAAGTTGAAGTTTTGAGGAACGACCTGCGCGAGATACTGAACGTAAAGCAAACGCAGGTCCATCCCGGAGGTCCCGAACCCTGGGCTATTTTTATATGCTCCCTCCGGGAGCAACGGTTATACGTGAGGGGTTATGGCGATGGTAGGCGCACGGAGGGTTGAGAGTCGTGCGATCCCACCCATCACAAAAAGCGTGATGAATGGGGCACCCGCACCCGACACCCGGATCAGAATGACAGGGCACACGGCATTCCCTCAGGGGCTAAAGCCCGACTAAAAACCGCGGTATTTATGGCACGTCTAAAGACGTGCCCTTTCAAAGCTTCGATGGTTGAGTTTCGTGGTATCCAACCCATCACAAAAAGCGTAATGGGTGGGGCACCCGCACCCGGCACCCGGTTCAGAATGACAGGGCACACGGCATTCCCTCAGGGGCTAAAGCCCGGCTTTTTCTGCTGACCTTATCGGCCCGTCTAAAGCCGTGCCCTTGTTACAAAGCCCCTTCGTTCAAGTTTTTCTGCAGCCAGGGCATTTATCCCGGTGAAATTGAGGAACAGGCATTCCCTCAGGGGCTAAAGCCCGACTAAAATCCGCGGTATTTATGGCACGTCTAAAGACGTGCCCTTTCAAAGCTTAGATTGTTGAGTTTCGTGCGATCCCACCCATCACAAAAAGCGTGATGGGTGGGGCACCCGCCCTTTCAAAGCTTTGATAGTTGAGTTTCGTGGTATCCCACCCATCACAAAAAGCGTGATGGATGAGGCACCCGGCTGCGCTCAGGGTGCGCTCAGAATGACAGGGCACCCGGCGATCCCACCCATCACAAAAACGTGAAAGATGGAGCACCCAGCGATCCCACCCATCACAAAAAACATGATGGATGGGGCACCCAACTTGTGGAAATGGGAGATGCTGCCGTGGTTGCGCAATTGCAGCGAAAGGTCGAGAATGTTTGCAATTCTCAAAATAGCTTGCCACAGGAAGGAACCGGGATGAAGAAACTCTGGATAGCGCTGGGAATCGTTTTTGCCGTTGTGGTGGTGGTAGCGGTGCTGGCTTTTGCAGGTCTCTACCTATTTGTCCGGCATGCCAGGCCGGAAGCTTATCAGGACCAGAAGATGGTCGATCTTTTGACACAACCGCCCGCGCCCAATGCGCCGGAAGCGCCGACGACGGAGACCTGGAGTTACTCGGGGATTCAGGACCAGGCTACGGGGAAGATTGTGCAACAGGCGTGCCTGAGTTCAGTGGACTATGTGAAGTTGCCGTCTCCCTACGTGGGGGGATCGGTGGGGACGCTGTGCATGCGTAAGGGGGTAAAGCCGGAGGCATATTTCAAGGTGGATAACGGCGTGATTCTGTGCAGCAGAGGATGCGAGATCCGGATGACGGCCGAGGGACGGATGCCGCTGATTGTGAATGGAACGGAGCGAAAAGAGGGCGAGACGACTATTGTTGTGCTCGACGCATATGCGCACATTGCATCGATGGCCAGGAAAGCGAAGCAGATGAAGATTGAGGTTCCTTTCGACAGGATGGGATTGCAGTCTTTGACCTTTGCACCGGCCGATCCGCTGGTGGCGGGGTGGTAATCGGCAATTGAATAGCAGATGTAGTTTATGGAACCGCAAGAGCGGTGCGTGGGGATTACTCCGCGTGGAAGACTGATGTCGAAGAGGAGCAGGCTTACGGTGGTGAAGATGATGTCGTAGCCGAGGAGCATTTTGATCCAGAGGGAGGGGTCGCTTTCGCCGGTGAGGATGGAGGTGGTGGCGAGGACCATGGCCAATAGGGCCGGGATGAAGATGGGGAAGAGGATGAGGGGGAGCAGGAGTTCGCGGTTGCGGCTGCGGATGGAGAGGGCGGCGAAGAAGGTTCCGTTGGCTACCAGGGCCCAGGTGCCTAGAGGGAGCACGAGGGCGAGCTGCCAGGCGTTGCCTTCGATGTGAAGGTTATAGAAGACGAGAAAGACGGGGGCGAGGAGCAACTGGACGATGGAGACGAAGAGGAAGTTGGCGAGGACTTTGGCGAGGAAGAGTTCCGCGCCGGGGGTGGGGGCCATGCGCTGGGCGTCGAGGACCTGATGGCGGATTTCGCGGGCCCAGGCCTGATTGAGGGCGCTGACGGAGGCGAACATGGTGGCTACGCAGAGGACGCCGCCGGCGATTTCGCGGGAGAATGCGCCGCGGGGGTCGAAGGCGATGGAGAAGAGGACTACGACGAGCAGGGCGAAGAAGAGCATGGAGTTGACGGCTTCGCGGGAACGCCATTCGATGCGGAGGTCTTTGACGAGGTGGGTCCAGAGGGCGGTGGTCATTTGGTTGGGCCTCCTTGGTGGAGTTTGTGAGCTGTGATCTCCCAGGTCCCCAAGTGCGAGGGACCTGGGGCACCGACTCTGCTTCTCGGCATGTCTCTGGATTACGGTTTGGTGAGGTCGGCGGTTTGGACTTCTACTTCGGGCCTGGGCGGCGCGGAGGTAGTCGGCGGGGCTGAGGATGAGCTGGGTGCCGCGGGCGCCGGCGGAGACGCTGATGTGGTCGAAGAGGATTACGGTTTCGTCGATGTAGACGGGGTAGGGCTTTCTTGCGCCGAAGAGGGTGACGCCGCCGCGGATGTAGCCGGTGAGAGGCTGGACGTCTTTGAGCGGGGCCATTTCGGCTTTGCGCAGGTTGGCGGCGCGGGCGAGTTTCTTGAAGTCGAGTTCGGCGTCGCCGGGGATTACGGCGAAACGGTAGATGTTGGGGCCACCGGTGACCAGGAGAGTTTTGAAGACCTGCTCGGGAGGCATGCCGATTTTTTTGGCTACGGTGAGGGCGGAGAGGTCGTTGGGATCGACTTCGTATTCGCGGAGTTCGAAGGGGATGCCGAGGGATTCAAGGAAGCGTGCGCCGTTGGTCTTCATAGGGTGGGGCTCCCTGGGTCGACGCGAAGTCAGGCGGCCGGCGCGGAGGGTTAGCACGTAGTCGGCGATGGGGGCGGCTGTCTCGCGCTGGTGGGTGGTGAGGACGATGGTGCGGCTGCCGTGGCGGAAGCCGGCGAGAAGCTCGACCATCTGGCGGGCGGATTCTACGTCCATGTTGGAGAAAGGCTCGTCGAGCAGGAGGAGCTCGGGGACGGGGAGCAGGACGCGGGCGAGCGAGGTGCGCTGGCGCATGCCTTGCGAGTATTGGCCGAGGGGGCGGGGAGATCGGGGTCGAGGCCGACCTGGCGGAGGGCTTCGGCGGGGGTCAGGCAGGGGCGGCCGGGATAGAGGCTGCGGAAGTAGCGGAGATTTTCCTGGGCGGTTAGCTCGTCGTAGAGCATGGGGGCGTGGCTCATGTAGCCGATGCGGGCGCGGGCTTCGTGGGGTTCGATTCCGGCGGGTTCGCCGGGGAGAAGATTTTGACGGTGCCGTAGCTGGGGCGGAGCAGGCCGGCGAGGATGCGGAGGAGGGTGGATTTGCCGGCGCCGTTTTCTCCGATGAGAACGTAGCAGCGGCCGGGCTCGAGATCTGCGGTGACCTGGCGGAGGGCGGCGAAGGAGCCGAAGAGCTTGGAGACGCCGTCGATGCGGGCGCAGAGCGAGGTGCCGGCGGCGGCTGAGGTCGGTCATGCTCAGGAGGCCGGGTTGGCGGCGTTGGGTGCGGCTGCCGCGGTTTTGGAGCGGCGGCGGGCTGGGCGGGCTTGGGAGTGGACTGGGGCTGGTTGGGCTGGGCGGGCGCGTACTTGCTGGCGCATTTGGCCTGGAGGACGGTGGCGTGGAAGACGCCGTCGCGGCCGTAGGAGCCTTCGGCGAGGGCCTGGGCATCGTCTTTGAAGGTATCCGGGGGCGGCTCGGAGCCTTTGTAGCTGACTTTGAGAGTGCGGCCGGTGGCGGCTTTGGGGGAGTGGCTTTCGAATTCGTTGAGCACGAAGTCGACGTGGGGGCCGTCGTGCTCGATGGAGCCGGGCTTGACGAAGCCTTCTACGCGCAACTGGCTGTGGTAGGCCTTGTCGCCCATGCCGCCTAGTTCGGCGATGGTGACGTAGTAGCTCTTGTTGTTCTGGGCGCCGGTGATGGCGAGCCAGCCGATGGTGCCGACGATAATGGCAGCCGCGATACCGATGCGAAGGGAGTTGGGGGAAATTTTCATATCAATCTATAACGATACGGGGGGAATGGGGCGGGGTCAACTGGGGATGAGGATGATGGGTAGCGAAAAAGGCGCATCCGCTCAGGGATGATTGGTTCCCGCATGAATAAAGATTTTGCGCCATCCCTACGAGACTCCGTAACGATATTTTGGAATTTTCACCCCCACGCTGAAGCGTGGGGCTAACAAACTCTGCGCATCCGGCGCGTTTTTGCGGACATTCTTTATGCAGTCCTCAATAAGGTCCATGTTTATGGCGTGCTTGTGCGGATATTCCTCATGCGGCTGGCCAGTGGAGGGGAGAATGAGGGATGGAGGGTGGTCAGCCACCGTTGGACGTGTAAGCCGCGGAGATTTCCGCGCTGCCTGCCGAGACTTCAGGCTTCGTCGTCGGTATGACGCCGCGGCATGGCTGCAACAATTGCGGGGCAGGCCACCATGGCAACAAACGCGAGGGCGATCAATAGATTGTGCATGGCATACTCCTTGCGGTGAAATGTGTGGATTCAGGCCAGGGCAGAAAGCGTAACGCGAAATCCACGCATAGATAATGCTTTGTTAAGCCATTGGTAACCAATGACGTGTTACCACTCTAATCGATTTATGGATCGATGCACGTGCAATTTGAGAATTTTCAGAAAAATCGCCGGCAAAATAGTGGGAATTCTGGTCCCCTGAAAGTTGTGTGTATGGTGTGGCTTAGAGGGGTAAAGCAACAAAGCGAATGGTATCCTGGACGCCCTGCTTCTGATTCTTGTTGAATGGCCATGGAAAGCAACCGCAGGTCCCCGCCACGGCGGGCAGGCTTTCGACTGCGGTCGCCTCGCCACCCCAGCGACGAAGACTAGTCGCTGGGGACCCCGGACCGCGGCGACCTTCGCTCAGGATGACAGCGATACCAATTGGGGAAATGCGTTATCGGTTGAAGAGCTTGAGGTCGATGCTGTCGGCCATGGCTTTATATCCAGCATCGCTAGGATGCACATGGTCTCCGAAATCATACTCCGGATTGAAGCAGTTGGGGTTCGCGGGATCGCGCGTGATGCGATCGAAGTCGAGGACCGCGTCGAAGGTTCCGCTGGTGCGGATCCAGTTGTTTACCGCCTCCCGAACCTGTTCCCCTTTGTCAGAGTAGTACTCGGCTCCGCCATAAGGAGTCAGCGTGGCGCCGAAGACCTTCATCCCATGCTCGTGCGCGGCGTCGGCAATCTGCTTGAGCCCCTGCTCCAGTTGCTGGGCGGTGACGATGTCTTGCGGCGCGCTCGGACTCGCAAGGCGCCCGATATCGTTGATGCCTTCGAGAACGATCACATAGCTGGCCCCGTCCTGCGCCAGCACGTCGCGGTCTAGCCGCGCCAGCGCACTGGGCGCGCCTGAATCGATGAGCACGTGGTTGCCGCCAATGCCTTCGTTGAGTACCGCTACGTGGTCCAGGCTGGGGTCCTGCTTGAGGCGCGCGGCCAGCATGTCGGGCCAGCGGTGGTTCGCGTTGTGGGTAGAGTGCACACCGTCGGTGATTGAGTCGCCCAGCGTCACAATCGCCCGCGCTCCATCGACGGCGGGTACGTCAATGCCGTCGAGAAAGTACCACGACGTGACGGTGGTGGCCTGCGCGAGCGAATTCGCCGCCGTCTGGTCGCCGCCGGCGAAGTAATTATCCTGATCGGCATAAGAATGATAGGTCTCGGCGCGCATCACCTGCGCGGGGAGATAGAGGCTGACCGCCAGGTCAGAGAGCGGCTGGACTTTCAGCTCCACCGGGTCAGAGTAGATCACCGCACCCGGCGGAACGCTGACGCTTTCCGCGCCGCCAAAGGTCAGCGCGTGGTCCGTTCCGGGTTGAATGGCTCCGCTGCCCGCGCTCAAGGCTACATGAGCGTCGCCGATGATGAGCTGGTCGAGGCCGAACTCGTTGGTGAAGCGCACGCGCAGCTCCGGCCCGCCATTTGAAAGATGGACGATCTCGCGCAGGGTGTTGCCGCAGAAGGGACGCAGGCTAAAGCCGTTTGGCACCAGCATGGGCGACGTGGCCCATGTTCCCACCCACTGCACCTGCTTTGCCGACTGGCCGCTCCCCGGCGTGCTCGCCGCAAGCAGCAAAACGCCAAGCGCGGCGACGCCAATCAAACCTCTCATCCATTGCCTAAACATTGATTTAGAGACCTCCGCATCGAGGCTTGTGCGATTGCACGAAGTCGTATCACGCTGTTCAAGGAGAGAACTTGAGCGCATGCCCGGCGCCGCGCCTGGAGACGGGCGGCTGCGGGTCAGACTCTGAGCCTGCGGCAGCGATTTAGAGGTCGTGTTCGCGGGAGCGGGCTTTTTGGATTGCGATCAGGATAACCGGGCCGAGGATCATGGCTGCTACCGCCAAAGCCGATAAGGAAATTGAACATGCGCACACTCCTTTAAGGCGCGCTCGGCCGGGGAGTGCCGGGATTTTGGGATCATAGCGCATGGATCGAAGGGTAGAAAAGGGTTTTTTCGGAAAAATTTTACGGAATGTCCTAGATTAAGGTAGAAGATTTCTCTTGACAAGTTCTCGGTCCTGCGCTATTCTTGAACTGTACTAGCAAAGGGTAGCCATGAACATTGTCAGCATTTACCGCAAATACCCCACAGAAGCCGATTGTATCGCGCATATCGAGCGTGTCCGCTGGAACGGCAAGCCGGTTTGCCCGTATTGCACATCGGATCGCGTGACGCCCATTCCCAAGGAAACGCGGCATCACTGTAACGCCTGTAATACCACATTCAGCGCGACCGTGAACACAATCTTTCACCATACCCATCTTGATCTCCAGATATGGTTTTTGGCAATCTCTCTTATTTTGAACGCCAAAAAGGGCATTTCTGGGCGCCAACTTGCCCGCGATCTGGAAGTCAACAAAAACACCGGCTGGTACATCGGGATGCGGATTCGCAACGCCATGTTCGAGCAGGGCGATATGCTCAAGGGAATCGTAGAAATGGATGAATGTTACATAGGGGGCAAGCCCCGCAAGGGTTCTGGCCCTCACAAGCGTGGTCGGGGCACATCGAAAACCCCCGTGGTGGGCATGATTGAGCGCGGCGGAAAAATTGTAGCGCGGCCAGTGATAAAGGCCAATTTGAACTCCAGGAGTCTGGCAAAAATGGTCCGGGAACACGTCGATGTATCTGACGCCATGCTCATCACCGATGAATACACTGGCTATGTAAAAATCAAGGGCTTCATGCCCCACGCTGTCATTAACCATCAAATCAGCTATGCAGACGGCGTAATCCATACCAATTCAATCGAAGGCTTTTGGGGCTTACTGAAACGCGGCATCGTGGGCCAATATCACAAAGTTTCCATCCGTCACCTGCATCAGCATGTCACTGAGTTCTGTTATCGCTACAATGGTCGCAACAATCCTACTCTGTTCGATCTGACAATCGCTAGGGCTTTAGGAGTTAATTGAATGAACAGCAAAATAGTCAAGGCCACACATGAGGCACTATTGCCCATAGGCGGCATAAAAATCCCCTGCTTTGTGCTTCCGGACGGAACCCGTGTTCTTACTCAACGCGGGATGCAAACAACTACTGGAATGGGGACAAGTGGCGGCACAAGCGGTGCGCATAGACTGGCTCAAACTGTCGAGAATTTGGAGCTAAAACTATCTCTTTCCAACGACTTATCGGCGCGCATTAGAAAGCCTCTCATCTTCACTCCAGCGCATGGTGGACGACCTGCATATGGCAATGAAGCAACTACGCTGATTGATTACTGCGAGATGCTCTTAAAGGCTAGAGACATTAAGGGCGTTCTCACTGAGGCTCAAGAGCGGTGGGCGATAGCGGCTGATATTGTGATCCGTGCATTCGCCAAGGTTGGCATCATCGCCGTGATCGACGAGGTGACCGGCTATCAAGAAATCCGAGATAGGGACGAACTTGAAAAAATCCTGGATCGTTATCTACGGGACGAATTTGCAAAGTGGTCTAAACGATTCCCCGATGAGTTTTATAAACAAATCTTCCGGCTCCGACACTGGCAATGGCGCGGAATGAAAGTCAATCGTCCGAGCGCTGTTGCACACTATACCACCGACTTTGTATGGTCCCGTTTGGCTCCTGGAATCCTAGAGAAGCTTGAAATACTAAACCCCATTGAAGATGGTCGCCGTAAAGTAAAACACCATCAGTTCTTAACGGAAGATGTAGGGCATCCTGCTCTTCAATCGCATCTGGCCGGGATTACTGCTATTATGCGAGGCTCAACAACTTGGGAAAATGCACGTCGTATGATTCAGCGTTCCTACCCTAAAGTAAACAGAACCCTTGATATTCCATTTCCTGATGCGGACGAAAGTTAACTGAATGAATGGAGACAAAATGACAGACCCACAACCTTCACTAAATAAGTCTGAACCAAAACCGATTGACACGATCTATATAAACTATTTCGATTCGATTAATGCGGCAAAAACCAAAGCGTTTATGGCGATTTGCTCTGATATTGTCGCCAAGCAGAAACCTCGTTCAATCTATTTCCTATTTTCCTCTGTGGGAGGAGAAGTCAATGCTGGCGTCACGCTCTACAACTTTTTGCGCGCACTGCCGGTTGAAATTGTGATGCACAACTGCGGGTCGATAGACTCCATCGCAAATATAGTATTTTTGGCGGCGTCGAAGCGTTACGCTGCAAAACACTCCAGCTTTTTGTTCCACGGTATAACTTGGAATTTTCCTGCCGGTGCTGCTCTAACTTTCTCCCAGTTGAGAGAAAGTCTGAGCAGCTTTGAGCGCGAAGAGAGCAAGATCGTATCTATTCTTGCAGAACGCACCAAGATGTCGGAAACCGAGATTAAAGAACTATTTCGTCAAGGGGAATCCAAAGACTTGGCGTTTGCTATAGACAGGGGCGTTATCAGTGAGATCAGAGAACCCGCTGTGCCCAAGGATGCACCACTTGTCACCGTGAATCTCAACTGATGCCATCGGCTCATCGAGGGAACCTGCAATAAAGTAGCCCACGGTCGGTTGTTCGGAATTTTGTGTCTGCACGTCCATATTTCACCTCCCTAAAATATTCCAGGGCATTGATTAGCACGCCAATTGCCATGCTAACATCTTTACTATAAATCGGCTCCAACCTGAAAAACTTCATCTATTCACTGCGATCATCGAATAGCACTACCTTAATCTAGGACATTCCGAAATTTTATGCGGCTTCAGAAACGAGGAAACCGGATTAATCAAGGCGCGGAGCCGAGGGTATGGGCGGCGCGGTCGAGGGCCTGGGTTAGGACGGTCAATTGCTGGGCGGCGCGCAGGGGGTTTTTGGCGTCGATGGCCTCGTTGACGCCGGGAATGACTACGGCGGCGTAGCCGGTGAATTCGCCGGGAGCGTAGATGGTGTGACGGTACCAGGGACGATTGGGCAGGCCGGCATCAGAGAGCAGGGCGGTTTCAGTTTGGCGGAGGGCTAGATTGAGTTTGGCCGGGTCGCCGGTGGGGGCGAGTTGGAGGGCGTGCGCTTTTTGAGCCGCGGCGGCGAAGCGAGAGGCTGCGGCCTGGGCGGGGGCAAAGTCGAGCGAGTTGAGGCCTGCTTCAGAGGCTTTCTTTTTGGCGGCTTCAAGATGGGAGGCGATGGCGTGGGCGTAGGTGACGTAGTCGTAGGGGAGCACGTCGGCATCGGCCATGCGGAGAACTTCAAGGCCGAAGACGCGGGCCATCTGCTGGAGATAAAGGAAGTGGGGATCGGCGTTCTGGGTGATACCAGGCGTAGTCATCGAAGACGGAGTGGTAGACGCCGTAGGGGCCATCGGAGCCGATATCGGTGGAGGGAACGCCGGCGTGCTGGAAGAAGGGCGTGTAGTCGGAGCCGGAGCCGAGGTCGCCGACGTGGACGTCTTCAGAGGCGGTTGAGGAGTTGGGGGCGTGGCGTTTTTCGAGGTCGGAGCGGTTCAATCTCCACTGGTCGTAAACGGTTTCGCCGGGGATGGATGCGGCAAGGGCGCTGGGAACGGAGCGGCTGAGCTCGCGGAGGAACTGCTTGAGAGAGGGAACGGCGGAGGCGGTGAAATCGGGGCCGGCAACGGCTACGTCCATGTTGAAGTAGGCGACGGCGCGATTGAGGGTAGTGGCGTGCTGCTCGACCCACTCCGTGGAACCCATGAGGCCTTGTTCCTCCGCGTCCCAACTGCAGAAGACGATGGTGCGGCGTGGACGCCAGCCCTGGCGGAGCAGGACGCCGATGCCGTGGACGGATTCAAGCATGGCGGCGGTGCCGCTGGAGGGATCGACTGCGCCGTAGACCCAGGCATCGCGGTGGTTGCCGGCGATGACCCACTCGTCGGGGTACTCGAGTTCCTTTCACTTTTCCGATCACGTCCCAGATGATGCGGCGTTGATAGTCCTGGACGGAGACGAGGTGGACTTTGACCGCGCCGGGGCCTGTAGGTTTGTCCGATGTGATAGCGGAAGGGCAGACGCGCCCTGCCAGCCTTGCGGGACGCCGGGGCCGGTGAGGGCCTGGAGGATGGGCGAGGCGTCGTGGTAGCTGAGGGGGATGGAGATGATGTGAGGCTGGTTGCCGTAGGGCGAGGTGCGGGCGGAGTCGGGGAGATCGAGCGTGGAGGCTATGCCGGGGGTTTCGGGGTCGCCGGGGTATTTGGAGATGAAATGCACTGAGCCGCGCTGAACGCCGGTTTCGGGACGCCAGGGGCCGATGGGCCAGGCATCGCCTTTGAAGTAGCCGTCGTCTTGCGGGTCGGAGTAGAGGAGCACGCCGGCGGCTCCGCGCTGCTCGGCGATATAGACCTTGACGCCGCGGAAGTTGGAGCCGTAGCGGCAGATGACGATTTTGCCGTGGAGGTCGATGTGCTGAGCGGCGAGCTGGTCGAAGTCTTCGAGGCGTCCGTAGTTGGCGTAGACCACTTCAGCGGTGACGTCGCCGGAGCCGGAGGAGCCGTTGAAGGGCATCACTACGCGGGGATCGTCCTGGTAGGGGTCGCCGGCGACGTGCTCGGGGGTGGGGCCGGTCATGAGCAGTTTGCCGCTGGGGTCCCAGGCTTCGACGCGGACGGTTTTGGGGTAGTTGATGAGGACGCGGTAGGGGACGATTTCGGTTTCGAGGCCGGCGGCACGGAACTTTTGCGCGACATATTCGGCGGTTTTGCGGTCTTCAGGGGTCGCGGCGAGGTGGGGCTCGGCGGTGAGGATTTTGAGGTGCTGGCCGGCGAGTTTGGCATCGGGGACGGCGAGGAATTTTTCTTCGATGCGGGACTGGGCGGTGAAGTCTGCGTAGCCGAAGACGGAGGGTCGGGAGCGGATTGGGCTGAAAGAAGGCTGGGTGCGAGAGCGAGGAGAAGCAGGGAGGGCAGCGGCGTGCGGTTGGGCATTCGTATGGGCTCTCTTTCAGCTGGTTAGATTGGTAGCGAGCTGGCGAGTCAGCAAGTTGGCGAGTTGGCTGAATTGATGGAGATTCATTCTACGGGCTGGGTGCAGTGGGCGCAGCGCTTGGCGGCCAGCGGAATCTCGCTCAGGCATTCGGGGCAGGTTTTGAGGGTGGACGGCGCATCGGGCGCGGGCTTCTTGAGCCGGGCCTGGAGCGCGTTCAAGGGCAGAACGATGGCGAAATAGACCACAGTGGCCACAATGAGAAACGCGACTGCGGCATTGAGGAAACTGCCGACCTTGATGTGGCCGTTGCCGACGTTGATGATGACGTTGCTGAAGTCCGGCTTGCCGATGGTGGCGGCGATGAGGGGGTTGAGGACGTCGCCCACCAGGGCCGTGACGATGGCGTTGAAGGCCGCGCCGAGGATGACGGCGACGGCCAGGTCAACAACGTTTCCACGCAGAATGAAATCTCGAAAGCCTTTCAGCATATTTTCCTCCAGCTGCTCGCCGGGCGAGAGCGCCGCGGACGATCATGGGGAACATGATCGCGGGTTTTGAACCATCGTACACGGATGGCATGGACTGACGGTAGCCGGAAATAGGATGGGCGGCAATTTTCAGAGGGGATAGAGGCAGAAAAAAAGAGTCAGTGCCAGGATCATGAGTTCGGCGTAGAGCAGGATGAGGACGCCGGCGTGATAGAGGCTCCATTTGCGGCCCAGGCAGCGGGCGGTTTCTATCATTCCCCAGAAGGCGACGAGGGACGACGAGGATTTGCCAGGGCGAGGCGTGCAAGGCGGTGGTGCTGGGAAAGCCTTCGAGGCGCAGGCTGGCCGCGAGCGCGACGAGGGAGAGCAGGACGCCGCGGAGAAGGGATTTCAAGCGCGGGCGAAAGATGGAGGGGCGGGGAAGCACCACGTCATAACTCTAGACAGTTTGGCTCTACTGGGGCGCCAGTTCCATTGCGCGCAGGGATTCGGCGTAGGGGGCGCGGAGGACGCCGCGCTCGGTGATGATGGCGGTTACGTATTTGGCGGGGGTTACGTCGAAGGCCGGGTTGGCGATGCCGACGCCGTTGGGGGTTAGCTGCTTGCCGCCGTGATGGGTGACTTCGATGGCGGGGCGCTCCTCGATGGGGATGGAGTCGCCGGTGGGAGTGGCGAGGTCGATGGTGGACCAGGGAGCGGCTACATAGAAGGGGATGCCGTGCTCGTGGGCCAGGATGGCGACGTTATAGGTGCCGATTTTGTTGGCGGTGTCGCCGTTGGCGGCGATGCGGTCTGCGCCGACGACGACGGCCTGGATGCGGCCGGCGCGCATGAGGCTGGCGGCCATGTTGTCGCAGATGACGGTGGTGGGGATGTGGTCGGCCATCAGCTCCCAGGCGGTGAGGCGCGCGCCTTGCAGGAAGGGACGGGTTTCATCGGCGAAGACGGCGATGCGCTTGCCCTGCTCGACGGCGGAGCGGATGACGCCGAGGGCGGTGCCGTAGCCGCAGGTGGCGAGAGCGCCGGCGTTGCAGTGGGTGAGGACAGCGCCTTCGTCGGGGAGCAGGGCCGCGCCGAATGCGCCCATGGTGCGGCAGGCGGCGATGTCTTCCTCGTACATGGCGTGGGCTTCGGCGAGGATTTTTTCTTTGATCTGGTCGAGGGTTGCGCCTTCAGCGAGCAGGGCTGCGAAGAGGCGCTTCATGCGGTCGATGGCCCAGAAGAGATTGACGGCGGTGGGGCGGGTTGCGGCCAGGCGGGCGCAGATGCGGTCGAACTCGGGGGCGAATTCCTGGGGTGTGAGGGCGGAAGTGCGCATGTGCGCCGAGAGCGATGCCGTAGGCTGCGGAGACGCCGATGGCGGGAGCGCCGCGGACGACCATGGTGACGATGACTTCGGCCACTTGTTCGTAGGTGGTGGCGAGGACGTAGCTCTCCTCGAGGGGGAGCTTGGTTTGATCGATGAAACGGACGCCTTCCGGGGTCCAGGTGAGCGTGGGAATCATGCTTGTTTAGTTTAAATGGTGGGAGGGGAGAAGGACAGGGAATAGGGAATAGGGAATAGGAAAGCCCGAAGGTTGAATATTGTGCTATCCCAGGTCTCAAAGTCGAGACCTGGGGCACCCGGATTTTTGTGGGATAACTCAGAACTGCTGAGAACTTTTTGCTGGGGCTGGACTTGGGTTGGCCCTGATGCAGTAAAGTTGTTGCGGTGCTTTTTTGCGCGGTTTTCGGGTTTCTGTTTATTTGAGCGGCCTGCTTTGCTCGGGTTTGGGTGCGGAGACAGCGATTGGCGGACGGCGAAGAGCAAATGATTCTATTTAAGGAAGCAGGGAAAACATCTCATGGCTACACGATCCACACCACCGGCGGCGGCTAGCGCGCCCAGCTATATCGGGCCGTTTATTACGGTCACTGCTCTGTTCGGCATCTTCGGATTTCTCACCAGCCTGAACAACCAACTGGTGCATCAAGCTGGAAGACATCTTCCAGACTGAATCACTGGCTACGGCCATGCTGGCGACTTCGGCATGGTTTTTCGCTTACCTGGTCTTTTCGGTTCCCAGCGCCAAGCTGATTGAGAAGGTGGGCTACAAGCGCACCATGGTGATTTCGCTTTTCATCATGGTGGCGGGCGCGCTGCTGTTTGTTCCCGCGGCAAACCAGGTGAGCTTTCCCCTGACTCTGGCGGCGATTTTTGTGCTGGCCACGGGCGTTATGCGCATTGCAGACCTCGGCCAATCCTTATATGTCGATTCTGGGGCCGGAGCACAGCGCCTCGGCGCGGTTGAATCTGGCGCAGGCGTTCAACTCCTTGGGCTCGGCGATTGCGCCCTGGGTTGCGGCGCACATTTATCCTCTCCGATTCCGGCAAGTGCCTCGATGCCGGCAGAGCGAGGCGCACATGCTGGCAGGGGCCTTATATCGCCATTGCTGTTGCGCTGCTGTTGCTGGGCTTTGCGGTGATGCTGCATGCAACTGCCGGCGATCTCGATGACCCGCGAGTTTCGTCCCGGCTCAGGGCGGACGATCCGGTGCTGGGGCGCAGCATCTGGACCTATTCGCACACCGTGCTGGGGATGGTGGGCATCTTCTTTTATGTGGGCGTGGAGATTGCGCTGGCCGCGATCGGCATCCGGTTCTTCCAGGAGCAGGGCATCAGCAGCGTCGAGACGGCCGGAATTGCTGGTTACGCTTTACTACCTGGGCATCATGGCGGGGCGCTTTCATCGGCAGCGTGTTGATGAGCGTGATCAAGGCGCAAAAGATGCTGGTGGGGCTGGGATTGCTTCGGCGTGGCGCTGCTGCTGGTGGCCATGTTTACCTCGGGACCGGTTGCGGTCTGGAGCCTGGTGCTGTGCGGCCTGGCTAACTCCGTGATGTATCCGACCATATTTACTTCTGGGCATCGCAGAACTGGGACCGATGACCAGCAAGGGTTCGGGCGTAATCACCATCGGCAACGTGGGCGGAGCGGTGATTCCGCCGCTGTTCGGATGCGCTGTCCGAAGTGATTGGCAAGCACTATGCGGCATGCGTCCACGACTATGCAATACGTCATCGGCGGGACTGGCCGACAAGGTTGGAATTCAATACGCATTTCTGCTGCCGATCGTCTGCTATCTATTCGTTGCCTACTATGGCCTTGTCGGGGTACAAGCCGGAGCGCGCGGCAAAGGCGTAGAGGGGGGATTTACTCAGGTATTTTTGAAGGCCCTCCGGCTTGTGCCGGAGGGCCTTTGAGCGATGAGTGCGCGATGCAGAAACTGCAGGAAACAGGAAACTGAAATTCGTAAGAGGCTCTCTGGTTAGAATGATCGAAGGTTGGCAACCATGACTAGTAAATCGCGACGGCGGAAATCGAGAGACAAGCGCCCGGCAGGCGCACAGGCTGATAAGAGCGCTTCCATTGCCCAGTTAAGCAGCAAGCCCTGGCAAACGGCCGCGGTCTGCCTTGTTCTCGCCGTGGTTACCATCATTGCCTATCAGCGGCGTGCGCAACAACGATTTTCTAACCTTCGACGATTACACATACATCGTGCAAAATCGGCACGTGCAGCAGGGGTTGACGCATGCCGAGCATCGAGTGGGCGTTTACAAGCTTCCATGCGGGAAACTGGCACCCGCTGACCTGGATTTCTCACATGGTTGACTGGAGCTTGTATGGCAACAATCCCAGCGGCCACCATATGACGAATCTGTTGCCTGCACGCCGCGCAATGCGATTTTGCTTTTTCTTTTGCTTTTGTATATGACGGGTTTCTTGGCGCGTTCGGCGATTGTCGCGTTTCTGTTTGCGCTGCATCCCGCGCATGTGGAATCGGTTGCCTGGATTGCGGAACGCAAAGATCGTCTTGTGCGCGTTTTTCTGGTTTGCGGCGTTACTTGCGTATGCATGGTATGCCCGCAGGCCGTCGTGGAAGCGCTTCGCATGGGTCGTCTGCTGCTTTGCCTGCGCTCTCATGTCCAAGCCAATGGCCGTAACGCTTCCGTTTATCCTGTTATTGCTTGATATCTGGCCGTTGCGCAGAATCACATTCAGCGGGGAGACACGCGGGCAAGTTGGTTCACTGCCCTGTGGAAGTTATGCGTGGAGAAATGGCTGCTGTTTCATCATGGCGGTCATCGCGAGTATCGTCGCATTTATTGCCCAGCGAGCGGGCGGCGCGGTGGGTTCGCTGCAAGACTATCCCTTGTGGGGAAGAATCTCGAACGCGGCGATCAGTTACTGGCGCTATGCGTGGATCATGTTATGGCCCGATCCGCTTACGCATTATTATTACCACGATGAAAAGTAACGTCATGAGTTATGCGGCGGTGTTATCAATGCTGGCGCTCGTCCTGGTAACTGCAGCCTGCTGGCAATTTCGCAAGGAGAAGCCATATTGCCTGATGGGCTGGCTTTGGTATTTGGGAACTCTGGCGCCGGTCATCGGCATCGTGCAAGTTGGTGAGCAGTCCATGGCCGAGCGTTATACCTATATTCCGCTGATTGGCTTATTTATGGCTGTTGTGTGGCTGATCGGCGATGCGGTGGCTAACCGGCCGAAGTTGAAGGTTGCGGCGCAAGCGCTAGCGGTGGCAGTGATAGCGGCGTGCGCCGTGAAGACGGATGCACAGGTAAAGGTGTGGAAAGATACAGTGACGCTTTTTACGCATGCGCTGGCGATCGACGAGCGCGGGGCGTTACCTAACTCAAGCCTGGGTGCGGCGTATGTGAGGCTGGGAGAAATATGCCGAGGCGCAACCGTACCTGGAGCGAGCGCTGGAGTATAGGCCTTCCGATCCGCTGATACTTTATTATCAGCTTTTTCAATGATGCAGAATATGATGCAAACCCACGATCTGCACAATATGCCGATTGCGGGCGAACGGCTGGAAAAGGCATTGCGCGGGGATCCAAGCAACTCCAATATTTTGTCGGACATTGCCATGTGGTCGATCATGGCGGGCAAGCCGCAGGACGCGGAAATGTACAGCAGAAAGGCAATCGCCGCGCAACCGGATCTTATCAGGGCGCGGAGTTATCTCGCCGATTCTCTTATGGTGCAGAACAAACTTGACGAGGCGGTTCAGGAGTACCGCCGGATACTTGCCATGGATGCGGATAATTACCATGCGCATAACTATTTAGGAATGATTTATAGCAAGCAGGGATTGTTGCAGGAGGCGGTTAAAGAGTTTCGGATTTCATTGGCTATCTATCCCGAACAGGCCATGCCACATACTCAATTGGCAAAGATTTACATGGAGGCGCATCAGCTTCCGGAAGAGGTGGCGGAGCTTACACAGGCGGTGCGTTACGATCCTGAGAGCGCCAATGCGCATAACAGCCTGGGCGTGGCGCTGGCTCAGACGGGGGATTATGAGAAGGCGTTTGAGCAGTTCAGCGAAGCAGTGAGAATTAACCCGGCCGATCAAGCCGCGAGAATGAATCTCGCATCTGTTCAAGCGAAGATGAAGAGTGGCGGCGGGAAAATGTGAAGGGCGCCGGCTGTGTGAATAATTGCATACTTTCAAGTTAATTAATTTGTCATGCAAGAGAAATACCGATGCAATCGATCGCAGTACTGATTTTGCGAGGAGTCATTTGTGGCTAATCTAACCGCCGTCGATTGGCTGATCATGCTGCTGTACTTCGGCTTTGTGGTGGGCATCGGATTTGCGCTGAAGCCGAAGATGAAGACCAGCAAGGATTTTTTGCAGGCCGGGCGGGCGCTGCCGGCGTGGATATGCGGGCTGGCCTTTTTGAGCGCCAACCTGGGGGCGCAGGAAGTGATCGGCATGGGCGCCTCGGGGGCCAAGTACGGGCTGGAGACGGCGCAGTTCTACGGTATCGGCGCCATCTCGGCGATGATTTTTGTGGGCATCTTCATGATGCCGTTTTATTACGGGTCAAAGGCGCGTTCGGTGCCGGAGTTTTTGCGGCTGCGATTCGACGAGAAAACTCGCGCGCTGAACGCCTGCTCGTTTGCGGCGATGACGGTGTTCAGCTCCGGGATCTCGATGTACGCGATGGCGCGGCTGATGCAGGCGCTGCATGTGTTTGATGGATTGTTTCGCGCGCAGGGGTGGGCGCCGGAGGGGATCTTCACTTTTTCCATCGTGCTGTCGGCGGCGATTGTGCTGGCTTACATTTTCTTGGGCGGGCTGGCCAGCGCGATTTACAACGAGGTGCTTGCAGTTTTTTCTTATCGTTGCCGGGTTTCTTCCGCTGGTGCTGCTGGGGCTGAGAAATGTGGGCGGATGGAGCGGGCTGAAGGCAGCGGTTCCGGCGGCGTATATGCATGAGTGGAAGGGCGTGGCGCACGCCAGCACCAACCCCATGGGAGTGGAGATCATGGGTCTGTGCATGGGACTGGGATTTGTGCTGGCGTACGGATACTGGTGCACGGATTTTCTGGTGATCCAGACTGCGATGGCCTCGAAGAATATGGAATCGGCGCGGAGGGTTCCGCTGATTGCGGCGGTGCCGAAGATGCTTTTTCCATTTCTGGTGGTGGTGCCGGGGCTGTTGGCGATTGGGCTGCCTACGCCGCACTCGACGACTGATCAACGCGGGTTGAGAACGGGGCGATTCATTCACGAGATCAACGTGGTTCCACCGCAGGTGGAGCAGGGACGGGGACTGGTTCCAGCCAAGTTGAATCCGGTGACCGGCAAGCCGATGCTGACGGCCAGCGGCGAGCCGCTGCTGGACTACGATATGGCCACGCCGAATCTGCTGCTGCATTATTTCCCGACCGGGATTCTGGGGCTGGGATTGACGGCGCTGCTGGCCAGCTTCATGAGCGGAATGGCGGGCAATGTTACGGCGTTCAATGCGGTATTTACTTTCGATCTTTACCAGTCTTATATCTATAAGAAAGGCAGCGACCGGCATTACCTGATGGTGGGGCGGTTCGCCACGGTGGGCGGGATTTTGCTGTCGATTGGGACGGCGTACGCGGCGATCAACTTCAACAATATTATGGATACGCTGCAACTGGTTTTCAGCTTTGTGAATGCGCCGTTGTTCGCGACGTTTCTGCTGGGCATGTTCTGGAAGCGGGCGACGGGGCACGGGGCGTTCAGCGGGCTGATCGCGGGGACGGCGGCGGCGATGCTGCATCACGGGCTGACGCTGCCTATTGAAGCGCGGGTTGGGATTCACGGGGGATGGATTGCGGTGCTGCATCATTATCCAAGCGATATGGCGCAGAACTTCTGGACGGCGATCTTCGCCTTCTGGGTGAATTTTATTGTGACGGTGGCGGTGAGTTACTGCACCAAGGCACGGCCGGAGGCGGAACTGGTGGGTCTGGTTCACTCGCTGACGCCGAAGCCGGAGAGCGCGAAGCTGGTGTGGTGGAAGCGGCCGGAGGCGCTGGCGGTGGCGATTCTGCTGGTGGTGATTGCGCTGAATATTTTCTTTTATTGAGGAGCGAGAGAGATGGATCTTGATTTGCGGATTCCGATTGGGTTGATGTTCGCGCTGGCGGGGGCGATTCTGACGGCGTTTGGATTGAAGACGGACGGCAATGTGTCGCTCTATGCGAAGAGTCTGGGGATCAATGTGAATTTGTGGTGGGGGCTGGTGATGGCGGTCTTCGGGCTGACGATGTTTTGGTTCGGGCAGCGGGGGCAGCTGCGGATGGAGAAGGAACGCGATGGGAGAAAGAAGAAAGCGGCAAGTTAGAGCGAAACCAGAGTAAACGTGCCTATTCTGAGAGTATTCAGGGTGGCTTTTTCTTGAGGAAAAAGCCACTTGACGGTATTGCTTTCGGTATACAGCTACTCTGGTTTCGCTATAGCGCCGCTTACGCGCGTTGGCGAGTTAGCAAGTTGGCGGATTAGTGCTGTGGCGCAGCTGGCGGGTTTTCCTGCTTCGCGGGCAGCATTCCGTACTTTTTGAACGCATTTGACATTGCGGTCAGCAGATCTTCTGAGTGGCCGTCATAGTCGCTGTCCGTTCCTCCTATGTCCCATACGAAAAAACCTCCCAAGTTCCGTTTGCCGAGAACATAATTGACTTTCCGCGCCGTAGATTCCGCGTCGTCATAGGTGATAAAGCCAGGCTCGGCCGGGGAGGAGCGAATCAGGTAGGGCGCTTGCGCCGCCGAATCAAATTTACGCTTCCACCCCATGGCATTGATTCTGGGTTTGATGTACGCTCCGTAACTGCGGTAGAAGGTAGTGGTCTGGCACTTGACGCAGGGCTGCCATAGCCCCTTCGCGGTAGTGAATTCGTACCCATAAAAGCCCGAGCCGATGTTGAGCTTCTCCGCCGGCACGTGGTAATAATTCAGATAGATATCGATTGAAGTCGCCAGGCTTCCGTCGTCGATCCCGGGATCTTTGGGGCTTTGAAATAGCGGGGAGTTATGCCCGGCATGGCTTGTCCATGGGCCATGAAAGTCGTAGGTCATCACATTAAAGAAGTCGAGAATCCGCGAAAGCGCTTCGATATCGTAGGAATCGTAGGAATTACTCCTCGGCAGTGTAGGGTTTCCGGTGGTGGCCATGGAAAGAAGATAAGGCGCGGGCAATGCTTTCCGAATGGCAAGCATCATCAGCGTGCAGTTGGAGCGCTGCTCCAAGCCAGCAGGGTATTCCCAATCGATGTCTACTCCGTCATAGCCGTTGGCGACAACAAAGTCGTGCAGGTTTTTTGCCAATGCTGAACGTGCATCGGAATTGGCGGAGACGGTTGCGAAGCGCGCGGCGGCGGCGCCAACGGTAATCATGACCTTGACGCCCGCGGCATGGGCCCGCGAGATCAGCTCGGGCTCCAGCAGGCCGGGGCGAACGTAGAGAGTTCCGTCTGCCCTGGGGTCCAGATCCAAGGAAACGTGGATGATGTGCGTCAGTTCGTCATAGGGAATGTTGCTGGCGTTATAGGCCATCTGCCCAGGCTTCGAATCTGTGGAGCGGACATAGTAGGCGAGCAGCCGTTTGTTTTGCGCCTGCGAGGGATGGGCTGCTGCCATCAGCAGGAAGATGAAAACGGCGCAGGAGATTGTCAGCAAGCGAAAGATTTTTCTATCATTGCAACTCATTCTGTTTGGTGTCACGATTTCTCCGCTGGGTGCATGGGTGATTGGTAACAGTATCTCATGCGCGGATAGTTCGCTATGTTTTGAGTCTTACCGGCAGTGCGAGATTATTCCGGTTTTACGCTGAAGCGCATGGTGTCGGTAGTCGAAGGTGTAGGCCTGCAACTGGTCGAGGGCATCGATGCCGAGGACGCCGTAAACATCGTCGAGGGCAGCGGAGCCGAGCGGCTGGGTGAGGACCTGGATGAAATGGATGGGGACGGTGGTGGGGCCGACGATGAGGGGGATGGTTTCGGCTACGAAGGCGGGTTGGGGAGTGGCGGACTGAAGGCCGGGGAGGGTGAAGTTCTGCATCTTCTGGCCGGTGAAATCGGCGGCGTGCTCGTCGTAGTAGCGGGAGGTGAGGTAGGTCTGCTGGCCGCCCGCGTCGATTTGAAACATGCGCTCATCATAGGTCTTAAATGCGGGGGTTTTTGACGCAGGCGGTGAAGAGGACGAAGGTTTATCGCCGGTTGATGGATCGGCGGCGACGGCTGGATTTCCCAGGGCGACAATGATGCGGTCGCCATCGAGGAAGAAGGGCGCGCCGGGGGCGGGATGATCGTCCTGTTCAATTTTCTTAGCTTGTGAAGATTTGTCTGCGGGTTGCGGCTGATTGGCGGGGCGGACTTCGATGCATATCTTCATTGGTGATGGTGAGGCTGCCGAGGGCTGAGAGCGCCGGGTAGCCGAGGACTCCCTGCACCTGGTAGTGGAATTGCGGGAAGGAGTAGTCGGCATCGTTGTAGACGAAGGCGGTCATGTTGCGGAAGGTGATGAGGCCGCCGATGGTGAAGCGGGGAATGACGGTGACATACATTTCGATGGGACGGCCGGTGAGGGAGCGGATGGTGGTGGAGAGCTCGGAGACTTTGAGGCCGGCTTCTTTGGCCAGCGAGCGGGAGATGAGATTGAAGGGCGAGGTGGGGTCGAGCATCCAACTGTGCGGGCGGGCATCGACGTAGACGGGAATATCGGTGAGGCCGAGGGGGTTGCGGGCGGCCTGGAGCACGAAGGGATCGGCGGGATCGACGGTCATTGCGGGGCGGGAGGGATCGGCCGCTGCGAGCTGCGAGAGCTTGCGCGGCATCTCGATCTCATCCTGCTCGTCGGGGGTGAGATGGCCCTGGAGACGGAGGTCGAGGGCCTGATAGGCCTTGGCGGCTTTGGCCCAGTCGCCTTCGCGGAGGTAATCCTCGGCCAGGGCTTTGCGGAGCAGCTTTTCTTTGGCTTTGTCGCCGCTGGCTGTGACCTGATCGACAAGCGGCTCGAGTAGCTGGATGGATGCCTTGAGGTCGTTGGAGCGGTTGGCCAGAATGCCGCGGTAGAGCTGGGCCTGCTCGGGCGGCAACTGGTCGAGCTGGGACGCGATGCGCAGGTACTGGTGATCGGCGAGCAGGTTCTGGAGGCGGGCATCGACGTCGAGACCGCTGGTGGTGCCGGTGTGGACCTGTTCGCTGATGCCGGGTTGCTGCTGGGACGGGACGGGCGGGGTTTGCTGGGGCGGGCTTGGGGGTTGCGGCGGAGGGGCTGCCTGTTGCGCTGCGAGCGGGCAGACAGACAGGGCCAGCGTGCAAAGCGCGAAGGCGCCGGAGGGAAGAAATCTCCTTCGTAAATCTCGGTGCGAAAACTGTTCATGCTCAATTTTGAAGTTAACAGATTCCGGCAGTGTTGATTTGCGCAGGAGTCCGGAGGAAAACGCGCATTTGGATTCATCGTCTCTTGAGACGATCTTCATGAGCGGGCCGGTAGACTTGAAGAGATGGCGCGAAGGACGATTGAACACTACGAGATTCAGCGCAGGCTGGGCGCCGGCGGCAGCGGGGTGGTCTACCTGGCCAACGATACGCTGCTGCAGCGGCCGGTGGTGCTGAAGATTCTGCGCACGGGACTGCTGACGGCCGAGCAGATGCGGACGACGGTGCTGCGCGAGGCGCGGCTGGCCTCGGCGATCGAGCATCCCAACGTCTGCGCCATTTACGAGGTGGGCGAGAGCGGCGACGAGGGCTATATCGTGATGCAGTACGTGCCCGGCCAGTCGCTGGACCAACTGATTGCGCGCGGGCCGGCGAGCCTGCAACTGGTGCTTTCAGTGGGAATACAAATCGCCGACGGATTGCAGGCGGCGCACGCGCTGGGCATCTTCCATCGCGATCTGAAGCCGCAGAACGTGATGCTGACCGACGGCGGGCTGGTGAAGATTCTGGACTTTGGCATGGCGCGGCGGCTGCGGCCCGAGGAGGCCAGCTTCGATCCTTCGAAGCCGGGGCTGGCCAAGGATGCGTCGATGGCGGCAACGTATACGGCGCGCGGCGGGACGATTCGCTATATGGCGCCGGAGCAGTTTGTTACCGGGCAGTCGAGCGTGCAGTCGGACGTGTGGGCGCTGGGCGTGATTCTGTATGAGCTGGCCGGCGGACGGCATCCGTTTGTGCGGCCCGAGGCCGAGGATTTTCAGGCTATTCGCGCGATTCAGTTTTCAGAGCCGGAGGATTTGAGCAGGATTGTGCCGGGAATTTCGCCGGAGTTGAAGAGCGTGATCGCGTCGTGCCTGGAAAAGAATCCGGCGAGCGCGTTATGCCTCGGCGGCCGAGGTGCGCGAGGCGCTGAAGACGATTATGAAGGCGCTGCAGATTGAGACGGGGATTATTCCCGGCGATGCGGCGGCCAACCTGCCGACCACCGGCATTGAGGCGGAGAAGCGGAATACGGGATTTCTGTCGATGCTGGCGGAGCGGTTTCGCGAGTCGGCCACGGACCGGGCGCGACAGAATTCGCTGGTGGTGCTGCCGTTTACCAACCTGGGGGCGACGGAGGTGGCGCCGCTGTATGGGTTTGCGCTGGCCGACGCGATTGCGGCCAGGCTGGCGAGGATTCCGTCGCTGGTGATCCGGCCTTCAAGCACGCTGATGCCGCTGCAGATGGCGCAGATGGATCCGCTGGCGGTGGGGCAGAAGCTGCTGGTTTCGTTTGTGCTGACCGGAAGTATTTTGCGCTCAGAAGAGGGTTTCGATCTGAACTGGCAACTGCTGGACGTGGCCGCGCAGAGCGTGCGTTCGGGGGGAGCGATTCGCGTGGCTTCGCTGGACCTGATCGCGGTGCAGACGGAGATTTCAAACGAGGTTTTCGCCACGCTGCACGGGCTGGGCGGCGGAGACCAGTTGGATGCGCCGCGGCCTGGATCGGGAAGCGGGCCGCGCGAGACTTCGCTGCCGGGACCGGCGAGCGAAGAATACTTGCAGGCGCGGGCGCTGCTGAGCTCGTTCATGACCCGCACCGGCTCGCGCGGCGATCTGGACCGCGCGCACGCGCTCTTCGCCAACGTGACGGCGAGCGATCCGGAGTATGCGGCCGGATGGAGCGGGCTGGGCATTGCGGAGCTGCAATATGTGCGGCACGGATTCGGCGGGCAGATTCACGTGATGCGCGCGCGGAGGGCATTCGACGAGGCGCTCAAGCTGGACCCGGCTTCGACCGAGGCCAATTTGTACCGGATTTATATGCTGCTTTCGCGCGGCGAGAAGGAGTCGGCGCGGCACGGGATTGCGAACCTGCTGGCCGGTGCGGCGAACGACTGGAATGTGCACATGGTGGCGGGCATGGCGCTGCGCGGCGACGGAATGTATGACGAGGCGCTGCTCCAGTTCAATCGCGCCCTGAAGCTGAATCCGGCCAATGCGGCGCTGCTCTATAACCACCGGGCGCGCGTTTATCACTATCAAAATCAGATTGAGCTGGCGGGAGACGAGCTGGAGAAAGGGCTGGCTCTGGAGCCGCGGCATCCGCTGCTGCGGACTTCGGCGGGGTACCAGCAGATGCGGCTGGGCAACCTGGACAAGGCGATTGAGATTCTGGAGGGCGTGATTCGCGACGACGATTCGATGCGCATTGCCGTGCCTACGCTGGCGCTTGTGCTACGTGCAGGCGGGCGAACGGGAGCGGGCGGCGGCGCTGTTGAAAGACGATACGCTGGCCGCGGCCGAAGCGGACAGCGAGATGGCTTACCGGCTGGCTACTTATTTTGCGGTCGAGGGCGATTCGAGCGAGGCGCTGCACTGGCTGCGGCGGGCGATTTATCTGGGCAATGAGAATTATCCGTGGTTCCAGAAGAATCCGGCGTGGAATCATCTGCGGACGAATGCGGATTTCGAGCGGATTCTGGAGGATTTGAAGAAGGGGTTCAGGAAGAATCAGAAGACGTGGAAGAGGCTGCTGGAGCAGGTGCCGCCGGAGGGGGAGTAGGTTCAATCTGAAATGGCGCAATCTTCGGACATTTCCTCCAAAAAGTCCGGCTTAAGATACTTCGCGAATCCTTTTACTTGAGCGAGATGATCGCGAAGTGCCGAAAACGAAATGTAGCTGCACACATTAGCAAGTGGCGGGCTTAGTCGGCTAAAGGTCGGCCTGTTAACTTCCTCCATAACTTTGTCTCTGCGTTCGTCTGGGGCGACGAGGTACAAAGGAATATTGATATTCGGTTGCATCGATAATAGATCGGACATTCGTAAGAGACCAGAGTATATAGAGGTTGTGCTTTCAATTTCAAATGCGGCGGCAATCGCATTTCCCTTCAACCAAAGAACGTCTATCAACTCAATTGTTCGATTTGTTGCATCGTCAAATTGTAATGGTAGGGCTGTCTTCATTTTCGGCAAATCCGAGAACTTTAAGTCCATCATTGGATTTACTTCGATCGTTCTTTGCTACCCATAAATCGAATCCCATATCGCTGCCCAACTGTAATAGCAATGCTTGAATTTCCGTATGTATTGTTGGCTCTTTTGGTAGGTCGTCTGCTGGACCGATTTCTATTACAGGAACAGATTCGGATTCTGGAACCGTAACCAAGCCAATCTTTGTTTCCAGAACCTTGGGCCGATACTTCAGTTTTCTTGGGTCGATAGGTCTATTAATTGGATTCTTTTTCGCTGAGAGAACGGCTGCAACTACCGCCTCCCCATCTGACTGACTCCATTTTGCCGGCGATCCTCTAAATTTTCCCGTCCATGCTAAAGTGTAAGATTCTGATATTGTGCTCTTGAACGCGGATAGTACGTCCTTCATATCTTGTACGGGGACAGCCGTTTCAGGGTCTAGTTGAGTCACTATCTTCACTTTTACGCGGCACGGAAAGACGTCATCTTTCCAAATGGGAGTATTGTCTTTGAATGGCTTTTTCGAGATGACCTCGAGCACACCTATCCAACGCGAAATGCCCGTCAGATAGCATAGTAGATAGTCTCCTTGTTGGATTTTTTGCACATATGTCCACTTCGATTCTCGGAAGCCAGACACTGAGGCCCCAGCTTTGAGAAACTCATTCCAGGTTTGCGGTGTGAAAAGATCAAGCCAATAATTTCGCTCTGCCATCGGGGCCATCATTTCTTTTTCAAGGCCTTACTCCATCGACCTGTGAGTCAGGCAGTGATATTCGGACAATTTGGTCAGTTACCTTCGTCTTCCTTCCAGATAAGTGAAATATACCTCTATTTTGCAGGCCGTTTGCCCCATTTGTATGTGGATATATATGCGGGAATCCCACCCTTCCGGAAAAGCTGCGGAAGGATGGGGCAGCCCCAGTTCAATGGGCTGGAGGAATGCTGCCGGCCGCGGGTGAGGGGTTGTGCTTCCTTCGGTCATGCGGAGGGCCCACTTGATGGCTTCGAAGTACATGGTCTTGATGTCGGGATCGTCCCAGGACTCCTCAGTGTGGCCGAGCGTGGAGTAAAAGACGCGGCCTTTGCCGTAGAGCTTGCTCCATGCGACGGCGAAGTCGTGATCGTCGCGGTGGATGCGGGGGTTGTTGTAGTCGAGCTTTGATGGGGTCGAGCGAGAGCAGCACGTTGACCTTGTCGCGCGACCAGGCTTTGGCCTGATAGATCTCGTCGTATTTGACGAAGGCGGCGGGGAAGTGGCGGACGGCGGGGAATGACGGGTCTTCATTGATGATGGGCGCGTTGAAGGTTCCAAAGGGATGCTGGTCGAACCAGCCGCCGATCATCTCGCCGTATTCGGGCCAGGTGTAATTTGTGTCGAGCGCGGCGTGAATGCCGACAAAGCCCTTGCCGTCGTCGTGGACGAAGGAGAGCATGTCCTGCTTCTGGCCGGCGTCGAGGTCCAGTTCGCCGGTGGTGCTGCAAAAGACGAGAAGGTCAAAGTAATTGAGATTTTTGGCGTTGGCTTTGAGTTCTTTTTTGGTGAGCAGTTCGGTGTCGGTGCGCAGGGTGGTATCCCACAGGCCGCTCTCCTTGCCCATGTTGTAGATGGCAACCATGCACGCGGGGATGGAGTCGTGCTCCCAGCCTTTGGTTTGAGCGATGACCAGCACATGTTTGAGATGGATCTCCTTGGCGTGGGGCGGGGGCGGCAAAGCGCTGCTTGCGGCGGACTGCGCATGGGTGCGGGTGCTTTGGCCGAGGATGGCCAGACAGATTAGGGCTGGAAAGAGAAAGCGGAAGTTACGGAAGGTGCGCATTGGGTCTCCTTTTGGGTATAAGGATATACCGTCTAGCGGAACAAATTCACAGGAACTCTCCTGAGGCGCAGAGTGAGCGTGGACCGGGGGTCCACGCTAAGCCGGCCGGGACGCCAGTGCTACTATTCCTGCCAGGACCGGTCATCTTCAACCGTCAGAATCACTCTATACCTATGGGCGAAATGCCTACTCGAATTGGAGCAGGACGATTTCGGGGTGGGTGCCGACGCGCATGGGAGGGCCCCAGGTTCCGGCGCCGCTGGAGGTATAGACCTGGAGGGAGCCGAAGCGTTGCAGTCCGTAGGTGAACTTGCCGAAGGCGCGGCGGGTGAACCAGGTGAAGGGGATGAGTTGGCCGCCGTGGGTGTGGCCGGAGAGCTGGAGGCTGATGCCGGCTTGCTCGACGATGGGCAGGCGATGGGGGGCGTGGTTGAGCAGGATGCTGGGCTGAGCGGGGTCGGGGCGCAGGGCTTCAAGATTGGCGCGCAGACGGATGGGGAAGTGGGAGTCGGCGTAGGGAATGCCGAGGATCTGGAGGCCGTCGACGACAACCATCTCGTTGACCAGAACGCGGATGCCGGCCTGGGTGAGCGCGTGGGTGAAGTTGGCTTCGCCGCCGTACTCCTCGTGATTGCCGGCGGTGAAGTAAATGCCGAGGGGCGGGGAGAGAGTTTTGAAGGGAGCGATGAGGCGGGTGGGGTCGGCATGGACGCCGTCGAAGAGGTCGCCGGGAAGGAAGACGATATCGGGTTGGAGACGAGCGGCGAGGGCTACTATGCGGCGGCAGAATCCGGGACCGTTGATGTTGCCGAGGTGAAGGTCGCTGATGCAGGAGGGCGGTGCGGCCGCGCCAGGCGGCGGGAAGGTTGGGGAGCTGAACGGTTACGCGGCGAATGCGGACCCAGCGGGCATTGAGCAGGCCGTAGATGCCGGTGAGGAGGGCCAGGGAAAAGAAGACAACGGCGATGAGGGGGCGGTAATGCGGCAGGGACGGGGCGAGCGGGGAAAACAGGAGGGCCAGGTTGGCTAGCCAGCAGAGGCAGGCGGCAAAGAAGAAGTAGTTGAGGAAGCCGAGCCAGACGGCGGCGATCTTGTAGATGAGACGGACCGGCAAGCTGGAAAAGTAATAGCCGAGCAGGGCGGCGGCGATGAAGCTGAAGGCCAGCAGGAAGAGCGCGGTTCCGAGCGCCAGAGTTTGAGACGGAGTGAGATTGCCGCAGAAGACGACCAGGGTGTGAAAGATGAACCAATGGGCCAGTAACAGAAGGGATCTGCATCAAGCCGATGCCGAGGATTGGCCAGGCTTTCAAACGGGGAATCTCCTTGGTTCAATGATTGCAACAGATAGGGGTTAGGGATAGGGGTTAGGGATAGGGATAAAGGGAATAAGGAACGTTGCTGGGCCTAGAGACTGCCGGCGGTGCGTGAAAGAATTCTGTTTATGGATGAGTTTTCTAGAGACGCGCTGGGGATTTATATTTCGATTCCGTTTTGCCGGTCGAAGTGTACTTACTGCAACTTTGCTTCGGGGGTTTATCCGGCGAGCGAACATGGGCGGTATGTGGAACGGGTTATCGAGGATTTAAGGGCGGCCGGGGAGTGGGCGGGGCGGATGGGCGTGGAGCTGCCGCGGCGCGTGGATACGGTTTACCTGGGCGGGGGAACGCCTAGTTTGCTGGCGCCGGAGTTGCTGGAGCGGCTGTTCGGGGCGATGCGGGCGGAGTTCGATTTTGAGCCGGACGCGGAGATTACCGTGGAGTGCGCGCCGGGGCAGATTGCGGAAGAGACGCTGACGGCGCTGGTGGCGGCGGGTGTGAATCGCGTGAGCCTGGGGGTGCAGTCGTTCATCGACCGGGAGGCGGCGGTGAGCGGGCGGCTGCATAACCGGGCGACGGTGGAGGAGGATCTGCGGCGGCTGCGCGCGGCGGGGATTGCGAACCTGAATGTGGACCTGATTGCGGGGCTGGCGGGGCAGACATTGGCTTCGTGGGAGGAGTCGCTGGCGGCGCTGGTGGACTCGGGCGTTCCTCACGCCAGCGTTTACATGCTGGAGGTGGATGAGGATTCGCGGCTGGGGCGCGAGGTTCTGGGCGGCGGGGCGCGGTACTTCGCCGGGATGGTTCCCGAGGACGATGCGATTGCGCGGATGTATGAGACGGCGATCGAGAGGCTGGGGCAGGCGGGGCTGGAGCAGTATGAGATTTCGAATTTCAGCCGGGCGGGGTTTGAATCGCGGCACAATCTGCGGTATTGGCAGCGGAGGCCTTATTTGGGGCTGGGGCTGGATGCTTCATCGATGCTGCGTGGCGGCGGACCATTTCATTGATGAGATCGACGACCACCGATGAGCTGGGAGCTTTTCTTGAGGGTGTGCGGGATGCGTGGCGGAGACGGAGTGGATTTCGCCCGGAGCGGCAGCACGAGGAGGCGTGGTTTCTGGGGCTGCGGATGAATGCGGGAGTGGATGTGGCCGCGGTGGAACGGGAGTTTGGCAGCGATGCGGTGGAGCGGGCGATGGAGGTGGTGGGGCGGCTCAAGGAGGATGGGCTGGTGAGTTCGGACGGGAAGACGGTTCGGCTGACCGCGCAGGGACGGCTGCTTTCGAATTTTGTGTTTGAGGAGTTTTTGGGGATGGTGGCGCCAACTAAGGCAGCTCCGCCAGCAAATGGATGGACCACGGCCTGCAGGTGAGGAATGAGTTGAGGATTATTTACACATTCTGACTGATATCGACAACATAGCTGGGGATGCGGTGTAGCGATTGACGATTTGCCCAGGGCGGATTCGGTATAAACCGGTCACATGCCTGACTGAGGCAAGGCCCTTCAACTGCATCTCAGTTGTTCTTGTGCGCCGATTGAGACTTATTCTTACGACTGCCAGGTTTTGTCTTGGGAGTGGCAGAGCTGCTCAAGGTTGCATAGGTCGCATTTGGGTTTGCGAGCTTCGCAGACCTGGCGGCCGTGGTGGATGAGCTGGTGGGAGAAGGCGATCCAGCGATCCTGGGGAATAACCTGCATTAGCTCCTGCTCGACTTTTTGGGGCGTATCACTTTTTGCCAGGCCCAGGCGGCGGCTGATGCGGAAGACGTGCGTATCGACGACTACGCCTTCGGCTTTGCCGAAGCTGACGCCGAGGACGACGTTGGCGGTTTTGCGGGCGGCGCCGGGGATGGTGATTAACTCGGCGAGGGTTTGGGGGACTTGACCGGAGAAGTCGGAGATAATTTTGCGGGCCGCGCCCTGGATGGATTTGGCTTTGTTGCGGAAGAAGCCGGTGGTTTTGATGAGGGCTTCGAGCTGGGGCAGAGTCGCTTTGGCCATGGCGGCCGGGGTGGGGAAGCGGCGGAATAGCTCCGGGGTCACCATGTTGACGCGAACGTCGGTGCATTGGGCGGAGAGGATGGTGGCAACCAGCAGTTCCCAGGGAGTGCGATGGATGAGCGCACATTCGACGTTGGGATAGGCTTCGTCGAGGGCTTTTAGAATGGCGGCGATGCGGTCCGGGGCGAGATCGCCGCGTTGGGCTGGCTTCTTTGCGGCACGCTTGCGAATGGATTTTGCAGTTATGGGCATATTGGAATTGCCTGTTGAGTTCATGCTATCCCACCCTTGCCGGTCGCCGCGGGGACCGCGGCATGGATGGGGCACCCGGCATTTCCGCAGGGACTGAAGCCCAGATTTATTTTGCTCGATTACTGCACGGCTGAAGCCGTGCCCTGAACAAGATGTAATCCTTCTGTAGATTACTGGCGTTACAGCTTTCCATCGAGCCAGATTGGCAGTCTCTCGATCGGCAGCCGCACGCCAATATAGAACTGCCCAAACAGTGCATAAACCGCGCTAACTTCGTCGAAGCGCATTTCGTAGATTAGTTTTTTGAAGACGACCGGGTCTTCGGCGAAGAGGTCTACGCCCCACTCCCAATCGTCCATTCCTATGGAGCCGGAGATGATTTGCTTGACTTCACCTGCGTAGCGGCGGCCGATGAGGCCGTGCTCGTGCATCATGCGCTGGCGCTCAGAGAATGGCACGGTGTACCAATTGACCTGCTCGCCGCGCTTGCGGTCCATGGGGTAGAAGCAGAGGTATTTGGCGTCGGGGACGGCGGGGAAGAGACGCGTGGCCATGGCCGCGGCGGAACGTTGCAGCGCAGTGGCGATTTCAACCTGCCACTCGGAGGAGTGGGTTTCAAGACCTTTGTCGGAGGCGGCTTTATAGGTCTTGCGGGTGGATTCGTAGAGGCCGAGTTCGACGACTGAGACATAGGAGTGGACAGGCGTGAGAAAGCCGTAGAGGCCGGTCTGGGCGAGCGAGAGTTCGACCTGGTTGAGAGATTCGAGGGAGTCGCGGAAGTGGATAAGGATCAGGTCGCCTTTGTGGCCTAACTGGGAAAAGAGAGCGGAGCGGATGGGGGCTTCAGGGGCGGTGCGCTCAAGATGGGTGAGCGTTTTGATAGCTTCGGCGGCGATCTTTTTGCGCTCACCGTCCGCGCAGGACCGCCAGGATTTCCAGTCGAAGCGGAAGAACTGGTGCAGAAGGGCGGAGCCTTCCAAAGTGAGCGGGACGGGGGGGAAGTCGGGCAAGGGGAGCACCTTTCGTTTCAATACTCACTCATCGTAACAAAAGGAGGGTGAGGAAGCGTCTCAGGCGCGCCACAATAGAAAAACCGACCGTCAGGCGGCGCAGACTGCTGCTGCGCCGCAGGCCGTGACTCAGTCCCCGTTCGGCTTTTGATCTGGACTCAGTCTTCTCTAACTCGAAAATCAGTAGCGGTAGCTAAGCCCCGTAGCCACAACATGCCGCGCCTGCAGATTCACCGGAAATGGCGCGAAAGGCGCGGAAGGATTATCGGTTGGAGTTAGGATTGTGCCAATCGTTCCCGCCACCTGTCCCACGCCAATATCAAACGTGAAGTGCGGATGCTCCCGCTGCGTTATCCGTATCGCATAATCCAGCGTGGTGGGAATATGCGCCGGAGCGCCTGTCACTGCACCTTCGGGAGAAAGCGTAACCAGAAGGCTGCTCAGGTTCTGTATCTGCGGCGGTTCCTGCATAAATCCCGCCGAAGGCACGGCTACGATGCCGTCTTCCACGGACCGGGCAGCGGAATTCCGAGCCCGCCGAAGAACCGTCCGCATGAAGCGCGTGCTCTGGCCGCCGATGCCCAGAATCGACGCATTGGTCATCTTCCAGCCGAAGGTTGCCAGGAATGGCACCGGCGGCTTGGCCCAGGTCTTGGTCGCCACGATATACGCGTCGCCGTTGCTATAGGATTTGGTAGCCGGAACCGGTTCCAGCGGACAATATGAGGCGGTTCCCAGTTATGTTGCAGTAAGTAATCGTTGGATTCCACCGCTAACTGGGCAGCCGGGCTGGAGACGAATCTGATCCTGGGTGCGCGTGATGCCGCCCACCGCAAGTCCCGGCATATATTTGTCGAATTCCCCATCCTTGATGGCCACAACCTTGCCGGCAAAGATATTCATCCCGTTAAAGTGCCATAGCTGGCTGAAATTGGCGCTGTCGCCGGTGATGTGCACGTTGCGGCCATAGGAAACCTCGGCCCGGTTGCCAATTCCCTCGGCGATGCCGAAGGTGTGAATATCGCCGATCACCGCGTTGGCAGCGATAAAGTGGTAGCCAACCGCGGGGTGAGAAAAGACCTGGCCCTTCTCTGACGCGACTACATAAGCTGTGGGCGTAATAAAACCGCCGGTATAGCCTTCCAGCGTAAGGTTTTGAGCGTTCAACCGGCCAGTAAGCAGCATCGCCGCGGCAAGCAGGCCACAGACGGAAAGTGTGTAAAAGGTGCGTATTTTGATCATCAAATTCACTCCAGGTGGAGATAGCCCGCCGCGGCGGATATGCTCTCCAGTCACGTTAGGAAAGTTTAACCACTTGTAACACAAATCAAGCTCATTCGTCAGTGTTTTTGTTCAGAGTGGTAAACTCGACCTCATGCCGCGCGGTCTGTTTATCACTCTCGAAGGTCTCGACGGTTCCGGTAAAACCACCCAAATCAATCGTTTGGCCGCCTGGCTCAAAAAACGCGCAGCGGATGCCCAGAAAATGCGGCGCACATCCTTCGACGTTCTTCGGGCAAAAGGGTGGGAAGTAGCGGCCTCGTCCTGACCCGTCAGCCCGGCGGAACTCCCACCGGCGACCGCATCCGTGTCTGCTCGACTCCCGCTCCACCACCCTCTCCCCATGACCGAGATGGCCCTGATGTTCGCCGACCGCGCCCAGGCCATCGCCGAGGTCATTGAGCCCGCCCTCAAGGTCCGGCAAGATCGTCCTCTGCGACCGATTTACCGACTCCACCGAGGCCTACCAGGGCGGCGGCCGCCAACTCGGCTCCGCTGCCGTCCTCGAACTCCACCGCTTGCTCTGCTCCAACCTTCAGCCCGACCTCACCCTCCTGCTGCTTCCTTCGCTTGAAGCCTCGCTGGCCCGCGCCCGCCGCCGCAACGAGCGCGCCGAGGCGCAGACCGGCCAGAATGAAAACCGCTTTGAGCAGGAGCAGGAGGAGTTCTACCGCCGCGTGTGGGAAAAGTACAAAGAGATCGCCGCCCGCGAGCCCCAGCGTGTGGTCCTGATTGAAGGCGACCTGACCATCGATGCGGTTCACGAGAAAATCGTTGCCGCCGTCTCTGAGCGCCTGGCCAAACAAGCCAATAAGCCTGGCTCGCCGGCTGCAAAGTGAATGAGTGAAAGAGCTGAATACCCGCACACTCCCTGGGCAAATGCAGCGCAGTTTTTTATCTATACCCGCTATCCCACTCCCCGCGAGCCCGCAACCCGGCGATCTCCTGGCGAGCCATCTCCTGCGCCCGGCTGTAGTCCGGCTTGACCACCCGGTTCAGAGGCATCTGCCCGGGTTCCAGAATGATCCAATGCCGCGGCCGCATATAAGTCGGCAGCGTGCGCGCATGCCGGTCCAGCTCCTGCGTGGTCAGCTCCGCTCCCGGCTTCTTTTCCACCAGCGCCACCACGCGCTTCTGAAACCACCTCGTGCGCCACGCCCACCGCCACGCAGTTGGCCACCTTCTCCTTGAGCGTGCAAATATGCGCCTCCACATCGCCGGGAAAAATCTGGTAGCCGAACGACTTGATCACCCACTTCTCCCGCCCGGTCAGATGCAACCCCGCCGCATCCTTGAAGCCCAGATCGCCGGTATACAAATATCCGTCGCGCGAAATCGCCTTCGCGGTAGCTTCGGGATCGTTCACATACCCAAGAAAAGTCTGGGGCCCACGGAAAGCACAGATGCCCAATCTCGCCCGAAGGCAGTTCATCGCCGGCATTGCCGTCGTCGCGCATAGGCTGGCGAATCGTGCACGGATAGACCGGCATATCCACCCCAGCCCGGTGAGAATCGTCTCCCGGTCTTGCCCGCCGGCCTGGATATAGGTGCAGAACCCGGCAGCTTCCGTCAGCCCCAGCCCGGTGCCGATCACCGGCGCCATGGCGGCCAACTGGTCCACAAACGGCCGCGAAACCCCATGCCCTCCATAAGCGGCAAATCGCAGGCTGGAGAGATCGTGGCCGGCGTAGTCCTTCAGCATCCACTCCAGGTTGAACATCGCCGGAATCTGGCCCAGAATCTGCACCCGATGCTTTGCAATGGCGCGCAACGAACGCCCGGCGTCGAAGATCTCCAGCAGAACCGCCGTTCCTCCTCCGAAGAAGGTGCTCATCATCGCCTCAGTCTGCCCGCCCACGTGCGACGGTGGCAGATTGACCAGCGTGCGCGAGCCGTTATCCCCGCCAAAAAACGCACCGCACATGCACATGTTCTGCACCGTAATATTGCGGTGCGAAAGCAGTGCCGGCTTGGGCGAGCCGGTCGAGCCGGTAGTAAAAATAATCAGCGCTCCGTCGTTTTCGGTCACGCCGCAATCAACATCTCATCCGGATCGCCCGCATCCGCCGCAATGCGGTTCGCCGCTTGGGCGATCGACGCAAACGAAAGCGTGCCCGGAATCTCCTCGTCCGAATCCATCACGATGAAATGCCGAATCCAATCGCATTTCTCCTGCACGGCGCTCCACAGCGGACGAAGATCGAGCGGACCTTTCACTCCCAGACCGGCAAACCCGCGCGGCCGCAGAATCTCCAGCGACCGAATGCATCTCGGCAGCGGTCAAGCGCAGATCGAGCGGCGCAACAATCACGCCAATTTTGAAGCACGCCATACTCCAGCAGCACATGATCCACTGAAAACGGCAGCAGCGTAACCAGGAAATCGCCCTTGGCAAATCCCAGGCGCAGCAACTCCCTCGCCAGCGCCGTGGTCGTGCGGTCAAATTCGCTCCAGCTAACGGTGCGATCGCCCTCCGCGCTGACCATGGCAGCAGTTTCCGGCCGAGCCTTCGCCCATTTCGCCACCACCCCGTGCAGCAAATGGCGATCGGCAAATGTTTTTTCGTAATCGTCGAGGGTAAATTGAGGCACGCTCATGGGTTCGCTCAGTGATCTTCCTGAACCAGTCCACCATTCGCGGCTGCAAGCGTCAAGGGGGACTTTTGAGTAGTCGGATGCAGGTTGCCCCAGGTCTCACTTCTGAGACCTGGGATTCTATAGACACTAATTCTCGTCCAAAAAAATCGCCTCGATAGTGGTTTCAAACAAGCGCGCCAGTTTGAAGGCCAGCGGAAGGCTGGGATCGAACTTCCCGGTCTCGATGGCGTTGACCGACTGGCGCGAGACCTCCAGCCTCTGAGCAAGATCTGCCTGCGACCAGTCGTGTTCCGCACGCAGCACCTTCAGCCGGTTCTTCACCTGTACCTCCAGCGCGCCACTGCCCCTGAAATAGCCATCACCATGAAGAACAGAAATTCACCCGAAATGAAATTCATGTGCGGAACATGAATGAACATCCCGAGAGCCCACCAAAAGAAAGCCCCGCACGCGGTCACGCCAAGGCTCCAAAGAAGCGATTGAACGAGAATAGATCTCTGAAATTCATCTTTTTCTTCCGCCAGGTAAAGGCCGATGATGAATGTAAAGGCAATCATCGGCGACGACACAATGATGGCACAGAGAACAGCCAAAATGCCGGTCGGGTGCAAATGGAAGTAGGACAAACTGAAAGCGAGAATTCCAACGGCAAGGAACAACGGCAGGAGGATGAAGAGCACTCGATCCTCTGATCGATACTTTGCGGGGCTGCTGACACGACGCTCCATGATTGGTCTCCTTTAAACATTCAAACTGGTGGTCTGCCTTCCCATGCGCAGCCGGTTTTTCATCTGTACCTCCACTTGAGAACTATCATTGTGAAGCACATGACGAGACCGAAGACGAATTGAACTGACGAGATATCAATCAGCGTACCTTGACCATAATTGGCCAATGTTCCGCAAAAAGTGGTGATTGTCAGGGTCGCGCCAATGCCCCAAAGCATCGATTGAACCCATAGAGCACGCATGAAATCATCTTTTTCTTCGGCCAGATACAGCCCGAAAACGACTATGAATGCAATCATGGGCACCCCCTTCCCTCAATGCGCGCCGGTTCTCCTGCTCACCAATGCGTCCCAGTTCTCCTCTCCAATCGAACGCTCAAATGCACTAGACTCAATCCGTGGGCTTCCAGGATTTTCTCGGCAACGCGCAAACCGTCACCCATCTCCGCGAGAGCATTCGCTCCGGGCGATTTCCCCACTCGCTCATCCTCGCCGGCCCTCGCGGCGCGGGCAAATACACGCTGGCCCTCATGCTGGCCCAGGCCGTCAACTGCCTCAACCCCACCGAATCCGACGGCCTGCCCGACTTCTGCGGCACGTGCTCCAACTGCACCCGCATCGCCGGCTCCGCCAATCTTGAAGCCCTGGTCGCCGAAGCCGTCGAGGCCCGCGACGACATGCGCGACGCCGACAAGCGCGAGACCCGCATCCTCATCCAGACCCATCCCGACGTGCTCATCGTCCCTCCCGACCCGCCGCAGTTGCTCATCAAGATCGGCCAGGTCCGCCAGGTGATCCACGTCGCCTACTACCGTCCGCCCGTCGAGGCCGCGCGCACCTTCACCATCTTCACCTCTTCGGCTTTTATGAAAGAGGCTGCCAACTCGCTGCTCAAAGTTCTCGAAGAGCCGCCCGAGCACACTTCGCTCATCCTGCTCACCGAGAACCCCCAGGAGCTGCTGCCCACCATCCGCTCCCGCGCCGTCCTTCACCGCCTCGGCGCGCTTCCCGCCGCCGACCTCGAATCCCTGCTCGCCCAGCGCCGTCCCGAGCTCAAGCCGCAGGACCGCGCTCTCGCCGCCCGCCTTGCCGAAGGCGCCGTAGGCCGCGCCCTCACCATCGACCTCGGCCTTTACCTGGCCAGCCGCCAGGATGCCCTCGTCCTGCTGCGCACCGCCCTCCGTGATCCCGACTATTCGCAGCTCTTCCACGCCACTGAGAGCTACCGCGCCGGCGCCGACGGCCAGGAAAAAACCATCAACCTGCTCCGCGCCCTGGGCAGCCTGCTTGAAGACCTGCTCCTCGTCCATGCCGGCACGCCCCAGCTCATCCGCAACCTCGATCTCGCCTCCGAACTCGACCGCCTGGCGCAGGACCTGACCATCGACTGGATCGACTCCGCCGCCCGCGCCCTCGCCCAGGTCGAGCAGGGCATGCGCCGCAACCTCCTCCGCTCCCTGTCGCTCGACGCGATGGCCGTCAGCCTGGAAAGAAACTGAATCCCCCTCCTGTACATTCGTCACCAAAATATAAGAGCAACCCGCGCTCTGCCCCGTGCATCTCTTTGGATAATTGTTACCCCGTTATTGCGCGGAAGAACTATCGGTGCCATACTCGTTAGACCATTTCATCCATCGCAGTTATTGTATTCGCCTGTTTCAAGAGAAAGGTCGCTTTTAATGCCCAGTTTGCCGGGTCAAGCTATTCCTCCCACCGGTGGCAACCAGAACGGATCAGAGTCCAACAGGCCGCGCTCCCCGCGCCCGCAGAAACTCTCCCGCTCCGGCTCCATTCCTTTTCCCCGCCCGCACCGTCGAGGAGCCGGCCCTCTACCGCCAGGCCGAACTCTTCTACCTGCAAAAGCAGATCCAGACCCAAACCCCGATGGTTGTTGTGCTTGAAGACGGCGAACACATCGAAGGCTGCATCGAGTGGTACGACCGCAACTCCCTGAAAGTCCGCGGCCGCCAGAAGTCCCTCATCTACAAAGCCGCAATCAAATATATGTACAAGTTTGCCGAAAACGGGCAATAAAACAGGGATCAGGGAATCAGGGCCCAGGGGTCACTGAGCAGAAATCCGCAACCCACCAACTCGCTAACCCGCGAACACGGCAACTACCGCGAAGCGGCAGTTAACTCCAGAACTTCGTGCTGCAACTACGGCTTCGAATTATTCTACCGCGACCCGTAGCATACCATGGACGCTAATCCCTGATCCCTGATCCCTAATCCCTGATCCCTGCCTTTAACAGCCTGTCCCGAATCGCCGCCCCAATCCCCTCGCCTTGCGGAACCGGGCAAACAATCACCGTGCAACCGGCGGCATCCAGCGCCCGCAGCCCGGCATAAAGCTCCCGCGCCATCTCTTCCGGAGCGGCCCACCGTCCCCAGGCAAACTCCACCGCGCCTAAATTCAACCCGTCAAAATCAGCCGGCAGCATCACTCCCACGCGCTCGCCGGGCCAGCGCAGCACCGCCTCGACCAGCCGCGCCCACAGCTCCGAAGGTTCGCCCTCCACCAGCACCAGCCTTGCCCTGGGCGCATAGTGCCGCAGTCCCAACCCCGGCGAAGGCAGCGCCTCGCGCGGGCTCTCCATCAACTCCCCGCCGCTGAAAACCTCAACCGCCCCCGCAATCGCATCGAATCTGCTCCGCCGTCACCGCTCCGGGCCGGTAAATCATCATTGGACTTCGGCCGGGGTCCAGCACCGTCGACTCCACCCCGTGCACCGTCGCCCCCGCATCCACCACCGCATCGATCCGCCCGTCCAGATCTTCCAGCACATGCGCCGCGGTCGTAGGGCTCGATGCGTCCAAAGAGATTCGCGCTCGGAGCAGCCACCGGAATCCCCGCTCTCCGAATCAACTCCAGCGCCACCGGATGCGCTGGGCATCCGCACCCCCACCAGCGGCCGTCCCGCGGTCACCGCATCCGGAACCGCCTCGCTCCGCTTCAGCAGCAGCGTCAATGGGTCCCGGCCAAAAGGCCTCCATCAGCCGCCGCGCCGCCGCGGGAACCTCCTCCACCAGCCCCTCCAGCATTCCAGACTCGGCAATATGCACAATCACCGGGTCCCAGGCCGGCCTCTGCTTGGCCGCAAAAATCCGCCTCACCGCCCCCGCATCCAGCGCATTCGCCCCCAACCCATAAACTGTCTCCGTAGGCAGAGCCACCAGCCCCCCGGCGCGCAAAATCTTCGCCCCCCGTTCCAGCGCTTCTTGAGCCTCGGCGGTATCCAGATGCGCCGGGTCCACAACCAATCGCAAAGTCTTCACACTCTTATTCTCGCCCCTCCATCCATCCGGCTGCCCCAAGGCCTGAGCGAAGTTGAAGAGGGTCTCGATTTTGAGACCTGGGATGCACAATCAACTCAACCGCTCGCCTCCTGCCGTATACTCACTACTTACCATGCCTGTCGAAACCGAAATCAAATTCCGCGTCGACGATCTGGACGGCCTCGCAGACCGCCTCAAGACAGCGTCTTCAATCTTTCATTATCGATCCTCACAGGCCAAACGGCTGCGAGCCTCAAGCATGCACTCCTGTTTATGGGCTCTGCTGCTCTTATTGGCTGGGTGTGGTCATGGAGGCGGTTCGATCGATCAGTTGAAGGACAAGGATAGCGGCGTCCGATCCCATGCGGCTCAGGCCTTGGCAGGAGTCAAAAACCCCAGGGCGGTCGAGCCCCTGATCGCCGCCCTTAAAGATCCAGATTCAGGCGTCCGAGGTTGGGCGGCATTTGCGCTAGGTGAAAGCAAAGATCCCCGCGCGGTTGAGCCCCTTATCGCGACCCTTAAGGATCCACATTCAGGCGTCCGAGCCTTTGCGGCCGCAGCCCTACGAGTGATTGGCGATCCCCGCGCAGTCGAGCCTTTGATCGTCGCACTGAAGGATCCTGACTCCGAGGTCAGAGGCGCGGCAATTGAAGGGCTGGCCGCACTTAAGGATCACCGCGCAATCGAACCCTTGATTGCCGCATCGCAAGACGCGGACCCCTCGATAAGGCGAATTGCGATCTACGAACTGGGTCAATTCGAGGATTCTCGCACGGCGTTGCCCCTGATGGTCGCCTTGAAGGATCCTGACTATCGCGTCCGCGAAGAAGCGGCCAAGGCATTACCAGAGGATTTGTTGGCAAAAGGACTCAACAAATACGGAAACAGAGAGATTGCTAGGAGCCTCCTAAACAGCGAGGAGCCTAAATTGAGGAATGCCGCCAGCGAATGGGCTACAGGCCACGGCTATCGTGTTGATTAGATATGGGGGTATCCGCAAAACAAAGCATTGGAGCGCACCCGCTTACAAAGAGATAGAATCGGGCTGTTAGAAGGCGGCCTGTACGTTGCCAACTGCCGTATACTCACTACCTTAACCATGCCCGTCGAAACCGAGATCAAATTTCGCGTCGACGACCCGGACGGCCTCACCCACCGCCTCGAGGAAGCCGGCTTCACCCTCCAAACCCCCCGCTCCTTTGAGACCAACGTCCTCTACGACACACCCGACCGCCGTATGCGGTCCCGCACTGAAATCCTGCGCATCCGCAACTACGCCGGCCGCTGCCTGCTGACCCACAAGCGCCTGCCCGACTCCGGCCCCGGCGAAGATACCCACAAGCACCGCATCGAAACCGAAACCGAAATCTCCGACGGCGAAGCCCTCGCTGAAGTTTTTCACTCCATCGGCCTCGTTCCCGCCTTCCACTATGAGAAATGGCGCACCGAGTGGACCGACGGCCAGGGCCATTGCGTCGTCGACGAAACCCCCATCGGCAACTTCGCCGAGCTGGAAGGCTCACCCCAATGGATCGATGCAACCGCCGCCCGCCTGGGCATCGACCCATCCCAGTACATCACCCTCAGCTACGGCCGTCTCTTCGACCTTTGGCGCGAGCAACACAACTCTCCCGCCCAGAACCTGACCTTCGCCGACTGCTCCTCATAACAAGCACATCTCGCCTAGCCCATCGTCCTTTCGAATCCACAAAAAATATCTTGAAAATACTCTAATGTTATCTTCGCGCCCACTGATAAAAGGGTTAAGATCATACTCGTACTTCTGGGAGGGCCAATGAATTTTACCTACTTTTGCCTTACCGCCGGCAGCGCGCGGCGGGGTGCGGTAAGGCGATGCCGGACTGCCGCGCTCACGCTTGCGATGCACTCGCCATTTCAGCAGAAGAGCAGCCCAATGATCGCGGACTTGTTTCGCGTGTGGCGCCTCAACCAATTGACTGGCCAGGCGCAGGATGATCGCAGGCCCTAGATGCTTTCAGCCGTCGTGAAGGATGCCGTGCGCCAATGGAGGTACGCGCCGGGAATCGATGGCAGCGGCGGGCGCGGGTCCGAACCCTCCGGACCCGCGCCCGCTTTTTCTGTAGACACCCGGCTCCTCCGCCCCCCGACCGCACTCTTGAGGATGCCTCAACCTTCGTAATCAAATTCTAAAAATGTGCTAACGCAACTCCACCTGCCGCCGATAACCAACATTAAGCAGTTTTTCAACCCATGGAGGACCAATGAACAGAGATCGCTCGGAAATCAATTCCCGCCGTCTGCGCTGCTCCGGGATGAGGCTCTTGCAGGCAGCCGTGCTGGCGCTCGGGTTGGCCTGGCAATGCCCGCCAGGGCGGCGGACGTCGCGCCGTCAAGTCGCGTGTATCCCCTGTCTACCCTGAAATCGCCAAACGCATGAGAATTGAAGGCTCTGTAATGGTCGAAGTCAAAGTGGATGCCGAAGGCAAGGTCAGCGAGGTAAAAACTCTCAGCGGAAATCGCGTCGCTGTCGTCAGCCGCCGAAGAGGCGGTGCGCCGCTGGAAATTCGAGCCCGGCCCCGGCCAGTCAACGGTCGATGTTTCCATCAACTTCAGCCTCGCGCAGTAGCAACAGCGGCAACGCCTTGAGAAGAGGTAGTTACAAGGGTACCCCTGCGTAATTCTTTGCCAGAATGGTGAGGACGATTTAGCCCTCAGAGACAAAAACAGGTTAGACTGAATGGTGCAGAACCCTCTTAAAGCAGCAGGAGTTCGATGCGGCCCATTCACCAGATACCAGGCGCCACGGGCGCCGGCGACTTGTCGATTGCGCTGATCGGCCCGGATGAACGGCGCCGCAATGCCGTAGCAGCCGCTACTAGCCGAATACCAGACCGACACAAAGCGGGAACCTAAAGGCCTGGGGCGGGGGCGGCGACGGCGCCAGGCAGGCTCTTCTTTGCCCGCCGGGGACTCCGGACAGGCCCCCCGGTTGGCGTGGCAATCTGGGAGTTTCCTGCCTACCCCGACGGCATCGACGATCTGCCCCGGATGCTGCAGCAGCACTACGACGTCGTCATCGTCGACCTGGACTGTAACCCGGAATACGCTCTCGAAATAGTGGAGGGAATCTGCTCTTACAGCACCGCGGCCGTAATGGTCTATTCCGAGCAGGCCGATCTGCATCTGGCGGTCCGCTTCATGCGCGCCGGAGCCCGCGAGTTTCTCACCCTGCCTCTGGCCACCGACGACATTGCCGGAGCTCTGGCACGGGTTTCCATCCGCCAACCGGCCAATCGCATCGATCAAAAGAACAATTGGCAGCTTATTCGTGTTTCTGGGCGCAAAAGGCGGCTGTGGCGTCACAACCATCGCTTCCAATTTTGCCCTCGCGCTGGCCCAGGAATCCGGCCAGAACACTATGTTGATAGACTTCGGCCTGCCGCTTGGCGACGCGGCCATCAACCTCGGCATGGCTACCGAATACTCCACCGCCAACGCTCTGCAGGATTTCAGCCGGCTCGACGCCAACTTCCTCGCCGGGCTGCTGGCCAAGCATAGCTCCGGATTGAACGTGCTCGCCGCTCCAAGTGAATTCAACCAGATCCAGGCCACAAAGGAAGCCGTCGACAAACTGCTGACCGTCGCCCGCCAGAACTTCGATTACGTGGTGGTCGATTTCGGCTCCCGGCTCGACCTCAAGGATTCAGCCCTCTTTGCCGATTCCGCTACCATCTATCTCGTAACACAGGTCGGCGTCTCAGAACTGCGCAACGCCAATCGCCTCATCTCGCATTTCTTCGTCAACCGCGGCCACGATCTCCAGATCGTGCTCAACCGCTATATTCCCCACTCCCTGGGGCTTGACGATAAGCACATCTCCAAGGCACTCACCCGCGCAGGCGCAATGGACGATACCCGATGATTACGCCACCGCCCGCCGCACCAGGAACACGGCCAATCCCATCATGCTTGAAGACTCGCCCATCTCCAGGGCAATCACAAAAATGGCCAGAACAGCCTGCGGTCTGCCCGCAAACGCGCCAGGCAAAAAACGCTTCAAGATATTCTCTTAAAGGCTAAGCGTTAGTCCCTATTCCCTATTCCCTAGTCCCTATTCCGTAGTTGAAGATGATCAAGACGTTATTCCCTCCCGTCTGGACGCATTAACAAGAAACGGGTTATGGAAAACTGAAAAGCTGAAGTACGCTTTCCACTTTCCCACAACCCCGGCTGCTGCTACATGTATGGATTTGTTTGAGTTGCGTGAACCCGGGGGCTAAAGCCCCGATCCCTTTGGAGGCCGCATTCGGCACGTCTAAAGCCGTGCCCTTTCAAGACTACGCTAGGACAAAGGAACAACGTGTTGAAACTTCACACCTAGTCCCTACTGCTCCTTCCCATGGCACTTCTTATACTTCTTCCCGCTGCCGCAGGGGCAGGGATCGTTGCGCCCTACTTTTTCGCCCGTGCGGCGCTGCATAGGCTGGCTTGCGTCCCCTGCTCCTGCCCTGGTGGCCGCCTCCAGTTCCCGCTGCTTCTTGCGGTGAAACTCCTTCTCCAGCACGTCGATCGTCGTCGAGGGCTGGCGCGGCGCGGTGGCGAACGCAATCTCCCGCAGCTCACCATCCAGCGTCAACGGCCCTGCCGCGCTGGCCACCGGCGGAGCCTTCGGAACCTCCCGCCTCGGCCTGCGGCGCTGCATCCATCGGCTGCCCGTCCGGCCCCAGGATCTGCATCCGGAACAGGAAGCGGACCGTATCCTCCTGGAACTTGAACATCATGGCCTCGAACATATCGTAGGATTCCTTTTTGTAGGCCACCAGCGGATCCTGCTGCGCATAGCCCCGCAGCCCGATCCCCTCCTTCAGGTGATCCATGGAGAGCAGGTGATCTTTCCACAGCCCGTCGATCACGCTCAGCATCACCATCCGCTCGTGGTAGCGCATGGTCGCGCTACTCAGCACTTTCTCCTTGGCCTCGTAATCCTGCTTCAGCCTCTCGAAGATCGCGTCGCCCAGCTCATGGCGGCTGAGTTCATGCGGGTTGATTCCCGTTGCTCCAAGATTCAGCGATGAAAATTTCAGCCCGAAATGGTCGATCAGCTTCTCTTCAAGACCCTTCATGTTCCACTGATCGGGACGCACCTTCTCGCCGGCAAACTCATCCAGCAGGTTGCTCAGTATCCCGCCGACATAATCCTCCAGAATCAGCTCCCGCTGCTCCACGCCCTCCAGCAGTTGCCGCCGCAGGCCATAAACAGCCTCGCGCTGCTTGTTCATCACGTCGTCGTACTCCAGCAAATGCTTGCGGCTCTCGAAGTTCTGCGACTCCACCGCCTTCTGCGCCGCCTCGATGCGGTTAGACATCATCTTCCCCTCGATCGGCACCCCCTCTTCCATCCCCAGCCGTTCCAGCAGCGTGCCCACCCACGCTTTGGCGAAGATGCGCATCAGATCGTCTTCGAGAGACAGGAAAAACTTTGACTCGCCCGGATCGCCCTGCCGGCCCGCGCGCCCTCGCAGCTGGTTATCGACGCGCCGCGACTCGTGCCGCTCAGTTCCCAGGATGAACAGCCCGCCGGCATCGATCACCTGCTCGTGTTCGTTGCGCGCCGTCTCCGCATGGCCCTCGTAGGCCTGCGCCCACTCCGGCTCCGCGACCTCGAACTCCTGACCCTGGTAGTAAAACCGCAAAAATCCCGCCGGGGCCATGGGGTTGATCGCTCCCTCGTTGGCGCTGATGGCCCGCGCCCGGTTCTTCTTCACCAGCTCCTGCCGGGCCATGAACTCAGAGTTCCCACCCAGCAGAATATCCGTGCCGCGCCCGGCCATATTCGTCGAGATGGTCACCATCCCCAGCCGTCCCGCCTGCGCCACAATCTCCGCCTCGCGCTCGTGGAACTTGGCGTTGAGCACAGCGTGATTTACGCCCTTCTTTTTCAGGATCGCTGACAGCCGCTCGCTCTTCTCCACTGAAACCGTACCCACCAGCACCGGCTGATTCCGCTCGTGCAAGATCGCAATCTCGTCGGCAACCGCGTTGTACTTCTCCTTCTCCGTGCGGTAAATCACATCCGGATTTTCCAGGCGCAGCATCGGCTTATTGGTGGGAATCACCACGATCTCCAGCGAGTAAATCTTCTCGAACTCCGCTGCTTCGGTCTCCGCCGTGCCCGTCATGCCGCTGAGTTTTTTATAGAGCCTGAAGTAATTCTGGAAAGTAATCGTGGCCAGCGTCTGGTCTTCCTTGCGGATCTTCACGCCCTCCTTGGCCTCAATCGACTGGTGCAGGCCGTCGCTCCAGCGCCGCCCCGGCATCAGCCGCCCGGTGAAGGTATCCACGATAATCACCTCGCCGTCCTTCACCACGTACTCCACGTCGCGGTGGTAGAGCGCATGCGCCTTGATCGCCGTCTCCACGTAGTGCTTCAGTTCCCAATTCTCCGCGTCGGCAATGTTGCCGATACCCAGCAGCCGCTCGATCGTCTCCCACCCCTGATCGGTAACTCCGATGGTGTGCTGCTTCTCGTCCACGATGTAGTCGCCGGAGAGATACTTCTCCCCCTCCATAAGCTGGATTCCCAGCTCCGCCTGGCGCTTGTGCTCGTGCGATTCGACCTCCTCGCCCATCTCCAGTTGAGGAATGATCTTGACCGCCCGCGCATATTTATCCGTCGTCTCATCCGTCGGCCCGGAGATAATCAGCGGCGTGCGCGCCTCGTCGATCAAAATCGAGTCCACTTCGTCCACGATTGCGTAATGGTGCCCGCGCTGCACGCAATCTTTTATCTCGAATTTCATGTTGTCGCGCAGGTAGTCGAAGCCAAACTCGTTGTTCGTTCCGTAAGTGATATCCGCGCCGTATGCCGCTCTGCGCTCGCTGTCGTCCAAGTCGTGAACGATCACGCCCACCGTCAGCCCCAGAAACTGGTAGATCTTGCCCATCCACTCGGCGTCGCGCTTGGCCAGGTAGTCATTCACTGTTACCACGTGAACCCCGTGCCCGGCGAGCGCATTCAAAAAGCAGGCCAGCGTAGCCACCAGCGTCTTGCCTTCGCCGGTCTTCATTTCGGCGATCTTGCCCTGGTGCAGCACCATTCCGCCGATCAGCTGTACGTCGAAGTGGCGCATCTGCACCGCGCGCCAGCCCGCCTCGCGCACCACCGCAAAGGCTTCCGGCAGCAGCTCGTCCAGCGCCTCCCGCTCGGCAGCCGCCTGCGCCTTTTGCTGTTCTTCCTGGTCCTCGATCCCCTCGGTAGCCTTGCTCACCCGCGCCGCAACGCGGGCTTTGAACTCCACCGTTTTTGCCCGCAACTGCTCATCCGTAAGCAGCCTGGTGGCCGGCTCAAGATCGTTGATCGAAGCCACCACCGGCCACACCTTCTTGATGACCCGCTCGTTCGAAGTGCCAAATATTTTCGTGAGAACTTTATCGAAAGACACAGCTATCTCCGTCTACCAGTGTAAATGGTAGACGCCGCGCAAAAATTCCCTTACGAGCCTGGTATCCACAAGATGCCGTCCTGCTGAACGCATCAAAATCATGCTATCCGGCATCAGATGGGTACTGCCATGGTTCAGTGACCACTGATCTCTTACCCCTTGCCGATACAATGAAAATGGAAGTCTGAAACCCCATCCAACGCATGGCCGACGAAGAGCAGAAGAAGCCGCACAAGCCCGACGAAGACCCGGTCGGCAAGGTCTACGACTCGCGCCTGGTCCGGCGCCTGGCTCATTACCTGCGACCTTACTGGATTCAGGCCACCATCTCGGCTTTCTCCATCAGCCTCAAATCCATCTGCGACGTCACCGGCCCTTACCTGGTCAAAGTCGCCATCGACCGCTATCTTACTGGCAAGCCCGGCCCCGCCACCAACTGGCTCACCCGCCGCCTGCCGGCCGACCCATGGCACGGCATCACCGAATTGGCCAGCATTTGGCTTTGCGCCCTGCTCGCCGCCTATCTCTTTCAATTCATACAGACTTACCTCATGCAGTGGACCGGCCAGAAGATCATGTACGACCTGCGCCGCGACATCTTCCGCCACATGCAGCGCATGCACATCGGCTTTTTTGACACCCACGCCGTGGGCCGGCTGGTTACCCGGCTCACCTCCGATGTGGACGCCATCAACGACATGTTCACCGCCGGCGTTTTAGCCATTGTGGACGACTTTTTCAACCTCACGATCATGTCCGCCGTCATGCTCACCATTAACTGGTGGCTGGCGCTGATCGCCTTTGCAGTCCTTCCGCTGATCCTCGTCGTCACCCGCATCTTTCGCGATCACGTGCGCGAAAGCTACCGCCGCGTCCGCGCCGCCATCGCCCGCATCAACAGCTTTACCCAGGAACACATCTCCGGCATGAGCGTGGTGCAGCTCTTCAACCACGAGCAGCGATCCTATGACGACTTTGAAGCCGTCAATCGCCTGCACATGATCGCCTTTAAAGACACCATCTTCGCCTACGCGCTCTACTATCCCGCGGTAGAATTGCTCTCCTCTATCGCCATCGCGCTGGTGATCTGGCGCGGAGGGGCTGGCGTGCTCAGGGGAACGGTCACCATCGGCGTGCTGGCCATGTTCATCCAGTACTCGCAGCGGTTTTGGCGTCCCATTCAGGATTTGAGCGATAAGTACAACATCCTGCAAGCAGCGATGGCGGCCTGCGAGCGCATCTTCAAACTGCTCGACACGCAGCCGCAGATTGTGAACCCGGCGCATGCGATCACCGGCGACGGCAGCAACCGAATCGAATTTCGCCACGTTTGGTTTACCTATCAGACTCTTACCGAGGCGCAGAAATTCGCTATCGACGAGGCTGTTCAATCCGCGGATGCCGTAACAAAACTGTCCACCCTCAAAGACATTGAATGGATATTGAAAGATGTTTCCTTCACCGTTGAGCCCGGTCAGACGGTTGCTATCGTTGGCCATACGGGCGCAGGGAAAACTACGCTTACCAGCCTGATGATGCGTTTCTACGATGTGACGGCGGGCCAGATTCTGGTGGATGGCGTTGACCTGCGCGCGCAAGACCTGACCGCGCTTCGGCAGCACTTCGCAGTGGTATTGCAGGACCCGTTCCTTTTTACCGGCACACTGGCGGAGAACATACGCCTGGGGAAAGAAGATATTACAGATGCCCAGTTGCGGCAGGCGGCGCGGGATGTGAATGTGCTGGACTTTATTGAGAGCTTGCATAAAGGCTTCGACGAGCCGGTGCAGGAACGCGGCAACTCGCTCTCAACGGGACAGAAGCAGCTCATCAATTTTGCCCGCGCTTTGGCTTATAATCCGCGCATATTAATTTTGGATGAAGCAACGTCGAGCGTGGATACCGATACCGAAATACGCATTCGCGGCGCACTGGAGAGGATGGTCGAGGGGCGCACCAGCGTGCTTATAGCTCACCGTCTCTCCACTGTGCAACGCGCTGAAACGATACTGGTGATGCACAAGGGACAGTTACGGGAGATGGGCTCGCACCAGCAACTGCTGGCCGAGCGCGGACTCTACTGGAAGCTTTATCAGTTGCAGTACAAGGATCAGGAAGCGATTGCGCTTGGACATTGAGCGAGACAGCCTTTATCATAAAGCGCAACAACCGTTGCAGAGGAAAAGATAAGCTGTGGCTATCCCCACCATGATAAGACGAGTAAAACTCGAAGCCTCGCTGGCCTGCGCCAACATTAAAAATCTCCAGGCTGACATAGAGCAGCTAAGTGCGGCAGGAATAGACTATCTTCACATCGACATTATGGACGGAAGGTTTGTTCCCAACTTTGCCCTCGACTTCGGCATCATGCGGGCGGCAGGGGAGCTATCAAACATTCATCAGGAATGTCACCTGATGGTGGTCGAACCTGAGCGGTATATCGAAAGAACGGTTGCGGCGGGCGCACAATACATCTCCATCCACGGCGAAGCTACTTATCACTTGCAGAGAGCGCTGCAGCAGATTCGCGATGCAGGCGCCAAGTCAGGAATCGCGCTGAATCCGGCCACGCCGCTCACTACTCTCGAATACATTCTGGATGATATCGACATGATTACTGTCATGACTGTCAATCCGGGCTTTGTGGGGCAGAAACTTATTCCGGCCATGCTGGGCAAGATAAAAGACGTTCGCGCCTTGCTTGATTCAACCGGCCACGACAACGTAGAAATCCAGGTGGATGGAAATGTCAGTTTCCAACATATACCCGCGATGGTCGCGGCCGGCGCCACTATGCTGGTGGGCGGAACATCCAGCGTCTTCCATAAGGACTATTCCATCGCCCAGGCAGTAGCCGCCGTGAGAGAGATATTGAAAGGGATCGAAGCAACCCGATGATGATTGTGCATTCGTACCCGATTGCCATAGCGCTCTGCGTGCTCACCATGATGTGCTGGGGTTCGCACGCCAACACACTCAAAATGGAGCCGCGCTCTTATGCATTCCCGTTTTACTACTGGGATCAGGCTATCGGCTATCTGCTGCTGCCCCTTCTGGCCGGACTTACTTTCGGTTCCTTCGGATGGGGTGGAAGAACGCTACTGGACGACCTGGCTCAGGGCAGCATGAGCAGCTATGGATGGGCCATTGTGGGCGGGTTTGTCTTCAACCTGGCGAACATTCTCTTTTTTTCCGCCGTCGACGTTGCCGGAATGACGGTGGCCTTTCCCATCGGCATTGGAATCGCATTGGTTGAGGGCGTGGCGATCAACTACATTGCACAGCCTAAAGGCAATCCGCTGCTCATCTTTAGCGGTGTCGCGCTGATTGTATTGGCTATTCTTCTCGATGCTCTGGCCTATCGCAATCAGCAAGGCGAGGAGAGCGAGCCGGGCGAGCTCACCAAAGGAGTTTCGCTGGCCCTGGCGGGCGGCATTCTCATGGGCTTGTTTTACTATCTGGTGCAGAGGTCGCTTTCCGTAAATTACACCAGCCTCGATCCCGGCAAGTTCGGGCCGTACGCGGCCGTGCTGGTCTTTGCCGCCGGATCCTTTGTCTCCAATCTGGCATTCAATACCTATCTCATGTCTCATCCTTTCAAGGGCTCCAAAGTTAGTTACTCCGATTACTTCACTAAGGGCACACTCAAGTATCACCTGATCGGAGTATTGGGCGGACTTATTAACTGCACCGGCACAACCTCTAACTTCATCGCCTCAAAAACCGCCAGCCCCGCCATTGCATACGGACTGGGGCAGGGCGGGACCATGATCGCCGCTATCTGGGGCGTTTTTATCTGGAAGGAATTCAAAGGCGCATCAAAGGGAACTGTGGCCATGATTGCGGCTATGTTTGTTCTTTTTCTTAGCGGATTGGTTATGCTGGTCACGGCGATGCTGTAACGAAGGATGGACTGCAAAACATGGACAAGGGAAACAAGATGATTGCTATCGGTTCTGATCATGCGGCATTCGCGCTCAAGGAAGAGATCAAGTCTTATTTAATCGAGAAGGGCTATCAGGTGAAGGATTTCGGCGCCTTTGGACTGGAGCGGGTAGACTATTGCGACTTCGGCTTCAAGGTGGGCGAAGCGGTGGCGCGCGGCGAATGCGAGAAGGGAGTGGTGTTTTGCGGCTCGGGAGTCGGCATCTCCATCAGCGCAAACAAAGTGAAAGGCATACGGGCGGTGGTTTGCAGCGAGCCCTACTCCGCGACACTCTCCCGGGAACATAACGACACCAATATCCTTGCCCTGGGCGCGCGGGTGGTTGGCATCGGGCTGGCCAAAATGATCGTCGACGTATGGCTCGAAACGGAGTTTGAGGGTGGAAGGCACGCGGGTAGAGTTGAGAAGATCTCGTGCTACGAACAACAGCAAGAGTAGTAGATCGAGACAACTCCGGATTTATCCGATAAATTTGGCTGTTGGACCTTTTTGATCGTTGAACTGGTCTATTCAATTGGAAGCCCCCCGGCTCTGCAGGTGGGCAGTAGCAGTTTGACATTTGCAGGAGTCGTCCCCGGTTTGGATTTTCCATTCTTCTCGCAAAAGACATCGTAAGGAGGCGGAGCACGAGCACCGTCCCTACGGGACTCCGGCGGCTGAGGTGGGGCCGGCGTCCCAGCGCTGAAGCACTGGGCTAACAAACACTGCGCCTATGGCGCGGGTTTTAGTCTGGCGTACGTAATACGCCTTACTCTGCAATGTGCCAAGCCCGGCCCCTTTGAGGGGCCACCAGCCATAAAGCCTCCGGTTCCGCCGGAGGATACTTACTGAGGACCAACGCCCGGATTGCCCTCTGAAGATGACCCGCCGTTTCCGTATCGTTAACTTCCTTGCATCAGTCGAAGACCACTGTCTTGTTTCCGTAGCAGAGGATCCGCTGGTCAAGGTGCCAGCGCACCGCGCGGGAGAGAACGATGCGTTCCAGATCGCGGCCTCGGGCAACCAGATCTTCTACCTGGTCGCGGTGAGAAATGCGTGCCACATCCTGCTCGATGATGGGCCCATCGTCAAGCACATCGGTTACATAGTGGCTGGTTGCGCCGATCAGCTTGACTCCCCGCGCATGCGCTGCATGGTAGGGCTTGGCTCCTGTAAAGGCGGGCAAAAACGAATGGTGCACGTTGATGATGGCCGCGGGGTAATGGGCGACGAAGTTGGACGAAAGAACCTGCATGTAGCGCGCCAGCACCACCAGGTCAACTTTTTTGGATGCGAGCAGCTCCAGTTGCCGGGCCTCGGCCTGGTCGCGCCGCGCCGCGTTGATCTCGACCAATTCAAACGGGATGCCGTAAAACGCCGCCAGCTTTTCCACGTCGTGGTGATTGGAAATGATGAGGGGAATTTCACAGTGCAGCTCGCCGGTCCGCCAGCGGTGCAGCAGATCGGCCATGCAATGCAGATATTGCGAGCAGAACAACGCCACTCGCGGCAGTTCGGAGCCGGAACTGAGCTTCCATCGCATTCCCAGTTCGCGGGCCAGCGGGGCGAAGGCCGATTTGAAGCCTTCCAGATCGAAAAGGCCTGCGGCCGGCAAAGTTTTGGATGAGTTCAGTGCGGAGGGAAGCGGGAGTTCGCCGTTGAGCGCCCACTCGACGCGCATGAAGAAGAGGCCCAGGTTGTGGTCCTGGTGCTGGTCGGCGTGGAGGATGTTGGCTCCCCGCTGGTAAAGCAGGCTGGAGACGCGGGCAACCAGGCCTTTCTGGTCCGGGCAATCGATAAGCAGAACGGCTGTGTCTTTCATCTACACTTCAGCTTAAATCACGCTCTTCCATCTGACTGGGCTGATGGAAAATTGAGGTTTCCCGCCCCTCCGCGAAAAGCCGCGCAAGGATGGTGCACCCGGCGTTCGGCGCATTGATTCCTGGTCTGTATTCCTAGCTATTTTTCGCCTTCAACAGATCGAGGGCCTTGTTCAGCGGCTCGTCGTCTTTGTTGGCTGGGGGGATAGGCGCATCCTCGTCGTCCTCGTCCATTGCCTGGCCTACGAGCACATTGGGGGTGACGGCATCGTCCTGGATCTTCTTGCCGTCGGGGCCTTCAAACTTGGCCACGGTGAGCAGCAGCGCCGCGCCGTCGGGCAGATCGATGGTCTTCTGCACGGAGCCCTCGCCGAAGGTGCGCTCGCCCACTACATCGCCGCGCTTCAGGTCCTCAATGGCGGCGGCGGTCAGCTCAGCCGCTCCATAGGTGCCGCGGTTGACGAGCACGGCCAGCGGAGCATCGGTGAGAAATTTGGCCGGGTCGGCGGTGAAGGTCTGCTTGGGATACTTCTGGCCTTCGAGCGTGGCCAGGGTTCCCTGCTTGATGAAGAAGTTGGCCAGGCGGAGTACCCTGCTGGGGATCGTCGCCGCAGGAGTCGCGCAGGTCGAGAAGCACTTTGCGGCCCTTGCCGTCAGCCTTGAGCTTGGCGGCGATTTCGTCTACGCGGGCCTGGGTGAGCTGGCCGGGCTTGAGATAAAGGATGGTGGAGTTTTCTAATTGCTGTTCGCCGAGCGGGGCAGGGGCGGTGATGGTGCGGATGAGGGTGATTTTGTCGGGGTCGGCCTTGCGCGGACGCACCACAGAGATGTGTAAGCGTGCTTCCAGGCTTGCCTTCGAGCATGAGGCGGATGACGGCCAGCGACATCTCACGGGTGGATTGCTCGCCGATGGACTCGATAATGTCGCCGTCGGAGAGGTGCTCCTTGTCGGCGGGCGAACCGGGTGTGACGCTGACCACCGTGGCGTAACCAATGCGTTTGGAGACCAGGATTCCCACCTGGGCGGCGCCCGCGGGACGGTCCTTGTAGATTTTGTATTCGGTCGGGGTGAGGTAGCTGGAATCGGAGTCGAGCGATTCGAGCAAACCGTGGAGAGCGCCGGTGGTTACGTCGTTCATGTTGGGCTCGGTGACGTAGTCGGACTGGATTCTCCTCAGCACGTCGCCGTAGACGCCCATCTGGCGGTAAGCGCCATCCTGCGCGCCGCCGGCATGAACGCCGAGCAGGCCGAACTCGCCCAGGCCAAAGCCAGGCCAAGGGTGATCGAGGATCGCAATGGAAAACACGAAGACAAAACGCTGCAGGAATCGAGACACACTCACCACCGGGGCGGCTTATTGGGGGATCGGGCCGCTCACCTATTAGACGTTAATGATAGCGCAAGGGATGCGTGGAAGGTATTCGAGCGTTTGAAACGGGCAAAAAGCGCGTGATTTCCCGGATTATCCCTTCCAGAAGGCGATGACCAGGCCGCCGGCCACGATGAGGCCGCCGCCCGCGTAGATGGGCAGGGTGGGGGACTGGCCGAAGCGGACCTTGTTCAGGATTTGGGCCATGAGGAAAAACAGCACTACGTAAACGCCCAGCAGCTTGCCGAAGTCCCAGCGGGGGACGTTGACTACTGAACCATATGCTGCCAGGACGACGGCTCCGGCCAGGAAGGCCAGCACGCGGCCGAGTCCCGAGGAACGGTAGAAGCTGACCTGGAAGAAGGAGTCGCCCCAGGCCTCAAGGAATGCGGCCAGGGTGAGGACGGAAAGCGCGCCCAGCGGGTTCGAGACCAGCCGGTCAAGAGTATTCATGAGGAGGACCTCCAGAGAAATGGGGAAAAGCATGCGAGGAAGTGCAACGGAGCCGGGCCTGCAATGGGATTCTAACGGGAAGCCGGACGAGTGCGCTTGCGGGGTGCATCCGTCGTGCATAGACAAGATTAACAACAGGATGCTTTAGAATTCATAAAGAAGTAACAGCCGGTTGCCCTCAGCAACAAAATCACTGCAATGCGGACCCCCGGAAGCAAACGATGGTCCGGAGGGCGGGCGTTACCTCTATGATGAGTGCGCGTTTACTGGTCAGGAGAGGCTGCGGAAAGGAAAGACCATGAAATACGCCGGATTGCTGGTGATGCCTGCCGGATTTTTTCTGACTATCGCCGCGCTGGTTCTGTTTCCGGCGCCGGCGCCGCGGGCGGCTTTCGTGATCTGCGGGCTGGCCGTCGAGGGGCTGGGACTGGCGGTTGCGGTGCGCGGGCACATGGAAGCGCGCGGAGAGAGCCGGCCATGAATCCCAGCGCCCATCTGTTCCCTTAATGTCCGATGCAATATTTGCGCTGACTCTGGTGCTGCTGCTGCTGGCTCCGCTGGCCATTGCCGGCGTGGCGCTGATCAATACCGGGCTGGGGCGGTCGCGCTCGGCCGCGCAGTCGCTGCTGGGCAACCTGGCGATTGTGGCCGTTACCGCAATCGTCTTTGCGGTGGTGGGCGCGGCTTGGGCTGGAACGGCTGCGTCGGCGGGGCACACATTTCAGTTGGCCGGCAAGCCATGGAACTGGCTGGGAGCGGGACCGCTGTTGCTGGGCGGCTTTGGCTCTGCGGCGCCGCAGACACAACTGGCGCTGCTCTTTGAGTTTCTGGCTGTGGCGCTGGCGGCGCTCGTTCCCTGGGGGTCGGGAGCGGATCGCTGGAGGCTGAGCGCAGGATGCGCGTCCGCGGCGGTGCTGGCCGCAATTGTTTTTCCTCTGATGGCGCATTGGGTTTGGGGCGGCGGCTGGCTGGCGCAACTGGGCGTGAACTTCGGCCTGGGCGCTGGGTTTCAGGATGGAGGCGGCGCGGCTACCGTGCACATGCTGGGCGGGCTCAGCGCGCTGGCCGTGGTGTGGATCGCCGGCTCTCGCAAGGGCAAGTTTCCCAAGGAAGGATTCTCTACCGCTCTGCCCGGCCATAACGCGGTTTATGTGCTCTTCGGCTGCCTGCTGGCGCTGGTGGGCTGGCTGGCGTGGAACGTGGCGGGCGCGGTGATCTGGCTCCATGCGCCGTTGGCTGCGCTGCCGGTTACGGCGGTCAATACGCTGCTCTCCGCCTCGGGCGCACTGGCGGCTACCTTTACCGTAACCCGTGTGCGCTTTGGCAAGCCCGACGCCAGCCTGTGCGCCAACGGCTGGCTGGCCGGGCTGGTGGCGTCCAGCGCCTGCGCGGGGCTGATGACGCCGGGCCAGGCGCTGGTCGTTGGGCTGGTAACGGGCATTGCCACGCCGCTGCTGGTGGAAGTGATGGAACTGGCGCTCTCCATCGACGATCCCTCGGGCGCAATTTCGGTTCATGCCGTGGGCGGATTGCTGGGCCTGCTGGCCGTGGGCATCTTCGCGTCGCAGCCGGGGCAACTGGTGGCCCAACTGGTGGGCATCGCCACGCTGCTGGGAGTGGTTTTGCCCCTGGTCTATCTGCTTTTCCGGCTGCTCAATCGCGTGGTTCCATTCCGCGTTGACGCGGACGGCGAGCGCATCGGCATGGACCTGCACGAACTGGGCGGCGGCGCTTACCCCGATTTCGTGATTCACCGCGACGAATCGTACCGCTGAAGCAGTTTACCGGCTCTTCCGCATGGACGAGAGTCGCACAAAAGTGACGCCATGCGGCGCAACTTCGGAGGAGAGTGAGCCGGAGACGGAGCCGATCTCTTTCTGCCGCCACAGATCGCGAACCTTCCAACTGCCGTCCAGGCCGAGGTCAGTCAGGGTCACGCTCATCTTCAGCGGGTCTTTCGCTCAGGTTGAAGAGGCCTACGGCAACGGAGCCGTCTTCGAGCGGCTTTCTCAAGAATGAACTCGTCGGCGGACTGGCGCACTACGCGGCCCTGCCAGCCCAGCGCATCCTGATCCACATCGATGACTTCGCTGTTGCACAAAATGCCGAGAGTGAAGTCGTCGAGCTGCGCCATATCGCCGCCGAAGAAGAGGGGCGAAGCCATCAGCGCCCACATGGACATATAACTGTATTGCTCGTCGGCGGTGAGCGAGACGCGCGTGGGCGTTTGCGCCTGGCCATATTTGGCCGGGTCGTCGATGGCGCCGATCAAAATGTAGTCGGGATCGTTCCAATGGCCGGGGCCGGCGTAGCTGGCATGGGCGGCGTTGGCCAGCGCGATGTAGTAGAAGCCGGGCAGCCGCGTATGCTGCTTTTCTCGCCGAGGTCGCCGGTGGTGCGCCAGGAGTTACCGCCGGAATCCGCGCGCCCAAGTCCAGACGTCGCCCATGCCGTACTGGCAGAGGTTGAGGACGATATCGCGGTCCTGTTGTTTTGAGCAGGCCGCCCATCAGGTCGTAGGGTTTGCGGTAGTCGGCAATGGTGGGATTTTTCGGCGCGATCTGACCATAGGAGCACCAGTCGTATTTGAGGAAGTCGAACTTCCACGCGGCAAAGGTTTCTGCGTCGAGCGCTTCGTGCTGATAGGAGCCCGTATAGCCCGCGCAGTTGAGCGGGCCGGGGGAGGAGTAGAGGCCGGCCTTGAGACCTTTCGCGTGGATATAGGCGGCCAGTGCAGCCATATCTTTGAAGCGGTCGTTGGGGCGAATGACTCCCTGCGGGTCGCGCGGGGCTCCGCTCAAGTCGGGGTTCTGTTGAGCCTGGCTTCATCGGCCAGCCGTCGTCGACGTTCACATACTGATAGCCGAAGTCGGCCATGCCGGAAGAGATCATGGCGTCGGCCGCCTGGCGCACTTTTGCGGCGGTCGGATTTCCGTAGTCGGAGTACCAGGTGTTCCAGCCCATGGGCGGAGTGAGCGCGAGCGTATCGCCGACGACGATGCGGAAGAGACGGGAGGATTTTCCGCTTGCGTTGGAGGCCAGCAGCGTGACGGGATAGATGCCGGGTTTGGTCCGGAGTCGTTCCGGTGATGATGCCGGTGGCGGGATCGAGGCTGAGCGAAGGCGGCAGACCCTTGTGCGGCGAAATGAATGGGCCGCACGCCGGTGCAGGGAATGCGGTAAAGAAACGGATGGCCGGGGCGCGCGCCATAGATTGTGGGGCCGTTGATTTTGGCTGCGGCGGGCGGTTTGGGAGTGAGGATGGGGCGGGCATCGTCGGCGGTGCAGATCAGTGGCGCTGAAAGAGCGGCGATAAGAAGAGCGGTGCGGGTAAAACAATTCATGCGCATGAACTCCCATTCCGAATGCGCTCCCATTTTACATTGAGAGGCTGCCGACGAATTGAATGCAGTGGTTTCCCACCCTTGGCACAAAGACAAAAACGTGCCAAGGATGGGGCACCCAGTTTTGTGGGTTGTTTGATGGATTAAAGAGATTGTTACCGCCGGGCCATCAGCAGCATGAGTACGAAGAGCGCCACCGGGACCAGGGCGAGGCCGGCGTAGAGCAGCATCCTGCGGACGCCGGGCAGGCGGATGCCTGACGAGATGGGGCGGCGAGAGCCGTCGTCGACACCGACCTGCTCCTGGTGCTCGAGGTCCCAAGCCATCTCGTGGGCGGTTGAATAACGGTGGCGCGGGTCGCGCTCCAGGGCGCGATTGATTATCTCCTGCAACGCGGGCGTGATCTCCGGGTTCAGTTCGCGCGCCGGCCGGGGATCGTTCAGCACCCGCTCATTCATCACCGCCAATGGATTGGGTCCGCTGAAAGGCGGCTGGCCGGTGAGCATCTCGTAGAGCATCACGCCCAGCGAATAAATATCGCTGCGCTGGTCGCCGCGCTGGCCTTTGACCTGCTCGGGAGAGATATAGTCAGGCGTGCCCAGCGTGGCCGACATATCGACGAAGGTAATGCGCCGTGCGTCTTCCTTCATGGCGATGCCAAAGTCGATGATCTTGATTCGGTCCTGAGCGTCTACCATGATGTTTTCCGGCTTCAGGTCGCGATGGACTACGCCGTGCTTGTGCATGCAGTCGAGGGCATCGCAGATTGCCAGTGTGAGGTTGACCGCGCGCTCGATGGGCAGCTTGCGCTGCTGGTTCAGGATCTCGCGCAGCAGACGGCCTTCGACCCACTCGATGACCATATAGGCGCGGCTGCGCTGCTCAGGCTGGTAGGTTTTAACCACGCCAGGGTGGTTCAACTCCCGGCCGATCTCCTGTTCGCGCATGAAGCGCTCGACCAGGATCGGGTCGGCCTCCATCTCCGCGTGGGGAACCTTGATGGCCACCAGCCGGCCGTCGCGCAGGTCGGTAGCTTTGAAGAGCGTAGACATGCCACCGCGGGCAACGACCGCATCCAGGCGGTAGTGGTCCAGCGTTTCTCCGGCTTCCAGCGTAGTCATCAGTGCGTACAGCATAACAAGTCAAGTGTTTCATGCAAATCGTAAGAAGGTTACAAGGAAAATCGAAGGGAATTGCATAGGTGGGTTGGCGGCTGGGATTTTGTGGTTTCCCACCCTTTCCCAAAAAACGCGAAGGGATGGGGCGCCCGGCCTTTTGGGGATGAATGCGGGGGCTTAGGGATTTGTAGTATCCCACTTATGCCGCAAAGAACGCGTCAAGGGTGGGGCACACGGCTACCCGCACTTTGAATTGAACGTGCAGATGAGGCATTGACTGGTAAAGCGACACGGCACCCCGAAAGGGTGCCGTGCAGTTGAAGAGTGAATAGCGAGTGAGATTTGATCAGTGAGAGAAGCGCCGCCGAACCGCTCCTGCCAAAGCAATCAGACCGGAACCGAACAGGACGAATGTTCCGGGTTCTGGTGTCACACCGCTATTGCCGGGAGATCCGGAGCCGAGCGTAATCTCGTCGAATCCAACTTCGTTTTCTACACCGTTAAAATCGATCGATTCCGCCGTGCCGGAAAATGTCGCGCCTCCCGCGGTCCAATTGCAGAAACTCGTTACTGATCCAGCAGCACAATCGACATCAAATTGTGCGGAAAGATCGATTGATGCCAACTCAGTGCCCGTGCCGTCAAGTCCGCTCCACACGGTAACGTCTCCGGCATCAGCGGAGCTGTAATAGAAAGAGAATCCGCCGGTGACTCCGCCCGCTATATTGATCTCGTCTCCGCTACCGCTCAAGAAAAACGCGATAGGACCACCGGAGGGGTTATTCTGAAAATTTCCGCCCCCACCCATCGTTTCGGAAATGATGGCCAGCGAATTGCCGGAAAAGACAACTCCGTCGCTCGGGCCGGGGCCGCTGCCAAGCCCACCGAGGCCACCGTCGAAGTAATTCTCGATCGGCTCCTCGTTTTGAAGACCACTCATGTTGAGTACCGTGCTGCTCGCCGATGCTGCCACGCTAAACGCCGCAAACAACGCCGCAGCGATGTATTTGCCGAATTTACTCATGTCGACCTCCTCACCGGTAGAACCATCGCCCAAACGCAGGCTGCTGGTAGTGTTTTTGTTTTGCATTGGCCACGGCCAGTGCATGTGCAGGGCCAGCTATTGCTGAAACTCGTTCACAGTTAGGGAGAAACGGCATCCTCTCATTCGCCATTGGATAGGACACCTGTGCTAACCATGGGCATTTTGCGTGCCACATTCCGTCTCAATAAAATCAACAAGTTGCATCCGATTGTTCACTCGCACATGCAAAGTCTTGCGGCCCAATGTGGAAATTGCTATCCACGGATGATCATGAGAATTAAGAAAAGAGACAGATAATTAATCGGCAGGAGGGTGTACTTCCACGTGGTGGCTATATCCCAGAAAACGAAAAGGACTGTACCAATTACCGGGAGCACAATAAAGGCCCCAATCGGTGCAGTGATTGATAACTTGCGAAATGCCGGTACTGCTGAAACAACTGTAAATGTTAACGATGCGGCCAAAAGCATGAATGCGAGCAACGGAATGATGATGAAGAAGATCAAATCTGTCTCTCACCTTGCTTCCATTATGACTAGAAGAACCACAGATAGAGAGAGCATGGCAAAAGACAAGGAGTCATTCCTTACGAAATGACTCCCCAATTAGTATGAATCTACTTATCCGTCAGCGCTTCTACGCCGGGGAGCTTTTTGCCTTCTAAGAACTCGAGGCTGGCGCCGCCGCCGGTGCTGATGTGGGTGATCTGGTCGGCGAGGCCGGTCTTGTTGATGGCGGAGACTGAGTCGCCGCCGCCGATGATGGAGATGGCGGATTTGTTGGCGGCTACGGCTTTGGCGATGGCGTTGGTGCCTACGGCGAAGCTGGGGAACTCGAAGACGCCGGCGGGGCCGTTCCAGACGATGGTTTTGGCCTTGGCTACCACGGCTTCAATGGCGGCGATGGATTTGGGGCCGATGTCGAGACCCTGCCAGTCGGCGGGGAAGTTGACTGTGGAATCCCAGAGCTGGGTTTTGGCGTCGGCGGAGAAGCTGTCGGCGAGGACGTTGTCGATGGGGAGTAGAAGCTGGACGCCTTTGGCTTTGGCCTTGTCGAGAGCGGCTTTGGCCATATCGATCTTGTCTTCTTCGACGAGCGACTTGCCGGTGGTGACGCCGAGGGCGCGGTCAAAGGTGTAGGCCATGCCGCCGACGATGACCAGCGTGTCGACTTTGTCGAGGAGGTTGCTGATGACGTCGATTTTGCCGGAGATTTTGGAGCCGCCGATGATGGCGACGAAGGGCTTCTCGGGCGATTCGAGAGCCTTGCCGAGGTAGGTGATCTCCTTTTCCATCAGCAGGCCGGCTACGGCGGGCTTGAGGAAATGGGTGATGCCTTCCGTGGAGGCGTGGGCGCGATGGGCGGAGCCGAAAGCGTCGTTGACGTAGACGTCGGCGAGCGAGGCGAGAGCCTTGGAGAAGGCCGGATCGTTGGCTTCTTCTTCGGCGTGGTAGCGCAGGTTTTCAAGCAGAAGCACCTGGCCGGACTCGAGCTTGCGGGAGAGCTCGGAGGCGACTTCGCCGATGCAGTCGGGAGCGAAGGCTACGTTGACCTTTGCGCCCAGCGCCTTGTCGAGCAGCTCGCGGAGGCGGTCGGCTACCGGGCGTAGCGAGTATTTTGGATTGGGCTTGCCCTTGGGCCGGCCGAGATGCGAGGCGAGGATGACCTTGGCCTTGTGCTGGAGGGCGTAGACGATGGTGGGCAGCGTGGCCACGATGCGGGTGTCGTCGGTGATAGTGGCGCCGTCTTCAGTGAGCGGCACGTTGAAATCGACGCGGATGAAGACCCGCTTGTTGGCCAGATCGATATCGCGAATGGAGAGCTTGGGCATGGAATTACTCCGGGAGAAGAGTTGATGTTCCGCCCGCGAGGAGTGGGTGCGAGTCTTGGCGGGTGGAGGATTGTGCGATCCCACCCTTACCGCAAAGAACGCGTCAAGGATGGGGCACCCGGTGATTGGTGACTGATAGGTTTCGTGGATCCCACCCATCGCGCGATGAAACTGCTCGATGGATGGGGCACCCAGATTTGTGACGCTACAAGCTACAGGCCCTTCTTGGCCAGGAAGCCGATCAGGTCGACTACGCGGCTGGAGTAGCCCCACTCGTTGTCGTACCAACTGAGCACCTTGACGCTGTTTCCGACTACCTTGGTCAGCGGGGTGTCGACGATGGAGGAGAGCGGGCAGCCCTTGAAGTCGGAGCTGACCAGCAGGTTGGCATCGACGCCCAGGATGCCCTTGAGCTCGCCCTCGGCGGCCTTCTTGAAGGCGGCGTTGAGGGCTTCGGCGGTGGTGGGCTTCTCGGCGATGATAGGTCAGATCGACGAGCGAGACGTTGGGGGTGGGGACGCGGATGGCGAAGCCGTCGAGCTTGCCGGCGGTCTCGGGGATGACCAGCTTGAGGGCCTTGGCTGCGCCGGTGGAGGTGGGAATCATGGACAGGGCGGCGGCGCGGGCGCGGCGCAGGTCCTTGTGCGGGAAGTCGAGGATGACCTGGTCGTTGGTGTAGCTGTGGATGGTGGTCATGATGCCGCTGACCAGGCCGCTGGTTTCAAGAATGACTTTGACGACCGGGGCCAGGCAGTTGGTGGTGCAACTGGCGTTGGAGAGGATGTTGTGCTTGGCCGGATCGTACTTGTTCTGGTTGACGCCGAGGACGATGGTCAGGTCTTCGTTGCTGGCGGGAGCGGAGATGATGACTTTTTTAACGGTCGCGCCGAGGTGAGCCTTGGCCTTGGTGCCGTCGGTAAAGTGGCCGGTGGATTCGATGACGATCTGCGCGCCTACCGAAGCCCAGTCGAGCTTGGCGGGGTCGCGCTCGGCCCATACCTTGATCTTTTTGCCGTCGACGGAGATGAAATCGTCGCCGGCGGTGATTTCGTTCTTCAGGTTGCCCAGGATCGAGTCGTACTTGAGCAGGTGAGCCAGCGTTGCCGGGCTGGTGAGGTCATTGACGGCAACAAAATCAATCTCCTTATTGCCAAGCGCGGCGCGCAAAACGTTGCGGCCAATGCGGCCGAAGCCGTTGATACCAACCTTAACTGCCATGTGTGATTTTTCTCCTTCGTAGTGGGTGAGTCTGTGGTTTTCGAGTTTGGGTGCATTGGCGCCTTGAATAAGAGAGCATTAGGCAATTCCACCAAACTCTTGATCGTAACACTTTGGGGCACGAGGCGAGATCGAAAAGGGGTTAGTTCCCGTGAATTTTCGCGGAAACTCCTTCCCGTATAGTGTGCCTTTCCTGGTACGGGACGGTATGTGACGGAGTGCACAGCATTGCTGCTGCCTTGGGAAGTGTGGTATTCCGGTAACAGTAGGCACTTTGTTGAAGGCGGCATGAGAAGACGTTCGAGACGCACCCCCAATACCTCGGAATCCACAGGCAAGATTGGCCAGGAACTCCCATCGAATCAACCGGCTCCGCTGGTTCCGCTCTATCCAGACGAGGCTCCGGTCGAGCAGCAGCACCGAGGTCAGCGGCCCCACGAAGCCCGGCCGGCGGCGATGCACCGGCCAGTGGCACAGGCTCAGCCTGTGCAGCAGGAATGGAGCGAGCCGGCTGACTCCGGGCGATTTGAGCTGGAGACGCAGCCGGAGATGGCCTCAGCGCCGCCACCGGAGCCCGAAGCGGCTGAGCGCTCGCCCCAGGCTCCGAAGGGGTATGTGGTGCTGGCTATCGGGTTGCCGGGATCGGGCAAGACAACGTGGTTCCGGCGGCGGGGGGTTACGCCGCTCTCGAGCGATCTGCTGCGGAATATTCTTTTTGACGATGTGGAGGAGCAGCGCTACCAGGGGCTGGTTTTTTCAACGCTGCGGTCGCTGCTGCGGGCGCGGCTGATTGCGCGCATGCCGTGGAATTATGTGGATGCGACGAATCTTTCGATTCACGAACGGCGGCAGTGGATCAAGATGGCCAAGAGCTTTGGGTACGAGGTGCAGGCGGTTTTCTTCGATGTGCCGCTGGAGGTTTGCCTGGAGCGCAACAGCAAGCGGGACCGCTCAGTGAGCGCGGACGTGATGAAGAAGATGGCGGAGAAGCTGAAGCCACCGGTTTTTGAAGAGGGGTTCGCGAAGATTACTGTGGTGCGGGTGAAGAACGCCGTGTGAAGCGAGTCTTATACGGGTTCTTAGATGGGAATTGCTGAGCCCGATTGATGATGAAGACGCAGGTCCTTCGACTCCGGTCGCCGCGGCGATCTCCGCTTAGGATGACAAGTGTATTTATCGCGGGTTCTTCAACTCGCTCAGGATGACAGTTTTATATATCGCAGGTCCTTCGACTCCGCTCACGATGAGAGTTTTATTTATCCGGAATAAATTTTATGCTGTGCCGTGCTTCTTTTTTGCTGCACCAACTTCGAGTTACGCCGCATTAATTCAGCGGGCGGGCGATGGTTTGGGGGCGAAGATAATCGTAAAAGGTCTCCGGGCTGTTTACGCCTCCACCAAAGCCGCTTAAATTCACTCCGCCGTAGGGCAGGCCGTAGGCGAAGAGGTTGTGGGCGTTGATCCAGTTGTTGCCGGCCACCAGGCGCTCGGCCACGCGGTTGGCGCGGGTCAGATCGGCGGTCCAAACGCTGTTGGCCAGGCCGTAAGAGAGTTCATTCACTTTTGCAAGGACGGAGTCTTCATCTTTGAAGCGCAACAGATAGGCGCAGGGGCCGAAGATTTCTTCGCGGCAGCACACATTGTCCTCCGGACCTTCAAGGAGCGCGGGTTCGACATAAAATCCCTTTGCCGCGCCGGTGGCGCAGTTTTGCCGCCATCGAGGACGGCATGCGCGCCGCTCTGCTTGCCGCGATCGATATAGCCCAGCACGCGCTGGCGCTGAACCTGGCTGACGAGCGGACCCATCTGAGTGTCGCGATCCATGCCGGGGCCGATCTTGGTTTGCTTGAGGATTTCAGACACTTTGCCGACGAAGCGGTCATAGATTTTCTCGTGGATCATCCAGCGGGTTGCCGTGCAGCAGACCTGGCCGGTATTCAAGGTGACGGCTGCGGCTAGCTGGGCTGCGGTGGAATCTACGTCCACATCGTCGAAGACGACTGCCGCGCCTTTGCCGCCGAGTTCCAGCTTGCAGGGGATGAGGTTGCGCCCGCTGAGTTCGCCGATTTTCCTGCCCACTTCGGGCGATCCGGTAAACGAGATGCGCTTGATGCGCGGATGGGCGAGAGCGCGACGCCGGCTTCAGAACCAGTGCCTGCAACGACGTTGAGCACGCCGGGCGGCAGGCCCGCTTCCTGAGCGATTTGGGCGGCGTAGAGCGTGTAAGGGGAGTCATCTCGGAGGGTTTGACGACGACTGTATTGCCGGCGGCAAGGGCGGGAGCGATGCCCCAGCAGAGAAGCGTGAAGGGAAAATTCCAAGGGAAGATGAAGCCGCACACGCCGTAAGGAACGCGCCATTGCGAGCATCGAAGCCTTTGACGTTGAGCGGGACGCTGTAATTGGGCGCGCGTGGAGAGGTCGGCAAAGTAGCGAAAACATTCAATACCAAAGGGGATATCAAAACTCTCGGCGGTGGCGATGGGCTTGCCAACATCGAGCGATTCGAGTTGGGCGAGTTCGGCGGAGTGTTTTTCGAGCGCGTTGGCAAAACGATGCAGGAGCTTGGCGCGGTCGCCGGGAGTGAGGGCCGACCAGGCGGGGAACGCCTTTGCCGCGGCAGTGACGGCGAGGTCGATTTCCTTCGCGCCGGCCATGGCGACCTGGGCGAGAACCGACCCGTCCGATGGATTCACCACTTCCGCGGTTGCGGTCATCGAAGGCTGGCCGCCGATATGGTTGGGGAGCGGTTGGGCGAGAAAATCCCGGACATTCGCGAGGAGTTCAGATTTCATGGATTACCTCAACCGGCGGAGCGTATTTTCAAATGCGCTAAACCGCACAAATTATACCGCTCGGGAGCGGGCGGAGGAGTAATCGACTGACGGTCGGAGTTGCGGGTGGAATATGATGGTCGTGCATGGAAAAGTCGCTCGACGTTAAGCTGGCTGCGCTGAAAAAGGATCCCGGCAGCCGGGTTTTTATCCTGGCAGATGCCAAGGATGCCGATATGGCTTTCGGCATCTCCGCGCCGGGGCGGGATCCGGATGGAAGAGTTCGATCGCTGGCTGATTATCGCGATCAGATGCGGGAGATCGTCTCCCAGGGCTTGGTGGACATCATGCTTATGTCGGCCAGCACTTCGGAGATTCTGACAATTGAGGAACGCATTTTCGACTCCTCGGCGGTGACTCCGGCGGTGCGCGCGAACGATACGACGGATGTGCACATCGTTCGCGGGGGGTGCTATCCGCAGGCTTATTCGCAGCCATTTGCCACGGCTACGCTGGACCATATTCAGGCGGGCAAGAGTCCTTGCACGGATGAGGAGCGGCGGAGGGGTGCGCAACTGGGGCTTTATTCGGTCACATTCAACAACGATCCGGAGCGCGACCTGAGGGTGATGGAGGCTTATAAGGCTTTCCGGCTGGAGGCGGAGATCAAGCATTTCAGCCATTTTCTTGAGGTATTTCATCCCAATGTGCCGGCGGAGGTTCACGGGCTTGCGGCGGAGGAGATTCCACACTTCGTCAACGACCATATTGTGCGGCTTCTGGCGGGAGTGACTTCGGTGGGCAGGCCGCGGTTCCTGAAGATTCCCTATGCGGGGCCTAAGGCGCTGGAAGAGTTGTGCGGGTACGATTCTTCGCTGGTGGTGGGCGTGCTAGGCGGGTCGGCGGGGACTACGCACGATGCGTTTGCGCTGGTCTATGAGGCAAAGCGTTATGGGGCGCGGGTTGCGCTGTTTGGCAGAAAGATCAAGGCGGCTGAGCATCAGCTATCGTTTGTGCAGTTTTTGCGTTTGGTGGCGGACGATCGAGATGCTGCCGGCGGAGGCGGTGAAGGCTTATCACGGGGCGTTGCAGGGTTTGGGAATTTCGCCGCGCCGCGGTTTGGAGAAGGATTTGGAGTTGAGTTCGGCGTTTGTTGGTTATGGGGGCGGATAGGGATTTGTGGGTATACCCACGGTCTCTGCGCTCGAGAATGACGACGGCAAAGGATTGTGGTCCGTCACCCGCAAGGATTTGCACGAGGTTTTGTGGTGCGAGGTACAGGTAAGCATCCATGGAAAAACTTTATGACGTGCTGGGAGCGGGGATCGCGGCGGTTGACGATCTGATTTACGTTGCGGAGTATCCGCAAGTCGATTGCAAGATTCCGGTTCACGGCAGCGCTCGTCATGGCGGAGGGCCGGCCTGCACGGCGATTGCCGCGGTTGGTTCGCTGGGCGGGCGGGCGGCTTACACGGCGCGCTTTGGGGAGAACGAGCTTTCGAAATATATTGCCTCCGCGCTGGAGCGCCACGGCGTGGATATTTCGCATATTGTGTCGATGATCCGGAAGGAGGGCCTTACCACAGCATCATCGTGGTGGATGGAGCGGGGCATCGCAATGTGTTTTACGATCCGGCGCTCTATCAGGGTGGTTACGGCGGACGATCTGCCGGAGACGCTGATTCAGTCTGCGTCGCTGGTGCTGCTGGACCATATCACTGAGCCGTCGCTAACCGCGGTTGCGGAGAAGGCGCACAGGCTGGGAGTGGCGGTTCTGGGGGATATTGAAGGGCGGTCGGAGTCTGCGAAGAAACTGGCTGCGCTGACTGACTATTTGATTGTTCCCAGGGCATGGGGTGAGTGGGCCAGCGGCGCGGCGAATCCGCGTGATGCTTGCGCGAATCTGGCTGGCGCTGGACGGCTGGCAACGGTGGTGACGGATGGAGCGGGGGGATGCTATCTAAGCTCCAAGGCTGAGCCGGCGGTGCGGCATTTTCCGGCATTCAAAGTGGACGCGTTCGATACCAACGGATGTGGGGATACTTTTCATGGAGCCTTTGCGCTGGCGGTGGCGCGGAATCTGGCGGCGGCGGATGCTGTTGTGTTTGCTTCAGGCGCGGCTGCGCTGAAGGCTATGGCGGATGGCGGAAAGCGACGGGGATGGGATGCGCTGCCTACACTGGATGAGGTGATTGCGTTTCTCGGGATCCGACTCTCGGAGCCGGAGCGGTCGACGCTGCTCGGGAAGCTTGAAGTTCTGAGATCGAACTGGGCTCCTATGAGGGCGTCTCTACGATGTGGCCCATTTTTTCCTGCTTGGTGCGGACGTAGCGCTCGAAGGTCTCCTGGGACTCGACTTCGGCGGAGACGCGCTCGACTACTGCGATGCCGGCGGACTCCAAGGCGGAGACTTTTTCAGGATTGTTGGTGATGAGGCGGACCTGGGAGACGCCGAGCAGCTTGAGAACTTCGGCGGGCAGCTCGTACTCGCGATAGTCGGCGGCATAGCCTAGCTTGACGTTGGCTTCGACGGTATCCATGCCCTGATCCTGGAGCTCGTAGGCCTTCAATTTGGCCATCAGGCCGATGCCGCGGCCCTCCTGCTGCTCGTAGAGCAGGATGCCGGCGCCGGCTTCGGCAATTTTGCCCAGGGCCAGCTCAAGCTGAAGACGGCAGTCGCAACGCAGCGAGCCAAAGACGTCGCCGGTCATGCATTGGGAGTGGATGCGGACGAGCGGGGGCGCGGAGTGAATGTCGCCCATCACCAGCGCGACCAAACCTTCGGCTTCGCCGCCCGCCTGCGGCTGGCCTTCGAAGCCGAGGATGCGGAAGTCTCCCCAGCGGGTGGGGAAGTCGGCTTCGGCGATCTTCTTCACGCTTGCAAATGGCATATTCCATTTTACAGAGCGCAGGGATCAGGCGTCCCTCAATCTCTGCCGTGCGGTACATTGATAGGGTGACGGACAATCTGATTCTCGTTACGCTGCTGGTGAAGCTGGGGGTGGTTGCTTCGGTGGCCAGCGTGCTGGCGCGGGTGAGCACCTTCAGGCGGCTGTTCTTTGCCGAGCAGCGCCGTCCGCGGCAAACACTGGCGTTGCTGGCGTTTTTTCTGGTGCCGCTTACGCTGGGGGTGTGGGTTCGGCTTGCGGTGCCCAACTTTCTGGCTGCCGATATTTCGTTTGAAGCGGTGATCCTGCTGGGCCTGCTGGTGGGGCCGGGATGGGCGATGCTGGGAGGCGCGGTGCTGTCGGTTCCGGCGGTGTTGCACCACGAGTACCTTGCGCTGCCCTTCAACGTGTTGCTGGGGCTGGGCGCGGGGCTGCTGGGACGCTTCGTCGAGACGGAAGAGATCTGGTCGTTCACGCCGTTTATCGACCTGAGCCTTTACCGATGGGTGCGGCGCAACCTGATCAAGCCGCGCATCGACCGGCAGTTTCTGATGCTGTTTCTGATTGTGGCGGCGGAGGTTTGCAGGGATTGGCTGGCCCACGCCTTTCCGCACCGGCTGTTTGCGCTGCTGGCCAGCCAGCCGTGGCTGCAGGTGCTGGTGTGGCTGAGCGCGCCGATCGGGGTGGGCATCGCGCTGAAGGTTTGGAATGCGCTGCGCATTGAGTTGAAACTTGAGGAACAGAAGCGGCTGCTGCTGGAGGCGCGGCTGGATGCTTTGCAGCGCCAGATCAATCCGCATTTTCTTTTCAATACGCTCAACTCCATTGCCTCGCTGGTGCGCATGAAGCCGGAGCTGGCGCGGGAGATGACGGTGAAGCTGGCCAATATTCTGCGGGCGCTGCTGAAGGACCACGATACGTATGTTCCGCTGCGCGAGGAGCTGAGTTTTACAGACGATTATCTGGACATTGAGGTGGTGCGCTTCGGCGCGGAAAAGCTGAGGGTGCAGAAGGAGATCGATCCGCGGACGCTGGAGGTGCTGGTGCCCAGCATTCTGCTGCAGCCGCTGATTGAAAACAGCATCAAGCATGGGCTGGAGCCGCGGCTGAACGGCGGAACTGTGACGCTGCGCAGCCAGCTCAATGGGGATCAGGTGCTGATTGAGGTGGCCGACGACGGGGTGGGCATGGGCAACCGGCCGGCTTCGGCGCTGCGCCGCGCCGGGGCCGGTATTGGAATGAAAAATGTGCAGGAGCGGCTGGAAGTGCTCTATGGCAACCAGATGCGGTTCGAGGTGGTCAGCAATCCGGGGCGGGGGACGCTGGTTTCGATTGAGATTCCGACGCATCTGCCGGATGCGGTTTAGGGACGAATGGGCTACTTGGAGAAGCTTGAAGAATCGAGCCCTCGGACCGGGAAACTTCTAATAGCCCACATTCATGTTGAGCAATAGATGCACGAGTTGAGGCCTTACCCTTCGAACTGGCCAACTGCGGTAACCTTTGATTGCGCATAAATTGCACAGCCCTTCGCTGTATGCTCAAACCATGGTGCGCTTCACGGTGCTGGCTTCGGGGTCGAAGGGCAACTGCACGGTTATCTCCGGCGGGCGGACGCGGATTCTGCTGGATGCCGGGCTGAGCTGCAGGGAGCTGTTCCGGCGCATGCGGCTGGCCGGCGAGGAGCCGGAGACGCTGGATGCGATCGTCATTACCCATGAGCATTCTGACCACGTGAACGGGCTGGCGGTGACGGCGCGGAAGCTGGGGATTCCGGTGTACTTTACCGAGGGCACGCATCGGGCGTGGATGCGCTGGCTGACTCCGCGGCGGCAGATGACCTATGCGCAGTGGCTGGAGCAGTGCAGGAAGCAGGCGGCGGAGCGGCAGGCGGAGGCCGATGCGGCGGCATGGAGGGTGAGGCGGACGAAGATGTGACCTGATTGAGACGGCCGGTGAGTTGCAGCGCGACGAGAATACCGCATCGGGGCTAAAGCCCCGGGCTACCAATCGCGAGTCTGCCGACTGCAACCAGATTCTTCGCGACGCAGTTCCGTCGCGGAAGGAAGATCCCACATGGCTGCCAGCGGTGGAGTACTTTGAGGCCGGGCGGCCTTTTGAGATCGGCGATATTGCTGATCAGCCCATTTACGATTCCACACGATGCGGCCGACCCGGTGGGGTTTGTTTTCCGCGCCGAAGGGGTGAGGATGGGCTACGCTACCGACCTGGGGTATATTCCGCCCAACGTCAAGGCGCAACTGAAGGGCGTGGACTTGCTGATGCTGGAATCGAACCACGATCTGGAGATGCTGCGCGACGGTCCTTACCCCTGGCAGGTGAAGCAAAGGGTGCTTTCGCGGGTGGGGCACCTCTCAAACGAGGCAGCGGCGGAGTTCCTTGAGGACGGCTACGACGGTCAGGCAGCCTATGTGATTCTGGCGCATCTCTCTGAAAGCAATAATCTTCCCGATTTGGCGCGGGTGACGGCCGAGCGCGCGCTGAACGGGCGGGCGAGCCTGCTGGCCAACCGGTTGCTGCTGGCGATGCAGCACGAGGTTCTTTCCGGCATTCAGTTTTAAGCAAATTGGATTACAATGGTTAAGACGGGCATCACTCTGTACCAGGTAGATTGGCAGGGAAGCGCCAGGTCTATTTAGCCGCGGCGCGGCAGGGCGAAGAACCACCGAAATACGATAAAGTTCGGTGGAGCACCTTCAAAATCTCTTGCCTTCTGTTGCAACATGAGCCGCACTAGAGTGATAGAGCGGACCAGCAAATCCTTTGCAAAGTGAGTCTTTACGTATATGGCAAGAACACAATGTACTGACAGAGTCGTAGGCGCCATCCTGGCAAGCTGGCGTTATGACATCTCAGGGATTTATCCGGAGATGCGCAAGGACTACGAGCAGCATTTTGCCGAATGCAGCCATTGCCGCGGCCGGCAGAAGTTCCACCGCAGCCTGGATGTGACCCTGGCAGTTCTTACTTCGTTGGCGGTCTTCTTCTTCCTGTTTGCACTGGCGGTTCTTCATCACATCAAGCCGCTGGAGCACGTGGCCTTCAAGGTCTTCGGGCTGGACGTCTTCGACATGTACCACATGTTCGTTTCCGCCGGCATTGCGGGGCTTTGCTTCTCGGTGATTGCTTTTGTGCTGGTGCTGACGGCCACGCCTGTGCCGTCGTACCTGGGCGGCATTGCGGCTGAGCGCGCCAAACTGATCGAGGAGCGGCTGCCTGCGGCGATCAAGGCGATGCGGCTGCGGTAAACGGATTTCGGCGGTTAAAAGTTCAGGGCCTCCCTACGCGGGAGGCCCTTGTGCGTTGGGGGCATGAGCCGGGGTTCGATTGCTGATTAACGACTTGCTCCGCCGGTGCTCGCAGCTTTATTTACCGCCGCTTCGATTTGCGCGGCGTCTCCCAGATAATAATGGCGAATCGATTTCAGGTTCTCATCGAGTTCCTGCACCATCGGCACGCCGGTAGGAATGTTGAGATCGACAATCTTATCGTCCGGCACGTCTTCAAGGTACTTCACCAGCGCCCGCAGGCTGTTGCCATGGGCGGTGATCAACACCTGTTTGCCTGAGCGGATTTGGGGAGCGATCACATCGTGCCAGCAGGGTAGAACGCGGTTGACTGTGTCTTTCAGACATTCGGTGAAGGGAAGCTGTGCTTTCGTGAGGCTGTGATAGCGCGGGTCCTTTCCCGGATAGCGCGGATCATCTTCGGTGAGCGCCGGAGGGCGAATGTCGTAACTGCGGCGCCAGATTTTTACTTGTTCGGCGCCATACTTTTCTGTCGTTTCGGCTTTGTTGAGGCCTTGCAGCGCGCCATAATGCCGTTCGTTCAGCCGCCAGTCGCGCACGACGGGAATCCACATCTGATCCATCTCGTCGAGCACGGTCCACAGAGTGCGTATGGCGCGCTTCAATACCGAGGTGTAGGCGAGATCGAAGTGAAATCCCTGCTCCTTGAGCATCCGGCCGGCCTGCGTGGCCTCTTCACGGCCTTTTTCAGACAGGTCAACATCCGTCCAGCCGGTAAACAGGTTTTCTTTATTCCAGATGCTCTCTCCATGGCGAATCAAAACTACTTTGTACATTTGAAATACTCTCTTTCCTGGGTGCAGGGGTTGTGAAATGAAGAAGGTGAACGCGTGAGTGCAGAATCGCGCTATTTCCATTTAGCAATTCGGATGTTCTTGTAGCTCTGAATACAAACGTTTTGCTTGTGATGAGGTTGATATTGGGACTCAGGGCACACTACGAAGTCGCCGTAGATCGAGTGCTCCTGCCAACCCGCCTTTTCCAGGATATCGTCCAATTTGTTGTCTACTGCCTCAAGTCTTCGATGGGTTCCAACAATCCAGATCGCATCGCCGTCCACGTAGATGTTGTATCTTCCGTGGACGCTGAAGCACTTTCCGTAGGGTGTCTCTTTGCAATCCGCTGCACCCGCCATCGTTGCGGTAGCGGCTGCAAGTGCGGATGCCAAGAGCAATTGAGACAATCTCATGGTTTGGACCTTATGCGAAAACTTAGAATGACTCGGAACGGATCCAAGCCTTTGCGAATCGCCGCTGAGGGATTACGACGGGAGTGATTTTCCCTCAGCGGCTAAAGCCGAACTCAAAAACGTACAAGGTATGGCACGACTAAAGTCGTGCCCTTTCAAAACCGGACTTTCATCACAGACGTTAGTCGTCGTAGTTGAGGCTTTCTAGGCCGAGGTAGACTGCGCCGGAGCCTAGTTCTTCTTCGATGCGGAGTAGCTGGTTGTACTTGGCGATGCGGTCGGTGCGGCTGGCGGAGCCGGTTTTGATCTGGCCTACGCCGGTGGCTACGGCGAGGTCGGCGATGAAGGTGTCTTCGGTTTCGCCGGAACGGTGGCTGATGACCGAGGTGTAGCCGTAACGGCGGGCCAGGTCGATGGCTTCGAGGGTTTCAGTGACGGTGCCGATCTGGTTGAGCTTGATGAGGATGGAGTTGGCCACGCCTTCCTCAATGCCGCGCTGCAAGAGCTTGATATTGGTGCAGAAGATATCGTCGCCTACCAATTGAATGCGGCTGCCCAGCTTGTCGGTGAGGATCTTCCAGCCTGCCCAATCGCCCTCGGCCAGGCCGTCTTCGAGGGAGACGATAGGGTATTGACGGATCCAGTTGTCGTAGAAGGCGACCATCTCTTCGCTGGACAGTTCACTCTTGTCGCCCTTCTTGAAGACGTACTTCTTCTTTTCTGCGTCATAGAACTCGCTGGAGGCGGGATCGAGGGCAGATGGCGATCTGCTCGCCGGGCTTGTATCCGGCTGCTTCAATGGCTTCGAGGATGAGCTCGATGGCTTCGGCGTTGGACTTGAGCGAGGGTGCAAAGCCGCCCTCGTCGCCTACGGCGGTGTTGTAGCCCTTCTTCTTGAGCACGCCCTTGAGGGTATGGAAGGTTTCGGCGGCCCAGCGCAGGGCCTCAGAGAAACGCTCGGCGCCGACCGGCATGATCATGAATTCCTGGAAGTCGACGTTCGAGTCGGCATGGGCTCCGCCGTTGAGGACGTTGAGCATGGGAGTGGGAAGGATGCTGGCGTTGACGCCGCCAAGATAGCGGTAAAGGGGAATCTCGAGGGTCTGGGCCACGGCGCGGGTGGCGGCCATGGAGACGGCGAGAATGGCGTTGGCGCCCAGCTTGGATTTGTTGGGCGGTGCCGTCGAGGGCGATCATGGTCTGGTCAAGGAGGCGCTGATTGGCGGCGTCCATGCCTTCCAACTCGGGTGCGAGGATGGTTTCCACGTTTTCAACGGCCTGCAGGACGCCCTTGCCGCCGAAGTGGGTTTTATCGCCGTCGCGCAGTTCCACGGCTTCAAGCTCGCCGGTGGAGGCGCCCGAAGGCACAATGGCGCGGCCCAGTGCGCCGCTTTCCAGGATTACGTCAGCTTCCACGGTGGGGTTGCCGCGCGAGTCAAGAACTTCGCGGGCGCGGATGGCAACAATCTCAGTCATATCATTCCTCGCAATACGGTGCTGCAGCCGGTCATTAGCAGTTGGGGACGGCGATCCACGGCAAGAGTTTCTCCGGCGGCGCTTTGAATGGTGTTCAGAAGCTCCTGCACGATTGGAATCTCCACTCCACACAGCGCTCACATGTGCTGTTGTACCTTACAGATTCTAACAAACCGGGCGACTGCGGACGGTGTGGCGACGGTCACAGGGGCGCAAGCCGTTGCAAATATGAACCAACCGGCGGGCGGGTTTCCTGTTTTGATTCGTGCCGCGCGAGGCACCTGGCGGGAGGGATGGCGCGCTCCCGATTACCGATCCGCGCTAATCTTAAATGGATGAGTGGGCACGGCAGGCAAGCGGCAGCTCAAACGAAACTCTTTGGCCCTGCCGGGGTCTAAATCAATATGGAGATGTATGCCCGCGAAAAGGAGTCCTGGATGAATCGTCCGATTCTTGTATGCACGATGTTTGTTGCAGCCGCTATGGCCGTGGGGGCGCAGGAGGCAAGCCAGTCGAGCGCCTACCAGGGAACTTCGAATCCCCCCTCGGATGACCAGATCACGACCAGCGTTGCGACCTGCTCCGAAGCCGCCGGCAGGGCAACTTGTTTATAGTCAGCCGGTTGCGCCTGCACAAGCGCAGGTTCAGCCGCGGGCCACGTCGTCGGATCCCTCTGTCAACTACCCGGACCCCGACTCGACGTGGTGAGATTGGAGTGCGAATCGGGCTTATGCCCGTTCTGAGCGCAAGCCTTGCAGAATCGGGCTTATGCGAACGATCCGGACGGGGATATTGTGCATCTGCATGCGCGGCGGCCGGGAGAGATTGTCGAGGGAACGAGCATTCGCGTCCGGCTGCTCGACCGGCTTTCGACCTCAGACAGCGAGGTGGGCGAAGAGGTTCCGCACCAAGGTGGCTTCCGACGTGGTGCAGGACGGGCAGGTGCTGATTCCCGCCGGAGCGGAGATTGACGGGCGGGTGACGCAGGTTTCAAGCGGCCACGTTGGCGGCCACGGCACCATGCACCTGAATCCCGAGGTCGTGATTCTGCCCGACGGCACGCGCTACACGCTGCACGCCGAGATCAGCGGAACCCCGGGCTCGCGGACCCGCATCGGCGGCGAAGGAGCCATCAATCCAGGATCGCGGGTGAGGCGGGACGAGATCGAGTACGGTGGCACGGTGGGTGCGGGCGTGGTTACCGGGGCTGTCCTCGGCGGTCCGGTGGGCGCTGTTACCGGCGGACTGATCGGCGCTGGGGCCATTACGGTTCACCTGATGGTCAGCCATCCGCAGGCTACGCTGGAGGAGGGAGCACCGCTGCTGTTTACGCTGACTGAGCCGCTGGATCTGGTTCCGGCGGAGAATGTGGCGCCGGCGGAGAATGCGACCGACGCAGAATGTGGCTCCTGCGGAGAATGTGGTGCCGAGGAAGCGTGACTAGATTGCTGATAGCTGCTAGCAAGTCAGCGAGTTTAGCAAATGGCTGAAGATGTAGCTTTTGCGTTTTTCTGACGAAAGATAATTCAATCCGTCTGACTTATATTCAGTAGGTTTATCGTGGGTTAGATCATTGGTTTAGACCGGGGGCAAGTGCGTCCACTACCGGCATGCCGGGGGGCGGGGTGAAGTGGAAGGTCTGGGGCGGGATTGGGAGCGTTGTGTACTTCGCCGGTGAAGGTGAAGCGGGTGAGCGCGCCGTCAGTTTCTTCAATTTCGATTCCAGTAATGGTTCCTTCGGCGGTTACGGTGAGGGTGAGCCGCGCGACGCGTTTTTCCTGGCCTTTGGGCTGGCCGGTGAGGGTGAAGAGGCCGCCGGGGCCGGGAGCCAGCGTCAGGTTGTTCAATTCCTTTTCCAGCTTGGTGTGACCGAGCAGGAAACGCAGCGGGGAGCGCAGGTCGTCGAGCTGACTGGCAGGGATGCGCTGGACCTGAGAGTCGCCACGCGAGTAAAACCAGGCGTATTTGCCGTCGAGCAGGAAGAGCTTGCCGGCCGGCGAACTGTAATCCCACTTCATACGGCCGGGCTTGAGCAGTTGCAGGGTTCCACGCTCGGAGCGCCTGATTCCCAGCCCTTCATAACTCTCGGTAAAGCCAGCCTGAAGCGAATGCAACTGGTTGTAGTGGCGATCGACCTTGCGCGCAAGGCTATGCGCGGCATCCGGCGACGCCTGATTGTGCGCTTGCCGGAACGCGCAGACCAGAAGTAAGGCGGCCACAATGGGACCGCCGCGATGTAATAATGTGCACCAGGCTCATTGAGCGAGGGGTTGGGTGCAGTTTGTGCCGCCGGCCGGGTCGGATTTGATGGCCCGCATGGTCGGCTGCAGAAGCCGCTATCCCCGGTCTTACCCACGGTCTGCGGAATGGCGGTGATGGTGTACGGTATGCGGTCAGTGCCGTTGACAGTTACCTTTGACAATTGGTAATGTGAAGATATAGCCGACTTTAAGCCCTGAGGTAATATCGCCTTCAAGATCTGGGCAGGCGGCCGAGGGGGCCCGGATTTCGGATCGCCGCCCAGGGCGGGCAGCGAGCAGGCGAAGCCGTTAGTGGGATATGTGGATTGAGTACATGCAGTCTCTGCCTTTCAATGACCTGGACGGATGCAATTGCCGAGGTCTGTTACCTTTTTCCTCAGGCGCCGATGGTGGGAATAGCCAAGAACATCAGTATAGTGATAATGGCCATGACGATCAGCAGTTCCATCAGCGTGAAGCCGTTGGACTGTCTTCCGTTACGTTTGCCGCGGCGTCCGCGACAGAGCGAAAATTTGCGATTCATGGATTCCAGTGCCTCTAGGGAGCAGGCCGGAGGCGCCAGGCCCATCCGACAGAATGCTACAACTTTCAGACGCGGAAGGGAAATGGAACGCTCGGATAGGGCAGGGAATAGGGTTTAGGGGAATAGGTGGGATGTAATAGATTCAGACTGCGCGGTACAATGCTTTCATTCGCTGAATGGAGGCACAATGCGCAGGATTCTATTCGCCGTTCTCGCCGTGGTTTTTGCCGTTTCACTGGCTGCCCCGCTTTGGTCGCAGGGAGCGCCGCCGCAGGGTGGGGCTGACCAGCCTTATACCGTCGAGTACTACTACAAATGCCAGTGGGGCCATCAGCAGGAGTTTCTGCAACTCTTCCTCAAGAACCACTACCCGCTGCTCAAGAAGATTCAGGCTACCGGGCGCATCCTCTCATTGAAGATCGAGTCGCCGGCTTACCACACCACGGAAGACGGCCGCTGGGATTATCGCGTAACCATCCGCTACAAGAATTCGACCGTGGCCACTACCGCGAATCCCGACGAAGAGGCGTTTATCAAGGAGTTATGGCCGGACCAGGAGAAGTACAAGAAAGAAGAACAGCGGCGGTTTGAAATTTTACTCGGACACTGGGATTTGCCGGTTACGGATATTACGCCGGCGAAGATGAGAAGCAGTGGACGTGGGAATTAACTATTCCCTGTTTTTCCATTGCCGTAGAGGTCTTCAGCGGCTTCGGGCCACTGGGGGAATTCGAAATCAAATCCGGCATCGAGCAGTCGGCGCGGAACTACGCGGCTGCTTTGCAGCACCAGTTCGGACTCTGTGCGCAGAAAAAATGCGCCGATCTTAATGGCTAGCGATGGAGCGGGAAGGCCGTTGGGCACGTCCCAGGCCCAGCGTAACGCAGCCATGAATTCACGGTTGGGCAGTGGATTGGGCGCGACCATATTTACCGGTCCATTCATCTGCTCGTGGTCGATGAGGAACTCGACCGCGCGGGCAAAATCGGATTCGTGAATCCAGGAGACGAATTGCCGGCCATTGCCTTGCGTGCCGCCTAACCCCAGCCTGGTTAAATTGGACAGTACGGCGAAGACGCTGCCGGGCGTGGGACTGAGGACGATGCCGCTGCGCAGGGCCAGCTTGCGGGTGCGCGGCGTTTCGATTGCAAAAAATACGGCCTCCCAGTCATAGGCTACGCGGGAGATGAAGTTCCGGCGCGTTGCCCATCGTTCTGCTGACGGCTGCGTTGGCTTGTTGCAGGCCAATTTGTTCGCAGCTTCATCGAGAGGCAGATCGATTTTATTTGCGTCCAGAGCGCGTTTGTAGATTGACGCCGCCGATGCGTTCAGCCACACTCGCGGCGGATTGGCGAGCGAGGCAATGGCTTGATTGAGCAGTTGCGTAGTGCGGATGCGCGAATTGTAGATGGCGGCCCGATTGTCCGCGTGATAACGGCAGTTTATGCTGCGGCCGGATAGATTGATGCAAACGTCCGCGCCTTCCAGGACTTCAATCCAGTCGCCGCTATGCTCTCCGTCCCAGTGGACCGTCTGCCAGGAAGCGACATAGGGTCCGCGAGTCAGCACGGTTACATGATGGCCTCGCTCCTGAAAGTGGCGCGCCAGAAATTGACCAATCTGGCCGCTGCCGCCGGGCAGCACGATGCGCAGAGCGCGCTGGCTGAGTGCTGGGGCTATCTCCATGGATTCAGGGTACAGCGTTTCAATGAAGTGGGATGGGACTATGCAGAGGTGAGTGCGGCGGTCCACTCCGCGGGCGAATCGACCAGCACATCCGGCGGGGTTTCCATCAGGTTCTGCGGGCCGAAACCGAAGGCGCAGCCGATCGACCACGCACCGGCGTTGCGCGCAGTTTGCACGTCCACTTTGCTGTCTCCGATCATGACTGTCTCTTCCGGCAGCGCGCCGGCCTCTCGCATGAGGGTGCGCAGCCCAAGCGGGTCGGGCTTTTTGGTCGGGAAGCTGTCGCCTCCGTAGATGTGCAGGAAGTAATCGGCCAGGCCGAGTCCTTCGCAGATGCCTTTGGACGGGCGAACGGGCTTGTTGGTCAGCACGGCCATGGTTCTCGGGCTCAGTCCAGGCGCATCGTGCAGATCGTGCAGCGCTTTGAGCGACTCGAGAACACCTTCATAGGCGCAAGTGAAGTCGAGCTTGTGCTCGCGGTAGTAATCGAGGAAAAAGGCCTGCGTTCTAGCGATTAACGTCTCGTCCACCTGGTCCATGTTGCCGCCATTTTTGAATGCCAGCGAACGGCGCACCAGCATGGGAACGCCGTTGCCCACAAATCCGGCAATCACGGGGTCGGGCAGCGGCTCATAGCCGACGTGGGCAAGAGCTGCGTTCACGCTGTTGCACAAATCCTGCGCGGAGTCGATCAGCGTGCCATCCAGATCGAAGACCAGCAGCTTGAGCCGTTCATGAGGAAGGGGACGAAATATGCGAACCATGCTTCCAGTGTAATGGGAGCGGATTGCCACGCGGCTTGACTGCTGTATACCATGGGTATCATGAAAAAATCGCTTTTATTGTTGCTTGTTTTATTCCATTGCCCTGCCGTGCGCGGCAGACAATCCGCCCGCGGGCAAGATTGTCGGCGCCGAAGATGATTGCGCTGGCTCAGTCGCACAGTCCCAAATTGCGCGATTCTATCGAGTACTGCTTTGGCGAACAGTCATCTAAAGGACGGTACGGCATGGGTGGGGGAAGGGCCGGAGTTCTTTTTTGCCGTGGAGGCGGCCACGGCGCCGTTGCTGGTGATCGATGAAGGCGAGCGGCGGCCGATGCTGCCGGTTCCAGGGCTCAGGCGAAGGGGCCATCGCTCTGGTATGCCATGGCGCACGTTGAGCCGGTGGGCAGGCTGCACCAGTTTTACTTTCTGGTGAATGGGGTCAAGCTGGGCGAGCATCCGAACCTGCCGGTATTCGGTCCGCTCTCTTATCGGCTGCCCGGCGTTCCTACAGGCAAGCTGTCGGGGACGATTGTCCAAACCAGCAAAATCTACGAAGGAATGAAGAGCAACTACTGGATTTATGTTCCCGCGGAGTACGATCCGAAGGTTCCCGCCGCCGTGATGGTCTTTCAGGATGGCGGCGATTATTTGAGCCGCCAGGGAAACAACAATACGCTGAATGTGATCGATAATCTGATTGCGCAGAAGAAAATTCCCGTCATGATCTGCGTATTCATCGATCCCGGCGATGTTTCCGGATCGCCCGGCACGCACACCTATGCACTTGTGAAGGCACAAGCGGAGCGGTGGAACAGCACGCTCAAAGACGCAACGCGCAGCGTGCTCTACGACACGGTGAGCGACCGCTATGCGAGCTTTCTGCGGGAAGAGGTGCTGGTTGAGGTGGGCGCAAAATACAACCTGCGCAAGGATGCATATAGCCACGCCATCACCGGCGCTTCTTCGGGCGGCATTTGTTCTTTCAATGCGGCCTGGCAGATGCCGGATTCATTCAGCCGTGTGATTTCGCTGGTGGGCGCTTTCGCCAGCCGGCAATGGAAAGAGAATCCGGACGTGATCGACGGAGGGCAGGATTATCCCGACAAGATATTGCGCGAGCCAAAGCGGACCCTGCGCATATGGCTGCGGGACGCCTCCGACGATTTGGAGAGCGATCAATGGGGCAGCTTGCCGCTGAACAATATTCGCGTGGCTAACGCTTTGAAGACCAGGGGTTACGACTTCCACTTCAGCTTTGGCAAAGGCGTGCACAGTTGGGCGCAGGGAGCGGCGGAGTTTCCCAAGGAGATGATCTGGCTGTGGCGGGACTACGATGCGGCGAAGACCTCCGATGAGTTCAAGCCGGACTCGGAGGAGAAGGGCAAACCCTTGTTCAGGGCGGCAATTATCAATAGGGATAGCGACGAGTAGGGGGAAGGGAATTAGACGCAGGTCCTACGACTCCCCGTTCGCTGCGCTCAGGGTCGCTCAGGATGACAGGCTTTAACAGGCGCTCAGGATGACAACATTATTTCCCGGCGTGTACCATGAGCAGCATGAAAAAGCCGTTCTTGTTTTTGCTCGTTTTAATTCTCTAGTCCTGTCTGCGCGTGCAGCGGATAACCCGTCCGCAGGCAAGCAGTCGGCGCCGGAATTGATTGCGCTGGCACAAACGCACAGTCCTGGATTGCGCGCGGCCATTGAGGCCAGCTTTGACGCGAAGGATCTGAAAAATGGCACGGCGTGGGCTGGGCACGGACCGGAGTTCATTTTTGCCGTCGAGGCGGCTACAGCGCCAACGCTGATCGTCGATGCAAACATGAGCTTCGGCAATGCAGCAGGTTCCAGCGGACGATTCTGCGCCGGGTCCTGCACTCTGGTACGCGACTGCGCACATCGATCAGGTGGGCAGAGCGCACCAGTTTTATTACCTGGTGGATGGGGCAAAGTTCGGCGGGTCGCTCGATCTGCCGGTCTTCGGGCCGCTCTCGTATCTGCACCCGGCGTTCCTTCCGGCACGCTCTCGGAGAAGCTCATCCACACCAGCAAGATTTACGACGGAATGAAGAGCGAGTACTGGATCTATGTGCCGGCGCAATACGATCCGAAGGTTCCTGCCGCCGTGATGGTTTTTCAGGATGGCGGCGGTTCCATTCACCGCGATGGCAAACAACCCGGTGCTGAATGTGATTGACAATCTGATCGCGCAGAAGAAAATACCGGTGATGATCTGCGTGTTTATCAATCCCGGCGATATTTCCGGTTCGCCGGGCACACCTACCTATGACTTTGTGAAAGGCCATGCGGATAAGTGGGGGCGCACGCTGAAAGACGCCATGCGCAGCACGCTCTACGATACGGTGAGCGATCGTTACGCACGCTTTCTGCGCGATGAAGTGCTGGCCGAGGTGGGCGCCAAATATAACCTGCGCCAGGATGCTTATAGCCACGCTATCACCGGCGCTTCTTCAGGCGGAATTTGCAGTTTCAACGCGGCGTGGCAGATGCCGGATTACTTCAGCCGCGTTCTGTCGCTGATCGGCAGCTTTACCAATATTCAATGGAAAGAGGATCCGGCCATTCACGACGGCGGGCAGGATTATCCCGACAAGATTCTGCGCGAGCCGAAGCGCAATATCCGCGTGTGGTTGCAGGATGGGGCGGAGGATATGGAGAATCCGCGCTGGGGAAGCTGGCCGCTGGCCAACATTCGCATGGCCAACTCGCTGAAGACCAAGGATTACGATTTTCACTTTGTTTTCGGCAGAGGGACGCACAACGGGGCGCAGGGAGCGGCGGAGTTTCCTGAGTCGATGATCTGGCTGTGGCGGGATTACGATGCGGCGAAGACTGACGCAGGAGTTCACGGCGGACCCGGCGGAAAAGACCAAGCCTTATTTTCGTGTTGCGATTGTCAGCCGGGCTAGCGACGAGTAGGGGAAGGGAATCGGGCGGCGGAAGAGAAAAACAGCAGGATGAGTTGATTAGTGAACCGACCAAAGGTTATAGGAACGTGGAAGAGAGTAAAAGCTACACCGCAGGATGCCTTCGACTACGCCTCTCGCGACTAAAACTGGCGAGAGGCTCCGCATCAGGATGACAGTTTTATTTCCTATTAAGCAGCAATAAAATGATTAAGTTGTTCATGTAGCATTAGTAAATCCGAATATTGCCTGAGCCGGTTTCGATGTGCACGGTCGGGCCGCCGCCGTTCAGCTTTCCGGTCAAGTGATGCCGGTCTGAATCGCCTTGCGTGTGAATTCATGATCGGAGTGAACGCTGCCCGATCCGGTTTCTGCGTCCAGAGTAAGCGCGGCGTTGCCGGGCCAGTAGTCTACGCTGCCTGAGCCGGTCTCAATGTGCCAGGATGCGGTTGGCGCTCCGCCCAGCTTGATGTTGCCCGATCCGGTCTCAGCCTTCAGGCCGCCGTTGAGGTTGCGCAGTTCGATGCTGCCTGATCCAGTGCTGGCCTTCACGTTGCCTTGCCCGGTCTGCTCGGCGTAGATGTTGCCTGAGCCTGTCTCCACCTGAAAGCCTCCGTGCAGGCCTGTGGCGTGAATACTTCCCGAGCCGGTATTCAGCTTGGCGTTTTCTCCCACGCCGTCATCGTCCACGTTGCCTGAGCCGGTTCCGGCGTCCAGATAAGCATCGGCCGGGGCTTCGATTTCATAGTCGATGCTGATATTGTGCAGGGTTCTGGTGGCGCGCGCCGATGCGGATGATATTGCCCGTCTGATCGATCGGCGGGTTGGCCGCGATCTGTTTGACCTGCTCATCGCTTCCGCCCCAGCCGGACTTTACGTGGCCGACGATGTGCACCTGGTTGCCCGAGCCATGGGTCAGGTGGATATTGCCTGAGCCGGTTGCGACCGAAAGCTCCACGCGCCCATTTACCGTAAGGTTGCGGTCGAAGGTGGCCTCTGAGGCCAGCGCCGGTAGCGCTGCCAGCGCCAAGCGCGGCTGTTGATGCCATCCAAAAAGCATGACTTGATCGTCTCGCTCATCGTTTTATCGTACGAACCCCTGCTCATTTGATCCGTACGAAAACTCAGTTGCGATCATTCTGGTTCCCACCCTTCTGAAGCGCGGAACGGATGGGCACCTAATTCTCTGTTATCCCTGTCCAAAGTGCTATTCTCCAAACGAGATGCACGGTCTGCCCCTGCTGCAATTTGTTGCTGTGGCCATGCTCATTCTGGCCAACGCATTCTTTGTGGCCGCGGAGTTTGCGCTGGTTTCCATTCGCGATACCCGCATTGAGCAGATGCTTGCCGACCGGCGTTCCTGGAGCACGCGCCGTCCGCCGCCTGCAACAGGATCTGGGCGATTTTCTGCCTGCCGTGCAGCTTGGCGTTACCCTTTGCTCGCTGGCTCTCGGCTGGCTGGGCGAGCCGCTGGCCGCTTCGGTTCTGATGGGATGGATGGGGGCTCTGCCCCTTGAGCCAGGCTCTATCTGCGCATCTATGCCCACATTGTCGCCATTACGCTGGGCTTTGCCTTTATCACTTACTTCCATGTAGTGGTGGGCGAACTGGTGCCCAAGTCGCTGGCCCTGCGGCGGGCGGAGGCTCTGGCAGTCGCCGTTGCCCCGCCTATGCTGGTCTTCATGGCGCTGGCCCGACCCGCCGTTCGCTTCCTCATGGGTCGGCGGCCGTGATTCTGCGTGGCTTTGATATTCCCATGACGCAGAAGGGCACCGTGCACTCTCCTGAGGAACTCAAGCTGATTGCCACCTCCGCCCGCCGCATGGGGCTGCTGCCTCGATTTCAGGAGACGCTTATCCATCGCGCGCTGGAACTGGAAGATGTTTCCATTCGCGAGATCATGACGCCGCGGCAGAAGATTTTTTCTCTGCCTTCTAACATGCTGGTTGAAGAAGCCAGCGCCAAAGTCATTGAGCGCAAACACTCCCGCGTGCCTGTTTACGACGAGACCCGCGGTCTGGAGCACATCGTTGGCGTCGTTTATTCCAAAGACCTGGCGCGCCTAATGTACTTCCGATCCACGGCGCTGCCTGCCGCTCCGCCATTTGTTGAACTCAAACTTGTTCAGGTGATGCGCGATGTAATGGTGGTGCCGGAGACCAAGTCTGTCCTTGACCTGATCGGCGACTTTCAGCAGCGCCGGCGCCATATGGCCATTGTGGTGGACGAATACGGCTCGACGGTAGGGCTGGTGACGGCTGAAGACGCAATCGAGCAGCTTACCGGGGAGTTGGAAGATGAGTTTGACTCGCCTGCTGTTCCTGTTCTTACCACCGCCAGCGGAGCGCTGCTGATGGATGGAGGCGTGAACCTGCGCGACCTGGAAACCCAGATGCAATGGAGCCTGTCCCGGGACGGCGGCGTGGAAACCCTGGCGGGTTTTCTGCTGATGCGCTGGGCCACATTCCCGAAGCAGGCGAGAACATCGTCTACGAAGGGCGCCGACTAACCGTGGTCGAAATGGATGGCCGCCGCATCGCCAAAGTTCGCGTGGAACCGGTAGAAGTGAAGTTAACTGCTGTTAATAATTGATGCATTTGTATTTCGGCGTTGACAACGAGTGGCAGGCGAGTGTCATTGCCGCGCATCGCCCAAAACGTAACCCGCTGATTGGCTAGCCAGACGCCAGGGGATAAGTTGCCGCATTTGCCAGCAAGAATCTACAATTCTTGCCGATAAAGACTAGATGGTCGGCAGGAAAGTAAGTGAGCTGGTAACGAGGCTGGGTGCGCAGGAATGAACGTCAGCGGGTTCACGTGATAGTAGTGTCCAGAGTCACAGCGCCGAAGGCGTTGATTTCCGTATAATCAGCACTTGGAAGCAGGGATTCAGGCGCATAGGTATTGTGAGATTCCAACGCGAATGTTGTCCCCGAAGCAGGAGGAAGCAAGTGGCCGAAAAGAACAAGGGAATCACCATCACGGGAAAATACAGAATGATTCCAAGGGCAATCATCACACAGAGTACGGGGCCAGCGAACGGCAAGCCCTTGCGGCTGGGAAAAGACTGCCACTACGAGCGCGAACTTCGCCGGCTCCAGGTTGAACTGGTCAAGCTGCAGGAATGGATTCGCCACGAAAACCTGCGCGTGGTCGTGTTATTTGAAGGCCGCGATGCGGCCGGCAAAGGCGGCGCGATCAAGCGCATCACCGAATCCCTGAACCCTCGCGTTTGCCGGGTGGTGGCGCTGGCCACGCCCACCGAGCGCGAAAAGACGCAATGGTACTTCCAGCGCTACGTAGCGCACCTGCCCGCGGCCGGCGAGATGGTGCTCTTTGACCGCAGTTGGTATAACCGCGCCGGCGTCGAGCGCGTGATGGGTTCTGCAGCGAACAAGCAATATCTGGAATTCCTGCAGAGCTGCCCGGAGTTTGAGCGCATGCTGGTCCGCTCCGGAATTATTCTGATCAAGTACTGGTTCTCGGTGAGCGACGAGGAGCAGGAACGCCGTTTTCAGGACCGCATGAACAAGCCGACCAAGCGCTGGAAACTCAGCCCCATGGACCTGGAGTCGCGCAAGCATTGGGCGGAGTACTCCCGCGCCAAGGACGAGATGTTCGCCGTGACCGACAGCAAGCAGGCTCCGTGGTACGTGGTCAACGCCGAGGACAAGAAATGCGCCCGCCTGAACGTCATCCGCCACCTTTTGTCGATGATTCCTTACCGAGATCTGACGCCCGAGCCACTGGCTTTGCCTAAGCTTGACAAGTCCAAGTATGTCCGCCCGCCAAGTTCGAGCAGAACTTCATTCCCGAGGTTTATCGCTAGAAGCGATTTGTACCGCCAGGTAAGGATCAATCTCCCTCAAGCTATTTGTTTCTGCATAAATAATGTCCTTGCGCCGTCCCTACGGGACTCCGAATGAATTTGTATCCCTGTTCCCCACGCTGAAGCGCGGGGCTAAACAACTCTGCGCCTACGGCGCGTTTGTGCGAACAAACCTTATATAGGCTCAATTAAGTCCTAATTATTTTATGTCTCCATTGGCAAGGAACCCAGGGTACCCCGTCATGCCCTTTCAAAACCCAGTTTACGCAAGCAGCTCTGGTAATTTGAGATTTCTGCAGCGGTCATTTCGCTGGTTCAAGAGTGGATTCGTGATTCGCTGGATACTTGCATCTTCGTTGCTTGCTTTCGTTGCGCTTGCAGGGTGCCGCTCGGGGCAGAATGCTGCCACGCAGCCAAACGCCAGCCAAAATAACAAGGTGTACCACCTGCGCGGTAAGGTGGTGTCAACCGATGCCGCCACGGGCGAGGTGACGATGAACGATGAGGCCATTCCGGGCTTCATGGATGCGATGATCATGCCTTATAAGCTAAAGGATGCAAGCATTTTGAGTGAGTTGCATCCGGGGGACATGATTACGGCGGACGTGCTGGTCTCGCCGGACTCCAATGCGGACGTTCTGCTGGATCATATTGTTGTGATTGCGCAGGGCCGGCCCGATTATCGTCCTGCGGTCAGCTATCACGTGCCGGCTCCGGGGGATTTGGTGCC